>NZ_JAPDPD010000010.1 GCF_026283965.1 Dyella subtropica
TGCCGCTGCCGCGCGGCTCGACCTGACGGCCAGTCAGGCGCTTCGCCACGCGGCAGCGGCAACGCCCTTTCTGGATATCATGCCGCCTACGTAGAATCGATCAGAGGGTCCCTGGGTCATGAGCGACGAGCAGCAGAGCATCGAAGTCACGCTGGAACAGGTGTCGGATTACGAGTTCCGGGTGCGCTTCGACGACACCGCCATACCGGACCTGGTGACCGACGAAACCCCGCCGCTGGGCCATGACGCCGGCCCCAATCCTTCGCGCATGCTGGCGGTGGCGGTGGCCAACTGCCTATCGGCCAGCCTGCTGTTCGCCCTGCGCAAGTACAAGAACGAGCCGAGTCAGCTGGGTGCGAAAGCCAGGGCCACCTTGGCCCGCAACGAGCACGGCCGCTGGCGGGTGGTGCGCATTGCCGTGGAGCTGAGCCTATCGAACGGGGAAGCTGATCTCTCCCATCTCGACCGCGCGCTGGCCCAGTTCGAGGATTTCTGCATCGTCACCGAGAGTGTGCGCCAGGGCGTGCCGGTGGACGTGAGCGTGCGCGATAGCAGTGGAACCTTGCTGCACGCGGCCAAGAGCTGACTCGTAACACGGCTGTGGCAGACTCCGTGGCCGCTTGATCGAACAACCCCACTCAGGTGCCCATGTTTCAGAAGCCCATGCTCCAGAAGCTCACGTTCCCGACGCGCCGCGTTCTCGCCAGCCTGTTAGTCACTCTCGTCATGGCGCCTTCCGCTCACGCCTGGGGGCGCCAGGGCCACAACATCGTCGCGGAGCTGGCGCAGCGGCATCTGAGCCCTGGTGCCGAAGCGGCGGTCGAGCGTCTGTTGGCACCGGACCACACCAAGGCGTTGGCCGATATCGCGAGCTGGGCGGACGACTTGCGCAACGATCCGGCGCAGCAGGCGTTGTGGGACAAAACGAGCCGGTTGCACTACATCAATTTCCGCAGTGAGGCTTGCGATTACACGCCGCCGCGCGACTGCCCGGACGGGCTGTGCGTCGTGGATGGCATCTCGCACTACGTGGACGTGCTCAAGGACCGCAGCCAGCCGGATGCTGCGCGTCGCGAAGCGCTGAAGTTCGTGGTGCATTTCATCGGCGACATCCATCAGCCGCTGCATGCCGGCTACCGCGACGACAAGGGCGGCAACGCCTATCAGGTGCAGTTCAACGATAAAGGCACCAACCTGCACAGCGTGTGGGATTCCGGCTTGCTCGGTACGCATGGCAAGGATTGGCAGCCTTATGCGCAGGAGTTGGAATCGCGCGGCGCCGTGCCTCTGCCGCCGCCGATCGCTCCGCTGGACAACGACTACGCGCAATGGGCCGAGGAGTCCTGCCTCGCCACACGCAACATCTATCCGGAAGGGCACAAGATCGACCAGGCTTATGTGGACGCGCAGCTGCCGACAGCGGAGCTGCGCCTGCGCGAGGCCGGGCGCAGGCTTGCCGAAATACTCAATCTCGCGTTGACGGAAGGTTGAGCGGGTGGGTCGCCGATGCGGCGACCCATGCATCTCAGCGTGGGGCGCTACTGGTCGTGCCGATGTTCCGCTGCAGGAAGTCCAGCATCTTCTGATAAGCCTCCTCCCGATGTGCAGGCAGGAAGAAGCCGTGGCCTTCGCGCGATTCGACCAAGGTTTCGTAGTGCTTGCCGTACTGGTCGAGTGCCTTGGTGAACTCCTGAAAATTCTTGAACGGCACACGCTCGTCGTCCTTGCCGTGCAGTAGCAAGACGTCGGCCTTGATTCGCTCGGCGCCGTTCAGCGGGGAACGGCGCAGCAGATCGTCGCGATCTTCGCCCAGGGCCATCCGCAGGTAGGCCTGGCCTCGATCGGTCTTGTGCGTGTCGCTTTTGTCGATCTGCACGCGAAGGTCGTAAATGCCGGCATAACCGATCGCGCACTTGTACAGCTCCGGCTCGCGCACAACGCCTTCCAGCGCGGCGTAGCCACCGTAACTGGCGCCGTAGATGCAGATGCGCTGCGGGTCCGCATAACCCTGCTTGATCGCCCATGCGGTGGCGTCCGTCAGGTCGTCCTGCATGCCCAGGCCCCATTGCCGGTAGCCGAGGTGCTGAAATCGGCCTCCATAACCTATGGAGCCGCGGTAATTGATTTGCAGCACGGCGTAGCCACGGCTGGCGAACAGTTGCACTTCGTTGTCGTATCCCCAGGCATCCGCGATGCCGTGAGGTCCGCCGTGCGGCAGCACGATCAGCGGGTGCGGCGTGTTCCCCGCCGGTTGGGTGAGGAAGCCGTGCAGGTCGAGGCCGTCGCGGGCTTTCAGCTCGATCGGCTGCATCGGCCTCATCCGTTTCGGGTCGATCCAGTGTTTGGCGCTGGCGAGGTACTGAGCTTCGTGGCTGTCCAGGTCGAACAGGTAGAAATCGCCCGGATTGCGATCGCTGATGACGTGAACGATGGCGTGCTTGCCGTCGCGGGTGAAGCTGGAGAAGTACGCCAGCTGATCGGGGAAGTTGACGGCCAGGGCTTTGCTGAGCCGCGCTTCCTTACTGTCCTCGTCGAAATAGTGCAGCGCGCGCTTGCCGTCCTCGGTGACGACGGCGTAGTAGTCCTTGGCGTCGGCCGTCGGCAGCAAGTCGCCTGGGTCGGCGAACTGCCCCTGGTAGAGTCGCGTGCGCTTTCCGCTGGCCACGTCCATGAGTTCGATGGCATCGGGTCGTTCGCCTTGGGATACCCGCACGTAGAGTTGGCTGTTATCTCGATTGAAGCCGATGGGTACGATGCCCACCCTCGACTTGGCGGGATCGTTGACGAGGCTCCAGGGCGCGTCATTGTCCGCCCGCAGCCAAAGCACATCGCCGGTGGACTCATTGTCGGCATAGGCGACGCGGACCTGGCCGGCATGATCCGCCAGCAGATGGGCATTGAGTGCCGGTGAGGCGCCTACGCGCACGGTTCGTCCGGTGCGAACGTTGAGTCGCTCGATCTCGGTGTAGCTTCCCTTGGCCGCCTGGGTGTAATCGTTGATCGCGATCAGGATCTGGTCTTGCTCCACGGGCTCCATGCCGATGGGCGATGCGAAGGCGTAGCGGCTTTCGCGCGAGGTGATGTGCGTGCCGGTACTGCTGCTGCCCGCGCGATAGCCGAACAAGTTGATCTGATGGGTGCCGTCCGGGTCGATGGCGAACAGCTCGCCGGTCAGCCAGGGCGTATCCAGGCCATCGTGTTTTACCGCCATGGTCGCCACCAGACGGTTGTCGCCCACCCAGAAATAGTGGGCGATCAAGGCCTCGCTGCCCGAGTGCAGCACCCGTACGATCTTGGCGGTCTTGCCGTCGAGGACGGCCAGCAGATTTTCGTGCGGCTTGTCGGCGATGGGCACGACCGCGGCCAGATATTTGCCATCCGGCGAGATGGTCATCTGGGAAAAGTCCGCGGGCCGCACGAAGTCGTCGATGGGCGGGGTGCTGGATTTGCTGCTGGCATCGGCCGCGCTCTCTGCGTGCGCGGCGAGGCAAGTCAGTCCCGAAAGCAGGGTAGCGAGCAGCCACCGGTGTGATGTCGTCACGATGTCCTCCTTGGCAGTGGCATGGCTGGCGCTAGCCCGGACAGCGCTCCGGGCGTCCAGACGGCAATTTATCCCTGTCCGATTGCGGTGGGCAAACCTTGTCGGATTGGCGATCCGCATGCGAGTTCTGCGCCGGTGAGCCGAAGTGTTCCGGCTTGCTTTGAGGTCAGGAATGTTGCGTTTTGCAGATGAGGTTTTGCTGCGATGCGAAAGACTTGTTCCGGCGCCATGGCCTGCCTTTCCGACCCGCATCGGAGCACGTAAAGGGCCATAGCCGACATCCTCATCGAGTGTCTTTTTGATGCGTGGATGGCCTGTTGCTGTGCGGCGGCTTATTTGCGCGCGTGCCATACCAGTCATGTCGCTCGTTGCTATGACCATCGTCGACAAGTAATACCAGTTAGCTCAAGTGGTAGACGTATCGCCAGCAGCCGGAACGAGGTCGTGCAGGGTCAGAGAAAACATGCACGCAACCCCCCCTGGCGCAGCGAAACAGTTCTGCTAGCCTCGAATGATGACGAATGAAAATCCGCTGCGCCGCACCAAGATTGTTGCCACCCTCGGACCCGCCACGGACGTGCCGGGCATGCTCGAGAAAATCATCGCTGAAGGCGTGAACGTGGTTCGCCTCAACCTTTCGCATGGTCAGCCGGACGACCATCGTGCCCGTGCCAACGCCGTGCGTTTGGCCGCCGAAAAGGCTGGGTGCGAGGTCGGCGTGCTTGCCGACTTGCAGGGGCCGAAGATACGCATCGAGAAGTTCGCGAACGGTCCGGTGGAGCTTCGCGTTGGCGACAGCTTTGTACTCGATTGCAGCCCAGGCGCTGCTCCCGGTGACAGCACGCGCGTGGGTGTGAGCTATCACGATCTTCCGAATGACGTCGCCGCAGGCGATGTGCTGCTGCTGGACGATGGTCTGGTCGCGCTCACGGTTGAGAGCGTGGTGGGTGCCGAAGTGCGCTGCCGCGTGCTGGTGGCGGGCAAGCTGTCGGATCGCAAGGGTCTCAACCGCCAGGGCGGCGGCCTCTCGGTTGCAGCGCTGTCGGACAAGGACAAGGCGGACATCAAGTTGGCGGCCGAGATCGGTGCCGACTTTCTTGCCGTGTCCTTCGTGCGCTCCGCCGCCGATATGGATCAGGCGCGCCGTCTCCTGCACGAAGCTGGCGGCAATGCGGCGCTGGTGGCCAAGATCGAACGTGCTGACGCGATTCCCGTGCTGGGCGAAATTATCGATGCCTCCGATGTGGTGATGGTGGCGCGCGGCGACTTGGGTGTGGAAATCGGCGATGCCGAGCTGCCTGGCTTGCAGAAAAAAATCATTCGCGAATCGGTGCAGCGCAACCGCGCGGTGATCACCGCCACGCAGATGCTGCAGTCGATGGTGCGTTCGCCCATTCCGACCCGTGCCGAAGTGCTCGACGTTGCCAACGCGGTCATCGACGGCACGGACGCGGTGATGTTGTCGGAGGAGTCCGCTGCGGGTGCGCATCCAGACAAGGCCGTGGCTGCGCTACGCCGCATTTGTCTCGGTGCCGAGCGTCAGTTTGAGCCAAAAGAAGATCTGGCTACCGCCGGCCATCGACTGGATCGCACCGATCAGGCTATTGCCCTGGCTGCGATGCTGTTGGCCAGCGAACTGGGCGTGCGTGCCATCGTCGCGTTGACGGAATCCGGCGCCACCGCACAGTGGTTGTCCCGTTATCGCAGCGCGGTGCCGATCTATGCGCTGTCGCCGTTCTCCGACGCGCGCCGTCGCATGCTGATGTTGCGCGACGTGTTGCCGGTGCAGTTCACCCATGCCAGCGACCTGACCCCGGCGGCGTCGGCCCGTGAAGCGGTCCGCCTGCTGTTTAACCAGGGCAAACTGAGTGAGGGCGATCGGGTGGTGATGACCCACGGCGACCATATCGGCCGTGGCGGTGGCACCAACACACTCAAGCTGCTTTCGGTGGGCGCCGACGGCATGGTGGAAAGCCTGCGCGATCTGTAAACAATGGGCGTCGGCAACGGCGACTGACGCGCCAGCGGGCAGGCTTGCTGGCAGTGCGCCGCCGGTGTGTACCGCGGCTACACTGCAATCCCGTTCCCCGCGTGCCAGTGCAAGGAGTTTGCCCATGAAAACGATGCTTCGCCCCATGCTCCAAGGGCTTTGCCTGACCCTCGTCGCGGCCGCTGTCACCCCGGTGCTGGCACAGTCGCAGGCGCGCATGGTGGGGCCGGAACACCTGTCGGCCCACTGGATCATGCTCAACACCAAGGTCGATGCGGACATTCCCAATAGCGGCCGCAATTTGGATAAGCCCGTTTGCGCCGCGGTGAGTTATGAGATCGGTTCCGACGGCGTGCCGCGGGATGTGCAGCTGCGCAAAGTGGCGCCCGATAGCGATCTGGGCCAGGTCGCCGTGAGCATCGTCAAGAACCTCCGCTACGGCCCCTCCCTGACCAACCGGGGTAGTGAGCCGATCGCTACGTATTACGTGGTGCCGTTCAACACCACCACGATGGACCCCGCCCAGAAAGCCAAGCTGGTGGCCGCCTGCCAGTTGCCTGGTTACGCCCAGGACTGAATGACGCCCCCCAGAAGATGGGGCAACGGTTTTCCCGAACGGGCTATAATCGCGCTCTTTGAACCTGTCCGACCCGGCAACGGGGAGGCACCCATCATCTAGCGCGGCCCATGGCCGCCTCGTTCCACGGAGCCGTCATGAGCATCGAAGATCTCGAAAGCATCGCCCTGGCGATGGTCGCACCTGGCAAGGGCATCATCGCCATCGACGAGTCGACCAACACCATCAAGAAGCGTTTCGAGGCCGTCGGCATCGAGAACACCGAAGAGAACCGTCGCGCCTACCGTGAGCTGCTGCTCACCGCCCCGGGCCTGAACGAGCACATCTCCGGTGCGATCCTCTATGACGAAACCATTCGTCAGTCCACCAAGGACGGCGTGCCGTTCACCCAGCTGATGAAGAAGCTCGGCATCATCCCGGGCATCAAGGTCGACAAGGGTCCGCAGCCGTTGGCCGGCTTCCCGGGCGACGTGGTCACCGAGGGCCTTGATGGCCTGCGCGAGCGCTTGCAGGAATACGCCAAGCTGGGCGCCCAGTTCGCCAAATGGCGCGCTGTGATCAACATCAGCGAAGACAACCCGAGCTCCACCGCTATCGAAGCGAACTGCCACGCGCTGGCCCGTTACGCCGCGCTGTGCCAGGAAGCCGGCCTGGTGCCGATGGTAGAGCCGGAAGTGATCATGGACGGCGACCACAGCATCGAAGTCAGCTACGAAGTGCACGAAGCCGTGCTGCGCAGCTTGTTCAATGCGCTGTATGAGCAGAACGTGATGCTGGAAGGCTCCATCCTGAAGGTCAGCATGGTCATCCCGGGCAAGGACGCGGACGAGCAGGCCGACGTTGAAGAAGTGGCCGAAGCCACCGTGCGCGTGCTGAAGACCACCGTGCCGGCCACCTTGCCGGGCATCGTGTTCCTCTCCGGCGGCCAGACTGACGAGCAGTCCACCGCTCACCTCAACGCCATGAACCGCATGGGTCCGCACCCGTGGCCGCTGTCGTTCTCCTACGGCCGTGCCATGCAGCAGGCGGCGCTGAAGCTGTGGGCCAAGGACATGAAGGCGAACTACGCCGATGCCCAGAAGACTGTTGCCGCCCGCGCCAAGGACAATGGCCTGGCTGCACTGGGTCGGTGGAACGGCTAAGAGCGGTGAGTGCCGGCTTGCTGCCGGCTAGTAAGTCAGGCTGCTGCACAGCCTGAGAAGTTGCTCGCTGCGCAAGCCGTAAGGAACAAAAAAGGGCGCCGGCATACCGGCGCCCTTTTTGTTTTGCACTTGCTACTAACTGCCTTACTTCTTACGGCTCGCCATAGCGAGCGACTTGCCTTACTCAGAAACGATACTCGGCGCTGACCGACACCATATCGGTGCTCAGGTCCACATGGTTCTTCTTGGCGTTGAAGTAGTCGTAGTTCAGGCCCACGCTGACGTTGTTGGTGAAGCTGTAGCCGAAGCCCGCGCCTGCGTACCAACTGGTGTCGCTGAGGCTCTTGCGGATCGGGTTGACGTCGTTGCTGAGCCCGTGACCTGTCCAGCTGTACACGCCGCCGCGGCCGCTGATGTACCAGTTCTGGTCGATGTTGAAGCGGGCATTGGCGCCGGCCGTCCAGCCGTGCAGCTGGCTCTTGCCACGGTCGACTACCGGGTTGCTATTGAAGATGTTCTTCGGGTGGATGTTGCCCAGGTCGTTGTAGCCCACCTCGGCGCCCAGCGCGAAATTCGGGGCCAGCGACCAGCGGTAGCCGCCGTTGAGGGCGTAACCGGTGTCATGGTCGTCGTACGGACCCTTGTTGATGGAAGTGCGGCCCACATTGCCGTTGATGAAAAAGCCGCCGTTGTCGCTGGGCGCGTTCTGCGCGAAGGCGGTGGGGACAGCCATCAGGCCGGTGGTAGCAAAAGCGAGGGCGAGTAGTGTCTTCTTCATGGAGAGTCTCCTGTTTTTTGACAAGGTCGGTCGCCGGCCGGGTTGGGGAAAGGGCTCGACGCCGCATGCCGCCATGGGGGCTATGGGCGACACAGGACCTTAGATGGCGCTCGCATGAGAAGATTCAATACTGATTAGTACACTATTAAGTTAATATTAAGTTTTATGGCAGGTTTGTGATTCCAAAGACAAACCGGCAGGACTGCCGGTTTGCACTGCATAAGCTGCCCGCAGGGTGAGGGCCAGGGACGGCCCGAATGAAAACGGGCGCCAAGGCGCCCGTTTTGGTGGTGCTGCACGTCGCTGGCGATCAGAAACGGTATTCGCCGTTGAGCGACACGATGCCGGTGGAGCGCTTCAGGCCGCTGACTTCCACGCCGGTGGCGTTGTCCTTGATCTTGCCGGTGCTGACCTTGAAATAGTCATAGTGCACGCCGACGCCGAAGTGCTCGTTGACGTCCCAGCCGGTGCCGACACCCGCGTAGTAGCCGCCGCGGCCGGAGTTGCCGCCGCTGCTCAGCCCCAGATTCTGGCCCAGGCTGTTGCTGTAATTGTTGTGGTTGTCATTGCCGTGGAAGTAGCCGCCACGTGCGCTCAGGTACCACTGGGGAACCAGATTGATGCGGCCATTGGCGCCAACCAGCCAGCCGCGCAAGGCATCGGAGGTGGTGCGCTGGTTCACGTCCTGCGAGTTGAACACGTTCTTGACCCGGAAGTTGCCGAGGTCGGCGTAGCCCAACTCCAAGCCCAGGCCCATGTCCTGGCCGACCTTCCAGCGATAACCGCCGGTCAGGCCGTAGCCCGTGCGACGGCCACGATCACCGTGAAGGAAGTTGAAGCTACCGCCGTTGCTGCCGAAACCGCCGTTGCTGTTGCCACTGGTGCGGCCGACATTGAGGTCCGTGAACCAGTTGCCGCTGCCTACCGGCTGATTGGACTGATAGTTGCCATTGGCCGCGGAGGCGTCCTGGGCGAAGGCCGGGATGGCGACAAAGCCGGCGGAAATGAACGCAAGGGCAAGTAGTGACTTCTTCATTGATTGTTCCTCTTCTTGGGGCGCGCCGCGTGCCGTGGATTTAGGGGGAAGGGCAAGCGCGGTCGGTCAGGCCTTTGACAACCTGAAAGAGGATTAGAGCGGGGCCAGCCTGAAGGGTTTCAATACTGGCTGGTGTAATATTAAGCCCGAATTAAGGCCAGTCTTTTCTGACGACAGCAGGTGGACGATCGGCGACAATGGCTGTTTTTCGCCGCCGCCTGCCCCCGGAGAACCACCTGATGACCACCCGCCGCGAACTCGCCAACGCCGTCCGCGCCCTAGCCATGGATGCTGTCGAGGCCGCTAAATCCGGCCATCCCGGCATGCCGATGGGCATGGCCGACATTGCCGAGGTGTTGTGGAACGATTTCCTCCGCCACAACCCGGCGAACCCCAAGTGGTTCAACCGCGATCGCTTCGTGCTCTCCAACGGTCACGGTTCGATGCTGCAATACGCGCTGCTGCATCTGACCGGCTATGACCTGCCGATGGATCAGCTCAAGCGCTTCCGCCAGCTGCATTCGAAGACAGCCGGCCATCCGGAAGCCAGTGAAACCCCTGGTGTGGAAACCACCACCGGTCCGCTGGGTCAGGGCCTGGCCAATGCGGTGGGTTTCGCGCTGGCCGAAAAGGTGCTGGCGGCGCGTTTCAACCGCCCGGGCCACGACATCGTCGATCACCACACCTATGTGTTCCTCGGCGACGGTTGCCTGATGGAAGGTATTTCGCACGAAGTCGCCTCGCTGGCCGGCACCTGGCAGCTGGGCAAGCTGGTCGCTGTGTACGACGACAACGGCATTTCCATCGACGGTGAAGTGCATGGTTGGTTTACGGACGACACTGCCAAGCGCTTCGAAGCCTATGGCTGGAATGTGATTCGCGGCGTCGATGGTCACGACGCCGAGGCGGTAAAGAAGGCGATCGCCGTCGCCACTGCCAAGAGCGACAAGCCGACCCTGATCTGCGCTCGCACCATCATCGGCTTCGGCGCGCCGAACAAGCAGGGCAAGGAAGAGAGTCACGGCGCCGCGCTGGGCAAGGACGAGATCGCAGCCGCCCGCGAGCAGCTGGGCTGGCATTACGCGCCGTTCGAGATTCCGGCCGATATCTACACCGGCTGGGACCACAAGGCCGCGGGCGCTAAGCGCGAGCAGGATTGGGATACGGCCTTTGCCGCTTATGCCGTCGCCCATCCGGAGCTGGCTGCCGAGTTCAAGCGCCGCCTTGCCGCCGAACTGCCGGCTGATTGGGCCGAGAAGTCGCAGGCTTACGTGGCCAAGATGCAGGCGGAAGGCCCGGAAGTGGCCAGCCGTAAGGCATCGCAGATGGCGCTCGAAGCCTTCGGCCCGCTGCTGCCGGAACTGATCGGCGGCTCGGCTGACCTCGCCGGCTCCAACCTCACCAAATGGAAAGGCAGCCTGGACGCCGCCAACGGCAATAGCGCCGACGGCAAGGGCAACTACATTTATTACGGCGTGCGCGAGTTCGGCATGAGCGCCATCGCCAATGGCCTGGCGTTGCATGGTGGCTTCATTCCGTACGACGCCACCTTCCTGGTGTTCTCCGACTACGCACGTAACGCCGTGCGCATGAGTGCGCTGATTCCGGCGCACGCCATCCACGTCTATACCCACGACTCGATTGGCCTGGGCGAAGACGGCCCGACCCATCAGGCGGTGGAGCATCTGGCCAGTCTGCGCTACATCCCGAACAACCAGGTGTGGCGCCCGTGCGACGCGGTGGAGTCGGCGATGTCATGGAAAGTGGCGATCGAGCGCAAGGGTGCGCCGGCCTGCCTCATCTTCTCGCGCCAGAACCTCAAGCATCAGCACCGCACCGAACAGCAGGTGACGGACATTGCCCGAGGTGCCTACGTGCTGTCCGATCCACAGGACACCACGTTCAAGGCCATCCTGATCGCCACTGGCTCGGAAGTGGAACTTGCGATGGAAGCCGCCCGCACGCTGGCGCAGCAGAACGTGCCGGTGCGCGTGGTGTCGATGCCATGCACCGAAGTGTTCGATGCTCAGCCGCTGGAATATCGCGAAGGGGTGCTACCCGGCTGGTGCCGTGCACGTGTGGCGGTGGAGGCGGCGACTGCTGACTTCTGGAGCAAGTACGTCGGCCTGGATGGCGAAGTGGTTGGCATGACCACGTTCGGTGCCTCCGCGCCGGCGCCGCATCTGTTCGAGCACTTCGGCTTCACCGTGGCTCACGTGGTGGATGCGGTGAAGCGAGTTATTGGCTAAACCCTCGCGAAAGCCGAGCCAGAAACAAAAAACGCCGCGATCGTCGCGGCGTTTTTTTATAGGAGCGCACCCTGTGCGCGACCGGCCTAGGTAGCCATCATGCAGCGGCGCGCAATCAGGGTACGGTGGTGGTCAGCAAGGTGCTGAGATGCGCAGGATCGCGCGCGATAGCGCTGGCCCCCGCTGCTTCCAATTCATCGCGACTGCCAAATCCCCATAGCACCCCAATGCCACGCACGCCATTGGCCACCGCGCCATCGATATCGAAATGGCGGTCGCCAATCATCGCTGTGTTTTCCGGAGGTGTGCCGAAGTCGGCCAAGGCAGCGGCGATCATCGTCGCCTTCTCGCAATGCGGGCTGCTCGGGTCAGGGCCATAGACGCGGCTGAAGACCTGGCCGAATGGCAGCGCTTCAATGATCGGCGCGGCATGCCGATACGGTTTGCTTGTCACCACCGCCAGCGCATGGCCGGCGTCGCGCAGGCGCTCGATCATCGCTTCGATGCCGGGATACACCGTGTGCTCGCGCCAGCCGATGGCATGGAAGCGGTCGTGGTAATGCTCCACGGCGGCTTCGATGCGCACGGAGTCGTGGTCTAGCAGCGGTGCGAAGCTGTAACGCAGCGGCGGGCCGATCCAATGCCGCAATTCGGCTGGGGCCGGCACACCCAGTTGCTCAAGGGCGTGCCGGACGCAAGTAGTGATGCCCAGCTCAGAATCGATCAGAGTGCCATCGAGGTCGAACAGGCAAAGCATCGGCGAGCGACTCACTTCGTGGCGCGTGCCTTGAGTGCGGCCACTGCCGGCAGTTCCTTGCCTTCGAGGAATTCGAGGAAGGCGCCGCCGCCAGTGGAAATATAGGAGACGTCTTTTTCGATGCCGTATTTTTCGACAGCAGCCAAGGTGTCGCCGCCGCCGGCAATAGAGAACGCGCTGGACGCGGCCACGGCGCGGGCCAGTGTTTCGGTGCCCTTGCCAAAGGCGTCGAACTCGAACACGCCGACCGGACCGTTCCACACCACGGTGCCGGCCTTGGCGATCAATTCCGCGTAGAGCTTGGCCGTTTCAGGACCGATATCGAGGATCATCTCGTCGTCCTTCACCTGGTCCACCAGCTTCACTGTGGCCGAGGCGTGCGCGGAGAACTCCGGCGCCACTACCACGTCTACCGGCATCGGCACCTCGGCGCCGCGGCGCTTGGCGTCGGCGATCACCTTCTTGGCGGCGTCGAGCAGGTCCGGCTCGTACAGCGAATTGCCAACCGAATACCCGGCCGCGGCGATGAAGGTATTGGCAATGCCGCCGCCAACGATGAGCTGATCCACTTTACCGATCAGGTTTTCCAGCAGGGTGAGCTTGGTCGATACCTTGGAACCGGCGACGATAGCCAGCAGCGGGTGAGCCGGGTGCCCCAGCGCCTTGCCCAGCGCGTCCAGCTCGGCCGACAGCAGCGGGCCGGCGGCGGCGATCGGGGCGAATTTGATCACGCCATGAGTTGAGGCCTGGGCGCGATGCGCGGTACCGAAGGCATCCATCACGAAGATGTCGCACAGCGCGGCGTACTTCTTCGACAACGCTTCATCGTCCTTGCCTTCGCCGAGGTTCATGCGGCAGTTCTCCAACACCACCACCTCGCCATCAGCTACGTCGACGCCGTCGAGGTAGTCGGCGACCAGGCGTACTTGGTTGCCCAGTTTTTCGCCCAGCCATTGCGCCACCAGGGCCAACGACGACTCGGCGTCAAACTGGCCTTCCTTCGGGCGGCCCAGGTGCGACAACACCATCACCTTGGCCCCGGCGTCGCGGGCAGCCTTGATGGTGGGCAGGGATGCGTCGAGGCGCTGGGTGGAGGTGATCCGGCCGTTCTCGATCGGTACGTTCAGGTCTTCGCGGATCAACACGCGCTTGCCGCGCAAATCAAGATCGCTCATGCGGATGACGGACACAGCGGAACTCCCAGGCTTGAATAACGTAGAGGCGATGGAGGGACGCCCGAAGGCGCGAACCGCTTATTGTCCTGCCCGCCCGGCAGCGATGCAAACCGCGCCGAAGCTATCCTAGGCGCTCGACTTCTGGTTACCCCGCAAGGACATTTCCATGACCCCGGACTTGGTGTTGTACGGCTACTGGCGTTCCAGTGCGGCCTATCGCGTGCGTATCGCTTTGAACCTCAAGGGATTGGCCTACGAGTCGCGCCCGATACACTTGGTGCGCGAGGGAGGGGAGCAGCACGCCCCGGACTATCAGGCGCTGAATCCGCAGGAGCTGGTGCCTTGCCTGGTGGAAGGCGGACAGGTGTTTACCCAGTCCATGGCGATCATCGAATACCTCGACGAAACGCGGCCCACACCGCCATTGCTGCCCGCCGATGCCACGGGCCGCGCTCGCGTCCGCGCCTTGGCGCAATTGCTGGCCTGTGACGTGCACCCACTGGGCAACCTGCGCGTACTGCAGTACCTCGGCAGCCAATTTGGCGCTGACGATGCGGCGCGTGGCGTGTGGTCGCGCCACTGGATCGGGGAGGGATTCGAGGCGCTGGAGGCCATGCTGGCCGGCAATGTGGCGACCGGCCACTTCTGCCACGGCGACACACCAACCTTGGCCGATGCTTGCCTGGTGCCGCAGGTGTACAACGCGGTGCGCTGGAAGCTGCCGATGGACGACTACCCGACCATCCTCCGCATCCATGCCGCTTGCACCGAGCTGGAAGCTTTTCGGAAAGCGGTGCCCGAAGTGCAGCACGATGCGCCGCCGCCGAGCCACTAACGACTGGCGGCGAGCAGTCGATAGGGGTCAGAAACCCATGCCGTAAGGGTCGTTGCCCACCAGTTCGGTGTTGTCCGCACCGCCGCCTTCGGACAGGCGGATCTTGAGCGCCAGGCCGTCGCGCGAGTCGGCCTTGTTGAGCGCTTCGTCCAGTTCAATGCGCCCTTCCTTGTACAGGCGATACAGCGACTGGTCGAAAGTCTGCATGCCTTCCTGCAGGCTGCGGTCCATCGCCTCTTTCACCTCGTGGATCTGGCCGCGGCGGATCATGTCGCGAATGAACGGCGTGTTGAGCAACACCTCGGTGGCCGGCAGGCGGCGGCCGTCCTTGCCGATGACCAGGCGCTGGCTGATCACCGCGCGCAGGTTCAGGGCCAGGTTCATCAGCACGTTCTTGTGAGCCGATTCCGGGAAGAAGTTGAGGATGCGCTCCAGCGTCTGGTCGGCGTTGTTGGAGTGCAGGGTAGCCAGGCACAAGTGACCGGTTTCGGAGAAGGAGATGGCTGCCTCCATCGTGTCCGTGTCACGGATCTCGCCGATCATGATCACGTCCGGCGCTTCACGCATCGCGTTCTTCAGCGCCTCGTGATAGCTGTGCGTATCCAGGCCGACTTCGCGCTGGTTCACGATGGATTTCTTGTGGCGATGCAGGTACTCGATTGGATCCTCGATGGTGAGGATGTGGCCGGAGGAGTTCTGGTTGCGCTGGTCGATCATCGCCGCCAGGGTGGTGGACTTGCCCGAGCCGGTGGCGCCAACCACCAGGATCAGGCCGCGCGGCTCCATGATCAGATCGCGGAAGATGCCCGGAAGCTGCAACTGGTCGATGCTGGGGATCTCGCTCTTGATCGCGCGGATCACCATACCCACTTCGCCGCGCTGCTTGAACACGTTGATGCGGAAACGGCCGGCTTCCTTCACCGCCAGCGCCATGTTGAGTTCCAGATCGCGCTCGAACTGGGGCACCTGGCCCTCGTCCATCAACGAATAGGCGATTTTCTTCACCATGCCGCCCGGCAGGCCGGTGTTGCCCAGCGGGTATAACTTGCCCTCGACCTTGATGTTCACGGGGGCGCCGGTCGTCAGGAACATATCCGACGCGCCCTTGTCCACCATAAGCTTGAGGAAGTAACCAATGTCCACTCGTGTCCCCTGAAATTTTGTGCGCGTTGCAATAGTGGATTATGCCCGCCCACAATACGCTGCGACACTCTTAGAGGAATGAGTGATGGTCCACATCTTTTTCCCGCTGAACGGGCGCTCGAAAGGCGTTCGGACGGCGGTTTCTACCCTGGTTCTGGCCTTGGCTCTGGCCTCGCTCGGCGGCTGCGCCAGCGTGCCGCCGCCCGATGGCGCCATGAGTCTGGCCCAGAGTCAATTGCGGGCCGCCCGCGACGCCGGGGCGGCTGACTACGCGCCAGTCGACCTCGATTTCGCGCAAAACAAGTTCCAGCAGGCTCAGGCTGCGATGGCCAGGAGCAAGTACGAGGACGCCGCCGCCTTGGCGGAAGAGGCGCAGGCGGATGCCGAGCTGGCGCGCGCCAAGGCTCGACTGGGTGCGGCCCGTGCGCAGATCCAGAACAAGGCCGAGGCTAACAGCCGTCTGCGCGACCAGATCGAGCAGTCGCTGAGCAGTCACGAGGCGCCGCAAAGTCAGCAGAGCGGCCTGCCGGCGCAACAGCCCACCAACGACATGCCGGCGCCGTCGTCGTCCATGCTCCAGCCCATTCCGCAGGGGCAGGGCTTCCAGACCTTGCCTCAGTCGAATGACCAGGGAGGCCACCCATGAAACCCCTGAACACCACACTGTCCGCTCTGGTTCTGGCGCTCGCCACCGTGGGCGCGGCCCATGCGGCCAAGGACGATCTGGATATCGCTCGCCTCAATAACAGCCTTGACCAGCTGTCCCGGGACCCGAGTCTGGGCAATTACGCCCAAAGCGAGCAGGCCCGCGCCCGAGACGCCATCGCACGGCTGTCTCAGGCGCGCTCACGCGACCGTGCGCACGCCCTGTACGTGGCCGAGCGCCGTGTCGACTTGGCCAAGGCAACCGCCCAGTTGCAGGATGCCCAGCTGAAGATCAACCAGCTCGATCGTGAACACGACCAGATCCAGCTCGACGGTAGCCGCCGCGAAGCCGATGCGGCACGTCGCGAACTGGAGCGCCAGCGTCTGCAATATCAGCTGGCGCAGGAAGAGGCCGCCCGCTTGCAGGAGGAAGGAGCCGCCGCTACCGCTCAGGCCCAGCAGGCTCAGGCTCAGGCTGAGCAGGCACGCAAGCTTGCCGCCGCCCAGAGCAAGGTGGCCAACGCTGCTCGCAAGGAGGCCGACCTCGCAACTCAGGCGGCCAAGGCCATGCGTTCTCAGATGCAAAGTGGCGACGGTTCGGATACCCCGCCGCCGCCCAAGAAGGGGCAGGGGAAGAAGTAATCGGGCGGAGCCTGTCGGGCTTCTCCCTTGCGTGATGTCCGGCATGACAATAGTTCATGCCGGACATGTTCTTGGGCGAGCCGAGTCCAATGATTGCTGCGTGCAAATTGCATGCTCTGACAGCTGTTTATCGCGTCAGGCCGCGCCCCGATTGGGTTCTCAGTGCTTGCTTGCACACCCCTTGCTCGGGGAGTAGGGTCAATGTCCCATGAGGCATCTCCGCTTCATGGGTTACTGACCTGAATCATGCGCCTACCTACTCTTTTCCATCGACCCATGTCCCGGTACACCGGCATGGGGTGTGGGTGTGTGCATGGCTCTTCACCGTTTGCGGGCGCACCGATCCCGCGCCCGCGGTCACTCGCGAGGAGGTCGGATCATGTTTGAAAACCAGCAGCGTGATGATGTCGAAGCCCTGATGAAAGCTGACGCGGAGTTTCGCCGGCTTTACCAACACCACAAGGAACTCGACAGCAAGGTGCACGACGCCGAGATCGGTGTGCTCCCCATTGACGACATGACCCTGTCGGGCATGAAGAAAGAAAAGCTCCACGCCAAGGAGCGTCTGCAACGCATGTGGGACGACCGCAAGCACCTCATCCACTGATTCTGCGCGTTTTCGCATAACCGCGGCCCCGGAGCCACCCGCAAGGGAACGGCCACCGGGGCCGACACGTTTTTGGCGTTCGCGAAGATTCGGCACAACCCGCTCGGTTATCATCCATGTCCTTCGGGCTGCCGTGGCGTGAGTGGTCCGATTCCAACCCAGCGGAGTCCCCATGACGGTCCACCAAAGTGTCCTCGAACTGATCGGTCGCACCCCGATGGTGCGCGCGCAGCGCCTGGATGCTGGCCCGTGCGAGCTGTTTCTCAAGTTAGAGAGCGCCAACCCGGGCGGCTCCATCAAGGATCGCATCGGCCTATCGATGATCGAGGGCGCCGAGAAGGCCGGGAAGATCAAGCCCGGCGCCACGCTGGTGGAGGGCACCGCCGGCAACACCGGCCTTGGCCTGGCGCTGGTGGCGCAGCAGAAAGGCTACCGCCTGATTCTGGTGGTGCCGGACAAGATGAGCCGCGAGAAGATCTTCAACCTCAAGGCGATGGGTGCCGAGGTGGTGCTCACCCGTTCGGATGTCGCCAAGGGCCATCCCGAGTATTACCAGGACATGGCCGAGCGCATCGCGCGCGAAACGCCCGGGGCCTACTTCATCAACCAGTTCGGCAACCCGGACAACCCGGCGGCACACATTGCCACCACGGGTCCGGAAATCCTCGAGCAGATGGACGGCAAGGTGGACGCCATCGTCGTCGGTTGCGGCTCCTCGGGCACCCTCAGTGGGCTTTCAAAGTACTTCGCCGAAGCGTCGCCGAGCACAGAATTCGTCCTGGCCGACCCAGTGGGTTCGATCCTCGCCCAGTACATCAACGAAGGCGTGCTCTCCACCAAGTCGGGCAGCTGGATGGTGGAGGGCATCGGCGAGGATTTCCTTCCGTCCATCAGCGACTTCACCCGTGTGAAGAAGGCATACGCCATCACCGACAAGGAAAGCTTCCTGGCGGCGCGCGAGCTGCTGGCGAAGGAGGGCGTGCTCGGCGGTTCCTCCACCGGCACCTTGCTGGCCGCCGCGCTCAAGTATTGCCGCGAGCAGACCGCGCCGAAGCGCGTGGTGACCCTGGTTTGCGACACCGGCAACAAGTACCTGTCGAAGATGTACAACGACTACTGGATGCTGGACAACGGCTTTATCGAGCGCGAGCAGCACGGCGACCTGCGCGACCTGCTGCTGCGCCCGTTCGCCCAACGCGATACCGTGGTGGTGGGCCCCGGCGAGCTGCTGATGACAGCCTACACCCGCATGAAGTTGTACGACGTCTCGCAGCTACCGGTGATGGATGGCAACAAACTGGTGGGCATCCTCGACGAATCCGACGTGCTGATGCATGTGCATGCCGATGAGACGCGTTTCCGCGATGCCGTTTCCACCGCCATGATCAGCAGCCTGCAGATGCTGGACGTACGCTCGCCGATCCAGGCCCTGCTGCCGGTATTCGAAAGCGGCCATGTGGCTATCGTGGTGGATGGTGAGCAGTTCCTGGGCCTGATTACCCGCATCGATCTGCTGAATTACCTACGTCGTAAGGTGCACTAGGCGCCCGCGGCGGAAAGGTCGATGCTTATTAGCGCCAGCCGCGGTCACTACTATGGCTTGGACGCTTACGAAAGTTTGTTGAAATGGGTTCCCGACAAAGTCGCGGCCTGCGCCGGATACGCCTGCGCCGTCACTTTTCTTATAAAGGTTCGTTAGCCCATGTGTGGAATTGTTGCCGCCACCGCCCAGCGCGATGTCGCGCCCCTGCTGATTGCCGGCCTGAAAGCGTTGGAATACCGCGGCTACGATTCCGCCGGTTTGGCTGTGCTCCAGAGCGGCGAGATCCGCCGCGTTCGCGAGAAGGGCAAGGTGCGCGAGATGGAGGCGCTTTATCTCGCCGATCCGTTCCCCGGCGGCACCGGTATCGCCCACACGCGCTGGGCCACCCATGGCGTGCCGAACAAGGTGAATGCGCACCCTCACGTCGCTGGCCGCATCGCGTTGGTACACAACGGCATCATCGAGAACTATGCCGCGCTGCGCATTGAGCTGGAGGCGCGCGGGCATGCCTTCACTTCGGAGACCGACACCGAAGTCATGGCGGCGCTGATCAATGAGCGCCTGACCCCCGGCAAGTCCCTGCTCGACGCGGTCTCTTCGGTCGTGCATGAGCTGGAAGGCGCCTATGCCATCGCGGTGATCAGTGACGCTGAGCCAGGTCATGTCGTCGGTGCCCGCCGCGGTGCACCGCTGCTGGTCGGTGTCGGTATTGGCGAAAACTTCCTCGGCTCCGATGCTCAGGCGCTGATCCAGGTCACCAACAAAATCATCTACCTCGAAGAACACGACGTCGTCGAGATTAGCCGCGACCAAGTACGCATCTTCGGGCAGGACGGCAAGGTCGTAGAGCGCTCTATCCACGAGAGCGAGTTGTCGACCGATGCCGTCGAGCGTGGCGAATACCGCCACTACATGCAAAAGGAAATCTTCGAGCAGCCGCGTGCCGTGGCCGACACGCTGGAAGCACGTATCGGCCCGAACGGCGTACTGCCAAACATCTTCGGTGTCGGTGGCGACGAACTGCTGGCGAGGGCCAAGGGCATCCACATCATCGCCTGCGGCACCAGCTACCACGCTGGTCTGGTCGCCAAGTACTGGATCGAGGATTACGCGCGCCTGCCGGTAAACGTGGAAGTGGCCAGCGAATATCGCTACCGCGAGGCGGTGGTGCCGGAGGACACCCTGTTCGTGGCGATTTCCCAATCCGGAGAAACCGCTGACACCTTAGCCGCGATGCGCGAATCGCGTCGGCGCGGTTACCTCGGCACGCTAGCCATTTGCAACGTGCCCGAGTCCTCAGTGGTGCGCGAAGCGGACCTCAAGCTGATGACACGTGCGGGCCCGGAAATTGGCGTGGCCTCAACCAAGGCATTCACCACGCAGCTTGCGGCGCTGGGCTTGCTGACCCTGCAGTTGGCCCATCAGCGTGGCCTCGATGGTGCGCGCTATGCGGACCTGACGACCCAGCTGCAGCACATGCCACGAATGATCGAAAAAGCGCTTCAGCTCGAACCGCAGATCATTGAGCTGTCCGAGCACCTGATCCACCGTCAGCATGCGCTGTTCCTGGGGCGTGGCGTGCAATACCCAGTGGCGATGGAAGGGGCGCTTAAGCTCAAGGAAATCTCCTATATCCACGCCGAAGCCTATGCAGCGGGTGAACTCAAGCACGGCCCGCTGGCGCTGGTGGACGAAGATATGCCGGTGATCGCCGTTGCCCCGAATGGCCCGCTACTGGACAAGCTCAAGTCCAATCTACAGGAAGTGCGCGCGCGTGGCGGTGAACTGCTGGTTTTCGCCGATGGCGCGGCGAGCATGGACGGCAACGCTGCGCGTGGAACGATCCTGCGCATGGACGGTGGCGGCGATTTCATTGCGCCGGCTGTATTTACCGTGCCGATGCAGTTGCTTGCCTATCATGTGGCCGTGTTGCGCGGTACTGACGTGGATCAGCCGCGTAATTTGGCCAAGTCGGTGACCGTGGAGTAACCCTGTGTCCAGAAATGAAAAAGCCGCGCATTTGCGCGGCTTTTTCATGGTGTGAACGGCAACGCTCAGGAGCGGCCGTAGACGTCTTCCAGTCGAACAATGTCGTCCTCGCCAAGATAGCTGCCCGACTGCACCTCGATGATTTCGAGCGGTACTTTGCCCGGGTTGCTCAGGCGATGCACGCTTCCGAGCGGAATGTACGTGCTTTGGTTCTCGCCGAGCAAGAACACCTTATCGTCACAGGTCACTTCCGCCGTACCCGATACCACGATCCAATGCTCAGCGCGGTGGTGATGCTTCTGGAGGCTAAGCGCTGCACCTGGCTTGACCACAATGCGCTTGACCTGGAACCGCTCGGCGGATTCGAGGGAGTCATAACTTCCCCAGGGGCGACGGACCACGCGGTGCAGCGAATGCTCGGTGCGCCCGGCCGATTTGAGCTCGTCGACCACGCGCTTCACGTCCTGCGCAGCATCGCGATGGGCTACCAGCGTGGCGTCGGGCGTGGTAACCACGATGAGGTTGTCCACGCCGACGGTAGCTAGCAGGTGGTGATTGTGCGAGCGCAGCAGGGAGTTGCTGGTGTCCACGGCAATGGTGTCGCCATCGCGCAAGTTACCCTGCGTGTCGCGCACTCCCGCGAGCCACAGTGCCGACCAGGAGCCAATATCGCTCCAGTCACAGGCGACAGGTATAACCGCAGCGCGTTGGGTTTTCTCCATGACCGCGTAGTCGATCGAATTGTCCGGCACCTTGGCGAAAGTGTCTGTGCCGATACGCACGAAGTCGAGGTCTGTTTTGGCTGACGCGTGCGCGGCGCGTACGGTTTCGAGCATCTCGGGTGCGTGTTGGCGGAGTTCATCGAGATACCGCGATGCCTTGAACAAGAACATGCCCGAGTTCCAGTCGTAACCGCCGTCCGCGAGATAGGACTCGGCCGTCGCCAGTGCCGGTTTTTCGACGAACTCGGCAACCCGGTAGGCACCAGTGCCAATCGGCTCGGCGCGACGGATATAGCCAAAACCGGTTTCCGGGCGATCCGGGCGGATGCCAAACGTCACTAGCCAGCCATCGCGGGCGGCGGGCAGCGCAAGCTCCACCCCCTCGGTGAAACTCTTGGCGTCGCCGATAAGGTGATCGGCTGGCAGCACGAGTAAAACCGCGTCAGGGTCCCGTGCAATAGCCTCAAGCGCGCCGAGGGCGATCGCTGGCGCGGTATTTCGCGCAACGGGCTCGAGCACGATAGTGGCGCCCTCGATTCCCGATTCAAGCAATTGCTCGGCGGCGAGGAAACGGTGGTCCTCGCTGGCCACGACAATGGGGCTGGTCACGTCCTTGAGCAGGCGGGTGCGCTCCAGGGTCTGCTGGAACAACGTCCCCTGGCCCGTGAGCGACAGGAACTGCTTGGGAAGGTTCTTGCGCGATACCGGCCACAGACGCGTGCCAGATCCACCGCTAAGGATTAAAGGAATGAGCATGATCGACTCAACGCGCGCCGGTTGAAAGTTCGTCCATGACCTCGCTTAAGCCATGGCGCCAATCCTGAAGTGTAGTGGCGAACCGCTTCTCGAAGAGGCTGTTGTCCAGCACGGAATAGGCGGGCCGGGCGGCGGGCGTCGGGAAATCGGCCGTGCCGATCGCTATGACTACAGGCTTGCGTGCGATCATTCCCCGTTCAAAGGCTGCATCGAAGATGGCTGTAGCAAAACCGTGCCAGGTGGTCGTGCCGCTCGCCACTAGATGGTATGTGCCTGCCAGAGCGGGTCGCGCCGCTGGTGCGGCATGGATCCATGCCCGCAGCGCAGCCGTGCTGCCGCGTACGATCATGTGCGTCGAGGTGGGGGCGCCGTACTGGTCTGCAACCACGCGCAGCTCGTCACGATCCGCACCCAGACGGAGCATCGTGCGCAGGAAGTTACGCCCGTGAGCCGCATAGACCCAGGCTGTGCGAAAGGTCAGATGCTGCGCGCCACTCGCGACCAAGGCCCGCTCGCCAGCGAGCTTGCTGCGCCCGTAGGCACTCAGAGGCGCCGTAGGCGCATTCACGGCGTAGGGGTGCTTGGCCTGACCATTGAACACGTAGTCAGTCGAATAGTGCATCACGAGCGCGTCGTGCGCCGCGGCCCACGCGCCTATGGCACCCACTGCCGTGCCATTGATGCGGATAGCGAGTCCCTCTTCCTGTTCGGCACGATCTACAGCCGTGTATGCGGCTGCATTGACGATGACATCGGGTTTGATGCGGTCAAGCAGAGCGGCGATGTCTTCAGGCGTCGAGAGGTCACCTGCTTCGCCCTGACTCCCATCAAACACATGACCGTCGCGCGTGACGGGAATCAGCTTGCCGAGGCTCGCCAGGGTGCCGTCCTTGAGGAAGGTCTGGCCTAACTGGCCGTTGGCACCGAGCAGGGCAATCTTCAACGGACATACTCCGGCAAGCGCTCGGTGAGGATGTCCTTGAGTAAGGGTGCCACTTCGTCTTTCTCGGACAGCAAGGGCTGGCTCAACGGCCAGTCGATGCCAATGTCGGCATCATTCCACCGCACGCCTGCATCCGCTGCGCGATCATAAAGTGCGGTGCACTGGTAGCTAAACGTGGCGAAGTCGGACACCACGCAGAAGCCATGCGCGAATCCTTCGGGAATCCAGAAGTGTCGCTTGTTCTCCGCGCTTAGCATCACGCTGGCCCACTGACCGAACGTGGGAGAGTCACGACGGATGTCGACTGCTACATCGAACACTTCACCTTCCAGCACGCTCACCAGCTTGCCCTGCGGGTTGGGCCACTGATAGTGCAGCCCGCGCAACACGCCCTTGGCTGAACGCGACACATTGGACTGAACGAACTCGGCGGTGATGCCGGCTTCGTGATACTTGGTTTTGTTGTAGCTCTCGTAGAAATACCCTCGAGCGTCGCCAAAGACTTGTGGTTCGATGATGACAGCGCCAGGCAGGGACGTTTGAATCACTTTCATCGGACGTGACCCTGCCTGGTCAGGTTGTTCAGATACTGGCCGTAGCCGGTCTTGGAGAGGGGGGCTGCGAGGCGTAGCAATTGCTCAGCATCGATCCAGTCATTGAGGTAGGCAATCTCCTCAGGGCAGCAGACCTTCAGGCCTTGGCGATGCTCAATCGTTTGGATGAAGTTGCCTGCTTCCATCAGCGATTCATGCGTACCGGTGTCGAGCCACGCATAGCCACGGCCAAGTTGTTCGAGATGAAGGGAGCCATCGCCGAGATAGCGTCGGTTGAGGTCGGTGATCTCCAACTCGCCGCGCGGGGATGGTTTGAGTTCAGCTGCGAAATTGCATGCGCGACCATCGTAGAAATAAAGCCCCGTGACGGCGTAGTTCGAGCGCGGTTGCTGGGGCTTTTCTTCCAGGCCGATCACCTTGCCATGCGCGTCGAACTCGGCAACGCCGTAACGTTCCGGATCGCTCACCCAGTAGCCGAAAACGGTCGCGCCGTGCTCGCGCGCGGCAGCGCGCTTCAGGCGCTCGGTGAGCCCGACGCCATAGAAGATATTGTCGCCAAGCACCAGGCAGC
This sequence comes from Dyella subtropica, assembly GCF_026283965.1. Lineage (GTDB taxonomy): Bacteria > Pseudomonadota > Gammaproteobacteria > Xanthomonadales > Rhodanobacteraceae > Dyella_D > Dyella_D subtropica. The sequence goes on from NZ_JAPDPD010000010.1 coordinate 24,196, forward strand.
TCGGCTTCCCACCCACGAAGTCACGGCCGATGATGAAGGCCTGCGCTAGTCCATCGGGTGATGGCTGCACGGCATAGGTGATGTTGATGCCCCATTGGGAACCGTCACCCAGCAGGCGCTCGAATAGCGCCTGCTCATGCGGCGTGTTGATCATCAGGATGTCCCTGATGCCCGCCAGCATGAGTGTAGCCAGCGGGTAATACACCATCGGCTTGTCATAGACCGGCAGCAATTGCTTGCTGACCGCCTGGGTGATCGGATACAGGCGTGTGCCGGAGCCGCCGGCGAGGATGATGCCCTTGGTTGTCATGCCCCGAGCCGCTCCAGTTGATAGCTACCGTCGAGAATGCCCTGAACCCATGCCCTATTGTCGAGATACCACTGCACGGTGGCACGGATGCCGGATTCAAACGTTTGAGCCGGTGTCCATTCGAGTTCGTCCTTAAGCTTGCTGGCATCAATCGCGTAACGACGATCATGCCCCGGGCGATCCCGTACGAAGGTGATCAGGCTTTCGTGCGGCTTGTTGTTCGGGAGGGGGGCGACCTCGTCCAGGATCGCGCAGATGGTTCTGACCACGGTCAGGTTTGCGCGTTCGGAATTGCCGCCCACATTATAGGTCTCACCCACCCGGCCTGCCTCCAGGACACGGCGGATAGCACTGCAGTGGTCTTCGACGAAGAGCCAGTCACGGACGTTCATGCCGTCGCCATAGATCGGCAGCGGCTCACCTGCAAGTGCCTTCTGAATGACGAGTGGGATGAGCTTTTCCGGAAACTGGAACGGACCGTAGTTGTTCGAGCAGTTCGTTGTAAGGGTCGGTAGGCCGTAGGTGTGGTGAAAGGCACGAACCAAATGGTCCGACGACGCCTTGGAGGCCGAATAGGGTGAGTTGGGCGCGTAAGGTGTGGTTTCCGTGAAGAAACCCTCAGCCCCCAGTGAGCCGTAGACCTCATCAGTGGAAACATGCAGGAAGCGGAAAGCCTGTGCCGTGTCCCCGGTCAGGGTGCGCCAATAGTCGCGGGTTGCCTCTAGCAGGCCAAGTGTGCCCACGACGTTGGTTTCGACAAAGGCCGCAGGGCCGTCGATCGACCTGTCGACGTGGCTCTCGGCGGCGAAATTGACCACTCCGCACGGGCGGTGTTCAGCAAGCAGCCGGGCGACCAGTTCGCGATCGCCGATGTCGCCCTGGGCGAAAATATGTAAAGGATTCCCCGCCACCGATTGGAGGGTTTGGAGGTTGCCCGCGTAGGTGAGTTTGTCCAGATTGACAATTTTCAGGCCATCGTGAATGGCCTGAAGAACGAAGTTGGCGCCGATGAAGCCGGCTCCGCCGGTAACGAGCAGGGTTTCCATGTGTCCTCTGGAGTGAACCGTGAGGCCGATATTGTGTCATGGATGAAGGGGGATGCCTCCCGCCCTGAAGGCGCCAAACTAAACGGTAGTTCACGCGCCCCACTGTTGTGCAGCCCCATTCCACTGCCGCCGGCAGTGTATGATCTCCCGTTAGCTCGCGGTCCGCTCCCCCCATGGCGCCGGCCGCCCAATTGTCCTTGATAGTGGTGAAGATACATGGCAATTACTGAGACCGGGCAGAAGCTGGCGACCCGGGTTATCCATGCCGGTCAATCTCCCGATCCGACCACCGGCGCAGTGATGGTACCCATCTACGCTACCTCGACCTATGCTCAGGAAAGCCCAGGCGTACACACCGGGTTCGAGTATTCACGTACACAGAACCCGACTCGTTTTGCCTATGAACGGTGCGTGGCCGCCCTGGAGGGTGGACACGCCGGATTTGCCTTCGCCTCCGGTATGGCGGCCACCGCGACGGTACTGGAGCTGCTGGACAGCGGCTCCCACGTTATCGCCATGGACGATCTCTATGGTGGTACCTATCGTCTGTTCGAGCGTGTGCGCACGCGGACTGCGGCCTTATCAGTGTCTTACGTCGACCTGAACGACGCTGGGGCGCTCGCAGCCGCCCTGACCCCAGCAACCCAGATGATCTGGGTGGAAACGCCCACCAACCCGACGCTGAAGCTGGTCGATATCGACGCGGTTGCGGCGTTCGCCAAGCAGCACGGTCTGCTATTGGTAGTGGACAATACCTTCGCATCGCCCATGTTGCAGCGGCCCATTGAACACGGGGCCGATATCGTGCTGCATTCGGCCACCAAGTACCTCAACGGCCACTCCGATATGGTAGGGGGCGTCGCAGTTGCGGCTGATGCGCCTCTAGCGGATCGGTTGGCATTTCTGCAGAACTCGGCAGGCGCGATTCAGGGTCCTTTCGATAGCTTTTTAGCGCTCCGAGGGCTTAAGACTCTGGCTTTGCGGATGAGGGCACATTGCGACAACGCGATGCGGATTGCGGCTTGGTTGGCCGGGCACGGGGCGGTTAGTGAGGTCATCTATCCTGGTCTCACCAGTCATCCTCAGCATGCCCTTGCAGCAAGGCAGATGGATGATTTCGGCGGACTGATTTCCATCCGTGTGAAAGGTGGCGAGGCCGCAGCCAAACGCGTCTGTGAGCGGACACGTCTCTTCACTCTTGCCGAGTCGCTTGGTGGGGTCGAGAGCCTGGTCAACCACCCCGCATTGATGACGCATGCCTCCATTCCAGAGGCACGGCGGCAGGCTCTCGGCATCACGGGTGACTTGGTGCGACTTAGCGTCGGCGTCGAGGATGCCGAGGACCTAATCGCTGATCTCGAACAGGCATTGTCCGTCTGAGTCGATGACTAAGCGCACAGGGGCCCAAATGTGGCGGTCACGGGAAGACCACCGCTCGATACTGAGATACGAATGAATCCACATGCTGCACAACCGACATCGCCTGCTTCCATAGTCCGTAGCCTATGGACCCATCGGCAATTGTTACTTCAAATGACGACCCGCGAGGTCGTGGGGCGCTACAAGGGCTCCGCCATCGGCCTGGGTTGGTCTCTGTTCCATCCAATCCTTTTGCTCGCCGTGTACACGTTCGTGTTCTCCGTGGTGTTTAAGGCGCGTTGGGGCGCTACAGGAAGCGAAAGCAGGGCGCAGTTCGCTCTTATACTTTTTGTTGGCCTGATCATCCACGGGCTGTTCGCCGAAGTGATCAACCGCTCCCCTTCTCTGGTATTGGCTAACCAGAATTACGTCAAGAAGGTTGTTTTTCCTGTTGAATTGCTGCCGATCATTTCAATCGGAGCGGCGCTGTTCCATGCGGCAATCAGTCTCGGGGTTCTTCTCGCAGCATTTTTTCTGATCTCCGGTTTCGTCAATTGGACGGTGCTGTGGCTTCCGGTGGTCCTCTTTCCTTTCCTTGTGTTGATCACCGGTATTTCGTGGATCCTCGCCTCTCTGGGCGTGTTTCTGCGCGACGTTTCGCAGACCGTGGGCATCGTGACGATGGTGATGATGTTCATGGCGCCGGTGGTGTATCCGATAACGGCGGTGCCGGAACAATTCCGTCCCTGGTTGTTGGCCAATCCAATAACTTTCATCATCGAACAGGCCCGGCAGGTAGTGATTTGGGGCGCGCTACCGAATTTCGGAGGGCTGTTCATCTACCTTGCCGCCTCCTCCTCGATGGCGTGGATCGGTTATGTCTGGTTCCAGAAGACGCGTCCGGGATTCGCCGATGTGCTCTGATATCACAGCCACTGATGGCATCGGTGCCGTGCCGCAAGCCGAGGTCGCCATTCGCATTCGCGGTCTCAGCAAGTGCTATCACATCTATGCAACTCCGCGCGATCGCTTGAAGCAGTTTGTGCTTCCGCGACTGCGCCGCCTGCTGCGGATGCCCTCGGCTCGATATTACGAGGAGTTCTGGGCCACTCGAGATGTAACGTTCGAGGTGGGGCGTGGCGAGACCGTCGGTATCATTGGCCGTAACGGTTCTGGCAAGTCCACCCTGTTGCAGATCATCTGCGGCACGTTGACGCCAACCCAAGGTGATGTCGAGACGCACGGGCGCGTAGCGGCCCTACTAGAGCTGGGTTCGGGCTTTAATCCAGAGTTCACTGGACGGGAAAACGTTTACCTCAATGGGGCAGTGCTTGGCCTGACTCGAGAAGAGATCGACGCGCGCCTATCGGACATTCTCGCTTTTGCCGATATCGGTGCCTTCATAGAACAGCCGGTCAAGACGTACTCCAGTGGCATGTATGTGCGTCTGGCCTTCGCCGTCGTGGCCCATGTCGACCCTGAGATCCTCATAGTCGACGAAGCACTTTCCGTAGGTGATGCGTTCTTCCAGTCGAAGTGCGCCGCGCTTATGCGATCGCTGATCAAGAAAGGTACGACGATACTTTTCGTGAGTCACGATACGCACTCGGTCAAATCGCTATGCGACAAGGCGATCCTTCTGGAAAGCGGCTCAATCGTGGCGATGGGAGATACCAATGAGGTTGTCGAACAGTATTACGCAAAACTTGTCAATGCTTCTCCAGGGCAGTCAAGTCCATCGAGCAGCCTGGCGATTAATCACGCAGTCAGTCCGGATAAGGACGTAATTGGTGATGTCACCACATTCAATGCACGGGCGGACTATCAGCGCATCTACAATCAGCGCATCAGGTTTCTGAATGTACGTCTTGTCGACGAGTGGGGGCGGGACATCCAGTCGATCGAGTTCAAGCAGCGTGTGACGCTCCGGATGATTCTTGAAGTACAGCAGGATCTTCCGGAGATCGGCGTCGCCTACCACATTCGTGACATGAAGGGCGTCGAGCTCGTCTATTCCGATACCGGTCAGGAGAACAATAACCAGCTGCGCGACCTACGTGCCGGGCAGCGCTATGTAATCAACTGGACATTTGAAGCGAGTTTGCGCGAAGGACAGTACAACTTCGCGTGCATGGCCTCTATTCCGAAAGATCTTGCTGTTGGGGCGGTCGACGTTTGCGATTTCGTCCCCTATGCCCTGCAGTTCCAGGTGGGGCGTGGCCGCTCATTGCCCATCTATGCCGCCGTGCACTGGAGGAATGAGCTGACCGTCGAACAACTGGGTGTTGCGTGAACGATGCATTGAAACTGCACCTCGGATCAGGGGCGGTATCGCTCGCCGGCTGGCTGAATATCGATCTTGAGGCGCCCGAAGCGGATCTACGGTTGGATCTGCGCGGGCCGTTGCCCTTCGATTCGGCCTCGGTGAGTCATATCTTTTCCGAGCACGTGATCGAGCACATTGAATATGATGAGGCGCTGCGTCTTCTTCAGGAGTGCAGGCGTGTGCTGCGCCCCGATGGTGTGCTTCGTATCACTACGCCCGACCTCGCATGGCTCGTCGATAACTACGTCGGCGCCCTGACCGAAGGGTGGGGCGAACTGTGGCAGCCAGGCACGCCGGCGCGCATGATCAACCAAGGCATGCGGTACTGGGGTCATTGTTTCATTTACGATCGCCCTGAAATGCTACGTATTTTTCGCGCAGCGGGTTTTGGCGATGTTCGCTTCGTCGAATGGCAAAAGAGCGACGATCCTATACTTGTGGGTCTCGAAACACGACCACTCAATAATGAGATTATCGTTGAAGCGCGTATTCCGCTCCGCGCCGAATCGGATATGACGGTTGCCGCCTCACGGGGCAACTTTGGTCGCGGCGTATCTGATTTGCTCGCGGCGCAAGGCGAACAGCTTGAGAATCTGCGCATCCGGCTCGCTGTATCCGAATCAGAACTTACGCTTGCCCGTGAGATCGCGAATACGCGGATTTCGGCAATTAGCGCTGAATCAGATGAGCGCGGACGATTGCTACTCGATCTGGAGGCCAGCCACCGCGCTAATCAGGCAGAGATCCTGCGGCTGGGGGTAGATAACGCTCGCGTTCTGGCAGAGAACGCGAGCCTTCAGGCAGAGCGCGCGAGCGTTCAGGCGGAGATCGCGGGCCTCCAGGCCGAGAGCGCTCGTCTTGAGGCTGAGAACGTTCGCCTCCGGGTGGAGACTCAATCAATTACCGATACCGTCGCCGAGTTACATGGTGTACACGCCGAACTGGGGCGTGTAAGGCAGGAGTTGGAACGGGTCTCGACCGAGTCCGAAGAGCGGGCCGGACACGTCACCGAGCTCGCGGCTACGCTGCGCCGCCATGAAGAGTACATGGCGAGACTGCGCGCCTCGCTTCCCGGACGCATACTATTCCGCTTTTTCAAATCCTCCAGTGTTGTCTGAGTGCATTTACGGAATCGCCGATGAATATCAATGTTACCAAGCCATTTCTTCCGCCACTGGCGGAGTACCACACCTATCTCCAGGGCGTCTGGGAGCGGGAGTGGCTCACAAATAACGGGCCGCTGGTCAACGAACTTGAAGTTGCGCTCAAGGAGCGCCTCGATCTGGACCACCTTCTGTTCGTCAGTAACGGCACCATTGCGATCCAGCTGGCATTGAAGGCATTGAACATAACAGGTGAAGTCATCACCACGCCCTTCAGTTACGTCGCCACGTCTTCGGCGGTGTGCTGGGAGGGGTGTGTGCCTGTAATGGCAGATATTTCACCTTTGGATTTCAACATCGATCCCGAGAAGATCGAGGCGAAGATCACGCCACACACATCAGCGATTCTGGCGACTCATGTCTACGGAAATCCGTGCGATGTGGACGCCATAGAAGCGATCGCAGCGAAGCATGGCCTTCGCGTTATTTATGACGCCGCTCACGCCTTCGGGACCCGCTACAAGAATCGCAGCCTGTTTAGCTATGGAGACGTCGCAACTTCGAGCTTCCACGCGACGAAGCTATTCCACACGATCGAGGGCGGAGCGGTGATTGCTCGCGATCCCGCCGTGTTAAAGCGCATGGCGGAAATGCGTAACTTCGGTCATATCAGCCCTACGGCCTTTCAGGAGGTCGGCATCAACGGCAAGAATTCCGAAGTCCATGCGGCCATGGGTTTGTGCAATCTGAAATATCTCGACGATATTCTGCGGGTAAGAAAGTCTTTGTCGGAACGCTATGACCGTAATCTTGCCGGACTTCCCATCCAGCGGCCGGTATCGCGGCAGGGTACAGACTTCAATCATGCCTACTACGCTGTGGCGGTCGAAGACGAAGCATTGTTGTTGAAGATCATCGACGGCCTCCAGCTGCACAATATTTTTCCGCGCCGTTACTTCTTTCCGTCGCTGTCGACACTGCCCTACGTGTCCACCGAATCCTGTCCCGTGGCCGAGGATCTCTCGCGGCGGGTCATGTGTCTTCCCCTCTATCACACGCTATCCGAGGAAGAGGTTGACATGATCTGTCGCCTCATTAAGCGCTACATTCGTTACTGATCAGGAGCATCCATGACCACTTACGGAGTTTTCGGTGCGGGCGGCTACGGTCGGGAGGTTATCCCGCTCGTTCGCGACATGATTGCTGCGTCGCCGGCCCCGGATGATCGCGTGGTGTTTGTCGTCGAAGGTGATGTTACCGAGCGTGAGGTCAATGGCTATCCAGTTCTGAGTAGCGAGGAGTTTTTCGCTGCCCCGGGTGAGAGGCGTTTCAATATCGCAATCGGCGACTCGAAGGTACGCGCGCGTATCGCCGCTGCCTGTGAATCGCAAGGAATTCTTGCATTCTCCATTATTGCGGCTTCGGCCGAGATCCTTGACGCCAACGAGATCGGTGTGGGGGCGATCCTGTCGTCAAAGACCATTATCACATCCAATGCACGAATCGGGCGTTTCTTTCATTCGAACATCTACGCTTATGTCGCTCACGACTGCATTGTGGGGGACTTCGTCACTTTTGCACCGAGCGTGAAATGCAATGGAAACGTCACTATTGGGGATCATGCCTATATCGGTACGGGGGCTATCCTTCGCCAAGGAAGCAAGGCCAAGCCATTGGTGATCGGTGAAGGTGCGGTGGTGGGTATGGGAGCCGTAGTGACGAAGGATGTTGCACCGTTTACCACGGTGGTAGGTAATCCCGCCAGAGTTTTGGAGAAAAAATGAGCAGTCGTGTATCCCGGATCAACATCCTTCTGATTACGTACAACCACGAGAAGTACGTTAGGCGCGCGCTCGATGGTGTGGCGAGCCAGATCGTTGATGAGCCAGTTACGGTTGTTGTGGCGGACGACTGCTCTACGGACGGAACGCTAGATATCGTTCGAGCGTTCGCGGCGGAGCATCCCCATCTGGACTTCCGCTTTCTGGAGGCGGATTGCAATTTGGGAGTCACGCGGAACTATAAACGCGCATTCGCTGCGTGCGATGGTGATTACGTGGCCGTTCTGGAGGGAGACGATTATTGGGTGGCGCCGCACAAGCTGGCAAAGCAGCGCGACTTTCTCGATGTCCGGCTCGAATGCGATCTTTGCTCCGTCAATTACTATGTGTTCGAAGAGAACCGGGCACAGTTCACGCCGCGATGGGCGCCCGGGACCGGCCACATGTTGTTGGGAGCTCGCGAACTTATCGCTGACAATGTGGTGGGCAACTTTTCCACCTGTATGTATCGACTGAGTGCGCTTCGAGCGATCCCGGTCGAGGTGTACGATTACAAATCGTATGACTGGATTATCAATATTTTGATTGCCAGGCAGTCCCTCATTGCGTTCTTGCATGAGCCCATGTCGGTATACCGCATTCACGGCGACGGTGTCTGGAGTGTCTTGACTACCATCGAAAAGCTGAAGGTACAGCGCGATCTGCTCCCGCAGTATGACGATCTCACGGGCAACATGTTCACTCCTGAGTTTTCTGCGCTTAAGCATCGGCTGGATCATGTCATTGAGAGTGGTGAGATCGGCCACGCTGCTCCCGGTGTACTGGGTGCAAGCGAGGAGCGGACGCGTATTCGCGAGTGGTTCCCTCCTTTCGTGTTGCCGCTAGCACGTTGGATCGTGCCAGTCGCATTCCGTCGCGCTCTGTATAAGATCATCACGCGGAGCGCGTCATGACCATGTTGCCACGCGTATCGGTGATCATGCCGACCTACAATCACGAGAAATTCGTGAGGGCAGCTATCGATAGCGTGCTTGCACAGGAAGGTGTCGACTTCGAGTTTCTGATCTCGGACGATGGATCACGCGATGCCACTCGAGAAGTAGTCGCCTCAGTCAGTGACGAACGCATTCGCTTCTTTCCTAATACCGTGAATCGAGGTGCGTGCGTCGTCACCAACGAGCTCGTTCAGGCTTCACGCGGTGAATTTGTCGCGCTATTGAATTCTGATGATATGTGGCTCCCGGGGAAGCTGGCCGAGCAGGTGCGTCTCATGGATAGTCGCCCCGGGCTCGGCGCGACCTTTGGTCGTGCGCGTTTTATCGATCGCGACGCGTTCCCGATAGCCAAGTCGGGGTTGCCGTTCGGTACGATTTTCGACCAGGCGAACCGCAATCAAGGCGAATGGCTACGTCGGTTTTTCGACCTCGGTAACTGCATCTGTCACCCGACCATGTTGATTCGACGGCGTTGTTACGATGAAGTCGGCTTGTACAGCAACCGACTGCGTCAGTTGCCGGACTTCGAGATGTGGATTCGTTTGATCAAGCGATATCCCATCCATATTGTGGAAAAGGATCTGATCGACTTTCGGATTCTTCCCGGTGAGAACGCTAGCTCCGACATTGGTCCGAATGCGCGACGCACGATCAATGAGCATTTCCTGTTGGCCGAGCGGTTCTTCGATGCTGCGACGCGAGAGCAGTTGATCGAGGGGTTCTCCGATGTGCTTCACGTTCCTTCCATTCCCTCGGAGGCTCATCTAAGGATCGAAGGAGTACTACAGCTCATGCGGCCCAATCAGTGGCTCGGTGCACCTTATCGAATGACTGGGCTATCGAAGCTTCGGGAGCTCTTAGACGACGATTCGCTGCGAGCGATTCTGGCGAGCGATTACAATATCGATGATCGTTGGTTCCAGGCGCGCATGTCGGAACACGAAGCACTCATGCCGCGCCCGCCTGCACTCCAGCCCGAAGGGCGAAAGCAGGCGTTGCGGCGAGCTGCCGGTCTGGCCTGGCGCGCTTTCGTTCCGAGTAGATCATGAACTACTCGTCCGGTTTGATGGTTATTACGTTCGCTGCCTCATGCCTGATGGCCGGCTGCTCACCTGCCGCCATTCCCCCAGCAGTTGATGTCGGCAAGGTGTGCTATATCGAGAGCGTTCCCCCTGCGAGCTTCGACACGGGCCAGCCTTTGCCTCTGAAGGGATGGGCGTTTCTCCCTGCGCTTGGTGGGCCCGCCCCCGCTGTAGCTGTGCGTTTCGAACGGGGGGATGGACTCGTTTATCAGCGCCCCTTGCTGCTTTCCGGGGAAAGGCCGGATGTGGCGGTTGCCCTTCACGTTGGCGACACCCATGTCGGCGCGTTCGAGCAGAGCATCGACCTGACCCGCATTGTAAGTGGCCGGTACGTGGCCTCGGTGGTTCAGTTCGTGGACGGGCACACTTATACATGTGCCACGTCGTTCGTCCTTTCAGTGCGCTGAGATTTTCGTACCCATAGGCTGCGCGCTCGTCGGCGTCGTTATGAGCATGCCTCGTATCGTTGGATCGCCGAGAGTGGCGCGCAGGGCGGCTGGATCAGGGAGCGGAATCGCCGGAACTGGTTGGTCCAGTTCTGCCGGAATGCCTGTCTGGAGGTACGCTTGAACGTGGGTTTGCTGCATCAGTGACTGGTCGCGACGCTCCGCCATATTGGCGGAATCGACCGGTGCCGAAGACAGAAATCCTTGTGTCATGACAAGGACCAGCAATAGCACTGGGATGCGTCGGACAAGTGCGGTGATCGGATGCGCGTTGGTCCAACCTGCCACGCGGATGCCGAACCATAGGTTGGCAAGCAGCCCCATGACAAGGATGTCAGTGTATCGGGGGGTAACCACCGCCATGCCATGCCCTCGCGAGACGGCGATCTCGACGATCTGAACCGCCGTCCATGCCGCGAGGCCCAGCATCAGCACGTCCAGCGTGCCGTCCCAGCGTCGACGAAAAATCATCCACGCGCCGACGAGGGCAGGTAGCCAGATTAATACAGCTCCCGCTCGTGGGGACGACGCCGGCCACCCCGCAGTAATCAGCAATGCATGTATCAGCTCGCGGAAATCCTGAGCATGTAGTGCGGCCTGGTTGGGCAGTTGTGGCGTCAGCAAATAGCCGAAGGACGTCACCACCAGCAGGGCCGCACTTGTGACCAGCGCGCGCGTCCACGGTATGCGACTGAGCCATGCGCGGCTCACCAGCACGAGGCCGATTGCCGGTCCGGCGACGATGCCGGGCCCCATGGTTAGTATGCTTGTCGCAGCGATGCCAACCATTACGACGAGATTGGCGATGCTTGGGCGACCAAATGCGGCAAGTCCGACCCCAGCCAGTGTACCGAGGATCATTAGATAAAACTGGTTCTGAAAGGCCCCTAGTGTGTTTTCCCAGCCGTAAGGCAGTACGGCAATCGTAACGATGGCAAGAGCCATCAGCGCCTTCTCTTTGCGTGTGGCGTCAGATCGTCCAACGTACATCATCATCAAGCTCGGAATGAGCGCATAGAGGAAGGTGTTGAAATATTCTGTTCGCAGTACGGACCAGGTCTTCCCGGAGGCTTCGTAGAGCGCGATTGAGATGACGCGCGTGAACATAATCCGGTGTTCGTTCCAAGGGGCAACGAGATGCTGCCATGTCAGTTGCCCCTCGGCCCAAGGCTTCAGCAGGTAGAGCCCTTCGGCACCCCACTGATCCCAGTAGGGAACCTCGACGCCGTACAGGTGAACGTATGCTGCGTGCGCAAGAGCGGCGATGATGCATGTCATCACTGCAGCCAGAGCGGTCAGGCGACCGCCGATTCGGGCATATCTGGTCATGGCGCTATCCCCGTGCCATTCGTTGAACGGAAAGAAAGGTGTTTGTGCTCGAAATAGCTGGTGACCACTGGAACGAGCACACCCGCGATGTGGGCGAGGGTCTCACGATGCCATTCTATGCCGGTGAGCGGCAGTAGCCATCGAGACAGCAACACGCTGACCGCAATGATCTGGAGAACGGCGGTGAGGTTGATGACGGAGGGTATCCCTTGGCCGCAGTGGCGGCACGGCAACGAAGGCCGTGCCGCAATGCAAGCCAATCAGTCGATGGCCGCTTCCAATTCCGGAATCAGCTTGAACAAATCGCCGACCAGGCCGATGTCGGCCACTTCGAAAATCGGCGCCTCACCATCCTTGTTGATGGCCACGATGGTGCCGGCGTCCTTGATGCCGGTGAGGTGCTGGATGGCGCCGGAGATGCCGATGGCCATGTACAGCTCCGGTGCGATGATCTTGCCGGTCTGCCCGACCTGCATGTCGCTGGGCACATAGCCGGCGTCGACGGCCGCGCGCGAGGCACCCACGGCGGCGCCGATCTTGTCCGCGAATTTGTAGATGATCTCGAAGTTTTCCTTGGAGCCGACACCGCGGCCGCCGGACACCACCTTGCTGGCGCTCTGCAGGTCAGGGCGATCGCTCTTGCCCTGCAGCAGTTCGACGAAACGGGTGTGCGAGGGCAGCGCGGCGTCGACGGTGATGGCCTCGACAGGGGCGCTGCTGGCACTGTTGGCCGCCGCCGGCCACGATGCCGTGCGGATGGTGGCCACCACGGTGGAACCAGCGTCAGCCTCTACCGTAATGATGGCATTGCCTGCGTAGATTGGGCGCTTGAATGTGTGGCTGCCTTCCACGCTCATCACGTCACTGACCTGGCCCACGCCGAGCAGGGCGGCGACACGCGGCAGCACGTCCTTGCCGAAGGTAGTAGAGGGTGCGAACACGTAGCTGTAGCCAGCGGCGACCTTGGCGATTTGCGGGGCCAGCACGGCAGCCAGTGGATGCATGTTTTCCGCGCGTGTGATGGTGAGTACGCGGCTGACGCCTTCGATCTTGGCGGCCTCGGCGGCAATAGCATCGGCGCTATCACACAGCACCAGTACGTCAATTGCTTCTGGCTTGATGGCCGCGGCCGCGCTCACGGCGCGCGCAGTGGAGGAGTTGAGTTTGCCGCCCAGGTGTTCGGCAACGACGAGAATCTTGCTCATGTCTTGTCTCCCGTAGGCTGCTTAGAGCAGACCCTTCTGCTTCAGCGCTGCGACCAGTTCGGCCGCATCCTTCACCATCACGCCCTTGCTGCGCTTGGCTGGCGCGGCGTAGTGCGTGGTCTTGAGATGAGCGTTGTCCTCGAGGCCGAGCGAAGCGAACTCAATCGTATCAATCGGCTTGGATTTCGCCTTCATGATGTCCGGCAGCTTGATGAAGCGCGGCTCGTTGAGGCGCAGGTCGGTGGTGATCACTGCGGGCAGCTCTGCTTCGATTACTTCCAGGCCGGCGTCCACTTCACGGGTGACCGTAACCTTGCCGTCGGCGATCTCGACCTTGCTGGCGAACGTGGCCTGCGGGCGATCCCACAAGGCGGCTAACATCTGGCCGGTCTGGTTGGCGTCGTCGTCGATGGCCTGCTTGCCGAGGATGACCAGGCCCGGCTGTTCCTTCTCGATCAGCTTCTGGAACACGCGGGCGGCGGTGAGTGGTTGCACGGTATCAGTGGTCGTCACGTGGATGGCGCGATTGGCGCCCATGGCCAAGCCATTGCGCAGGTGAGCCGTCAAGTCGGCCGGGCCGATGCCCACGACCACGACTTCCTCGGCGACGCCCTTCTCTCGAAGGCGCAGCGCTTCTTCGAGCGCGATGTCATCGAACGGATTGGCGGAGAGCTTAACGCCATCCGTCACCACGCCCGTACCATCGGGCTTCACCTGGATGCGGACGTTGTAGTCCACGACACGCTTGTAGCCGACCAAAATTTTCATCAGCGGTTCCTTGAGTTGCCGGCGCCCACGGGGCGCTTGAACGTTTGTTTGAACGGGCATTCTAACCAGATTGGGGGTACCATGCGGGAGCGAATGGTGCCGTACGCGGCCTGACTCGATGCATGATCGAGTCTCGCCACGAGGTGATACCAGGCCGCGGTGCTCAGGGGGAGTCAGGACGTGTCATGACCTGCCCACGCCCGGTATATCCGTCGTCCACCGTGAGCTCTTCGCTCCACGCTCCGAGCTGCCAGCGCCCGGTGCCTGCGCAATGCAGAGGCACCTGCACGGCAAGCGCGGATGTGTCTAGATCGAGCATGTGCTCGCCAACGACATCCAGCAGGTCCGTGACAAAATGTTCAGCGCCGAACTGCACTTTGCTGATGACTGTCCAGCGACGGCTATGTTCTTTGTCGTCGCGATACCGTGGAAAGAGTTCGGTGCCGTTCTGCTCGAAATGGGAAAACTGCCCCGACGGCGAGGTGAGTAACGATTCCAGCAGCAAGTGATGCTGCAGCACCGGTGCCTCCTTCGCCTCGCGCCGATCATCGTGGAAGCGGGCGACGGCCCATTGATCATCCGTCAGCACCTCGTCGATCTTGCGCGTTACTGCAAAGTAGGCGCCGCCCAGCGGCTCACCAGTGACGCGGGACAATTGCGCCTGGATGCTACCCTCGTAGCCGACGTCCGCGACGATGGGCTGGTCACCATCCCTCACTTGTTCTTTCCAATAGGCCAGATATGCGGTGCGCTCGCGTTGGGCAATACCTGACAGTGTCGATGCCATGGGATGCAAGCGCTGGATTAGCTCGTCTGCCATTTCCGGCAAATACACCTCGTCGTCGAGGGTGGCCTCGCCTAGGGCTTGCTGCGCGGCCATAGCTACGTCGCGGCCAAGCCGGGAGTCTAGAAGGCCAAAAAAGGAGCCCGTGTATGGCTTGCGAAAGACGGGTGCCAAATCAGCGATGGAGCGCACGGCGGGCGTGTTGACGCCGCGGCGCGATGCGAGCAGATAACGCCCTTCGACGCTGGCGAGAGCGGGAACACGCTCCTGCACGCGCTGATAGAGGCGATGCAGAAGGTAGCCCTCGCGGCTGAGAAACAAGATCTTCTTCGAGCCCCGTTGCAGCGCGTTTCGGGCCAGCCACGTGAGATAGTCGGCTAGCAGTGGCCCAAGGACTACATAGCCGAATGTCTCGGGATGCTCGATCCGCACCGCCTGCGTAAACCACTGTGGTTGTTGGTCGCCCCATTGCGCGAGGTGATTAGCGACCAGTCCGAGCCAGAGTTCGTGCGACCAGCGGCCACGTTGTTCTGCTGACGGACGCAGGCTGCGCAGTGTCGGCACAACATCAAGGTAGGCCGCAGGGCGGAGGACGTGAACCGGAAAGAGCATGCCCGCATGTAACGGGCGCATGATGTCTGCGTGTTCGTTGTCTCCGATGTGCAGCCAACGTTTTGGATCGGCGTGCTCCGCTGCCAGCAACGCGTGCCAGCCAGCATCGGTATCCTTGCGCCAACCGGTGTCGCAGGACACGTACAGCCGACTCAGCGCGTGGCCGATGGCTGCGGGTAGCAGCGCACGCAGGTCAGGCTCGGCGATATACATGTCTGACACGCCAACAATCTTTCGTTGTCGATCGGCGGCGAAGGATTCGAGTGCGCCCATCAACTCCTGGCGAGGTTTGAGTAGGCGCCGTTCGGTAGCAAGTTCCAATGCCTTGATTGCGTCGACAACGTCGGCAGGCAGGGAGCTGTCTTCCTGCAGCGCTGCATAGATGCGAGTCAGGTCAACGTCCTTGCCGGTCCGTGCGCGTGCTCTCGCTTCGGCTTGCGTGCGCAGCGTGCCGAAATCGTCGATGCCGAATTGCTTGCGCACGAGCAGCGAAAGAAAGTCACGCGCACCATGTGCCGTGAGGAATGGCCGGAGGACCAGCGTATCAAAGACGTCGAACGACAACCATGTCGCGTCCGTCGCAAAATAGTCGATCTTCTGGCGCAACGGTGCATCGAAATAGAGTTGGCGATTGCGTTCGCTTTCCTGCGTTAACGCCAGCCTGCCATCGGAGGGCAGGATGCCGACGAACATCCCCTGATGCCGGGTGACGAGGCAAAGCATGCGCTCGATCGCATGCTGCAAGGTGCCGTCGATCTGCCCCAGTTCCGGAGGGAACGAATCCATACGCAGACCAAGGTTAAACAAGGGGCGGAGCGCGCGGGTTCGCGCCCAGAACATGGAGCCAGCGGGGAAGTCTAGATAGTCCGCTGTGTCGATGTCGAAGCCGAGTTGCTCTGCTAGCCGTCGGCCCCATTCGGCGTTGCTGAGCCAGGTATGTCCCCACAAAGGAACGTTAGCGTAGCTCTCCGGATAAACGATGCCCAACTGCGGATTGGCCTGGAACATGCCGAAAATCCATGACAGTCGTTCCGGCGAACCAAGCAGCGATTCGAACAGATGGCCGCGCCAGCCAAATTGGTCCTGGCCACCATAGAGGGACTTCTTCGTGTGGACATGGCAGATCAGATCGAGCGCGAGGATCTCTTCGCGGAAGGTGACCAATAGCGGAGCGATGTCGCGCCCGCGGTTGGGCACAATGCGGACATGCAGTGCACTCAGCCGAGGCAGAGCAGAGAGGCTGGCCTCGGCTTGTGCGCGGGCGGCATCATCGACCACCGACACCATCAGGGTGTAAGGGAGAGGAATGCGCGTGAGGTATCCGGCCAATTCCTCGAGCAGGTCGGGGTAGAACACATGCGCCATCACACCGATGCTGAATTCCACATGGGCGAGCGGGGCGGCAAGGTTCAGCGCCATCGTATCCGGCGGCGGAAGCGCAGCGTTGCGTTGCTGCGCCGCGCGAATACGCCAGAGGAGACCGCGCAGACCTAGTGCCCGGACTACCTTGAGACTTCGGGTGGCGACGGACCGAATACCCGCCAAGCCACCGCCGTGACGGTGAATAGCATCACGAAGAAACATTGAAAGTTTGGCGAGCGACGGCATTGGTCCGGTCTCGCCTCAGTGGGTTGGTGGCTCTAGCGCGCGCTCCAGGGCCTGATAGGCGAGGCGCGAGGAAAAGTGGCGTTTTACATTGTCGATGGATGCGGCCGAAAGGCGGCACCACAGATCGCTATCCTGTTGGAGCAGGCGCGCGGCATGCGCGAAACCGTCCGCGGTGTCGGCCAGCAATACATCCTGGCCCTGTTCCAGATGCATGCCCTCAACCGCCAATGGCGTGGCAATCACGGGCACGCCATAGCTCATCGCCATGTTGATCTTGCCCTTCACGCCAGCGCCGAAACGCAGTGGCGCGAGTGACGCCAATGCACCATCCAGCCAAAGAGCAAGATCGGGAACACGGCCATGCAGTTCCAGTCCTGGCGTATTGAATTCATCTCGAGCCGCATCAGGCATGTCACCGAGCACATGCACGCGCGCGTCGGGCAGTTGCAGGCGAAGGGCTGGAAGGATATCTGAGGCGATCCAGCGAACGGCGTCAGCATTGGGCGGATGGCCGAAGCCGCCGATGAAGACGAAGTCGCGCCGTGTCGCGTGTGGCTGCCGACAGCCGTGCACCTCATGGATGTTCGACAGCAGCTCGACCTTTGCATGCGGAAGTTCGGCGGCAAGCAGGGCCTGCTCGTGCGGACTCACTACTAAGGTCACATCGCATTGTGCGATGAGCGCCAGTTCGCTATTGCGTGAGGCCTGTGCCTGACGAGCCATCGCAGCGCTGCCGCTTAACTCGGCAGCGCGCCGTTCGCGAAGGAAGTGTAGGTCCACGGTGTCGAACAACAAGCGTGCCTTGGGTGCCAGTTTGCGCGCCAACGCTACGTATTGGCCAGCGACAGTGTGACGGCAGAGCATAACGGCGCGGAGCTCGTGGCCATGCGCTCTCAGCCAGTGCGGCAGGTCGGAAACCCAGGGGCGGCACAGGACCTCGGTCCCCAGTGCACCGAGTGCGCGGATTTCCTCGTCGGTCGCGCGCCCATCGTCCGGAAGAAACGACACGGCCCAACCCTGTTCGTCGAGCAGTCGGAGAATGGCGCTCAGTCGCAGCGAACCCGAGTCGCGTGTGGGTTCGGGCGTCATGCTGTCGACAACGAGAACGCGGCCCCGGCGACGCCAGCGCATTGCGCGCAGCAACGAGGTGCCCACTGGGGGCTGGGCGCATAAGGCGTCCTCCCACTTGGTAACGAACGTCGCCTGATTCGTCACCTGATGGCGCTTTATGCCGACATGCAAGTCGGTGCCCGCGCTGATGCCCTCGCAATGGATGATGGTGCTGGAAGGCTCGTAATAGACCTTCAGACCTAGCCGTCGCACGGCGAAGGCTAGGTCGGTATCCTCGTAATAGGCTGGCGCATAGCGCTGGTCGAAACCACCGACCTGTTCGAACACATTGCGGCGGATCATCAGGGACGCGCCACTGACGTAATCCACTTCCCGGCGATAGCGCCATGCGGGCGCATCGCGTTGTTCAAATCGCCCTGAGGTCCAGCAGCTACCATCGGCGAACACGAGGCCACCCGCTTCCTGCAATCGTCCGTCGGGATAGACGAGCCGGCTGCCTGCGATGCCGCAGTCGTCGCGGTCGCCAAAACAGCCTAGTAGGCCATCGAGCCAGTTCGGCATGACCTGCGTGTCGTTGTTGAGGAACAGCAGGAACTCGCCGCGCGCAGTGGCCGCTCCGGCATTGCAGCTGCCGACGAAACCAAGATTGCGCTCGTTTCGCAGCAAGCGCAGGCCATCGACATGCGCCAGTCGTGCGACCGAGTCATCGGGCGAGGCGTCGTCGATGACAATGACTTCGAACGGAGCTTCCGGCGCGTACTGCGCGACGGAGCGGAGGCAGGCCAGCGTGTACGTCACTTTGCCGTGGATGGGGATAATCACCGAAACCAGCGGCTGATTCGAGACGGGCAGCGCGAACGGTTTGAACGGTACATCGAGTGGTTCGATGTGCAGCGAGTCGTCGAATGTGGGACGACGCTCGAATTCCTGTCGCACTCGGGCAAGCGTGTCACGCCAGCCGCGCAGCGCGACGCTGCCGCGGAAACGCTGCAGCGCATAGTTTAGGCGTTTAAAGCGCCAGGTCAGTCGAGCGGACAGCGCAATGTCCTCACATCACAAGTTCTGATAATTCGGCCCCGACCCACCTTCTGGCGTCACCCAGTTGATGATCTGGTACGGGTCCTTGATGTCGCAGGTTTTGCAATGCACGCAGTTCGCCGCGTTGATCTGCAAACGCTTGCCTGCTTCATCCTGCACGATTTCGTAGACATTGGCTGGGCAGAAGCGGGTGCAGGGGTTGCCGTATTCCTCAGCGCACTTCGTCACGCAGATCGAAGTATCGGCAACATGCAGGTGGATCGGTTGGTCTTCGTCATGCTCGGTAGCCGCAAAATAAACCTCAGCCAGGCGATCACGCGGCGCCAGCTCTCGCTGCACATAGTCACGCTTAGGCTCTTCCTGCTGTCCTAGCTTGTGCAGTGAGGACCAGTCGGCTTTGTTTTTCAGCGTCCACGGCGAAGCGCCGCCGGTAACGGTTTCCCACGCGGCGTTGAGCATGCCGAACCACAGGCCCTTCTTGAAGGCGGGCTTGATGTTGCGCACCTTCTTGAGCTCGGCCATCACTTCCGAGCCACGTAGCTTTGCGTCGAAGCCGGCGGGGTTCAGTTCATGGGCGGCCAAGTGTTCGGCGGCGAGCATGCCGCTGCGGATCGCCTGGTGGGTGCCCTTGATCTTCGGTACGTTGAGCAGGCCGGCGGTGTCGCCGATCAGCAGTGCGCCGGGCATCTCGACCTTGGGCAGCGACTGGTAGCCGCCGGTGACGATGGCGCGCGCGCCGGCGGAGAGGATGGTGCCGCCTTCCAGCAATGCCTTGACCGAAGGGTGGTTCTTCCACTGCTGGAAGGCTTCCCATGGCTGGTAATTAGGGTCGCTGTAGTCGAGGCCGCTGACGTAACCGAGTGCGATGCGGTCTTTGTCGAGGTGGTACAGGAAGCTGCCGCCGTAGATGTGGCTGTCCGCCGGCCAGCCAAAGCTGTGCACGATCTTGCCTGGGGTCACGCGGCCGGCTGGTACTTGCCACAACTCCTTGATGCCGATGGAGTAGCCCTGCGGGTCGCTGTCTTTGTCCAGCGCGAAGCGCTTGATCAGCTGCTTGGTCAGGCTGCCGCGGGCGCCTTCGGCCAGCACGGTGACCTTGGCCTTGATGTCGATGCCCTGGGTGTAGCTGGACTTGTGCGAGCCGTCCTTGGCCACGCCCATATCGCCGATGCGCACGCCGGCGACGGAGCCATCAGCGTTGTAGACGATGTCGGCAGCGGCGAAGCCGGGGAATACGTCCACGCCCAGCGCTTCGGCCTGTGGTGCCAGCCAGGCGCACATGGCGCCGAGCGAGACGATGAAGTTGCCGTGGTTCTTCATGCCCGGCGGCACCGGCAGCTTGCGACTGCCGGTTTTGCTGAGCAGCCAGAACTCGTCCTCGGTGGCCGGCACGCAGACTGGTGGTGGGTTGTCGCGCCAGCCGGGGAGCAGGGCGTCGAGCGGCTGCGGTTCGATCACTGCGCCGGACAGGATCTGCGCGCCAATGGTCGAGGCTTTCTCGATCACGCACACGCTCACATCGGGCTTGAGCTGCTTGAGCCGGATCGCGAACGACAGGCCAGCCGGGCCCGCGCCGACGACGATCACGTCGTATTCCATCGTTTCGCGTTCGCTCATGGCGGGCTCCATAGTCTTGGCTGGCAATCAGTGGCTGGCGGTGGTGTCGCCGTGCGTGGTTGCGCGGGCGGAACCGGGTGACTGGGGTCACTCAACGCGCCATTGTCCGGCTTCGGGCCCGATGCGGCAACGCATGGTGCGATAACGCTTGCAAACGATTCATCGCTGACGGCGATAATCGAACCCGCTTGAAAGGGAGTATTCATGAACCCATTGCCGCCGATTGCCGACCACGACCTGCGCCGCGCCTCGCTTTGCCAGCTGCTTCACTGGCTGGCGATTGGCCGGGTCCAGCCCCAGACGCTGGCCGATGTTTACCAGGCGGCTATCGATCGCCTGAATCCGCAACTCAATGCTTTCGTGGGTCTGAGCTCCGGCCTGTTGCAGGAACAGGCTCAGGCGGCCCAGCATCGGCGCCGCGATGGCGTTATCGGGCGGCTGGACGGTCTCCCGGTGGCGATCAAGGACAATTTTGACGTGGCTGGCTGGACCACCCGCGCGGGTTTGCCGGGCCGCACGCAGGCGGCGCAGATGGATGCCCACGCGGTAGCGAGGTTGCGCGCCTCCGGTGCGGTGCTGATCGGCAAAACCAATATGGATGAGGGCGCGCTGGGGGCGGCTACCAACAATCCGCACTTTGGTCCTACCCATAACCCGCATCGTCATGGCTATTCGGCGGGCGGTTCCTCGGGTGGCGCGGCGGCGGCTGTTGCGGCCGGGCTCGCGGTGGCGGCGATCGGGTCGGACAGCCTCGGCTCCATCCGGATTCCCGCGAGTTATTGCGGCGTATATGCGCTCAAGCCGACCCACGGCGAGATTTCCGCGCGCGGTCTGGTGCCGGCGGCGCGGCGGCTGGATGCCGTGGGTCTGCTGGCCCGAGGTGTCGACGATCTCACCGTGCTGCTGCAAGTGCTGGCCGGTTACGACGCCGACGATGCGCGTTCGCGCCGCCGCCGTGTGGCGTTCGCGTTGCCGGACTGGGAGCCTGGCAACCTGCGCTGCGGCCTGTTGCCGGACCTGGCGGCCGTAGGCGTGGAGCCTGCTGTCGTTGGGGTGTTTGAAGCGGCGCTGGCCAAGCTGCCGCGCGAACTGGGTGAGCGTCGCACCGTAGATTTCACCGACTGGAATTTCGCGCGTACCCGCCGCGCCGGTCTGTTCTTGATGGAGGCGGAGATGCTCAGCACCTTTGCCGACGACCTTGCCGATACCAACCATCCGGTATCCGAGCGCTTCCGCCAGATGCTTTCTTATGCCGCCACCAAGAGCGCGGCGGATTACGCCATCGCTGACCGTGTGCTGGATGCGGCCACGCTGAAGATGCGTCGCCTGTTCGCGCAGGTCGACGTCCTCGTACTGCCCACCACGCCGCAGGGCGCGTTCCCGCTGGACGGTCCGGTGCCCGATTCGCAGGCCGACCTGACCAGCTTTGCCAGCCTCGCGGGCTGTCCTGCGGTCAGCATCCCCATGGGCACCTTGCCGAACGGTTTGCCGATTGGCCTGCAGTTGGTCGGCGCGCGCGGCTCGGATCTGCGCTTGCTCGAGCTGGCAGCCGTCTGTGCGGCGACGCTGGATGCGGAGCCGAGCTACCCGGTCATCGCCTGATCGCCATGGGCCTGTTCGGCGACAACGTGTCGAAGGTGTGGCAAACCATTCCTTTGCCAGGTGCGCAACTGCGGTGGATTCCGCATTGGCTGGATCAGGCGGAGGCGGATGCGCTGTTCGCGGACCTGCTCGAATCGATTGCCTGGGAAACGCATCGCATCCGGATCTTCGGCCGAGAAGTCGATTCGCCGAGGCTGAGTTGCTGGATCGGCGACGCCGATGCCAGCTATACCTATTCCCGCACGCGTTTCGAGCCGCATCCGTGGAGCGCCACGCTGGCGTCTCTCCGGTCTCGCGTGGAGGTGGCCTGCGGCGCGCGCTTTAACAGCGTGCTGGCCAATCTCTACCGGAGCGGCCAAGACTCCATGGGCTGGCATAGCGACAACGAGCCCGAACTTGGACCACAGCCGGTCATTGCCTCGTTGAGCTTGGGGGCAGAACGACGTTTTCGCCTACGCTTGCGCACTTCAGGAAGTGGACGACGCGATGCATTCGGCATCGACCTGCCGCACGGCAGCCTGCTGTGTATGGCTGGTGAGACTCAGCGGCTGTACCAGCACGATCTGCCCAGGGCAGGGGCGAGCGCAGGGGCGCGGATCAACCTGACGTTCCGCTGGATACATCCGCGAGGCGCCTGATCAAGGCGGCGGATTGTGACCGGCCGCGCCAGCAAGCTCGGTACGCTGCTGCAACGTCCACGTCACCAGCTGGTTGGCCAGCGCATCGCTAGCCTGGCCAAACGCAGCGACCACTTGGGGAACGGCGGTGCCGCTCACCGGTTGGCTGATCTCGAACCGATGCGTGGCGACGATACGCATACCACTGTTGCGAACGAGGCGAGCGTTGTAGCGCACCACGATCACCGGCTGGCCGTTGCGGTATTCCGATTGGAACGCGGTCAGGTCACCGTTGAGTGCGTAATCCGCCTGCAGGCTCGTGTCGTCGCTGCTTAATGCGGCGATGCGGCCGTCGTCGCGGAACGCTTCCAGAAGGCGATTGCGCAGCAGCGTCGGCACCCGGTCGCTCCAGCGCGCGCCTTGGTACACGCTGACCACATCGCCCTGTGGCAATACGGCGATACGCACACTATCGACGGCGCGGTCGGCTTGCGGCGTATCGATGCGCAGCGACCAATTCACCGCGCCAGCTTCGGCATGGGGAAGCGCCGTGGACGGCAGGCGGTAGATGTCCGGTGACTCGGCCTTGGGCAGCACCGAACAGCCGGCCAGCGAAGCGAGCGATAGCGCCACGATCAGGCGGGGTAGGTGGCGGATGGCGATCCTCATGGCACGAACTCCTTGCTGCGATCGCGGCCGAGCAGGAAGCCGGCCGGGTTATCGTCGAGCTTGCGTGAAATACCGCGCAGCGAACCCGCGGCATCGCGCAGTTCGCGCACGGCTGGGCCGAGTTCGCTCAACCCCTGCATGCCGCCGTTGAGCGCGGCGCGGTTGTCGTTGAGCAGGCGATCGATGGCGTTGGTGGAACGCTCCAGCGACGCCATCGCGTTCTTCGCGCTATCGAGCGTGGCGCGCGCCTGCCCATCGACGAGGCCGTTAGCGTTGCGCGCCAGTTGTTCAGTTTGCGCGAGGGTGGCGTTGGCCTGTTTACCGGCTTCGGCGAGTTGGTGAAGCAGCTGGCGGATATCGTCGCGCTGGTCGGCGATAGCGCCGGTGGCCTTGTCCAGATGATCGAGCGTGCGGCTGATGCGGCTGACATTGTCTTCCGACAGCAGCTGGTTGGCGCGGGAGACTACGTCGTTGATATTGGTCATCACATCTTCGCCGTTGGCGAGCAAACGGCTGAGCGGTGATGGATCGGCCACGATCACCGCCGGTCGGCCGTCGTTCGACACCAGTGCCGGGCTGCTGGGCGAACCGCCGCTGAGCTGGATGATGGCCATGCCGGTGACGCCCGTCATCGCCAGCTTGGCATGCGTGTCCTGGCGCACCGGTGTGTCGGCACCCACGCGAATGCGGGCGAGCACGCGGCGCGGGTCCTTCGGGTCGAGCTTGAGCTGCGTCACGTCGCCGACCTTGATGCCGTTGTACTGCACGGCACCGCCTTGAGAGAGGCCGGTCACCGCCTCGTTGAAGACAATGTCGTATTCGCTGAATTGCCGGTCCGAGCTGGACTTGGCCAGCCACAGGCCGAACAGCAACGCGGCAGCTACCACTATCACCGTGAACAGGCCGATCAACACATGATGGGCACGGGTTTCCATCTCAGTTCACCTCTCGCAATGCATCTGCAGCTTGTAATGCGGCGCGTCCGCGTGGGCCGTGGAAATAGGACTGCACCCAGGGATCGTCGGTGGCGGCCACCGCGTCGATGCGGTCGCACACCAGGACTTTCTTCTGTGACAGCACCGCGACTCGGTCGCAGGTGGTGTAGAGCGTGTCCAGGTCGTGGGTGACCAGGAACACAGTGAGGCCGAGTGCATCGCGCAGGGTCAGGATCAACTGATCGAAGGCCGCCGCGCTGATCGGATCGAGCCCGGCGGTGGGCTCGTCGAGAAACAGGATCTCCGGGTCGAGCGCCAATGCGCGGGCCAGCGCGGCGCGCTTCACCATGCCGCCGGAGAGCTCCGACGGATATTTGTGTTCCGTGCCTTGCGGCAAGCCGGCCAGGGCCAGCTTCACCCCTGCCAACCCTTCGGCGTCGGCGCGCTTGAGGCGGATGTGTTCGATCAGCGGCATGGCCACGTTCTCCACGATGCTCTGCGAGGAAAACAGCGCGCCGTTCTGGAATAGCACCCCGAAGCGGCGCTCCACTTTCGATCGACGCTCCGGCGGCAAGCTCAGCAAATCTTCGCCGAACACATGCACGCGGCCCGAGGTGGGGCGTCGCAGCCCGACGATGGTGCGAAGCAGTACGGATTTACCGGTGCCCGAGCCGCCGACCACGCCCAGGATTTCGCCGCGGCGCACGTCCAGATCCAGATGCTCGTGCACGGCCTGGCTGCCGAAGCGGTTGGTCAGGTCGCGTACCTGGATCACCGCCTCGGCGGCCGGCACATCGGCGGCCGGCTTGTCGACGGGAAGGGCGCTCACCAGTTCATCTCCATAAAGAACAGCGCAGCCAGCGCATCGAGCAGGATCACCACGAAGATCGATTGCACCACGCTGGACGTGGTGTGTTCGCCCACCGACTGCGCACTGCCGCTGACCTTGAATCCTTCGAGGCAGCCGATCACTGCGATGAGGAAGGCAAACACTGGCGCCTTGACCAGGCCGACGATGAAATGACGCACGCCGATGTCGGCTTTGAACAGCGACAGGAACATGGCGGGTGAAATATCCAGCGTCAGCGCGCAGACCACGCCGCCGCCGGCGATGCCGGCGATCATGGCGAGAAAGGTCAGCAGAGGAAGTGAGACGAGCAGGGCGAGCACGCGCGGCAGCACCAGAAGCTCCACGGGGTCCAGGCCCAGCGTGCGAATGGCGTCGATCTCTTCGTTCGCCTTCATCGAGCCGATCTGCGCGGTGAAGGCGCTGGCGGTACGGCCAGCCATCAAGATAGCGGTGAGCAGCACGCCGAACTCGCGCAAAAAGGAGAACGCGACCAGGTCCACCGTATAGACGCTGGCGCCGAAATCGGCGAGCACCGTGGAACCAAGAAACGCCACCACCGCGCCGACCATGAAGGTAAGCAGGGCCACGATGGGTACGGCGTCCAGCCCGGTCTGTTCGATATGCGATACCAGCGAAGTGATGCGCCAGCGACGCGGCTGGGGAAGGCTGCGGGCCAGGGCCTCCAGGGTGAGGCCGATGAAACCCAGCAATTGCAGCTGCTGGCGCCAGACGCTCTCCATCGCTCCGCCAATACGGGCGAGCACTTCCGTGATGGCAGACGTCTTGGGTTTGCGTGCTGGTTTGCGGTAGGCATCCAGCGCCGAGCCCACGGTCTGCAGCAGCGCACGTCGCGCGGCGGGCAGGCCAGGCGCTTCGCGTGCGAGGTCGGCCATGCGCTTGGCGCCCAGCAGGCGCACGAGCAGTGAAGCGCCCGCGGTATCCAGCTCGCCAAGGGCGGCGAGGTCCACCTGGGTGGCATCGGTGAGTGGGGTGGTTAGCGCATCGACGTTGCGCTCCAGTACAACGTAATGGGCGAGTGTCCAATCGCCCGCGATGCGC
The DNA here is from genome assembly GCF_026283965.1 of Dyella subtropica. Classification (GTDB taxonomy): domain Bacteria; phylum Pseudomonadota; class Gammaproteobacteria; order Xanthomonadales; family Rhodanobacteraceae; genus Dyella_D; species Dyella_D subtropica. Next base: position 50,408 of record NZ_JAPDPD010000010.1, read on the forward strand.
AGGCAAGGAGGCTGCGCGCTGGCATCGAGTTGTGCGCTTCCAGTCGCCGTCGATGAACTCATGGGCGGGATCTTAATGGGTACGGATGTGTTTTGTCGGCACGCGTACTGTCGGCGCGAGGGTGCTTGCAAGGGAACGCATACGCCTCCGCATGGGTTGAGCGAGGGGTTCATCACGCCTGGCAGCTTGGAATGCCCCGGTGCGACGGCGATAATGCGCCTTTCCCCGAGGCGCATAGCGATGACCGAGAAGACCGTACTCAACGCCACCCATCGTGCGCTCGGCGCTCGCATGGTCGATTTCGGTGGCTGGGACATGCCGATCAACTACGGCTCGCAGATCGAGGAGCACCATGTGGTGCGTCGCGACGCCGGCATGTTCGACGTCTCGCATATGACCGTGATCGACCTGCACGGCACACGGGCCCGGGAGTTCTTGCGCCACCTGTTGGCCAATAGCGTGGACAAGCTGAAAGTGCAGGGTAAAGCGCTGTACTCCTGCATGCTCAATGAGCAGGGTGGGGTGATCGACGACCTGATCGTGTACTTCTTCGACGAGCAGCATTTCCGCCTGGTGGTGAATGCTTCCACCCGCGAGAAGGACCTGGCTTGGATCGAGCTGCAAGCCAAGGCCTTCGGCGTGGAAGTGAAGGAGCGCCCCGACTTCGCCATGATCGCCGTGCAGGGTCCGAATGCGCGCGACAAGGTGATGGGGCTGCTGCACGAAGTGGATCGCGAGCGCATTCGCAAGCTCGGCAAGTTCGCCGCGGCGGCTGCCCAGGGGCCGCATGGCATGCCGCTGTTCATCGCGCGCACCGGTTACACCGGTGAGGACGGCTTCGAGATCATCGTGCCGGAAGAGCACACCGTGGCACTGTGGGAAGCGCTCGCCGCTGCCGGCGTGGCGCCGGCAGGCCTGGGGGCGCGCGACACGTTGCGCCTGGAAGCAGGCATGAACTTGTACGGTCAGGACATGGACGAGACCGTCTCGCCATGGGAGGCCAACCTCGGCTGGACCATCGCGCTCGACGAAGGCCGCGACTTCATTGGTCGCAAGGTGCTGGAAGCGCAGAAGGCCGATGGCGTGAAGCGTGTGATGGTGGGCCTGGTGCTGGACGAAAAGGGCGTGCTGCGCCACGGCCAGAAGGTGCTCACCGCGAACGGCGAGGGTGAGATTCTCTCTGGCAGCTTCGCGCCCACTCTCAACAAGGCTGTCGCTTTCGCGCGCATCCCGGCCGGTGAGCCGGGCGATGTGCGGGTGGATATCCGCGGCCGCGAAGTACCGGTGCGCTTGGTGAAGTACCCCTTCGTGCGCGACGGTAAAGCCTGCGAAGGCATCTGACGTCAATAACGAGTTTTGCCATTCGGGTGAAGTGGCTAGAATGGCCGCCTTCACCCCCGACGAACCCAACGACTGGACCCGATCATGAGCGAGATTCCCGGCGATCTGAAGTTTCTCAAGTCCCACGAGTGGGCCCGTGTCGAAGACAACGGCCTGGTGCGTGTAGGTATTTCCGACCATGCCCAGAGCGCGCTCGGCGACCTGGTCTACGTGGAGCTGCCGGAGATCGGCGCCAGCGTGCAAGCCGGCAACGGCGCGGCGGTGGTCGAGTCGGTGAAGGCCGCTTCCGACATCTACTCGCCGGTGTCGGGCGAGGTGGTCGAGGTCAACGAGGCGTTGGCCGACAAGCCGGAAACCATCAACGAGGACGCCTATGGCGACGGCTGGATCTTCGTGGTGCGCATCAGCAACCGTGATGAGCTCAACGAGCTACTCGACGCGGACGCCTACGCCGAAGTGATCGAGAACGAAGATCACTGATCGCTCGCGGCACACGGTGGATGATCCGACGGCCGCGAAAGCGGCCGTCGGTGTGTCGGGGGGCAAGGTGGTGCAGATCGCCTCTGCGGTATCGCGTACACGGCTTCATCACGATGCGTTTGTCGCATTCACGCCCGACCTCCTCGCGGCGCATGCCCATCGATGGTGATCGAGTTGACAGGTTCGCGATGACCGATGCGATGACGCGCCTGCGTGGCGAATCGGATCGGATTGTCGAAGCGTCGAGGCGTCGAGTGACGTGTTCGTCGATGCCCGTCGGGATGTCTTGAGCGCGATTTTCGGGTCGTCGCGTGGGGTGAGGGTGCCGGCGCTCAGTCGAGTTTCGTTCATCCATGGGAGCCCGCCGAACGGGGTGTCGCTAAGTCTTTGCGCGCCAACGAGTTGCGTTGTTTCATCGGGCGCATGCGTAATCGAGCGATATTCATAAAAACCCTGTTTTATGCGGGTTTTGTGCAGATTTTGCTTTTGTTGGTATTTATTTGTTTGGGTGTATAGACGTCCAATCAAATATAGCCATGTGGCCCGGAATGCCTTGTGGGACAGGGTTTCCGGGCTGGATGGGATGGGTGAGGCGGATTGATTTCATGATTAAAATCAATTGACAGCTGAAATGTTCGGGAATAGCTTTCGCTCCAGATAACGGGGAACAGGCGTCATGGCATCATCGAAATTCATCAAGCCGTATGTCGAGCACGGCGAAAAGGCCGGGGCAGTACGCAAGATTACGGTCTCCATTCCGCTGCACGTTCTGCAGCCCCTGTCGGACGAACGTACCCGTCGTCAAGTGAACAATCTTAGGCACGCCACCAATAGCGATTTGCTGGTTGAGGCGTTCCTGCATGCTTTTACTGGGCAACCACTGCCAACTGATGAGGAGCTGAGACGAACTATGGCCACTGCCAAGAAAGCCACCAAGAAACCGGCCGCTAAAAAGGCCGTCAAGAAAACCGCCGTGAAGAAGGCCGCCGCGAAGAAGCCGGTTGCCAAGAAGCCGGCCGCCAAGAAGGCCGTTCGCAAGGTCGCCAAGAAGGCTGTCGCCAAGAAGCGTCCGGCGGCTGCTAAGAAGGCTGCCGTAAAGAAGGTCGCCGTGAAGAAGGTTGCCAAGAAGGCCGCCAAGAAGCGCACCGTGAAGAAGGCTGCTGCTGCCAAGGTGGTCAAGGCCACCAAGACCGCAAAAGCCAAGACCGCCAAGAAGTAAGCACGACTACAACTAGGTTGTACCGATTTCTCTCCCTGCGGTGCCCAGCGCAGGGAGGGCACTTCGAAAGAGCGATTCGTCCCGGCCTATGCTGGGACGCTTCGTTTCTGGGGTTTGAAAAATGTAAAGCCTCGCCGCGACAACCGCCGGACGAGGCCGGGCGAGGGGAAGGCGGCTAGCGCAATCCGGGCGGCCAAGCCGTGAAGCTACGCGCGATTTGCCGTGATGCTTCATTGCGGTTACCTTTTGCACATCCGCGCCGCGGCGAGCCTGGGGAGGTTTGCCGCTCCTGGATTCACAGGGGGAAAAAGCGCGGGTATCTGATGCCACTCAGCGAGAGACCATGGATACCCGATATATCCGTCATGCGCGTCGGCACGCGCGGGGGGCTATTCAGCCCGTTGTTATTGCCATCCTCATCGTCTTTGCTGTGCTTGCGGCAGCGGCGTGGTTCCTCATCATCAAGCCTCATCAGGACCTGATGCAGACTGACGCAGGCGGCCATCCGTCGACGCCGGTGGCCTCCGGTCGCGAGGCGCCGCCACCGCCGGCTAACGTGGAAGCGATGAGCGTCAATCAGCTGTTGTCTGAGGCGCGGCGCGCGATGAACGAGCAACGCCTGCTCGCTCCGGCCGGCAACAATGCGTTCGAGTTCTACCTGAAGGCGCTGCAGAAGCAGCCGGGCAATCAGGTGGCGGCCGACGCCTTGCGCGAAACCTTCCCCTTTGCCGCCACGGCGGCCGAGCAGGCGATCAACCAGCGCGATTTCAACGATGCGCAGCGCCAGATCGATCTGCTCGCCAAGGCCGATTCGGCTAACTACACGCTGACCATCCTGCGCTCCAAGCTGGATGCCCAGCGCAAGCTGTTGGATCGCGAGCAGCAGCTTGCTGCCGACAAAGAAAAGCAGCAGTTGGTCGCCCAGAAAGCAGCCGCGGACAAGGCGGAGGCCGACAAGGCGTCGGAACAGAAGGCCCAGCAGGCGGCTGCCGAGCAGCGCCAGGCGCAACAAGCGCGTCTGGCGCAGCAACAGCAGGCTTCCGAGTCCGCTCGCCCGCAGGCGAGCGCGAACACCGCGGCGGCCGCGACGAGCGGTGATGCCGGCGGCACCGGTACGCATGCTGCCGTGCTGGTCAAGAACGCCGCACCGCGTTACCCGACGGCCGCCATGCGTGCCAACCAGGAAGGTTGGGTGGAACTGGCCTTCACTATCACCGCGGACGGCAGCGTCAACGACGTGAAGGTGCTCGACGCCCAGCCGCGTCACGTATTCGACCGAGCGGCGATCGACGCAGTGACCCGCTGGAAGTATCAGCCGGCGATGCAAGGTGGCTCGCCGGTGGCATCGAGCAAGAGCCAGCGCATCGAGTTCAAGTTGTGACTTGACGGCAGGCTGCCGAAGGGATGAAGGACAAGAGGCGCGCATGGGAACATGCAGCGCCTCTTTCTTTGTCATCGGTCTATGCGGACGATGAAAACAAGCTCTTAGTTTCGATGCCCGCGCTTGCCGGAGGCGGCCTTGGTGCCGCGTCGCGCCTTGCCCTTGCCTGACGTGGCCTTGGCCGTGCCGGCTGGCGGTGCATCGCTTTCCACGCCGGCCCAATCGACGTGCTCGAGGCCCAGCATGCTGTCGAACACCATTGGCATCAGGCCCGAAGGCATGGCCCCGGCCGAGTTCCACATGGTCACCACGCCAGTGTGGTACTTGGGAAAGAAGCCGATCATGGTGCGATAGCCTTCCACGGCGCCGGCGTGGAACACCAAGGTTTCCCCGCCGTACTGGAAGACGCGCCAACCCAACGCGTAATGAGCGTCGCTGACCCTTTCGCGGCGCCAGGGTGTCGCGCGCAATTCCACTGGCGTTGCCACCTCCGGTGTGTGCAGCACGTCGAGTAGGGCCGTTGGAAGGACGTCCGGACGACCGCCCATCTGCGCGATCAGCCATTGCTCCATGTCGCGCAGGCTCGCGTTGACACCGGCTGCCGGTGCGACGCGGTAGTAAGCCTCTTTCGGTTCGAACGGACGCCAGCCGCCGGGGCCAGCCGGGTGATGCGGCCGCGCCCAGCTCGGGCTCGACTCCAGCGCTTCGCGCCCATAACTGGCAGTTTTCATGCCCAGCGGCAAGAAGATGCGTTTGTCCACCTGGCGGTAGAAGAAATCGCCTGTCATGGCGTAGATCACGTCGCCGATCATGCTGAAGGCGACGTTCTGGTAGCCGTAGCACTGGCCCACGGCGCAGGTCATGTCGACCTCGTCGAGCTTGCGCACCAGCTCCTCGTAGGAGACATCACCTTCGAGCATGTTGTCGTAGGTATTGCGCGGCAGACCCAGGCGCTGCCCCAGGATGTCGCGTACCGTGGCTTTCTCTGCCGCCTGCGCATCCTTGAGCTTGAAGAAGGGCAGCACGTCGGCCAGCTTGGTGTCCCAGCTCAACTTGCCATCATTGACGAGCACACCGGTCAACGCCGTGGCGAAGGCCTTGGACAGCGAGGCCAGGCGGAACACCGTCTCTGGCGTGATGGGCTCCTGCGTCGTCGCGTTGGCGTAGCCGAAGGTGTGCTCGTAGACCACCTTGTCGTCGATCACTACGGCGGTCGCAAGGCCGGCTACAGCATGGCGCTGTTCGAGTCGTTCAAGCCATTGCTGGTAGGCGGCCAGGGCGGCCTTGACCTGTTCCGGCGGCAAGTGCTGAGGCGCCGCATTAGCGCTCTGCATAGCGACCTGCGCAGGAGCGGCGGGAGAGGCGAGCAGCGGGCCGCTAGTCAGGCCAAGCGCACTGGCGATCAACAGGAAAATCTTGCGAAACTGCATGCTACTCTGGCGTGGTATTGGCGCGAAACGCGCCACGAAACAAGGGGGAATGGCGATGGGCTTGTTGATTGTTCTTGTGACAATCGTCCTGATTGTCGTGTACTTCGTGTCGCTCTACAACGGACTGGTGACCGCGCGTAACGGCTATAAGAACGCCTTCGCGCAGATCGATGTACAGCTCACCCGTCGACATGATCTGATCCCCAACCTGGTGGAAACCGCCAAGGCTTACCTCGCCCATGAGCGTGGAACCCTGGAAGCGGTGGTGCAGGCGCGCAATGTTGCAGTCAGCGGGCTCGCAGGCGCCAAGGCCAACCCCGGCGACGCCGCTGCGATGCAGCAGCTGTCCGGCGCCGAGAATGCATTAACACAAAGTCTGGGCCGCTTGTTCGCGCTCAGCGAGGCCTATCCCGACCTCAAGGCCAACCAGACCATGGCGCAGCTCTCGGAGGCGCTGAGTTCGACCGAGAACCGTGTCGCCTTTGCCCGCCAGGCCTATAACGACGCCGTGATGACCTATAACAACCGCCGCGAGGTGTTTCCGAACTCGGTGATTTCCAACCAGTTCGCCTTCTCGCCCGCCGAGCCGCTGCAGATCGAGGATCCGGCGGTGCGCGCGGCCCCGAAGGTTTCCTTCGCCTGATCGCCATCCGTCGCGGCTCCGGCCGCGGCGGCTTTCTTGGGGGAAGCGCGGCGATGGATTTCTTCGCGGAGCAGGCGAGACAGCGCGCTGCCAGCCGGCAGCTGGTGCTGTTGTTCGCATTGGCAGTGCTGGTGATTGTCGCCATGGTCGACGTGGTGGTGTGGTGGGTGTGGAGCCACCTCATGCTGTTCGCCATGCCGCCGCGTACCGGCCGGACGTTACTGTTTGCCACCAGCGCGCTGATCATTGGCGGCATTCTCGCCTGTTCGCTGTATCGCATCCGCAGCTTGTCGAGTGGCGGTAAGGCGGTGGCCGAATCGGTGGGCGCAGAGCGGGTGCCTGAGGACACCCAGGATCCGCAACGGCGACGCCTGCGTAACGTGATCGAGGAAGTGGCGATTGCCTCTGGCGTGCCCGTGCCGGCGATCTATCTGTTGTCGAACGAGTACGGCATCAATGCCTTCGCCGCGGGTTACGAACCGGACGACGCAGCCATCTGCGTGACGCAGGGCTGTCTCGATCGTCTCACCCGCGACGAACTGCAGGGCGTGATCGGACATGAGTTCAGTCATGTGCTCAATGGCGACATGCGCTTGAACATCCGCATCATGGGCCTGCTGTTCGGCATCCAGGTGCTGGGTTTGCTGGGGCGCAAGCTGACCGCATCGGACTCGGACTCGGGTGATCGCCGTCGCGGCTTCACCTTTCACATCACCGCGCTGGGCCTGGTACTGATCGTGGCTGGCTATGTGGGCTACTTCTTCGCACGGCTGATCCAGGCCGCCGTAAGCCGTTCGCGCGAACTGCTGGCCGATGCTTCCGCGGTGCAATTCACCCGACAAACCACTGGCCTGGCGAACGCGCTCAAGAAGATCGCCGTGCTCGACGAGGGTTCGCACTTGCATGCGAGCCGGGCCGGGGAGGTGGCGCATATGTTGTTCGGTGAGGCAGGCAGCTTCAACGCCTTGTTCGCCACACACCCGCCGGTGATGGAGCGTATCCGTGCGCTGGAGCCTTGGTTCAGCGAGCGGGCGCTGAAGCTCTTCGCGGCCAAGATGGAGGCAGCGGAGCAGCAGGAGAACGAGGAGCCGTCGTCGCCAGACAGAAGCGATGCCGTCGAGCGAACCGACACGAAAGCAGCTTCCGCGCGAACGCAGCTTGCGGGCGAGGCCCCCGCCGTGGGCTTGTACGCACGGTTCGGTGCATCGGACACCTCAAGCAAGGCGCCACTTGATATCCAGCCAGCCCGCTTGCCGGACGATCTGGTTCAGGCGACGCGGCAGGCAGAATCCGCCCTGGGCTTGGTGTTGTCGCTGACGCTTTCGAGTGAGACCGAGCTGCAATCGCGCCAGCAACGGCTGATCGCCGCCGCTTTTGGCGATGACATGGCACATGAGGCGGTGGCCAGCGTGGGCTGTCTGCGCGCGTTGCCAGCCAAGCATCGGCAGCTGCTGCTCGCGCTCGCGTTCCCATCGTTGAAGCGCCTGTCTGCCGGGCGTCGCGAGACCTTGTTGAGTACGGTCGATGAACTGGTGCGTGCGGATGGCCGGATCGATCTGCAGGAATACTGTCTGGTCCGACAGCTTCGTACCCAGTTGCAGGAAGCGAAGCAGGCGCCGCGTGAGTCTACGGCCGGTACCAAGAAGCTCATTGATTGCCGGGAAAGTTATGCGCTGGTCGGGGCGGTGCTGGCCTGCCACGGCAGTGCGAGCGAAGCGGAGGCACGTCGGGCCTGGCTGCTCGCGATGCAGGATGCCCTGCCGGGCGAGGCAGTGATCTGGCCGGTGCTCCCAGCCATGTGGCAAGCAGCGTTCGATCAGGCGCTCGATGAATTGGATCAACTCACGGCGGTGGGTAAGGAGTTGGTGCTGCAGGGCTTGCTACGAGCGATCAAGGCCGATGGCGAGGTGAGTGGCGATGAGGCGGTGCTGTTCCGCTTGATCTGCGCCAGCCTGCACAGCCCACCACCGGCCGCTTTGTGCATGGCGTGAAGTCGATCAGATGTCGCCGAGCATCAATGCGCTCGCCCGTTCCGCCATCATGATGGTGGGAGCATTAGTGTTGCCGGTGATCAGCGAGGGCATGACGGAGGCGTCGACCACACGCAGGCTCTCGACTCCCCTCACACGCAATTCACTGTCCAGCACCGACGCGCCATCGCGTCCCATCCGGCAGGTGCCGACCGGGTGATAGATGGTTTCGGTGCGGCGGCGGATGAAGTCGGCGTACTCGGCATCGCTTCGCAATTCGCGGTTGGGTTGTACGGGGTGCCCGCGATAAGCATCGAACGGGGATTGCGCAAGGATCTCGCGCGACAGCTTGGCTGCCTCGATCATCATCTTCAGATCGTGGCCTTCCGGGTCGCTGAGGTAATTCGCCTCGATACCGATCGGTTGCGTCGGATCGGCCGAATGCAGCCGTAGCCGGCCGCGGCTGCGCGGATGCAGGTAACACGCATGCACGGTATAGCCGCGGCCGGGCAGCGCGCGTGCGCCGTGGTCGTCCAGTTGCGCGGGGATGAAATGGAACTGGATATCGCAGCGCTCGTCCGGCGCGAAGCGGCTGCGCACGAAACCGCCCGCCTCGGCCGCGTTGGAGCTGCCGATACCGTCGCGATGGCGCAGATAACGCCACGCCACGGCAGCATCGTTGAGGTGGTCGAAGGTGGCCTGGCTGGTCGTGCCCGTCACGCTGCAGATGTCCAGGTGATCCTGCAGATGCGCACCTACATCCGGCTGGTCGAGCCGCACGGCGATGCCATACTCGCGCAAGTGGTCGGCCGGGCCCACGCCAGAGAGCATCAGCAGCTGGGGTGTGTTGATCGCACCGGCGGCCAGGATCACTTCGCTTGCTTCAATGCGTTCGCTATTGAGCTGCACGCCGACCGCGTGGCCGTTCTCGATCAGCACCCGTTCGACCAGCACGCCAGTGCGTACCGTCAGGTTAGGCCGCTGCATCGCAGGCGCCAGGTAGGCCGCGGCAGCGGAGCAGCGCGCCCCGTCGCGCTGGGTGACCTGATACAAACCAAAACCGTCCTGCCGCTCGCCGTTGAAGTCGGTGTTGCGAGCGTACCCAGCGCTGATGCCTGCCTCGATGAAAGCCTCCGAGAGTTCGCTGTGATAGCGCAAATCGTCGACGCCCAGCGGGCCGCCACTGCCGTGCCAGGGCCCGGCGCCGCGGCGATTGTCTTCGCTGCGCAGGAACCACGGCAGCACGTGTTGCCAGCTCCAGCGAGCGTCGCCAGTAGCGTCCGCCCAGCCGTCGTAGTCGGCGGGTACACCGCGGATGTAGCACATGGCGTTGATGGCGCTGGAGCCGCCCAGGGTCTTGCCGCGCGGCCACCACAAGCGGCGTTGACCAAGCTGTGCCTCGGGTTCGGTGCGGTAGCCCCAATTGATCCGGTGGCCGCCATAGAGCCGCGCCAGACCGCGCTGGTCGCCGACCAATTTGGCGATGCCGGCAGGCATGTGGATCAATGGATTCCAGTCGCGTGGGCCCGCTTCGAGCAACAGTACGCGCTGGTTCGGTCGAGCGCTGAGTCGATGGGCGAGTACGCACCCGGCAGAGCCGGCACCGACGATCACGTAGTCGTAAATCATCCGTCCAATTCCCTAGGGATGCTGGCTTGGCCGTCATGGTCGCATGCTAGTCTTCGCCGCGACTCTTGCAGGATGTCCCCCGGTGAACTCGTCCAAACGTGCCGCGACAGATCGGGCCACGGCAGATCAGGTTGCGACAGGCCAGCATTACGCCCCCGCGTTGTCCGCACTGGCCTTCTTCTTTGTGATGACGGCTTATTACATTGTTCGCCCGGTGCGTGACCAGCTGAGCGGGGCGGTGGGTTCGCAATCGCTGCCGCTGTTCTATTCGGTGGTGTTCGGCGTGATGCTCCTCCTCACGCCCGTGTTCGGCATGCTGGTGGCGCGCTTTCCGCGCAAGCAGCTGCTGGGCTGGAGTTATTCTTTTTTTGTGTTTTGTCTGTTCGCTTTCGTGCCGGCTTTCGTGGCGCAGGATCGCATTGGCGCGCGTGAGCTTGGCGTGGTGTTCTACGTCTGGGTCAGCGTGTTCAACCTGTTCGTGGTGTCGCTGTTCTGGAGTTTCATGGCGGACATCTTCAGCAGCGTCGAAGCGCGCAAGGTGTTCCCGCTGATCGCACTTGGGGGTATGGCTGGTGCCATCTTCGGTCCCCTGATCACCAAGTTCCTTGTGCAGCAGATCGGCGTGGCAATGCTGCTGGTGGTGTCGGCAGCAGCGTTGCTGCTGGCGCTGGGCCTGCTGTTGCGGCTCTCTGCGCAGCAGGAACGCCGTGACGGGGATGCCCAGCAGAGCGAGCCGGTGGGTGGTTCGTTGTGGGCCGGCGTCAAGGAGCTGTGGTCGCGCCCATTTCTGCGTTACATGGCCATCATGATGGTGCTTGGCGATGGCATCGGTACGCTGGCTTATGCCTTGATGGCCGACTACGCCAAGGCACATTTCACTGACACCGTGGCGCGCACCTCGTTCTACAACGATCTGGATCTGGTCACCAATCTACTCGGTGCGGGCCTGCAGCTGACCTTCACGCGCTGGCTGATGACACGTCACGGCGCAGGCTGGGGTCTGGTCGTGCCGGCGCTGGTGAATCTGGTGTTGCTGCTTGCGGTCGTAGGGATGGGCGCCAGCCATGTTGAGCTGCTCGGGTTCAGTGTGCCGACGCTGGCAGTGATGATGGTGGGCTCGCGCGGTTTTGCCTACGGTATGACCAAGCCCGCCGTGGACGCGCTGTACACGCGGGTGCCGCGTGAAACGCGCTACAAAGGCAAAAATTTCGTCGAAACGGCGGTGTGGCGCTTCGGCGATGTCGTGGTGACCAGTGGCGTGAGTTTGCTCGGCAAGTTTGGCGTGGGTGTGGCTGGCATGGCCATGATTGGCGCCGGCATTTCCGCCTTCGCGGCGTGGGTGGCGCGTCGCGCGGGCCATTCGCCGGACTTGCTGCCGGAGCGCTCGCATCCGGCGAAGGCCGGACCATAACGGGCTTACTTAGCTGCTGATGTAACGCCGCAGTTGCTCGATCTGCTCGGCTTGCGCGTCGATCACGGCTTTCACCAGGTCGCCGATGGAAATCACGCCGACGACCCGGTTGTCGCTGACCACCGGCAGATGACGGATGCGGCTGTCGGTACACAGGCGCATGCAGTCGAGCACATCCGTGTCCGGGCTGACGGTGAGAGCGGGACTGCTCATGATTTCCGACACCGCCGTCTGGGCTGAAGAGCGTCCCTGCAGAATCACTTTGCGAGCGTAATCGCGTTCGGAAACGATACCGACCAGTTGCTCGCCGCGCATCACCAGCAGGGCGCCGACGCGCCGTTCTGCCATACGCTTGATCGCATCGAGCACCTGCGCTTCCGGTGCGATGCTGAAGATCTGACTGCCCTTGCCTTGAAGCAAATGCTTGACCTGATGCATGCCTGAGCCTCCGGGGTTACCGTGGACGGTCGCCTGATCGCCAGTCTAGCGCCACCGCGCAATGGAGGTGTAGCGCCCGTGTGAAGTCGAGCCAGGGGGTGTTTCCGCTGCTCCGACACTGTGGCGAGAAGTGCTCAATCTGCCTTCCGCGGAGGATGCTGTTCTTCGGTGAAATGCAGCGGCCGTTGCTTCATCGCTGGCGGCGCACCTGCGAGGACGGGGCGGAGCCTTGCAGATAGCCGGGCCCACCCAGCTGTCCCATTTGCTGCTGGATCCAGTTTGCACGACTCAGCACGTAAGGGCTTGGCCGATCGACCTTGAAGCGCCGTGGGCTAGGCAGCACGGCGGCCAGTCGCGCTGCCTGCGCTGCGCTCAGGCGCGAGGGCGGCATGCGGAAGAACACGTCGCTGGCTGCGCCAACGCCATAGATGCCGTCGCCCAACTCAGCGACGTTCATATACACCTCGAGGATGCGCTGCTTGGGCCAGGTGAGCTCGATCAGCACGGTAAAATACGCCTCCAGGCCCTTGCGCACGAAGCTGCGGCCGTTCCACAGGAAGAGATTTTTGGCGGTCTGCTGGCTGATGGTGCTGGCGCCGCGCAGCCGCTTGCCGTCATCCGCGGCATCCATCGCGTCCTGGATGGAATCGAAGTCGAAGCCATGATGGAACGGGAATTTCTGGTCCTCCCCGGCCACCATGGCCATCGGCACATAAGGCGACACCTGCGGCCAGGGCACCCAGCGATGACGTAGCTGGAAGTTCTTCTCGCCATGGATCCATGCGCCCAGCTGGCGTTCCATCATCACCGCCGAGGTCCAGGGCGGCACGAAGCGCAGCACCAGAACGATCAGCCAGCTCAGGGCGACCCAGGCCAACACAAGGATGGCGAGCGAACGCAGCAGGCGAGCGAACAATGGGCGTCGTTGGAGCATGGCGGCGCAGGCGGTAAGGTCGCGGCAGTATAAGTGGCTGGCCCACAGCGATGGCTGCTGCCATGCCCGGCGAGGATTGGCATAAAATTCCTCTCTCCATCGCCGTCTGTGCGCAGACCGCACAGTCGGGGGCACCTCCGAGACCGCGATCGCCGCCCAGCGGCTTGCGTCTGCGCCCTGGCGCCCCCATAAATCGCGCCTTGTCCAGAGAGGTTGAGTTCCGTGGAAACTGTGCTTGTCGAAGACGTGCTGCATCGCTTTCTGCTGGAACGCGCCGGTGTGCGCGGCGTGCTGGTGCGGCTTGGAGCGGCATGGCGTGAAGTGGCTGGCCGTGCCAGCTATCCACCCGCGCTGCGCTCGTTGCTCGGCGAGGCGTTGACGGCCAGTGCATTGTTGACCGGCAACATCAAGCTGGAAGGCACTTTGTCGATCGAGCTGAAGAGCAGCGGCGCACTGCGCCTGTTGTTCGCCGAGTGCACCGACCAGGGGCGTTTACGCGGTCTCGCTCGCTGGAGCGACCCGCTGCCCGAATCGCTGGAGCTGGTGCAGCTGCCCGACGCCATCATGGCCATCACCATTGGCAACCCCGAACGCGGGCAACGCTATCAGGGTCTGGTGGATTTGCAGCATCCCGATCTTTTCGGTGCGCTGGAAAACTATTTCAGCCAGTCCGAGCAGTTGCCGGCCAAGATCCTGCTGGCGGCCGATGGTGAGCACGCCGTGGGGCTGATGCTGCAGCGCCTGCCGGGCGAAGGTGGTTACGACGCGGTGCACGATGAGGATGCGTGGACCCGCATCCTGCATCTCGCTGCCACGCTGGGCCAGGAGGAAATGCTGGCAACGCCACCGGAACAGCTGCTGTACCGGCTGTTTCATGAGGAGTCGGTGCGCCTGTTCGAGCCGCGATCGCTGGCTTTCGGCTGCAGCTGCACGCGCGAGCGCGTGGAGGCGGTGCTGCGTTCGCTCGGCCGCGACGAAGTGGAAGCCGCGCTAGAGGCGAACGAAGGTGAGATCGAGGTGATCTGTGAGTTCTGCGCGCAGCGCTACACCTTCGATCGCATCGACGCGGAGCATCTGCTGAGCCATTCCGCCGTGAGTGCGCCCGATACGGCGCAGTAATCACGGAAGTGTAGGCGGGTTCAGAGCATCCCTAAGGCAGCGCGAAATGATATTCGCGCTGCAGCCATACATCGGCCGCTCTCGGTATGGCGAACAGGAAGCCCTGGCCGTAGCGGCAGCCGACACGCAGCAGCGCATCACGCTGGGCCTCTTCTTCGATGCCTTCGGCAATGACCTGCATCTGCAGCGAATCGGCCAGCACCTGGATCGCGCGCACCACGGCCAGGCTGTGGCTGCCTTCGCGCGGGAGTTCGGTGATGAACGAGCGGTCCACCTTCAGCGTGCCGATCGGGTATTGGTGCAGGTAGCTCAGCGATGAATAGCCGGTGCCGAAGTCGTCCAGCGCGATACCGACGCCATGCGCGCGCAGCGTGTCGAGGATGCGCTTCACCTGCAAGGCGTTTTCCAGCAGCGCACGCTCGGTGACCTCAATGCGCAGGCAGTGCGGCGGCAGACGGTGGGCCTCGAGCAAGTCGAGCAAGCGGCGATCAAGGTCCGCCGAGCGGAAGTGCCGGCCGGAGACGTTGATGCTGACGAAGCCATCGGCACCCGCCAATGCTTCTGCCTGTGCGCAGACTTGGTCGAAGATCTGCCAGTCGATGCTTTCGGAACACCCGCTTTCTTCCGCCACCGCAAGAAAATCGCTTGGCGTCAGCAGGCCGCGGTCTGGATGGCGCCAGCGCAGCAGTGCTTCGTAACCCACGGTCTGGCCGTCTTCCAGCGACACGATGGGTTGATAGAACGGCACGAATTCGTTGCGGCTCAGCGCACGGCGCAGGTCGCCTTCCATTTCCAGCAAGGACAGCGCTTCACGGCGCAGGCGGTCGTCGAACACTGCGGCGCGGTGGCGGCCTTCGTCTTTGGCGCGGTACATCGCAGCGTCTGCGTCGCGCAGCAGTTCTTCCGGGCGCTGGTAGTGCGGGCCGGGCAGCGCGATACCGATGGAGGCGGAGGTGAAGATCTCTTTGGCACCGAGACGGAACGGCGTCTGCAGCTCGGAAATGATGCGTTCGGCGATCAACAGCGCCATCTTCGAATCGGTAATGCCCTCGGCCAGCACGGCGAACTCGTCGCCACCCAGGCGCGCGACCACGTCGCGGGTCTTCAGGCAGGCCCGGATACGGCCACCGACCTGGAACAGCAGATCGTCGCCGACCAGGTGGCCGACCGAATCATTGATGACCTTGAAGCGGTCCAGATCGATGAACAGTACGGCGAACATGTCCTGCGCATTGCCGTGGTAGCGCTGCAGCGCCTGTTCGAGACGCTGCAGCAGCAGGGTGCGATTGGGCAGGCCGGTGAGCGAGTCGTGCAGGGTTTCGTATTTCAAGCGGCGCTCGACGCGCTCGCGTTCGGCGATCTGTTCGCGCAGGTCGCGGTTGGCCAGCGCCAGAGCACGGGTGCGCTCGGTAACGCGGCGCTCGAGGCCAGCGTAAGCCTGCTTCAGTGATTCGGTGGTGTGCTTGCGCTGCAGTGCGTTGGCCACGTGGTAGCTGACGAAGGTCAGCAGCTCCTGGTCGCGCACATCGTAGGTGTGTTCGGGCGAATAGCTCTGCACGGCGAGCACACCCATGGCGCGTTCGCCCCAGATCAGTGGCACGCCCAGCCAGCAGATGGAGCGCGAACCGTACTGGCCGATTTCGCCTATCCGGCACAGGCGGTCGACATCCTCTGGTGCAGCCAGTAGCGGTTTGCCATGGCGTAGCACGTATTCGGTCAGGCCTCGGCCGTGCGAGCGGGGCAGGCGCACCGTATCGAACTCGTCCACCGAATAGGGGAAGGTGAGCTGGTTGGGTTCTTCGTCGAGCAGCGCGATGTAGAAATTGCGCGCGTACAGCAAACCGCCGATGACGCGATGCACGGCTGCGTAGAAGTTCTCCAGACTCTCCGAGGCATTGGCCAGTTCGGCGATGCGGAACAGCGCAGCCTGCAGGCGTTCCCCGCGTTGACGCTGCAGCACCTGCTGGCGCAACACGCGGTTGGCCTCGCGCAGCGCGGCGGTGCGGCTGGTGACGCGGCGTTCCAGCTCGGCATGGGCTTCGCGGCGCTCCAGCGCCGTCTGCACGTGCTTGGCTACGTAGCTCAGCAGTTCGCGGTCGTGCTGGGTGTAGTGGGTGTCTTCGCGATAGCTCTGCATCACAATGCCGCCGACCACGCGGCCGTCACGTAGCAGCGGCACGCCCAGCCAATGCTCGCAGACGGGTCCAAGCAGTACGAACTGGCCATTGAACTGACGCGCCAGCTCATCGACCGAGCCCATGACGGCCTGGCCGCTTTGCAGCAGATTCCAGGTGAGGCTGTGGCGCATCTCTTGCAGCGGCACGCTCTGCTCGGGCAAGGGCGGGTCCTTGTCCTCTGTGTCTACGTAGTATGGAAAGCGCACGCTGTCAGTGGCGGCGTCATACAACGCGATGTAGAAGTTCTCTGCGTACATCAAGCTGCCGAGGATGGTATGCAGCGAATGCATCATCTCGGCCATGTTGTGTTCGGTGCTGGCCTGGTCGGCGATCGCATACAGCGCGCGCTGCAGGCGTTCGGCCAGGGCCAGCCGGGAGATGGCTTCGTACAGGCGCGAGGTTTCGGCCAATTGCCGCAAGCGCGAGGAGGCCAGCCGGCCGAGCCAGGCGAGCTGGTCGCGCAGATGGTCCGGCAACGGGTTGCTTGGCAATGGCAGGACCAGCATGCGCAGGCCCTGGGGGTCTTCGGCCAGGTCCAGGTGCTCCGGAAGGTCCGGGTCGGGTGCGGGCGAGTTCTCCAGCAGGCGCCAGCGCAGCGTTCCCTGGATGCCCAGGGCACCGATCGCAGTCTCACAGGCCGCTTGGATGCTCGCGGCGTCGGTCGCCCGGAACAAACCTTCCACAGCCGTATGCAACGCCGCCGTGTTCTCGTCTGCGGGCAGGGGCATAAGGGCGCTGCTGGTGGGTGCTGAACTCATCCGGCGCGAACCGGTCCATGCGTGGTTGAGATGCGCCTTTATATCGCCTCTATTCAGAATTGTCGCTGCAGAAAAGTCACCCACCCCGTCATGGGCAACCTGATGTGGGCCCATTCCATGCCGTTCTGCGGGTTAGATCACTGAAATAAAGGGCATTACCAGGGTGTTAGTAAAAAGTAAAATATGGTAAGCTTTGGCCTGTCCGAAACCCGCGGGGAGCGGGTACTGGCCTTATTTGACGGAACTCTCGGTCTCATCTTCATGCGACGCTTACTGCTATCCATGCCGATCCTGCTGATGCCGCTTGTCGCGGCAGGGCAGTCGTTGGCTGGCGATACGCATGAGTTGGCCAACCGCCTGTTGATGCAGAAGCCCGATCAGGTAGTTCAGTTGGGGCCCGATGCCGGGATGCCGCTATGGCGTGGCAGCGACGGCCGCTGGCTTGCGCTGAAGGTCGACAGTGGCAATTTCGCAGCCGCCCAGCGCAACGATGCGCCATTGCAGTTCAGTGTGATCGATGCATCGCGTGCGATGTCCACTGACCTGACCTACGGGCTCGGGCCCAATTTGCAGGCGCACGTTGGCGTCAGCGAGCACAGCTGGATCAACAACCGTGCGCCGCGTGTGATCGGCAGCGAAATCGGCGCGACCTACAACAGCGGCCGCTATAGCGTGGGTCTCAGCGTGGGCGCCAACAGCACGCCTAATGCAGCCGTTTTGCCGCGGCTGCTCCCCGGTGCCGCCCCAGGCGTCAACGGTTTGTCCGGTTTCGACAGCAGCGCGCAGCTCAACGCGCGTGGCCGCCTGGCGCTGGACAGCAAGAGCGGCATTGATCTTGGTGCCAGCGTGGGCCGTGTTCGTCTGCTGCCGGGCAATCTGCTGGGCGTCAATACGCTGGACCAGAAGGCCATCAGTTTCGGGGTCGACCGTGGCCCACTGAGCGGCGGTGTGGTGGGGCGCGTAATGCAGCCGACCGTCGGCATCCCCGGTTCCGGCCTCAATGCGGATCGCCGCTGGAGCAGCATCGATCTCGGCGTCACCTGGCGTCTGCCGTGGCAGGGCGAGCTGAGTATTGGTGCGCAAAATGTGTGGTCGTCCGGTAATGCGGTGAGCACGCCGGCGGGTCCGGAGCCGGATCAATCGCGCACGCCCTACGTGCAATATCACCAGGATCTTTGAGATCCCACGGATTCAACAAAAACGCCGTCGCTTTGCGACGGCGTTTTTGTTTGTACGGCGACCACCCAGTTTCTTAGAACGATCGCCAGATGCTCAGTCCTGCTTGCGAATGCGCAGGTCGCCGCTGAAGGTTTCGATGTTGACCTTGCTGCCACCACCACCAGCGGTGGTATTGAGTTCCGAGCCCGGGCCGTCCTCCACCTTTTTTGGTGTGCCGAAATCGCTGCGCAAGTCGCCGCTAAAAGTGTTGGCGTGGATGACGGCGGAAAGGCTGCCTGGCACCTGCAGTTGCACGTCGCCGCTCATGCTGTCGACGTCCATACGGCCTCCCGCGGCCATGCCGCCGGACAGCTGCACATCACCCGAAACCGTACTGAGGTTCAGGTGCCTCCAGGGGCCGCCACTGACGCGGAGGCGGCCGGACACTGTCTGCAACTCTGCCTCGTTACCGACGGCGGGTGCGAGGATGTCGCCGCTCACCGTCTGCAGATTGACCTTCTCGGCATGGCCGGCGAGCTCGACACTGCCACTAACGCTTTCTGCCTCGACCGAGGGCGAGCGTGCATTGACCCGAACCTTGCCGCTTACCGAATTCACCTTGATCCGGCCGCCGTCGATGCCGTCGATACTGATCGGGGCACTCACGACTTCGACGTCGAGCGAGGCGCCTTTGGGTACGCGCACATCCAGGGTGCTGTTGCCCATGGCAGTATCGCTGTTCCAGTTGAACCAGCCGGATTTGCCCAGCGGCTCCACCTTGATCGAAAGGTTGCTGTTGGTGCCTTCGATGCTCAGCGGTCTGGTGCCGTCGCCGAGTCGTCCGCTGACCTGCACTTGATTACGATCCCAGGCGGTGACCGTGACCGCGCCTTTGACGTTGCTGATATCCAGGCGCACGTTTGGGCTGGCATCGTGGCTAAGGTTGATGGGCGTATCGGCCAGGGCCTGGCCGATCGACAAGGCCAGCAGGAGAGGGACGTAGCGTGCGGTTTTCATGAGTGTGCTCCGGTGACTCAGCCTGCCTGGTGTTCCATCTGACGCAGCTGCGATTGACGTTTTTCGGTGCGGTCGAGCAATCGCTGTAGTGCGGGCGAATGGGGAGCTTGCTCAATGGCCTGCTGCAATTCCATGCGCGCTGCATCCAGCTCCACCGCCGCGCCAGCCAGGCGCGGATCGGTGGGCTTCCAGCGGTCGACGCCATGGGCGTCGGTGAGTGGCGTGGACGATGTCTCCACCTGCTGCAGGCGCGTGTTGAGGCTGCCGGCGAGTAGTGAAAGCCCGACAAAGCTGGCGGCAAGCAACCAGGCTTGCTTGCGCGATGCGCGCGCCGGTGGGGCTTTTGTCTCGGCGGCGTTGAACTCCAGGGCGGCGTCGATGCGCGGCCACAGGTCGCGCCGCGGCGACACCGGTTCGCGCAGTGCACGCATCTGGCGGTGCCAATCGAGTTCGTTCATGACGCTTCTCCTAAAACTTTGCGTAGCAAGCCGCGTGCGCGGTGCAGCTGTGCTTTCGACGAACCGACGGCCATGCCGAGCTCGGCACCGATGTCTTCGTGTCGCCAGCCTTCGACATCGTGCAGGATCAGGACGGCTCGGGCTCGCGGTGGCAAGCGCCCGATGGCACGTTCGAGTTCCTCGCGTTCGGCGGCGCAGAATGGAGTTTCGCCATGCTCGGGCAGGTCGTCTTCGTCCATGGTGCTCACCGGGTCGGAACCGCGGGAGCGGATGTCCATCAGCGCCACGTTTACTGCCAGGCGGTACAGCCAGGTGCCGAACGCGCTTTCGTGGCGAAACCCTGCCAGCTTTTGCCAGGCACGCACGAAGGCATCCTGGGTCAGGTCCTCGGCGCGCGCATGGTCGTAGCCGGCCAGCCGATAGACCGCACCGTAGACGCGGTCCACATGTTGCCGGTAGAGCCGCTGGAAGGCGGACCGATCTCCGGCGGCGGCCGCGCGTACGTCATCCGCTTCGTCGGTCCCTACGATCGGGGCGGGCGACATGTCGTTTCCGGTGGCGGGGCAGGCGCTGATCATCTTGCCAGCTTGGATGCGCGGTGGCGCGGCAAGGTTTAGATCGTGCGCGGAAAGAAGGGTGGCCGGACTATGACGGTCCGGCCACTTGGGGATATCAGGAAGCGACGGCTTCCCGCTGCGGTTCAGCCGCGGCGAGTGCCTTGGCTACGCGCTGCTGTTCTTCGAGCAAACGTGTTGGCATGCGGCTGCCAAAACTGTGCAGATACTCGCCGATGGCGTCCAGTTCGGCTTTCCAGCCAGCCTGATCGATATCGAGCAGCTCGTTGAGGGCGGCGCTGTCCAGATCGATGCCGTCGAGGCGCAGTTCGCCTTCAGCCGGTAGCGTGCCGATGGGTGTCGCTTCGCCTTCGACCTTGCCTTCGACGCGGGCGATCATCCACTCCAGTACACGCAGGTTGTCGCCAAAGCCAGGCCACAGGAACTTGCCGTCCTTGCCCTTGCGGAACCAGTTGACGTGGAAAATCTTCGGCAGCTTCGCGCCCGGCTGGTCGAACGACAGCCAGTGATTGAAGTAGTCGCCGTAGTGGTAGCCGCAGAACGGCTTCATCGCCATCGAATCACGACGCAGCACGCCCACCGCACCCGTGGCGGCGGCGGTGGTCTCCGAACCCATGGCGCCACCGACCAGTACGCCATGCGCCCAGTCGCGCGCTTCGAATACCAGCGGCACCAACGAAGGGCGACGGCCACCAAATACGATGGCGCTGAGCGGCACGCCCTGTGCATCCTCGGCCTTTGGCGACCACGTCGGACACTGCTTTGCGCTCACGGTGAAGCGCGAGTTGGGGTGTGCGGCGGGGCCATTCGCCGGGTCGTAGGGACGCCCCTGCCAATCGGTGACGGGCGTGCCCGGTAGACCTTCCCACCACGGCTGGTTATCGGCGGTGACGGCAACGTTGGTGAAGATGGTGTCGCGCGCGATGCTGGCGAGTGCATTGGGATTGCTGCTGTCGCTGGTGCCCGGCGCCACGCCGAAGAAGCCTGCTTCCGGGTTGATCGCGTACAGACGGCCGTCTGCGCCGGGGCGCATCCAGCAGATGTCGTCGCCCACGGTCCATACCTTCCAGCCGTCCTGGCGATAGCCTTCCGGCGGAATCAGCATGGCGAGATTGGTTTTGCCGCAGGCGGACGGGAAGGCCGCAGCGACGTAATGTGTCTCGCCCTTCGGGTTCTCGATACCGACGATGAGCATGTGCTCGGCCAGCCAGCCTTCGGATTTGGCTTGCCAGCTGGCGATGCGCAGCGCGTGGCACTTCTTGCCCAGCAGCGCATTGCCGCCGTAGCCGGAGCCGTACGACTTGATCGTCAGTTCTTCAGGGAAATGCATGATGAAGCGGCGTTCCGGGTCTAGCTCGCCGATGGAGTGCAGGCCCTTCACGAAGCTTCCCTCGCGCTCGATGCGCGCCAGCGCGGCGGCACCCATGCGCGTCATCGTGCGCATGTTGGCGACCACGTAGGGGCTGTCGGTGATCTCGACGCCGCAACGGGCCAGCGGCGACTCGATCGGACCCATGCAATACGGGATCACGTACAGGGTGCGGCCTTCCATGCAGCCGTCGAACAGCTCATCGATCTTGGCGTGCGCGTCGGCCGGGGCCATCCAGTGATTGTTCGGGCCGGCGTCGTTCTCGTCCTTCGTGCAGACGAAGGTCAGGTGTTCGACGCGTGCCACGTCGGAGGGGTTCGAACGATGCAGATAGCAGCCGGGGTGGGTCTGCTGGTTCAGTTCGATCAGATCGCCGGTCTGCAGCATCTGCTGCACCAGCTCACGGTATTCAGCGTCCGAGCCATCGCACCAATGGATGTGGGCAGGGCGCGTCAGCGCCACCACCTCATTCACCCAGCGCTGCAGCGCCTCCAGCTTGCTTGCCATGCGTTCCTCACTCTGGTCTTAGGATAAAAAAGAGCAGAAACGGTAGTTTGCGTGCACTGGCATTGCAAGGTGAGGTGCAGCAAAACGGCCCCGAAGGGCCGCCAAGATGCTGATGCGGCTTGCCTTTCAGCTCGGTGTAAGCGTCGCGATCATGTGTTCGACGTACGCGTCGAACTCTTCATGACTGATGCGTGGTAGACCCAGCGTGAAGTTCAACTGCAGGAAGCCGACGTAGGCTGAATAAGTTAGTCGCGCCCGGTTCAAGGCCTCGGCCGGCGGCAGGCCCGCTTCGCGGTAGATGGTGGTCAGAAATTCCATGCGCCGCTGCGATACGCGCGCCATCACCGGCACCACCTGCGGGTGATCCAGCGCCTTCAACAGGGCGGCGTAGACGCGATGCGGCGCCAACTCGTGCGCCACGCGGCGGAACAGCTCCGGCAAGCGCGCGCGGGGGTCGGGCATCGCCTCGATCTGGCTGATCACCTCGCGCTCGCCGTACTGCTCCCAGCGCTCAAGCGCGGCTTGCAACAAGGCTTCGCGGGTACGGAAGTGCCAATAGAAACTGCCCTTGGTCACGCCCAGTTGGCGGGCCAGGGCCTCTACGGCCAGAGCGCCGACGCCTTGGTCGGCGATCAGCTTGAGAGCGGCGTCTTCCCAGTCTTCGGCGGAGAGGCGGGTACGTTCGGGTTTAGCGCTGACATTCATCACCGCATGGTAGCCCCAGTCCGGTGCTTTGCAATCCGCTGCCGTGCAACATGCTGAATTGACTTGGAGTTATGGGCTGCTCGCCGCAATGGAGGGCGACGATTGACGGGAGCTTGGATGACAATCCATACTCATCCGTATGGTTACTGTCACGCTACCAGCTTCACACGCCTCCCGTTTTGCCACCGCTGATGGTGTCGAGCTGGCGGTCGACGTGCGTCATCCGGAAGGCCAGCCCACCCTGCTGTTCGCGCATGGTTTCGGTCAGACACGCGGTGCCTGGAAGGCTGCGGCGGCAGCGCTGTCCCAGACAGGTTGTCGCTGCGTGAGCTTCGATAGCCGCGGCCACGGCGAAAGCGATCGCGTGCCGGGTGGCGAGTACCACATGGAGCAGTTCGTCTCCGATCTCGTGCAGCTCGCACATGCCCAACCTTCGCCGCCGGTATTGGTGGGCGCATCCATGGGCGGCCTGCTTGGTCTGGTGGTGGCGGGCGAGATCGATCCCGGTTTGTTTCGTGCCTTGGTGCTGGTGGACATCACGCCGCGCTGGGAAACCGCCGGCGTGGAACGCATCCTGGCCTTCATGCAGGCGCATCCGGACGGTTTCGCCAATTACGCCGAAGCGGCCGAGCAGATCGCCATCTATCTCCCGCATCGCGCCGGCCGCAAGAGTGAAGAACAACTGCGTCCGCTACTGCGCGAAGGTGCGGATGGGCGCCTGCGCTGGCATTGGGATCCGGCACTGCTCGGCGGTAGCCTGGTAAGCGAGAGCGAGCGCTACCAGCCACGCCTGATGAGCGCGGCGGCCAAGGTGCAAGTGCCGGTGCTGTTGCTATCCGGCGGTCGCAGCGACGTGGTGTCGCGCGACACCGTAGGTGAATTCCTGCAACTGGTACCGCATGCCGAACATATCGAACTGGCGCGGGCGACCCACATGGTGGCCGGCGATGCCAACGATGCTTTCACTCGCGAGATCGCACGATTCGTGCGTGCTCTGAACGCTTAACCGCCGCATGGATGCGGTATTGACCGATTGATGCTCATGCCTGTCTTCTGCAACAACGCCATACGCAACGAGGTGCTGTGATGTCCGTGATCCTGACTTTGCTGGCGGCGCTCATCGCCACCGGCGCTTGTGCCTACCATCGCAGCAGCTTGCGTACCTGGGCGATCGCTACGGTGGCCACCACGCTGGTGGTCGGCCTGATCGCGCAAGCGCCGTGGACGATGGTGATCCTGCTGATCATCGAACTGGCGATTGCTGCGCCGTTGCTGATGGTGGATTTCCGCCGCAAGAAGATCAGCGCGCCGCTGCTCAAGCTGTTCGCCAAGGTGACGCCCAAGCTATCCGAGACCGAGCAGACCGCGCTCGAGGCTGGCACGGTCGGCTTCGAAGGCGAGCTGTTCTCCGGCAAGCCGGACTGGCACGAACTGCTCAAGCAGCCCAAGCCCGAGCTGAGCACCGAGGAGCAGGCCTTCATGGACGGCCCGGTGGAACAGCTGTGCGGCATCATCGACGACTGGCAGATCACCCACGAACTGGCCGATCTGCCGCCGGACGTCTGGGCCTTCCTGAAGAAGCACAAATTCTTCGGCATGATCATTCCGAAGCAATACGGTGGTCTCGGTTTCTCCGCGCTGGCGCATTCGGCCGTGCTGCAGAAGCTCGCCACCATGTCCGCGACCGTGGCCTCGACCGTCGCCGTGCCCAACTCGCTTGGCCCGGCCGAACTGCTGCTGCACTACGGCAGCGATGAGCAGAAGAACTATTACCTGCCGCGCCTCGCCGTGGGCGAAGAGATTCCGTGCTTCGCGCTCACCGGTCCATATGCAGGTTCCGATGCTACCTCGATCACCGACTTCGGCATCGTCTGCAAGCAGATGGTGGATGGCGTCGAGACCGTTGGCGTGAAGCTCACCTTCGACAAGCGCTACATCACACTGGCGCCGGTCGCCACGGTGGTCGGCCTCGCCTTCCGCATGTACGACCCGGAGAAGCTGCTGGGCGACAAGGAAGACATGGGCATCACCCTGGCGCTGTTGCCGCGCACCACGCCGGGCCTGGAAATCGGCCGTCGCCACTTCCCGTTGAACGTGCCGTTCCAGAACGGTCCGCTGCACGGCAAGGATGTATTCGTACCGCTGTCGACGCTGATCGGTGGCCCGCACATGGCCGGTCATGGCTGGCGCATGCTGGTGGAATGTCTCTCGGTCGGTCGTGCCATCTCGTTGCCGTCCAATGCCACGGGTGGTGTGCGCGCTGCCGTGGCCGCCACCGGCGCCTATGCGCGCATGCGCAAGCAGTTCGGCCTTGCCATCGCCCGCTTCGAGGGCGTGGAGGAAGCGCTGGCGCGTATCGGTGGCCTGACTTACGCCACCGCCGCGCTGTCGCGTGCCACCGCCGCCGCGGTGGATCGCGGCGAGAAGCCCGCCGTGCCATCCGCCATCGCCAAGTACCACGCCACCGAATGGGGCCGCGTGATCGCGGGTGATGCGATGGACGTCCACGGCGGCAAGGCCGTGCAGCTCGGTCCGAAGAACTACGCCGGCCGCGCGTGGCAGGGTGTGCCGATCGCGATCACGGTGGAAGGCGCGAACATCATGACGCGCAGCCTGATGATCTTCGGTCAGGGCGCCATCCGCTGCCATCCCTATGTACTGAAGGAAATGCAGTCGCTGACCATCGACGACTACAGCGAGCGCCTGAAAACCTTCGATCGCGCGCTGTTCGGTCATCTCGGCTTCGGCGTCTCCAATGCCGTGCGTGCCTTCACGCTGGGCATCACCGGTTCCCGCATCGGCGAGACCGCGGGTGACGCCTACACCCGCCGCTACTACCGCAAGCTCAATCGCTACTCCGCCGCGCTGGCGCTGTGCGCCGACACCTTCATGGGCGTGCTCGGCGGCAAGCTGAAGTTCAAGGAGAAGCTGTCGGCCCGCCTGGGCGACGTGCTGAGCTATCTGTACATCGCCAGCGCCATGCTCAAGCGCTATGAAGATACCGGCCGCCCGGAAGCGGATCGCCCGCTGCTCGCCTGGGCCTTCCACGAGTGCATGTGGCGCACACAGATGGCGCTGGATGGCGCGATCCGCAACTTCCCGGTGAAGCCGATCTCGTGGTTGCTGCGCGCGCTGGTGTTTCCGTTTGGCCGTCGCGAAGTGCCGCCGTCGGACCGCCTGGGCCGTCGCGTCGCCGCCATCATCACCGCGCCGGGCGAAGCTCGCGATCGCCTCACTGAATGGGTCTATCTCACCCCGACTGCCAACAACACGATTGGCCGCATGAATGCGTTGCTACCGGACGTGATTGCCGCGGAGCCCGTCGATCGCAAGTTCGGTAAGGCGCAGAAAGCGGGGCAGTTCACCTCGCACGACTATTTCACTCAGCTGGTCGAGGCGGAGAAGGCTGGTGTGATCGATGCGGCCGAAGCGGCCTTGCTCAAGCGCGTACGCGAAGGCGTGTTCGAGTTCATCTCGGTGGACGACTTCGATCCGTCCGAACTGGGTGCGGCGGTAACCCGCGCGGATCACAAGAAACTCGCGGACGCGGCATGATCAAACGCGTCACTTCAGAAGGACGGAGCACTCGCTCCGTCCTCGCAGGAGTGCTGCGGTGAGCGCAGCACTATCGGCCTATCGCCGCCTCGCTTCGTGGCCCTGTGGGCAGTGGCTGTTCTCGCGCCTTATCTGTTTCAAGGCGCCTTACTTCGCCACCATCGCGCCGCGTTTCCTGGCGTTGGAACCGGGGCGCTGCGAGATACGCATCCGCGATCGCCGTCGTGTGCACAACCATATCGGTACGGTGCACGCGATCGCGCTGTGCAACCTGGCCGAGCTGAGCGGAGGCACGATGACCGATGTCTCGATCCCGGCCAGCATGCGCTGGATTCCCAAAGGCATGACGGTCGAATATCTGGCGAAGGCGGTGGGCACCCTGCATGCGGTGGCCACGCCTGAAAGTCCCGCGATCGAATCTACTAGCGGCTATGAGTGGCCGGTCAACGTCAGTGTGCGCGATGCTGGTGGCCAGGACGTTTTTCGCGCGCGCATCAGCATGTGGGTTTCGCCGCGCAATCGTCACTAGCCATGGCTTGCCACTCTTTGGAGCGGTGCGGGCGCAGGTGAATCCCTGCGCAGTGTCAGCCATGCCGACAGGCGATAGTCGACCGTGTTGGCTAGGTATCACTAGCTAGTGGCGGCTTTGGCCTTCCGCCGCCATGCCGGCGGCACGATGGAATCGCGGCGCAAGGTAATCACCAGCAAGACGGCGCTGGCTGTGGAGCAGGTCAACAGGGCCACCACCGAGGCCTCGGCGCCAAATGCGCCGCCGCTGAGCCAGTCCGGGCCGGTAAGGGTGGAGACCAGCAGGCCGTCCGCATGGGTGCCGGAGACCGCGACTCCGTACAGCGTGCCCTGCAGGATGTTCCAGGCCGCGTGCATGCCAATGCAGGCCCATAGAGAGCGCGTGACGTGATAGAGCAGAGCGAGCAGGATGCCGGCCTCGATCGCGATGGCCGCCGAACTCCATAGCGTGGCGCCGGGGTTGAAGATATGGGCGGCGCCGAAGAACACGGCCGAGATGGCCAGGGCCCACCAGGTGCCAAGACCTTCCTCGATGATCCGGAACAGCACGCCGCGCGTGATGATTTCCTCGCCGATGCTGGCCCCAACGCCGACGACCAGCACCGCTGGAAGCCAGTCCACGCCGGGGTTGGTGCCAACTACGTGGTAGCTACCGGCGAGCCAAAGCACGCCGATCACGAAACTGATCAGGCCGGCGCCGATGACAAGGCCCAGCACACCCAGGGCAGGCAGCGTGCGTGGCGACAGCTCGGTGATTCGGCGCCGCTCGACCAGCTTGACCAGGGCTAGGTAGGCAAGCACGACCGGCAGCAATTGCATGGACAGCTTGGCCAGGGCCTGATGCAGCGGGCTGGCACTCTTGGCAGCCCAGCCCAGCCAGCCCACCGTGGTGTGAGCGGCTACGCTGAGGATGATCATCATCGCGACGAACGTGGCGATGCGCGCGACCGGCGAGAACACCAGCCAGCGTTGCCAGGCAGGTGCCGTTGTTGGGGTGATAAAGGCGATCTGTTCCGTTTGCATGACGCGTGGTTCCCCTGTTTTTTTGCAGGGTAACAATGCAGGGATGTGTTGCTCCCGTGGCGTCGGTCACGCTTGCGATGGGCGGGAAGCATATGCTGTTGCTTGGACGAGAGGGCGTCGCAAGCTTTTAGCTCCTCCCCTTGCTTGCGACGCGAAGCTAGTCCCGTGGGACAGGGGGAGGCTGGGAGGGGTAAGCCCTTGCAACGAGCTACCCATGCACGATCAGAGCATCAAACCTCGACCGAGGCCGCATGCTCGCGCGTAGCCGAGAAGCGCACCTGCGGCCAACGCTCCTGCGCCAGCTGCAGATTCACCCGTGATGGTGCGAGATAGACCAGTTCGCCCGCCGCGTCGATGCCGAGGTTCATCGCGTTCTTCTCGCGGAACTCCTCCAGCTTCTTTGCATCGTCGCAATGCACCCAGCGTGCGGTAACGACGCCGACCGTCTCGAAGCTCGCGTCCACGCCGTATTCGTCCTTGAGACGATAGGCAACCACATCGAACTGCAGTACGCCAACGGCGCCGAGCACCAGGTCATTGCTCATCAGCGGGCGGAAGAACTGCGTGGCGCCTTCTTCCGATAACTGCGCCAAGCCTTTCTGCAGCGCCTTCATCTTCAGCGGATCGCGCAAGCGTGCGCGGCGGAACAGTTCCGGCGCGAAGTTGGGGATGCCGGTGAACGACACCAGCTCACCCTCGGAAAAAGTGTCGCCGATGCTGATGGTGCCGTGGTTGTGCAGGCCGATCACATCGCCCGGGAAAGCGCTTTCCACAATCTCGCGATCACTGGCCATGAAGGTGAGCGCGTTGGCGATGCGCACGTCCTTGCCGGTGCGCGTCTGGACCATCTTCATGCCGGCGGTGTAGGTGCCCGAACACACGCGCATGAAAGCCACGCGGTCGCGGTGCGCCGGGTCCATGTTCGCCTGGATCTTGAACACGAAGCCGGTGAGCTTCTCTTCGGCCGGCTCGATCTCGCGCGTCAGCGTGCCGCGCGGCTTGGGCGAAGGTGCATGCTCGATGAAGAAATCCAGCAGCAGCTGCACGCCGAAGTTGTTCACCGCCGAGCCGAAGAATACGGGAGTGAGCTTGCCGGCGAGGTATTGGTCGAGATCGAACGGATGCGAGGCGCCCTGCACCAGTTCCAGCTCGTCGCGCAGCTCACGCATCGCCTCGGCGCCGATGGCCGCTTCCAGGCCTGGTGCATCGATGCCCTTGAAAATGGTGGAGTCCTGCCGGGTGAAGTTCTTGCCCGGCTCGAACACGTGCACTTCGTCCAGCAGCAAGTGATACACGCCCTTCAAGCGCTTGCCCATGCCGATCGGCCAGGTCAGTGGCGCGCAGGCGATGCCGAGCACGGATTCCACTTCGTCCAGTAAATCGATGGGCGAACGGCCTTCGCGGTCGAGCTTGTTGATGAAGGTCATGATCGGCGTGTCGCGCAGGCGGCACACTTCCATCAGCTTGATGGTGCGCTCTTCCACGCCCTTGGCGCAGTCGATCACCATCAGCGCCGAGTCCACCGCGGTCAGCACGCGATACGTGTCTTCCGAGAAATCGGCGTGGCCAGGGGTGTCGAGCAGGTTGACGATCTTCCCTTCATACGGGAACTGCATCACCGATGAGGTCACCGAAATGCCGCGCTCCTTTTCCAACGCCATCCAGTCCGAGGTGGCATGGCGTGCGGCCTTGCGACCCTTCACCGAGCCGGCCATCTGGATCGCGCCGCCGAACAGCAGCAGCTTTTCGGTCAGCGTGGTCTTGCCCGCATCAGGATGGCTGACGATGGCGAAGGTGCGGCGGCGGCGGGTTTCGGTGAGATGGGTGGACATGCGAGAAAGGCTGAAGGGGCGCGAACCGGCAATGATACCGTGGAACGGTGCCGCGGCCGGCCATGGCTTGGGAGGAGAGGGTGGCGGACCTTGGCTCACGCCACCCCGATATGGGCCCCAGCGCTCGTCTATTGAGACTCAGGCTTGCGGTGCCAGTACGGGCACCAGCGGTGTCGGTGCGGGGTCCAGCCTGCCCATGCGCCGCAACCAGCGATAGTGCGACGCGATGCCGGCACCCAAGGAGCGATTCGCGTGGTAGGGCACGCCGTATTCGTGGCAGGTCGCCTCGACCACGCGCGAAATGGCCGGATAGTGCACATGGCAGATGCGCGGAAACAAATGGTGCTCGACCTGGAAATTCAAGCCGCCAACCAGCCATGTAATCACTCGGCTATCGCGTGAGAAGTTCGCCGTGGTTTCCAGCTGATGGATCGCCCATGGCTTGGCCATGCGCCCGGGCTCGCTCGGTAACGGGAACGCCGCTTCTTCGACCGCGTGTGCCAACTGGAACACCAGCGCAAGCTGGAAACCCGTAACCACGGCGACCGCGGCGTAATAGAGCAGGACAGTGCCCACCGAATGGAATACCAGCGGCAGGCCGAAAGCGAGCGCAAAGAAGACCACCTTGCCGAGCACGAAAACCGCCAGATCCTTGCCGCGCGGCCGTGGGACCCGGCGCTTGCCGATGGTGCCGGTGATGATGTCGCGGAAGTCGTCATGCAGATGCCAGCTCACCACCGTGAGGCCGTAGAGCATCCACAGATAGATGTGCTGCCAGCGATGATGCCAGTAATGTTTCTGCTGCGGCGAGAATCGTGCCAGGGCGCCGAGGCTGATGTCGCTGTCGTAGCCGTCGATGTTGACGTAGGTGTGGTGGAAGTGCGCGTGTTTCCAATGCCAGACATACGAGCTGCCACCGACCAGATCCAGCGTCATGGCCATCCACTTGTTGATCCCGCGGCGCTCCGAATACGCTTGGTGGCCGGCGTCGTGCTGGATGTTGAAGCCGATCTGCGCGGTGGCGATGCCAAGCACGACGCTTAGCAACAGGCCCTGCCACCACGTCGCCGCGAAAAACACCAGTAGCACATACGAGGCGACGAAGGCGGCCAGAATGATCGCTGTCTTCAGGTACATGCGCGCACTGTCGCGCTGCTTGTGTCCGCTGCGCTTGAAATAGTCCTCGACACGTCGCCGCAGTTCGCGCTGAAACGTATTGTCGGCGTTGAATTTCAGCCGATCCGTGAAGGCATCCGCGTGCGGGGATCGAACGGCGTCGGCCGTTCGATGGGGTGACTCAGGCGACATGCAATGCACTCGGGAGGGAGAAGCTGCATGGTAGTCGATGCACTGATAAGAGCCTGTTCAATATCTCTGCGTGGCCCGCGTTGAACCTGAGAGGGCGTGTTGAATGGGTGCCGCGGCTATGGCTTCGATCTGCCCGCCAGCATGGCTTGGCGCCGTTCGAGGCTGGATTGAGGCCAGTAAGCCTCCCGCGAGTAGTACTCGGGGACGGCAGGCATCCCGTCGGGAATGACCACCCAGGGTTGCTTGGTCGAGGTGAAGATATGGATGTCCGGTGGTAGCCGGTCGGGTTCGTCCAACGTGCCCACGCGAATGTAGGCGAAGGTGTCGCCGCCGCCAGCGTAGTGGCTCCATACGGCGATGAGGCAGTCAGGGCAGCGGGCAATCGTCTGGCCCTTGCCGCTGAAGGAGGGGATGGCCTCCAACAGCGGCCGTCCCCTGAGCAGGGTGACGCGGTTCGTCTCGATCATGGCATTGAGCGCGAACGAAGCACCGCTCTCGCGCTGGCACCAGCGGCAGTGGCAGCAGTGCACGATCAGCGGTTTGCTGGTCATGCGATAGCGCACCCCGCCGCAGGTACAGCCGCCTTCCAGCGGACGATTGTCGAAGCTCATCGCAGCGCTCCTGCATGGGAACACAAGGGCGATAGCCTATCCCGCGCTAGCGGGTTAGCAAATCTTCGTAAAACGCTCCATAGGGCTCAGTGGGATGGGCAATCTGGATCTCCAGAATCCACAGCCCACTGGAGGGTGTGGAGCCGAGTTCGCCAAGATCGCCGGCTTTGTGTACCGAATGAGGGAAGTCGCTGAGGCGATGGCCCTTGATGGCATGGTTCAAGCGCCAGCCCATGGCCTCGGCTTGCTCGCTGGCAAAGGCATACAGCGCCTCGCCGCTCAGGCCTTGGGTGCGCCATGCATCGGCAACGACCTTGAACAGCGTGCGGGCGGCTTCAGCGCAGGCCAGCTTCTCCGGCGCATGGCTGGTCACGAAGGTGTCGCCCACATCGCCCTCGTGGCCATCGAACACCAGGCCGAGATCGATGAAGTAGATGTCGTTCTCGCCCAGCCGCACATTCGGCGTCGAGCGCTCGCGGTAGATCTTGGTGGTGTTCTCGCCGATGCGGATGATCACCGGATGCCACAGCCGATCCATGCCCAGCGCACGGAACACCTCGTCCGCTTCGGCCTTCGCCTCGTCTTCGCTGATGCCGGGGTGCATGCGTTCGCGGATGCCTTGCAGTGCAGCCCAGCTCAATTCGCGGGCGCGCTGCATGCGTGCCGGGTCGTAGTTTTAGCCAACGGCTTCGCGATGGATGGGTTGCTGCGTGCTTGCATTCATGTGTGGACGTTCCGTGTAAGGCGACTTAAATCGACAGAAGGATCAGGCCAAGCGCTGCCGGTGCTGCCTGTATCCAGAGAATCTTGCGGCTTGCGGTGAGCCCGCCATAGATGCCGGCGATCAGCACGCAGGCAAGGAAGAAGCACTTCACTTGCAAGCCCTGGGCGCCAAGGAACAAACCCCAAATCAGGCCGGCAGCCAGGAACCCGTTGTATAGCCCCTGGTTGGCGGCCAGCACCTTCGATTGGGTAGCGAATTCCGGGGTGAGGCCAAAGGCGCGGCGCCCAGCCGGCTTGTCCCACAGGAACATTTCCAGCACCAGGAACCACAGGTGCAGCAGTGCGACAAGCGCGATGACGATGCTGGCGATAGTGGACACGGATCGCTTTCCTTGATGGGTTTTGGCCGTGGGGTGCCACGAAGTGTTGCAGTCGCGGCGGCGCGGGTAAACCCGTTTCGTGATCACGCGTGATGGAGGCATTCCTAGCACTTTCAGTCGATTGCCCCGTGCCTGCGCCAGGCGTAGGTTTGACCGGCTGGGATTCCGCTGGAGGTTGCCCGAGCGGCAGGGGCGTCCGGGGAGGCTATCGGCTGTTCCTGGCCATCGTTCACACCGTGGAGGAACAACCATGAAGGCTTTAATGCGTGCCGCCTTGCTGGCGGCCTTGCTCGTGCCCGCGGTTGCCTTGGCGCAAAGCGCCTTCGACGGCACCTGGAAGATCGATATGGGCAAGGCGAATCTGCCCAAGAAGCCGGATGTGTTCGTATTGCAGAACGGCATGTACGACTGCAAGACCTGCGCGCCGCCCATCAGCGTCAAGGCCGACGGCACGGATCAGCCGGTGAAGGGTTATCCCTATTTCGACACCCTGGCGGTCAAGGTCGTGGACGACCACACCGTCGAGAGCACCGGCAAGAAGGCCGGCAAGGTGGTCATGACCTCCACCACGAGCGTGACGCCCGACGGACAAACCGCCCAGGTCGAATTCAGCGACAGCAGCGCGACCAATGCGGCGCCGATGACGGGAAAGGCCACCATGACGCGGGTCGCCAAGGGGGTGGCGGGCGGACACGCCCTTTCCGGCTCCTGGCGCACCATCAGCTATGCGGGAGTATCGGACAACGCCTTGACCATCACCTTCAGGGAGGATGCCGGCAACCTGAGCATGAGCACCCCCATGGGGCAGTCCTACACCGCCAAGGTGGATGGCCAGGAGGCGCCCTATCGCGGTGATCCGGGTATCACTACCGTTACGGTGAAGCGGCAGGGCAAGCACGGCATGGTCGAAACCGACCTGCGCGACGGCAAGGTGGTCGGCGTGGCCACCATGGCCGTGTCGCCGGATGGCAAGAGCATGAACATCGCCATCGACGACAAGTTGCATGGCACCACCAGCTCGTTCGTCGCCATGAAACAGTAAGAGCCTGTTCAAAGGCTGAGGCAGCCTGCTGCTGGCCAGTGAAGCTCAGTCGGCAGCCGGCGCCTTTCGAAAAGTCACGACCAATACGTCACGATGCCCGGTGCGCTGCGGATCGAGCGGCGTCACCGGCGTCACGCCGTGGCAGATCCGTGCGTCGTCCACCACGGCGGCATCCAGCGGGTGGGTAAGGGTGAAGCTGCCCAGTAGCTCGCCATCCGGCTTGTGGATGGTGGTGGTGCCGCACTCGATGTTCTCGCGGTCGATCAGCAGCACCAGCACGTAATCCACGCCGTCGCGATGCACGCCTTCCGGGGTGGGCTCGCCGGCCGCATCGGCGCGGGCTTCGATCCGGAACTGATGCACTTCGATGCGCCACTGGCGGACAGTTGGCGCGAGCATCCCGAAAAAGTCGCGGCTGAAGCCAAGGATGCGGCGCAGGCTGGGGCCATCGGCGATCGCCGGCAGCATGGGTTCGAACCAGCGCTCGATGCCGCCTTGCAAGTTGTTGTAGTCCAGGCTCTGGTAGTGCGGCTGATCTGGTTCGCGCCGGATTTCACCCGTAGCACCCGCCGAAAACACCGCATGGCGGCGGCGACGGTGGCGGCCCTTGGCGGCGAGGTAGGTATCCGGCCCAAGCTCGTTCCAGCTGGCAGCGAAGGCAGGCCAGTCGTCCAGCCCGCTTGAGGCTGCGAGCAGGCTTTGCATGGTCGGGCCGGTGACAAAGGCAAACCCGTCGAGCTGGAGCAGGGCCTGCAAGGCCTGGGGGCTGGTTGCCTGGTGGGTGGTCATGGGTGGGATGGGCCAATCAGGGATATGGGGTGACAAAGCATAGCGCTTGGCGGGGCGGGCTATGGGGTTGTGTGCTGGCCCTTTGCGGGCAGGCTTGGTGGGGGCTTCCTTCGTTGAGTGATGTAAATGGATGTGTAGACGTTTAGACGTCTATTGACACTTCATGGTGATGGCCTATAGAGTCCAGCCCACTCATCGAGACCGGCTGAGGGACAGGCCCTTTGAAGCCGGGGCAACCTGCGGAGCTATTCCGCAACGGTGCCAACTCCTGCGGAGGCGCTACGGCGTCGACGAGAGATGGGCGAGCTCTGCATTGGCTTTGTTGCCGAATGCATGGCGACCTCTCCGTATCCGCAGGGCGATGCCGACCGGAGAGAGACGATGCCCAGCCAGCCACTGCCCGTTCCACCCGTTGTTTCCAGCCCTTGTACGGTGGCGGGTGCTGTGCGCCCAAGCCTCACCACTCAACGCAGCTCTCGCCGTGTCCGCTTCACACCCAAGTACGGCAGCCGTCCTTGCGAGGTCGATGTGCGTTACCTGTGGTGTGGCGCGCCGGATGCACCGACCGTGATCGTGCAGGGCGGCATCTCCGCGGATCGCGACGTGGTGGCGCTGGACTGCGAAGCCGCGCCGGGCTGGTGGCAGGAGGCGGTAGGCGCCGGCCTGCCAGTGGATCTCGATCGCTACCGCGTACTGTCCATCGACTGGCTTACGCCAGCCGACCTGGATGGCGTCGGCGCCATCTCCAGCGAAGACCAGGCCGATGCGCTGGCTGCCCTGGTTGAAGCCTTGGGCATCCGCCGTGTGCATGCCTTCGTGGGTTCCTCTTACGGCGCCATGGCTGCGCTGGCCTTTGCAGCGCGCCATCCTTATGCGTTGGGCCGCCTCGTGCTGCTTGCCGGCGCGCATCGGCCGCATCCGCTGGCCACCGCGCAGCGCTCGGTGCAGCGCGGCATCGTGCGCCTTGGCCAGAGCACCGGCCAGCCGGAACAGGCGCTGGCGTTGGCGCGTCAGCTGGCTATGACCACCTACCGTGGCAGCGAGGAGTTCTCGCGCCGGTTCACCGCCGCGCCGGAATTTCGCGACGGTCGCTTTCATTTCCCGGTCGAGGATTACTTGGAGCATGCCGGCCGCCGCTTCGTCGAGCGTTTCGACGTTGAGCGCTTCCTGGCCCTGTCCGAATCCATCGATCTGCACGACGTCACGCCAGAGCAGGTTGCCGCGCCCGCCACGCTGATCGGCTTTCCCTCCGATCGCCTGGTGCCGCTGTCCGACCTGTGCGAGCTGCAGCGTCGCCTGCATGGTCCGGCCACGCTGGAAGTGCTCGAGTCGCCTTATGGGCACGACGCCTTTCTCAAAGAAACCGATCGCCTCGCGCCGCTGCTGCGCGAAGCGCTGGCCTGAACTTTCTGCTCTTAAACGTCGCATCCCTTAAACATCGCGCCTTACGCATCGCGCCCCTCGGCACCAAGCCACGCACGGAGATCCACCATGAGCGAGACCACCGCCCCCTGTACCCGCGCCGTGCGCGCCGGCATCGAATCCGATACCCAGCACGGCGCTGTGGTGCCGCCGTTGCACTTGTCCACCAACTACGCCTTCAACGGCCTGGGCGGCAAGCGTGCCTATGACTACTCGCGCAGCGGCAATCCCACGCGCGACCAGCTGGGCAACGCACTGGCTGATTTGGAGCAGGGTGCAGGTGCCGTGGTGACGGCCAGCGGCATGGCGGCGGTGGCACTGGCATTGGAGCTGGTTCCGGCCGGAGCGAAAGTGCTGGCCGCTCATGATTGCTACGGCGGCACCTGGCGCCTGCTGGACGCCTGGGCGAAGAAAGGTCGCTTCAGCGTTGAATTCGTCGATCTCACCGACAGCGTGGCACTCGCCAATGGCCTGGCCTCCAAGCCGGCGCTGGTATGGGTGGAAACGCCTTCCAATCCGCTGCTGCGTATCACCG
Organism: Dyella subtropica; assembly: GCF_026283965.1. Lineage (GTDB taxonomy): Bacteria > Pseudomonadota > Gammaproteobacteria > Xanthomonadales > Rhodanobacteraceae > Dyella_D > Dyella_D subtropica. The sequence continues at coordinate 86,875 of NZ_JAPDPD010000010.1, forward strand.
ATATCCGCCACGTCGCCCAGGCTGCGCACGCCGTGGGCGCGCTGGTGGTGGTGGATAACACCTTCCTTTCGCCGGCATTGCAGCAGCCGTTGGTGCTGGGGGCGGATGTGGTGGTGCATTCCACCACCAAGTACATCAACGGCCACAGCGATGTGGTTGGCGGCGCGGTCGTGGCGCGCGATGCCGCCGTCGCCGAGCAGCTGAAGTGGTGGGGTAACTGCAATGGCCTCACCGGCGCGCCGTTCGACAGCTTCCTCACCTTGCGCGGCCTGCGCACTCTCAGTGTGCGGCTGCGTCAGCATCAGGAAAACGCGGTTCGCATCGCTGAGCGTTTGGACGGCCATGCGGCCGTACGCAAGGTCTACTACCCGGGCCTCGAGAGCCACGTGGGTCATGCCTTGGCCGCACGTCAGCAGCAGGGCTTCGGTGCCATGCTCAGCTTCGAGCTGGAAGGCGAGGTCGCGCAGATCGAGGCTTTCGTCGATGGCCTGGCGTTCTTCTCGCTGGCCGAATCGCTGGGCGGCGTGGAAAGTCTGGTGGCGCACCCGGCTTCGATGACGCACGCCTCGATGGCGTCGGAAGCGCGCCACGCCGCCGGTATCGCCGACAGTTTGCTGCGCCTGTCCGTCGGCATCGAGGATGGTGACGATCTGCTACGCGATCTCGATGCAGCGCTCGCTCGTGCGCAGGCTTCGGCAGGGTCGAAACGCCGGGTGACGGCATGAGCGCGGTGCTGGCGGAGGCGCCTGATTCCGCAAAGCCCACAGCTGCGGCATCGGGCGTGGCGCTGGTGCTGCTCGGTACCGGTGTTGTCGGCGGCGCGCTGCTCAAGCTGCTCAACACACCCGCCGCCGCGAAGCTGCGGCTGGTAGGTGTCGCCAATTCGCGCCGGCAGCAGACCGAGCCGGCTCAACTCGCCGACCGCGGTCTACGCGAAAAGCTGAAAAGCAACGGCGACGCGCGTGACGATGCCACCCTGCTGCGCGCACTCGATGGCAGCGGGGCAGCGGTGAAAGTGATCATCGATGCCACCGCCAATACCGGGCTGGCGATTCGTCACGCCGAATGGCTGGCGAAGGGGTATCACGTCGTCACCGCCAACAAAGCGCTGGCCGGCGGCGAGTTGCCAGGGTGGCGCGCGCTGCAGGCGGCCACCGCGAGCGGTGCGCGTTATGGCGACGCGGCGACCGTCGGCGCCGGCCTGCCGGTGTTGTCCACCCTACGGCGTCTGCGTGGTTGCGGCGATGCGCTGCTGACACTGGAGGGTGTTTTCTCCGGCTCGCTGTCGTACTTATTCAACCAGTACGATGGCAGTCAGCCGTTCTCCGCGCTGCTGCGTGAAGCGCGCAAGCTCGGCTACACGGAGCCTGATCCACGCTCCGATCTTTCCGGTGAGGATGTCGCGCGCAAGCTACTCATCATCGCTCGCAACGCCGGCTTCGCCCTCGGTACCGACGAGGTGGAAGTGGAGAGTCTGGTGCCGGAAGCTTTGCGCGGCGTGGATACCGAGACCTTCCTGTCACGTTTGGAAGAACTCGATGCCCCATTGGCACAGCGCCATGCCGAGGCGAAAGCACGCGGTGGCGTGTTGCGTTTCCTTGCCCGGCTCAATCAGCGCGGTCGTGCGCGCGTAGGCCTGGTCGAAGTGTCCGCCACCCATCCCGCAGCGCGCCTCTACGGCACCGACAACCAGTTCGCCCTCACCACCACGCGCTACCACTCACAGCCGCTAGTGATTCAGGGGCCGGGTGCGGGGCCGGAGGTGACGGCGCAGGCGTTGCTGGGTGATGTGCTCTCTCTCACCTGAAACTGGCAGGGGTGCACGCTAGCGCCCCTCCGCCTGCCGATAGCCCGTGCTGGTTTGCTTTGAGCGCGGCGGTCAGACGTCGGCGCTTTCTTCTTGCGGCCGAGCCTTGGAGCGAGGGTAGGCCCACTGCGCAAGCATGGGGGCGAACTTGACTAACATGAGGCCGATCGCCAGGTGCGCCACGGTCTGATTGAAGAAGGCCCAGGCCGAGTATTCCGCCGCGCTGCTCAAGCCGCGAGCGACGTTAAACGCGGTCACCGCCATTTCGAGGCCCGTGACGATTGTCCATGCACCGATGATGCGAAGCGACAGGCTGAACCACAGGAACGGCGTCATGACATCCTCCTTGATATCGGGTCGACCAATTTGGCACGCCCTGAGTCCGATGATCTTATCGTGTGGACACGAGCTATAAACAGGGGACTGTCCGACTCATAAAAAAGCGCGGCTCTAGGCCGCGCTTTTTGCTTTTCACGAGAGGGCGTGTTCAATGCCCGGTGATGCGCTCGGCCTCGTACTCATCCGGCGGCACCACCGGCGCACCTGGATGGGCTTTCGCCTCCAGCAGCGCCGCTTCCACCGACGGCGTGCGCCAGCCGGCCTTTACGCCCCACACGTAGAACACCAGGCCAATGACTGCGACCACGGCGAGGTCGATGCCATAGGGCAGGTAGCCCTTGCCGCCGAACATGGTGCTGCCGGCCCAGGACACGAAGGCCAGCGTCGGCAGGTAGCAGACCAACCACCAGGCGCCCTTCATCTGGCGGCCGAAGTCGTGCCAGCCGGCCTTGGCCTGGTAGTAGAGGTACACCGGCAGTGCGACCACCATCAGCAGAATGATCTCGCCGGTCAGCGGCCACTTGGCCCAATACAGCAGCTCGGTCGCCATGATGAAGGCGACGGCGGCGAGGATCGGCAGGCCAGCGATACGCAGCGGGCGGTGCAGCTCCGGCGCGGTGCGGCGCAGGGTCATCGCACTCACCGGACCAGTGAGGTAGGAGATGATCGTGGCCACCGAGATCACCGCCGCCAGCGTGCCCCAGCCGCGGAATCTGAAAAGGAACAGGTAGGACACCAGCAGGTTGAACCACATCGCCGGACGCGGGATACCCCACTTGGGATGGATGCGGCCGAGGATCTTGGGCAGCGTGCCGTTGCGCTCCATGCCGTAGATCATGCGCGCGGTGGTGGCGGTGTAGGTCATGCCGGTGCCGCTGGGGCTGATGAAGGCATCGACGTACAGCAGCATCGCCAGCCAGTGCAGGTTGACGATGATCGCCAGCTCGGCGAACGGCGAACGGAAATCGATACCGTGCCAGCCCGCCTTGGCCAGCATCTCCGGCGGCACCGCGCCGATGTAGGCCACCTGCAGAATGATGTAGACGATGGTGGCCAGCACGATCGAGCCGATCACCGCGAACGGGATGCTCTTACCCGGGTTGTGCGCCTCGCCAGCGAGGTTCACCGGGCTCTGGAAGCCGTTGAAGCTGAAAACGATGCCGGCGGTGGCCACGGCGGTAAGCACCGCAGCGAAGTCGGTCGAGTGCGAATCACCATGCACGCCGACGGAGAAGTTCTCGCTGTGGAAACCGCTGGCGATCAGCGCCAGGCCGGTGGCCGCCGGCACGATCAGCTTGAACATGGTGATCGCGGTATTGGAGCGCGCGAACAGTTTCACGCTCCAGAAGTTCAGCAGGAAGTAGATGATCACCAGCACGGCGGCGATCCATAAACCCGGTACCGACAGTTCACCATGCCCGTCCGGCATGTGCATATACAAGTCATGCGCCCACTGCCACGGCCACGAGGCCATGTACTGCACCGAAGCTTCCGCTTCCACCGGAATCACCGACACGATGGCGATCCAGTTGGCCCAAGCGCCGATGAAACCCACCAGCGAACCGTGCGAGTAGTGGCTGTAGCGCACCATGCCGCCCGACTCGGGGAACATGGAGCCCAGCTCCGCATAGGTCAGCGCGATGGTCATGATGATCGCCGCGCCGAGCACCCAGGCCCATACGGCGCCGGGGCCCGCCAGGCCGGCGGCACGCCATGCACCGAACAGCCAGCCGGAGCCGATGATGGAGCCCAGGCCGGTGAGCATGAGCGCGAAGGGGCCGACTTCGCGTCGGATGGGGCTGGAAGAGGACATACGAATTCCCAGATATCGAAGGTTCAGCGCGCCACCGTTCCGGGCGGCACAAGCTGCGGATGATGACAGACCGGCGCATGGGGCGTAAGCCGCGGGGCCGTGCGGCGGCGCACGGGCGCCCTGCGGAAGGCGGAGAGTTTGCCGAGCGGAATGCAGAAACGACACGGGATGCCACAAGGCATCCCGTGTCGTTCATTGGAACCGGGCGTCGTCAGTACGGACGACCCAAGGGGTCGTTCGTGTAGGCGATGTGCATCCATTCCGGATGGTTCTCGGCGATATCCTGGATCTGTTCCGGCGACATGCCGCGCGCGCGCATGGCATCGAGTTGTTCGCCGCCCACACTTATTAACTGTGAGCGCGCACCGGCGTTTTCGATTCCGGCTCCTTCGAGGAATTTGTTCTCCGCTTCCTTGTATTCGCGTTCCTTGGCGTAGTGTTCGGATACACCTATACCCAACGCAGCAACTGTGGCGATGCCGAAGCCTATGGGGCCGGCCAAGCCACCCAATGCCTCGGAACCGCCGAACAGGGTCAGGCCCGCCCCGGCTAGTCCGGCAACCGACAGAAGCGTTGTCGGGACGTCGTTCTTGCTGGCCGCTTCCCCAGCGGAATTCGCAAAGTAGAAAACGTTGAGGACGCCGACGAATTTTTCGGTGGCCTGGCCTGCCAGGTTCGCACCGAGTCCCCATTTTCCAAGGCTGCCATTGCGGTCGACCGCGCCGACGGCGGCACCGAAGGCGGCCGTATCCTGGACGGCGCCGACGGAGAGGGCCAGCTGCGCGAGTTCGTTCTTGGTGCTCGGGTCGTCCATGGTGGTGCCGGTCTGATTGAGCAAGGCACCGCCTGAGATGGCGAGCGCGGCCGCACGAAAGAGCATGCCGGAGGCTCCGCTGCTGAAGCTCATTTCCTTCAGTTCACTCAGCTCCTTGGACGTTGCGCCCACTGCATTGATGCCTTTGCCCAGCTTGGCGTCATCCAGCGACTCGGTTTGCAGTGCCTCAACTTCCTTCTTCAGCTTCTCAGTCCCCTCGTCGATATCGGTCTTGGGCAGCCCCATCCATCCGGCGACATCCTTGAGGTTTGCCAGTGCATCGTTGACCTTGCTGACGCTGGCCGGATCGTTGGGGTTGAGGCTGGAAAGAGCTGGCAACAGATTGCGTGCGACGTAAGCCGGCCCCACGGCAGCTACGAATTCCTTGTTCTTGTGGGAAACCTCGAGCATGAGCTTGGCGGCTTCGCCTGCGTTCTTGCCTTCGAAGATGCTGGGATCTTGCGTGGCCGCAAACGCGATGGCCTTGCGCGTCGTATCGTCATCCAGCATCTTGCCCAGACCCTCTCGCGTCGGAGCAAATGGCTTGAGGTTGTCGGGCATGTTCAACATTGCGCCGACGTCGCCACTGAACGCTCTCGCATCGGTTACCAGCTTGTCCTTGATTCCGGCGAATTGATCCTGCCAATCCTTGCCCTTGGATTGGATGTACTTGTTGATCGCATGCTGCTCCTGCTCCTGGGTCAGGCCGGGGCCGAGATCCTTGATCAGCTCATTGAGTTCCTGCGTCTGCTTGGCGTAGTCCTGCATGTCCTGCGATATCGCCTGTTTCTGCAGGTTCGCCGTGCCGAGTGTTGCCGCGGACAGGATGCTCAGCGCAGCATCGTGCTTTCCTGCAGCCTGCATCTGGCTGGCCACATCGATGGCCAGCTTCGCGCCACCGCCATCGCTGATGGCTTGCGTGAATGTGTGTTGCGCGAAAGAGGGGTTGTCCTGTTGCTGGTTGGCGATCGTGCTCGCGATCTGTTGTTGCAGCGCCTGCGCCTTCGGGTCATCACCAAGTGCGTTGTAGACACTGGCGAGATTCTTGTAGACATCAGCGTCGCTTGCAGCATAAGAAGCGACGCCGATCGGTGAGGTCTGGGCGCGAAGATCGTTGGGATCAGACGGGCTCCACCACTTCTCGATGACTTGTCGGGCCAGATCCGGTTGGGTGTTCTGGACAAGATCGGCAAGATATTTGGCGCAGTCAGTTGACGATTTCCCAGCCGCTTCATGCGCCGCATCGTTGATCCATCCCTGCACGCGAGGGTCGGCAACGACATGATCGATAACGTCCTGCGGCTGTCCCCTGAGGTTGTCGCTAAGCCTGGCCAGCTCGTCCTGCGCACTCCACGAGCCGGAGAACGAGGGAACCAGCGAGTCGACCTTTTGCTGCGTTTGATAGGCGCTGACCGATGCGCCGATGGCCGACTGCGCCACCGAATCGCCCTGGTGCCGCGCCATGATCGCGTCGCCGGCACTCTTGACGACCTGATCGGTGGGAGTCTGGAACTCTGCAGGTACGCCAGCGTTGCGGGTGGCGATCTGGCTGCCGATTTCGTCCTTGATCGCCGCATCCATGGCTTTCTGGGTCTGATCGACGTTGGCCGATTCGCTGGTGGAGATGTCCTGGCGAATCGCGCCGTTGTGCGGTGCATTGCGCATAGCGTCATCGCGCTGCTTGACGGCAGCGTCGTAGGCGGCTGTCGCGGCATCGGTTTTCTGCGCAGGCGTCTGTGGCGGCTGGGTCTGATCGTCCTTGGCCAGCATCACGGCATGAGGCGGCAGAGTCAGTGCGGCGATGTGCGAGATATCGCTATCCACGCTTATGCGGTTGGTTCGCGCCAACTCTTCCGGCGTGACGTTATGCGCCTTGGCGACGCTTTGCACGGTGTCGTGTGGTTGCACCGTGTATTGCGGCTGCGGTGGCAGGAGCTGTGGGGTGTACGGAGCGACGGAACCTGAATCTGCAGGACGCATGACAAACCTCCAAGCCAGGGGACAGTCCCCTGCATTTGAGGTTGCTTGTCATCTTGCTGCAATAAGGGGTTTCCCTAGGGATGCTCTGATCAAGCCCCCACGGACGGGAACCGGAAGCAGGGCATCGGGAACGAGGAAGAGCCAGGGCGATAAAGCTTGCGGCGCTCTTGCCGCTCCTGGCTCCCGATCAGCACTCGATCACATTCACCGCCAGACCGCCGCGCGAGGTTTCCTTGTACTTGTCCTTCATGTCGCGACCGGTGTCGCGCATGGTGGCGATCACCTTGTCCAGCGAGACGCGGTGCTTGCCGTCGCTCTTCAACGCCATGCGGCTGGCATTGATGGCCTTCACCGAGCCCATCGCGTTGCGTTCGATGCAGGGAATCTGCACCAAACCGCCGATCGGATCGCAGGTGAGGCCGAGATTGTGTTCCATGCCGATCTCGGCGGCGTTCTCCACCTGCAGCACGTTGCCGCCGAGTGCAGCGGTAAGGCCGCCGGCCGCCATCGAGCAGGCCACGCCCACTTCGCCCTGGCAGCCGACTTCGGCGCCGGAGATGGAGGCGTTTTCTTTGTAGAGGATGCCGATAGCCGCCGCGGTGAGCAGGAATTCGATCACGCCGTCGTCGTTCGATTTGGGGCAGAAGCGGTGGTAGTAGTGCAGCACCGCCGGCACGATGCCAGCCGCGCCGTTGGTGGGCGCAGTGACCACGCGACCGCCCGCTGCGTTTTCCTCGTTCACCGCGAGGGCGTAGAGATTGACCCAGTCGAGGATGGTGAGCGGATCTTTCAGCGCCGCTTCCGGCTCATTGCGTAATTCGATGGCCATCGCCGGTGCGCGACGCGTCACCTTGAGGCCGCCAGGCAGCACGCCGGGCGAACGCAGGCCGCGATTGACGCAATCCTGCATGGCCTTCCAGATGGTCAGCAGGCCTGCGCGGGTTTCCGCCTCGCTGCGCCAGACCTTTTCGTTCTCCATCATCAACTGCGCGATGGTCATGTTGTGCTGTGCGCACAACGCGAGCATCTGATCGCCAGTAGAGAACGCGTAGGGCTGCGCCGTGGTATCGGCGACGATGCGGTCTTCCGCCGCCTCGTCCTGGTTCACGACGAAGCCGCCGCCGACCGAGTAGTAGTCGCGCGTGCCCAGTTCGTTGCCGTTGGCGTCGTAGGCGGTAAAGCGCATGCCGTTGGTGTGGAACGGCAGTTTCTGGCGCTTGTTGAATACCAGATCGCGCTTTTCCTCGAAATCGATCTCGTGCTTGCCCAGCACACGCAGGCGATGCGTGGTGCGGATGCGCTCCAGCGTTTCGGGAATGCGATCGGGATCGACCGTGTCGGGGTGTTCACCTTCGAAGCCGAGCAGTACCGCCTTGTCGGTGCCGTGGCCGCGGCCGGTCATCGCCAGCGAGCCGAACAGCTCGGCACGCACGCGCGCCACGCGGCCGAGCACACCTTTTTCCTCCAGCCAGCGCTCGGCAAAACGCGCCGCGGCGCGCATCGGGCCCACGGTGTGCGAGGAAGACGGCCCGATGCCGATCTTGAACAGGTCGAATACGCTAACGGCCATGGCTGTGCTGCAAGGCTGGGAGGGGAACCCGGTATTCTACGCGTGCCCTTCCTTCTCGACAGCCATACGCCGCCGTCTGTTTAAACCACCCATGGCCGACCTGATCCTTTACCAGCGCGACTACTGCCACCTATGCGACCAGGCGCTCGCGGTGATGGCCGAGGCGCGCTCGCCCGATTTCGACAGCGTGTGGGTCGACGACGATCCCACCCTGGAAGATCGCTACGGCACGCGTGTACCGGTGCTGCGTGACTTGCGCGATGGGCGGGAATTGGATTGGCCGTTCGACGCCGTAACGTTACGCACCTTCCTGGACGCACCGCTGTAGGAGCGCACCCTGTGCGCGACAAACCGGCAGGACTGCCGGTTTGCACGGCGTGAGCCGCCCGCAGGGCGAGGGCCAAGGATGGCCCGAGTGACACCTACGGAGCGTTGTGCCATCGCGCACAGGGTGCGCTCCTGCAGGGCTCAGTTCGTCAGCGCTTCAGCCGCTTGAGGATTTCCTCGCGCGCCTCACGCAGAATCGAATCGCGATCCAGGCTGGCGACGATTTCCGCTACCACGCGTTTGGCGCCTTGCTCGCCCCAGGATTTGCCGGCCACCAGATAGCGTTCCGCCGCGCGACCGATCAACACCGTGGCATACCAGGCCATGGCGCCTTGCGCTGCGGCGGTGAAGACGACGGAAAGACCGGCGCTGACGCCCTTCAACGTGGTAGCCACCAAATGCACACCCCAGATCGCGCTCATCAGCGCAATCAACTGTGCGGAAATCACGGCGACGAGGCGACCGGATTCGGCGCGCGTCAACGGTAACCCGTAGACGCGCGACAGTTGCAGCACCATCGCCGCATCGAGCCCCGCTGCGGCCAGCAGATCGGCAACCGGAATCGGATTGAGTGCGACGGCCACACCTTTAGCCAGGCAGTAATGGCGGATCAGCTTGCTGGCGAGCAGGCGGCGGCTTTCGGCGATGCGCGCGCTGACCTGATCGGTGAGCCGGCCGGCATAGAGACCGGCATTCAGCGCGGACAACGTCTTGCCTTCGCGCTGTGCGATGGCCAGCAAGCGTTCGCGCAACGCGGCGACGTCGGGTGGTCCTGACCGTTCGTGCGCGTGTTCGCGGCCACGGTCGTCCATGTCGATCACGCGCTGCGGCGATGGGTGTGCGGCAACCGCCACCACGTCTTCGCCTCGCACCAAGCCCTGCGTGCGTTCGCGCAGATGGGCGAGCAGCGAGGCGCGTTCGTCGACGCTGTAGCGATCCGACTTGTTCAGTGCGAGCAGCACGGGGCGCTGGGTGGCGGCAAGCAGTTTCAGCGCATCGAGCTCGTCGCGGGTAAGGTCGCCATCGGCCACCAGCACCACCAGGTCGCTGACCTCCGCCACCTCGAAGGCAAGCCGCTCGCGTGCCTCGCCATCCAGCTCATTGATGCCGGGTGTGTCGATCAGCACCAGGCCATCCTGGATAGCTTCATCCAGCACGGCCTGCGCGGCTTGCGTAGTGGTGCCATGCAAGACACCGACCGCGAACGCTTCACGTCCGAGCAGGGCATTGCCCAACGCCGATTTGCCGGTGGACACGCGACCGAACACGGCCACGTGCAGCTCGCCGCGCTCCAGCCGATCGAGCATGGCTTCCACACGGCCGAAATCCGCAGCGAGTTCGCTGCGGATGTCAGGAGGAATACCGGGATCATCGAGCAGGTGGCGCAGGCTGTCCGCCATGCGCGTGTCGGGATGTCCGTTGGCGGTTGGCGTCACTGTGGCGGCGCCTGCATCCTCTGGCGTGAGCCAGCGGCGCAGGCGCTGCCACAGCGTCGCTTCGCTCATACAGGCTTATTTCGCCGCGAGTACGACGTGCGCGGTGACTTTTACGTCGGCGCCGATCACCGAGGTATCGGCGTAGTCGCCGCCGCCCACGCCGAAGTCGAGGCGCTTGATGGTGCCGGCCACGTCCAGCGTGGCGCCGGTGCCCTGCGGCTTGAAGGTGACATTGAGGCTCAACGGCTTGGTCACGCCGCGCAGGGTGAGATTGCCGTCGGCAATCACCTGCGCGCCGTTCTGGCGGAAGCCGGTGGTGACGAAATGCGCCTTGGGAAACTTGGCGACGTTGAAGAAATCCGCACCCGGTAGCGCGCCGTCGCGGTCGTTATCGCCGGTCTTCACGCTGGCGAGTTCCACTTCCACGTCGAACTTCGAGCTGGCCAGCTTGGCCGGGTCGTAGCTGATCGCCGCCGTCCACTTGCCGAACGTGCCGTCAAAGCCGGCGCCCTGGAAACTGTCGGAGAAACCCAGCTTGCTGCCGGCCGGTTGCACGGTGTAATCGGCGGCGCTGGCGAGGCCGGGCAGGGCCAGCGCGAGTAGGAGCGGGGCGAAACGGGTCAGAGCGGGGAGCTTCATCAGTGTTCTCCTTGAGAGGGGGAGTCGTCGCGCAGGCGGCGGAAAGGGAGCATGCGGAGCAGGGTGTTGTCGCGGTCGATGAAGTGGTGCTTCAGCGCGCCACCCACGTGGGCCACCAGCACCAGCACGAGGAACCAGAACAAGTATTCGTGGATACCTTCCACCGTGCCTTTCAGGTCATGATTGGCCGCGGTCAGCGCCGGCAAGTTGAACTGTTTGAAGAACTGCAGCGGCTTGCCCGCGACCGAGTTCAGCCACCAGCCGGTGAGCGGCAGCGCGACGATCAATACGTACAACACCGCATGCGTGGCGTGCGCGGCCAGCTGCTGCCAGCGGGGTGCCGGCTCCTCGCGCGGGCGCTTGTCACCCCAGCGCCACAACAGACGCAGAAGAAACAGCGCGAGCACAGTCAGGCCGATCGACTTGTGCAGCGCGAGCCAGTTGATCTTCTGCATCGGATTGCTGGCCAGATCCATCATCAGGCCGAAGATGCCGTTGCCCAGAATGAGCAGTGCGGTGATCCAGTGGAAAAACTTGGCGATCGAACCCCATCGGCGGTCGTTGCTGCGCAAGCTCATGGAGACTCCTTGTTGGACTGAGCGGTGTCGTCGAGGATAGCTTCCAACTCCACCCACACCGCTACCGTGCGGCCAATGGCCCCGGGATTGGCAGTGATGCCGAAGTCGTTGCGATCCAGCATGGCCGAAGCCGAGAAGCCAGCTACGGTGTGCAGGCCGTAGATGGTCTTGGCCAGCCGGTTAAAGGTAAAAGGCAATTCGACCGCGCGAGTGATACCGCGCAGCGAGAGCTGCCCATGCAGCACGCCGTGCGTCGCGTCCTTGCGCTCCACGGAGGTGCTGACGAAATGCGCATAGCGCGCCTTCTCGCTATCCAGGAACGAAGGCTTCAGCACCGCGGCATTCCACTCCGCATCGCCCATATCGAGACTGCCGAGGTCGATATCCAATTCGGTCGCCGACTGACTCCAATCATCCGGATCGAAACGCAACCACCCACGCGCGATATGCAGACGTCCGAACGGGCGCGAGTAACCGTTGTGGTCAATGCTGAAAACAATCTGGCTATGCGTTGTGTCATAGCGATACGTCGCCGGTGCCGCCTGCGCCGCCGCGCAGCTCAATAATGCCCCGATAGCGAATAGGAACAGCCGGTTTGTCAGGCGCGAGATGACCATAGGCGAAAGAATGGCCGATCAGCGATGGCGGCGCCAGCAGGCGGATGTGAAACGGATTGTTTCTTTAGAGACGTATGGCAGCGAATTGCGCCCCTGCCGTTGCTCTTGATCTCAGGGCCCTTGTGCAGCGGTGAGGGCTGGACGATAAGGCCCCAAAGGGGGCGCAGGCATGGATGCCTGCGCCTTTTCGACACGACAAGGATGTCGTGTCGAAAAGCCCGGCCAGACCTCACGAACCCGAAGGGCGCGTAACCGGGGTGGCCTCTCTTTTGGTTACTTTTCTCTGGCCAAACAGAGAAAAGTGACTCGGACCGCGGCAGCGGTTCGAAAGCCCGCCGCAGGCGAGCCCGTGTACGCAGACGCGACAATCAGGCGATAACTCCACTGGATTCCGGCCTTCGCCGGAATGACGAAAGGAAAGGGCATCGCAAGCACCCGCCCCTCTCCCCAACCCTCTCCCCGGCGGGGAGAGGGAGCAAATGTGCGCCCGGGTGAAAGCGCTCAACCACCTTCGTCGCGCTCGCGCAGCGCATCCATCGTCAACGTTGCCAACTGCCGCACCCGCGTACTCCCCGCATCCGCCAGCAACGCCTTGAGCCGTGCACCCGCATCGTCCTGATCCAGCGCCTTGCGCTCAGCCAGCGACGCCGCCAACGCCCGCCCCATACTGTCGAAGATCAACGCATAAGCAAACGCATGCAGCACGCCGCCACCCAACGTGCCCAATCCTGGAAACGCCTTGAGCGCATTGCCGGCAATAGCCAGCACGATGGAACTCCCCGTACGCAACGTCAGCTTGGCCTGCCGCACAAAGTCCTCGACCTGAAGCTCGCTGACGCGCACGCCGTACAGCTCGGCCAGTTCGCGGGTCAGAGCAGTAGCCAATGCGCCCTGGATCACTAGATCGCTGCCGGGCGCTACCGCCGCGAGCGCGCCAACCACCGCGCGTCGCGCGTACTTGCGCACGATGCGTTCGGCCTCGGCGCTGCGCGTCTGCGCCTCCAGCGTGCCGACTTTTTCGTGCAGGCCAGCGAGCACGGCGTGCTCGCGTTGCTGCTCCAGCCCTTCCGCGCCGGCTGAAGTGAGCCGCATCAGCGCCTTCAATAGCGGCTCGATGGCAGGCTTGCGCTGACGCTCGACCTGTTCGATGCCGCCGTCGGCAAGCGCCCGCTGGTAGCGTTCACTGCCACCCGCGCTGACCGCTACGACGTTGGCGGCGATCTCGCGGGTCTGTTTGCGCAGGCGCTGCAACAGCAGGTCCAGCTCTGCGCCGCTCCATTGATCGGCCTTGTTGAGTACCAATAGCAGCGGCTTGCCGAAATCGCCCAGCCAGCGCACCTCTTCCGCTTGGCTGCGCGTGAGCTCGCCTGCACACACATAAATCACGGCATGGGCCCGCAAGGCTTCCTCGCGAGCCAGTGTTTCATGGGCATCGCCATCGGCCTCGCGACTGCCCGGCACGTCGGCCAGTACCAAGGTACGGCCATCGGGCAGCAGACCGTCGACATGAGTTACCTGGCGGGTGGTGCCGCCCCGGACATCGCTGGCCGCCAGGGCATGTGGTGCGAGGGCGCGGATCAGGGTGGATTTGCCCGTGGAGATTTCACCGAACAAGGCCACGTAGACGCGGGCGGTGGCGCGACGCCGATCCAGTTCTCCCAGTTCGGCGCCGAGCGCGCCGGTGTTGGTGCCGCGTGTCTGCAATTGGTCGATGCGCTGTTCCAGGCTGCCACGGTCCGGTGCCGGCACGGCACGCCGTTTGCGCCTGGGGCGCAGCAACCACCAGAGCACACCCGGACCGGCGAGAGCGAATAGGCCGATGGCGATGCCCAGCGTCCATTGCAGCCACGAAGGCAGTTGCAGGAATCGCTGGGCCAGGGCGAGGGCACGTTCGGCGGCGGCGAACAACAGCCACAGCAGGGCGGCGATGGCGAGTGCGGCCAACAACAGTCTTGGACGTCGGGACATGGGGCATTCTAGTCATGCCGCGGGCCGTGAAACGGTGCGGCGACACTCGTTAAGACCCGGATGTTTTGGCATGATCGGTAGTTAGAGCCTGTTCCGTATCTCCGCGTGGCCCGCGCCGGGAGCTGTTTGCGCGCAGGCCAAGTGAAGAACGAGGGCGTGTACGTCCGTACACAACCGAGTGATGACGCCGGCATGCGGGCAAACAGACCCGGCCCGGAGGGTTGATTAGCTTTGGGCGCCATGCGGCGGCGCGCGGCTGGGCCTGACCACCAGTCAGGCACTGCGCCACGCTCCACCCCCTTGCGCCCAAAGCTAATCAACGCGGGCTACGCGGAGATACGGAACAGGCTCTTAGGGGAGATCATGCTGTCGTCACTGCTGTTGAGCATCGCACTGCTTGCGTCCCAGCCGGTCGATACCGGTATGGGGGCACCGACATCCGCACCGGGCAGCAGCATGCTGCCCACGCCCCAGTTCCGCAGCTACGGCACCGTCAACGGTCTGCCCAGCAGCAGTGTGTATACCGTGGCGCAAGGGCCTGATGGCGCCATGTGGTTCGCCACCAAGGGCGGTATCGCGCGCTACGACGGTGTGGGTTTCAAGGTCTTCCGCCACGTGGCGGACGATCCGGATTCGCTGCATGACAACGGCATCGGCTCCCTGTTCTTCGACCGCTCAGGCCAGCTTTGGGCCGGCGGGCTGGAGGCGGGCCTCAATCGCTACGATCCGCTGACTGACAAGTTCCAGCATTGGGGACACGACCCGGCTAAGCCGGAAAGCCTGAGCAGCGACAAGGTCTGGGACATGACGCAAGCCTCGGACGGCACGATATGGGTTGGCACAACGCATGGCCTCGATCGTATGCGTCCTGATGGCCAGGGCTTCGACCATATTTCCGCTCCGGCGCCTAGCAACGACTCGGCGGGCTTCGGCGCGGTTGCAGCGTTGTATGTCGATCCGCAGCAGCGTTTATGGATCGGCGGCGCCAATGGCGTCTTCGTGCGCGATCCCGATGGCCGGATCCGCGCCGTGCCGCAGGAGCATTCCTCGGAGCCCATCGACTCTTGGCGCATCGAAGGCGACGGCGACGAAGTGCGTATCGCCTCGGCACGCGGCCTGCTGGTGGTGGGCAAGGATGGCATCGCGCGACAGTTTTGCCAGGACGTTGCAGACATCAACGTGCTGAGCAGCGCACGTGACCGCGCCGGTCGCCTGTGGATCGGTACTCAGCATGGTCTGTACCTGCAGGAGGGGCCAGGCGGTGCGGTCAAGCAAGTGGCCAACCAGCCGCTGCTGTACGGCAACCTGCCCGGCATCTGGGTGTGGAAAGTGCTGCCCGATCGCGAGGGTGGCTTGTGGGTCGCGCTGTTCGACGGCGGCGTGGCTTACCTGGCGCCGGGCTGGAGCAAGGTGAGTCGCTTCACCCACATTCCTGACGATGCCAGCAGCCTGCGCGATTCGGTCGCCACCACCGTCGCGCGAAGCCACGACGGGCGCGTGTGGGTGGGTGCGCGCAGCGGTCGCGTGGACAAGCTCGATCCCGCCACTGGCGAGGTCGAACACGTGCTGTCCGACATGCGCGGCGATGTGGTGGGTATGACGGAAGATGCGCAGAACCGCTTGTGGATCGTGACCCAGGGTCGTGTCTATCGATATACCCAGGGCAAGCTGGACTTAGTGCCTCCGGCTGAACAGGGCATGGGGCATCCGCTGGAAGTGGAGCTCGGGCCGGATGGCAAGATGTACGTGCGGACCTACAGCGAGGGCCTGTTTCGGATCGATCAGGAGACGCTGGCGGTGACGCCCGTGGCGATCAAGCCGGCCGACGAAAAAGGGCGTTGGGGCAGCCAGCTCACCTTGAAGAATGGCATTTTCTGGTACGCGAGCGACGGCGGCCTGCTCCGGCTCGATGCGACCCGCGATCATTTCGAACCTGTGCCCGGCGTGCGCAACGACCGTGCGGTGGATGCCTTCGATTTCACCGCGGACGGCATGTGGCTGGCCCGGCCGGACGGCCTGGAGCTGTATCGCTACGAAGGCGACGGACTGGCGCTGGAGCGCAAGATCGACGCACGCTACGGTTGGCCTTCCGTCAACGTCGTCGATCTCGCCGTGGACAAGCAGGGACGGGTATGGATATTGGGTCGCGACGGCATGTGGCGCTTCGATCCGGAAAGCAGCAGTTTCCGTTCCTTCGGGCTGCAGGACGGATTGAGCAACGGTGAATTCTCCCGTGGCTTCGCGCGCATGCCAGACGGCAATATCTATGCGGCCACCATGGGTGGCGTGATCGGCTTCAATCCCAACCAGGCGGATGACGGCAGTTTCATTCCGCCGCTGTCGATCACTGGCGTCGGCGTGCGCACGCAAAATGGGATGCACGCTCGGCCATTGCGGCAGGATGCGCTGGAGCTGGGTTGGCGCGACCGTGGCCTGAGCATCGAAGCGCGGGTGTTTTCCTATATCAACACGGCCGCCAATCGCTACCGTTTCCGGCTTGGCGGTTTCGACAGCGACTGGGTCGACACGGGCGCGCGTGGCGAGCGTGAGTTCGCCGGCCTGACATCGGGCGACTACACACTGGAAGTGATGGGCGCGGGCGCGAATGGCGAGTGGGGCACGCTGGGCGCACCGTTGCGCATTCACGTGCAGGCGCCGCCGTGGGCACGCTGGTGGGCGTGGTGCGGGTACGTACTGATCGTCGTGTTGTTGGGGCGGCTAGCGTTGCTGATCTGGCGCCGCCGGCTGGCGCAGCGCCACCAGATTCAGCTGGCCGAACAGCGCAGTCGCCTTGCCGAACAGGCGAGCGCGGCCAAGACGCATTTCCTGGCCACCCTCAGTCACGAAATCCGCACGCCGATGACCGGCGTGATGGGCATGGCCGAGCTGTTGCTGAGCACGCCGCTCGGCCTGCAGCAACACGAGTATGCCGAGGCCATCCAGCGCTCAGGCAACATGCTGCTGAAGCTGCTCAACGATGCACTGGACCTGGCCCGGATCGAGTCAGGCAAGCTGTCGCTGGAAGTGGCTCCGTTCGATCCGCGCACCCTGGTCAAGGAAGTGGCCCAGTTGGGGCAGGGTCAGGCGCGTAACAAGGGTCTGCATTTCCAGGTGGCGATGGCCGACGATCTGCCGGCGAGAGTGTTGGGCGACGCGTTGCGCGTGCAACAGATCCTGCTCAATCTCGCCAACAACGCACTGAAGTTTACCGAGCACGGCGGTGTGACGTTGCGTGCTGTATGCGAAGGGGGCGGTTTGCGTTTCAGCGTGATCGACACCGGCCCAGGTATTCCCGAGGCCAGTCAGGCGCGCCTGTTCCAGCGCTTCGAGCAGGCCACCGGGCCGCAGCGTCGCGTCGGGAGCGGACTGGGCCTGGCGATCTGCCGCGAGTTGGTGGCGCTGATGGGCGGCAGTATCGAACTGGAGTCGAAGGTGGCCTACGGCAGCAGTTTCCATGTGCGCCTGCCGCTGGAGGTCGTGCAGGGTGAGGTCACGGCTGTCGCCGCACCAGCGCGTGCGCGGAGTGCTGAAGGTTTGCAGGTCTTGCTGGTGGAAGACGACGTCATCGTGGCGGCCGTCATACGCGGTCTGCTGGAGCGCCAAGGCCATGGCGTGCGTTACGTCGGTAACGGTCTGGCGGCAATGACCGAGCTGGCCCAGGGCGGCTGCGACGCGGTGCTGATGGATCTGGATCTGCCCGGCGTGGACGGATTCCAGGTCGCGCGCCTGATCCGTCAGCGCGAGCCCGATGGCGAACGCCTGCCGATCATCGCGATCACGGCACGTTCCGGTGGCGATGAGGAAACGCGTGCGCGCGAGGCGGGCATGGATGGATTCCTGCGCAAGCCGCTGACGGGTGAGCAGTTGGCAGAGGCGCTGGCGGGCACCACTGCCGCTGCGGGGCGCGTCTCCTCGTAGGAGTGCACCCTGTGCGCGCTCCTACATGTCGTGCTTGGCGACGTCGATGCCCAGTCGCTTGTATTCGCCCCAACGCGTGCGTGAACCGTCGCGCTCGGCGGGTTCTGCAGCGACCACTTCCAGTACGCGCTCGTAGTGGCCGGCGGGGCAGGTCTCGCGCAGGTTGATCAGCATCGGCCGGTCCGGCGTATCGATGCCCGGCGGCACGATCAGCACCGCCGTGTTCGCGTCGTCATCGTCGCCCGCGAGCTGATGCGGGATGAAAGCATCCGCATCGAAATCCCACAGCAATTCGTCGATGGCCTCGGCTTGGGCGAAGTCGCGCGCCAGGATCAGCGTAGGCTGTTGCGCTGCATAGGCACGCTTCGCCAGTTCGCACACCAGCAACAGCGGCTGTTCGCGAAAGCGGGGCTTGTCGATCAGGTAGAAATCGGCGCGGGGCATATAGAGCGAGTGAGTGGGTGAGGGAGTGAGGAAGTAAGTAAGGGGCAGCCACGTCGCGACTCGCCCCTTGCTTCTTACTTGCTCTTATTGGCCTGATCCAGCAACCACTGCGCCAGCAACGGCACCGGTCGGCCCGTGGCGAGACCTTTACGACCCTCGTCCCAGGCTGTGCCGGCGATGTCCAGATGCGCCCAGCGCTGGCCTTCGGTGAAGCGCGCCAGGAAACAGCCTGCGGTGATCGCACCGGCGTTCTTGCCGCCGATGTTGGCGACGTCGGCGAAGCCGGAGTCCAGTTGGGACTGATAGTCGTCCCACAGCGGCATGCGCCAGGCGCGGTCGAGCGTGGTTTCGCCGGCGGCGAGCAGTTCGGCGGCGAGGTCGTCGTGCTTGCTCATCAGGCCGCTGGCATGTTTGCCCAGTGCGATGACGCAGGCACCGGTGAGCGTGGCGGCGTCGATCAGCACCTGCGGCTGGAAGGTCTGCGCCGTGTAGGTGAGCGCGTCGCACAGAATCAGGCGGCCCTCGGCGTCGGTGTTGAGCACTTCGATGGTGAGACCCGACAGGCTGGTCAGCACGTCGCTCGGACGATAGCTGTCGCCGTCCGGCATGTTCTCCACCGCGGGCACCACGCACACTAGATTGAGCGCGAGCTCCATCCTCACCGCGGCAACGAACGCGCCGAGCACGCCAGCGGCGCCGCCCATGTCGAACTTCATTTCTTCCATGCCCGGGCCGGGCTTGAGACTGATGCCGCCGGTGTCGAAGGTGATGCCCTTGCCGACGAAAGCGTACGGCTTGTCGCCCTCATGGCCGCCCTTGTATTCCAGCACGACCAGCTTCGGCTTGTTGACCGAGCCGCGACCGACGGCCAGCAGCGAACCGAAGCCGAGCTTCTCCATCTCCACGTGGTCGAGCACGTTGCAGCTGACCGTGTCGTGCGCATCCGCAAAAGCCTTGGCCTGGTCGGCGATGTAGGCGGGGTTGCAGATGTTCGGCGGCAAGTTGGCCAGCTCGCGCGCATAGCGCACGCCCTCGGCGATCGCGGCGGCTTGCTCCAGGCCGGGCGTGGCGTCGCTACTGCCTGCAAAAGCGATGGCGGCGAGTTCCGGTTGCGCACTCTTTTCGCGCGGCTTGAAGGTGGCGGTGTAGCGATACGCAGCGTAGTCGGCGGCGAGCGCCGCGGTGCGCACGCGCCAGGCGGCATCGCGGCCCGGCACATCCACTTCGGTGAGGCAGGACACGGCGGCTTCGATCGGCAGGCGGCCGAGTGCGCGCGCGGCCTCGATGCTCACCTTCTGATAGCGCGCACTGTCGAACGACTTCTGTCCGCCCAGGCCGATCACGAGCACGCGCTTGGCCACCACGCCCTCCGGCCCGAACAGCACCGTGGCGGTGCCGGCCTTGCCGCTGATGTCGCCGCTTTCCACCTGGCGCTTGATCGCGCCATGGGCGGCGGTGTCCACGCGTGCGGCGGCACTGGTAAACATGCCGTTCTCGTAAACACCGACGACCACGCACGGCGTGTCGATCGTTTCCGGGGCGACGGGGCCAAGACTGAACTGAAGCGTCATCGATAAGATCCTGCGAAAGTCCGGCAGCGGCGCGGACAGGCTAGACTTGGGGTTTGCCGGCCCGGTTGGGGCGAGGCACGGAGCCCTTCACTTTACCTCATGCTGAGCATCCTCGATCGATACTTCCTGCGCGAGCTGGCCCAGACCGTGGCCGCTGTGGCCGTAGTGCTGCTGGTGATCCTGGCCGGTTCGGCCTTTGCTCGCGTGCTGCAGCAAGTGGCGAATGGCAGCTTTCCGGCCAGTGTGATGTTCCAGGTATTGGGCTTGAACATGCTCGACGGCCTGGCCAATCTGCTGCCGCTGGCGGGCTTCCTCGGCGTGTTCTGGTCGCTGGGTCGGATGTACCGCGAAAGCGAAATGCATGTGCTGGCATCGTCCGGCATGGGGCCTGGTGGCCTGCTGCGTCCGGTGGCGATCCTCGCCATGGGGCTGGCGCTGATCGTGGGGCTGGTGTCGCTGTGGTTGGGTCCGTGGGCCACCCGCACCTCTGACGCGCTGGTGGCTGAGGCGAATCGTTCGGTGATCGCCGCTGGCCTCGATGCCGGCCGCTTCACCGAGCTGCCGGGCAAGGGTGGCATCATCTTTGTGGACACGCTGAGCCGCGACGGCAGCGTGCTGGGCAACACCCTGATCGTCACCGAGCGCGCGGGCAAGAAGGGCGGCCCCTCGGTGGTGAAGCTGGTGACCGGCAAGAGCGGCCAGCTGTATCAGGACAGCAACGGCGATGGCCGCTATCTGGCACTGCATGATGGCTGGCAGTACGAGATTCCACTGGGCGCCGACAACTGGCGCAAGATGCAGTACGAGCGCAACGATGCGTCGCTGTCCAATGTGCAGAACGACAATAGCGACGAGGACCCGGCGCACACGCTAGGCACCTTTGCGCTGTCGCATGTGAATACGCCCAATGCACGCGCCGAATTCGCCTGGCGCATCACGGTGCCGGTGATGGCCGTAGTGCTGATGATGTTGTCGCTGCCGCTGTCTCGGCAGAGTCCGCGCGAGCCTCGCTACGGTCGCATGCTGCTCGCGGTGCTGGCGTTCTTCCTCTATTTCAATCTGCTCGTGCTCTGTCGCAGCCAGATCATCAAGGGCCACTGGCACAACGCCGGTCCGATGTGGCTGGTCAGCCTGCTGCTGTTCGCGGGGGCCGCGTGGATGTTCCGCAACCAGTACACGGCCCGCCGGCCGCGCAAGGGCACCACTTGATGGCCGCGCTTCGGGTCAAACGCGTCGACTGGCTGATCGGCACCAGCGTGCTCGGCTCGCTGCTGATGGTGTGGCTGCTGCTGACCGGTTTCGACGCCGTGCTGCAGTTTCTGCGTCAGCTCGGCGCGGTGGGCCGCAATGGCTACACGCTCAGCAACGCCGTGGTGTACGTCCTGATTACGTTCCCTCGCCGCATGTACGAGATGTTCGTCCATTCGGCACTGATCGGCGGTCTGCTGGGCCTGGGTAGCCTCGCTTCCAGTGGCGAACTGACGGCGCTGCGTGCGGCCGGCATGTCCAAGCTGCGCATTGGCGCATCGGCGATGGGCGTGGTG
Organism: Dyella subtropica; assembly: GCF_026283965.1. Taxonomy (GTDB): domain Bacteria; phylum Pseudomonadota; class Gammaproteobacteria; order Xanthomonadales; family Rhodanobacteraceae; genus Dyella_D; species Dyella_D subtropica. Next base: position 108,240 of record NZ_JAPDPD010000010.1, read on the forward strand.
GTGGCGCTGATCGTGGGCGTGGTGATTCTCGGTGAGACGGCGGCACCCTGGGGCGATCGCCAGGCGCAGGCGATGCAGCTCAGGATGAAGTCGCACAACCTGGGCATGGCGAACAACACCGGCCTGTGGGCGCGCGATGGCGACCGCATCATCAACGCCAAGGCCGCCATTGCCAAACAGAACGGCACACACAGCACGGTGCAGCTGGCCGATGTGCGCGTGTTTACGTTGATGCCGAACGGCGAGGTGTCGCGCTTCGATTGGGCCAAGACCGCCGAACACGATGGCCACCAGTGGGTGATGAGCGACGTGCGCAGCACCACGTTGGACGATCAGGGCACACACAGCACGACGGCTGCCATCCAGCGTTGGGATTCCAGCCTCAACCCGCAGGTGCTGGAGCAGTCGGTGATCCAGCCGCAGTACCTGCCGATGCGCGACCTGCGTCGCAACATCAACTACCTCGAAGCCAATAATCAGAACCCGGGCGTCTACGCGGTGGCGTTCTGGACGCGCGCGTTGTACCCGCTCAACGTGCTGGTGCTGGTGCTATGCGCCATGCCGTTCGCGTTCGGCGCCTTGCGTTCGGGCGGCCTGGGCAAGCGCATGTTCATCGGCATGCTGCTGGCCATCGGCTGGTACTTCCTGCAGAAGGCCATGGTGAACTTCGGCACCGTGTATGGCCTGCCGCCGCTGCTGGCGAATCTGTTGCCGGCGATGATTTTGGCGCTGGTGGCTTGGCTGTATTTCCGCAAGAACGGCTGATCCTACTTTTGTAGGAGCGCACCCTGTGCGCGAAGCGGTTCGCGAGGGCCGCGCTTTTTAAGCATTGGCCCTGCCAGCGCAGAGCTTTCACTCGGACCATCCATGGCCCTGGCCCTGCCGGCGGCTTCGGCGTGCAAACCGGCTGCTGGTTTGTCGCGCACAGGGTGCGCTCCTACCGTGGATCCGGATGGGACGATGACCTTTGGGCCATCACGGATGCGTAACACAGGCTGTCTAATCTCCCGCATTTCGCTGCCCGTCTTGGGCGGCATCTCTGGGGGCGGAACCAGTCCGCTGCGCAACAAGGAAAAGGTCGACATGAAGGTCATTCTGCGTGGGCGGATGTTGCCGCTCGCCATTGCTTCGCTTTTGATCAGCAGTACCGCATTCGCACAGAACACGTCGTCATCGCTCAGCGGCCGTGTGCTGGATGCCGCCGGCAAATCGGTGGCCGGGGCCAAGGTGCAGATCGTGCACGTGCCTTCGGGCACCACTCAAATGGTGACCACGGATGCGGACGGCCGCTACAAGGCGCAGGGCTTGCGCGTGGGCGGCCCGTTCGACATCACGGTGAGCAAGGACGGCCAGGCCTCCGGCGAGAAGGATGGTGTGTACCTGCAGTTGGCACAGGAAAGCAGCATCGATCTCAACCTCGGCGCCACGGCCTCCAACGCCACCAATCTGCAAGGCGTGCAGGTAAGCGCGGACAGTTCCAGCGTGGCGATGGCGCAGATATTCCAGCCTGACGCCAAGGGCATCAGCACCAACGTGTCGCAGCGCGAGCTGAAGATGCTGCCGATTCCGAACCGTTCGATCCAGGACATCGCGCGCCTCGATCCGATGATCACGGTGACCAACAAGAGCAAGGGCGAGATTTCCTCGCTGGGCCAGAACAGCCGCTACAACAACATCAGCATCGACGCGGTGCCGACCAACGATTCCTTCGGCCTGGAAGACAACGGCCTGCCGGCACTGAACCAGCCGGTGGCGCTGGATGCGATCGAGGAATACAACATCTCCACCGCCAACTACGACGTGGCCAACAAGCGCGCAGTGGGCGCGGCGATCAACATCGTCACCAAGAGCGGCACCAACGATTTCCACGGTTCGGCCTATTACGCCTTCCGCAACGCCAACAACATGGTGGGTGAGGACAAGGCGGGCAACACCTTCACCGGCTTCAAGCGCCAGTGGACCGGCGGCGCCACCTTCGGCGGGCCGATCATCAAGGACAAGCTGTTCTTCTTCGCCAACGTGGAAGAGTCCAAGACCATTGCCGCGGCACCGAACTTCGGTCCGCTCGGCTCGGGCAAGGGCAATATCGTGCCGATCGCGCAGTCGGACATCGACCGCATCACGCAGATCGCCGGCAAGCTCGGCATGCAGCCGGGTGTGGTGAATGCCGCCGGTGCGAACCAGGACGAGAAGCGCGGCCTGTTCAAGCTGGACTGGAACATCGCCGACGGCCATCGCGTGAGCTTCCGCTTCGACCGCGTGAAGAGCACCCAGCCGAACCTCAACGGCTACAGCACCTCGTCCACCGCGCCGAGCCTTAGCCTTTCCAGCTACTGGTTCACCAAGAATCGCGAGAGCAAGCAGTACGTGCTGAATGCGTACGACGCGTGGACCGACAGCTTTTCCACCGAAGCGGCAGTGTCGTACTCCACCTATGACGCCACCCCGATACCGTACGCGCAACAGCCGCAGGTGCGGGTGTTCACCAACGGCAACATCAGCGGCAGCACCATCACGGGGCCGAGTGTGTACCTGGGTGAGGAAGAGTTTCGCCACTACAACGTGCTGAACATCAAGAGCCTCAACACGTTCTTCGCTGGCACCTGGGCGCTAGGCGACCACAGCGTCAAGGTCGGCTTCGACTTCCAGCGCGACAAGTTCTACAACTTGTTCGGACGCACCGAGTTCGGCGCGTATACCTTCCCCAGCATCGATGCGTTCGCCAACAGCAACTGGTTCCAATACAGCGTGTTCCGCCCGACCAACGGCGACCTGCAGAGCATCGCCGCGCGCTGGACCTTGAACCAGTGGGGCCTGTTTGCGCAGGACACCTGGCAGATCGGCAACCTGTCGCTGCAGTACGGCTTCCGCTACGACCTGCCCAAGGTGAATCAGTCGCCGCTGGCCAACCCGGCGTTCAATGCGGCGTTCCCGGGCGTGCCCAACAACGCGACTTTCGACGGCAATGGTCTGTTCGAACCGCGCGTGTCATTCAACTACAGCTTCGACGGCGAACGCGCGATGCAGTTGCGCGGCGGCGTGGGCCTTTCGGAAGGCGCGCCTCCGGGCGTATGGCTGTCCAATCCATACACCAATAACGGCGTGACGCTGACCAGCTACTCGGCATCCAACGGAATCGGTTTTTCGGCCGACCCGAACAACCCGCTGATCCCGGCGGGCGCGCGCAAGGGCGGTTCGCCCGAAGTGGACGTGACTGATGCACGCTTCCGCATGCCGTCGGTGTGGAAGATGAGCCTGGGCTTCGATCGCCAGCTGCCGTGGTGGAACACGGTGTTCACCGCCGAGGTGGAGCACCTGTCCACGCGCGACGGCATCTACTTCCAGGATCTCAACCTGGGTAAGTCCACGGGCGCATTGCCGGATGGCCGTCTGAGCTACTGGAACACCACCGATCCGAATGCGTTCCTCGCCAACGGCAAAAGCCCCACCGGCCAGACGCTGTGTGCCACGCCTGATCGCAGCTGTGCCGCCGCACGTGCGAACCGCAATCCGCAGTTTGGCAACGTGATCTACCTGAGCAACACCAAAAACGGCGAGGCGACGTACCTCACGCTCAAGCTCAGCCGTCCATTTACGGCGGATTCGGATTGGTCGGGCTCGCTCGGTCTGGTGTTCGGCCGCGCCACCGACGTCAGCTCAGGCAATGAGAAGGTCGCCGCCAGCACTTGGGCGAACGACGCAGTGGTCAATCCGAACGCCGACAAGGCTGGCCACACCAACTTCGAAATCGCACGCCGTGTCATCGCCTCGCTCACCTGGCAGCATCGCTTCTTCGGCGACTACGCCACCAGCATCAGCGCGTTCTACGACGGCCACACCGGCCAGCCATACAGCTGGGTGTTCGGCAACGACGTCAGCGGCATCAAGCCGGCGGGTCTTTCTGCACCGCCTGGGTTGATGTACATCCCGCGCCAGGGCGATGTGCTGTTCCAGAAGGGCACGCCGCAGCAGGCCATCGACCAGTTCTACGCCTTCATCCAGCGCGAGAATTATTTGAAGGATCACCAGGGCCAAGTGGCCGGCCGCAACGATGCGCGCTCGCCGTGGGTGAACGAGCTGGATCTGGCCTTCCGTCAGGAAATTCCGGGCATCTTCAAGGGCAACAAGGGTGAGCTGCGGCTGGACCTGTTCAACGTGATGAACATGTTCAACAAGAAGTGGGGCCAGGTGCACGATGTGGGCTACCCCTACATGCGCAGCCTCGCCAACTTCGCTGGCGTCGATCCGGCCACCGGCAAGTACGTCTACGCATTGCCGACCGACAAGGCCGGCAACTTCAACAGCGGCGGCTACGTGCTTGAAGACGACCGCGCGCAGTCGCGTTGGTCGGTGCAGGCGACGGTGCGCTACACGTTTTAGACGATGAACGATGAACGCGGGACGGGGCATGGTATGTCGTAATGCGACATGCCATGCCCATGCTGCATCGCCAGCTCCTACAGTCGCTGCATCTGTTGCTGCATGAACGGCTGGGCGAACTGCGCTGCCAAGTAGCTCCCGCCCCGTCATCCTTCAAACTCCATAGACCCTCAGAACGGTATGTCTTGCAGCTCGGCGTCGAAATCACGCATGGAGATTTCCTGATGCCAAAGTTTCAGCCGCTTCTTGAGCTGCTTGATGTCTTGGCATGCCAGCATGTCGGATTCAATATGGCGGATGTGACCTCTGACTCCCTTGATCTCAGCGGCAAGCGAGCGTGAGGCGGACTTGGGCGTAAGGGGCTCAAAAGGGTTCAAGTTGAATTGATCGCGGAACCTTGCTTCGACATCGAGTAGCTCGCGGTCCAGTTCGCCGATCTGCCCTTTCAGGATCTTGTTGTAGTGAGTCAGGCGACTTTCGTTGATGTTGTCGATCGCTGCCTGGTCGATGTGTTCCAGCTCAAGTTGTAATTCCAGCAGCCTCAGCAAGTCATGCTTCTCATAGGCCTGATTGACCTGCTGCATCAAAAGCGTTTTGCGCTTGCGTTCGGCGAGATCGGTTTCGCGGTCGGGGTGAAGCGCACTAGCTAGTTTTCGATAGACCTCGCGAATGGAAAGACTCAGCTGCGCCTGTTCGGTACGTGCTTTTTCTTCCGCGGCTATTTGCTTGGCGGTCTTTTTTCGCTGCTTGGACTTTTGTTCTTTGCGCGCGCTATCGCGGGTTTCTTCGTCCCTCATCTTCTGCTCGATATGATCTTGGGCGCGTCCCAGCACGTCTTCGAACGAGGCGATGTCCTCCCCAAGATCCAAGCCGAACATATCCTCGACGGTCTGTTTCATCGCATCGACGTTAGCGGCGAGCTCACTGTCGAAGTCGAGGTCGCTATGCCGGTTGTAAATCGCCTTCAGTTCGGCATCGTCGAGTTTTTCGGCCAGGTCGCCGGCGAGCACGGCAATGACTTTCGACAGCATGCGGCGTTCGGTCTTTGTCAGGCCCTTGAGGTCATGTGCTTGATCCATGGCGCGCACCAATCCGGCCAGCATGTCCTGAGATGTTTTCACCAGGGGGAGCAGTTCGTCGAGCACCTTTTTCTGGATATGAGGGGTGATCGCTTCCCAATCTCGCAGTGTCGCGCGCCGTTTCTCTATCTGCTTGATCAGCGAATTAAAGGTTTTCTGCTCTTTCGAAAGGCCGGCCTGATCTGCACCGGGTGCAATGCTGACGAATTTCAGTTGGTTTCGCGTCACGGATAAGCCCCGGTCGAATCAATGGCATCAGTTTAACTTGGCTGCCGTCCAGAAGGCCCGCAGGCTGCGCCACGCGGGCCAGTCTGCCCAGTGCCGCGCAACCCACCCTGCAAGCCTTCTGGACGTCATGCCGGGTGCGTGGCATAGATCAGAGCATCCCTTGTTCGACGCGGTTGAACGCAGTGGGAGGTGGCGCATCTGTCACGACACCTCCTGCTCTGAGCGGGCGCCCTGGTCGCCAACGCCTGCTGGCATGTGCTTTGGAGAGACCCGTTCTAATGTGGGCCACGTCTAGCTAGCATGATGCATCGTGAGTAGATACCTGCCCGTTATCGCCAAGCCACGTATGAGCTCGTCGGTGGAGGTATCTTCCACCGGCCGCGGCATGACGCTCGTGCATATGCCGGGAGAATTGCACTACAGCACGGCGCCAGCGCAACGTCACGCGACGGATGCAGGATCACCGGGCATAGTCCCCGCACCGTTAACCGAAGCCGATGTGATGGGTGCGCGTGCCGCAAACTTTTCGGCGGCCAACTCCTCTGCGATCGTGCCTGTTGTATCTACCTCAGTCGGGCCCGGCGTGATGCAGTGCTATTTCGCGACATCCGCAACCCGCAAGCTCAGCGCCTTATCATTGAAGCGCGCGCGAGACTACGTCGCTGCATTGAGGCCGGATCTTTCCGCGCAATTTGCGGATATCGAGCGTGATGAGGATAAAAGGACTCTTATCGATACCTGGTTGACCGAGCATATACGGGTCACCATGCGCGATGTCGACGACTGGGCCAGGGGTGTCGTTCGCAGCGTGCCGCTGGTGTTGAGGACAACGAAGGCAGTGGTACGTGGCAGTGGCGATGTTCCCTCCGATGCCGACGACGAATTGCTCGAATTCCAAATTGGCTTGGATGAGGACGAATACACGGCGGGTGAATTGGAGGCGTTATATCGTCAGCTGCGCGAGCGTGATGCGCCGCATGATGCTGCGCGGCGGGAACTGGTCCTGGTGCAGAGCCTGACGCTTGAGCAGCGTGCCGAAGATGCGGATAGAGAGAAAGGTAAGCGCCAGCACTATGAAAACCCTTACTTCAGCGACAGTGACTCTGACTCCGGTACGGATACCGACGGTAGCGACACCGAAGACGAAGCTCAGTACGTCGCCAGCGATGCTCGGAAAAAGGCAACGGCAAAGCGGATCGCGCGCGAGTCGGTGCTGCTCAAGCCAAAGGCGGCGACGACCAAGCTATCGAAGCTGGTCGAAACAACGAAACTAAGTGATTCCGACATCGAGGAAGCAGAGAGCTCCAGGCAGGACGCCATCAATAAAGTGATATTCAAAAAGGGCCAGAGGCCACCGAAGCTCTTTCGCAAGAGCCCCAAGTTTCTTTATCCAAGCGTCAAGGTTGCTGATAGAGCAGCGCTTCCTACAAAGCCGACCGCGCAGGAGGCCGAAGATCTGGCCAAGCTCAATGAGCTCCTGGCCGGAGGTTTGTCCATCGGTGATGCGGAAAGACAGCTCGCCTCACGCTTTGTCGTCGCCCAATACCGGGGGCTGTTCTATTCTCACAAGAGCTTTACGAAGCGCAAGCGAGCTCGCCATCGCGGGCTGGACGAAAGAAACCAGCCAGCGTTCTCCAGCGCTGCTCTGGATGAAGGGTCCTTGGGCCCCGGCGGCTTTTACTATCTCAATAGTGCCGAAGGGAGGGAGGGGGCGCGTAATGCTTATCAAAGCCAGATCCTTGAGGTTGCCGAAAGCATCAAGCAGACATTGCTGGCCTTGCGAGCGCCGAAGCCAAAAGAGTCGCTCGAACCAACCCGCAAGGCAGTCGGGCGTGCCACGGAGAATTTCAAACCCACGTCGTTGGCCGACATCAGTACACACTTCTATAGCCAGAATTATGATGCCTACCACAAGGCGCTTGGCCAATTTGTCAGTGGCGATCTGGATGAAGAAGATCCACTGTATCCCTTGTTTGAGGGTCTGACGGGCGGTGGCAACCCCAAAGTATCCACAGGTGACGTGCCTACTCACGCTGCTCGCTACGCCTATGGCTTGAAGCCGTATAAAGGCCATGAAAGCGAAGTGCTGGAGCCCGAGTACGACGAGCACGGCACACCCAAACATCCCTATTCCGGACGTATATACGTCTCGCTACATCCGTTGACGGACTATGAAGAGAACGGGCCAGAAGCGCTGGTTGAACTGCAGCGGCAAAAGCGTATCAATATCGGGCAAGTGATCTTGCCAGAGCGCGAGACGCCTTTTGAAGGTTACCTTGGCGCTGGCCGGATAAAACATCAGCTGGCGGCGAAGTTTCCCGATTTCCGCAGACCCTATAAAACCGTTTACGCGGAAAAATATGGGCTTTCGAAGGAAACGTTCGATGGGTTCCGTGAAGCCATACGGGCGACTGATCCGGGAAGTGATGAGCGCATATTCGTGGAGGCGCTGCTATCGACTTTCCTCGCCATGCATGCGGAAATTCGTGCCATTGAAAAGGCGGAGATCATTGCGCGCGAGAATCAGTCGCGGCTGATTTATCGAACCGGACCGAAGTCGTTCGGTATAGCCCCACTACCGCTCGGTGATAAGGCGTCTTCATCTTCCTCCTCGTCTTCCCGGTCCACCACGCGAAAGGCGGATGCTGGTGCAAAGAAGGCTGTGCGTAAGCGCGCGATAAAAAGTGGTTCGCCGTCTTCATCTTCTCGGTCCACCACGCCGTCACCACGCGCGAGTGCATCGAAAACTGTGCGTAAGCGGCCGGCCAAGAAGTCTTTATCGTCACCATCATCGTCCAGTTCGCTCCCAACACCGTTAACGGCTGCAGTAACGACAGGAGGGACAAAGCGTAAGCAGCCTGCGCTTTCATCCTCATCTTCGCCCTCGATAAAGTCGACGGCAGCGGATGAGGTCGACGATTTGCCGCAGGATGCCAGCACGGCAACGGAGCCTACCCTGAAGCCATCTAAACGAAAGACCAAGAGACCGAGAATCATCCCGGAGGACGAACCGTGACTGGGCTTTGCGCCCGCGCACACGCAGCGCGGGCTTGATCGATATCGGGGCCTACCAGCACCCTGACCTGGGCCGATGGTCTCGACGGGCCGGGGCGGTTCGCCTCCTGCCTGTCGAATGCCGACCGGGAGACGGAAGGCGGTTGGCTTGTCACGCGCCGGCCAGAAGACCAAGCTTGGCTTCTGTTTCGGCAGGGAGACGATCACGTGGAATGGGTGGATCTGCGCAGCGATACGGTGACCCGGCCCACGCCCGCGATGCGAGCGGCGATGGTGGCGGCAGACGTGGGCGACGATGTTTATGGGGAGGACCCGACGGTCAATGCGCTGCAGGCGCGGCTGGCGGCGGACCTTGGTTTCGAGGCGGGGTTGTTTGTGCCTACGGGCACGCAGTCCAATCTGCTGGCGCTGATGTCGCACTGCGAGCGTGGCGACGAATATTTGGTTGGCGCCGATGCGCATACCTACAAGTTCGAAGGCGGCGGCGCGGCGGTGCTGGGCTCGATCCAGCCGCAGCCGATGGCGCATGATGCCGATGGCACGCTGCCGTTGGACAAGCTGGCTGCGGCGATCAAGCCGATCGATCCGCACTTCGCTCGCACGCGTTTGCTTGCTTTAGAAAACACCTGGCATGGTCGGGTGTTGCCGTTGGGCTATCTGCGGGCCGCGCGCGATTTTGCCCGCGAGCGAGGGCTGGGTTTTCATCTCGATGGCGCGCGGCTGTTCAACGCGGCGGTGGCTAGTGGCGTGCCGGCGCGTGAGATTGCGGCTCTGTTCGACAGCTTGTCGGTGTGTCTGTCGAAGGGGCTGGGTGCGCCGGTGGGCTCGGTGTTGCTGGGATCGGCGGCGCTGATCGACAAGGCGCGGCGCTGGCGCAAGGTGGCCGGTGGTGGCTGGCGCCAGGCGGGCATGTTGGCGGCGGCGGGGATGTATGCGCTGAATCATCATGTGGCGCGGCTGGCGGAGGACCATGCGCGTGCGGTGTCGCTCGCCGAGCAGCTTGGTCAGATCGCGGGCGTTCGATTGCTGGGGCAGTACACCAATATGGTGTTTATCGATGTGCCGGCGGATCGCTTGCGCGATTTAGACACCCATTTGCGTGCGGCTGGGGTGCGCATCAGCATCGGTTATCTGCCCACGCTGCGGTTGGTGACGCATCTGGATGTCGACGATGCTGGTGTGGCGCGCACGGTGGAGGCGTTCCACGCCTTCTTTGCAGGCGGCTGACGGCTGATGGTGCCCGCCCTTGGGATAAGGGCGGGCATCAAGCTCTCAATCCGGCACTCGCTCTCGAAATACATTCATCGTCGCGGGGCGCCTTCCGGGCGCCAGTGGCTGTTCCGCTGCGTGCCCCAGGGAGACCAGCAGCGCTACGGCCAGGTCGTCGCGCCGCTCGGCACCGATCGCCTGCTTCACCAGGGCTTCGTCCCAGCCGTTCATGGGGGACGTCGCCAGGCCCCGGCTTTGCGCGGCGAGCATGAAGAAGCTGGCGGCGATCATCGCGTCTTTGATCGCGTACTCGCGCAGTGCGCCACGAGCAGCCAATGCTTCCTGGAACGATTGCGATTCGGCGGCGAAGAAGTTGGCGAAGGCCTCGCTCCAGGCGCCGTTGGTGCGAGCCAGATTCACGATGTCGGAGCGATCGTGCGTGTGCGCCATGCAGTCGGCAAGAAAGACCACCATCACCGGTGCCTCTTGAGGCTGTGGCTGCCCACCGGTGGCGTGCGCCAAGGCCTGACGTCCGCCTTCGCTGGTGACGATCACCAGCTGGCGATCCTGCAGGTTCCAGCTCGACGGTGCGGCGAGCGTGAGTTCGATGAGTTCGTCCAGCACGCGCGGATCGACCGCGTCAGGGCGGTAGTGACGCACCGCGCGTCGCTGACGGATGGCGTCGGCGACGGACAGGCTGGCTCCTTGGGTTCGGGGTAGCGCAGCTTTTTCCTCATAGCGGGACACCGCCGGTGGCGCCTGTAGTAGCTGGGCGAAGCGCGCCAGGGCGTGTTGCACAGGTGGCGAGGCCATGTGCTGCTCGAAGGCAAGGTGGTCGCGGTAGTGCTCGCTGACCTGGAAGCGGGTGGGGTCGTCGAGGTGTTGGCGCACGCTGTAGGCGAGGGCGCCATCCTCGGCGGCGGTGGTTCTGGCGAGGTCGGCAAGCAAGGCGTGCACGGTGCCGATCGAATCCTCACGCGCTTGCAGTTCGGCAACGAAGATCATGGCGTGGCTCCTGGGGAAGGGAGCCGCCAGCCTCGGTCATTTCGGCCAGGGCGGATTGTAGAAATGCGAATAGTCCGGCGCGACGCGGCGCAGCTCGCCAGGCGTGAAGCCGGTGAGTTCGCGGAACTCGCGCACCTGCTGCGCCTGGTCGTAGTAGGCCGTGTCGATCAGGGTGGTGAGTGTGGCCTGGGGTAATGTGGTCTGGGGCGGTGCCAGCAGCAGGCTGCGGATCGAGCGGCGCAGGCGTGCCAGCCGGCGAAAGCGCGCGGGCGTCAGTCCAGTGGCCGCGCGGAAGCGCTTTTCCAGCTGGCGTGCGCCGAGGCCGACGTCTCGTGCGATGTCGGCTACGCGCGATGGCTGTTGCAGCAACGTACCGACCGCCAAGTCGATGGCGGCGCCGCGACGAGGGCGCTGGCGCTGTGCCAGGAAAAAGCTATCCAGCAGCGCTACGCGTTCGTCCATGGAGGACGCCTGCGCGATCTGTTCGAGCAAATCGTTCGCGGCTTCGCCCCAGACATCCGTCGCCGCGATGAAGCTGTCGGCGAACAAGGTGACCGGCATGCCAGTGAGCTGAGTGCCTGCGCCCGCCTTTATACGTACGGCGATGAAACCCAGTCCACCGTGTTGGAACAATTCCACCGGCTGCGTGCGAACACAGCTCAGGTGCGCCTGTGGCAAGGTGTCCATGCCGCAGTCGTTGCGTGCGGCAAACGGACGGCCGTAATGGAAGAAAATCTCCAGTCCGCCCGGACTGGGCATCAACGGCAGCAGGCGAAGCGCGTCTGCGCCTTCCCAGCTCCAGTAGCGATCGATGACTGATCTCAACGGTGCGGCGGGAAGGCGGTGAACGATCTTCATGTCGTCCTGGGTGTTGGCTCAGCCGACGGCTTGGTCGAAGCGCCGAATGAAGTCGCGCACCTGCGGATAGACGACTTCGCGCCAGCGTCGGCCGCTGAAGATGCCGTAGTGGCCGGCGCCTTCGATCACCTTGTGCGCGCGATGATCGGCGGGAATGCCGCTGCACAGGTCATGCGCGGCTTCGGTCTGGCCGAGGCCGGAGATGTCGTCCAGTTCGCCTTCCACGGTGAGCAGGGCGCTGTGTTTGATCGCGCTGGGTTTCACGCGCTCGCCCGCCACATCCCACAGGCCACGCGGCAGCAGGGCTTGCTGGAACACGGTGCTGATGGTGTCGAGGTAGTACTCGGCCGGCATGTCGAGTACGGCGTTGTATTCGTCGTAGAACTTGCGGTGCGCCTGCGCGTCGTCAAGGTCGCCGCGCAACAGGTCCAGGTAGAAATCCCAGTGCGAGTTGAGGTGGCGATTGGGGTTCATCGCGACGAAGCCGGCGTGCTGTAGGAAGCCGGGATACACCTCGCGCCCGCGGCCGGGATAGTTTGACGGTACGGTGTGGATCAGGTTGCCCTTGAACCAGCTCAGCGGCTGCTTGATAGCGAGGTTGTTGACGCCGGTGGGGTTGCTGCGTGGTTCGATCGGGCCGCCCATCATGGTCAGGCTGAGCGGGGTGTCTTCACCGCGCGCGGCCATCAGCGACACGGCGGCGAGCACCGGCACGGTGGGCTGGCACACCGAGATCACGTGCAGGCGGCGCGCGCCGATGTGGCGGATGAATTCCTCGATGTAGGCCACGTAGTCATCGAGATGGAACGTGCCTTCGCTGGTAGGCACCATGCGCGCGTCGACCCAGTCGGTGATGAACACCTTGTGGTCACGCAGCAGGGTGCGCACGGTGTCGCGCAGCAGGGTCGAGTGATGACCGGAGAGTGGCGCGACCACCAGCACGACCGGGTCGGTCTTGAGCTTTTCGATGGTGTCCGGATCGTCGCTGAAGCGCTTGAAGCGCTTGAGCTGGCAGAACGGCTTGTCCAGTGCCACGCGCTCGACGATAGCGATCTCCTGGCCGTGAGCCTCTACCTGGTGGATGCCGAAAGCGGGCTTTTCGTACTCCTTGCCCAGGCGATGCAGCAGCTCGTAGCCAGCCGCCATGCGCTGGGCGCCGGGGATGTGGGCGAAAGGACTGGCTTGGTCGGCGAGCATCCGTGCGCTGGCGTCCGCGTAGTAGCTGAGCGGGCCGAGGATCGAGCGTTGCCACTCGTGGATCTGGTAGAGCATGGTGCGGGACCACCGGGGGTTCGAAAGACGGCATCTTACCCGGTCTGGCGGCGGTCTGCTGCGATGCCGCAAATCAGCTAGCTGTAGTTGAATCAGTTGCTTAGCGTTTGTGACAGACCAGAAGCAGCTCGTCCACACCCTCCGTATCGCCCATGCCGGGCCGCCATTGCAGCGGTTTCTGCAGGTGCAGTGCCAGCGGCATGAACACCCGGTTGTACCACCACATGGCGCGCTCTCGCTGATGGATGAGGTACCACTGACCCAGTTCGAGCAGACGCGAGGATTTGGGCTGCATGCCGTAGATGGCGCTGCGTTCGATGTAGAAGCCGTGCTGGGCAAGCAGGGTTTCGATTTGGGCCGGTTCGTAGCGGCGGCAGTGGCCGACGAAGTCGTCGAACGCGGTCCAGGCTTCGGGGTGCAGCGGCACCGACATCAGCAAGGTGGCGCCGGGTGCGGCGACGCGCGCCAGTTCCGCCAGGGCACTTTGGTCGTCAGCCACGTGCTCAAGGATGTCAAAGGCGCAGACCAGATCGAAGCTGGCATCGGCCCAGGGCAGGGCGCCAATCATGCCGTGCACGGCTTCCGCCCCGCGCTGGCCTAGCTTGCGGAGTGCGGCATGGCTGAGATCGACGAAGCGGGTGCCTTCGAGCGGCAGGCGGGGGCGCAGACCGGGGGCAACTTCCAGTCGGCGCGGCGCGGCTGTGGCCAGCTCGCTGACCAGTGGCCAGGTGTTGAAGCGTTCGGGTGGCACCAGCCGGGCTTCGGACCACAGCGATTCATAGAAGCTGTGATTGGTGCGGATCAGGTCGGCGTCGCTGGGGGGCTGAGTTAGAGCGCTTGGACTGGGCATGACGGTTAGTGTCGCTCGGAGCGTGCTGAGGCGGGTGTGAAGCAGGTTGCTGGGAATGGGTGAGGTGGTCGCAAGGGCTTACCCCCTCCCAGCCTCCCCCTGCAAGCAAGGGGAGGAGCTAAGAGCTCGCGACAACCTGCTCCCTCCCTTGCTTGCGACGCGAAGCTAGTCCCGTGGGACAGGGGAGGGCTGGGGAGGGGTAAGCCCTTGAGAAAGCCCCTCCTCAGTCCAGCATCCGCAGACGCCAAAGCAAACCGTCAGCCGATCCGCCGCAATTCCGTACTGGCCGCGATGTCGTGCATAGCGCGGCGGCGCGGATCGATCAACGCCATGGCGAACCATGCGGCCCAGGTGATGGCGACGGCCCATAGCGCACCGCGCGTACCGATCCATGGGGCGAGTTCCAGCAACAGCAGCGGCGCGCCCGCCACGATCAAGCGAATCAACGCCTGCGGCAGCGAGAGGCGACCGCCGTCAGCCCGCGTCACGCGGATGCGCCAAGGCCGCATGCCCAGCGTTTGCCCACCACGCAGCCACGACACCACGAAGTACGCCGATACCACCAGGCCTTGCAGCGGTTGATACCACCACGCGATGCGTGCGTGGTCGCCGGTGCTGATCAGCTGCCCGCCGGTGATGCGCTGGCAGACGTAGCCGACCACCATCACCATCGCGATCACCGCGAGCAGGTCGTAGACCAGTGCGATCAGGCGTCGCCACAGCGGGCAGGGCGGGACTTGGAGGCTTGTGCTCATCGGTTCGCTTGCGTCGGGCGCGCGCAATGGCCAGCATCGCGCGCATGTCAGAGAAGTCAGCAAGTATCGCCGATGCCGATGAGCGCAGCATCGCCGCCTTTATCGAACGAGTGTGGTCAGAGGATGGTTTGTCCGACCGCACGCTGGACGCCTACCGGCGCGACCTGGAAGGGTTGGCGCGCTGGCTGGCCGGTCGCGGGCTAGGTCTGCACACAGCGCGGCGCCAGCATCTTTCGGAGTATCACGGGGCGCAGCCGGTGGCGGTGCGCTCGCTGGCGCGCCGGCAGTCGGCGTTCCGGCGCTACTACGGTTTTGTGGCGCGGAACGAGCCGGGCTTCGAGGACCCGACCCTGCTGATCGAGCGGCCCAAGATGCCGCGCAGCCTGCCGAAGGCATTGGCGGAACGTGAGATCGAAGGGCTGCTCAACGCGCCGGATGTCGCCACCACGCTGGGCTTGCGCGACCGCGCCATGCTGGAACTGATGTATGCCTCGGGCCTGCGCGTGTCGGAACTGGTGGAGCTGCCGTTGGCCGGCTTGAACCTGCGCCAGGGCGTACTGCGCGTGACGGGCAAGGGCGGCAAGGATCGCCTGGTGCCGGTGGGCGAGATGGCGCTGGAGCGCATCGAGGCGTATCTCGCCGCCGCGCGGCCGGTACTGGCGAAGGGGCGGCAGCCGGCGGCATTGTTCCTCAGCAAGCGCGGTGAGGGCATGACCCGCCAGATGTTCTGGACGCTGGTAAAGCGTTACGCCGTGCAAGTGGGGATCGTGTCCAAACGCATCTCGCCGCATGTGCTGCGCCACTCCTTCGCCACCCACCTGCTCAACCACGGCGCCGACTTACGCGCGTTGCAGATGCTGCTTGGGCATAGTGCGCTCAGCACCACGCAGATCTATACGCTGGTGGCGAAGGAAGGCCTCAAGCGGCTGCATGCGCAGCACCATCCGCGCGGATAATTGCCGGGCACAACTGAGAATTGTCTGACGGAGTCATTCATCCAGCTGTGCGAGAATCAAGCGCTTCCGCCGTCATTCCCGAGCGCGGAACCGGAAGCGAGCGAGGTTTGACATGTTGAAGAAGTGGTTGCTGGCCCTCTGCGCCAGCCTGTTGGCCTCCCAGGCCTTTGCGGCCGATGTGGCGGCGCCGTCCAGCGCCGAGAACGCCGTTCGCCAAGCCGTGATGGGCCTTGCCAAGGTGAAGATCGAGTCGATCAAGCCTTCCCCCCTGCCGGGCTTCTATCAGGTGATCGCCTCCGGCCAGCTGGTCTATGTCAGCGCCGACGGCAAGTACATGATGACCGGCAACCTGATCGATCTGGGCAGCAAAAAGGACATCAGCGACGCGGCCTGGGCGGAGTTTCGCAAGGCCGAACTGGCCAAGGTGCCGACCTCGGACCGTATCGTGTTCGCGCCGGCCAAGCCGCTGCATACGGTCACCGTGTTCACCGACGTCAATTGCGGCTATTGCCGCGCCCTGCATGAGCATGTGGCCGATTTCAACAAGGCGGGCATCGCCTTGGAATACATCGCCTGGCCGCGCGAGGGTGTGAACACCACGGCTGGCAACCCCACACCGACCTATACCGAGATGGTATCGGTCTGGTGCGCCGCCGACCGCAAGGCGGCCTTCACTGCCGCCAAGGCGGGCCAGGCGCCCAAGGCGACCACGTGCACGAACCCGGTGAAGGATGAATTCGACCTGGGTGTGCGCCTGGGCATCACCGGCACGCCGACCATCGTGGCCGAGGACGGCAGCGTGCTGGGCGGTTACATGACCCCGGAGCAATTGCTGAAGGCGCTGGACAAGCGCAGCAAGGCCGTCGGCGGCTGATCGGTCGGTTCAAGCCTGCGTGGCTGATGCCTTCTCCCTGGGGGAGAGGGTGCCGGCAGGCGGATGAGGGGTCGGGCGGAGCTACCTGCTAAGGACTCGCGCAAGCCCCGAACCCTCACTCCAACCCCTCTCCCGAGAGAAAGGGGAGCTACGTCAGGTGGCGCCGCTGCTCGTTTCTAGCGTCGCCTGCGATGTTGTTCTGCAGCATAGGGTAGAATGCGCGCTTCCTTCGCATAGCTCCCGTTCCCCGCATGATCGCACTCGACGGGCAGAGCGCCCTTTCGCCGTTCCGCCTCGAACGCCTCAATGCCCGCCTGGATGCCCTGCATCGTGGCGCCCGCGTGCAGGCTTCGTGGTTTGTCTATTTCATCGACGCCGACGTCGCCCCGGAGGGCGAGCAGCGCCAGCGCTTGCTGGAGGTGCTAGAGGCCAAGGATGCCCCGACCGAGCACGCCTCGCTTTGGGTCGTGCCGCGCTTGGTCACCATCTCGCCTTGGTCGAGCAAAGCTACCGACATCCTGCATGGCGCCGGCTTCCCGGTGCGTCGCGTGGAGCGTGGCATCGCCTGGCAGGTGATCGGCCTGCCAGCCGCCGACGCGCCGGAATACGACGCCGTGATGGCGGTGCTGTGCGATGCGATGACGCAGTCGGTGCTTCATCGCATCGAAGATGCCAAGGGCTTGTTCCTCGCCGGCCAGCCTGGCGATCTGGTGCATATCGCGCTGGGCGGTGATGCCCGTGCTGCGCTGGCCAAGGCCAATGCCGAGCTGGGTCTGGCGCTGGCCGACGATGAGATCGACTACCTGGCCGAGCGCTACGCCGAGATGGGGCGCGACCCCACCGACGCCGAACTCTTCATGTTCGCCCAGGCGAACTCCGAGCATTGCCGCCACAAGGTGTTCAACGCCAGCTGGACGCTGGACGGCGAGGCTCAGGAAAAGAGCCTGTTCGGCATGATCAAGAACACGCATCAGCATTCGCCGAACTACACGCTGTCCGCCTACAAGGACAACGCGGCGGTGATCGAGGGCAACGAAGGCAAGCGCTTCTACGCCGATCACGATGGCGTGTGGCGCACGCACAACGAGCGCATCGAATACGCGATCAAGGTGGAAACGCATAACCACCCCACCGCCATCGCACCGTGGCCGGGTGCGGCCACCGGTGCCGGCGGCGAGATTCGCGACGAAGGCGCGACGGGTCGCGGCGCCAAGCCGAAGGCCGGCCTCACCGGCTTTTCGGTGTCCGACCTGCGCATTCCCGGTAAACCGCAGCCGTGGGAAGTGGATCGCCCGCTGCCGCCACGCATGGCGTCGGCGTTCGAGATCATGCGCGACGGCCCGCTTGGCGCCGCTGCGTTCAACAACGAATTCGGCCGCCCGTGTCTGGGTGGCTATTTCCGTACCTACGAGCATGAAACCGGCGAAGCCGGCCTGCGTCGTGGTTACGACAAGCCGATCATGATCGCTGGCGGCCTCGCCAATATGCGCGCGGATCACGTGCAGAAGCGCGATGTGCAGCCGGGCAACAAGGTGATCGTGCTTGGCGGCCCGGCCATGTTGATCGGCCTGGGTGGCGGTGCGGCGTCGTCGGTAGCGTCCGGTACGTCGAGCGCGGAATTGGATTTCGCCTCCGTGCAGCGCGACAACGCCGAGATGGAGCGCCGTTGCCAGCAGGTGATCGACAGCTGCTGGTCGCGTGGCGACAAGAATCCCATCGTCAGTGTCCACGACGTGGGCGCGGGCGGTCTTTCCAATGCCATCCCCGAGCTGCTCAACGATGCCGGCGTCGGCGGCGTGATCGATCTTTCCAAGGTGCCGTGCGACGACCCGTCGCTGTCGCCGATGCAGGTGTGGAGCAACGAGTCGCAGGAGCGCTACGTGCTGGCGATCGAGCCGGCCGATCTGGCGGAGTTCGAAGCCTATTGCGCACGCGAACGCTGCCCGTACGCCGTGGTCGGCGATGCCACCGAAGAGCGCCGTTTGACGGTGCGCGATCCGCGCCGCGACCTCACCGTGATCGACCTGCCGATGGACGTGTTGTTCGGCAAGCCGCCACGCATGCATCGGGATGCCAAGCGCATCAAGCCGCGCATCGACGTGGTGCCAGACCTCACCGGTATCGGCATGGACGAGGCGCTGTTGCGCGTGCTGCGTCTGCCCACGATCGGCAGCAAGAACTTCCTCATCACCATCGGCGACCGCACCGTGGGCGGCCTCAATCATCGCGATCCGATGGTCGGTCCGTGGCAGGTGCCGGTGGCCGATTGCGCGGTGACCATCGCCGACTTCGACGGCTATGCCGGCGAAGCGATGGCGATGGCCGAGCGTGCGCCGGTGGCGCTGCTCAACAGTGCCGACGCTGCGCGTCTGGCCGTGGGCGAGGCCATTACCAACCTCGCCGCCGCACCGATCGCCTCGCTGAGCGAAGTGCGTCTGTCGGCGAACTGGATGGCCGCGGTGAATCACCCGGGCGAGGACGCCGCGCTGTTCGACGCCGTGAAGGCCGTCGGCATGGAGCTGTGCCCGGAGCTGGATATTTCGATCCCGGTCGGCAAGGACTCGCTGTCCATGCAGACCGTGTGGAATGACGGCGATCAGCCACAGCGAACGGTGTCGCCGGTGTCGCTGGTGATTACCGGCTTCGCTCGCGTCACCGACGTGCGTCGCACGCTGACGCCGCAGCTGCGTCTGGATCGCGGCGATTCCGACTTGTGGCTGCTCGACCTCGGCGCCGGCCGCGACCGTCTCGGTGGATCGGCGCTGACCCAGGTGTTCAACCGCAGCGGCGGCGTGCCGCCGGATCTGGATGACGCCGGGCAGCTGAAGGCGCTGTTCGATCTGGTGCAGGAAGCGAACGCCGGTGGCCTGCTGCTGGCGTATCACGACCGCTCCGATGGCGGTGTCATCGTTACTTTGCTGGAAATGGCCTTCGCCGGCCGCTGCGGCCTTGAAATCCAGCTCGAGGGCTGGGGCGAGGCAGCGTTGCGCGCGCTGTTCAACGAAGAGCTGGGCGCCGTGGTGCAGGTAGCTACGGCCAACCGCGAGGCGTTCGAAGCGCTGCTGGTCAAGCATGGCCTGGCTGGCATGAGCTACCGCATTGGCCGTCCCAAGGAAAAGCTCGGCATCAAGCTGTTCCAGGGGGGCGATACTCTTTTCAAGTGGAACTGGACCACGCTGTTTGCCGCCTGGAACGAAACCAGCCACGCCATGCAGCGTCTGCGCGACAACCCGCTCACCGCCGATGCGGAACTGGAGTGGCGCCTGGACGACGCAGATCCGGGCATCAGTCCCAAGCTCAGCTTCGACCTAGCTGACGACATTGCCGCGCCGTTTATCGCCAAGGGCACCAAGCCGCGCGTGGCGGTTCTGCGCGAGCAGGGCGTGAACGGTCAGGTCGAGATGGCGGCGGCACTCAGTCGCGCCGGCTTCGAGGCGGTGGACGTCCATATGTCCGACCTGGCCAGCGGCCGTATCAAGCTGGCGGACTTCCGCGGTTTCGCGGCTTGCGGCGGTTTCTCCTATGGCGACGTGCTCGGCGCCGGCCGCGGCTGGGCCACGTCGATCCTGTACAACGAGATGCTGCGCGCCGACTTCGCGGCGTTCTTCGCCGACACCAGCAAGTTCGCGCTCGGTGTGTGCAACGGCTGTCAGATGCTGTCGCAACTCAAGGACATCATCCCGGGCGCGCAGCACTGGCCGAAATTCCTGCGCAACACGTCCGAGCAATACGAAGGTCGTCTGGCCACGCTGGAAGTGCTCGACACGCCGAGCATCTTCTTCAAGGGCATGGCTGGCTCGCGTATTCCTGTGGCCGTAGCGCACGGCGAAGGCCGCGTGAGTTTTCCGCAGGCGTGCAGCCCGGCGAAGTCCGGCGGCGCGCTGCGTTTCGTCGACAACCGCGGCAGGCCGACCGAGCATTACCCGCTCAACCCGAACGGTTCGCCAGGCGGCTTGGCCGGCTTTACCGCCGCCGATGGCCGCGTGACGATCATGATGCCGCACCCCGAGCGCGTCTTCCGCAGCGTGCAGATGAGTTGGCATCCGGAACAGTGGGGCGAGGATTCGCCGTGGATGCGCATGTTCCGCAACGCACGCGTGTGGTGCGGCTGAGGGGACATGCGATGAGTAGCAAGGATGCTACCGACCGCCAGCGTTGTAACTGACGACGATTTGCGTCCGTGCGCACTCGTGACTCGATAGTAATCACGCTCTTTCTCCTTCTGCTCGGGCTGGCCTGGGTGGCGGTGCTGGCTAGCCTCCCCTGGTGGGCCGGCGTGCCGAGCGCGATGGCGATGGAGGCCGCCGCGCTGGGCTTGCCGCGATTGAAGGCCAGGCGCGTCGTTTCCTGGCTGGTGTTCTACGGCATGCTGGGTCTAGCCGGCCTGGCCGTGTCGTTGGCGCGAGCGATGGGCGGCGGTGCAGGGGCGTGGTTTGTAGCGGTGCTGTTGGCGCTGCTCGGCTTTCTGCTGAAGGCGTGGGTGGAAACTCGCTACGGACTGCTCAATGAGGCGCCCAACGCGCCCGCTGATGCGCAAGCGGTTCCTGCGGCGCCGAACACTGCGCCGGGCAAGACCCCCCACCTGAGATCCCTGCAATGGCAAGACGTGCCGGCCTGGGGCGGTGTGGAAGACCGCGCGGCACGGCTCGCATCGAAGCGGCCGTGTTATCTGGTCAACGGTGAAATCCGCTTCGGCCCTCCCACCGGTGACTTCCTGTTGTCCGGCGGCCTGGTGGTGATCGGCTGGGCCGGCGCGAGCTATGCCGAAAGCCCGGATGGTCGCTGGTTCCTCGCCTCGAGGCCGGAAAACCACCCTGGCTGCTGCGACTATCTGCACGATCATCTCGAACGGCGCCTTTACGCGTTGCCGTCCTGGCATGTGCGCGGATGGAGCGCCGAAGGGCCGTGGCTGTCACAGGGCAGGGAGGGCGTGTCGTATCCACTGCATCAGGTGGCCACACCGGAACAGACTGACGACTATCTGCCGTTGCGCGACCTCTGGCTGCCACGCCGGTTTGTCGAATCCCTGCCGCTTTCGCGACAGACCGCGCATCCGCCGGCCGGGCCGCATATCGCGACCCTCGACATGCGGCTGCCGGATGCGTTCGCCGCCCTTTTCGATCCCCTCGAAAGCTTGCATCGGCCGCAGTTCCGGCTGGCGGTGAATGGCGCTGACAGCGGCCTGCTCGTCTATGGGCTGCACGATGCCTGGGACGCCGCGGGGCAGACCCTGCGCGTGCACGCTTGGCAAGTCGATGCGGCGCCCACGTCCATCGCGGCCTGGCATTGGACCCGGCTCACGGGCTGGCAGAGCATCCCTAGCTGATAATGGCGGCATGCACCGGTTCCTGCCGCCATCGTCATGGTCCCTGCACACCCTGCTGAGTTTGCTGCTAGCGGCATCCTGGCTGGTGCTGCTCGCCTTGCTGCCTTGGTGGCTCGGGTTGGTTCTGCTGCTAGGGCTCGCGCTCGGCGCTGCTGTGTACGCCCGGCGCTCGGTGCAGTACGCCGAAGGGTGTCGCCGCGGCCTGAAGTGGGGGTTGCCTGGCCTGTTGTTCGCCGTACAACGCGCGATGGGCGGCGATCTGCTGGCCTGGGGAGCGGCGTTGTTGGGCGCTTTGGTGGGGTTCTCGCTGGTGGCGCTGCTGGAATCGCTGTTGTTCCATCGTGTCCAACATCGGGCCACGGCCACCGTGCAGCCGGAATGGAGCGAGCTGGCGCTGGCGCCGGTCGGTCCTGCGGCGCACATCATCGAGCTGCAATCCATTGCGTGGCGGGAAGCGAATGGCGTCATCGTGGATCCGCGCGGCGGCACGGCCAACTACGAGGCGGGCAGCTACCGTTTCACCGATCGCGGGTTTGACCGATTGAGCGCGCGCTACTGCTTCAGCCCAGGCGGCCGCTGGTTCGCTGCTCAACTGCCCGATGGACGCGGCGATGTGCTGTGGGACCGCGATGCCGGCAAACTGCATCGCCTGCACGGCTGGCACCTCTATGGATGGGAAGGCGGGCAGCCGTGGTTGTCCCGGCAAGTCGATGGCATGCCGGTCAACCTCCACGAAGTGCTTGGGATGCTCTGAGCAAGTCTAAGAGCCTGTTCAGGGCATCCCTAGGCCGTACCGACCGGCGGGGAACGAGGCGGTATACCGATCCGCATTTCCCGATTCACGCCGCGACCCGCCTCGCGCATACTTGAGTGGTGACTACCTCCGCTTTCCATTTCTCACCCATCGCCGTCAGCGTGATCGTCGTGGCCGCCGACAGCGGTCCGACGCTGCGCGAATGTGTACGCCACGTGATGGCCTGTGACGTTCCGCTGGAATTGATCCTGGTCGACAACGGCTCGTCCGATGGCGTGCCGCAGGCGATCGAGCGTGCGCTGGAGAACGAGCCGCGGCTACGCCTGCTGTACAACCATGCCAACCTCGGTTTCGGTCCCGCGGTAAATCGCGGCGCCGCGCAAGCGCGTAGCGAGACTTTGCTGATCCTCAACCCGGACTGCCTGCTGGACAACGACAGCCTGCACCGCCTGCTCGGCATGCTGGAAACCCATCGGAAGGCTGGCGTGGTCGGGGCGGTGGTGTGCGACGAGAAAGGCGTGCCCGACCCGGCGTCCTACCGGCGCGACCCGCTGCTGAGCCGGGCCTTGCGCAGTGTGTCCGGGCGCAAAGGCCAGGGCGTCAATATCGGGGGGGCGATGCCCGAGGGGCCCGTCGAGGCCGAGGCCATTTCCGGCGCGCTGATGTTGATGCCGCGCCGCGTATTCGAGTACTTGAAGGGGTTCGACGAGGGCTACTTCCTGCACTGCGAAGATCTGGACTTGTGCCGCCGCGCGCGCGATGCCGGCTACCAGGTCTGGTTGGCCGGCGACGTGCGCGTGGTGCATGGGAAGGGCGGCTCCAGCCGTCATCGGCCGGTCTTTGTCAGCTGGCACAAGCACCGCGGCATGTGGCGCTGGTTCCGCAAGTTCGATCCGGCGGCGCGCAGGTTTTGGCTGGCCGCGGTCGTGTGGCTGGGCATCTGGACGCATTTCCTGCTGCAAATCCCTGGGCAATATGCGCGCTTGCTGGTGCGCCGTCTCGTCCCAGCATCCCGCAGGGCATGAGCGCCTCGCGTTCGCGTGCCGCAGGGCTCGCCACGCTGGGCCTGATTTCGGTCACCACGATCTGGGGCTCCACCTTTTTCCTGATCAAGGATCTGGTGGGGCGCATGCCGGTGGCGGACTTTCTGGCGGTGCGCTTCGTGATCGCCTCGCTATCCATGCTGCTGCTGTTCCATCGGTCGCTGCTGCAGTTGTCGCGGCGCGAATGGTGGCAAGGCCTGGCGCTGGGCGCGGTGTACGGGATCGGCCAGTTGCTTCAGACCCGCGGACTCGAGCACACCTCAGCCAGTATCAGTGGTTTCGCCACCGGGATGTATGTGGTGTTCACGCCGCTGCTGGGCACGGTGCTGCTGCGCCAACGCCTGCCATCGATCACCTGGCTTGCCGTGCTGCTCGCTCTGGGCGGCTTGAGTCTGCTGGCGCTGCACGGGTTGAGTCTCGGCTACGGCGTGTGGCTCACACTGGTTTCGGCCTTGCTCTACGGTTTGCACATTGTCGGCCTGGGCCTTTGGTCGAGGCCAGGCAGTGCTTTCGCGTTGTCGACAGTGCAGATGCTGGCGATCGCGACGATCTGCCTGCTCGCCACTTCGCCGCATGGACCCTCGTTGCCGCCAGATCGCGCGGCATGGATCGCCGTGGTGTACATGGCGCTGGCGGCCGGTGCCGGCGCCATGCTCATGCAGACCTGGGCGCAGGCTCATCTCAGCGCCACACGCGCGGCGATCGTGATGACGACGGAGCCGGTGTTCGCTGCCGCGTTTGCTGTGATTTTCGGCGGCGAGGCGCTGACCTGGCGCATGCTCGCCGGCGGCGCGCTGGTACTAGCGGCGATGTATCTGGTGGAACTCGCGCCCCGTCGACAGGGTGATGTCACCGCCATGTCGGCCGAGGCGATCCATCACGAAGTGTAGCTATCCGATGCGAGGTGTTGATGCTGCCGCGTCGGCTTTCTTCTTTCTGGACGGATGCGGCTGCATCGCAATGCGCACCAGGTAAACCACGATAGCGATGTTCGCCACCAAGGCGGCCAGCTTCAGCCAAGTGAAGTGGACCACGACTTCATACAGCTCCAGCGGAATCAACGAGCCGGTGGCGATGACCGTGAACCATTCCGCCCAATGCTTGCGCAGCCATAGCCCGGTGCCTTCGGTAGCGAAAATAGCGGCATAGCCCAGCGCCACGATACCGATGGCGACGAACTTGCTCGGCCCCCATTCCACCAGCGTATTGACCAGCCGCCAGCGCAGATTGTTGCTGTCGGTCAGCGATAGATGTTCCAGCCAGTGCACCAGATGCTCGAAGTTCACTTGTTTGTTCAGGCGGAATGCCGCGATGGCCACCAGGATCAGGCAGACGGTCTTCACCGCCTTGTAGATCGCGATAATGCGCAGACCGACGCTGTGCTGCGCCTCGATTTCGGAACTGGGCTGCGTGATGTGGTGATCGCTATGGGGCATGGCGGCTGAGGGCGGGGGAGTCAGGGCATTGTCTCCCGGAGGGGGCGGGGCGGGAATACTCGTGCGGCAGAAAACCCATGCTGTGGTGGGCGAGGGCGTTGAATCATGGTACATGCGGCTGGGCGAGCATCCTTCAAGGCTAAGAGCCTGTTCAAAGTCTCTGGTTCTGTATTGAACTGCTCGCCCGCTGCGTAAGCGGCCAGGTCGCGATAACTCAACGATCGACGCGAACACAAAAGACACCCCACAGCGCTGCCCCCTCCCTATGTTCCGGCGTAGAGATTTTGAACAGGCTCTAAGAGCATCAAACGTAGGGAATGCCTGGCGCAAGTCAGGTCGAAGTGGCGAGCACGTTAATGACCAGCCGGATCATGGTGTCCTTCTGTACCGGGGCGGATTCCGCCATCAGAACCGTACCGGTTTATCCGATCCGGCAATGTGCAAAATTTGCACATTGCCGTCTTCAGCAAGCTCGCATTACTTGAATACGCGTCGAGCTGTGCTGGTGCTATCGGCGAAGATCGCTACCGGCAGTGAGGCAATGAAGACAACCTAAGTCTGGTCTACCTGCGAGGAATGAAGCGAGAAGGCCACGCAGGGTCTCTGTGTGGCCTCCAGAATGCGCTCAACAGCAGCGCCCACCCGTCCCCTTGTACCGCGCCACCTGCCGCTCCCGGAAGAACTCCGCATAGGTCGGCACATCGCGCTCCGGGTGGTGCTCCCGTAGATGCTTTATGTAGACGTCGTAGTCGGGCACGCCGCAGCAGAGGCGGGCGGTTTGCACCGCCCGTTTCCAGATGGATTGCAGGTTCGGTTTCATCATCGCAGCCCTCATCGGGTGGTCACGCTTCCCAGGGCTACGTACGGTTCTTCGCGCGCAGTCGGGTGGTTGATGCGCCATGCCTTGGCGATCGCGTTGAGGGCGAAGCCGAGCATGGTGAGGATCAATAGCATGAAGATTGCAGTGAGCGTGGCATCGACGTAGTTATTGGTGACGATACGCTGCATCTCCGCAGCACTCTTCGCCGGGGCCAGCAGCTTGCCGTCGGCGATGGCCTGGGCGTATTTCTGCGCGGCGGCGGTGAAGCTGATCGAGCCGCTGAGCTTGTACCAGCCGGCGGTGAGCGTGCACACCACCAGCCAGATCGCCGGGATGCCCGGCACCCACACATAACGCTCGCGCTTGAGCTTCACCGTCACTACCGTCGCCAGCATCAGCGCCACGGCGGCGAGCATCTGGTTGGCGATGCCGAACAGTGGCCACAAGGTGTTGATGCCGCCCAGTGGATCGACCGCGCCCTGGTACAGGAAGTAACCCCACAGGCCCACACAGACGGCGGTGGCGACCAGGTTGCCGGTCCATGATTCGGTGTGCTTCAGCGGCTCGTGTATGAGGCCGGCGATCTCCTGGATCATGAAGCGGCCCACGCGTGTGCCGGCATCCACCGTGGTGAGGATGAACAGCGCTTCGAACAGGATGGCGTAGTGGTACCAGAACGCCATCATGCCTTCACCGGGGATGATGCCGTGCAGCAGCTGGGCCATGCCTACGGCTAGCGTCGGCGCACCACCGGCACGGCTGAGGATGCTGCCCTCGCCGATGTTCTTGGCGGTGTTGAGCAACTCATCCGGCGTCACTACGAAACCCCATTGGCTGATCGCGGTGGCCGCATCCTGCGCGGTAGTGCCGATCAACGCGCTCGGTGAATTCATGGCGAAGTACACGCCCGGATGCAGCGAAGCGGCGGCAACCAGCGCCATGATCGCCACGAAGGCCTCCATCAGCATGCCGCCGTAGCCGACCATGCGTGCTTCGCCTTCACTGCTGAGCAGCTTGGGCGTGGTGCCGGAGGCGATGATCGAATGCCAGCCGGAGACGGCACCGCAGGCGATAGTGATGAACAGGAACGGGAACAGGTTGCCCTGGAATACGGGGCCGGTGCCGTCGATGAACTTGGTGACGGCGGGCATCTGCAAAGTTGGTGCGGCGAGGAAGATGGCCAGTGCAAGCAGCACGACCGTGCCGATCTTGAGGAAGGTGGACAAATAATCTCGCGGTGCCAGCAGCAGCCACACCGGCAGCACGGAGGCACAGAAGCCGTAGGCGATCAGCAGCCAGGCCAATGCCCTTGCGTCGAAATTGAACGCGGCCCCCCAGGTCGGCGACGCGGCGACATAGGCACCGAACCAGATCGACGCCAGCAGCAGCACCAGGCCGATGATCGACACCTCCAGAATCTTGCCGGGGCGGATAAAGCGCAGATACACGCCCATCAACAGCGCAATGGGAATGGTGCAGGCCACAGTGAACGTGCCCCACGGGCTGTGTGTCAGCGCTTTCACCACGACCAAAGCCAGCACCGCCAGCACGATCATCATCAGCACCAGCACGCCGAACATCGCGACCACGCCGGCCACCGGGCCGAGCTCGTCGCGCAGCATGTTGCCGAGCGAGCGCCCGTCGCGGCGGATCGACAGGCCGAGGATCATGAAGTCCTGCACCGCGCCCCCGAACACCACGCCGAGCAAAATCCACAGCGTGCCGGGCAGGTAACCCATTTGCGCGGCGAGCACCGGACCCACCAGCGGGCCGGCGCCAGCGATCGCGGCGAAGTGGTGGCCGAACACCACCCACTTGTCGGTCGGCACATAGTCCAGGCCGTCATTGCGCAACACGGCCGGTGTGGCGCGGCTCGCATCCATGCGCAGTACGTGGTTGGCGATGAACTTGCTGTAGAAGCGGTAGCCGATCACGAATACCGCGATCGCTGCCGCCACCAGCCAGATGGCATTGATCGGCTCGCCGCGGCGCAAGGCCACGACGCCTAAACACCATGCGCCGACAATGGCGATGGCGGCCCACAGGATCTTGCCTGCCGGGCTCGGTTGGGTGACAGCGGTTTGCATGAGCGGACTCCCTCTGAAAATCCTCGGCAAGAGTCGTCCCCGTCGCAACGGGGGTCAATCCCATTGTGCGCCCGCGAGTATTAGCCTTAGGTCGAGGCCGGCTGTCTGATTTTGATCAACCCCGCCAAGGTGCGGGAAAGCTGTTCGCCGTGCAGAGGCTTGCGCAGGAAGTCGTCCATGCCGGCCGCCCGCGCCTGGGTTTCCTCATCGCCACCGGAGCGCGCGGTGACGGCCACCATCGGCATTCGCTCGTCGGTTTCGCGGGAGCGCACCAGGTGTGCCCACTGGAACCCATCCAATCCCGGTAGATCGAGATCGACCAAGGCCGCGTCGAAGCGCTCTTGCTCCAGCCATTCCAGTGCACGCAGGCCGTTCGACGCATGGCGAACGGTGTGCCCCTGCGCCTCCAGCAGACCGACGATCACCGCCGCCACGATCGGCTCATCCTCCAGCAACAGCAGATGCCAGGCGGGGCCTTCGTGCGGTTTGGCCGGCCGGCGTTCGGCGACGCCGCCAGCGATCGCCGGCAACGGCAGCACGACGCGAAACACACTGCCTTGTCCCGGCGTCGAGTCCAGCGCAACCGAGCCGCCCATCAACGTCGCCAGTTCGCGACAGATCGACAAACCCAGGCCGCTGCCCGAGCCGCGTTGAGGACTTTCAAGCTGCTCGTAGCGCTGGAACAACTTGGCCTGGTCGGCCGAAGCAATGCCAGGGCCGGTATCGCTGACGGTGAAGCACAACCCTTCCGGCTGCATGCCCAGTTCCAGTCGGACCTCGCCATGCTCAGTGAATTTCAGTGCATTGCTGCTGAGGTTGAGCAGGATCTGTTTGACGCGCACCGCATCGCCAAGCACCTCGGCGGGGACGGCGTCGGCCACCATGACGCACAGATCGAGCCCCTTCGTGACGGCTTTGCCGCGCTGCAGCTCCGCCACGTCGTGCAGCAAAGCGCGCGGATCGAAGGGGGCGGGTGTCAGTTGCAATCGTCCCGCTTCGATGCGTGCCAGATCGAGAGCATCGTTGACCAGGGTCAGCAACACCTCGCCGGAGTTGCGGATGGTCTGCGCATAACGCCGCTCCGTCGGCTCCAGGGGCCGGCTGAGCAGCAGCTCGGCCATGCCCAGTACTCCGGTCATCGGCGTGCGGAGTTCGTGGCCGAGCTCGGCAAGGAACTCGGTCTTGGCGAGGTTCGCTGACTGCGCCAGGTGATGTTCCTGGGTGATCAGCTCCAGGCGATGGCGCTGCGCTTGCCGGCGGCGCATGGCCGCGAGCACCGCGGCGAACAGCACCACGAGCAGGGCGGCATAGCTCAGCCACGCCCACCAGCGCAGCCAAGGCGGGCTGTCCACATGGATGCGCAGTGGCGCCGGCAGCTCGCCCCACACGCCGTCGGGACCAGCGGCCTGCACATGCAAGGTGTAGTCGCCGCCGGGCAGCTGGGTGAAGGTACGGTCGCCGCGAGCGCCACTATCCACCCAGTCGCTGTCCAGGCCATCCAGGCGGAAACGGTAGCGCGTGCGTTCTGGCGCCATGTAGGTCAGTGCGCGGGCATTGATAGTGAGGTCGCGGTCGCTCCACCCCAACAGCCACGGCTGCTCGATGGGAACGAGCCGCAGCGCCTCGCCGTTCCGGCGAACACGGCCGCCTTCCAGGCGCACGCGCGGTTCGCGGAAAAGCTCGCGGATGGTTTCCGGGACGAAAATCGCGATGCCGCTGGCAGTCGCCGCCAACACGCGTCCGTCGGGCGTTTCGGCATTGGATACGTTGCTGAACTGGCCTTCCGGCAGCCCCTGATCCAGGCCCAGCTCGCGCACGTTGCCGCTGACGGGGTCGTAGCGCCACAGCCCGCTGCGCGAGAAGAACCAGACCCGGCCCAGGCCGTCGGCGTGCATGCCCAATATGTCGCTGACCGTGCGCTGCCGGTAGATGGGGAACGTGCCCGCCGGCGTGGCGCGCTGATTCTCCAGCCGGTAGGTATAGAGGTTCTCGTCGTCCAGCATCCACAACTGGCCGTCGCGCAGATCCAGTGCGCTATAGCCGGTGGCCTTCACGCCATCGACGAAAGCGGCCCGCGCATCGCCTGGCGCCCAGCGCATCACGCCGGCGTCCGTCGCAAACCAAAGCGCGTGATCGTGCAAGCGCATGTCAGCGATGGCGACACCTTTGGCGCGTTCGTCGAAGGCAAGGGGGTGTGCCTTGAAGGTATCCGGGTCGCAGGCAAACACGCCGCCGTCGGCCTGCAGGTAGGCCGTGCCGTCCTCGCCAAACACGATGCGCTCGGCCATCGGCGCCTTGAACTCGATGGCCTTGTCGCCGTCGAGCACGAAGTTGCCGCTCACCGAGCTCAGCCACAGGCGGCCGCGTGCATCCTCGGCCATGCTGTTGACGTTGCGTCCCTGGGGTATCTGGAACGGAACATGGCGGGCCTTGCCGGTAACGAGGTCCAGGCGGTCGATCACGCCATTCTTCCCCGCAATCCACGCGTGGTCGTCGCTGCGCGTAGCTACTGCGCGATAGACGCCGGGTACGATGCTGTCCGGATTTTCCGGCGTATGAGTGATGAAGCGGAAGTCGGCCCAGCTTGGCGAGAGATAGGCGAGGCCGTTCATGGTGCCGATCCACAGCCCTCCTTCGTGGTCGCGCAGCAGACTGGCGGCATAGCCGTTCGGCAGGCCCTGGCGCAGCAGGGGTTGCGCCTGGATGCGGTGATAGCGGCCGTTGGCATCGCGCACATACATGTCGTCGTTGGTGCCAATCCACAGCTGGCCCTGGGCATCGTCGGCCACCGAGAGCACGGCCTTGCGGGGCAGGATGCCCGGGGCCACCAACACAGCCGCGGGCGCGGACGGGCTCAGCTCATACAGCCCGAAGTTGCTGGCGATGTAGAGCACCTTGTCGATGCGCTCGAGCCGATAGATGCGCAACGGCTTATCGCGGAAGGCATCGTCGGGCCGTTCGAACACGACATGGTTGATCCGTCCGTCCGGCGTGCGCCGGTCGAGACCAAGGCCGGTGCCGATCCAGAGCGTCCCATCCTCTTCGGCAAGCAGCGAATACACCATGTCCGACGCAAGGCTGCCGGCATCGGCGGGATCGTGGCGGATATGGTCGAAGCCGCGCCCGTCCTCGCGCAGGCGGTCGATCCCTGCATCGAAGTGCCCGACCCACAGTGGCCCCCTGCCTGCGCGCGTTAACGCGGTGACGTCGTCGCTGCCGGGAGATGCCGGATCGGTCGGGGCGTGGCGCCAGTGGATGAAGTTTTCGTGGACCGGGTCGTAGCGCACCAGGCCGTCGCGGCTGCCGCCCCACAGTTGTCCTTGCTCATCCACCATGAGCGTTGCCAGTGGTACCGCGGATACCGAATGGGGATCCCGTGGATCGTGCCGCCAGACTCTGAAACTGCTGCCGTCGTAGCGCGCGAGCCCGGATTCGGTGGAGATCCACAGGTAACCATCGCCGTCCTGCGCCAGCATATCGACGCCGCTGCTGGGTAGCCCCTCGGCCACCCCATAGTTGCGGAAGCTAGGGTCGACCCATGCCGGCGGCGACGCGCTGGCTGTGGCCAGCAGCGCCTGTAGGATCAATGCGGAAAGCAAAGGTGCAGTCTCCTTGGCGGCGCGGCAGGGGCGCCTGGACTATCAGGGGGAGCGAGGAGGGACGATGATGCCCCATAGCACGGCCGGTTGCAGTTTCAGGAGTCACAACACCTGCATGTCGAGCGCGCCTTCAGCCTGAGGCTTCGGTGGGAGGGTCCTGCCGGGATACGATTGAAGGTGTTCGGCAGCTAAGCATGCGGTTTACAGGTAGGAGCGCACCCTGTGCGCGATGGCTTATCTACATTAGCGCTACGCCATCGCGCACAGGGTGCGCTCCTACGGGATCATCTGTCTTGGCGCTTGCATTCACATCCGGTGGACCACAGTCAGTAGGCCAGTAATGTCGCTAGCGAGGCTTCCATGATTCGCGAAATCCTGAAGATGGGCGATCCGCGTTTGCTGCGTGTCGCTCCACCCGTACCCGACGCGATGATCGGCACAGCCGAACTCGATGCGTTGGTCGCCGACATGTTCGACACCATGCACGACGCCGGTGGCGTAGGGTTGGCGGCCCCGCAAATCGGTGTCGACCTGCAGCTGGTGATCTTCGGCTTCGACAGCTCCGAGCGTTACCCGGATGCGCCGCCGGTGCCGCAGACCATCCTGCTCAATCCGATGATCATGCCGCTGTCGCAGGACATGGAAGAGGGCTGGGAGGGCTGTTTGTCCGTGCCCGGCCTGCGCGGCGCGGTCAATCGCTACACGCTGATCCGCTACCAGGGTATCGATCCCAAGGGCGGGCACATCGATCGCAAGGCGGATGGCTTCCATGCGCGTGTGGTGCAGCACGAATGCGATCATCTGATCGGCCGGCTCTATCCCTCGCGCATCACGGATTTCAGCAAGTTCGGTTACACCGAGGTGCTGTTTCCGGGCATGGACGTTGCGGACGAGTGAGCTAGGGATGCTCGGCCAGCTGTTCCAGCATGGCCAGCAACACACGCCGCCAACGCAAAAGCGAGGGCGACCAGGCACACGCCGCTCCAGCCCGCCAAGACCCAGGCCAGCCCGGCAACCGCGGAACCTGCGGCGCCGCCGAGAAAGAACAGGCCGGTATACAGACCATTGATGCGGCCTCGCGCTTCAGGGCGAAGCAGGTTGATGGCGCGCCGTCCCAACGCCTGATCGGCGATGGTGCCCGCATCGAGCAGGATCGCGGCGAGGCCCAATAGCATCAGCAACAAGGCCGGTGGGATATGCGCCATTGCCCAGGGCATGCCGGCCAGCCCCGCCAGCACCAGTCCAGCGACGACGCCCACATGCGCGGCGCGGGTAGCGAGCCGAGTCTTGCCGCGATCGCCCAGCCGGCCGGCGATCGGCGCGCTGACCGCACCACTGATGCTTGCCAGCGCGAACAAGGCGATACCGGTGTTACCGAGCGACAGCGGCGCACGCGCCAGTTGCAGCGCCACCGTGCTCCAGAACGCATTGAAGGCGGCAAAGCACAACGCGGCGGTCGTTGCGTGCCGGCGCAGCACCGCTTCTTCGCGCAGCAACCCCCAGAGCGAGGCGATCAGCTGGACGTAGCGGTGATCACCCACGGGGCGGCGGCGTGGCAGGGCCCACATCAGTGCCACCAGCAGCAAGGCAACGGCAGCAGCGAGCAGGCCGTACACCGCGTGCCAGCCCAAGCGTCCGGCGACCAGGCTGGCTAGCGGACGCGACAGCATCACCCCCAGCAACAGGCCGCTCATGACGTTGCCAATCACCTGGCCGCGTCGCGCTTCGACGGTCATGGCGGCGGCCATCGGAATCAGCATCTGAATCGCGCAAGCGCTGAGCCCTACCAGCAGGCTGGCGGTGAGAAACACGGCCGGTGTGTCGATGCAGGCCGCCATCGTCAAGGCGGCGACATGCACGGCCAGGGTGACCAGCACCAGGGCGCGGTTCTCCACCAGATCGCACAACGGCACCAGCAGGAACAAGCCGAGTGCATACCCAGCCAAGGTCAGTGTGGTGATCAGTCCGGCGGCCGCGGGCGACAGGCCTAGCGAAGGGCCGATCATCCCCACCAGCGGCTGTGCCAGATAAAGGCTCAGCACGATCACCGCCGTGGCGAGCGCGAACAGGCGCACAGGCGGGAGGGGCGTGGTCATGGGCAGCTCCAGGGATGTATGTCGTGGGGCTGGAAGTATTGGGCTGGGTGCTGTGAGAGAGAATCGACGAGTTAAGGTAGGTACTATCACGTAAATAGTGAGAATAGATCAGGGCATCCTTCATGGCTGGCATCGATGACTACCGCGTCTTTATCGCGGTGGTGGAACAGGGCAATCTCAGCGCAGCGGCGCGGCACCTGCGTTGCTCCTTGCAGACGGTGAGTCGCGTACTTGCCGGGCTGGAACGCGAGTTGGGCGTGGAGCTGATCCATCGCACCACCCGCCGCGCGCAGCCGAGCGCGGCGGGGCTGGCCTTCCATGCGCGCATCAAGGCGGCACTGGCTGACATCGATCTGGCCCGTTCCTCGCTCGCCGAGCATGGCGCGAAGATCGAAGGCAGCCTGCGCATCGGCGGCTCCACCCAATACGCTCCGGTGCACGTGGTGCCTCTGATGGCCGCCTTTATGGAGCGCTACCCCGACGTAGAGGTAGAGCTGGTGGTGGACGACGGCCACGCGGACCTGCTGCGCGACCGTCTCGATGCCGCCGTGCGCTTGGGCGAATTGCCGGATAGTCGCCTGCAGGCGCGCCTGCTGGGACGGTTGCGCCAGATCGCCTTCGCCTCGCCCGGCTATCTGGCCATCCATGGCCGGCCGCGCACCCC
This sequence comes from Dyella subtropica, assembly GCF_026283965.1. Classification (GTDB taxonomy): domain Bacteria; phylum Pseudomonadota; class Gammaproteobacteria; order Xanthomonadales; family Rhodanobacteraceae; genus Dyella_D; species Dyella_D subtropica. The sequence goes on from NZ_JAPDPD010000010.1 coordinate 142,546, forward strand.
TGCGGAGCTGGCACGGCATGAGTGCGTGCTGCGGCGCTCGGCGAGGGATGCGCAGACCTGGACGTTCACGCGCCACGGCAAATCGCTGCCCGTCGAAGTAGAAGGACGCTTCAGTGCCAACAATGCCGCGGCCTGCAATGTGGCGGTGGCCGGAGGCCTTGGCATCGGCCTGGCGCCGTTGTGGCAGGTGCGCAGCTTGCTCGATCAAGGGCTGGTGGAGCAGGTGCTGGCGCCCTATGGTCTGCCCAGCATGCCGGTGCACATCGTATGGCCGGCCAGCAAGCAGCTGCCGGCGCGCACGCGGGCTTTCATCGATTTCGTGGCGTCGCGCTGGGTGCCCGAGGCATGAAAAGCGCCGGGCTGCAATGAGGGGCCCTAGAGTTTCTGCTGCACCGCGCTTTGCTAGAAGGCCAAAGTGTGGCGAAACTAAGAGCCTTTGAACGGGCTCGTTAGAGTCAGGCTCGTTAGAATGGCGAGCGGCCGCCATCTCATTCCAACGCCGCCCACAGCACAACCACGGGAGAATCCACCATGACAGGAAAGCATTCGTGAGCACCAATCTCGCGACAGGCGCGGATGCGCGCAAGGAGCTGACCATCCGCGGCATCATCCTGGGGGTGATCATCACCCTGGTGTTCACCGCAGCCAACGTGTTCTTCGGCCTCAAGGCCGGCCTCACCTTCGCCACGTCGATTCCGGCGGCGGTGATTTCCATGGCGCTGCTGCGCAGCTTCAAGGATTCGACGATCCAGGAAAACAACATCGTGCAGACGATCGCCTCGGCGGCGGGCACGTTGTCTTCGATCATCTTCGTGCTGCCGGGCATGATCATGATCGGCTGGTGGACGGGCTTCCCGTTCTGGACGTCGTTCGCGGTCTGCGCGCTGGGTGGCGTGCTCGGCGTGATGTATTCGATCCCGCTGCGCCGCGCGCTGGTGACCAATTCCGATCTGCCGTACCCGGAAGGCCTGGCCTGTGCCGAGGTGCTGAAGGTAGGCAGCGGCGGCGACGGCGGCGACGGCAGTGTCGAAGAAGGCAAGGCCGGCCTGCTGGCGGTGTTGTGGGGCTCGATCGTGTCCGCCGTGTTCGCGGTGGTGGTGGCCACGCAGGTGTTCGCTGGCGATGTGGTGAGCTATTTCCGCGTCGGCGACAAGGGCGCGGTGAGCGGTTTCGACTTCAACCTCTCGTTTGCCCTGTTCGCGATCGGCCACCTTGTAGGTCTGTCGGTGGGTATCGCCATGCTGGTCGGTGCGTTGATCGGCTGGGGTTGGGGCGTTCCCCACTACTCGTTGCTGGCGCAGGCCTCCGGCGCGGTCGCCGATCTGGCGCAGGCGACGTGGAGCCACAAGGTGCGCTTCGTCGGTGCCGGCGCCATCGGCGTGTCGGCGATCTGGACGCTGGCCAAGCTGGTGAAGCCGGTGATCAGCGGACTGACTTCGGCGATGGCCGCCGCGCGCGTCCGCAAGGCCGGCAAGGCGGATACGCTGCCGCGCACGGAACAGGACATCCCGATCGGCATCGTCGGCATCATCACCCTGGTCTGCTTCGTGCCGATCGCGTGGCTGCTCGGCTATTTCGCCACCACCAGCGGACTGGGCGACCATCTGGCGGTGCTGGCCATCGGCGGCGTGGCCTACGTCGTGCTGATGAGCTTTTTCGTCTCGACGGTATGCGGCTACATGGCCGGTCTGATCGGTTCGTCGAACAGCCCGCTGTCGGGTGTCGGCATTTTGGTGGTGATCGGCGCGGCGTTGCTACTGGTGGCCGGCATCAAGCCCTATGTGCCGGTCGAGGCGGGCAAGGCCCTGGTGGCGTTTGCGCTGTTTACTACGTCGGTGATCTTCACTGTTGCGGCAATCGCCAATAACAACCTGCAGGACTTGAAGACCGGTCAGCTGGTGGACGCCACGCCGTGGCGGCAGCAGGTGGCCCTGGTCATCGGCGTGATCGCCGGTGCGGCGGTCATTCCGCCGGTGCTGGATCTGCTCAACCACGCTTACGGCTTTGTGGGTGTGCCGGGTGCGGGCGCCCATGCGTTGCCGGCGCCGCAGGCGGGCCTGATCTCGGCGCTGGCGCAAGGCGTCATTACCAACAACATCGATTGGAGCCTGATCGTCACCGGCATCTGGATCGGCGTTGCGATCATCGCCGTGGATGAGGTGCTGTCGCGTACCACCAAGCATATGCGCATTCCGCCGCTCGCCGTGGGCCTGGGCATTTACCTGCCCACGCAAAGCACGTTGATGATTGTGGTCGGCGCGGTGATCGGTTGGTACTTCGACAAGCGCGCGGAGCGTTCAGCCAAGCCGGAGGCGACCAAGCAGCTTGGTGTGTTGCTGGCTTCCGGCTTGATCGTCGGCGAGAGCGTGATCGGCGTGGTGATCGCTGCGATCGTAGCGTTCTCCGGCAAGGGGGCGCCGCTGGCCCTGGTCGGCGAGAGTTTCGGGCCGACCGCCCAGTGGATCGGCGGCATCGCCTTCGCTGCGATCGTGGTGGTGCTGTATCGCTGGATCGCCCGCATGGGGCGTTCGGCAGGCTGATCTACCCGCCCTTACTCTCCCCCTGCTGCCTGCAGGGGAGAGTCAAGGGGCGCTGACATGCCCGTGTCACCATCCAGGCAGGGGCAGGTCGTACACTGCGGCACGCTCGACTCCGTGTCGGCAAGGGGACGAATCGCACCGATAAAGAACGGATGCAGGTTCGACAGGCTATTCTTTACCGTTGCGGTGGGTGGAGCTGGCCCGGCCGGCGAGCGTTTGTGTGCCTAGACGGCACGGGGCGGTCAGGCCCTGGTTCCTGTCTTCCCGCATGCCCTGATTGTGTTGTGGAGGCCGTGGTCGAGTGGTGGAGCAAAAAGGGGCGGAGGCCCCGAATCCGGCAGGTATCTTGGTAAGCCCGAGTCTGAGCGCCGTCTGGTTGCGCCGGCTCGCCGGACCGCTGTTGTCGGTGGGCATGCTGTGCCTGGCGCTATGGGCCCTGCATTCGCTGGCGAGCGAGGTGAGCTATCGCCAGGTGGCGCGCTACGTCCATGGACTGGAGAATCACCGTATCGTGCTCGCCGTGCTGCTCACGGCGGCCAGCTACGGGGTGATGACGCTGTATGACTGGTTCGGCCTGGCCTCGATCGGGCGCCAGCTGCCGCGGGCACGCGTCACGCTGATCTCCTTTATCAGTTACGCCTTCAGCAATGCGCTGGGCATGGCGCTGCTGATCTCCGGCTCCATCCGGTACCGCTTCTATATCCAGGCGGGTCTGTCCACTGTCGAAGTGGCGAAGGTGGTGCTGTATTGCACGGTCAGTTTCTGGCTGGGCCTGATCGCACTGACCGGCGTCACCTTGCTGCTGGTGCCGGTACCGCCGTTCCTTCCGCTGGCCGGCTTTCGCATACCGGTGGCCATCGTGCTTACCCTGATTCCGCTGCTGTGGTTGGGCGGTAATCGGTTGCTGCGCCGGCCGCTGCGCCTGTGGCGCTGGCATGTGAATCTGCCGTCGCCGATGACGGCGGCGCGGCAGATCCTGACCGGTGCGGTGGACTGGGGGCTGGCGGCATGGGTGCTTTACTTGCTGATGCCGAACGAGGTCGACACCGGCTTCGGCCATTTCATGGCGATCTTCGTACTGGCGCAGATCGCTGGCCTGATCAGCCACGTGCCGGGTGGCCTGGGCGTGTTCGAAGCGGTGATGCTGGCCGGCTTCGGCGCCACCGGCAACCAAGGTCTTGAAGCGCCGATCCTGGGCGCGCTGGCCGCATATCGGCTGATCTACTACTTCCTGCCGCTATGCGCCGCCACCATGATGGTGTTGCTGCGCGAAGTGCGTGGAATGCGCAGTAAGGCGTTGCTGGCACCGTGGTTCACGGGGTTGCTGCCGCCGTTCTTCGCCGGGCTGACCCTGGTGTCGGGTGCGGTGCTGCTGTTCTCGGGCGCGACGTCGGCGTTGCCAGGACGCATGGAAATCCTGCGCCATGTGCTGCCGCTGCCAGTGCTGGAGTTCTCGCACTTCCTGGCCAGCATGGTCGGCATGCTGTTGCTGATCCTCGCGCGCGGCCTGCAGCGTCGGCTGGACGCGGCCTATGTGCTGACCCTGGTGCTGTTGCTGCTGGGTGCGGTGCTGTCGCTGCTCAAGGGCATCGATTACGAAGAAGCCACGTTGTTGTCGCTGCTGGCGCTGTGCCTGGCGCCGGCGCACAAGCTGTTCTATCGCCGCGCCTCGCTGTTCAGCGCCACCTTCTCGGTGGGTTGGATCATCGCGATCCTCGCTGTGCTCGGTTGCGCCGGTTGGCTGGTGGCTTTCAGTTACAAGCACGTGGAGTACAGCACCAACCTGTGGTGGGAGTTCAGCTTCTATCACGGCGGTGCGCCGCGCGCGTTGCGCGCGCTGGTGGGCGCGATGGCGGTGGGCCTGCTGTTCGCGTTGGCCAACTTGATCCGCCCGGCGCGGCCCAAGCTGCGCCTGCCGAACGAGGAGGAGCTGACCAAGGCGCTGCCGCTCATCAAGCACTACTCCTCCGCGCAGGCGCATCTCGCGCTGATGGGCGACAAGACCTTGCTGTTCGACGCGGAAGACAAAGCTTTCATCATGTACGACGTCGAAGGCCGCAGCTGGGTTGCTATGGGCGACCCTGTCGGCGAGGACGACGACACGCGCCGCGAGCTGGTGTGGACCTTCCGTGAGCAGTGCGAGCGTGCCGGTGGCTGGCCGCTGTTCTACCAGGTGCGTCCGGAGGATCTGGATCTGTACCTGGAAGTGGGCATGAACTTGCTGAAGATCGGTGAGGAAGCCCGCGTGCGCCTGGACACCTTCAATCTCGATGGCAAGTCGAAGAAGGTGCTGCGCAACACGATCAACAAACTCACGCGCGAAGGCATGCGCATGGAAATCGTGCCGGCCGAATCGGTGCCGGCGCTGCTGCCGCGGCTCAAGCAGATTTCCGATGCGTGGATGCGCGACAAGGGCGTGCGCGAGAAGGGCTTCTCGCTGGGCAGCTTCGATCCGCACTACCTCGCACGCACGCCGATGGCGGTGGTGTGGCAGGGCGAGCAGCTGGTGGCGTTCGCCAACTTGTTCCTCACCGACAGCAAGGACGAAGCTTCGCTGGATTTGATGCGCCATCTGCCGGACGGCACCTCGGGCATCATGGATTTCCTGTTCATCGAACTCATGCAGTGGGCGAAGCAGCAGGGCTATCGCTGGTTCAACCTGGGCATGGCACCGCTGTCGGGCCTGCAGAACCGGCGTACCGCGCCGCTGTGGAGTCGCCTTGGCGCGATGCTGTTCGGCCGCGGCGAGCGTTTCTACAACTTCCGCGGCCTGTACAAATACAAAGACAAGTTCGATCCCGAATGGGAGCCGCGTTATCTCGCCGTACCAGGGGGCATTGCGCTGCCGCTGGTACTGGCCAATGTCGCCAGCCTGATCTCGGGTGGGCTCTCGGGTATGGTGCGTCGATGAAACGTGTTACGAAGATTTTTTCCATCGCGGTGTTGATCGCCGCTGCGGGCGGCCTGCTGGTCTGGCAGCCATGGCATCACGCGACCATGCAGGAATCCCTGTTGGTTCTGCCGGCGAAGACCGGCGTGACGCCGATGGCCGGCCGCGACGACGTGGTCGCCATCTTCTATTCCGGCGATGGCGGCTGGCGCGATCTGGACAAGCAACTCGGCGCCATCCTGTCCGATCACGGCATTCCGGTACTCGGCGTGAGCCTGCTCCAGTACTACTGGCGGGAGCGTTCGCCGGAAGCCTCCGCCGCCGACCTCGATGCCTTGATCTCCCAGTACACCGACAAGCTCGGCAAGAAGCGCGTGTGGCTGATCGGCTTCTCGTTCGGTGCGGACGTGCTGCCCTCCGTGGTCGACCATCTCAGCCCGGAGAATCGTGCTCGCGTGGCGCAAGTGGTGCTGCTGTCGCCCAGCAAGGACGCCAACTTCGAGATCGAGATGGAAGGCTATATGGTCGAGGGCTGGTGGAAGACCCACACCCAGGATTTCTTCCAGTGGCTCAATCCGGTCAAGCACTACGACGCGCGACCGCCCTTGCTCGCCTTGCAGGGCAAGCCGCCGGTGATGTGCTACTACGGCAAGGACGATGAGGACGAGACCATCTGCGCCACCTCGGGTCTGCCGGCGTGGATCAAGGTGTACCGGAAGCCGGGCGACCACCACTTCGATTACGACTACGAAGGGCTGGCGCGGCAGATGATTTCGGACCTGCCCGCGGCGTCTACCGTTCCGTGATGCCTGCGTCAGCTGACGCGGCATGACCTTTGTCCGATATCCCTCGCGGTAACGGGCTTTAAGATCCGCCGATCCCATCCGGGTGTTCCGGTTGCGCCTTACCTGCGAGGTTTGCCCATGGATCGTCGCGATTTTCTCCTCTCTTCGTTCGCAGCCGGTGCGGCCGGCCTGCTTCCCGCCTTCGGTGCGTCGGCGCTCCCTGCGTCGATGTCGCCGAAGAGCCCGGACGATCCCGACCACATCCACGACGCGGTCATCCTGATCGGCGACGCCGTTCCTCGCTACAACCGCGACGTGCTGGCCCGGCTGGATCAGTTGTTGCAGTCGCGCGACAAGGTGAGCGACGGTTATCTGGCAAGGGGCGCCGTGGCGGAACTGGAACAGCGTTTCGCGGCCTTGTTCGGCAAGGAGGACGCCGCCTTCCTTCCCACCGGCACCTTGGCCAATCAGGTGGCATTGCGTGTGTTGTGCGGCGAGCATCGGCGTGCGCTGGTGCAACAGGAGAGCCATGTCTATCGCGATGAGAGCGATGCGGTGACGACGCTCAGCGGCATCAATCTGGTGCCGTTGGCTCCGGGACGGGCGACGCCGGATCTGGCCGAAGTGGAGGCCGCCATCACGCTGGCGGAGAAAGCCGCGTATCCGTTGCCGATCGGCGCCTTGTCGCTGGAAAGCCCAGTGCGCCGCGCGGACGGTGCGATGGTGCCCTACGACGCCGCGGCAAAGATCACCACGCTGGCTCGTTCGAAAGGCATCGGCACGCATCTGGATGGCGCGCGCCTATTGCTCAACATGGGAGCTGATGGTTTCGCTGTCGACCAATACAGCGCACTGTTCGATACGGTGTATGTGTCGCTCTACAAGTATTTGGGCGCGCCGTTCGGCGCCATCCTTGCCGGCACCAAGACCACGGTCGCCAAGGCGCGCGAAATGCGGCATATCTTCGGCGGCACTATTTATCACGGTTGGCAGGCGGCCTTGTTGGCGCTCGATGGGCTGGACGGTTTCGAGCAGCGCTTCGCGCGCGTCCGCGTTGCTGGGGATCAGTTGCTGGCCGGATTGGCCAAGGTCGACGGTCTGACCGTGCAGCGTGTGGAACACGGCAGCAACATCCATTTCCTCCAGGTGGCGAGCGGCCGGCAGCAGGGATTGGTGCAGCGTCTGCGCGCGGCGAATATCCATGTTGGCGACATCGAACAAGGGCGTCTGTCGCTGACCTTCAACGAAACCCTGCTGCGCAAGGATCCCGGTGAGATCGTCAAAGTTTTCGCTAGCTGAGTCTCCCATCGCCGATGCCGGGCGCAATGCCGGCATCGATCTTCTGCGCGGCATCGCCATCCTGCTGGTGGTGCTGCATCACATTGGCTTGCGCATACCACTGAAGAAGACGGCGTTGGCGGACGTGCTTCCGGCCCGTTTGCTGAGTGCGTTGAACTTCAACGGCTACGAGGCCGTGTTCGTGTTCTTCGTGATCTCCGGCTTCCTGATCGCGAGCAATGCCATACGCCGCTGGGGAGCTCTCGGCCAGATCGACGTGCGGGCGTTCTATGCGCGTCGCTTTGCGCGCATCGTGCCCTGTCTGTTGGCATTGGTGGCGGTGCTCAGCGCACTGCACCTGCTGGATGTGCAGGACTACGTCATTGCCCGAGAAGGCCAGTCGCTTCCGCGCGCGATTTTTGCCGCGCTGGGACTGCACCTGAACTGGTACGAAGGGCAGACCGGTTATTTGCCTGGCAACTGGGACGTGCTGTGGTCCCTGTCGATCGAGGAAGTGTTCTATCTCGGTTTTCCGTTGGTATGCCTGCTGATGCGGCGCGACAGATTGCTGGCGCCCTTGTTGCTGGTTTTGGCGCTGGCTTTGCCATGGGCGCTCGCCTCGCTGGACGGCAATGAGATATGGAAGGAGAAGGCTTACCTGCCGGGCATGGCGGCCATCGCCACCGGCGTGCTTGGCGCCTTGATGGTGGCGCGTTGGCAGGCGCCGCGCTGGGCCATGCGCCTGCTGCAATGGATCGGATCGGCGGGGCTGGTTGCGGTGTTCATCGGCATGCACTGGCTGTGGCCGCTGCTGCAGGATGGCGTGATGTTGCTGCTCACGTTCTCGGCGCTCTGTGTGCTGATGGCTTGCCATCAACGCGAGGCGTTTGGGCCGTCGCGTCCGCTTCCGGGTTTCGGCTGGCTGCGTCGGTGGGGACGCCTCAGCTACGAGATCTACCTCACGCATATGTTCGTGGTCTTTGCGATCGTGCGGCTGTTCCAGGCTACCGGCGGCGACCTGCGCTGGGGATGGGTGTGGTATCTGCCGGCGCTGCCGCTGTGCTGGCTACTTGGCATAGCGGTGGAGTGCTATCTGTCCACGCCATGCGAGCGGTGGCTGCGTGGGCGCCTGCTTCGTCCCGAATCGCAGCACGAATCGCCAGCGAGCATCCCTGGATTAGGGTGAGCGCTTGCGCGAACCTGACGAGTGGGTAGGCACGGCACCCGCCGGCCTGTGTGGCCGGGTACTGCTCAAGAAGCAACCACCCGCGCCGTTACCTTCTACGTAACGCCACCTGTCGTTTCGTAGTTGAATGCCCATGAAAAGAATTACCGTCCGCACCCGCCTCACCGCCGCTTTCGGCTTGCTCACATTGCTGGTACTGACCACCGCGGCGGTGGGCGCCTGGGGCATTACGGGCCTCAACCGTACCGCAGTCGCTACACTGCAAGGCGACGTGAAGTTCTCCACCACCGTGCGCCGCATCCAGGCCGATCTGCTGGAGCTGCGCCGTTACGAGAAGGACAGCTTCATCAACATCGGCAATGCCGATACCGTGGCCTCCTATCGCGCCAAATGGACCAAGGCTCACGACACCACGGTGCGCGATCTGGAGACCATGCGCAGTTTCCCGGCCGGCGCCGTGGCGGCAGCCAAATTCGCCGAGCACCTGCACGCTTACGCCGACGGCTACAGCGCGACCATGCAGCGCGTCGTCTCCGGCACCCTCGCCAGCACTCGCGAAGCGAATACCTACTTCACCCAGTTCAAGGATGCCATCCGCGCGCTGGACGAGCTCTCGCTATCGCTCGCCGCCGATGCCGATGCACGGGTCAGCGGCATCGAGCCCCAACTGCATGCCCGCGCGCGCGTTGCGATGATCGCCGCCGGCACCACCGTCAGCTGCGCCATCCTGATCGCCGCCATCCTGTCCTTTCTCACCACGCGCCGCATCATGACCCCGTTGATGCGCGCCCGCGGCCTGGCCACGGCGATCAGTGAAGGCCACCTCAACAATGCGCTGCTGGTAGAGGGTAGTGATGAGTTCAGCGATACGCTGCATGCCCTGCGAACGATGGACAGCAAGCTGGCTGAAATGGTCGGCAGCGTGCGCAGCACTTCCGAGCTGGTCACCGCCGCCGCGCGCGATATTTCGCAGGGTAACGACCATCTATCGCAGCGCACGCAGGAGCAAGCCTCCTCGCTGGAGGAAACCGCCGCCTCCATGGAGGAAATGACCGCCACCGTCACCCGCAACGCTGAGGGCGCCGAACAAGCGCGCGACCTGGCTTACAGCGTGCGCCAGAATGCCGAGCACGGCAGCCGCATCGCCAAGGCGGCGATCGAGGCCATGCAGGACATCCGCGGCGCCAGCGGCAATATCGTGCAGATCATCGGCCTGATGGACGAGATCGCGTTCCAGACCAACCTGCTCGCACTCAACGCCGCGGTTGAAGCGGCCAGCGCCGGTGCGCATGGCCGCGGCTTCGCCGTCGTCGCCAGCGAAGTGCGCAACCTCGCGCAACGCAGCGCTGCCGCCGCCAAAGACATCAAGCGGCTGATCAACGACAGCAACGAAAAAGTCGCGCATGGCACCGAACTGGTCGGCAAGACCGGTCAGGCGCTGCAGGGCATCGAGACCGGCGCCCGTAGTGTCAGTGGCATCGTCGAAGAAATTGCCGCAGCCTCGCAGGAGCAGTCGCAAGGCATCCACCAGGTCAACATCGCCATCGCCACCATCGACGGTGTCACTCAGCAGAACGCTGCACTCGTGGAACAGGCCAGCGCTGCCAGCTGTAGCGCACTGCACCTGGCGCAGGATCTGCTGCGCCAGATGGCGTTCTTCAAGGTCAACGTCGTGGCGTAGGTTGGGTTGAGCGCCAGCGAACCCCAACCTGCGGCGCGCTTTCAAAGCTCCATCAGGTCGCGCCCTACCACCAGCCGTCCCTTGAAATGCGGTGCCACCGCGTCGCGCCATACCTCGTCGGCAAGCGAGGCATCGCCACCCGGCACGAAGTGCGACAGCACCAGGGTTTTTACGCCCGCCTCGCTGGCGACGCGTCCGACCTGTTCGGTGGTGGTGTGGCTGGCGAGCAGGTGCTCGCGCAGGTAGGCTGCGTTCGGCTCGCTTGCGATCAGTTTTTCCAGGGCGGGTAGATACATCACTTCGTGCACCAGCACGTCGGCGCCGTGCGCGAGTTCGATCAGCGCGTCTGACGGCCGTGTATCGCCGGAGAACACGATGGAGCGGTCCGGACAGTCAAAGCGATAGGCAAAAGCGGGTGCGACCGGCGGGTGTTGCACCAGTGCGGCGGTGACCTTGACCCGCTCGTCTTGCATCACCAGGCCGCCGCGAGTGATTTCATGCGGAGCGATCAGCGGTGCCAGGGCAGGGCGTCCCTCGTCGGCGATGCGTGTGCGAATGTCGTAGTCGTTCATTTGCAGGAACAACTCGGTCATCTTCGCCAGCGGCGGCGGTCCCCAGGTGTCGACACCCGTGTGCAGTTTCGCTGCCCAGGCCAGCCACAACAGATTGCCGTAGTCGGCGTTGTGGTCGGAATGCTGGTGGGTGATGAAGACGTTGCGAATGGCGCCAAGATCGAGCCCGGCCTTCACCATCTGCTGTGCCACGCCGTTGCCGCAATCGATCACGTAGATGACGCCATCCACCACGATGGCCTGCGCCGGTGCCGCGCGATTCGGTTTTGGCGTAGGGCCGCCAGCCGTGCCGAGCAGGATCAGGCGCGAGCGCGAGGCGGGTGCGGCGCGGAGCGCGAAGGGTAGGGCGCCGCAGGCGGCGAGGCCGAGCGAAAGGCCAGCGGCCTTCAGTAGCCGGCGGCGGCGATGATCGATCTCGCTATCGGTGTGCATGACAACGCCAAGCGCCAGAGAAGCCCGGACTATGCCGCGATCCCGGTGGCATGAAAAGAACGTTCAGCGATAGCTATTGATCGTGTCGCGTAGTTCCAGCGTGGCTTTGCGTGCCGCGTGGGCGAAGTCCTCACCGTTGCCGGCGTACAGGATGGCGCGAGAGGAACTGATCATCAGGCCGGCGCCATGGGCCGTGCGGCCATTACGCACCACGGCTTCGACATCGCCCCCCTGCGCGCCGATACCCGGCACCAGCAGTGGCATGTCGCCGACCAGTGCGCGCACTTCGGCCAGTTGCTCTGGCCAGGTGGCGCCGGTGACCAGGGCGCAGTTGCCGTGGCTGTTCCAGTCGCGCGCGATGATCTTCGCTACGTGCTGGTATAGCGGCATGGTGTGGCCGTGTTCGTCAGTCACGGAGAGATCCTGCAGGTCGGCTGCGCCCGGGTTGGACGTATGGCAAAGCAGGATCACGCCCTTATCGGCGTGATTGAGAAATGGCTGGATCGAGTCGCGGCCGAGATACGGATTCAAGGTGACGGCGTCGGCACCGTAGCGATCGAATGCCTCGCTGGCGTACTGCTGCGCCGTACTGCCGATGTCGCCGCGCTTGGCGTCGAGGATCACCGGCACGCCCGGGTGATTAGCGTGGATGTGCGCGATCAGGCGCTCCAGCGCATCCTCCGCGCGCAGTGCGGCGAAGTGTGCGATCTGCGGCTTATAGGCGCAGACCAGGTCGGCGGTGGCGTCGACGATGTTGCGGCAGAAGGTGAACACCGCATCCGCGTCGTTACGCAGGTGGGCGGGGAATTTCGCGGGCTCGGGATCGAGGCCGACGCAGACCAGTGAGTTGTTGCGTGCCCATGCCTGTTGCAATGCCTGCATGAAACTCATGGTGGTCTCCGGTGATCTTTGTGTTCGTCATTCCGGCGCAGGCCGGAATCCAGTGGCGTATGCGTTTGAAGAGGCGGCACCGCTGAGGTGTGCTTCGCACGATTGGCCTAACTGGATTCCGGCTTTCGCCGGAATGACGTCTCGTGTTGCGATTACGCCAGCTTCTTGTACTTCACGCGATGCGGCCTGGCGCCTTCATCGCCGAGGCGGCGCTTCTTGTCGGCCTCGTACTCGTTGTAGTTGCCGGGGAAGAACTCCACGTGCGAATCGCCTTCGAACGCGATGATGTGCGTGGCGATGCGGTCGAGGAACCAGCGGTCATGCGAGATGACCATCGCGCAGCCGGGGAATTCAAGCATCGCGTCTTCGAGCGCACGCAGCGTTTCGACGTCCAGATCGTTGGACGGTTCGTCGAGCAGCAGCACGTTGCCACCCTGCATCAGGGTCTTGGCCAGGTGCAGTCGGCCGCGCTCACCGCCCGACAAGCTGCCGACCATCTTCTGCTGGTCGGTGCCCTTGAAGTTGAAGCGGCCGATATAGGCGCGCGACTGCAGCTCGTACTTGCCGATGGTGATGATGTCGGCACCGTCGGAGATTTCCTGCCACACGTTCTTGTTCGGATCGAGGCTGTCGCGCGACTGGTCGACGTAAGCCAGCTGCACGGTGTGGCCGAGCTTGACCTCGCCTTGGTCGGGCTGTTCCTGGCCGGTGATCAGCTTGAACAGGGTGGACTTGCCGGCGCCGTTCGGGCCGATCACGCCGACGATGGCGCCCGGCGGCACTTTGAACGAGACGTCGTCGATCAGCAGGCGATCGCCGAACTGCTTGGACACGTTCTTGAACTCGATCACTTCCTGGCCCAGGCGCTCGCCCGGCGGAATGTAGAGTTCGTTGGTTTCGTTGCGCTTCTGGTACTCGACCGAGTTCAGTTCCTCGAAGCGGTTGATACGCGCCTTGCCCTTGGACTGACGGCCCTTGGCGGCCGAACGCACCCACTCAAGCTCTCGTGCGAGGGCTTTCTGACGGCCCTTTTCGGCGGCTTCTTCGCGGGCCAGACGCTCGCTCTTCTGCTCGAGCCAGTCGGTGTAGTTACCCTTCCACGGAATACCGCGGCCGCGGTCGAGTTCGAGAATCCACTCGGCGGCATGCTCGAGGAAGTAGCGGTCATGGGTGACCGCCACCACGGTGCCCGGGTAGTTCTGCAGGAACTGCTCCAGCCAATCCACCGACTCGGCGTCCAAATGGTTGGTCGGCTCGTCGAGCAGCAGCATATCGGGCTTGGACAGCAGCAGACGGCACAGTGCCACGCGGCGCTTTTCACCACCGGACAGCGGGCCGATCTTGGCGTCCCACGGCGGCAGGCGCAGCGCGTCGGCGGCCACTTCCAACTGACGCTCCAGCGCATGGGCGTCGTTCACCGCGAGGATGCTTTCCAGCTGCTCCTGTTCTTTCGCCAGCTTGTCGAAGTCGGCGCCTTCCTCGGCGTAAGCGGCGTAGACCTCTTCCAGACGCTTCTGCGCGTCGAGAATGACGGAAACGCCTTCTTCGACCGCTTCGCGCACAGTCTTTTCCGGATCCAGCTGCGGCTCCTGCGCCAGGTAGCCGACCTTGATGCCCGGCTGCGGGCGGGCTTCACCCTGAAAATCGGTATCCACGCCGGCCATGATCTTCAGCACCGTGGACTTGCCCGCGCCGTTCAAGCCCAGCAGGCCGATCTTGGCGCCGGGGAAAAAGCTGAGCGAGATGTCCTTGATGATCTGGCGCTTCGGGGGAACGATCTTGCTGACCCCGTTCATGGTGTAAATGTATTGCGAGCTCATGGAGTCTCCGGAGGCGTGCGCGCCGCCTGTCCGGAAAGGTGGGCGATGCGCTGGGCGTGGGTAACAAACCGCGCATTATAGCGGGTGGCGGGGCATTGCCGGTGACGGTCTGAGGTGATGATTGCCCGCGTTTTCGCGGCAGTTGGCCGCTGGCCGCCATCTTCCGGCGTCCGTGCGCCATGCCCATCGTCCATCCTGCGTCGTTCTTTGGATGGGCCGGAGGGAGTGTTATGGAACGGCTGGGAGCGGGAGAGGCGCTGATGCGCGGGATGGCGCGGCTCGACGCCCGGGCCGAGCGATGGGCCTTGCGGGGCGGCGGCTGGGCCGTGGCACTGCACGAGTTCGTCTGCTTTGGAGTGAAGCAGGCGTCGGCCTGCCTCTTCGGCGGCTGCATGGTGGCCTTGTTGGTGCTGACCTGGGCCTTCTATCCGCAAGGCGCCTGGCTGGCGCGCTATGACTTCCTCACGCTGGCGGCGTTGGCGATCCAGGGCGCATTGATCCTGCTCGGGCTGGAAAGCCGGGAGGAGGCCTGGGTGATCCTGTTGTTCCACCTGGTTGGCACCGCGATGGAGGTGTTCAAGACGGCGGTGGGCTCATGGGCGTACCCCGAGGCCTCGCTGCTGCGTATCGGCGGCGTGCCGCTGTTCACCGGTTTCATGTACGCCTCGGTTGGCAGCTACATCGCGCGGGCGTGGCGATTGTTCGACTTCCGTTTTGTGCGCCATCCGTCGTTTGGCGCGACGGCATGGCTGGCGCTGGCGATCTACCTCAATTTCTTTGCGCACCATTATTTGCCGGATGCCCGGCTGCTGCTGTTTGCGGCGGTGGCGATCCTGTTCGGCCGGACCTGGATCTTGTTTCGGGTGCGCGATGCTTATCGGCGGATGCCGCTGTTACTGGGTTTTGTGTTGGTGGCGGGTTTTATCTGGCTGGCGGAGAACGTGGGTACGTTCACTGCGGCCTGGCGTTACCCGGCGCAGCGGCATGGGTGGAGCATGGTGCCGCTGGGCAAGCTGGGGGCTTGGTTGCTGTTGATGATCATTAGTTATGTGATGGTGTCGGCGGTGGCTGGGAGGCGCTTGGGGAAGGGGCGGTGATGCCGATGTGGTATCGCTCGGTTGTTGCGTTGTTGCGGCCTGGTTCGCCTGCGGCGGGCTTCCGTCCTCCTGCCGGAGGCCGGGTCACTTTTCTCTGTTTGGCCAGAGAAAAGTAACCAAAAGAGAGGCCACCCCGGTTCCGCGCCCTCCGGCTTCGCCTGCGGGTCCGTGAGGGCTGGCCGGGCTTTTCGACACGACGTCCCTGTCGTGTCGAAAAGGCATCGACGTCCTGTCGATGCCCCCTTCGGGGCCTGATCGTCCAGCCCTCACCGCTGCACAGGGGACCCGTCACGGGCTCGCTTTGCATCGCTTTGCTTTTGCTCCCTCCCTTGCTTGCGACGCAAAGCTAGTCCCGTGGGACAGGGGAGGGTTGGGGAGGGGTGTGGGCGCTCGGTACAACGGCGCTACTTTGCGGCTTGAGGTTTTTGGCCGCAGCGCGTTATCGCTCGCTATCCAGCGATGCCATGCCCTGCGTGCTGTAGCGGTCCCCGGCTGCCGCGCCAGCAGGCACGGCGCGCCCGATCGCGGCGAGGTCGTCGGCACTCAAGATGACGTCGAGCGCACCCAGTGCCTCAGTCAAGCGGGAGCGCGTGCGTGCGCCGATCAGCGGTACCACGTCTTCGCCACGCGCCAGCACCCAGGCAATGGCCAGCTGCGCCACGCTTACGCCACGGGCCTGGGCCAGTTCGCGCAGCAGGTCGACCAGGGCCAGGTTGTGGTTGAGGTTGTCGCCCTGGAAGCGCGGGCTGTGGGTGCGGAAGTCGCGTGCGTCGGTGCTGCGTTCCTTCGACCAGTGGCCGCTGATCAGGCCGCGCGATAGCACGCCGTAGGCGGTGATGCCGGTACCCAGTTCGCGGCAGGCGGGCAGGATGGCTTGTTCGACGCCGCGCGAAATCAACGAATATTCGATCTGCAGGTCGACCACCGGCAGCACGCTGGAGGCGCGGCGGATGGTGTCGACGCCCATTTCGGACAGGCCCAGGTGCCTCACGTAGCCGTCCTTGACCAGGTCGGCGATGGCGCCCACGGTATCTTCGATCGGCACGTTCGGGTCTAGCCGGGCAGGGCGGTAGATGTCGACGTAGTCGGTGCGGAGCCGCCGGAGCGAGTAGGCGAGGGCGGTCTTCACCGCCGAGGGGCGCGCGTCGTAGCCCAGCCATTCGCCACCCGGTCCGCGCTGTGCGCCGAACTTCACGCTGAGCAGGTAGCCGTCGCGCGGCCGGTCGGCCAGGGCCTCGCCGAGCAGCATCTCGTTGTGGCCCATGCCGTAGAAATCGCCGGTGTCGAGCAGGCTGATGCCCACATCGAGCGCCGCGAGGATGGTGGCGCTGCTCTCGCTTCGCTCGGTAGCGCCGTACATGTCGGACATGCCCATGCAGCCCAGGCCCAGGGCGGAGACGTGCAGGTTCTGCTTGCCGAGAGAACGCCATTTCATGGACTGGGCTCCGGTCTAGAGATGCTCATGCTGCCCCCGGGTTTCGCCTTCCGGCAAGCGTTGAGATAGGGCGGATGGCCACCGCTCGCCTGGCGGTGGCCGCTAAGCCCCCCGGGCGCTACACTTTCCGGCTCTATCCCCGCTCGCCACATGCAGAGGTCAGGATGTTCCCGAAGAACGAGACGATCGCCGGTTACGACGCTGAACTGGCCCAGGCCATCGCCGACGAAGCCCGTCGCCAGGAAGATCACGTTGAACTGATCGCCTCGGAGAACTACGCCAGCCCGCGTGTGATGGAAGCCCAGGGCAGCGTGCTGACCAATAAGTACGCCGAAGGTTATCCCGGCAAGCGCTACTACGGTGGTTGCGAGTACGTGGATGTGGCCGAGAAGCTGGCCATCGACCGCCTCAAGCAGCTGTTCGGCGCTACCTACGCCAACGTGCAGCCGCATTCCGGCTCGCAGGCCAACCAGGCGGTGTATCTGGCCCTGCTGCAGCCGGGCGACACCATCCTCGGCATGTCGCTGGCGCACGGCGGCCATCTGACCCACGGCGCCAAGGTCAACATCTCCGGCAAGCTGTTCAACGCCGTGCAGTACGGCGTCAACGAGCAGGGCCTGGTCGATTACGACGAAGTCGAGCGCCTCGCCGTCGAGCACAAGCCGAAGATGATCGTCGCTGGCTTCAGCGCTTATTCGCAGGTGATGGACTGGGCGCGCTTCCGCGCTATCGCCGACAAGGTGGGTGCTTATCTGTTCGTGGACATGGCTCACGTCGCAGGCTTGATCGCCGCGGGTGTGTACCCGAACCCGGTCCCGCACGCGCACATCGTTACCTCGACCACGCACAAGACCCTGCGCGGTCCGCGCGGCGGCTTCGTGATCGCCAAGGACGTTGGCGAAGAGATCGAGAAGAAGCTGCAGTCCATCGTGTTCCCCGGTATCCAGGGTGGCCCGCTGATGCACGTGATCGCCGCCAAGGCGGTGGCGTTCAAGGAAGCGCTGGAGCCGTCGTTCAAGGACTATCAGGCGCAAGTGGTGAAGAACGCCAAGGCCATGGCCAAGACCTTTATCGAGCGCGGCTACAAGATCGTGTCCGGCGGTACCGAGAATCACTTGATGCTGGTCGACATGATCGGCCGCGACGTCACCGGCAAGGACGCGGAAGAGGCGCTGGGCAAGGCCCACATCACCGTCAACAAGAACGCCGTGCCAAATGACCCGCGCAAGCCTTTCGTCACCTCCGGCCTGCGTATCGGTACGCCGGCCATCACCACCCGCGGCTACAAGGAAGCGGATGCGATCGAGCTGACCGGCTGGATCTGCGACGTGCTTGACGCGCCGGCCGACGAGGCGGTGATCGCCACGGTGCGTGAAAAAGTCACGGCGCAGTGCAAGAAGTTCCCGGTTTACGGCTGAGAGTCAGAAATCAGTGAAGAGGAGTGAGAAGTGAGTAAAAGCCCTTTCTCTCGTTGCTCACTTCTCTACACTCACTCCTGACCTATGCATTGCCCCTTCTGCCAGCACGAAGACACCCGCGTGATCGATTCGCGGCTTGCTGAGGACGGCGCCACCGTGCGCCGTCGTCGTGAGTGTCCGCAGTGCGGCGAGCGCTTCAATACCTTCGAGACGGCCGAGCTGAAGTTGCCGGCCATCGTGAAGAGCGGTGAACGGCGCGAGAGCTTTGACGAACGCAAGCTGCGCGTGAGTTTCGAGCGCGCCTTGCAGAAGCGGCCGGTGGCGAGCGACGCGGTGGATGTGGCCGTGCGCACCATCGTCAACGACCTGCGCAAGAGCGGCGATCGCGAAGTGCCGTCGCGGGAGGTGGGTGAGCTGGTGATGCGCGAGCTGAAGAAGCTGGATCAGGTGGCTTACGTGCGCTTCGCTTCGGTCTATCGCAAGTTCGAAGACGTGCAGGCGTTCCGCGAGGAGATCGAGAAACTCGAGCGCGATCTGCCTGGGCTCGAAAACCTGCAGCTCTCGCTGCTGGGCGAGGGCGGCATCAAGCGTAGTAAGAAGAGCTGACTCTTCTCCGCCGTCCGCAGCATTCTGCGAGAATGCCTCGCATGTCGCCCATCCCCTTCAGTGCAATCGATCATCAGCATATGGCGCACGCGCTGCGCCTGGCCGAGCGTGGCCTGTTCACGACCCAACCTAATCCGCGCGTCGGCTGCGTTATCGCACACGGCGACGTGGTGGTGGGCGAAGGCTGGCATCAGCGCGCAGGCGAGCCGCATGCCGAAGTGTTCGCGTTGCGTGCGGCTGGCGAGCGCGCCCGTGGCGCGACCGCGTATGTGACGCTGGAACCCTGTGCGCATCACGGGCGTACGCCACCCTGTGCGGACGCGTTGGTTGCCGCTGGCGTATCGCGCGTGGTGATCGCTACCGAGGACCCTTTTCCGCAGGTGGCTGGCCGTGGCATCGGCAAGCTGCGCGGCGCCGGCATCGTCGTCGAGTCCGGGTTGATGCGGGAGGCGGGGCGCGAACTCAATATCGGTTTCTTCAGCCGCATCGAACGTGGCCGTCCCTGGGTGCGCGTGAAGCTGGCGATGAGTCTGGATGGACGCACCGCACTGGCGAATGGCGAATCGAAGTGGATCACTGGTGATGCCGCGCGTGCCGACGTGCAGCGTTGGCGTGCACGCAGCTCCGCGATCCTCACCGGCAGCGGCACCGTGCTGGCGGACAACCCACGCCTTACTGTGCGCCTGCCGGAAGGCGAAGCGTTCACGGCGCCGCTGCGCGTGGTGCTGGATCGCCGGCTGAGCACGCCAACGGCAAGCCATGTTCTCGACCACGCTGCACCAACGCTCGTGCTGCATGCGGCTGGCGTTGTCGAGCCGACGCATGTCGCCCACGTCGAGCGTGCGTTGGTAGCTGAGCAGAACGGGCAATTGGATCTGGCGGCGGTGCTTCGCCTGCTGGCCGAGCGTGGCTGCAACGAGGTACACGTGGAAGCAGGCGCAACGCTTTGCGGCGCCTTGCTGGCCGCGGGTCTGGCGGATGAGTTGCTGATCTATATGGCACCTCTGTTGTTGGGCAATCATGGGCGTCCGCTGCTGCAGTTGCCTGCCTTGAGTGACATGGGCGAACGCTGGAATCTCCAGCTACTTGACCAGCGTATGCTGGGATCGGATATCAGGCTGAGGCTGCGTCCCGCGCCGACAGCCCGCGACAACATGGTTTAGAGGTACACACATGCTTTCCCACACGGAGCTGGAGCAGTTCCGAACCCAGGGTTACGTAATCCGCCAGGTGCTGGATGCCGGTGAAGTTGCGCGTTACGTAGACGGTGTCGACGCGGCGCGGCGCGAGCGCGGCGAACGCGGGAAGATGATGAACCTGCAGTTCCTGCAGCCGGGCAAAGATGTCCGTGCGATCCAGGACATCATCTGCCATCCGACCATTTGCGCGATCGCCGCCGACCTGCTCGGCGAGGGCATCATCATCGACGGCGCTTCGCTGTTCTGCGCCGACGCCGGTGTCGATTACCGGCAAGGCTGGCACCGCGATCTGATGCAGGTGCCGGATGATCAAATCGACCCGCACTGGTTCAGCGACGACTACCACTACAACTACGTGCAGGCGAATATCTCGCTCACGCCCGATCCCTGTTTGTGGATCGTGCCCGGCAGTCATCGCCGCGCACTCAACGAAGCGGAGCAGCGCATCTTCGGCAACGACCTGCGCATCGCACCGGTGGATGCCGAGCCGTTGGAGGATGGCCTTCAGCTGGTGCTGCAGCCGGGGCAGGCGGTGTTCTACAACAACTACGCAGTGCATCGTGGTTACGCCGGTGTGCTGGCGGAGCGGCGCATCACCATCCATCTCGGTTTTCATTCCAGCCTGCGCGAGCCGACTTGCCATTTCGGCGTGCTCGATCATCGCGAGTACACCGCGGACTATCTGAGCAGCCTGGCCCCGAACGTGCGCGCCGCCCTGGAAGCGCATATCGCCGAGCGCGAGCGCTATCCGCAGGTCGACCAGTACCATGCCTGGCACCAGCAATTCATCAGCAAGGAATTCGTCATCAAATGAGCGGCGAGAGCGTAAAAGTCATTCGCTGGGGCATCATCGGTTGCGGCAACGTTACCGAGGTGAAGAGTGGCCCGGGCTTTCAGAAGGCGCCGCACTCCGCGCTGGTCGCGGTGATGCGCCGCGATGGCGAGAAGGCGCGTGACTATGCCCAGCGCCATGGCGTACCGAAGTGGTATGACGATGCGGCCGCCTTGATCGCCGATCCCGAGGTGGATGCGGTGTACGTCGCGACACCGCCGTCAACGCACAAGCACTACGCATTGATGAGCATCGCCGCGGGCAAGCCGGTGTATGTGGAAAAGCCGATGGCAATGGATCACGCCGAGTGCGAGGCCATCATTGGCGCCGGGCGCGAGGCAAACGTACCGGTGTTCGTCGCCTATTACCGCCGCATGCTGCCGCGCTTCCACAAGGTGCGCGAGCTGCTGTTCGAGGCGAAGGCCATTGGTACACCGAGGATCGTCAACACGGTGTTGTACGAACCGCACCACCCGCGCTATCACGACAGCAGCAACTTGCCATGGCATGTGCGCCCGGAGATTTCCGGTGGCGGCATCTTCATGGATATCGGCTGCCACACGTTGGATATCCTGGATTGGCTGTTCGGTCCCATCGTCTCCGTGAGCGGTCACGCCAGCAATCAACTCAAGGCCTATCCGCCGGAAGACACCGTCGCCATGTCGTTCGCCTTCGGCAACGGCATCCTCGGCACGGGGTTGTGGAATTTCGACAGCTTCAAGCATCACGACTGCATCGAAGTGATCGGCGATCACGGTCGCATCGCCTTCGCCACCTTTGGTGACGGTCCCATCCGCGTCGAGAACGCGGAGGGTGTGAAGGAGTTCCGTATCGACAATCCGGCACACATCCAGCAGCCGCTGATCGAAACCATCGTGGCTGAACTCGCCGGGCAGGCCGGGGCCTGCCCATCCAACGCCGAGACCGGCGCGCGCACCAGCTGGGTGATGGATCAGGTGCTGCGCGATTACCGCCGCATGACCGGCCAGACTAACGGCCGTTGACGCTTTGCACCCTCTCCCCCCATCCCTATTCAGTTGGGGGGAGAGAGGGTTGGGGGGAGGGGCGGGTGCTCGCGAAAGCCCTGCCGTTGAGGAATGCGAGCGGAACCCGCACCGGCCATCACCTCGCAAAATCGATACCGATCTTGCCGAAGTGCTTGCCTTCGACCAGGTATTCGAAGGCCTCGTGCAATTGGCCGAAGCCGAAGCTGCGATCGATCACCGGCTCCAGGCCAGTCGCCTCGACGGCCCGCACCATGCGCTCGTGCTCTTCCAGCGAAGCCACCGAGATGCCCTGCAAGTGCACGCGCTTGAGGATCGCCTTGGTCAGCGACAAGGGCGCATCGATGCCGCTGATGAATCCGATCAAGCCGATGAATCCGTGCATGCCTACCGCTTCGAGCGATTGCGCGAGGGTGGCTGCGCCGGCGTTTTCGATCACCGCATCGACGCCGATGCCGCCGTTGGCTTCGCGCACGGCGTTGCCCCATGCGGGCTGTTTCGCATAGTTGATACCGACGTCCGCACCGAGCGCCTTGGCGCGTTCGAGTTTTTCGTCGCTGGACGAAACCATGATCACCTTCGCGCCGCGCAGCTTGGCGAACTGCAACGCGAACAGCGCGACGCCTCCGGTGCCAATCACCAGCACGCTCTGTCCGGTCGTAATCCGTGCCATCTCCAAGGCCTGCCAGGCCGTCAGTGCCGCGATCGGCAAGCTGGCGGCCTGCAGGCTGGAGAGATGCTTGGGCGCATGGGCCAGCGAGTAGGCGTCGAAGCAAGCCAGCTCGCGCATGGCGCCATCGTAGGGGCCGCCAAGATCGGCGCCTTCCCATTCCGGCCTGACGTTTCCAGCGAGCCAGCGCGATTTGTAGAACGTGGTGACGCGGTCGCCCGGCTTGAAGCGGGTGACGCCGGGGCCGACCTCCAGCACCGTGCCGGCACCGTCGGAGACCGGCACGATCGGCAGATTCACGCCGCGGTAGAGCTGGCCGCTGACCAGCAGATGGTCGCGATAGTTGAGCGAGGCGGCTTCCATCTTCACCAGCACCTCGCCCGGGCCCGGGCGGGGCGCGGGCAAGTCGACGAGCTGCAGGTGTTCCAGGCCAAAAGCGGGGAGTTGATAGGCGCGCATGACGATGCTCCGTGTTGGGAATGGCGGCATGGTCGGCCTAACTGGCTTCGGTGATAATTCATCGAATTGGCATATCTTTAATTCACTCTATGAACAAATCATTCGAGCTGACGCCGACCCGCCTGCGGGAACTGCGCGGTTTCACCGTGGCGGCCCGGCGGCTGAATTTTTCGCAGGCGGCGCGCGAGGCTGGCTGTACGCCGTCGGTGTTGAGCCGGCGCATCGCCGCGCTGGAAAGCGCGTTGGGCGCCAAGTTGTTTCTGCGCACGACACGGCGGATGAGCCTGACGGCGCGCGGCGAACAATTGCTGACGCATTGCCTGCGCCTGGAAGGCGTGATTTCCGAGCTGGCGACCGAGCTGCGTCCGCGTGGCGACGAGCCGTCCGGGCGCCTTTGCCTGCACTTGCCGGCGGCTTACGGGCGTCATTGCATCGCACCGCTGCTGGCGTCCTTCATGCAGCGTCATCCAAAGATTCGGGTGGAAGCGGTCTACGATGACGCCTATGTCGACCTGGTCGAGGCGAAGATCGACCTGGCGCTTCGCGTGGGCCGGCTTGCCGACACGCAACTAGTGGCGCGCCGGGTGGGCATCATGCGGCGCTACCTATGCGCTGCGCCCGGGTATCTGGCATCCGCGCCGGCCCTGGCCGACCCGGCCGACTTGAAGGCACATCGCTGCATCGCTTTCAGCGGCTTGCGCACCGGCACCTTATGGCAGTTCAGCCAGCAGCGTCGGCGCCGTTCGGTGCGTATCGATCCGGTATTGACCAGCAACGACTCGCAGGCCGTGCGTGATGCCGCGCTGGCCGGCGTCGGCATCGCGATCCAGGGCGACTATATGGCCGATGTCCTGGTCGCCAACGGCCGTCTGATCGAAGTATTGCCGGACTGGCAACTGGCCAGTTCGCCGATTCATTTGGTGTGGCTGCCCGGTGCGGATCGCACGCCGGCCTTGCGGCGGCTGATCGACTATCTGGTCGAAGCGCTGGCCGCGGATTGAGGGCGGAGCAGGCGATGGTCGTGCGCCCCATGGAACGCTGCGTTTGCCTGGAGGCATCGTGCTATCCGAAGTCCAGGGGATGATGGGTGCTAGAATCCGCCGGCCGGGTCTCCCGGCAAACTCATAGCGTCTTCAGGGCGGGGCGAAACTCCCCACCGGCGGTAGGTTGAAAGGGTGACCTGACAACGAGCCCGCGAGCGCCTTCGCAAGTATGGCGAAGGGTCAGCAGATCCGGTCCGATGCCGGAGCCGACGGTTGGAAGCTGGCAGCAGTTTCCAGAAAGTCCGGATAAGAGAAGACGGTACCGCGCTCGCCCTTATCGGCGTGCGCGTGCCATGCGCCTTGGGGCGTTTTTCGCTGGCTTCCAACGCGGGAAACGTTTCATGTCCGACCAGAGTCATAGTCATCCCAACGCCTCCATGCAGGAGGTGCACTGATGTTCACCGGCATCATTCAGAGCGTAGGCCGCATCGCGCGGCTGGAACCGCGTGGCGGCGACGTGCGCCTGCATGTCGATACGGCCGATCTCGATCTCTCCGACGCGCAGCTGGGCGATAGCATTGCCGTCTCCGGTGTGTGCCTGACCGCCGTAACGCTAGAGTCGCGTGGCTTCAGCGCGGATGTCTCCAACGAGACGCTCTCGCTCACCACGCTGGGCAAGTTGAAAGCCGGCGATCCGGTGAATCTGGAAAAAGCGCTGCGCCTCGCCGACCGTTTGGGTGGCCATCTCGTCTCCGGCCATGTCGATGGCGTGGGCAAGGTGGTGTCCATCACGCCGGACGGCCGTTCATTGCGCTGGGTGTTTGAAGTGCCCGCGCAACTCGCGCGCTACATCGCCGCCAAGGGCTCGATCTGCATCGACGGCACCAGCCTCACCGTCAACGAGGTCTCCGGCAACCGCTTCGGCGTCAACCTGATTCCGCACACCGTCGAACACACCGCCTTCCATGCGCGCCGCGCGGGCGATGCGGTGAATATCGAGGTGGACGTGGTGGCGCGTTATATCGAGCGGCTGATCGGCAGCGGTGAAGCGCCCCGTATCGACGAGGCGTTCCTCAAGCAGCACGGCTTCGCCTAATGACTCCCTCCCTTGCGTGAAGCAGGGTTGGGGTGGGGTCAAGCCCCTCACGTGAATCGTGAAGCTTGACTCAAGGGCTTACCCCCTCCCAGCCTCCCCTGTGAGCAGGGGGAGGGGCAAAACGAACATTACTCCGAGATCCCATACATGGCTTTCAACACCATCCCCGAAATTCTCGAAGACATCCGCGCCGGCCGCATGGTCGTCTTTCTCGACGATGAAGATCGCGAGAACGAAGGCGATCTGATCATGGCTGCGCAGATGGTGCGGCCGGAAGACATCAACTTCATGGTGCGCGAAGCACGCGGCCTGGTGTGCCTTACGCTCACCGAACAGCGCACGCGCCAGCTCGGCCTGCGTCCGATGGTCAGCGACAACACCTCGCCGTATCAAACCAACTTCACCGTCTCGATCGAAGCGGCCGAAGGCGTCACCACCGGTATCTCTGCGCATGATCGTGCGCGCACCATCCAGGTGGCGGTGAAGTCGGATGCGAAGCCGCAGGATCTGTCGCAGCCGGGGCATATCTTCCCGCTCACCGCGCAGCCGGGTGGTGTGCTGACGCGTGCCGGGCATACCGAAGCCGGTTGCGATCTCGCCGCGCTCGCGGGGTTGGAGCCGTCCGCCGTGCTGATCGAAATTCTGCATGAAGACGGCTCGATGGCGCGTCGTCCCGAGCTGGAAGTGTTCGCGCGGAAGCATGGTTTGAAGATCGGCACGATCGCGGACCTGATTCGCTATCGCCTGGAAACCGAAAAGACCGTGCAGCGGGTGCACGAAGAACAGGTCGAAACCGAGTTCGGTTCGTTCCGGCTGGTCGCTTACCGCGATGCGATTCACCACGGCCTG
This sequence comes from Dyella subtropica, assembly GCF_026283965.1. GTDB lineage: Bacteria > Pseudomonadota > Gammaproteobacteria > Xanthomonadales > Rhodanobacteraceae > Dyella_D > Dyella_D subtropica. The sequence goes on from NZ_JAPDPD010000010.1 coordinate 168,269, forward strand.
CACTTCGCTCTGGTCCGCGGTAAGGTCAACGACGGCGAGCCCGTGTTGTCGCGCGTGCATGTGCGCAACACCTTGTCGGACGTGCTGCATCTTCAGCGCGATGATCTCGGTCTCACCGTGACGTCGGCCTTGCGTCGCATCGCCGACGAAGACCGCGGTGTGCTGCTGGTGTTGTCTGGCGAAGACACGCCCGATGCCTTGCTGCGCCGCCTGAATCGTCAGCCGACGACGCAGGCGCCAGAAGAGGTGCAACAGCAGGAGTGGCGCCAGCTGGGTCTGGGCGCGCAGATGCTGGCCGACCTCGGCGTGCATCGGCTGCGCGTGCTGGGCACGCCGCGCAAGCTGGTGGGCCTCGCCGGCTTCGGCCTGGAAGTGGTCGAGCACGTGTGAGTACGCATGGGTTGGGGCTTGCATACGCTCGTCCCAACCTGCCGCGCAGCGCCTGACGCTCGCCATGCGCAGGCCATCTTGCCGACGGCATACTGCCGGCTTCCCTCAACGACCCAGCGCCATGACCTCGACGACCATCCGCCTGATCGCCCCTTCCGGTTACCCCCATGATCGCCCCGCGATGGCGCGCGGCGTGGCGCGTTTGCGCGCTGCGGGTTGTGAGCTGGACGGTCTGGACGTGCTGGATCGCGCAGACCTGCGCTACGCCGGAGCCGATCCCGAACGGGTGGCCGATATCAACGCGCTGGCCACGGCCGACGTGCTGCCGGACATCGCGCTGATGATCCGGGGCGGCTATGGCGCCACCCGCTTGCTCGAACACCTCCACTACGACGCGCTGCGCGAACGCCTCGGCGACGGCGGAGCCTTGCTGGTCGGCCACAGCGACTTCACCGCACTCCAGCTGGCGCTTTACGCGCGCAGCGGGCTCACCACCTTCGGCGGACCCATGCTGGGGCCGGATTTCGGTGCGGCCGAACCCAGTGCCTTCACCTGGCAGCACTTCTGGCAGACGCTGACCTCGCCGCAGGCGAGCGGAAGCTGGAGCGCGCCGGGCGATGCCGAGCTGGACGTGGAAGGCCCGCTATGGGGCGGCAATCTCGCGGTGCTGTGTAGCCTGATCGGCACGCCGTATTTCCCCGCGATCGATGGCGGCATCCTGTACGTCGAAGACATCGGCGAGCCACCGTTCCGCATCGAGCGTCTGCTCTACCAGCTGCACCTTTCCGGCGTGCTGGATCGCCAGCGCGCCCTGGTGCTGGGCGACTTCAGCCAGTGCCGCCCCAGCGCCTACGACAACGGTTACGACCTCGACGCCGGTTTCGCCCAGATCAGCCGCGTGACGCGGGTGCCGGTGGTCCACGGCCTGCCCTGGGGGCACGAGCCAGACAAACTGACCCTGCCGTTCGGCGCTCCAGCACGGCTGCGCGTGGCGGCGGGGCAGGCGACGCTGTCGTTCGGCGGCTATCCGCACCTGCCGGAGGGCGCTTCGCGGCCCGATCCGGGCAGGCTTCCCGAAATCCCGTAAAATACGCGGCTCACATGGGCCCGCGGTCCACCAGGAACACATTGACCATGAAGATCATCGAAGGCGATTTCGCCACGCCCAAGGGCCGTTTTGCCATCGTCGCTGGCCGTTTCAACGGCTTCGTCGTGGAGCCGCTGGTGGCCGGTGCGCGCGACGCGCTGGTGCGCCATGGTGTGAAAGACGACGACATCGAGCTGATCCGCGTGCCCGGTGCCTGGGAAATCGCGCTGGCCGCGCACAAGCTGGCCAACTCCGGCAAGTACGCTGCGGTGATCGGGCTGGGCGCGGTGATCCGTGGTTCCACCCCGCACTTCGACTACGTGGCCGGCGAATGCGCCAAGGGCCTGGCCCAGGCGGCGTACAGTTCCGGCGTGCCGGTGGCGTTCGGCGTGCTGACCACCGACAACATCGAGCAGGCCATCGAGCGCTCCGGCACCAAGGCCGGCAACAAGGGCGCCGACGCTGCCATCGCTGCGCTCGAGATGGTCAACCTGTACGGAAAGCTGTGATGAGCCAGCGTCCCGAAGGCATCGATCTCGCCGCCCGCTCCCGCGCCCGCCGTCGCGCTCTGCAGGCGCTGTACGCGTGGCAACTCAGCGGCAGCCACATGAACGCGGTGATCGATCAGTTCCGCCACGAGCAGGACATGGAAGTGGCCGACCTCGAATACTTCGAGGATCTGCTGCACGGCGTGGAGCGCAACATCGACGCCATCGACGACAGCCTCAAGCCCTATGTGGACCGCGAGGTCGGGCAGATCGATCCGATCGAGCGCGCCGCGCTGCGCATCGCGGCGTACGAATTGAAGTACCGCCCGGATGTGCCGTACCGCGTGATCATCAACGAGGCCATCGAGGTCACCAAGCGCTTCGGCGCCGACCATGGCCACAGCTACGTCAACGGCGTGCTGGACAAGCTCGCCGGTGCGTTGCGCGCGACGGAGAAGAGGGGCTGATGTCGATGCAGGTGCCGGTGCTCGAAACCGAGCGCCTCGTGCTGCGCGCACATCGCATCGACGACTACGACACCTGCCTTGCGATCTGGTCGGACCCCGAAGTCACGCGCTACATCGGCGGCGTTCCCTTCACCAGCGAGCAAGTGTGGGATCGCATGCTGCGTTATGCCGGTATGTGGGGCCTGCTTGGCTACGGTTATTGGGCCGTTGAGGAAAAAGACAGCGGCCGTTACATCGGCGATATCGGCCATGCCGATCTGAAGCGCGATATCGCCCCTTCGCTGCAAGGCATGCTGGAGTTTGGCTGGGCGCTGGCGCCCCACGCTCACGGCAAGGGCTATACGGGCGAAGCCGTGGCTGCGGTTACGGCGTGGGGGCAGGAGAACTTCAGCCACCTGCGCGCTGTGTGCATTATCTCGCCCGAGAACGTGCCGTCGATTCGCGTGGCGGAGAAGGCGGGCTTCCGCGAGTGGCAGCGCACCGTATATCACGGCAAGCCGACCATCGTGTTTGCTCGCTGATAGGGCTCGCGGAAGCTAGTAGGGCAGGCTGTCACAAGGGCTTACCCCTCCCCAACCCTCCCCTGCAAGCAAGGGAGGGAGCAGGACGTCGCGAGCTCTTAGCTCCTCCCCTTGCTTGCAGGGGGAGGCTGGGAGGGGGTAAGCCCTTGCGAACACCTCACCCAAGCTCCGGCGGGGGCATCGCCACCAAAGACATCACTTCGCCGGACAGTCCATGCGCTGCGTATCTGCGATGCCAGCGATCAACCAACGCCCTTCGCGCTTCACCAGATGGGCAATATCGGTGCCGCAGTGATCGACCTTGCCGTCGATCAGGAACTCGTAAGGCGTCCAGATCACAGCGATATCGTCGTCGATCCGCACCAGCGGGTCATGGATGCGTTCCAGCAGCTGCTGTGAACCAGTCACGGGGATGTGGTCGATGAACGTGTCGAAATGCAGCTGCGTGATCTTGTCGCCGCGCTTGAGCGTGGCCATGCCACCTGGCAGCAGGTTGTCGCGCATCAGGTTGTGGTCGCGCTTGGCAATAGCGTCGAGCACCGACTGGAACGGAGCGAGCACGGCCTGTTCTTCAACGGCTCGTTCTTCCGGGGTGCTGGCGCGAGCGGATGCCAAGGGTGCCAGCGCGAGCATCGCGATAAAGGCCAGCGCGGCGAAGGGAGCGAGCGTGGATGACAGCTGGATACGCATGTGCAAAGCCTTTCGAAAGGGCGGTCAGCGGAGTCTAGCGAGGCAGCAACCGGGCGACTGCATGACCATTTGCCTAGATGCCAGCTTGCACTGTCCCTGCGCAGATGGTCTGCTTTGCGCTGTTTAGCAGCTGCCGATGCCCATGGAATTCCGCCTGATCGACCGCATTCGCGAACGTACCGCGCAAGGCCGCGACGACGTGCGCCTGGGCATTGGCGACGATGCCGCACTGCTCGCCGTGCCGGAAGGGCAGGAGCTGGCGGTGACGATCGACACGCTGGTCGAAGGCGTGCATTTCCCCCGCGATACCGCGCCGGCCGATATCGGCTGGAAGTCGCTGGCGGTGAATCTCTCTGACCTTGCCGCGATGGGCGCGAGCCCGGCCTGGGCCTTGCTCGCGCTGACCCTGCCCAAAGCGCAATCCGCCGACGCGATTCAGGCTTTCATCGATGGCTTCGCCGAAGGCTTTGCGCAACTCGCACAGCCGCATCGTCTGGCTCTGGTGGGGGGCGACACGACCAGCGGGCCGTTGACCATCAGCGTGGCGGTGCACGGCTTCGTGCCACCGGGCAAGGCGCTCACGCGTGCCGGCGCGAAGGTCGGCGATGTCGTGCTTGTCACCGGCACGCTGGGCGATGCGGCCGCTGGTTTGTATCTGCTGCAGCACGGCGGGCGTGTCGAGGCAGGCGATGCACCGCGCGACTATTTAGTGGGTCGATTGAATCGCCCGACGCCACGACTGGCCGCCGGTGTTGCGTTGCGCGATCGTGCGAATGCGTGCCTGGACATATCCGATGGCCTGCTGGCCGATCTCGGCCACATCTGTGAGGAGAGCAGCGTCGGCGCCGAGATCGATAGCGTGCTGTTGCCGCGTTCTTCCGCGCTGCTTGGCTTGTTCGACGAAACCAGCACGCGCGATTTTGCCCTGAGTGGTGGCGACGACTACGAGTTGTGCTTCACCGTACCTTCGACGCGGGTGGCCGATGTGCAGGCCGACCTGGCGCGTCTCGGTTGTGGCGCTACGCGCATCGGTCGCATTGTCGAAGGCAGCGGTGTGCGCGTACGCGAGGCGGATGGTTCCTGGCTGGAACCAGCGCGGCAAGGCTGGGATCATTTCGCGGCATGAGCGACAAGAAAACCCTCACTGATGCGCAGCGCCGCGTGCTTATCTCGAGTCCGGCCGGCTGGCTTGCCTGCGGCTTCGGCTCGGGCCTTGCACCCATAGCGCAAGGCACTTTCGGATCGCTTGCCGCGCTGCTGCCATGGCTGTTGCTTCGCCATCTATCGATGCCGCTGTACTTGCTCGTGATCGTGCTTGGTTTCGCGATCGGCGTGTGGGCGTGCGACGTCGCGGGCCGTGCGCTGGGCGTGGACGACCACCGCAGCATCGTCTGGGACGAATTCATCGGGCAATGGATTGCGCTTGCCCCGGCTCTGCTGGCGCCATGGTGGGCAGTGCTCGCCGGCTTCGCGCTGTTTCGCCTGTTCGACGTGTGGAAGCCCTGGCCCATCGGCTGGCTCGATCGTCGGTTGAAGGGGGGGCTCGGCGTGATGATGGACGACGTCGTGGCCGGGCTGTTCGCCGCCGTCGTGTTGGGTGTGCTCGCACAAATTCGCTAAAACTCCAGTGTCACCGTCACGTCATCCACATAGTCGCCAGCCGAAACGTTCTGCAACGCACCGACACTGCCGAAAGCATTTGCAGTGTCGCTATCGGAGGTATCCAGGACGAGTAGTGAGGTCTGCCCGCTGCCATCGCCCCAAATCCTGGTTCGAGTCCAATCCGTAAAGAGCTGGTAATGCAGCAGATCGTCGCCTCCGACTTTCTTCATGGCGCGTGACACGAAGTCGGGCATGTTGGCGCTTGGCGATACGGACAATTGAACCACCATGGGGGTATCGCAATGGATGGTGATGCCTAGCGTTCCCAGCAGTACAGCACTTTGACCCGCCGTGTACGTGCCGAAGTAAAAGTCATTGATGATCATGTGGCATGCGTCGGCGTTCGGTACCGCCGGGGCGCTGCGCGACGCGGCATGCCGCGCCGCAGGCATGCTGTCGATGGGGTGAGGGGAGGGCGGCAGGGTGAACTGTGCTTGCGCGGCGCCGCAGGCTGCTGTGCCTAGCAAGAGCATCAGGCTTGCCGGCTTCAGCCATCTATTCACAGATCACCTCGCCTGCCTGCCAAATGGGCGGCGCATGCGCCGGTATGCTCAGATGCGCGTTGCACCGGGTATCGATACCGTCGACATCGATGCGGTACATGCCTTCCGTGACTTGTTCCAGTTCGAAGAAGCCGCGGTCGCCGGTGCGCGACTCGACGACCGCACCTGAAGGTGTCGTCACCTTGATGGTGTGATTGTCGATAGGGGCCGCCCCGAGCGAGGGCGAAAAACGCAGCATGCCCGTTACGGCGGCGATCTTCGGAAGGACGAAGTGAAGCAGTAGCCCAGCGCCATCAGGTGGTACGACCTCCATACTGGGCGACACGAGATCGACGTCCAGCGGCAGGTCCTCCTCCTTCACCGAAAGTCGCGTGCCCGCATAGGGCGCCAATTGGGGGATGAGCAGCGTGCCCTGGCTGTCTGTTTTTCCGACCAGTGTGCTGGAGCGATAGACGCCGACGCCCGGATAGCCCACCGACACGACCGCGAACGCATTGTCGACGGTCGGTGTTGCATAGACGCGGCCGCCGACCATGGCGAGCGATCCGGCCATGCTGAATCGCTGGGCATGGCGCTCGTCGCCGCCGGCCTCCACTTGCCGCGCACCCACGCTCATATCCATCCACGATGTGCGCCATTCCAGATCGACGTCGCGGTCGTTCAAGCCTTCCTGATGACTTGCGTAGAGGCGGTAGCCGAACCCACCGGACACCGGTGGATCCGAGGAGGCTTGCGCGTAGATTTGCGGGTCGCTGCCAGTGGTCCGCCGATAACCGGTGTTGACATGGCCGCGTTGGCCGAACGCATAAATGATCGATGCCATGAAGCCGCGGAGGCGGGTGCCTGCGCCATGGGTCGACAGGCCGCTGAGCTGGAACAAGCCGCGTCCTGGCAGGCCGGTGGACCAGGAGGCTGAGGCGCTATGCAGCACGCTGCCATCGAACCTGCGCAGTTCGGCCAAGTTGATCGACACGTTGCCTAACCGGCCCAGCGCTTGTGAGAGCCCTATCGTGTAGCTGTCGCGTGCACGCAAGTCGGGCAGCACGCTTTCGATACCGCTGCCGGGCAGCGGGTCGTCAAAGCCTCGCTGGCTATGTCGCCATTGAAAGCGCCAGAGCGTTCGCGGCCACTGCGTGCTGTAGTTGAGTTCGCTGGCGCGACGGTGCAGGCCGTGATGGTCGCGCCACGCGTTGATCAGGGTGACCGTGCCGAGTGGCCCCAGGCCAATCGTGGTCAGCGGCGTGACGCGACGGTCACCTGGGACAGCGCTGGCATGGAGACCCACGGTCCAGTTATCGGTCACGCCATAGAGGTAGGACAGGGCGCCGGCGTAGTCGGCGTAGTCGCCGCTGCCTATGCGTTGACGCAGTGCGCCCAGGCCGATGTCGAAGGTATCGAGGCCCGCTTTCAGGAGGTTGTTGGCGAAGTAGAACGGAACGCGATACAGCTGTTCGCCACCGGTGGCATCGCGAAGCACCACCTGGATGGTGCGCAGGCCGCCGTAATTCTGCAGATTCTGAAAACTGAAAGGCCCGGGCGTGACGCGGGTTTCGCCGATCAATACGCCATCCATGTAGATCTGGGCGACTGACGGAGCCTGCGCGACGCCGGCGACGGTTGCGGTAGGCGTGGTGATCTCCCCGGGCTGCAAGCTGTAGGTGCGTTGCAGGCGCAGCCCGGCGAACGGGATGGCTATCCCCAGATCTCCGGTGTCCAGCACGCTGTCGCCGACGCTGAAACGCAGCGCATCGCTGGGCCAGTCGCGGAACGCGGTCGTCCGAAGGCGTGTCTGATGAAAGCCTTCTGGGCTGTCCTGCAGCACATGATCGTCGAACAGGGACCACCCGCCGACACGTACGTGAGGCGAAAGCCATGCCGACTGGTAGACGGCGTTTTGCGAACGCGTCTGGCTGTAGCTGTAATTGAGGAAGCCCGAGAAATAGGGTGTGGGGGTGATGGGCCGTACATTGCTGCGGGTCAGTTCGATCGCCTGCGACTTCAGCAGCGTGCCGGGCACCAGCAGATGCAAGGCCAGGCGATCGAAATCGGCCTTTGCCTCCACTCTCGGGATGTTCTGCGGCAGGAAATAGTTCCTGCCCTTGAATGGATGCATTGGCGCGGGAGGGGTTGCATCGGCTTGAAACCCCAGGCGCGCAAACGTGGCTTCCGACAGGTAAACGTGTTCGCCGTCGGTAAGCGCATCGGCTTCGAACGGTTTGTCGTGATTGACGTCGATCGTCCACATCACTTCGGTGAGCGCGTGCCGGACGTTCGTCGATGGAGGTGTTTCCTGGGCGATCACCGGCGGCATCGTCGCGAGCGCCGCGACCATGCACCAGGCCAACCCGCTGCGGCGCATCCACGGGTGTGGACGATCCGTCCGAAACATCAAGCACATGCTCCTTCCCAACCCGCGCTGGATGGCGCGGATCGGCTCCCGATGCGGCGAGGTCAGCTCCTGCCGCAGGTTTCCCTGGGCACTTTCACAGGTATGTCGGTGGGCTTGCCGTTGTCGGTCGCCAAGCGCAGTGTGAAGTGGTCTTGCTGGCACAGCGCCGTGGGCACCGCCACGCGATAAACGTGGGAGCTGCCGGCAAGCAGGTACCACTCATCCAGCTTGCTCTGCGACGGGCCTTCTGGAACGGATGTCACGGAGGTCAGGCGCGCATGCGCCGAACCCGTGTTGGATACCTTGACGTCCACGGCGCCGTTCGAACCGCCGACCACGAGGCCTTCAAGATGCGGCGAGGCTTTGGGTTGATGCACGAATACCGGCAGTCCGAAGCGCAGGCGTACGGCTATGTGTTCGGCCGCCGGCTTGTCACTGGCACGGGGCGGCGGCAGTTCCGTGATGTACAGCCGGTACGCTTGCTCGGTGGCTGGGCGATCGCTTTTGCCGGTGGGTGCAATGCGCACGGTGCGCTTTCCTTGCGGAGGAAGGGTCAGCCGCGCGGGGTAGATGCTCAAGGCATCCGTGTCGTCATGCTGATCTTTGCCGTTGGCGCCCTGCGTCCATGTCTGTGCCTGGATCTGCAGATCCAATGGTTTGTCGGACGGATTGCTCACCTCGATGCTGGCCGAGCGGTTGGCTGCAAAATCGAGATGCACCGGCGCTACGGAAAAATTCACGGCTCCTGCCGCACTCGAAAACAAGATCAGGCCGAGTGCAAGGCTTCCATACATGGTTGTGCGCATGAGGCGACTCCTTGGCCGCTTACGGTTCGAGGGTAACGGTTAGCGTGTCTTCGTAATCGCCCACGGAGGCAGCCTGGGCGTGGTCTTTTTCGATGGTGGCTTTGACCACGGCCGTTTGGCTGGGCGTAGGGCCGAGGCCAATACCCGATGTCGGCGTGATGGTGACCGAATACGGAATCTTTTCCACGCCAGTCGTCCGCTTCATGGCGGGTTGGCCAGGACCACCGGCATGGAGGCCATCATCCAGGGCAAGCGTGTAGGAGAGGCCGTTGGAGCACCAATACTGGACGTTTGCAGTGGCCTCATGAGATGTGACATCACCGGTTTCGAGGGTGCCGAAATCGACATCGTCCGCGCTGGTAATGACGCAACTGCCGCGCACGCTGGCGCGAACGGCGATGCTGCTGGTATCCGCCATGGTCGTGACAGAAGTCACAAGAAGAAGCGCAAGAAAAACACTACGTGCCGAGAGAACATTCATGGAGGCCCCTTTTTGGAAAGCAGTAAACCAGAAACCAGTCTCAATACGGTGCGTAAGATAAGCGGAGAGATATAACCATTGGCAGGCGCATAGTAGCCTCAGCTTTGGCTAATTTGCCAAGCTGTTTATATCTTTACAACGCAGGGTGCAAGCAGATGCATTTGGGCTGCATCTGTTTCGACGTTTTGTACACGCCAATGGGCCGCACACCAAAAACTATGTCTAGTGCTTCGCACGACACCAAGAGCAAGAACAGCGAGTTGCTCCGGATGAGGTCGCCTACATCCGCTTGGACCGTCGGCGTCCAAGCATGATATGGATGGCTAATAACACGGGCATCGCCAGGCCTGTAGCCCAGTGCGCTACGGCGCTGATCCCTCGCCAATGGTCGTCGGTGAGGTAGTAGAGCAGGTAGCCGGTGGCGGATAGCCAGACCAGCAACGCAACGGAAAATCCGCCGGAGAGGCGCTGGCGGCGGGTGCGCCAGCCCGCGACGATGTGGACGCCCCAGACGAGGCCGAAGCTCCATAACGTGGCGAACGCCATCGCGGCGTGCAGGCGCAACCACCATGGTTCCAGCGGGTGCGGGGTGTCGCCGAATTCGCCTTTGCGCATCAAGGCGTAGTGGAACAGCAGCCAGAGCACGCCGCTGAGCCATAGCGTCCAGCCGATGGCGTACACCATATGACGGCGACGGCGAGACAGCCGGAGTGGTGTCCGGTGGCCGACGACGTTGTGCGGATGGGAATGCGCGGTCATGCCGAGGCACCGATGGATGTCCAATGGCCGGATGCATCCTGCAGATAAGCCACGGCATCGAAATGCTGGAGGACGTCGGCACTGCGCATGCCCATCGCCATGACGATCTTGGTCAATGCGTCGGCGTGCATGCAGTGCTCGGCGACGACGGTGACGCTCTGGCTCAGTCCGATCCCTGCGCGGTGTTGTCCGTCGATGTGCGGTCCCACGCCGGCGCCGGAGAAAGCGCGTCCGCTGCTGGTCGCTACGGAGGCTTCGCCTAGTTCGAGTATGGGGTGATGCGATGGTGCTGATTCGTCGGTGGCTATGGCGATGAGGTGTGGCCCTTCGCCCAATGTGCGCAGGTCGCCGCCGGCGTTGACGCAGGCGTGTTCGATGCCGTGTGCACGCAAGGCATCGATGGCGCGGTCGACGGCATAGCCTTTGGCGATACCACCGAGGTCGATCCACAGCGGGCGTTGCAGACGCACACCGTTATCGGCATCGATATCGATGTCCCGCCAGCTGGCTCCCGTGGCGGGGAGCTGGCTGCTGCGCGGTGTGGGAAGCAGGCCCCACGCCACCAGCTGCTCTGCGACGGTGACGTCGAAGGTGCCATCGCTCAGTTCGGAGAGTCGCAAGGCTTCGTGCAAGACCTCGGCCGTCTGCGCATCAACGATCACGCGCTCGCCGGACTGCGCGGCATGCAGGCGGGACAAGTCGCTGCCGGCGTCGTGGAAACTCATCAGCGAATGCACACGTTCGACCGCCGCGAACGCCGCATCGATCGCCCGATGCGCGCGCGTTTCGTCGGCGCCTTCGACGCGAACGCTGACGGTGGTGCCGAGCAGCGGGCGCGCGCGTTCAATGGTTTGAGTGGGCGAGCACAAGGTCGTAGGTCGTGAGTAGACGCTTGACGCCGTCGGTGATGTGCCGGCTCGACAGTGTGGCGCCGGAGATGCTCTTGATGTCGTTGCCGAGCTTGAGCGGCGCATCCTTGGTCTTGCCGGTGAATTGCGCGCGCCAGGCTTCGTTGCGCACCTGGTCGCCGTAGGTTTCCCGATATTCAAGAATCTCTACCGCTTTCACCGCGCCTTGGGCATCGATGGCGAGCGCGAAGGGAATGTATTCGTGCTTGCCCACCACCTGGTCGGCGATGAACCAGCCGCCGGTGGAAACACGCCACACCTTGAGAGTCGGCGAGAGCACGTTGACGTCGCTGGCTTTCTCGATCGCCTTCATCTGCTCGGGTGTCAGGGTGACGAAATCCGGGGTGAAGCTGGCACCCGGAAACATCACCGCCTGCGCCTGTTCGACGCTGAGATATACCGTAGCCTGCACCGGTGCGCTTATCACCAGTGCATAGGCGGGAATCAGCAGGAATCGTGATTTCATAGGATCGCCTCAGAAGTACCAGCCGGCTTTGATGCGCAGGCGATACTTTTCGAAATCGTTGTCGAAGGTGCGATGGCCGATAATCGCGCCGGGCACTGAATCCGAATGCGACGTAGCCCAGGGCATCTGCTCAAGGAAGGTCGCGGTAACAAAGAACTGCTTGCCGCCGTAATGGATCACTGGGCCAAAGAAGTAGCCGTTGTTCGATTCCTTTCTGAAGTTGTAGCTGTTGTATTCGTGCTCGTTGACGAGCTCGAAGCCAGCCGACCAATTCGGTGCGAAGCGATACGACGCGGCGATATTCGCGTTGATGTCAGTTTCTTCCTGCCATTTCTTGCGGGTCGGGTCGCCATCGACCTGGTCGTAGCGCCACTCCGGCGCGTAGGTGAAGTTGAACGCCGTCACCAGGCGATCATCCAGAAAGTTCTTCTGCAGAATCAGCTTGGTTTCCAGCTCGCGAAAGGCTGGGCCCACCGTGGGTTCGACGTACACGGCAACGCCTAGCGGATCGGTGTACGGGCTCCACAGGCGGTAGATGGCCTCGCCCGAAAAACCGACAAAGCGCTTGGCGTTGTAGTGGTCATCCGGGCCGGGCTTGTCATAGGACAGCGGCTCCGGCGGGGTGGTCTCGCCGAACGGGCCGTTGTGATAGGCGCGGGCCCACACATAGTTAGCGTAGAACGCCACCTGGAGCTTGTCGGTCACGCCATATTCGAACTCGGTCCGGCCGTCGATCTGATCGAAATGGCCGCCCACTTTCTGTCGTCGCCAGGTGGCCCATTGCTCGACCTCTTTCGCGCCTTTGGGCAGCAGGTCGGTGGTGTAGACGTAGCCGAACTGGCTCTCCTCAGCCTTGGCGCTGGGTTGAAAGCTCAACCCAAGGGTGGCGGCGAGCGCAAAAAGGATGGGCAAGCCGCGCGAGCGGCGAGCGGAGGCACGCGACATAAAGCTCCCTGAGTGGTGCGAATAACAGGGTGCAATTATGAGTGATAGTGATTCGCATCTGCAATTCACGCGATTAAAATCGCAACATATTGCGAATCACTACCTCTGGCGGGTTCGCCTCAGGCAGTTTGTTCGGCCAGTTGCTTCAAGGCGTTCAATACGTCGGGGAAATCGGCCGTGACCATCGGCCCGAACATATCCGCGGCCGGGCCGGTGATCTCGGTGCTGTAGGTGACCCGGGTGCGCCCGGATGCGAGCGGCACGATGCGGTGGGCGACCAGCACGCGGGTACCGTCGATGATGGTTTCATCGACGAAGACTTCGTACGCGGCGACTTCGATCAGGGTGCTGGTGAAAGCATCTTCGCCTGGGGGCTTCATGGTGAAGGTGGTGCCTTCGGCGAAAGGCCCATGCATATGGATCTCTTCAATGCCGGCGTTCCAGCGCTTCCATCCGGGCACGTCCGATAACAGCGCCCAGACGCGGGTGGGCGAGGCGCTGGTTTCCATGCTGTGTTCGTGAGTCCACATCGTCGGCTTCCTTGAAATAGTGGCTGACGGCTAGGCAGCCGGGCGGGCCGTATCGTGTGGGCCATCGGAGCACCGGTCAAGCCGAAGGGCATGGACGCTGACGCCGTGCTCTTGGCATGCTGGCTCATTCCCTGATTGGAGCCCTCCCCATGCAATACCGTCGCCTTGGCAAAAGTGGCCTGCAACTTTCCGCATTGTCGTTCGGCGCCTGGGTCACGTTCGGGCAGCAGGTAGGGCGTAGCTTGGCGCGCGACCTATTGGCGTTGGCGCATGATCGCGGCGTCAATTTCTTCGACAACGCCGAGACCTATAACCACGGTGTGGCCGAGACGCTGATGGGCGACGTGCTGGCCGATCTGCGCTTTCCGCGCGACAGCTACTGTGTGTCCAGCAAGGTGTTTTTCGGCGCGCGGAACAACCCGCTGCCGACCCAGCGCGGCCTGTCGCGCAAGCACGTGATCGAAGCTTGCCACCAGGCGCTGCAACGCCTGCGCGTAGAGCATCTGGACCTGTATTTCTGCCACCGCGCCGATCCGGACACGCCGATCGAAGAGACCGTAGCCGCCATGGATACCCTCGTGCGCCAGGGCAAGGTGCTGTACTGGGGCACCAGCGAATGGTCGGCGGAAGAGATTCGCGAGGCGCACCGCGCTGCGCGCGAGAACCATATGGTCGCGCCGGTGATGGAGCAGCCGGAGTACAACCTGCTGCACCGCGAACGTGTAGAAGAGGAATACGCCTCGCTGTACCGCGACTTCGGCATGGGCACCACCATCTGGTCGCCGCTCGCGTCCGGCCTGCTCACGGGCAAGTACAACGACGGCATCCCGGGCGATGCGCGCCTGGCGCAGCCGGGCTACGAGTGGTTGCGCAAGGCGAAGCTGGAGCGGGGCGACGAGCGCATCGCCAAGGTGCGCCGATTGCAGCCGATCGCCGAAGAACTCGGGGTGACGCAGGCACAACTGGCCATCGCCTGGTGTCTGGCGAATCCGCATGTGTCCACGGTGATGTTGGGAGCGAGCAGGTTGGAGCAGTTGGAGCACAACCTGACGGCGCTGGATGTGTTGCCGAAGCTGGACGAGACAGTGTTGTCGAAGATCAAGCAAGCGGTAGCGTGACCGCTTCTAGCTCCTCCCTTGCTTGCGACGCGAAGCTAGTCCCGTGGGGCAGGGGAGGGGGTGTGCCGTCGCCGCGTGTGTCCCTTACTCCACTCCCGTCCTGGGAAGCGTCAACCAAGGCTGTTGACACTTAAATGAGAATGATTATCATCAACTTCGCCCTTTGACAGATCGCGGAGTTGCTCATGTCGATGTCCACGCTTTCCCTGCCTCAGCCGGCCGAACTGCTGTCTCGCCCGCTCAGCCTGCTACGCCTGAAGCCGGCATCTGCGCCGGCCGTCACCACACGGCGCATTTCCAGTCAGGTGCTGTTGGAAGGTGAGCGCGAACTGGTGATTACGCACCAAGGTAGCGAGTACCACCTGCGCCTCACCCGCAACGGCAAGCTGATCCTCACCAAGTAAGCGAGGGTGGGGACGCCCACTCTCCAAACACCACAGGCCTATCGCCAGCGCATTCCCTCCTTGCCGCCAGCCGGGTCTCCTTGTCAGGAGAATGACCATGTTCGGTTGGTTCGCCCATGCCCTTGCGGCAGTTTGTCCGCAGTTCCACACCCACACCGGCAACACACATTGGCTGCATGTCCGCCCGGACACGTTGGCGTCGTGTCTTCCGTTGCTTGGCAGCGTGCTCTACCTGCCCATGCATGCGGATGGCGATGCGATGGAGCATCCGGCGCACGGCTGGCTCGTGGATCAAGCAGAGCTGATGCCTTTGCTGCGCACGCGTTGGCTGGCGACTCATTGCGTCATCGGCGCCGAAGGGCCGCGCGAATGGGTCGAATGCATCGATGCGGAAGGGCGCCTGCGCGCACGTCTGCATCTGCTTCCCGATACCGACTATCTCGCCTGGGATGTACTGCTAACCGCCGGCACCCCGCAGGCCAGCCCTGTATTTCGGCGTGTGCTGAGGCCGTTTCGTCCGGCGTGTGCTCGCCTGGTGAATTTCCGTCATCAGCGACTGGGTGGGTTGCATGTTCTCGGCAGCAGGGGCGCGCGCCGCCTCTCCAGCCTGGGGCAGGGCATTGCGCGCGAAGTGGCCCGAGCCGATGCGCTTGAGTTGGCCGGGGGGGCATGACCACGGCTAGGGATGCTCTGATCTATTCAACGTAGGCGTCACCGCTGTGTCAGCTCGCCTGCGGCCCGGGCGACGGCGAAGGCAGACTGGCTGTCTGTCGAGGCGGCGCCCG
>NZ_JAPDPD010000011.1 GCF_026283965.1 Dyella subtropica
GTTGATCCACAGAGCGCGCCATGCGGCGATGCGCGGCTTGGCCTGACAGTCAGTCAGGCGCTGCGCCACGCCCCACCACCTGGCGCGCTCTGTGGATCAACGCGGGCTACGCGGAGACTTTGAACAGGCTCTTACGGCGGGGATGGGGTGGTTACCCGTTGCAGGCCACAGTCCTTCAGCACCACCGGCCAGGGGAACAACGGGCCGGGGTCGAGCTTGCGCGACACGTCCAGCGACGGGTCGTCGCTCGCCGGCATGCGGGCGATATCCAGATCCTCGTGGCCGGCGATGGCGCGCAGCTTGGGAAACTCGTTACGCAGATGCGCCAGCAGAGTCTGCAGGGCGGCGATCTGCGCGGCGGGGTAGGGCTCGGCCATGGTCTGGTGACGGGAATCCCACCAGTGCGGATACCGCCCCAGGTTCACCAGCTCGATGCCGATCGAGTGGGGGTTGTGGCCGCGCACATGGTTGGCTACGCGGGTGCCGGGCACGTAGCGGTAAATCGAGCCGTCGCGGTCGATGTAGTAGTGGCCGCAGTTGCCGGTGCCGCTCTCGTGCAGCACCCTTTCGCCGTACTCGCGGGCGGTGGCCAGGTCAGGCAGCTCGGTGCAATGGATCACCACCAATTCGATGGCGCTCGCAGGGCGCTCGGGCAGGCGCTCGACGTAGGGCAGGGGCTGATCGTGGATGGTCGGGGATGACATGCAGGCGAGTCTCGCATGCTGCCGGCTATCATGTGCACCCTTGCAGTACGCCTTTGGAGACCGCTATGCGCGGCCAGATCATTCTTTCCCACGGTTCGGATTCCGGCCCGGACGCCACCAAGGTCAGCGCGCTGGCCGCGCTTGCCGAATCGCTGGGCTGGTCCACGCAGCGGCCCGATTATCGCGAGGACGATAGCCACGGACATGCCGGTTCGGTGGCGCCACGCATTGCGCGCCTGCGCGCCGCCATAGGTGCGTTGGACGCCCCGCCAGTGTTGGTAGGGTCGAGCATGGGCGCTTTTGTGTCCGGGCTGGCTTCGTTGGAGCAGCCGGTGGCTGGGCTGTTTCTGCTGGCCACGCCGGCGGCGATTCCGGGCTACGAGGTCGCGTTCGATTTGCGCCTCGACGTACCCACCGTGTTGATCCACGGCTGGCGCGATGAGCTATGCCCGCTCGACGACATGTACGAGTTCGCCGGGCGCCGACAGCTGCCGCTGCTGATACTGGACGATGACCACCGACTCGGTGCGAGCGTGGATGCCATCTCGCGTCAGTTCCGCCTCTTTCTCGATCAACTGGCGGTGACCCCGTGAGCGCTTTCTTCGCCACCTGCCCCAAGGGCCTGGAATACCTGCTGCGCGACGAACTGGTCGCGCTGGGGGCATTGGACGTGCGCGAGGCATTGGCCGGCGTGCATTTCTCCGGCTCGGTGGAAACCGCCTACCGAGCCTGCCTGTGGTCGCGTCTGGCCAGCCGTGTGCTGTTGCCATTGGCGGAGTTCGACGCCGCCACGGACGACGCGCTCTACGCCGGTGTGCAAACCATCGACTGGTCGCAGCACTTGGCGGCGCATGCCACGCTCGCGGTGGATGCGGGCACCGCGCAAAGCAAGCTCACCCATAGCCAATTCATCGCGCAGCGCGTGAAAGACGCGGTGGTGGATCAGTTCCGCCAGCGCGATGGCTCGCGCCCCGGCGTGGATACGGAAGAGCCCGATGTGCGCATCAACCTGCGCCTGCGTCGCGACCGCGCCACGCTGTCGCTGGACCTGGCCGGTACGCCGCTGCATCGCCGCGGTTGGCGCGAGCTGCAAGGCGAAGCGCCGCTGAAGGAGAACCTCGCCGCGGCCATGTTGCTACGCGCGCGCTGGCCGGAGGTTTACGCCCAGGGTGGTGCGCTGCTCGATCCCATGTGCGGTTCCGGCACCTTGCTGATCGAAGGCGCGCTGATGGCGGCCGACGTAGCCCCCGGTATGCGCCGCGAGTACTTCGGTTTCCTGGGTTGGCAACAGCATGACATCGCTGTCTGGCGCGGGCTGTTGGAAGAGGCGCGCCAGCGCGCCGACACGGGCTTGCGTGCATTGCGCAGTTGTTTCTTCGGCAGCGATGCCGACTCTCGCATGGTGCAGACCGCCAAGCGCAACGCCCAAGAGGCAGGCGTCGCCGGGTTCTTCACCCTGGACAAGCACGACGCGCTGCATGTATCGCCACCACCCGGCGTCACGCACGGCCTGGTCATCACCAATCCACCTTATGGCGAACGCCTCGGCGAACGCGACGAGATGCCCAGGCTCTATCGCGCCCTCGGCGAAGCCCTGCGCGCTCGCTTTGCCGGCTGGCGCGCCGCCGTACTCGCGGGCGATGCCGAATTGGGGCGCGCCATGCCGCTGCGCGCCGAGAAGAAGTACGCGCTTTACAACGGCGCACTGGAAACCGTGTTGTTGGTGTTCGAGCTGCATGCCCGCGACGAAACTCCGCGCGAAGCCAAGCCGCTATCGGCCGGCGCGCAGATGCTCAAGAACCGGCTGGAAAAGAACGTCAAACACCTGCGCAAACGGCTGGAACGCGAGGGTATTCATTGCTGGCGCGCCTATGACCAAGACCTGCCCGAGTACGCGGCGGCCATCGACGTCTACGGCAATGCCGGCGGCGATGTCTGGCTGCACGTACAGGAATATCGCGCGCCGGTAGACGTTCCCGTCGAGACCGCGCGAGTACGCCTGCGTGAGATCGTGCGCGTGGCCGGTGAGGTGTTCAGTGTTTCGCGCGAGCGCATCGCGCTGAAGACCCGTGAGCGCGGCAAGGGCGGCTCCAAGTACGGGCAGTTCGACCAGCGCGGCGAATTCGTCGAGGTGGAAGAGGGCGGGCTCGATTTCCTGGTCAATCTCACCGACTACCTGGACACTGGCCTGTTCCTGGATCACCGGCTGGTGCGCGCCAGGTTGCGCGAGCTGGCCGAGGGGCGGCGCTTCCTGAACCTGTTCGCCTATACCGCCACGGCCAGCGTCTACGCCGCGGCAGGCGGCGCGCGCGATACCACCAGCGTGGATTTATCCGGCACTTATCTGGACTGGGCTTCGCGCAATCTCGCCCTGAACGGTTTCAGCGGTACGAAGCATCGGCTGATGCAGGCGGACGCGATGGAATTCCTGCAGCGCGATCGGGAACGCTACGGCCTGATCTATGTCGATCCGCCGACCTTTTCCAATTCCAAGCGCGCCGAGGATTTCGACGTGCAGCGCGACCACGTGCGCCTGCTGCAGGCTTGTGCTGGCCGGCTGACGGGTGACGGCATCATCGTGTTCTCCAACAATTTCCGCCGTTTCACCTTGGATCAGGCGGCGCTGGAACCGCACTTCCAGGTCGAGGATTGGAGCGCTGCCAGCATCCCATTCGACTTCGCCCGTCGAGCCGATATTCACGGTTGCTGGCTGTTGCGTCCGCATCCGCAAGAGTCACCCTGGGGCGAGAGTGTGAGTTACGTCCGAAACAAGATTAAACGATAGGAAACAGCCTCGTTTTGCTCAGTGCGGATTCAGCCCTTGGGCACGAGCATGGACACCGGCAGACAACGCTAGGTGGTTCTTTCGGAACAAGCCTGAAGTCGTTGTCGAGCCAACCTCTCGGAGATCTGAGTCATGAGCAAGTCGAAGCTTTCCACCGTCAAGCGTGTCGCGCTGGCGACGGCTGTGCTGCTGGGCTGCACGGCAGTCACGCCAGTCTTTGCCCGTGGCCACGTCAGCGTGGGCATCGGCGTCAATCTGCCAGGCGTGAGCGTTGGCTATAACGATGGCTACTATCGTCCGTACTACGGTCCGGCCTACTACCCGGCTCCGGTGTACTACCGCCCGGCACCGCGCGTGGTTTATTACGACGACCCGGTAGTGGTAGAGCGCCCGGTGTATGTGCGTCACGTGTATGAAGAGCGCGGCTACTACCGCGAAGGCTATCGTCACCACCATCATCACGACGATGACGGCGATTGATCGTTGCCGCCTTAGCAATGCAAAAAGAGCCCGGCTTGCGCCGGGCTCTTTGCTTTCATCGGGTGAGCGTTACGGCTTGGCCGTAGCCTTGGGACGGTGGTTGCCATAGCCCCGCTGGATGGCCTGCTTTTCCATCTGGTCGAACTGGTCCTTGTCGATCTTGCTGACCGACTGGATCGCGCACGGGGGCTGGTGCGGCAGCGATTGCACGGTCTCACCGGTTTCGCCGCAAATCGCTCCGAGGCCGGCGATCCGGTTGGACTCGTTGGCCTTGAAGAGCAGGCTCCGGCCTATGCCCAGGCGCGGGCATTCGGATTCGAGCTTGATCAGGTAGTAGTTCGGGCCGTTGCTTACGACCGTGGTGCGCGTGTCCACCACGTACCACGCATTGATGCGGTCCGGGCGCATGCAGTCGCTTACCGGGCGCAGTGGCTCGTGCGCCTCCGCCGGATTGTCGGCAGGGTTGTCGGCCTGTTTGTCGGCATGGGCCAGTCCACTGGCGGCAGCCATCGTAAGGACGAGTATGGCGGTGGCGGTTTTCATGAGATCACCTCTTCGGTTGATTGAAACTCCGTGGATTGCGCGCGCATTTGAGCGCGACCTGACCGGCGCTTGTCAAGCGCTGGCTACCCTTGGATCACGCAATGTGAACGGTACCTCCGGCAAGGTGGCGCGCATGCGGGCCCACCCACTCCAACCACGTCGACAAGACCCGATGGCCCAGGCACGTGGAAAGGATGTTGCCATGACCCTTCAGCGCACGGCGTCCCAGGCCGAAGGATTGGCGCACCGTTTCCGCCAGGTACGGGCTCGCAGCCTGGCCTTGTGTGCCGGCCTCACGGCCGAGGACATGATGGTGCAATCCATGCCCGACGCCAGCCCGGCGAAGTGGCACCTGGCGCATACCACTTGGTTCTTCGAGCAGTTCGTGCTGGGACGGGATCCGGCTTACCGGCCGCGCCATTCGGAATGGCACTACCTGTTCAACTCCTACTATCAGACGGTAGGCCCGATGCATGCGCGGCCACAGCGCGGTCTGCTGTCGCGCCCCAGTCTCGAAGAGGTGCTCGGCTATCGGCAGCACGTCGAAGCGGCCGTGCAGGAACGGCTGACGGATGACATCGAGCCTGCATTGGCTGGCATCGTCGAACTCGGTTTGCAACACGAGCAACAGCATCAGGAGCTGCTGCTTACCGACATCAAGCATGCGCTGTCGCTGAGTCCGCTGCGGCCGGCTTACGACGCAAGCATGGTCGCCGCCGAACCCGGCTCGCCGGTGCCGCTGGCGTTTTTCGCCGGCCGCGAAGGTATCGCGGATATCGGTCATGCTGGCGACGGCTTCGCGTTCGACAACGAAGGCCCACGCCACCGCACATGGCTGCAGCCGCATCTACTTGCCAACCGCCTGGTCACGAACGCGGAATATCGGATGTTCGTGCAGGACGGCGGGTATCGGGAGCCCTTGCTGTGGTTGTCCGACGGCTGGGCGACGGTGCAGACAGAAGGCTGGCAACGCCCCTTGTACTGGCAGGAGGATCTCTCCAGCGAGTTCACCCTGGGCGGCGTGCAGGCCGTGGATCCGGCGGCGCCGGTGGCCCATCTCAGCTACTACGAGGCCGATGCGTTCGCCCGCTGGGCCGGCGCGCGATTGCCGACCGAAGCCGAATGGGAGAGTGCCGCTGAATCGCTACCGGTGCGAGGCAACCTGCTGGACGAGCGACCGCAGCATCCACGGGCCGCGGCTGGCGAAGGCCTGCTGCAGATGTACGGCGACGTGTGGGAATGGACGGCCTCGCCTTATGTCAGCTATCCCGGCTTCCAACCGCTGCCAGGCGCGTTGGGCGAATACAACGGCAAGTTCATGTGCGGCCCATGGGTGTTGCGCGGTGGTTCCTGCGCAACGCCGCGCGATCACATCCGCGCCAGTTACCGCAATTTCTTTCCACCGCAGGCGCGCTGGCAGTTCGCCGGCTTGCGCCTTGCCCGCAACCGGTGAGAGCGAGCCGATGAGCCTGCAAACTCTTGAGGCGCGCGATGACAATCGTCGCCCACCCGCCAGCGAACTATTGGAAATAGTCCAACGTGGCTTGCGCGCAGAACCGAAGCAGCTGCCATCGTGGCTGTTCTACGACGAACGCGGCTCGCAGCTGTTCGAGCGCATCTGCGAGCAGCCGGAGTACTACCTCACCCGCGCCGAGATCGCCTTGATGGACACCCACGCCGCCGAGATAGCGGCGGTGCTCGGCCCTGACGTGCGTCTCGTCGAATACGGCAGCGGCAACGCCATCAAGACGCGGCTGCTGCTGGAACATTTAGCGTCACCGGTGTCCTACGTGCCGGTGGAAATCGCTTCCGCATCGTTGCAGGCGAGCGTGCAGCGTCTGGCCGCACAGTTTCCGACGCTACCACTGCAGCCGCTGCATACCGACTTCACCCGCGCGCTGCGCTTGCCCATTCCGCCTCGCGCGCCGCGCCGCACCATCCTTTATTTCCCTGGCTCCACCATCGGCAATTTCGAACAGCGGGATGCGGTCCAGCTGTTACGCAAAATGCGCGAAGAGATGGGAGACGCTGGCGGCATCCTGGTCGGGGCGGACTTGAAGAAGGACGCAGCGACGATCGAGGCCGCCTACAACGACCGCGCCGGTGTCACGGTCGACTTCACCCTCAACATGCTGACGCGGCTCAATCGCGAACTCGGCAGCGATTTCAAGCTCGATACTTTTCGTCATCGCGCGCACTACAACGTGCTGGCTGGTCGCATCGAGACGCACATCGTCAGCACGTGCGCGCAGAAGGTGCGGGTTGGCCGCATGCAGGCGAATTTTGCCGAAGGCGAGGCGATGCTGGTGGAGTACAGCTGCAAGTATTCGCCCAGCGATTTCAAGGCGCTGGCGGCCAAAGCCGGCCTTGAAGTCGCGCGCGTGTGGTTTGATCCGGATGTGCTTTTCAGCGTGCAGTATTTGGTTCGGAAGGGGCAGTCCAGCCTGTTGTAGGAGCGTACCTTGTGCGCGAAGGCCCCGCGTAAGCAGGGCAGGTGTTTGCTTCGCCATGCAAACCGGCAGTCCTGCCGGTTTGTCGCCCACAAGGTGCGCTCCTACAGAGGACCTAGTTCGGTCGACGCGCTCCCAGCGACACCAACACTTCCTGCGCGGTGCGTATCCGCTCGCTGGCGCCTGGCAGCTCCAGAATCACTCTGAGCTTGTCCTGGCCGTCGAGCTTGTACACGCGCGGCTGGCTCTGGATCAGGCGGATGATCGCCATCGGTTCCACTTCGGGTTTGTCGCGGAAGGTGATGCGGCCGCCGTTGGTGCCGAAGTCGAGTTTGCGGATGCCCAGCGGGGTAGCCATCAGTTTCAGGCCGGCGACGGCGAACAACTGTTTGGTGGGATCGGGCAACAGGCCGAAACGGTCGATCATTTCCACCTGCAGGTCGCGTAACGCATCGTCGTTGCGCGCGCTGGCGATGCGCTTGTACAGCGTCAGGCGTGTGTGCACGTCGGGCAGGTAATCGTCCGGAATCAGCGCGGGCAGGTGCAGTTCCACTTCGGTTTCGTGCTCGGAGCTGAGGTCGAAGTCCGGTACCTTGCCGGACTTGAGCGCACGCACCGCACGTTCCAGCAACTCGGTGTAGAGGCCGAAACCGATCTCCTGGATCTGGCCGGATTGCTCATCGCCCAGTAGCTCGCCAGCGCCGCGAATTTCCAGGTCGTGGGTAGCGAGCGTGAAGCCCGCGCCCAGCTCTTCCAGCGAGGCCAGCGCTTCCAGTCGCTTCTCCGCGTCGGCGGTCATCGCCTTGCGGTCGGGCACGACGAGGTAGGCATAGGCGCGATGGTGCGAGCGGCCCACGCGGCCACGCAGCTGATGCAGCTGCGCCAGGCCGAAGCGATCGGCGCGGTTGATGATGATGGTGTTGGCGGTCGGGATGTCGATGCCGGTTTCGATAATTGTGGTGCACACCAGCACGTTGAAGCGCTGACGGTGGAAATCCGCCATCACCTGTTCCAGCTCGCGTTCGGCCATCTGGCCGTGGGCGATGCCGATGCGCGCTTCGGGAATGAGTTCTTCCAGTTCGCGTGCACTGCGCTCGATGCTGTCCACTTCGTTGTGCAGGAAATACACCTGACCACCGCGCTGCAGCTCACGCTGGAACGCCTCGCGGATAGTGGCCGGATCCCAGGCGGCGATGAACGTGCGCACGGCCATGCGGTGCGCGGGTGGCGTGGCGATCAGCGACAGATCACGCAGGCCGCTCATCGCCATGTTGAGCGTGCGCGGGATCGGCGTAGCGGTCATGGTGAGCAGATCCACTTCCGCGCGCAGCTTCTTCAGCTGTTCTTTCTGGCGCACACCGAAGCGCTGTTCTTCGTCCACGATCACCAGGCCGAGTTGCTTGAACTTGATGTCCGGCTGCAGCAGCTTGTGCGTGCCGATAATCACGTCGATCTGGCCATCGGCAAGGCGCTTGAGCGCCTCATTCACTTCTTTGGTGGATTTGAAACGCGACAACACGTCCACGCGCACCGGCCAGTCAGCGAAACGATCGGCGAAGTTGCGGTAGTGCTGCTGAGCGAGCAGGGTGGTCGGTACCAGCACGGCGACCTGCTTGCCGGCCGTGGCGGCGGCGAACGCAGCGCGCAGCGCCACTTCGGTTTTGCCGAAACCCACGTCGCCGCAGATCACGCGATCCATCGCACGCGGCGCGGCGAGATCGCCCAGCACGGCGTCGATGGCCTGTTCCTGGTCGGGCGTTTCCTCGAACGGGAAGCTGGCGCCGAATTCTTCCACCAGCTGACGATCGATCAGCAACGATTCGCCGCCGCGCGCTTCGCGTTGGGCGTAGATCGCCAGCAATTCGGCGGCCACGTCGCGTACTTTTTCAGCAGCTTTTCTGCGCGCGCGTTCCCACGCATCACCGCCCAATGAATGCAGCGGCGCGAGCTCCGGCGCCGTGCCGGTGTAGCGGCTGACCAGGCCGAGCTGGGCCACCGGCACGTAGAGCTTGTCGCCCTTGGCGTATTCGATGGTGAGGAATTCGCCCTCCATGCCGCCCAGTTCCATCGACACCAGGCCCTGGTAGCGGCCCACGCCGTGATCGACGTGCACAATCGGCGCACCGATGGTGAGTTCGGTGAGGTCGCGGATGATGCTATCGGGATCGCGCGCCGCGCCGCGTCGGCGCTTGCGCTCGGTGCGCACGCGCTCGCCATACAGCTCGCGCTCGGTAAGCACGGTGATGGCCGGCTTGGTGAGCGCGAAGCCCTGTTCCAGTGCAGCGATGGTGATGGCGAACTTCAAGCCATCGGCGGTGCCGGCGAAATGTTGCCAGCCTTCGATGCTGTCCGGCTTCAATCCCGCAGCGGCCAGTGTTTCGATCAGCGCCTCGCGGCGTCCTGCCGAATCCGCCGCGATCAGCACGCGTCCCGGATAGCTGGTGATGAAATGCCGCAGCGACGTGCCCGGTTCTTCGCCCTTGCGATTGAGTGGCAGTTCCGGTGCCGGCTGCGTGCCTGCCGCGACGGCATGTTCGTGTCCGCTCTCCACCACTTCCACGCGCAAGCGCCGGTTGAGCTGTTCGCGCAGTTGCTCGGGCGGCAAATAAATCTCGGCCGGCGGCAGCACCGGGCGCTCGATGTCGTGGGCGCGCTGGTCGTAACGCTCGCCGGTCTGGCTCCAGAACTGATCGGCGGCGTCGAGCGCACCTTCGCCCAGCAGGAACACCGCGTTATCGGCGAGGTAGTCGAACAGCGTGGCAGTCTGCGCGAAGAACAGCGGCAGGTAGTACTCAATGCCGCCTGGCGTCACGCCTTCCTTCATGTCCTGGTAAAGCGGACAGCGGCGGATATCGATGGGAAAGCGTTCGCGCAGCTTGCCGCGGAAATCCTTGGCGGCTTCTTCGGTCAGCGGGAATTCGCGCCCGGGCAGCAGTTCGACGCGGTCCACCGGATGCTGAGAGCGCTGCGTTTCCGGATCGAAGCTGCGGATGGATTCGATCTCGTCGTCGAACAACTCGATGCGATACGGCTCGGCGGCGCCCATCGGGAAGATGTCGATCAGCGCGCCGCGCACGGCGAAATCGCCCGGCTCCGACACCTGAGGCACGTTGCGATAGCCGGCTGCTTCCAGCCGGCGCTGCTCGGCGGACATATCCAGCTTCTGACCCTTCCGCAGCATCAACCCGGCGCCGGTGATATGGCTGTGCGGCGCGATGCGCTGCATCAAGGTGGCGATGGGTACCACCAGCACGCCGCTCTGCGTGGTCGGCAGGCTGAACAGCGTGGCGATGCGCTGCGAGACGATGTCTGGGTGCGGACTGAAAATGTCGTACGGCAGGGTTTCCCAGTCCGGGAAATGCAGCACCGGCAGGCCCCCGGCGAAGATCCTCAGCTCATCTTCCAACGCATGCGCGCGCTGCGTGTCGCGCGTGACCGCTACCAGCAGGCCGTTGTGCGAGCGGGCGGCCTCGGCCACCAGCAGGGCGCGAGCCGAGCCGTGCGGGGGCGTCCAGTAGCGGCGCTGCTTGGGTGTGGTGGGGAGCGGCGGATGAGGAATGAGGCTGGGCATGTGGCGCTGCGTTCCGTGGCGCCGCCAGAGGGCCGCGCTGGTGAAAGCGGGCAAGTGTAACGCGACCGCCCCGGAAGACCGGGGCGGTGTTCACGCGATGGGTTCGAATCGTCGCTCTGTTGTAGGAGCCCACCCTGTGGGCGGCCGGTCGCCCACAGGGTGGGCTCCTACAGGCGCAGCGAGATCTGCGCGGTGCCCGGTTCGTCGGGTGCCAGGCGCCGGGTGAAGCCCAGCTCCTTGCACAACTTGAGCATCGGACGGTTTTCCTGCAGCACGTAGCCCCAGATTTCCGACAAGCCGCGCCGACGGCAATCGTCGACCAGACGCTGCAGCAGCAGGGCGCCGAGGCCAAGGCGGGTCCAGTCCTGTTCCACCAGCACCGAGAACTCGGCGCTATCGGCGGCCTCGTCCACGTAGATACGGCCCACACCACGCATCTCGGCCGGCCGCTCGGACTCGTCCATCAGCACATAGGCGGTTTCGATCTGTGGGTCGAGACGGCACAGGCGCTGGGCCATCGGAGCGGGCAGCTCGGACATGGCGTGCAGGAAACGGCGGCGGATGTCCTCCGGGGACAGGCGCGTAAAGCAGCGCTGCAGCGCTGCGACATCACCGGGCTCGATGCCGCGCAGGCGCAGTTCGCGTCTGTCGCGGGTCGTCACCTGCTCGCCCTTGGCAGGCGAGGTAGCCGGCGTCAGGTGAGGCCGGGCAAACCGCTCGGTACTGCGCGGGGGCAGCAGGCGCCTGGAGGCGCTGGCGATTTCGGAGAGAGAGGTCATGAGCATGTCCATACTTTACCGTACTGTGTGCGGTGCAGCATGAATGAATGCGTATGAATCTGAGTGAATACTGCGTCCTTGCGGCGCAGTCATGGGTATTCATGTTGCGTCCCGGCATGGCTATGGGGCAGACAGCCCGGGGCCTGGCCTTCAGAATGCTCCCCCGGGTCTGTGCCCGGCGTCGGCAAGGAGTGAATGCGGTGGGCAAATCAGTTAAAGGCATGCCAGCTAAAGGCATGACCGCGAAGCAGCTGGAAGCGCTTTGCGGCCGCTGGCCCGGGGTAACCCGCGATATCAAGTGGGGTGCCGATCTGGTGTTCAGTGTCGGCGGCAAGATGTTCGTGGTGACGCCTTCGGACGGCTCGGAAGGTGGGCGACTGTCCTTCAAGGCGGCGGACGAACGCTTCCTGGAACTCACCGATCAACCCGGCATCATCGCGGCACCGTATCTGGCGCGAGCGCGCTGGATCTCGGTGATCGAGCCGCAGCGTTTCGACACGCGCGAACTGGAGGCTCTTATCCGCGACGCCTATACGCTGGTGCGCGCCAAGCTCACCAAGAAATTGCAGGCCGAGCTGGCACCGTTGCCGCCTGCCTGATGATCCCAGCGGAGAAAGCATGAAACAGCATATCGGTGGCCTCGCCCTGATTGTGGCCGACTACGACGATGCGATCGCCTGGTACACCCGCGTGCTCGGCTTCGAGCTGCTGGAAGACACCCAGCTCGATGCGGACAAACGCTGGGTGTTGCTGGCGCCGCCTGGTTCGCAGGAGACGCGTTTGCTGCTGGCGAAGGCTTCAACGTCGGAACAGTTGGCCAGCGTGGGCCACCAGGCCGGCGGCCGCGTGTTCCTGTTCCTGCACACCGATGACTTCTGGCGTGACTACCAGCGCATGAAAGCCGCGGGTGCCGTGTTCTGCGAAGAGCCGCGCGAAGAGGCGTACGGCACCGTGGTGGTGTTCCAGGATCTGTACGGCAACAAGTGGGATCTGCTGCAGCGCAAGTGACCTCAGCGAATGCCGACGCCCAGGCCTACGCCGAAATGCACGTTGTTCTTGCCGCCGTTCATCTCGCTGGCCGTCCACACGTGCGATTGACCAACGCCGACCAGCGGGAACACATAGTTGGCCTCGCCGACCTTGCCAGCGCGATTGCCGGTAAGGCGGCCGGTGAGGGTCATCAGCGCGCCGGCGGGATAATCCAGCGGTTCAACGTAACCCGGCATCACCGCGATGAAGCGGCCGATGCCGCTGTCGTTGGCCTTTGGACGTTGCGAGCCATCCAGCGGATAAGCCAATACTTCGATCTCGCTGCGGTCGGTCAGATTGCGCACGGCGACGATACGGCCGCCCCAGAGCACATCGGCATTGGTGTAACGCTCAGGCGCTTCCGCCACGTTGAACGGCGCGGCGGCGATGGTGCCGGTGGCCTTGTAGATGGGCGCTGGTGCGCAAGCGGCCAGCCATAGCAGCGAAGCGGGCAGCGCCGCGCGAAAGAGTGATTTGGCTAGGTGGGCGCGCATGATCGATCTCCATTCGCTTTATCTAGGAACGATGCGTAGAGCTTAGCCTCCGCCGCCGGCATGCGATAGCGCTCCTACCTAGGTCAGCCACCTGTCGAATCTTCCAGCAGCCAGTCGAGATGCCAGGTGGCGGGGCGTTCCTTCGACAGTAGGCGGCTCAGGGCGCGCAGCGGTTCGCGAAGGGCATCATCCAACTTCCACGGCGCGTTGAGGATGACCATGCCCGAGCCGTTGAGGCGCAGCGGGGAGTCGTCCGGATGCACCAACAGCTCTGCACGAAGCACGCGACGCGCACCGCAGCGTTGCGTCCAGCGCAGGAACGGCTGCACCTGACTGCGCTGCTTGATCGGATACCACACGGCGTACATACCGGTCGGCCAGCGCTGCAGGGCAGCCTTCAATGCCTGTTCGATCACGCGATACTCCGCCTCTTGTGCTTCGTAGGGTGGATCGATCAGCACCAGCCCGCGCTTCTCCTTCGGTGGCAGCAGGGCTTTCAACGCCTCATAGCCATTGCGCTCATGCACATGCACACGATGATCGAGACGAAACAGCTCGCGCAGCCGTGTCGCTTCCTCGGGATGCAATTCGCATAGCTGCGCGCTGTCTTCCGCGCGCATGGCGTTGGCAACTTGCAGAGGGGAGCCTGGATAGAGCTTCAGTCCGTCCTCATTGCCGGGCAGATCGAGGATCGCATCCAGCCAGCGCCGCAGTAGCGGCGGCAGGCTGCCGGCGTTAGAGGTGTCGGTCTTATGCAGGTCAGGGAACAGCAACCGCACGATGCCATCCTTGTACTCGCCGGTCTTGCCGGCCTCATGACTGTCCAGCGCGTAGCAGCCGCTGCCAGCATGAGTGTCGATCACGCAGAACGGCGTCGGCTTGGCTCGCAGCGCCTCGATCAGCGCGAGCAGTACGGTGTGCTTGAGGACATCGGCGAAGTTGCCGGCGTGGTAGGCGTGGCGATAGTTCATGGCGGCATCACCGGCAGGGCAGGCGATTATAGGCGTTGGAGGCTCCCATAGATGTTGGAGGCTCCAAACAGGCTCCTGCCGCATGGAGCCTGCTCAAGAGTTGAGCGATGCTGCCGCGGTTGGCTATGCTCGCCGCATGTCCCGCCGTTTCCTCCCACACCTGCGTCGCTGTCGCCTGCCGTTTGCGCTGGCGCTGTGTGCGTGGCTGATGCTGGTGAGCATGGCCTGGGCTCAGAGCGGTTGCTGCGATGACATGCCTGGCGCTGGCAGCGCGATGACCATGGATGGCCACATGGGCGGCCATGCCGGCGCGCACGATATGGATCATCACGCCAGTCATCCCGCGGGCCACACGGCGAGCGACTGCACCTGCACGCATGCGCCAGCGACGCTACCCACTGTGGCAGCACTCGGCCTGCCGTCGACCTTGCCCAGTACGGATGGGCTGGCCCAGCCAGACAACGACACGCCACAACCGGCGAGCAAACCTCCCTTGCGGCCTCCGGCCGCCTGATCTCCGCAGCGCTTCGACCGGCATCGCCGGTTGTTTCCCCATGCCTGCACAGCGGGCACATGCATGACGGAGTAAATCCATGAATACGCAGGACCCACGCGGCATGCTTTTGCCGCGACGGCGTTTCGTACAAGGACTGGCATTGGGTGGCGTGGCCGCCGGGCTGGGCTTGTGGCGCGGCAACGCTTTCGCTCAGTCGGTGACGGCCATGCCTCGCGCCGAACTGAGCGGCGATCATTTCGAGCTGGAGATCGGCGAGTTGCCGGTCGACTACACCGGGCGCAAGCGCATCGCCACCGTGGTCAACGGCCAGTTGCCGGCACCGTTGCTGCGCTGGCGCCAGGGCGACACGGTGACTTTACGTGTGCGCAATCGCTTGGCCGTGACCAGCTCCATCCATTGGCACGGCATCATCCTGCCGGCAGATATGGACGGTGTGCCGGGTGTGAGTTTCAAAGGCATTCCGCCGGGTGGCGAATACCTCTACCGCTTCACCGTGAACCAGGCCGGCACCTATTGGTATCACAGCCATTCGCGCTTCCAGGAACAGACGGGGCTGTACGGCCCCATCGTGATCGAGCCACGCGATGGTGAGCGGCACCCCACGCAGCGCGACTACACCATTCTGTTGAGCGAGTGGACGGATACCGATCCCGAGCGGATCTACGCCAACCTCAAGAAGCAAGGCGACTATTACAACCTAGGTAAGCAAACCGCGAGCGATTTTCTGCGCGATGCACGCCACCAAGGCTTGTCACAGGCGCTGGCCGAGCGGCGCATGTGGCAACAGATGCGCATGAACCCCACCGACCTGGCGGACGTCTCCGCCATGGCCTACACCTATCTTGCCAACGGGCACGCACCAGCCGGTAACTGGACCGGCCTGTTCAACGCTGGCGAAAAAGTGCGGCTGCGTTTCATCAATGGCGCATCGATGACTTTCTTCGACGTACGCATTCCCGGATTGAAAATGACCGTGGTGGCCGCCGATGGGCAGCCGGTGGAGCCGGTCACCGTGGATGAGTTCCGCATCGGCACCGCCGAAACCTACGATGTGATCGTGGAGCCTTCCGCCGATCGCGCCTGGACCATCTTCGCGCAGAGCATGGACCGCACCGGTTACGCGCGCGCCACGCTCGCTCCACGCGCGGGCATGGCGGCCGACGTGCCGCCGCTCGATCCGCGTGCCTTGCTGAGCATGGGAGACATGATGGGCTCGATGTCGCATGGCGGCATGGATCATGAGGGTATGAGCCACGACATGGCTGGCATGGACCCCATGGCGATGGGGCATGCCATGTCCGCACCCATGCAGCCGCTCAAGACCAGCGTGGAAGTGGACATGCGCGTGCCGCAACCGCGCACCAACCTCGACGACCCCGGCGTCGGCCTGCGCAACACTGGCAGGCGCGCGCTGACCTACGCCGACCTGCATGCCGTTGATGCGCCGATTTCCCCACGCGTGGATCGCGAACTCACCCTGCGCCTCACTGGCAACATGGAACGTTACCTCTGGTCCTTCGACGGTACGCGCTTCTCCAACGCCGAACCGCTGCGCCTGAAGTACGGCGAGCATGTGCGCATCACCCTGGTGAACGACACCATGATGACGCACCCCGTTCACCTGCACGGCATGTGGAGTGAGCTGGAGAATCCGCAGGGCGAGTTCCAAGTACGCAAGCACACCCTCGTCGTGCAGCCCGCGCAGCAAGTCAGCTATCGGGTAAGCGCGGATGCCATCGGCCGCTGGGCCTACCACTGCCATCTGCTCTACCACATGGAGGCGGGCATGTTCCGCGAGGTGGTGGTGGCATGAGCAAGTTGAGCATGGGGATCACGGCCCTGTGGCTGGCGCTTCCAGGGCTGGTGGCCGCGCAGGATTCGATGACCGGACACGAGCATCACCATTCCGATACGCCGCCGGCCAAGCAAGCCAGGTCGGTATCGCATGAACCTATGCAGCATGGCGACATGGACGCGATGCCCGGCATGGGGCAGGCGGCGCAGGCCACAGAGTCGTCACCGGCAGATCACGCCGGCCACGACATGGTGAAGATGGACACCCAAACCCTGCCCCCGAACAACCACATCTCCCCACCGCCGCCACAGACGCAACTCGGCGACATGTCCCCGCAACACATGGTCGAGATGATGCAGATGAATGATCTCGCCAACCGTGGCATGTGGCTGTTCGATCGGCTCGAACGCACGCGCAGTATCCGCGGCGACTACGCCACGGCATGGCAAGCCGAAGGCTGGTGGGGTAGCGATATCAACCGCGTGTGGCTGCGCACCGAAGGCGAGCGAACCAACGAAGGCACCCATGACGCTCGCGTCGAGGTGCTATGGGGCCACGCCTGGAGTACGTTCTGGGACTGGCAGCTCGGCGTTCGCCACGATTTCGGCCAGGGGCCGAACCGCCAATGGTTGGCTGCGGGTGTGCAAGGGCTGGCGCCGTACTGGTTCAAAACCGAAGCGACGTTCTACGCCGGTTCGCAAGGCAGAACCGCCTTGCGCCTCGAAGCAAGCTACGACCTGCGATTCACCCAGCGCCTGATTCTGGCGCCGGAGCTGGAGCTGAATTTCTACGGCAAGGACGATCCGCGCCGTGGCGTTCGTTCCGGCTTGTCGGACATGGAGGCCGGTGTGCGACTGCGCTACGAGTTCAGCCGTCGCTTCGCGCCGTATATCGGCGTGAACTGGACGCGTCGTTTCGCAGATCGTGAACGTTTGGGGGGCGAGCCTGCCCGCGATACCGCATGGCTCGTCGGCGTACGACTTTGGTTCTGAGGAAAGGTCATGAAAACGATCGTTGTCTTGCTATGTGTTGTGCTGCTGGCCGCGGCGGCCGCCGCGGCCTTTGTTACCTCGGGCGTCTATGACATCGGCGCCGATCAGCCGCACTGGCGGCTTACCGAGAAAATAGTGGCAACCTTGCGCGACCGTTCCATCGCGCATCAGTCTGCAGGTATCACCGTGCCCAACCTAGACGACCCGGAGCGCATCCACCGCGGAGCGCGCCGTTACGCCGAGATGTGCGCGGCCTGCCATCTCACGCCGGGGATGCGCAGCACGGAACTGCGCGAAGGGCTGTATCCGCAGCCGCCCGATCTTTCGCGCCGTGGCTTGGACGATCCGGCCGAGGCGTTCTGGGTCATCAAGCACGGCATCAAGATGAGCGCGATGCCGGCGTGGGGGCGCAGTCATGACGATGCGGCGATCTGGGAGATGGTGGCGTTCGAGCGGAAGCTGCCGACGATGGATGAGGCGGCGTTTGAGGCAATGGCGGGGATGCCTGGGAACGATGGTCATGGGGGTGGGCATGGGATGCATCATCATGACGAGGATGAGCATGAGCATCCGGCGAGTTCGTCGTCTGCGCCCGAAGGTGATTCGGATCACGAGCACTGAGTGCCGCTATTTGCTCCCTCTCCCCCGGTTACCGATTTGTGCACGGGGGGGGAGGGGCGGGTGCTCGCGGGAACGTCTCTCTCGTTATGCCAGCGACTGGTAGAAGGTGACGGCAGCTAGATAGCTTTCTGCCTGAATTGCCATCCTTGTCACACATTCCCATGTCTTCAGGCACATGGCGCCCCATCAGATGCACTTGTCAGCGTGAAACCTATTGCATCTAATTGCTGCGGCCCTTAGGAGGGCTTTCATGCCGACGGCAGAGCGGCCGATCTCTGCCCACCATGCAACAGGAGGGTTGTCATGCAGAACGCTGAAGCCTCGACCGCCGTAGAGGCGATTGCACGTCCTTTCGCACACCTCGTTGGCGTCCAGATGGAGATGGCACGCGATAAGAACGATGGCCAGTTTTACACCTGGGGCTCCCGCGACCAGACCTGGGGTGATCTTTTCGATCATGACAGTTGATCGTCGCCGCGTTTGACATCTGAGACTTCGCCCCGGTGGGGCGATGCCGAATCCGCTCTGAATGATCAGGGCGGATTTTTGTTATGAGGGAGCGGAAGATGAAGCATGCTGACGTTCTGATTTTGGCGCCACCGGATGACCCGCATGCGGGAGCCATACATTGGGCCTTGCAACATCATGGTGTCGAAGCGCACTGGTCGCCATCCCTGCGTATAGCGTCCGATGCGGCATACGGCGTTTGGTGTGACAACGAAGGCGCGTGTCTGGAAGGTCCATGCGATGGACAGAAAGGTTGGCGCTCGATCTGGCACAGGCGCCCCCGATTGCCAGAAGCCGGACCTTGCATGGAGCAGGACAGAAGCTTCCTGGCCATGCAATGGAAGCGATTCCAGAAGAATATCTTTCAGCAGGCCGATGGCTTGACCGGAGCGCTATGGGTTAATCGCCCGGATGCGGCTGAGCAGGCCGAAAACAAATTGCTGCAGCTGCAAACGGCTAGAGAGCTCGCGTTGACCATTCCCGAAACGGTGTTCACCAACCGGGCCGAGGACGTGCGCAAGATGGTGCGTCGATTTGGTCGGGTGATTTTCAAATCGTTCTACCCGCACAGCTGGCAGAACCCGGAAACAGGTGAAGCGATTGGTGCCGGCGTGGCTTTGCTGGACGAGAGTTCGCCTCTGCCCGAGGCATCGATCGCGATGTGTCCGGGCATCTATCAGCGCTACATCGACAAGGCATTCGATATTCGCCTTACCGTGATCGGCGAGCATTATTTTGCGGTAAAGCTGAGCAAAGGCGGCAACGAGGCCTTTCTCGATTGGCGGCCTTATTCGGAGGACGAGCAGTTGCGGTATGAGCCGTTCGAACTGCCGCATGCCTTGGAGCAGAAGTTGCGCGCTTTCATGCGGCAGATGGGCCTGGTCTTCGGTTGTATCGATCTGGTGATCGATCGCGACGGCAACGCGGTGTTCCTTGAAGTCAATCAGGCTGGGCAGTTTTTGTTCGTCGAGAGGTGCTTGCCGTCCTTGCCCTTGCTACGCGCCATGACGGCGATGCTTCTTTCCGGCCGCCCCGACTACCGCCTGGATGAGTGTGAACCAGTGCGCTTCAAGGATTTCCTTGAATCCGATGCGTTCATTCGGATGGATACTGCCGCGAGGCGCAAGGCGGAAGCGGAGGCTTCGGACTTGCTTTCGGTGGAGTCCTAGGGATGCTCGAATCGAGCAGTGAACAAAGCTCCCTCTCCCCTTCGGGGAGAGGGTTGGGGTGAGGGGTGGGTGCTCGCGACAGCGCTTCAAATTTCGTCATTCCGGCGAAGGCCGGAATCTAGTGGCGTAGTGCTTCGATTGTCGCGTTTACTTGCTCTGGCTCGCCTGCGGCGGGCTTCCGTCCTCCTGCCGGAGGCCGGGTCACTTCTCTTTGTTTGGTCAAAGAGAAGTAACCAAGAGAAAGACCACCCCGGTTACGCGCCCTCCGGCTTCGCCTGCGGGTCCGTGAGGTCTGGCCGGGCTTTTCGACACGACATCCCTGTCGTGTCGAAAAGGCATGGGCATCCGTGCCCATGCCCCTGCGGGCCTTATCGTCCAGCCCTCACCGCTGCACAGGGGTCCTAAGAGCAACAGCAAAAGCGCAAAACAAAAGCGCGGGTAAAACCCGCGCTTTTGTTGTTGCTGTGTCGCAAGGTGCTTATCAGTACGCCACAGTAATCCGCTGATTCAACGCATCATGTTTCTCGATGCGATCAAGCAGGGCGATGGCGTAGTCGGCGATGGAGATTTTGCTGTTGCCTTCGGCATCGGTCAGCAGTTGGTCGCCGCCGACGCGGTATGTGCCGGTGCGCTCGCCGGGCTGGATCATGGCCGCGGGGCTGATATAGGTCCACTCCACCGGAGCTTTGCTGGCGCGAAACACGTCGAGCGCCTTGCCCTGCGCTTCGGCTTGCGGCTTCCATTCGGCGGGGAAGTGCGGGTCGTCGATGACGCGCTTGCCGGGGGCGACTTCGAGGGAGCCGGCGCCGCCGACCCACAGCAGACGCTTCACGCCGGCCTTCGAGATGTTGTCGAGCAGTACGCCGGCGTTGGCGGGCACGCTATCGAGATTGCCATCGCGGTTGGCGGAGAGGCTGGCGGCAACGGCGTCGGTGCCGCGCACGGCGTCGATCCAGGTGCTGGGGTTGGCGACGTCGCCGGTCACGACTTTGAGCTTGGCGTTGCTCTGCGGGAGGCGGGACGGGTCGCGCACGACGGCGACAACGTCATAGCCGCGCGACAGTGCCTCGTCGAGGATGCCCTGGCCGATGTGGCCGGTAGCGCCGAACAGTGCGATTTTCATGAGCGATCTCCAGAGGAAAGGGCAGGGGGGAATAGGTTGGTACGGTGCACAGCTTGCGCTGCTTTATTGGTTCGATAAACGTGCCAATGAATAATTCACTGTAAAGTTGTACTTTACAGTGAAAAGCCCGGCGGAAAACGCCCGTGAACGCAGAAGTCAATCTCAATCGCCTGACCGTATTCGTCGCGCTGGTGCGCGCCGGCTCCTTTACCGCGGCGGCCGAGCAGCTCGGCCTGACCAAAGCCATGGTCAGCCAGCATCTGGCGAAGCTCGAACAGGAACTCGGCGTGACGCTGCTGATGCGCAGCACGCGCCGCATGTCGCTCACCGAGGCGGGTGCCACCTTCCATGCCGACTGCGTGCGCATCCTGGCCGACGCTGAAGCGGCGATCGAGCGGGTAGGGGCGAGTCACGACACGCCAACCGGCACGCTGCGACTCACTACGTCGCACGACTATGGCATCAACGTGGTCGCGCCGATGCTGGCCAGTTTCATGCGCCTGCATCCGGCATTACAGGTGGATCTGGTGCTCAGCGATCAGATCAGCGACCTCATTGCCGAACGTTTCGACCTCGCCATTCGCATGGGCTGGCTGCGCGATTCCAGTCTGCGTGCCACTCGCCTGGGCGGGTTCCGGCAGCTGATGGTGGCCACCCCGGCCTACCTTGCGGAGCACGGCACGCCACGCCGCCCGGAAGATCTCGCCACCCATGGTTTGATCGCCATGTCGGCGTTGATCTCGCCCTTGCGCTGGACCTTCACCAGCCACCGTGGCGCCCGTCGCACCGTGCGCATGCGTCAGGCGGCGCTGGCCAACAATGCCACCGCCGTACGCGGTCTGGTGCTCGCCTCGGCGGGCATGGCGGTGTTGCCAGATTATTTGGTGGAGGAGGACATCCGCGCCGGTCGGCTGGTGGCCTTGCTGGCGCAGTATCGGCTGCCCGAAGGTGGCATCTACGCGGTCTATCCGGGGCGAAAACCACCGGCGAAGGTACGCGCGTTTATCGAACACCTTGGCAATCGGGCGTGAGAAATAAGGAGTGAGGGAGCCCAGCTCTACTCACTTCTCACTTCTCTTCACTCACTTCTAGCGCTTCAGTCCACCACGCTATGACTCTCCGCCGTGCCGAGCAGCTCGGTTTGCGTGGGTTCCCGTTGCTTGCGATTGAGCAACGGGTGCACGAACACCGCGGCCAGGATCACCGCGACGCCGATATAGAACTTTCCATTCAATTCATGCTGTTCGCCCAGCATCAGGATCGCCAGCAGAATGGCGTAGACCGGCTCCAGATTGGTCACCATCTGCGTGCCGAACGCGCTCATATGCCGCAAGGCGACCAGTGCCAGTGCGAACGGCAGCAGTGTGCAACCGAACGACAGCAGCAACAGCAGCGATGCGTCGTGCAAATTCGGAATCACGAAAGCTGGGCCAGTGTGGGGTAACAAAGGAGCGAGCAGGGTGAGAAAGGCGGCGCCGGTGCCGAGCTCGATGCACGTGACGGTGAGCGGATCGGCATGCTCCACGAAGCGCTTGTTGAGCGAGCCGAACACCGCAACCAGCAATGCGGATACGGTGCCCACGGCGATGCCCATGCGCATATCGGCGGGCACGCCGCCCACCACCATCACCACGCCCGGTACCACGGCAACGCCGATCAACAGCTCGCGCGGATCGAACTTGCGCCGCGCGATCCACGGTTCCACCAGCGCAAGAAACACTGGGCCGAGTGCAATGCAGGTGGCCGCTACGGAAGCATTGGCGAGCTTGATCGCGGCATAGAAAGTGAGCCAGTGCAGCGACACCAGCGCGCCAATGCCCGCATAGGCCCAGCGCAGGCGTGCCGACATGGCCTTCAGGTCGCGCCACACCTTGGGCACGAGTAGCAAAGCCATCGATACCAACAGCATGCGCCACCACACCAACGGCAAGGCCGGCAGCGTGATCAGCTTGCCGAGGATGGCGGTGAAGCCCCATAGCAGAACGCAGAAATGAATCTGCAGGCGGGCCTTGGCGACGGCTTGCATGGGGTACGTTCGCGTGGAGGTGGCTCGGCATTCTAACTGGGCCGATGCTCCCGCGGAGCCCCATGTAGGAGCGCACCCTGTGCGCGAAGGCTCCGCGAAGCGGGAGCCTGTTTTGTTGTGCACTGGATAAGGCGCGGCCCTTGCGAGCCGTTTTACTCGGGCCATCCCTGGCCCTCGCCCTGCGGGCGGCTTACGCCGTGCAAACCGGCAGTCCTGCCGTTTTGTCGCGCACAGGGTGCGCTCCTACAAATACGGGACATCACCTCACAGAGCCAACGCCCCCGCCTATGGCATGCTTGTCGCCTCACTGAGGGACTAGAGCCGATGCCGCGTGAACACAGCATGGGGGGCGGGCGCGCCGGCCGCCGCGGAGCCGTTGAGGCCGAGCCTAAGCAGAGTCTGCGCGAGCGTTTCGTAGCCCTGCGCAACCTGCCGCCGTTTCTGCGTGGCATCTGGCAGACCAGTCCCTTTATGAGCATCGCCACCGTCGTGCTGCGGCTGCTGCGCGCGCTATTGCCGGTGGCGACGCTCTATGTCGGCAAGTTGATCATCGACGAGGCGATCCACCTCATTCGCACCGGCGGCAACCATGCCGACCTGTCGGCCTGGCTGGACAGCGGGGAGCTGCACCGTTTGTGGTGGCTGCTGGCGCTGGAATTCGCGCTGGCAGCGGGCTCGGACATCCTGGGCCGCATCGTCTCGCTGATCGACTCCCTGCTGTCGGAGCTCTACGCCAACACCACCAGCGTGCAGCTGATGGAACATGCCGCTTCGCTGGATCTGGAGGATTTCGAAGACGCCGACCTGCAGGATCGACTCGACCGCGCGCGCCGCCAGGTGGCTGGGCGCAGTTCGCTGCTGTCGCAGCTGCTGGGGCAGGCGCAGGACGTGGTCACCATCATCAGCTTCGCCGTGGGGCTGATGGTGTACGCGCCGTGGCTGATCGTGCTGTTGCTGATCGCGCTGGTGCCGGTGTTCGTCGGCGAACTGCATTTCAATGCGCAGAGCTACGCGGTGAATTACCAGTGGACGCCGGAGCGCCGCGAACTGGATTACCTGCGCATGATCGGCGCCAGCGCAACCACCGCGAAGGAAGTGAAGAGCTTCAGCCTCAATCGCTTCCTTATCGATCGCTACCGTGTGCTATCGCAGTCGATCTATCAGGCCAACCGCCGCATCGCCATACGCCGCGCTGGGTGGGGCGGGCTCTTCACCACCATCGGCACCATCGGTTACTACGCCGCCTACGCGATCATCGCGTTCCGCACCGTGCAGGGCCATTTCAGCATTGGCGACCTGACCTTTCTGTCGGCTTCGTTCCGCCGCCTGCGCACCTTGCTTGAAGGATTGCTGGTGGGCTTCTCGCAAGTAGCAGGGCAGGCGTTGTATCTCAATGATTTGTTCTCATTCTTCCTGATCAAGCCGGAGATCTTCACGCCCGAACACCCACGCCCCTTTCCGAATCCGATCCGCGAGGGCTTCGTGTTCGAGAACGTGGGGTTTCGCTATCCGGATGGGGAGCGCTGGGCGGTACGGCATCTGAATTTCCACCTGCGTGCCGGTGAGGTTCTGGCTCTGGTCGGAGAGAACGGTGCCGGCAAGACCACCCTGGTCAAGCTGCTGTCGCGGCTCTATGACCCGGACGAGGGGCGCATTCTGCTCGACGGTCATCCCTTGGCCGAATACGACCTGCAGGAGCTGCGCGCGAACATCGGCGTGATCTTCCAGGACTTTGTGCGCTACTACCTGAGCGCAGCGGACAACATCGCTGTCGGTCGCATCGACGAGCGCGGCGATCAAACGCGCATCGAAGCGTCGGCGCGCCGGAGCATGGCCAACGAAGTCATCAAGCGCCTGCCCAAGGGCTACCAGCAAATGCTCGGCAAACTGTTCAAGGGCGGTGTGGATCTATCCGGCGGCGAGTGGCAAAAGATCGCCATCGCACGCGCCTATATGCGTGACGCGCCGTTGTTGATCCTCGACGAGCCGACCGCGGCGCTGGACGCGCGTTCGGAGTTCGAGGTGTTCCAACGCTTCAAGGAGCTGTCCCATGGCAAGACGGCCGTGATCATTTCGCATCGCTTCTCCACGGTGCGCATGGCCGATCGCATCATCGTGCTCGACGATGGGCGGATCGAGGAGATCGGCAGCCACGCGGAGTTGATTGATGCGGCTGGGCACTATGCGGAGTTGTTTGAGTTGCAGGCGGCTGGGTATCGCTGAGGGATGCGGGACACGTAG
The DNA here is from genome assembly GCF_026283965.1 of Dyella subtropica. GTDB lineage: Bacteria > Pseudomonadota > Gammaproteobacteria > Xanthomonadales > Rhodanobacteraceae > Dyella_D > Dyella_D subtropica. The sequence continues at coordinate 24,798 of NZ_JAPDPD010000011.1, forward strand.
GGGAGGGGGTAAGCCCTTGCGACAAACTCTCCCGTGCTCGTGCTCTCGGCAAACACTCATTTCCGCAAGGCAACCGCCTTCCCCTTCACCGGCGCCACCACCTTCACCGGCACCCGCATCTGCTCCAACACCGTCTGGCACGTATTCGGCGGCTCCTGATGGCTAGTGGCCACCAGCGGCAGCAACGCCGCGACAGGAGCCGCGAACACCCCTAGCGCCACCGCACCACCGCTGCGCAACAGCAATGGCCCCGTCTGCACACCGACGTCCGGATGCTTCAGCGTGCCCTTCACATAAAGCGGCGAGCGCAGCGAGAACACGCGGAAGCCCTTGGTATGTGGCTTCACGTCTAGATTGAGCTGCTCGCTGGCGAAGTTCAGCGTGCCATCGATATCGACCACCGCATCCTCGGTGTCGAACACGAACAACCGCGCGCTGAAAAGACCGTTGCTTGCGGCCAGATCGGAAGCCGCGCAGTTGATCTTGACGACTTTGTCGCCGAACAGTTTGCCGATGACGATGTTGCCGACATTGAGGCCGGCGGTTTCCAGCAGGGTCTTGCTGATCGCACCATCGTTCATCAACAGCTTCAGTTCGCCGTTGGCGCTGCCGAGCAGCGCGGCGACGGAATTGCCGTGTGCGGTGAGTGCGGCATCGCCGTTGATTTCACCGAAGCTGGTATTCATCGCCTCGAAGGTGGGGAACAGCTGCTTGAGCTTGAGCCGCCGCGCATGGAGTTTGAGCGAGCCGCGCATCGCCGCCTGGCTGCCGTCGAGTTGGATAGTGCTGTTCACCGTGCCGCCGGCCAGGCCAAAGCCCAGCGGCTCCAGGCGTAGCACGCCGTCCTCCATCACCAGATGCGTGGTGAGGCTGTCGATGGGCAGATCCTTGCCGCGCACGATGCGTGCGCTGCTGAAGGTCACGTCGGCGTCCATGCTCTTCCAGCGCTCGGTACGGAACGGTTCCACCGGCAGTACCTTGTCTGGCGGCTGCAGCGTGGTGTCCCCGCGCTGTTGTTTTTCGGCATTGGTATCCGCGCCGATCAGCGGCGCGAGATCGGCAAACTGCAGTAGTTGCGAGCGAGCCGTGCCGCTGAGTTTGGGGCGCGCGCCTCCGGTGCTGACCTCAAGGCTGCCGGCCAGATCGCTGCCGCCGACGCGACCGCGGAAGTTGCGATAGCTGTAGTGGCTGCCACTGCGATGCAGTTCCGCTTTGAGGTGACCTTCCGTGGCATACGGCGGTGTGTCGGGCAGGGTGAGGCCGGTGATCGGGTAGAGCTTGGCCATGCTGGTACCGGAGAACCACAGCTTCAGGTCCAATGCGCCAAGGTGCATGGGATCGGTCAGCGTGCCGGCCAGGGCGATATGACTGTCGCCGATATGTACGTCCGCCTGTACCGGGAAGGGCCGGTCGTCTTGCTGCAGGGCGATGACGCCGCCGGTCTTGCCACTGCCCTTCAGCGGTGTGCCCTCATAACTGCCATCGGCCTGCCAAGCGAACAGATAGGTGGTGGCGGACGCCGGGGTGCCCACCTTGTCTTCGTCTTTTTCCTTGGCGTTAGCCAGCACCTTCTTGGCGGAGCTGCCTGCGGTACGTCCCGCCTGTTCGCGCGCATCCGTCGCTTGCTGGGCCATGATCTGGTCGAAAGGGATGGCCTGCTGCAGCGGTTCCACCGTGATCTTGAGCTTCACCTTGCTGGCGGCATCGTCGAGTTCGATCACGCCGCGGTCGAAACCGATCGCCTGCAGGTCGAGCTGCCATGCCGATGGCTCGCTACTTGGCGGCATGGCGAAATCCCAGCTGGCGCGCCCCTGCGCATCGCGTTCGAGGTCGATCACCGGATGCTCCAGCTGAAGGCTGGGAATGACAAGGCGATGCGAGAGCAGGGGCAGCGGCGCGAGGCGAAAGCGCACGGCGTCGAGCTGCGCGAACTGCGGCTGCTTCGCCCAGCCGGTATTCGCGATGCGGATGTCCTTCGCCACAAATTCCGGCCAGGGCACCAGTGCGTTCAGCCCGCCTTCGTTGGGCTCACGCCGCCATGCCACGGTGAGGTCGCCCTGGATCGCAAAGGGCCGGCCGATGGCCTGGCTCACCTTTTCGTTGATGCCGGGCTTGATACGGCTCCAGTCGTAAGTGGCGATGACCACGAACGCGGCCGCTAGCGTCATGAACGGCACCGACGCCATCCAGAACAGCACTCTACGGCTGCGCTTCATGCCTTTATCTCGCGGGCTGGCCATGGCATGCCTCCCGGCAGCGACACATAACCGCAATGAGGAACTATGGGTATACGCCTACCTACCTGTAAGCGGGCTCGGCGAACTGTGCAGGCGCCGTGAAGGAAGCCGACATGTCGATTCTTCCCTCGCCTATTCGTCGAGGTGCTGCTGGGACGTGTTTTCTGGCTATCGCGGGGTGTTGGCCAAGGATAGGTTGGCCGATAGTTTCGACTGTATCTGTCACGGGAGACCAGGGGCGCTCCAAAGGCGGCCATTTACCAGTAACACCACGTGCCTCTGCGTTGTACCGGCTGTCCGCAGGGGCGGGAAGTGTTGCGCCGAAGTTCCCAGAGTCGAAGAAACACCATCCTGGCGAAGGTGTCGCGCGCAAGCGCGGCGTTTCTTTTTACGGGGTGTGCGCAATCTCGTTGGAGATGCCGCACTGCCGTTTCAGCTGAGGAGTCGAATATGAATCGTCTTCGTTTCAAGCTGTTGATTACCGCCATGAGCCTTGCCGCCGCCGACTCATGGGCCGGGCCGGCGAACGATGTCGCGATGGCTAGCCTTCATCACGCTACCTTGCTGCGTCAGGGCGACGCGGTAACGGGACCGTTGTCCTCGTCGCAACCCATGCATGTCGTGGTCGCGCTGAAACCGCGCAACCAGGATCAATTGGACGCCTATATGGCTTTCCCTGGCTTCAAGCCGCTGACGCCGGAACAGTACAACGCGCAATACGCGCCCACGGAGGCGCAGGCCGAGGCCGTAGCCGATCACCTCCGTCGCGCGGGCTTGACCGATGTGCGAATCGGACCCAACCGGCTGATGGTGGAAGCTTCTGGCCGTGCCGATGCCGTGCAGGCGGCGTTTGCCACTCACTTGGTGCAGGTGCGCACGCATGACGGTCGCGATGCCTATGCCAACGCTAGCGATGTGCAGGTTCCCGCGGCATTGCAAGACTCGGTGGTCGCCGTGCTCGGCATGCAGAATGTGCACAGGCTGCATACCAATATCCGTTCCGGGGTGAGTGCCGGAACCCCCGCGCTGCCCGGAGCGGTCTTTCCGCACAGTCCTACCGATTTTCCCGCCATTTACGGCGCGCGCGGTCTGCCTGCCGCGACCTCGGTGACGCCGGGCATCCTCACCGCGGGTGATATGACGGCAGCGAAAAGCCATCTGAAGCTCTTCACTGCGATAACTGGGTTGCCTAGTGTCAACGTGAAGCTGGTCGGTCCCGGCAGCAGCGATACGAGCGGCAATCCTGAGTGGGATTTGGATACCCAGGCCATCGTCGGGATGGGCGGCGTGCGGTCGCTGGTGTTGTATGACGGCGTGTCATTGAACGATCCCGATATCTACGCCACGCTCAATCTGGCGCTGACTGACCAGGTCAACGCGCCACCGATCATCAATGTGTCGCTGGGCGAATGCGAGAACGACGCCAGGGCGAGTGGCTTAGTCGCCAGCGACGCGATCTTCCAGGCCGCGCAGAGTCAGGGCAGGACCTTCTCCGTAGCTTCCGGTGACTCGGGTGCCGACGAGTGCGGCAATGGCGGCACCACGCCTTGGTACCCGGCGAGCTCGCCCTACGTGCTCGCGGTGGGCGGCACCACGCTTTCCGCCACACCGGTGCTCAATATCTGGAGTAGCGAAACGGCATGGAACGGCAGTGGCGGCAGCCCCAGTACGTTCGAGCCGATACCGTCGTGGCAACGTGGCGTTGCGGGGATCACTAACCAGACGTATCGCGCCGTGCCGGATATCGCGTACGACGCGGATATGAAATCTGGAGCCTTTATCGTCACCGATAGCAGTGTGCTGGGACGGCCGGCGGGTATGCCGGTGATCACTCCGCTCGCCGGCACCAGTCTCGCCTCGCCGATCTTCGTCGGCGGGTGGGCACGTATCATCCAAGCCAAGGGCTACAACCCGGGCTTCGCGCCGACGGTGCTGTATGCCCTCGCGCAAAGCCGGTTCTACACGACAGCGTTCCACGACATTACTTCCGGGAACAACATCAGCACTCCCGGCGGAAGCAATGGCTATTTCGCCGCGCCGGGCTGGGACTACACCACGGGCTGGGGCAGCCTGATCATCGATCAGGCGGTGAATCACATCCCGTAGCGAAGTCTGTGGCATCGCTCTGGCTCCTCCCCCGCATGCAGCTGTTTCTTGTGCACAACTCAACGCGTGCATGAGCATGCTTCTACTCCCTCTCCCCCGTTCACCGATTTGTGTGCGGGGGAGAGGGTTGGGGTGAGGGCGGGTGCTCGCATGAGCGTGGCTCTTTGCCTTCGCCTCCTCTCCCCTCCGGGGAGAGGATTGAGGTGAGGGGCGGGTGCTTGCGACACCGCTTCTACTTGGTCACCCCGGCGAAGGCCGGGGTCCAGTGGCGTTGCCCTCAATGTTCGCGTTATCGCGACCTGGCCGCTTACGCAGCGGGCAGGTCAAGAAAACGCATCGATTGTCGCGAACCCAGAACACATCACAGGAACCGATCGCTAGATCGCCACGCGGACCGACACGCGACGACGGAATCGGTAGACCGACGCCGGGGGCAAGTTCAACACGGCGCTGCCGACGCGAACGGCCTCTAGCCCAAGGTGCCGTAATTGCTCTGGCGACAGCGGGCAGCGCGGGCCATAGGTGAACTGGTGAAACGCGCCGTCGTTGCGCAACTGGCGCGAGAAGGCGCCGTCGACAATCGCCATGGCTTTTTCCCGCGGCATCGACAGCAGGGGCAGGCCGCTTACCACCACGCCCGCGCGATCATTGCCGAAGATGGGTTCGGCCTCGCCGAGGTGGGCGGCGTCCATGCTCAACACTCGGGTGTCCGGAAAGCGCTGCACCAATTTGCCGGCAAAGTCAGGGTCGGCTTCGATCAGGGCCAGCCGATGCGCCAGGACGCCTCGGGCCAATAAGGCCTCGGTGAATACGCCTGTGCCTGGGCCCAGCTCGATGACTGGCCCGCTGCGCGGTCCGATGTCGGCGGTGATCAGCCGGGCCAGGGCCGGGCCGGAGGGTGCGACCGCACCGATCCTTGCCGGGTTACGCAGCCAGGCGCGCAAGAACAGCAAGGGATCGGTGAAGGGCATCGTTCGGGTTTCCGTAACCAGTCTGCGGCTTAGCTATATATCCGACGTCGATGAACAAAATGTTCGGAAACGCCAGGTCAAGCAGGTCCGATCATAGGCCTGGGCACTGATCCTCAGCGCTTGCCCGCGGGCTGTTCCCGGACCGGAATGTTGATGCTGCACAGGTCGATCTTGCCGGCCGGGTTCCGATAGAAGTCGTCGCGACGGTTGCGTTTGGCTTCGATCAGGGCGGCGAAGGTGGGGCTGTCGGTCCGCAGCACTTCGATCTTCGCGCGCTCACTCTCAGGCAGGTCCGCGGCCAGGCTCACGGAGTCGATGGTGACGCGCTGCTCGGGTTTCTCATAGAAGCCCAGCGGGCCGGTGCCGCGCGGCAGGGCGGAGAGGAACTCCATGCCTTGCAGCACGCGGCCGGCGATGGCGAGGTTGCGATCCAGCCCCCGCGGGGCTTGGCCGATCACCGCATACAGTGAGCTGCCGCTGCCGGTTTCCGGCCCCACGTCGCGGGCGACCCCGACCATACCGTAACAATGCGTCAGCCACTCCTGTCCGGTGGCCTTGTCGCGCGCCACCGGGAAACCTTCGGAGAAGCCGACTTCGGGGGCGTACACGTCGCCGTCCGGCAGTGCGGTCCACGGCAGCTTGGCGTCGATCGGGCGGGTGTATTCGGAGGGCAGCGTCTTCTTGGCCTTGCCGAGCGAACGCAGCTTGTTCTTGTCGCCCTTGTCGTCGTCCTCGGGATCGGCCCACTGGGTGACGAAGTTGTCCTGCACACGCACGATGGCGAGCTTGTCGAAGTAGTGCTCCTGCACCAGGGTGCGGATGTTGGCGGCATGCAGCGGCGTGAAATCCGGAGCCAGCTCGATCACCACCTTGCCCTGCGGCAACTGCATCTGCAGCAGGTTCTTCGGGTCCGGCTTGCGCCACTCCTCGGGCTTGGATTTCTCCAGCAACTCCTTGGGCGTAGGCGTCTTGTTGGCCGTGGGCGTATCGGCCTGCGCCGCCGGCAGGGCCAGCGCGCAAAGCAGGGAGAAGCCGAGCAGCTGCGGAACGAGTCGGGACATGACGGACCTTGGCAGTGGTGGAGTCGCGGAACCGCAAGGTAGCAGAGCAGGCCAGCCTGGGGAGCGTCCCATAGGGGGGGGCACGGCTCTAGTGGCAGGCTCCAATCCAGGCCGGCGGCTGCGGCGCCAGCTGCTGCGCCACCGGCAGGTACCGCCCGTCGAGTTGCGCAGCCAGCCAATACAGCGTGCTGCTGGTCTTCGGGTCCCACAACCCGCTGTAGCCAGCCTCGCCGACGCGCGCCCGATCCAGGTCGAACTTCACCGAGGTGTGCACGAATTCCTGATGGCTGCGCTGCCCCTCTGCGTAGGGCTGCAGCCAGTCGAGCGCTTTGCCCAGGGAGGCGCCGCCCGGAGCGGTATGGCGCAGCCAGTCGCCACCGCTGTCAAACGGCTTCGCCGCCAAGGCCGCCTGCACCAGGGGCTGCAGGTCATACACCACGTAGTGCAGCGCGTCGCGTTCCTTGAAATCGATCACCGAACCGTCGGGCAGGATGTTGTCCGCCACCTGCTGTTGGAACAGCACGCGCGCAGTGTTGAGCATGGCGGTGTCGCCGAGAGCCGCCGCGACCATCGTCACCAGCTTGACGCGATGGCTCTGCCAGTTGTTGATGGTCGTGCCGCGCCTGGGTTCATGGAGCTGCTGTCCATGAAACTGCTGAATGCGTTCGATGTAACCGTTGCCGAGCTTGCGCAGCAACGCGCGCGTGGCGTCGCGCGTCTCGGGATGCAGTCCATTCGAGGCGAGCACGTAGGCGTCGATCAGCCCATCCAGATTGGTTTCGTCGATCGGATTGAAATCCGGCTGATAGGTGCTGGCCCAGGCGGCGAGATAGTCGTTCACCTGCTGCAGGTAACGCGGGTCGGCACTGAGCCGCCAGGCCAGCGCCGCCTGGCGCATCAACGGCCAATCTTTTTCCGCCGCGATGCTTTCGTCGCGGGTGCCCTGATGCGGCAACGTGCCCTCGGTGTGCACGTGGGGCAGGGCATGTGGCTGATCGCCAAGATGCTTTTCGGCTTCGGCGAGAATCTTCTGGGCAGATGCGTTCTGCTCGCCGGCACCCGGTGCCACGGGCTGGCACAGGCTCACGGGGCGAGGCGGTGTCATGTCCTTGCGTACGGACATGGCGGCCGCGCCGGACAGTGTGGTGGTCAGGCCCGCCACCAGACTAAGCGTCAGCGCGATCGTCCTTCGGGAAACACGTAGCATGCGGCGTCATTCCATTTCGTGTCGTAGCGGCTAGTGTGCCGTGCCCATGCACGCGCGACGCTCCGGCAAGATTCTGCGGTCAGCTTGGAGACAACCAGTCGGCGCCGTCAGGTTCGGAGGAACCGGTCTCGTCCAAGCTGCGCTGCGGACGCCTGGGATGTGCTCACGATGGCGAGCAGCAACTTGGCTCAGTTTGCGGTGCCGCCTCACCACCCGTGAAATCCTTGTACGCCTTATAGGCTTTCAGCGCCCACATCTCGCCCACGCAGCCGCCCATGGTTGCGGCGATGGCCAGGACTTCGCCCAATTCCTCCTCCGTCGCGCCCCGTGTCACAGCTTGTTGCACGTAGAAGGCAATGCATGGCTCGCAGCGCGCCGAGATCGACCACAACATGGCAGCGAGGGCTTTCTGACGGGCGGGTAGTGCGCCGTCCGTGAAGATGGCGGCTTGGCGCATTTGCTGGATGTGCTGTGTCGCGCCCTTCGTGACTTTGGCGAACTCGCCCATCAGATCGAGTGCGGGGTCGATGGTCTTCAACGACATGAGTGGGACCTCCTTGGTGTTGAATCGTGGCGGGTCGCTGGCGTCGGCCGTCGCCTGGGTCAGTGCGGCGGGCTGGGCCTTGGCATCGTCGCTCCCATGGGACTCGAAACATGCTCAGAGTAACCTTACTTCCGTAGTCAGCTACGGAGTCAAGATGTCATGACCTTCACGATTGGGAGCCTGGCGAAGGCTGCGGACGTCCATATCGAAACCATCCGCCCTTGAGCAGGCGGCATAGTCGGCGCGTTCCCTTTCTGAGCCATGCGACCTCCATGTCCGAAACGATCAATGTCGTGCCCATACCACGCATCAGCCTCGCGAAGGCCACCCGTGTATGGGCAAAGATCGGCCTACTGAGCTTTGGCGGCCCGGCCGGCCAGATCGCCATGATGCATCGTGAGCTGGTGGAACGGCGGCGCTGGATCAGTGAATCGCGGTTCCTGCATGCGCTGAACTACTGCATGCTGTTGCCCGGTCCCGAGGCAACCCAGTTGGCCATCTATATCGGCTGGTTGATGCATCGCACCGTTGGTGGCCTGATCGCCGGCTTGCTGTTCGTACTGCCGGGCGTCATCGTGCTGCTCGGCTTGAGTCTGCTGTACGCCTCGGTCGGGCAGGTGCCGATGGTGGTCGCGATACTCTTCGGGTTGAAGGCGGCGGTGCTCGCGGTCGTGGTCGAGGCGGTGTTGCGGATCGCACGCCGGGCGCTGAAAGGGCGCTTCTTCATCGGTGTCGCGATCGCCGCGTTTCTGGCGATCCACCTGTTCCGGTGGCCATTCCCACTGATCATTGCCGGGGCTGCCGCGCTGGGTATCGTGGCGTGGCGGTGGCGGCCGAGCTGGTTCCCGGTATCAGCGTCGGCCGAAACATCGGCGGGTGATGATTACCTGATCGATCGGGCGATGCAGCGTGGTGAGCTGACTCACACCGAACGATCTCCATGGCGCTCGCTGCGTGCCGCCGTGATCGGCCTGCTCCTGTGGGCCGCGCCGGTCATTGCGGTGGTCGTTGCGCTGGGACGCGACAGCGTGCTCGCTCGCGAAGGTCTGTTTTTCAGCGAAACCGCGGTAGTCACTTTCGGCGGCGCTTATGCCGTACTGGCCTTCATCGCTCAGCGCGTCGTAGTCAGCTACGGATGGCTGTCGCCGGCACAGATGCTCGACGGGCTGGCGCTGGCGGAAACCACGCCGGGGCCGTTGATCATCGTGGTTCAGTTCGTTGCCTTCATGGCGGCGTTTCAGCATCAGTCGGGTATGTCGCCCTGGCTTGTCGGCCTGATCGGTTCACTGCTCACCGTGTGGGTCACCTTTGTCCCGTGCTTCATCTGGATCTTCGTTGGAGGTCCCTATGTCGAAGCGCTACGCGGCAATCGCACACTGCATGCTGCGCTCAGTGCGGTGACTGCGGCGGTGGTCGGCGTGGTACTGAACCTGTCGGTATGGTTCGCCGAGCACACTGTCTTCGGTTCGGTGCGCACGGTTGATGTGGGGCCGATGCATCTCGACCTGCCGCAGCTCGCCACGCTAAACCCTGCAGCCTTGCTGCTAACGACTAGTGCCATGATCGCCATGCTTCGTTTCCGCGTCGGCATGGCATGGACGCTGGGTGTCTGTGCTGGCGTCGGTGCGATGCTTCGACTGATGCACGCTTGATAAATCCGCGAGCTGCTTCCCGGTTCACCAACGTCTGACATGCCTTTGAACCTGCTCCGCGAAACCGCGTATCAACGCTAGCAAGGTGTGGAAACCCTTGCAGCGCTCGCGGCTGCTGCTGAGCGCCTTAGCAACGCGGATAGATGGTGAAGCCTTTGAACATCGTTGCATGGCAACGGTGCAGGTCAGGGCGTTGCCGCCATTCCGCGAACCATTCTGCGCGGACAGGCGCTGTAAGCAGCAGCCGAAGCCGCCGGCATCAGCGATGGAGTATCGGCGAATGAACGCTGGCAACAGCACCCGCCATGGAACGCGGACAAACGCGCTTACCGTGATACATCGCCTGTTGCTGGCTATGTTGGCCTGGCTGGTGCTTCATCCCGCCAGCGTGCAGGCCGTGCCCTCGTTCGCCAGGCAGACGAAGCAGCCATGCGCGACCTGTCACATCGGTGGCTTCGGACCGCAACTCACGCTGTTCGGACGCCAGTTCAAGCTGCTGGGCTACACGATGAAGGTGGGTGACGACACGAAAATTCCGCTGTCGCTGATGCTGGTTGAATCGTTTACGCATACGCGCAAAGCGCAGGCCGACCCGCCCGCCAAAGGCTTCAGCCGCAACAACAATACTGAGCTGCAGCAGGCTTCGGTGTTCCTCGCGGGGCGGATCAGCGAGCACCTCGGCGTCCTGGCGCAGGCCACCTATTCGGATAGCAGCGGTCGGCTCGGCTGGGACAATATGGAGTTGCGGTATGCGCGAACTTTCAAGAGTGCAGGGCACAGCGGCCTGTGGGGGCTGTCGCTCAACAACAATCCCGGTCTCAGCGATGTGTACAACACCACGCCGGCCTGGCAATTCCCGTACATGTCTCCCGATCTTGCACCAGCCGCACCCGCTCAACCGATCCTGTTCGGCGGTTTGGCTGGACGGGTGGTCGGCGCCAGTGCCTATGCGCAGATCGATAGCGCGTGGTACGTCGAAGCAGGTGGCTACCGTTCGCTGTCGCCAGCTTTTTTGCGGCACGTCAACGCTGATTTCACGGGGCGTCTGGCGGGCATCACGCCGTACGCGCGGATGGCTTACTCGCGGAACATCGCCGGTGGCAACGTGGAATTGGGCGGCATCCTGCTGAGTGCACGCAAGGGATTGGCTGGAACCAACGCGACCGGTAACGCCGTGCCGCTGGCCGGCCCCACGGATCGCTACCGGGACATCGGCCTTGATGCCAGCTACCAGCACGTCGACAGCAGTACCCACGTATTCACGGTCAAGGCTCTGTACGTGGACGAACATCAACGGCTCGACGCGACCTATGCGGCCGGCGGTGCCGAGCATCGGCACAACACGCTGCGCTCGCTCAACATCAACGGCAGTTACTGGTACCGCAATACATGGGGAGTCACCTTGGGTGCGTTCTCCAATAAAGGCAGCGCCGACGCGCTGCTGTACCCCGGTACCGGCCGACCCGACACGAATGGCGGCGTGATCGAACTCAACTGGAACCCTTTCGGCAAAGCCGACTCGTGGAGTGCGCCTTTCGCCAATCTTCGATTGGGTGCCCAGTACACCTTCTACACACGCTTCGGCGGCGCCGTGCACAACATCGACGGAGCCGGTCGCCGGGCCAGCGATAACAACACGATGTTTGTGTATGCGTGGTTGGCGCTCTGAATGGCCGACGCACTTCATCTCGGCGCGTTATGCGCGCGCCGAGATGAGAGGTTGCGTGCTCAGAACATGTAGCCGATGCCGAGATTGAAGCGATCGTTCTTCGGATGGTCCTGGAACTTCTGGTAGTCCGCCTTGCACACGACTTGCGGATGCGGATTGAACGATACGCCGACAGTCGTGACCCGATCGGCATTCGCTGCATCGGCGAGGAAACCCGCTGGCATCTTCGACTGCGTGTTGAACTTCTCATAGCGCACGAACGGCGTGAGTTTCATGTCGCCGTGCTCCCACACCGTATAGGCGCCCTGCACCAGCCAGCCATAGAACGCGCTCGGCACGTAAGGGCGATTGGCCCCCGTGGCGGTGTTGAAGGCTTGCACCGTCGTGTCGATCTTCCCGGCATCGCCGATCGTGCCCTTGGCATACACCGCCGATAGATCCCAGCCATTCTGTTGCCAACGGGTATGGACGTCCCACAGCGTCACGCGGGCGCTGATGCCTGCGAAATTCGGCTTGGTGTTATCCGTCTTGAAATCGGCATTGGCATGCATCGAATTACCGGAGAACACGGCGCCACCGACCGTCCACCCCGGGATGCCCTGATAATTCACCGCAGCGTAGGCGGCGAGATCATGCGCCTTCGCCAACTGCAGCTCCTGATGGCTGGCATGGAGCGGCGAGCTGGCATCGTCGAGCTTGGCCGTGTCGAAACCCGTGGTGACGCCAACATCCCACTTCAGCCCGGCATCGGTGCTGCCGTAAAGGCCAAGGCCGCCTTCGCGCCAGGTCGAAGGGATGATGCGTGTCTCCACCTCGTTGCGCTCGACACCGTAGAACGCCGGCGGCTCGTGCGATTGATTCAGCAGACCGAACGGCATCAGGAACAAGCCGGCCTTGAGGTTCACCGCCGAGTTGAACTGGTAGTTCAGATAAGCCTGCTCGATCTCGCTCTCGCCCTGATCGTTGGCGCTGGTCACAGCGTGCTCCCACTCCACTTCACTGTTGAAACTCAACTGATCGGTAAAGCGATGGCCGAACAGGATCACAAAGCGTTTCAGATCAGCCTGGGAGCGGCTGCTGTCTTTGGTGTAGTGGTTGTAGGCGATCTCGCCATAGCCGCCGAAGCTGGTGTCCGAGGCGGTCGCCACCGGCGGTGGCGTGGTGGTGACTGCGGTGCTATTCGACGGGGATGGCGTGGTAGGGGCAGGCGACGCCACCGCTGCCATGGCGTTAGCCGTCTTCGCCTGCTGCCCCACCAGTGTCTGTGTCTGCGTGCGCAGATCCTTGATCTCCGCCGCCTGCGTCTGCAGCTGGGCCGCTTGCGCCTCCAGTTTCTGCTGGAGCTGCAAGATCATGGCCTTGAGCTCGGCTTCGCTGGCGTGCACTGGGTGTACGAAAGCGGCGCTGGCAACGGCCAGCGCGAAAGCGGTCTTCTTCATGTAGGAACCCCTAGAAATCAGTGAATGATATTAATTCTCATTAACTGACGCTAGGCTTTCAACGCGCCCGACGTACGCTCAAAGCGAGGGCGGCCCGCACATCAAGGGCGCTTGCCCAGAAAGACGTGCATTGCCCGTTCACCCGCGACGTACTTCGTGCATTCATAGCCCAGTGCACGCATGTCGAGACCGTGCAAGAGGGCCTCCCCGGAACCGAGCAGCACGGGTCGGATGGCGAGATGCAGCTCGTCAATCAGGCCGGCGCGGAGGTACTGCCGAATCGTCGATGCGCCACCGCCGAGGCGGACGTCGCGGCCACCCGCCGCAGCGGTCGCCTGCTCCAAAGCCGCGTGAATGCCTTCGGTGACGAAATGAAACTCCGTGCCTCCCGCCATCTTGAGCGGCGAACGCGGGTGGTGCGTCAGCACGAAGACGGGCGTGTGATAGGGCGGCTCGTCGCCCCACCAGCCTTTCCAGTGGTCGTCCGGCCACGGGCCGCGGATCGGTCCGAACATATTGCGCCCAAGAATCCAGGCGCCGATGCCGGCAAAGCCTTGCTCCGCCATGTCGTTGTCGACGCCCGCTTCCCCACCTTCTTCTCCATGCATGTTTCGCCATAGGCGCGTATGGAAGAACCACTCCATTAGCTCAGGTCCACCGATGCCGAGTGGATGCTCAAGATCCTGGTTTGGCCCGGCACCGTAACCGTCGATGGAGACGGCAAAGCTCTGGACGCGAAGTTTCGACATGGCATGCCTCGTTGCTTGATCCATAGGGCCTAAGGGTTCGTGCTTTCGCGCCAGTATGGAAGCTCAGGAATGTGCGATGCACACGCATGGTTTGCGCTCAGTGCGCTCCTCGCGGTAGCACGCGGATGATGTTCATCATGCCCAGATCTTCATGATTCAGGATGTGGCAGTGAAAGACGAAGTCGCCCACGTCCGGGCCGCGGAAGTCTATGCGCACCTTGACGCTAGGGTAGGGATGACTGGGGTCGCCGTCCCAGAAGGGCACCTGCACCATGTCGAGGTATTGACCTGTCACGCCAGGAACCTGCGGCGAGCCATTGATCTCGAAGTTGTCCTGCGACTCCACCAGAAAGTGAATTTGGTGCACATGGAATTCATGGTTTTCAAGCGTGCGATTCTGGATGACCCACTCTTCGACCGTGCCCTGGGTGGCTACGATGTCAGGCGGTAGATTGGGATCAAAAACATGTTTCGGCATGCCCTCCACCGCCATGAAGAAGCTGGTGGGTTGGATTTCGTCGAAATAGACGGTGCGATAAGCCGCCACCTTGGCCTGCGCGAGGCCCGCGAAACGTTGATGGCTGGTGCTTAGCTCGGTAAAGGCGGGCAGGCGATCCATGACACTCGCTTGCTGCGAAGCTATCGCGTCGCCGGGTAGTCGTATCGTCGCCAAAGGGCGCGCCGGATCATTGTCACCAAATGGTCCGGTATTAATGCCTTGCGTGACCAGTTGCGCCAGCTTCACATCGGGCCCCGGGGCATCCACGATGAATTCGGCACGCGACGCCGGAGGAAGCACGATGTGATCCAGTGCGATCGGATCGCCGGGTCGTTTGCCATCCTGCGAATTGAGCGGCACGCCGTCACGTGCCACCAGCTGCAGTTCTTGTGCTTGACCGTCCCATAGATACTGCAGGTCGAGGATGGTATCTGCGGCGGCATTGGCGACGCGCCAGAACTGTTGCTCGCCCCTTTGCATCACGAGCACCGCCGGCACGAATTGATTCGAGTCGGCGCTAGTGGGAGAGGTGATCGGAACGTAGTTGAGCGTGACGTCCCAGGACGGAATGCTTCCCCCGGGACTGGGCGCTCCCGGCACATTCTGATCGCGCACCACGAGCACGCGTTGTCGCAGCCCAGCGACCGCAGGCTGCACGTTCTCGATGCCATCCACAACGATCGCGCCCGCGGCGCCTCCTTGCAACGCCAGCTCGGACATGCCGTGGATGTGCGGGTGATACCAATAGAGTCCGGGCGGCTCGTTGCGCGGAAACTTCACGTCGTATTGAAACGTTTCCCCGGCGTTGATCAAGGTCTTGATCACCTCGTCCTGATGACACGCTGGCGAGGCATTGGCGCCATGGTAATGAATGTTCACGGAGCTGCTGTCCATGAACGAGGCGCCGCAATTGGGGGCACTCACCGCCATGCTTCCCGTGCCGGGAGGCAAATTATTGGTAATCGTGATTTGCAGCCGGTCGCCGGGACGAATGTGCAGTGTGGGGTTCTGCATGTGGTCCGGGGTCATAAAGCAGTAAAGCTTGCGACCCGCGTCATCCAGCCGGCTTTGATAGGAGAACCGCACGCGCAGTACGCCGTTGCGGCTGAACAACGCAGGCTCTTTCTCGATCACACTTCCTGCGACCGGGCGCGGGCAGGGATCGCTTACCTGTGGCACTGGCGTTGGGTGGCGAGAGGCTTGAGCGTCAACTTCCCCGACGCCAAACATTGTCGACAACGATACGAGCAAACTGCCGAACAACCACTTGGTCAGGCGCATAAAGATGACCCCCCGTGAATTGGACGTTCTGTTTACCAGTCGTAATTAGGATCCCCCAGCGAACCCGCGCACCATATGGGATGCCCCTGCCTTCTGTCTACACGGGGCTGGTTGTATCCAAGAGCCGGCTCGAAATCTCCTGAGCAGCATAGCCAAGGAGGTCAGCGGATGAAGGACAGGGCGGTGTCAGCTTGTGCTCGCCGTTCGTCCATCACCGCCGACACTTCTCCAGCCAGGCGAATGCGCGCTGCACCACCCCGCGCTTGGGCATGACCTTGAACATGTGCAATTCACACGCCTGGTGATCGGCACGGTGTGGCTTTTCTCGACAGCCTGCTAGTGCTTTTTGAGATTCTTGATTTCGTCTTCGAGATCTTTACGTAAACCCGACGTCGAAGCGCTCACCACATCGTCAATGCGCCACGATCCATCGACCTTGATCAGCTTCAGGTGAACCGGCTCGCTGACTTTTCCAAAATTGGTGAACTTCACGATCGCTGTCGCATGGACGTCATCGGCAGGATCAACGCGAATGCCTTGTACGACGATATCGAAATCCTGGCAGCCACAAAGCGGGTCGGCATCCATCGCGCCCATTTCGCCGTTCAAGGCAAGCGCATCCCGATGAAGCAGGTCCCGCAGCGAGGGCGTGACCAAGGATTCCAGTTGAGGAGGATCCTTCTCCGCTTTATAGGTCGCATAGACACGACGCAAGAAGCCTTCGGCGGACGCATCCGCTTTTGCGGCGTCTGCCGGCGTGGCATGAGAACACATCAGGCATGCCACCAACGCACATCCGGCGGCGCTGAACCATTGCAGTTTATTCATAAGTCACTCCGTTGATTGTTTTCGATAACAGGGTGCCGGCTGCGATCCGGACATGACCGTCCGCCGTCGACACTAAGCCGTCATTCCTTGGCGCCCGCGTGAACCAATAATTGGATCAGCGCAGCATCTTTGTTGTCCTTGGCCATGGACAAGGGCGTGTCGCCGCGTGCCGAAACAGCGTTTACATCGGCCTGATACTTGATCAGCAGTGCAGCCGTATCGGCATGCTTGCCTAGAATCGCGGTCATCAGCGGCGTATAGCCATCACCGTCGCCAGCCCCTTTGTCTGCGCCGGCTTTGAGCAGGGCTTCGACGATGTCGTTATGGCCAAGCATCGCTGCTTGGGTCAGAAACGTCGGCGAGGCGCGGCCGTCTTCGCGCAGGCTTAGGTCGATGTGCTGTTGGATCAGTTGGTTGACCGCCGACACCTGGTTTTTCTCGATCGCCTGCATCATGGATGCATAGCTTGGCGTGTGATTGGCAGGCTACGCACCGACACTGCCGCTTATGGCGAGGGATATGGCGAATAAAGGCACAAGCAAACGTTTCATGAAATCACCGAGATAAAGCGACGAACTGGCATGGCCAAGTCATGTAAATCAGATACATGGATGCCTTGCCAGGCTAATACGGAGGGCTTTGCATGTGGTGTACAGACGGAATGATAGCGAGATATTGAACATCTGATGAGCGGTGGCCTGGTGTTCACGGGCTGTGAAGGCTTGGCGTCTAGGTCATTTGGCCTAGCCGAGGGCGGCGGCTACTGAGATTCAGCGCAAATTTCCGGCCTTGCCAATGGTTGATGATCCCTGCGCTTTCGTGGCTTGGTCACGAGGCTTCAACGGACGTTACCCTCATCCCCAAGGACACGTAATGAAAGCCATGACGCGCAGGATGATTCCCTTTTGTCTGTTGCCGTCGTTGGCAGCTTCATATAGCAGTTTCGCGGCTGATGCAGGTCATAGCTGACATCCCTGTTCATGCACTGTCGCTGCAACGAAAGCGCACCCGCTTCACAACCATGTTTCTCCGTGGTCATCGCTGACCGCACTTCCCCCTCCGTTTTGACCACTCTTTACAGGGCTGTCATATGAAAAACGCTTACGCGCTGAATACGCCGAAAGAAAATCCAGGTGTAGCAAGTTATGTGCTTAGTCATGTCAGAACGTTTTTGCGTCCTCTGGCTCTTGCGATTCCCCTTGCCCTCTTTGCGATCAATGCAAATGCGGCGCAGGATGTCTCTGTTGATTATACGAATGTCCTAAGAAAACTGGATCATTTGGCTCTTGGCGGTGTCGATGAGAGTGCTTACGGGGCTCCTAATGTATTGGTAAACGATGCGCTGCAGCAGGCTAGGCTGAAGGCGCTGGGTGTTCCGTATATGAGAATTAATCTCAAATACAGCACGCCCGGCAATCCGAATAGCCCTATTGTTTGCGGGGCTAGCGGATGCGATACCAGGTGGAGCGGCGACGATTGGGTTAACCACATAAAGGCACTTGGGGCGGAACCTGTGGTTGAAGATCCCAGCAACCCCAGCGATCTGCCAAGCCTTGTGAAGCATTTCAATGTGGACACGAACAATCCTGTTCACCGATGGCTTGGTGGAATCAACGAGCCCAATATCCACGGGCAGACTGCGACGACATACAGCACGAATTTCAACGTGACTTACGACGCCATGAAGGCCGTGGATTCGACCATTCTCATTGGTGGTCCAACCATCGCATGGTACGACAGCGGGTTTCTTCAGACGTTCTTGAACATGTCGGGGAGCCGCGTGGACTTCCTTGATTTTCATGGTTACGCGCAAGGGACCACTCAGCTCACTTACGACGTACTGTTCGGCAAGGCTCAGACCTACGAGACGGACATCTTAGACCTCTATAAGCGTATTCAAGCGACCGTTCCCTCCAGGGCTTCAAATATTTCGATTGAAGTTGGCGAGTGGGATCTTGACGATGCAGGGCACGCGCTGGAATACACCCCGTTTGAAGCGGCATGGGGCGCGTCTACGATGGGGCATATCCTAAGAGCCGGTGGCATCGGGATGCTGTATGCGGACAAAGGCAATCTTCTGCTAAAGACCGGCGCGGAAGTGCCCAATGGCAAGCTCGATGATCCGACGCCGATGTATCATGCGTTAGGCATGTACACGGGAGAAGGCCTGTTCCCAAGTTTCGGAACGGACCTGGTGCAGGCGACGACGAGCATTCCCAATGTTGAGGTATATGCCTCGGACAATCCGAAGAATATTGTCGTTATCAATAAGGACCCTAACCTTTATCAGACCGCGACATTCGCCTTGAATGGGGTCTCTACAGGGTCTGCGGAAGTGTGGAGGCGGGATCAGTCGAGCGGGTCCTCCGCGAGCCCGGTAGATATGGGTGCGGTGCAGATTGTCAATGGTTCATTCTCATATAGCCTGCCTCCATTTTCCGTAACCACGTTTGTGGTCGGAGGGTCATCCACTCCTGCACCTGGTCCGTCGGTATCTGGGTTTTCGTTATACGATGCCGATACCAAGAAGTTGATCGGTGTGCTGCAGAACAATCAAACCATCTCCCTTTCCAAGCTGCCGACAACGCATTTGAATGTTGAGGCAACTACGGCGCCTGCCAATGTAGGAAGCGTGGTATTTGGGCTGGATGGTCAGGCCAATTTTCACGTAGAGAATTATTCTGGCTATTTCATGGAGGGGAAGAGCGGCAATTATTGGGCGCCGACGGTAGGGGCACACACGATTACCGCAACGCCTTACGCAGGAAAGCAGGCGCAAGGGCAACAGGGTAATGCTGGTTCCATTGCTATCCATGTGGAGCCGTAGGCGTTGGGGCTGAGGTATCCCAGCTTTTTCTACATGTGAAATCATGTAACTAATAGTTGGGATGCATGCGTCACGAAGCGTGTTTTTGCTCGTCATTCCGGCGCAGGCCGGAATCCAGTTGAATTGTCGTGCGAAGCACTCAAAACTGTTTTTGTGTGCTTCGCACGGCTTATTTAAACTGGATTCCGGCCTGCGCCGGAATGACGGCTCAAAACGTGGGGATACTTCAGAGTCGGGAGGGGGTGGACATGCGCGAAACCCTCTCCCGAGGATGCTCCTAAAGCTACTTCAACGGCGGCTGCGGCGTCCTCTTCTTTCTCGTGCCCATCGCTCCAGACGCGGCTGCTTGCAGGATGCGGCGGAAAGTGGGGCATTCCATATGACTCGACGCGGTGCAGGCAGCGGCGTGCCGGAGGCCGTCGCGCATGGCGCTCAGTTTGTGGATCGTCTGGTCCAAGACGTTCGCCTTGGCGGCGAGCATCTGCCGGTCGATGCGCAATTGCCCGTCCGCTGCCCACATCAGCGCGAGCTCATCCAGCGAGAAGCCGGCGGCGCGCCCCAGGGCGATCAGCGCTAACCGTTCGAGCACGCCGGGATCGAACAGTCGGCGTAAACCCCGTCTGCCGACCGAGGCGATCAGCCCCTTCATTTCATAGAACCGCAAGGTCGAAGCGGGAACGCCGGAACGCTTAGCCACCTCTGCTATGTCCAGGTACTTCACCCTCTTGACCTCAAGTCGACTTGAATTGGCACACTGCCGATCCCGCGCCTTGAAAGCAAGAAGGAGAATGAAATGGATGTCACCCGCCAGACCAATGACGAGCAGACAACACTTTGGAACGGCACTGGCGGTCGCGCCTGGGTCGAGTCGCAGGCGGTACTCGATCAGATGTTCGAACCGTTTGAGTGCCTGCTAGCCGAATCGGTCCCCGCCGGATCAGCACACCGCGTACTCGACGTTGGCTGCGGCACGGGTAGCACAACACTCGCTGTCGCACGGCGGCTCGGCGCGAAGGGGCGTTGCATCGGCATCGATATTTCCGATCCGATGCTCGCTGCCGCTCGGGTCCGCGCTGAAAGGGAGGGAGCGCCGGCAAGCTTCATCCGCGCAGATGCCCAGATGCACGCCTTCGAGCCCGCGAGTTTCGACGCGATCATTTCGCGCTTCGGCGTGATGTTCTTCGAAGACTCCGTGCGGGCGTTTGCGAACTTGCGACGTGCCGCAAGAGACGGCGCCGAACTCCGCTTCGTCGCTTGGCGGGGCCCTGAGGAAAATCCGTTCATGACCACGGCCGAGCGCGCCGCGGCGCGGCTTCTGCCCAACCTGCCGGCGCGTGCGCCGAACGCACCAGGACAGTTCGCCTTCGCGGACAAGCACCGGGTCTACCGCATTCTGGAGGAGGGTGGCTGGGCCGGGATCGACATCCGGTCGATCGATGTCGCCTGCACGTTTCCCGAGAAGGAGTTGATCCCCTACCTGACCCGGCTCGGCCCTCTCGGCCGCGTGCTGCAGGAGGTGGACGGCCCGACACACGCCCAGGTTATCGAAACGGTCCGCACCGCTTTTGATCCCTATGTGCATGGAGCGGAAGTGGGCTTTACCGCGGCCTGCTGGATGGTCGTCGCCCGGGTGCCGCTGTCATCGGCTGCGCCGAGAGAAGCGGCAAATGTCTGAGGCGGCGGCTTATCTGATGGGGGCTCTTGTGATCGGAGGGGGCGCGACGGTGGTCATGGACCTCTGGGCGGTTGCTCGACAACGGTTGCTCGGCATTCCTCCGCTGGACTATGGCCTAGTGGGGCGCTGGCTGGCCCATCTGGCGAGGGGGATCTTTCGCCACGACCCCATTACCGCCTCGCCAGCTGTGCAGGGTGAGCGCCTGATCGGGTGGACGGCTCACTATCTGATCGGCATCGCATTCGCGGGTGTGCTGCTCGCCATCTGGGGCCTTGAATGGATTTGCCGCCCGACCATCGTCCCCGCGTTGATGATCGGAGTCGGCAGCGTGGCGGCTCCGTTCTTGCTCATGCAACCGGGCATGGGTGCCGGCATCGCCGCCAGTCGCACTCCTCATCCCGCCACAGCGCGTCTGCGCAGCCTCGTCACGCACGGGGTTTTCGGTCTCGGCCTCTACTCGGCCGGTTGGGTCGCCCATGGGTTGGGCGTGTTTCGATGGTGGAGCTTTTGTTAGCGGCTCTAAATATTTCGGGTCTTCGTGGAAATATTCGATGCGTCTCGGTCTCGCAAAGTCTCCTGGCGCAACGTGCGCGTGAGCGTCTTGAGCTGCTCATAATGGGAGCCGTGCCAATAGATGCGCTCGCATCGGGCGCAGTGCATGAAACGGCGGAATCGCGCGTAAACGCGCGGTGGCACGCGACCGGCAACGGCGGCGCGCTCGACGGGTCGCAGCTCTCCGTTGCAGGCCATGCAGCGGGTGAATGGCTTCAGGTCCCGCTGTAGCGAAAAAGCACGAATCACTTCCTGGATCTGCTGCTGCGGATCGGTAGCGCGGACCCAGTGTCCGCGTGAAATAGCGCCACGTTTGAGCAGTCCCACGTCACGCGTCAGAAGAATGCGACGCTCGCGCACGGATGTGCTCGCCAGGCGCGCGTCATCGCAATGACGCTCGTAGACCGTATCGAAGCCAAGAAGCCGCAGTCGCCGCGCGAGCACACCGAGATGCACGTCCGCGACGAAGCGCGTACGGCGTAGCGGGCGAGGCCGCAAACGATAGAGCGGACGCAGGTCGAAACGCTCGAACATCGGGTAGACCGCGACGCGCTCCCCGCCGCGCAGCCGGTACGCGAAGCGAACCGATGTGCCATCGACCAGGATGAGATCGACCTCCGTGTGCGGCACGCCCAGCGACTCGATCGTATCCTTCACGGCCGGTGTACCGTCAAAGGCATGCGCGAACGTGCGTTTGCGTCGTGCCATGGGCAGAAAGTCGTTCAGCTCCTCGTAGAAGCGAAACTCTGCCGTGTGCAGGGACGATGGCGCTGCGTGCCGCAGTTCAGGCGAGTGAGCCATTGGTGACGAGGCCTCGATACGCGCCCTCTGTCTATCCGATGCGTCCGTGCGCTTGGCGTGGGCCGCTGACCGAAATGACCGAATCAGAGCCGATGCAGAGAGGACGACACAGTATGTGCTCTTTGTGCCGAGCGCGGCTCCTGGAAGGTGTCCGCGACCACCCGTGCATGTATCGGTTTGGACGCCAACGTGTGTGTGGCTGACTCGAACGTTGAGGGCGAAGAGGGGCTGGCGGTCCGTTTACACAAAATCTGAAGCACGCCCAATCATAGATAGGATCCCGCCGATCCAAGCGGTATCTTGGCCCGCCAAATCGCCAGATGTTGTGCCATTTCTTCCGCGTAGTTGTAGTCCGGTTCGGCGCGTTCCTGGATTTGCTGGAGTACTTCAAACGCAAAGTGCTCATCACCGTAGGTGCGCCAGTCTTCCATCAATGCCTTGTTACGGTGAGTTCCAAGCTGGAGCTCCATTCGGTGACGATTCAAAGCGCCTGCAAGGTTGATGCTTTGATCGACAAGTGTTCTGCCGGTGACGAGGTTTTTGATAGAGAAAATGCCCATCGGAGGCAGGGCCATTTTGTAAGCCCGTGTGAGCTCCTTGCGTCGAGTGCGCTCCATTACAAATGTTCCTCGGTAACACGGGTCGGCCATTGAAAATCCATGGTCGCACCGATGCCTTCTTGGATATGGGCGGGCCAATGCGCAGTCAGTTCACGCAATTTGAAAGCGTCGTTGGCAAACAAGGCGCGGACGGCCTCTTCGAAGTGAGGTCGATCCCCGGCCATGTCGCGCATGAACAGATAGCAGACTTCTTTGGCGCGGGCCATTCGGTATCGACCATCCCTATCCCTGCTGGCTTCTTCGACCAGCAGACGCAAGGTTGCATTTGCGCTGCGCGATTGCTCTGCCAGCCAGTTCCAATGGCGAGGCGGCAAGTTGATGCTTCGGCCTTCGAGTCGAGACGAGCTTGACGAGGTCAAGTCGTGTGCGTTTGTCACGTTCGGAGGGCCACTCACTTGGAACCTCCTGGCACGACGCTCGCGGTTTCCGACAGAGGCAGCAAACGCGAGTCCTCGATGGCTGCGGTTCGGTGTCCCATGCCGGCCAAATAGGCGTCGTGCGAGGCGAAAGCCGAGAACGACTCAACACTGCATTGCCTGATCAGCATGGCTATGTCCCAGCGCTCGTCTGGTGGTCCAATCAAGAAAGGCCCACCCGTACCAAGGAATTCGATGCTGCCTCCCGACGCGCGCAGGTAGGGCAGTGTGTGCTCGATATAGCGCTGAAAGGCCTCCGCTCCCGTGATGGGGGTTTGCGGTGCCAATTCGGGAGTCGCCGCATAGTCAGCCACGCCGCGCAGACGCAACAGGTTGAGCATGAGGATGTTGCCGCTCATTTGCCGCATGACAAATGCGCGACCTGAACTCTGGGTCGGTTCCAGATAGCGAGTGATTGGCTCTGATGCCGTCATGGCTAGGGAGTCCTGGCTGGGTTACTTGCCCCAAGGAGAAGTGGCTCCGGCGAGGAGCATGAGCGACTTTCCCGAGCTGCGATGTGGCTTGGCTGACCTTCGGCCGGTGAGGCGTCGGGCGCAAAATATACCCGGGTGTAATTTGATGGTCAATAACAGCCGGGTAAAAAGATGGCCTGGGGGAGTGCGGGTGGCGGACACGAGTGGCGATGGGGCCTGGCGGGCTATGTGCCGCGTTGAAGCCGATCGCGCTTGACCAGCAAAGATTCGCGGCGAAATACCACGTGCTCTTCGTGCCGTCCTGATGGCCACGGCTTCCGATCAGGGGCGTCCGAGTGAGTGGGCATGCTCGGCTCTGCGCTCTCGTGCCTGTACATCGTCGAGAATGCAAGCCGTGCCTGTTACGCCCTGCGGGTGCTTCGCCAAGACGTCACGCTTTTCGTGGCATATGTTCACGGCACAACTGGAGAGCGGCTGCAGGCGCACGTCGCCGACACGCCTTCGGACGCGCACTCACGCATCGCCCGCTCTCCTTGGGTGCCCCCGGCTTCCCGGTCCAACGCACGCACCGGGCCGAGAGGTTTCTTTCCGTAGCCAAACCAACTGCAAGGAGCTGCACGATGACCGCCAACAGCGTTTCAAGCGCCGCATATTGCCAGGGGTTTTTCGCCGATCACGGTGGAGCCGCCTACGTCGAGCAACTGAAGAAATCGGGTTTCAATACCGTGATCCTGGCGTTGGGGCACCCTCACGAACAGGCTGATATCTACTACGGCAACACGTTGATCATTCGTAATGGCGTCTACGTCGGCCCGGTCGGTTGGCCGGAGCTGGTCGCCAGCCTGCTCAAGGCGCCCACCACGGTCAATCGGGTGCTGTTTTCGATCGGCGGCGCCGATGTCGGCGACTTCGGCAATATCGCCAATCTGATAAAGAAATACGGCACGGGCCCGGAAACCGCGCTTTATCGCAACTTTCATGCGCTCAAGTCTCTATTCCCCGCCATCGAATGCATCGACCTGGATGATGAAGAGCAGCTGCAAGCTTCGGTCATCGTGCAGTTCAGCCTCATGCTCGGCCGGATTGGCCTCAAGACCACTTTTTGCCCGTACTACCAGCCAACGTTCTGGGTCGACTGTCTCAAGCAGATCGAAAAGGAGGCGCCCGGCCAGGTCGTGGGCTTCAATCTTCAGTGCTACTCCGGTGGCGGCGGCAATGAGCCGGCTCAATGGATCGCCGCTATCCGCCAGGTCATGGGCGATAGCTTCCCGGCAACGTTCGTCACGCCTGGGCTGTCTTCTTCGCAGACGCCCGACGAAGTGCGCGAACAGTTCGAAATATGGCGCACCAGCGGGATCAACAGCGGCTTCTTGTGGACTTACGAGGATGCCGGAAATCAGGCGCCTGCCTACGCACAAGCGATTCGCGACGGCTTGCAGCATCCCTTGCAAGGCAAGCCGCCGATCGGCAAGCCGGGTGAACGGACGACCGGCGACCGTGCTTGACATCATGCTCATGGCCGATGGCTGCCTTTCCCGGTAGCTAATCTCAGCGACGCGAGTTCTGGACTCCCTCCTTGCGACTGAAGGGAGTCCCCTTTTCGGGGCAAGCAGGGGGAGGGGGCATCTGGTTTGCCGCTTATCGCGGCACGTGAGCGAACAATGACCCCAAGAAAAAACCGCGCTGATGCACAGGCTAGCGTTCCTTGGGTCGGCGATTTGTAGTTCGTTTCTTGCGCTGAGGCGACGGTGCCGCTTCAAGCGCGCGGCGCAGTTGCGGCGCCTGCTCATGAATGTAGTTCCACAATCGATGCGCGACCGGCCCATGCGGTTGATCACAGCGCCTTGCCGCAACCAATTCCACAGTGTTACCCGGTAGGTAGCGGCCGGCAATGGATTGCAGATGTCCGTCGCGCAGTTCCTCTTCGATCAAGAAACGTGGCATATGGCCCCAGCCAAGGCCCTGAAGGATGATTTCCTTCTTCATCAACTGATCCGCCACCGTACATTGGTGCGCACCCTCGATCGTGAAATAGTCCCGGGGCGGCGAATGGCGCGCGGTGTCCCGGATGATGCACTGGGTGAACTCGCGCATCTGCTCAGGTTTGATCGAGCGCGAGACAGGCGATGGCAGAAAGCCCGCCGCGACCACCGGAATGAATGGCACTTCGCACAGATCCACCCACTCCACGCGTGAGTCGCTCTTGTCGACGTGGTGCAGGATCAGGTCGGCATCGCCGTCGAACAGCCGCTCCCACGGCCCGGTGACGGCCTCGAAGTGCACATGCAGGCGCGTTCCTGGGCATTGCGCGAAGAAGCGGCCGAGCATGCCGAGCACCTGCGGACGAGGGCACAGGTCGCCTATGACCACCTGCAGCTCGCTTTCTTCGCCCATCACCAGTTGTGCGGCATGGGTACGCAAGCCTTCCACTTCGCGTAGCAGCGATTGCGCACGGTGGTGGAATGAACGCCCATCCGCGGTCAGGCGTACCCGATAGCCGCTGCGATCCAATAGAGATAAGCCAAGCTGGCGTTCCAGTTTGGCGACGGCAGCGAATACCGCAGGGTGCGAGCGGTGCAATGCCGCGGCTGCCGCCTGGAAGCCGCCAGCGCGGACCACGGCATCGAAGCATTGCAGGTCATGAAGGGTGAATTCGGTCATGTCAGCGTTGATTACAAAGATTGTGCGATCTTTGTAATATCTATGCGATTCGGCCGCAACTAGGATTTGCTCCACGGCATCCGCCGTTGCAAGAGCAAGCATCCGATCCGGCCATGCCGACTCGGCGCTCTCAAGAAACGTCATTCAGAAGAAGACGCGCCGCAGATGAAACATCTATCTTTCTTTACCACCGGTGACGGTGCTCGTATGGCCTACCGATTCGATGGCGATGCCGACAAGCCGGTGCTCGTCCTATCGAACTCCATTGGCACCACGCTCCATATGTGGGATGGACAGATTTCGGAGCTGTCGAGGCACTTCCACGTCCTGCGCTACGACTTGCGTGGACATGGTGCATCCAGCGCTCCTGCGGGGGCCTATTCGATGGACCGGCTCGGCCGGGACGTCATCGAGTTGCTCGACGCGTTGGGTATCGAGCGGGTGCATTTCCTGGGCTTATCGCTGGGCGGCATGATTGGCCAATGGCTGGGCATCTATGCTCCGGAACGGATTGACCGCCTGATATTGAGCAACACCTCACCCTTACTCGGGACCGCCGACCAATTCGATCAGCGCATCGCTTCCGTGCTGCAAGCCAAGGACATGGTGGAGACCGCCGAGATGTTCCTGGGCAATTGGTTTCCGGCGCGCATGCTGGAAGCGAAGGAGCCTGTCGTTGAAGAGTTTCGCGCCATGTTGTTGGCCACAGATCGGCAGGGCCTCGCGGGGTGTTACGCGGCGGTTCGTGACATGGACCTGCGCCGGACCATCGCGCTTATCCCTAACCCGACCTTGGTGATTGCCGGCCAGTACGACACGGTGACCGCTGCCAGTCACAGCGAACTCATCGCCGCGACCGTGCCCGGATCAACACTGGTCGTTTTGCCTGCCGTGCATTTGTCGAACGTCGAATATCCGGCCGAGTTCTTGGGTGCTGTGCTGGAGTTTCTTCTCGGCAGGACCTGATGGCCTTCCGATGAGCGAGGTTTTGCCTTTGCTCTGGGGTCCCTGCGTATTCGCGGTTTCCTGCTTTGATGTTGGGCTATCGCAACCTGGCCGCGATAACGCGAACATCGAAGCGTCAACGCCACTGGACCCCGGCCTCCGCCGGGGTGACGAAGCAGGGGTGGCGTCGCGAGCACTCACCCCGCCTCAGTGCTCTCCCCGTGCACAAATCGGTGAACGGGGAGAGGAGGTATGGATCACCAAAAAATAGTCCTTCCCAAGATGTCGATTTCAACCGCCGTCGTTCGTCGACCGATAGAAACCCCTCTATCCATGGTGAAACACGATGGCTTTGAAGCTCTATGCCCACCCCTTTTCTTCCTACTGCCAAAAAGTGCTGACGGCGCTGTATGAGAACGGCACGCCGTTCGAGTGGCGCCTCTTGTCGGGCGACAACCCCGAGGTGTTTGAGGAATTCGTGGCCCTGTGGCCAGTGAAGCGCTTTCCTTTGCTGGTGGACAATGACCGCACGGTGGTCGAGGCGAGCACCATCATTGAATACCTCGGCCTCTGCCATCCGGGCCCCGTGGTCCTGCTGCCGGCGGATGCGCGTGCGGCCCTCGAGGTGCGCAGCATGGACCGCTTCTTCGATAACTACATTTCCACGCCGCAGCAGAAGATCGTGTTCGACAGCCTTCGGCCTGAGGCGGCACGCGACGCGCATGGCGTGGCGGAGGCGCGCGCGATGCTTGAAACCGCTTACGCCTGGCTGGACCAGCACATGGCCCAGCGCGAGTGGGCGGCCGGCGACCAGTTCAGCCTCGCCGACTGTGGCGCGGCACCCTTTCTGTTCTATGCCGACTGGACGCATCGCATCGATGTGTCGTTCTCCCATGTGATCGCCTACCGGAAACGGCTACTGGCCCGCCCGTCGTTCGCCCGCGCGGTGGACGAAGCGCGCCCGTATCGGCCGCTATTTCCGCTTGGCGCCCCCGATCGCGATTGACCGTTCCGTCCCGCCAAGGAGGTCAACTCAGGCTGAGCACGTGCTCACTCATGGAGTGGTTCCCTGGCCGGGAGTTAGCACGACGTTCGCTTTGCTGGCATGGCGCAACCGATGCAGGACCAGAAGACGAAACGCAGCGGGGATCACGAGCATGGATAGCAGCGGCGCGGTGAGCATGCCGCCCACCATCGGTGCCGCGATGCGCTGCATGACTTCGGAGCCCGCGCCGTGGCCCAGCAGAATCGGGAAGAGGCCGGCGAGGATGACGGCGACGGTCATCGTTTTGGGTCGTACGCGCTGCACAGCGCCTTCGCGAATCGCGTCGTTGAGCTGAGTGGGGCCTGCCTGGGGGTTAAGCACGAGGTGCTGCTCCCAGGCATGCCGTAAGTACAGCAGCATCACTACGCCGAACTCGGCGGCGACGCCGGCCAGGGCGATAAAGCCGATCATTGTCGCCACGGATACGGCGTGCCCCAGCAACAAGATCAGCCACAGCCCGCCGACGAGGGCGAGCGGTACGCTCGCCATGATCATCATTGCTTCGCTGGCTCGACGAAACATCGCATAGATCAGCCCGAAGATGATCACCAGCGCGATCGGCACCACGACTTTGATGCGCTCCATCGCGCTGGCCAGATACTCGAACTGACCTGACCAGGCCACCGTAATGCTTGGCGGCAACTTCACCTGTTTAGCCACGGCGCGCTGCAGATCGGCGACGACGGCACCGAGATCACGGCCGCTGGTATCGACGTAGACGTAAGTGGCCAGCTGGCCGTTCTCGCTCTTCAGCATCGGCGGCCCCGCATTCAGCGTGATGTCGGCGATTTGGCCAAGGGTCAGTTGCGCGCCGCTGGCAGCGACGATCGGCAACTGCCGCAAGGCCGCGACCGAATCACGATCGATGCGCGGATAGCGCAGCACGATCGGATAACGCTCTCGTCCCTGGACGATCTGCCCGATGGGGTTGCCACCCACCACCGTCGCGATCAGCTCCTGCACCTGCTGCTGGCTTAGCCCATAACGCGCTGCATCATCGGGGCGAATATGCACGTCGACGTAGCGGCCACCCGCGGCGCGTTCGGCAATGGCCGAGCTGACGCCGGGCACGGTCCTGGCGACGGCTTCGATCTGATCGGCCACGGTCTGCAAGGAGGAGGGATCGGGTCCGAGCACCTTGATGCCGATCGGACTCTTGATGCCAGTGGCCAGCATGTCGATGCGGTTGCGGATCGGCGGCACGAACAAGTTCGTCAGCCCCGGCACATGCACGGCCTTATCCAGCTCGTCCTTGAGCTTGTCCATGGTCATGCCCGGCCGCCACTGGTTCTTCGGTTTGAAGGTGATGGTGGTTTCGAACATCTCCAACGGTGCCGGATCGGTGGCCGTCTCCGCACGTCCGGCCTTGCCAAACACGTGATCGACCTCGGGCACGGTCTTGATCATGCGATCGGTGAGCTGCAGCAGCTGCGACGCTTTGCCGGCCGACAAACTTGGCAGCGCGGTTGGCATATACAGCAGCGTGCCTTCGTCCATCGGCGGCATGAACTCGCTGCCTAACCGACTGAAGGGAATCGCGGCGCTGAGCAGCAAAGTCCCGGCCAACACCAAGGTCGCCTTTGGATAACGCAGCACGGCTTCCAGGATCGGCCGGTACAGCGCGATCAGGCCGCGATTGAGCGGATTGTCGTGTTCGGCGCGGATGCGCCCGCGCACGAGGTATCCCGTCAGCACCGGCACGAGGGTGACGGCGAGCCCGGCCGCCGCTGCCATCGCGTAGGTCTTGGTGAAGGCGAGCGGCTTGAACAACTTGCCTTCTTGTCCTTCCAGCGCAAACACCGGCACGAACGACAGCGCGATGATCAAGAGGCTGACGAACAGCGCCGGCCCCACTTCGGCGGCCGACTCGGCGACCAGCGTCCAGCGTGCAGGGCCTTGGGGTTCCTCCCCATCGTGCGCATCACGCCAATGCTCCAAATGCTTGTGCGTGTTTTCGATCATCACCACCGCGGCATCGACCATCGCGCCGATGGCAATCGCGATACCACCGAGCGACATCAGATTGGCCGACACACCTTGCAGATGCATCACGATGAAAGCGGCCAACACACCGAGCGGTAGCGTGATCACCGCCACCAGTGCCGAGCGCACGTGGCCGAGGAACAGTGCGCAGACCAGCGCAACGACCATGAATTCCTCCAGCAACTTGCCCCACAGGTTCTCCACGGCCGCATCGATCAGTTGCGAACGATCGTAGGTCGGCACGATCTCCACGCCGGCCGGCAGGCTGTGTTTTAGCTCGGCGAGCTTGGCCTTCACCGCGGCGATCGCTGCCTTGGCGTTCTTGCCCGTGCGCAGCACGATGACGCCGCCGGCCACTTCGCCTTGGCCGTCCAGTTCGGTGATGCCGCGCCGGAAGCTCGGGCCGCGCCGTACCGTGGCGACATCGCGCAGCAGTACCGGTACGCCGCCGGTGTTGGCGGCAATGGGTACGCGTTCGAAGTCCTCGCGACTGCGCAGATAGCCTTCGCTGCGCACCATGAATTCGGCTTCGCCTTGTTCGATCACCGAGCCGCCGTTCGCGCCGTTGGCGGAGCGGATCGCCTCGACCAGTTGCGTCACCGTCACGTTGCGGGCGGCCAGCTGTTGCGGGTCAGGCACGATCTGCCATGCCTGTTCCATGCCGCCGAGGCTGGCCACTTCAGCGACATCTGGCACGGTTTTAAGCTGATAGCGCAGGAACCAGTCCTGCAACGCGCGCAGCTGACCGAGGTCGTGTTGCCCCGTGCGATCGGTCAGCGCGTATTCGTAGATCCAGCCCAAACCGGTCGCATCCGGACCCAGCGACGGGCTCACGCCCGAGGGCAAGCGATCGCGTACTTGGCTCAGATACTCCAGCACGCGCGAACGTGCCCAGTAGAGATCCGTGCTGTCGTCGAACAGCACATAGACGTAGGAGTCGCCAAAGAACGAGTAGCCGCGAACCGTCCTGGCCCCGGGCACCGACAGCATGGTGGTGACCAGCGGGTAGGTCACCTGATCCTCGACGACCTGGGGCGACTGACCTGGCCAGTTGGTGCGGATGATCACCTGGGTGTCGGACAGATCGGGCAGGGCATCGATCGGGGTTCGTATCGCAGCAAATACACCGGCCAACGCCAGCGTCATGGCGGCCAGCAGCACGACCACGCGGTGCGCGATCGCTGCGCGGATGACGGCGGCGATCATGGGTGTTCTCCCGGCATGGTCATGCCCGGCATCGGCGCGCTGGTCGCGGGTGCCGGCTTCGCGACAGGGTCATTCAAGCGCTCCAGCGACCCCGACAGGCTCGCCTCCGAGTCGATCAGGAACTGACCAGACACCACCACCTTCTCGCCACCGGTAAGGCCGTCGAGAATTTCGGTGTAACCGCCGGCCGCACGTCCAGCGCGTACGGCGACGGCGCGGAAGTGGCCGCTGTCGTCGGCGACGATCACCCGTGTGTGATCGCCCGTCGCAATCAACGCATCGTCAGGCACCACCGGCACGGCTTTGCCCGGCATCGGGTCGAGCTGCACGGTGGCGAACATGCCGGGACTCAACCTGCCTTGCGGGTTGGCGAGCACGATGCGTGCGCGCTGTGTACGCGTGGTCATGTCGATATCGGGCAGCAGCGTTTCCACGTGGCCGCGAAAGACTTGTCCCGGCAGCGCATCGACGTGAACGGTGACCGGCGTATCCGCATGCACCATGCCGGCCACGATCTGCGGCAAGGCCGCCTCGACCCACACCGTAGAGAGCCCGTTGATCGTCATTAGCGTCTGTCCGGCATTGACGCGCTGACCCTCACGCACATCCAGCGTACCGATCACGCCGGCTTGAGGCGCATGCAAGGTGATCTGGCCGCCGCTGCCAATCGTGCGGCCATCGGCAGGCGACAGGCCGAGTGCCTGCAAGCGTTGTTGCGCGGCGCCACGCAAGGCTTTCGCCTCCATCGACTGGACATGCTGCAGCGCCTGCGATTCAGCCACGGCGCTGCTCCACTGCGGCGCGAGCAGGTCAGCCAGCGGAGCACCCGCGGCGACGTTGGTATACGGGGCGCGCACGTACAGCTTGCTCACCACCGCGTCCACACGGGCGCTGACGACCGTGGCTTGGCGCAGATCCCAGCTGATCGTGCCGGGTACGCGTACCGTCGCCGGCAGCACGCGGCGCTCCACCGATGCCGTGCGTACACCGAGGTTTTGCACGGTTGCTGCATCGATGCGTACCGTGTTCGTGTCGGCGCCGGCATCGGCATATTTGGGCACCATCTGCATGCCCATCGACGACAAGCCGGGCTTGTCATGGTGCTCGGCGGGAATCATCGGGTCGTACCAGTACAACACCTTGGCACTGGCAGCTGGTGCTGGAGATCCTGTGATGGCGGGATGATCGGCGGAAGGTCCCGCCTGATCAGCACCGCGGCGGCCCGCCCAGTAAGCAGCCATCGCGGTAACGAGCAGCACGGCAAGAATGAAGGGGATCAACAGTGCGCGTTTCATGGGGTATTCCCCTCGGGCAGCAGGTAACTCAAGGCCGCCCAGGCACGACCGTAGTCGGTCAGCATGCGGGCAAAGTCGGTGTGGTGAGCGATTTCGTCGCGGCGTGCTTCCAGCAAGGGCTGGATATCGCCGCCGCCGCGATAGGCGGCTAACGCCAACGCGGCACGATCGTTGGCCTGCGGTAGCAGTTGGTCGAGATGCCGACGCACTTGCCGCCCTAACGCGTCCCATTGCGCCCAGGCCGCCTGCACGACTTCGGTTTGCTGCCGCCGTGCATCATCGTGCTCGGCACGGACGGCATCGAGATCAGCGGCACGCGCGCTGATGCCGCGGTCCTGCCGATCGCGAGTGAACAGCGGCAGGCTCACGCCGACCTGCAACGACACCATGTCGGACAGGCCCCGAACACGGGAGCCGTAATTCATACCGACACTCCATTCGGGATGCTTCTCGGCCCGCGCCGCCGCGAGAGCGGCTTCGGCAGCGTGTTCGCGTGCCGGCCAGTCCAGCAGGTTGCCTTGTTGATCGACGCTGGCCAGCAGAGCG
Organism: Dyella subtropica; assembly: GCF_026283965.1. Lineage (GTDB taxonomy): Bacteria > Pseudomonadota > Gammaproteobacteria > Xanthomonadales > Rhodanobacteraceae > Dyella_D > Dyella_D subtropica. Next base: position 58,047 of record NZ_JAPDPD010000011.1, read on the forward strand.
GGTTCGTCACGGGGCAGTACCGCGAAATCCGGCGCATCAGCCAGTGGCTCGTTGACCGGAGCACCGAACCATCGCCCCAAGGTTGCCCGCGCCTGAGCTTCGCGCGAGGTGGCATCGTCGATACGGTTCTCCAGGTCGAGCGCTTCCATCCGCATGGCCAGCACGTCGGCCGCGGAGCCGGTGCCGCCGCGCAATCGCGCCTCGGCCACCGCGACATCCACGGTCCACTCGCGCCGCATCGCCTGCAGCATCTGGGCTTCATGGTGAGCGCCCCATGCGCCGATCCAGGCGGCGGCGACGTGTTGTTCGATCGCAAGCCGGGTCATGGCTGTGGTCGATGCCGCTTGCTCGACATTCGCACCGGCGGCATCGCGCTGCGCCTGCCGTTTGGTCCGCGACGGCAGCACTTGGGTAAGCCCGACCGTGCGCATGGTCATGGTGTCACCGCCAGCCGTAAACGCGCCTGGCCCCTGGATGGCCAGATTGTCGATACCGAAGGTGAGTTGAGGATCGGGCAGGGCGCCTGCGCGCCCAGCTTCTTCACGGGCGGCATCCTGCTTGGCAAGACGCACCTCCAGTAGAGGCGCCTGCACCAAGGCCCGTCGCGTCGCGGCGTCCAGTGTCAGGGCCGTCGTGGAGTCATCCGCCCATGCTGGGGAGGCGAAGAGACATAGGACGGCCCATAAAAGGCACGGCCAGTGGCGCGCCCGGAAGGCTCGCGTCCAGATTCGATACGAAAACATGACTAGCTCCGATCACAAAACCGTACGGGCCATGCACGCAGGCATGGCCACCGAGTGGTCAGCGATCGAGGGCTAAATCAACAGCGAGCAGAACCGCAACGTAGGCGGTGGATCGGGGCGAAGCAGCGCGACATCAGGCAAGGGCGCCTGGTCGGGTGCACGTACGATGGTTCCCAGCGAAGTGGGGGATGCGAGCGGCAACAAGAGCGGCGGAACCGCCGGTAGGCGGACGTCATGCGCCGAAGTCGCGTTACCGGCGCAGTGCTCCGCGCAACGCGCATCCGCATTTTGGTGAAGAAGCGATGCCTTCGCCTTGGAGGCCATGCCCATAGCTGCGCAATCGCCCGTCATCACGGTATCGGACGATGCCGTCGGCAACGTACAGACATAGGCAGCCATGGCTAGCTGCTGGAACAGCAGGCAAAACACCACCACCGCGGTCCATAGGGCGCGGCGACGGCGGCTGATGTGAAAACGCATGCGCATGGCGGGGCCATCTTAACGCAGCTGGAGTTGTTGGCGCCTGGATAAAGCGTATGCGGCACGAGGCATCTTTTTGCTCGTCCTCCCGGCGAAGGCCGGGATCCAGTTTTAATAAGCTGTGCGAAGCACACAAAAACTGTTTTGAGTGCTTCGCACGGCACTCCTGCTGGATCCCGGCCTGCGCCGGGATGACGGCTCAAAACCTAGGCGTACCTCAGCCTCGGCCCGTTTCGCTTCTCAGTTGAGCAACACCAAACCATGGCTTTACGCCTTTTGGCTTTTGCTCGCCTTCGGTCGAGCACCCGCCGGCGCGTTCTTCTTCAATTTGGTCTGGTTGTATTCAATGGCCGCACGGACAAGGCTCTTTAAAGCGCGCTGGTTGATCTTGTCACCCTCGAAAAAATCGATTGCCCGCCATGTGCTGCCACCGAGCCCCGCGTTGAAGAGTTTGTCGGGATCTTCAAGGTGCGCACCGTGAGAAAAGGTGAGCTTCACCTTCCCCTTGTGAGCGTTGGCGACCGCGATCATTCCATCGCGAGACCACACCGGGCTTCCCATCCACTTCCACTCCTCGACGATGTCTTTGTCGACCTCGAGGATGGCCTTGCGAACGTCGGCGAATGTCTTGCCACGCCAGTCCGTGATGCCTGCGATCAACTGGTCAATGCGTTCCGATGGATTCATGGGTTCCTCTGGGCCCTGTTTGGTCATGCGATGTTCAATCGATTGCTTACGGCTCAGCGCAACTGCTGGATGCGAATCATGTTGCCTGCGGGATCGCGGACGGCGCAGTCGCGAACTCCGTACGGCTGGTCGGTGGGTTCCTGGACGATATCGGCTTCGCGGGCTTGCAGCCGCTCGAAGGCGCCGCCGAGGTCCTTGGTGGCCAGGAGGAGGATGCCGAAGGTGCCCTTGGCCATCATCTCGGCGATGGTGCGGCGTTCGTCGTCGGTGATGCCGGGGCTGGCGTCCGGTGGATACAGGACGATGGAGGTGCCGGGCTGGCCGGTTGGGCCGACGGTGATCCAGCGCTTGCCGCCGTATCCGACGTCGTTGCGGACCTCGAAGCCGAGGGTGTCGCGATAGAAGGTCAAGGCGGCGTCCGGGTCGTTCTGCGGGAGGAAGCTTGAGTGAATGGTGATGTCCATGGCGGTCTCTCTCAGTGGTGGTGAAGTTGACGGCGATCAGTCTAGTTCCGGCTCGGTGGCCAGCGCTTCTCGATTCCTGATCGGTCGCGTCACGTGTTTCGCCACGCAGGACGGGATCCCCACGGTCGTATGCGCCTCCTGGCGCCGATAGGTGCTGGGTGACATGCCGACCAGCTCGGTGAACCGGGTACTGAAGGTGCCCAGCGACGCGCAGCCAACCTCGAAACAGACCTCGGTGACGCTGAGGTCGCCACGGCGCAGCAGCGCCATCGCACGCTCGATGCGCCGCGTCATTAGATAGGAGTAAGGAGACTCGCCGTAGGCGAGCTTGAACTGGCGGCTGAGGTGTCCGGCCGACATATGCACGCCACAAGCCAACGCCTCGACGTCCAATGGCTGCGCGTATTCCCGGTCGATCCGGTCGCGAACGCGACGCAACCGTGCGAGGTCGCGCAGATGCAGTGCTTCAGCGGGTTTGCTGGTCATCGGCAGGATCGTGTCACGTCGCACCGGCGTGCATCAAGTCCGTCGATGCGGGGCATCCTTTGTTCTGTGTTCGCGACAATCGATGGATTATCGGGACCTGGCCGCTTATGCGGCGGGCATTCCGTGGGTGTGGCGATGCCTTGGGTCGCTTTCTGTGCTGTTGCCGATGAATAGGTGCGGTGTTGCGACCTGGCCGCTTATGCAGCGGGCATTCCGGACGCCTGCCGGCGCCCGGGTCACTTTCTCTTTGCTGACCCAAAGAGAAAGTAACCAAAGAGAAATGGTCTGAGAGCATGCGGCGCGCTTCGTGGACGCGCTTTTTCCAGTGCCGGACGGTGGAGGCGTGGCGATACCAAAAGGCTCGTCCTCTCGAAATCTCCCGCGCAAGACGGAGAGAGACGAAAGCTATGCAAGGCGATACATCAGGAAACCATCCCAACGCCTGACACTGGAAAAGGTGCGGCTACAGAGCACATCGCCTGCTCTGAGGCCATTTCTCTTGGGTTACTTTCTCTTTACTCCGGGCATCCATGCCCTCCGCCCTTCGGGCCAGCTCCGCTGTTCGCACCCGCTCCTGCGGGTGCGTGGGCCAGCAAAGAGAAAGTGACCCGACTCGCGGCAGCGAGGCGGAACGCCCGCTGCGTAAGCGGCCAGGTCGCGATAGCGCATCGATTATCGCGAACACAGAACAAATCCCCCAGCACTGCTCTGCCGGCGTAGAGATTTTGAACAGGCTTTTTGAATGTCTTATTGAATGTAAGGCATGCCCACGATGGGGCATGTCAGTGAATGGCAGGGGAGTCGATAGTGCCCCTTTGGCCCCATTAACAGACCGCCGGTGAGCGCGGCGTGAGTGCAGCCGTGGACGTGGTGCCACGGCTCCATCGCTGCGTAGGTTTTTCGCCCACGGGGTGGGCTCCTACAAAAACTCAGGTGCCGCACATGTTTAATGTAGGAGCGCACCCTGTGCGCGAAAAAGCACCTCGCCACAGACGCGGATCACAAGGGCTTATACTCCGCCCAACGCGCTGACTCCGAGTAGCCCTATGCCTTGGCAGATGCGATGGGCCTGGCTGATTACGGCGAGCATGGGCTTGGCCCATGCAGGAACATTGTCGGTGCGGGTCGTCGATGCCCAGGGCAAGCCAGTCAGCGATGCCGTCGTGACACTAGCCGGGGCCAGCCAGCCTGCGGCGGCCCATGCGGCAAGCACGCGCTATATCGATCAAAAGAACGAGACCTTTATTCCCTACGTGCAGGTTGTGCGGCCCGGCGACAGCGTCGTGTTCCGCAATAGCGACACCACACGCCATCACGTCTACTCCTTTTCGCCGGTCAAATCCTTCGAGTTCATTCTTCGCCCGGGCGAAAGCTCGTCACCCGTCGTCCTGGACCGCGCGGGTACGGTGGCCGTGGGCTGCAATATCCACGACCACATGATCGCTTATCTGGTCATTTCGCCCGAGCAGGCACAGATGACAGCGCAGCAAGGCCTGGTCAAGTTCGACGCATTGGCGCCCGGCCACTACAGGGTGCAGGTATGGCATCCGCAATTGCATCCGGGCCGGCCGCAACCGGAGGCGCAGGCTGACGTAAGCAGCAATGCGGACGTATCGCTAACGCTGTCGCTGTTGCCAGACCCGCGCAGCTTTGTCGATCGCGAGCACGTGGACTATTAGACGCCATGCGCATCGTCGTCGGCTTCCGGCTTCGTCTTGCGCTGTTCGTCGTCACGATGCTGGTGATGGTGCAATCGTCCACGGCCATCCTGCTCTACACAACCACTCGCCAGGCACTGATCGCCGAGGGCGAGCGCCAGCTTGAAGCGAATGCGAAGGCTTTTATCGCGCAGATGGACGATGTCTCCACACGAGTCGCCACCAGTGTCGGCGTGCTTGCCCAGGATTATGGCTTGCGGGTGGCCATTGCCGAACGTGATCGCGGCACCGTGCTGTCGGTCTTGCGCAATCATGGGCGTCGCGTTGGCGCATCGCGCATGCAGCTGGTGAATCTGGATGGAACCCTTGAAGCGGATACCGCCGACAGTCAGGCTGCCGGTCGGCGCTTTGAGTTTGCCGATCTGCTTGAGCACGCGTTCGAAAAGCGCTCGGTTGCGGTCGCCACCTTGCATGGAAAGGCTTACTGGATCGTCGCCGTACCGGTCTATGCACCCCAGCCGGTAGGGCTGGTGGTTGTGCATATGCCTTTGGACGATGCCGAGCTGGCACATATGCAGCGCCTGACCATGCTGCCAGACAACGTCGTACTGGCAACACAGTCGTCGCAAGGTCGATGGATGGCCATGGCAAGCAATGATCGCGAATCGCTTTTTTCGCAGTGGCTTGGCCGGGTGAGCGGCGATTTCCCCATGCGCCTTGGGCTTCAGGACATTGCCGGGCATGAATATATGGTGCTCGCGCAGGCACCGCGTCAGCCACGCGGCAGTGCACCCGTGATCGTGGTGTTCGGCTATTCCCTGGACGATGCGCTACGCCCTTATCGCCACATTGCGCTGGTCTGGTCGGCGCTGCTGGCCATTGGCCTTACCGCCGGCTTGCTCGGCACATGGCTGATTGCACGCAATGTGTCCCGCCCGCTGGAACAATTGGCGGTCACGGCCAAGCGGATAGAAGAAGGCGACTACAGATCGCCGCCTCCGCTGCGTCGGCGAGACGAAATCGGCGAATTGGCAAAGGCGATCGGCACCATGGCGGTGGCGGTGCGGCTGCGCGAAGAGCGCATACGCCACCAGGCCACGCACGATGCCGCCACCGGATTGCCGAATCGGATCGCGATCGAGAACAGCATTGATCAGGCCATATCCGCAGGCACTGCGAGCGGGGCTTTGCTGATGATCGGGCTCACTCGCGTACCCGACATCATCAAGACGATGGGGCACGGATTATGCGATCGCTTGATGCGCGATATCGGCAAACGTATTCATCGGCTGATTGACGAAGGCGTGGTCGCACGCGCAACCGATAGCGAGTTCGTTCTATGGCTTGCGGACAAGACGCGCGATGGCGCTACACAAGTCGCATTGCGTGTCCTCGACAAGCTTGCGGCACCGTATACAGAGCCGGACTTGAGCATCGACACGGTGCCCGCCATCGGCATCTCGATGTATCCGGAGAACGCCACCGAAGCTGTGGCGCTGCTGCGCTACGCCGAAACGGCGCAGTTCTCCGCCATCGGCCTGGCCAGGCCATTGGCGTTCTATCAGCCAAACATCGATCCGCATCGTCCCGAACGACTGTCGCTGATGAGCGAATTGCGCGAGGCGGTGGAGCGAAATCAATTGGAGCTTCATTACCAACCCAAGCTCACGCTCAACACACGCCAGGTGGACGCGGCCGAGGCCCTGGTCCGCTGGCACCACCCCACGCGCGGCTGGGTGTCGCCCGATCAGTTTATCGGCATGGCGGAGGACACCGGCAATATTCAGCGATTGACCCGTTGGGTGCTCGAAACGGCGGTAGCGCAAGCTAGCCAATGGTTCGCGCAAGGACTTGGCATTCGGGTGGCGGTGAACCTTTCCGCGCGCGATCTTGGTGATGTGCATCTGCCGCAGCGCATTGCCCACCTTGTCGCGCAGCATGAATTGCGACCTGACTTGCTAAGCCTGGAAGTGACCGAGCGCGCTGTGATCGGTGAGCCGGAGTTGGCGATTGGCTTGTTGCGACAACTCGCCGATCAGGGCTTCGGCATTGCCATCGACGATTTTGGCGTAGGTCAGTCGGCATTCGCTTATCTGCGCAAGCTTCCCGTCAACGAACTGAAGATCGACCAGAGCTTTATCACCCACCTTATGCGCGATCCCAACGACCGGATCATCGTGCGTTCGGTCGTCGACCTCAGCCATCGGCTGGGCTTCAAGGTCACCGCGGAAGGGGTGGAAGACCAGGGCACGCTCGACTATCTGTCGATGATCGGTTGCGACTTCGCGCAAGGCTTTTTCATCGCCAGACCCTTGGACGCCGATGCACTGGGGGATCTGACTGCCATCGCCAAAGTCAGCGGAGGACGTGCATGAAACGCGAGCTATTTGCCCTTTGCACGGTGTGCGGCACATACGTATTTTCGCCAACTCTGCACGCACAAGATTTCAGCGTGCACGCTTACGGCGACGAACGCCTTGTGGCCGCACCTGATGAAACCAGTTGGACCCGTGGCGGTTTTGGCAAGACGCGTTACGGTGATGGCAAGACGCAATTTCACTTCGGGGGCGCTGCCGTGCTCGGCACGGCGCAAGTGACCCCTTCGCTGCTGGCGCTTGGCCAACTGCAGTACCAGACCAGTGGCCACTCCGGCCTTAGCCTGTTGGAGGGCTATCTGCGCTATCGGCCGGTCTCCACGTCGCCGTGGCGATGGTCGTTGAAGGCCGGCGCATTCTTCCCGCCGGTGTCGCTGGAGAACGACGCCATTGGCTGGACCAGTCCGTGGACACTCAGCTCTTCAGCCATCAATACCTGGGTGGGCGAGGAGCTGCGCGTCGTCGGCGGTGAATTTCAGTTGGAGCATCGCGGCGCCATGGCGAGTTGGGATCTGCGCGCATCGTTGTTTCGCCGCGACGATCCGTCCGGCTCCATACTGGCCTATCGCGGCTGGTCGGTCGGCGACCTCGTTGCAGGCATCGGCAGTCGTTTGCGCGAACCGGACGCCGAAGTGACCGAAAAGCACGGAAGGCCGCCGCGCTACTACGACCCGTTCCGCAGCATAGGGCCGTCGCATTGGGGCAACTATGTCAGCCTGACCTGGCATGCGCCGGGTGATACGCGAGTCAACCTGCTGCACTACGACAATCACGCCGACCCCAGTGCCTGGGCGCCCTATGCCGGCGGTAAGCGGCAATATGCGTGGCGCGATCGATTCTGGAGTATCGGTGCACGCACGGAGACGGGGCCGGTTACCTGGATAGCCCAGGCGATGGACGGCGATACCACATGGACGCGGATCCCCAATCTCCCGCAGAAAACGCGCTATCGTGCCGCCTTCGTTCTGCTCGGCTGGAATCGCGGCACGTGGCGTCCGACCTTGCGCGTGGAACACTTCAGTACGCAATTGCCAGACGATACGTCAGGCGATACGCCCGGCGAACACCAAGGTGAACACGGCAACGCCATTACCGCCGCACTAAACTGGCGTCCACGTGATTGGCTACGCTTCACGGTGGAAGCACTGCGGATCCGTAGCACCTCCACCTTGCGCGGCGAATATGGGTTGCCGGAACGTGTCGGCGATACCCAGGTTCAGCTCAGCACTCGATTGTTGTACTAGCTGCGATGCTTTATGGATTTCGACCACAGGGTGGGCTCCTACAAGAACTAGGTAACGCACGAGGCTATGGTAGGAGCGCATCCTGTGCGCGATCGGCCTGTTCCGCAGATCAACCCGTCACGGATGCCTGGATTCATCCACACCCCGCGAACCCATGAGGTGCCGCTGGCAATCCGAGAAGCGGGTCGCCGGATAGGGCGAGGCCAAGAGCGAGATCTTTCGGTGGCGTGCTCAACTGTATCCCGTGGAGATCGATATCTTGTCACTTCGCGTTAACCGTTTCTCTGCTAGCAAAGACTTTTCGTTTTCTATGGTTGCCACAACCAAGCTGTAAAGGCCTGTTAGTCCACTCACAATAAACAATCGGAGATTGCCATGACCACGCTACTGCCAAGTCGTCTTGCCCGCCGTATCGCCATCGCGCTGAGCTTGGTTGTATCTTTCGCGGCGCTGGAGGGATGCGATACCTATAATTGCGCGCAGTGTCACAATTTCGCATTCGCGCCGGCCAAACTGGTCTATGGCCATGCCCACCTTAGCGGCTTAAACCATGTGCGAATGGGGCCGTAGGGCGGAAATATTGAGCGCATGGGCGGAGGTGGTTTGCTCCGGCCTTGGCGGGTGGAATATCCGAGCGTTTCGCGCTGCGGTTGAGGATTCTTTCGTAGGCCCTTTCCGTACCACCCATTGAACCATTCGAACCCGACGAGGACGACCATGCCGAAACGTCGCTTTGCCTATGCTTCAGCACTCGCCCGCGTACTCGTGCCGCTCATCTCGCTCACTCTGGCCGCGGCTGTCGCTGCGGCCGACACTACCGTTGCTCAGCCGACGTGCTCGGCAACGGGCACGCCGCCGCTCGAAACCGTTGAGCCCGTCACGGAGCGGCCAATCTGCAAGGACGGTCAGGTGCTGTCGTTCGATCAAAACGGCGTGACGCGCTACGCCTGCCTCAACCTGCCGCTGCACGCCGCTGGCGGGACATCGAAATGGCCAATGATCGTGTACCTGCACGGCTCGATGACCACGCCCGATAGCCTGTATCGAGCCGGCCGCGCGCTGTTCAAGTTGAGCCGCAACTATCCGTTGTCGGCGCAGGCCGGCACCCAGGGGTTCATCTTGCTGGCACCGGAAGGCCGACGGGCCCAGGCATGGGCGTCGGGTGGCCCGCATACGGGAACGGGCTTTCACTGGGACGAGTGGCAGCGCGACCCGGCGAGCAATCTTGACGTGCAAGCGATCGACCGGTTCATCGATCAGGCGGTCACGACGGGCCTCGTCGATGCGAAGCAGATCTACGTGTTCGGCTGGAGCAACGGTGCGGATATGGCGGTGCTGTACGGCGCATGGCGCGCCGACCGCATCGCAGCGGTGGGCCAGTATGCCGGCACCGATCCATGGCAGCGCACGCCTTGCCCGGTGGACATGCCGTCGGGCAGACAGGTGCCGCTTACGCTAATGCGAAATATGTGCGACGCACTCGCCACCTGTAGCGACACCAGCAGCTGGAGCAGCACGCTGGAGAAGCAGAACTGGCCTCTGCGACGTGTCAATCTGACGTTGGACGGCAAGGACGCAGGGCCGAACGCGCAGTGCGTTCAGTCGTGCGAGAAAACGCGGGGTCTGTACGAGCATATTCGTTGGCCGCAAGAAGCGGTATTGGCTGATCGGATGCTCGAGTTCTTCAAGGCGCATGCGCTGCCTTGAGGGCCTGGCTGACCGCTGGATAGCAAAGTCTGTACACGGTTAGCCAAGGCAACGACTTAGGATGTCGTGATCACATAGCTCATTTGCACTTTGACAACCAAAGCATGTGCAGCGCTCGGCCTACGGGCCACCTGGCTAGGGAATTCCAGGGCGTATTCCCTGGCTACGATCCAGGAGGTAGGCGTGAAGGGGAGGTGGTTGTCTTCTCTGGTGCTAGCGATAGCAAGTACGAAGGCGGCCTTCAAGGCGTATGATCCGCGCCGATAAACCATGGTGTGTCCCAGGAGTGCCCAAGGGGCATGCGGCGGCAGGGCCCTGGTATCGAAAAGAAGCTGATCAGGGCGGCCAAGACGCATAAAAAAGGCCGCCAAGTAAATCGAAAGATAGTGTTTCCGACAGATAATTCGAGAGTTTTCAACATGACCCCGTTCACCGATTTCCTGCTTCATACGCCCATGGCTAGGAAGAGGGCACGTGCGATGAAGCAGAATCGCCCCCGAAAATCATCGCCAGCTTCCGTCCTCTTACTCGCACTGCTCGGGCTGACCGCGCTCCCATCATCGGCGGCCGATCTTGCGTCCCCCAGTATTGACGTACTCCCTTGGCCGCGCATGCCGGCCCCCGAGTTTGGCTGCTACATGGAGAAGGCACTCGGTTACCGCGACAGCACGTTCAATTGCGCGACCCGTGCCCGCCAGTTAGCCGTTTACGAGAAGAACCACGACGCGTGCGAGCATCCAAAGGCTTTCCACGACGGCCTGGACTTTCCGGATGCGTTGGCCGCGCGAGTACACCCCTTGGCCGAACACGTCGCCCTTCAGTTTCAGGGTGGAAGCCTTCAGGAAGTCATCATTACGCTCAAGGGTAAATACAGCGAAGCCGATGTCCGCAAAGCCTTTCGCCTACCGGCAAGTGGCCAGGCAATGCCCGAAAACATCATGCGGATCGAAATCGAAGACCACAATCCGTTGCAAGGTAAGCCGCAAACCGAAACCGATGTGAGAATCGCAGGATTCGATTTTCTGGATGCCATGGATCTCTGTGGCGGTGACTGAGGGGCACCTCGAATAAACTCTCTTCGCTCGTCATTCCGGCTTTCGCCGGGATGACGAGCTTGGCGCGTAGTTTTTCGAGGTGTCCTAGAGAGGCCGACTTCACTTTTAGCTCTTGATGAACGCCAGGATGTCCGCATTGAGGACATCCGCATGGGTCGTCAGCATCCCGTGCGGAAGGCCCGGATAGATCTTCAGCGTGGCGTTCTTGAGGAGCTTGGCGGACAGTACGGCGGCATCCTTGTATGGCACCACTTGATCGTCATCGCCGTGCATGACCAAGGCCGGCTGAGTGATCTTCTTAAGGTCCTCGGTGAAATCCGTCTCGGAAAAGGCCTTGATGCAGTCGTAGTGGGCTTTGGTTCCACCCATCATGCCCTGGCGCCACCAATTGCGAATGATGCCTTCGGACACTTTGGCGCCCGGTCGATTGAATCCGTAAAACGGCCCCGACGGAATGTCGAGGAAGAATTGCGCCCTGTTGGCGGCGACCTGCTTCCTGAAGCCGTCGAAGACTTCCATGGGCGTTTCGCCAGGGTTGCTCGCGCTCTTCACCATGATCGGTGGCACCGCGCCAACCAGAACAATTTTGGCGGTTCGCTCCATGCCATGGCGCGCAACGTAGGCAGCTACCTCGCCACCGCCGGTCGAGTGCCCAATGTGGATGGCGTTTCTGAGATCGAGCGCTTCGGTCAGGGCCGCCAGGTCAGCGGCGTAGTGAACCATGTCATTGCCATCGGCCGTTTGTGTGGAACGTCCGTGACCCCGGCGATCATGGGCGATCACCCGAAAACCATGGTCGAGAAAGAACAGCATCTGGGCGTCCCAGTCGTCCGAGGACAGAGGCCAACCATGACTGAAGACAATCGGCTGACCCTTGCCCCAGTCCTTGTAGAAGATCTCGACACCGTCTTTAGTGACGATCTTCCGACTCATTTGCTGGCCATCCATCGATGGATGCCTTGGCTTTTCAGGCGTAGCCGCTTTCGCCGCGCCTTTCGAAGAAAGCAGTGGAAGTGCCGCCGAGGCGGCAGCTACCGCGCCAGCGCCGAGCACCACTTTGCGACGAGACTTGCTGACGACGTCGACTTTATCTTTGCCGCTCATGACGACCTCCTCTAGGGGTGCTCTGATCTATTCGACGTAGGCGTCAGCAAAGGGAGCACTTATCCGATCCTGACCCTGTTGAGGGTGAATCCGTTGTCCCCTGCGAGTGGGGCGTGTCAGTACCGGTCGCGCACCCATTCGCCGACGATGTCACAAGCGCCGTGTTCGAAACGTCTATGACGTATGGGCTGGCTGGGGCCAGCGTTCGCTTCTCTTCGTCGTGATCTGTTTACATTCATCCAGCAACTCATGGCAAAGATGAAGAACGCCGTGACGAAGCCAAATGGGTACGCCCGTTTCCGACCTGGTGAGTCATCGCGTCATCGCGACCCTTGACCTAAGAAGGGGCCATTCGCGCCCCGCGCCTCAACCGTCGAAAACGATTTGCAGGATGATGTCGATTTCCGATTACCCCTTCGCCGTTCTAACGCGCGCCCGATGAGGCCGGCTCGAACTAAGGAGACAGACGATGCGTGTGATGGTGCTCGTAAAGGCTACAGAGGATAGCGAAAAGGGCTTTCTCCCCACGCCCGAGGCGTTCGAGATGCTCGAGGCGATGGGCAGATTTAATGAGGAGCTGGTCAATGCCGGCATCCTGCTCGCCGCCGATGGCCTCAAGCCCTCCTCGCAGGGCAAGCGTATTGCGTTCGATGGTCACGGCCGCATGGTCATCGATGGGCCTTTCGCCGAGACCAAGGAGTTGGTCGCAGGCTTCTGGCTCTGGGAGGTCAGGGACATGGATGAGGCGGTCGCCTGGGTGAAGCGCTGCCCCAATCCCATGCCGGGGCCGAGCGAGATCGAAATCCGACCGCTGTACGAGATGGCTGATCTGCAGCGGGAATCTGACGCCAAAGGCCACGAAAATCCATGACCCGAACCTGATACGCAGATTGCTCAACGGCTCTGCAGTTGCACTCACGCCTGCGGATCCGGGTGACGGGACCGCCGTGCTCTCAGCAGGCGCGAAGAATGTTTGCCAACGAAGCGCCGCTCGAACACCAAAATTAATACAACCGGCACAAGCCTTGATGTCATGCCCGCATATGGGAGTGACATCTAAGCCGGTGCGCGTTTGGAAACCAAAGTGGGTGCAGCAGAAGGGCGTTTTGTACGCATTTTTCTGGTGATGGCAGAAAACGATCGCTTGTGCTGCTAGCACAGATTTGAGCAAGTCGTGTGTGTCATGTCGCTGGGAATCGCATGCCTGATTGTGCCGACATCAGCACCCCGCGCCGTCCATATCGTCAAGACAGCTACGACAGCGATCCCCCAGGCTGGGCTCCGCCAACAACTGCCTGGTCGGCAAGCTGTGCATAACCGTGGAAATCTGGGCGATTGACATGCCCCCGGGAATCGTTGGCGTGACCATCACTTCTTACATATGGAGAGATAGCAATGTTGCGACATTCAATTCTTCCGAGGGCATTGGCGGCCGCTTTCATGGGACTGGCCGCTGTCGGCTGGGTGGGCACGGCATCCGCCGTTGAACCAGGCCCGCTCCAAGTCGACGCAAACAGCGCTGTGGCAAGCGGCGCAAGCATCATGATTGCGGAGGGTGTCCCGTTCCAGGCGGGTGACTACGCGCGGCCGATGAATGCGGACGAGCCGATTCGCTTGAACGTTGTACTGAAAATGCGCAACAAGTTGGAGCTTCGGCAGATCGCCGAGCAAGTAAGAGCGGGCAAGAAAGCGTCGCTGACGGAACAGGAACTGGCGGCCCGTTACTTGCCGACCAGTGATGAATCACGCCGTGTTTATGACTTCCTGGCTTCGAACGGCTTCAGCAAGGTCTATATATCGAAGGACCACATGATTCTGACTGCGGTGGGTACCGCCACAAATGTGCAGTCGGCCTTCAAGACGCAGGTCTATCACCTGAGTCGCGGTACGTTGAGCGGCGTCGCCAACAGGGATCCAGTAACAATTCCGGCCGCATTGAGCGACGTGGTGAGCGCCGTGCATGGATTGCGATCGTTCAAGGAGCGTGGCGTGTCGGGTGCGCTCGCGGCATCTGTAACGAGCGGTGTTCAGGGGATGAGCAAGGCTTCACCCCGCACGCAGGCGGCGTCGGGAACCGTCGCGTGTACGGAGTGCGTGCACGCTCCGTATGATCTTCCGTCCCTTTACGGCGCAAACAACCTGGCACCCGCCAGCAATCAGGTCGTCGCCGTTATCGGGGTGGGCGACCAGAGAAATACTACTTACTTGTATCAGCAATGGGCCGACAATTACGGCTTCTCGCACACTCCCATCAGTCTCTACTATCCAACCGGATACACGCCCGGGGATTACGAGGCGCAAACCGAGGCTGTACTGGACGTCGATGCGGTATCCACGATGGGAGGATCGCTCGCCGGGATTGCTTTTTATTCCGCACCCTCGACCGATCTCGGTGATGAACTGACGGCCGTTGCGGCCGCCGTCAACGACAATCGGTCAGTGATATCGCTTTCGTTCGCCGCTACCTGCGATGCCGATATCGGGCAAGCCTTGCGTGACAGCTGGGATACGGAATTGAGTGCTGCCGTCGCAAAAAACATCACGGTATTTGCGATCACCCAGGACCAAGGTGGTTACCCGGGTTGCTCTTCCGGAAGAAGCTCAACCGGATTCCCGGGAAGTTCGCCGTACGTGGTGTCCGTCGGGGCCTCGACCCTCTACAACTCGTCCAACTCGTATTCCGCCTACGATCACGAAACCTTGTGGTCGGGAAGCGAGAGTGGTCCAGCAGCCACGGAACCGCGTCCGTACTATCAGCAAGGGGTTGCTTCGATTGTTGGGAGCAATCGCGGCACGCCGGACTTTGTCATGGATGGCGATCCAAACACCGGCTTGTGGATCGTGACCGGTGGTTACGACAATACCGGGACCTATCAAACGCAGTGGCAAGTCTACGGCGGCACCAGCCTGGCCGCGCCGCTTCTCGCCGGGACCTACGCCCGCTTGCTGCAAAATGGCGTCCCTCCGTACTTCTGGCAGCAGACGTTCTACAACATTGGCCAGGGCCAAGTGAACCACACCCCAGGCCACTGTATGAATTGCTATAACTTGCTGACCGGTGGCAGCAACGGCGCCTATACGGTCGTGCCCGGCAAGTTCAATCAGGCTTCTGGTTGGGGCTCATGGAACGCCGGTGTGTTGACGACGAGAATGCTGTACCAACGATAGATTGACGCAGCGGGGACTGGTCGTCGTTGTCGTCGCGTACCAGATGGCGACACGACGTCAGTTCATCAAGGCAAGGTGTCGATCCCGGAAAGCACGTGTTTCCGGAAGTGAATTGCCTCGGGTTTCGCGAGAGCTCCAGCTCTTGAGAGGATGGAGCCTCCGTGATGCCCGGGGCGATTTATTTCCTGGTGTGCGGTGAACTTTGCTTTGACATGGAAAGCAAAGCCTGTTCAGACCTCAATGCATCAGGCGATTGGCCGGTCGCCTTCGCAGGCTGTTGCCGCACCGTGATAACCAAAGTGCGTACAAGGAGGCTTTGGCGGAGTGAAGGAGGTCGGGTGATATCGATTTGCGTCTTGGCGTTTTATCAGCATGAAGTACAGCTCGATGAGTTGTGCATCGGTAGGCCACCTGCATGTCGTTATCGAGAGGGTGTTGGCGCCGTATCCACAAGAAACTCGCCGATGATGGTGGATACGGCTTCTGGAGCGTGTTCGAAGCTGTAGTGACCGACGCCGGCCAGCCGGTGTGTGCGGGCTGACGGAAACAGTTCCTCAAACAGCGGAAGGAAGTGGCTCGCGCCCAGTGTGCGATCGGCCATTCCCCAGATGGCAAGCGCGGGCTTCAACTTTATTTCGCGCTTTGCATCGGCATCCGGTACTTCGAAGCGATGCTCGCCACGCGCAAATCCCTTTGCCCAGCCGATGGCGCCAAGACAGTCGGTCGGTCTGGCGAAGCGCGATCCGTAGGCGCGCAACCAGGTGTCGGTGATCACGCCGGCATGCTCTAAACCATTGATTTTCATTGTGCTGAGGATGTTGAATTCGACCCAAGGCCGATAGCTAGTTCTGCGAGTGGTCCAGATTTTACGTACCTGGCACCTATGCGCGATCGACTCGGCGTCTTCACACAGCCTCGACCCCGAGCGGCCATATCAGTGGCGGCGTGGTCGTTATGATTCTTTGCTCGCGTTCTAGCAATAAAAGTCTGCTTATATCGAGTCAAGCTATGCTGTATGTCGTATCGATCTGGTGATTCTTAGGGCGAGGCAATGCATCCTGTCGACATATTTGAACTCGTGCTTGTTCTGCTCGCCGTTGTTGTCGCACTGCATTGGGTGGCGCGCCGCGTAGGCCTCCCCCCGGCCACCGCGTTGCTCGTCGGGGGAGGCGTGCTTGCGTTCGTGCCCAGACTGCCGCCGTTCGCGCTCGATCCCGCACTGATCCTGGTGCTCTTCCTTCCACCATTGCTGATGGATGGGGCGTATTTCACCGCTTTCGGCCGCTTCCGGCGACACCTTCCAGGGATACTTTCACTCGCCGTCGGCACGGTTGTATTCACCACGCTGGCGGTCGGTGTCGTGACCCATTGGCTCGTCCCCAGCCTGCCGTGGGCTGCCTGCTTTGCCCTCGGGGCCATCGTCTCGCCACCGGATGCCGTGTCGGCTCGCGCTGTGCTTCAGCGAGTGAAGCTTCCCCGACGGCTTTCGGCGCTGTTGGAAGGGGAAAGCCTGCTCAATGACGCAACCGGTCTGGTGCTCTTCCGCTTCGCCGTCGTGGCAACGCTGAGTGGCGCATTTGATGCCGGCGCGGCCGCCTTGAACTTCCTATTCCTTGCCCTCGGTGGAATCGTTGCTGGCCTCGCGGTGTCGGCGATCTGGATCTTCGTCGTTCGGCGCCTGAGCGATCAGACGCTCATCATTATGGCCAGCACGCTCATGTGCTGGGTCGCCTATATCGTCGGCGAGACAGCCCATGTTTCTGGCGTGATAGCGACGGTTGTGGCGGGGCTTGTGCTCGGCTGGTACCAGCATGTCATCTTCCCGGCGCAGGTTCGGCTTCGCGGCAGTGCCTTCTGGGAGACGATGGTGTTTGTTCTGGAAGCCCTCGTCTTCATCCTTATCGGTTTCTCGCTGCGCGACGTGCTCGATCGAGTCGGTGGGATCGAGGCTGTCTCCACCAAGATGGCCATTCCCGTCCTTGGTGTCGTGCTGACCGTTACAGCGGCACGCTTTGTCTGGATCTTTGGTATCGACGGCCTGCTCGCCGGGCTCCGAGGCATGGGATTGAAACGCGCGCGGCCGCTGGGAGTGCGACAAGCGACAGTGCTGAGCTGGGCCGGCATGCGAGGGGTCGTGACGTTGGCCGTGGCGCTCACGTTGCCCGCATCCATGCCAGGTCGGGATCTGATGCTCGTCACCGCTTTCGCCGTGATCTTCGCCACCGTTGTCATGCAAGGCACAAGCTTGGGTTGGCTGATCAACCGGGTCCGGCCGGTTGATCAGGACGCCTTGGCGAAAATGCACTTGCCCGCATCGGAGGCGGCCATTGCCCGTGCCATGGCCGAGGCTGTTGAGTTGCATGCTTACGCGCCAGACGGCACGTTGATCCATCCCCGGCTGTTGGAGGAGTATCGCAAGCGCTCGGAAGTCACGACGCGTTACGCCGCAGATGCGGACTCGTTCATGGAAAGCGTTCAGGCGCATTTCGATGTCATGCTGCTGGCACTTGCCGCTGGACGTACGGAGCTGATCCGTATCCACCGCGCGGGACTCATTGAAGACGAAGTTCTTCATGAACTGGAGCGCGATCTGGACGTGGAGGAATTGCGCATCATTCTACAGCGTGGCGATTAGTCGCCATCCAGAAATTACGCGCCGACCAGATGCTTTTTGGCGAAGTGTTTTGGCTTCACTAATGGCTGGTCAGTTGTTGATATGAGTACCGGTTGCCGGCAACGGGTAGCTTTAGTGAAGGATCTAATGTCCGCAACCCTAAGCGGACACCGCAGCAGAGGGATCCCAATGAAATGCGGCAGCTTACGGCTGGTGCTTCCAATCATGCTCACCGCGTGTGCGACGGCTCCGATAGTTGGCGGCACGTACTCAGGTTCGTACTTCTACAACTTCGAATTTGCGTATCTGACGCCAGTTGGAAAGGATGAGCGTTGGTGCGTTGACGGCGACATGTCATCTGCCGAGCTGCCCGATGGGTGGGGGACGTCAGACGTGGTGGTTCAAGGTGTTGTAGAGCCCGTCGGGCACTACGGTAACCTTGGGGCCTGTCAACGCATCATCAAAGTTACGAAGGTGCTTCAGGTCAAGGATCGGCGTGGTCGTGGTTAGCAAAACGTCCGCCTCCGACCCGAAGCAATGAGATGGACTCCTCTTCGCCGTTGACTGGTGATTCGCAACTCCAGTCTGGCACTCATTGATGCCGAGGGCGGGGATGAGTCCATATACAGACATTACGGATTGACGAGCTTCGCTGTTGTAAAGCGCCTCGATCTTAGACCGGCGTGAACCTCAGTTTTAGCGGGATCAAGACCGCATCCTTCGCTTGGTGACCTGTCACTCTTCCGCAATACCATGGCATCATCGCCTGCGACCTCTTGCCCTGAATGACTCAAGGGAACGAGGCCAACTTCAATTTTGATGTGTCGTCTAATAAAGAGCCATTGGAGCTAGTGGTATGCGCAAGGTGATCGTCCTAGTTTCCCTCTACCTGATGATTCCGCTGCTCGCCTGCGCACAGACACCGACGATTGATCTTGCCGTGCCACCGCCAACGGCGCAGCGCTTCGCCATCGTGTCTGCCACAGCAAGGCATGGCACTTCCATGCGGTGGACAGCCACCGATGGCACAAAGATGGGTCGGGAAAGCATGCTTTTACGCGGCCTCGCCAATGAAACGGATAGTGCGTCGCATGCAGGCGGTGACGGCATGTTCGATCGCGTTATCGTTCGTGGCCATACATCTTTTGGCGATGCTGCCGAAATATTCGCGATAAAAAGCGACGTGGCCACGTGGAAGAGCGCGGTGGATGCCGGCTCGGCTGCTTACCATTCGCCCGCGGAATACCTCAGCTATGGCGGCCCGTTCGATTTGCAGGCCGATTTCATCGAGGCCCTTCTCGCTAGCCCTCACAAATCGCTTTCCATGTTACCTGGCGGGCAAGCGCATGCTGTAGTACTCGCTAGTGCCTTCGTCGGCGAGGGTGCTTCAAAAAAGAAAGTGACCGCCTATGTCATCACGGGGGTCAACAATACTCCCTTCGCAATATGGGCCGATGAATTGGGCAAGATGTTTGCCCAAATCGACTCGCTATCATACATACCTGAGGGTTATGAAGGCGCGGTGCCAATGCTGCAAAAGGTGCAGGGTGACGCATTGGCTTTACGTTCGCGCGACATAGCACAGAAGTTTCTGAAAATGCCTGCAGGACCGGTCGCGTTTGTAAATGTGCGCGCATTCGTCGATGGAAACCGATTCGTCGACGGTCAAACCGTTGTGGTGGATCATGGGCTCATCACGCAAGTGGGCCAGACTGGCAGCGTCAACGTACCCAAGAATGCGTATGTCATCGATGGAGCCGGTAAAACCTTGGTGCCAGGCCTGTGGGATGCCCATCAACACATCGGCGGCGACGCCTTCGGCCCGGAGCTGCTATCCCTGGGCATTACATCCGTACGTGATCCTGGCAACGTCAATACCCTTACGCTGTCGCGCATGGCCAGACGCGCGGAGGGTGAGCTGCTGAGCCCACACGTCTACCCGTCATCGCTGATCGATGGCAAGGGCCCTTTCACGGCGCAACTGGGTAGTGTCGCCACTTCCCAGGAGCAGGCTATTGCTCTGGTGCGGCAAGCGAAAGCGGAAGGCTTTGACGCGATCAAGATCTACGGTTCGTTCAATCCTGCATGGGTGAGCGCTACGACTGCCGAGGCGCACCGCTTGGGCCTGCATGTGCATGGGCACCTTCCCTTTGGGATGCGTCCCGCGCAAGCCATTACTGACGGTTACGATGAGATTACCCACATCTTCTATGTGATCATGCAGGCCATGCCGGATTCGGTGGTATCGGCAACGGGCCTTACCCGTGTGCAAGGGACAGCACGTTATTCCAAGGATGTTGATCTTCATGCGGAGCCGATGAAATCGCTGATCGCGACGATGGCGCAACGCAATATCATCGTCGATCCGACGCTTTCCGTCGTCGAAGCTTTCTACGTCCGAAACAATGGCGACCTTTCGCCTGCGTATGCGCAGTTTGCCGGCACCTTGCCCGCGAGCTTCGAGCGTAGTTTGCGCCAGGGCGGACTAGCCGTTCCTGACGGTCTTACACGTGCCGACTATCGCGCGAGCTTTGCCAAGCTGCAGAGCCTTGTTGGCGTCCTGCACGGAGCGGGAGTGCCCATCGTCGCGGGAACGGATGGTTATGGCATGGAACTGGTGCGCGAGCTCGAACTCTACGTGGGCGCCGGATTTTCAACCACCGAAGCGCTTGCGAGCGCGACCATTGTGCCGGCGCACCTGGTGGGTGCCGACAAACGTACCGGCTCCATCGACGTCGGCAAGACCGCCGACCTGCTGCTGGTCAACGGCAACCCGCAAGCCAACATCGGCGCACTGCGCCAGACCAAACTGGTGATGATGGATGGTGTGTTGATGGATGCCGACGCCTTACGTGCGGTTGGCGGTTTTTCCGGTGCGCCTGCGGACTAGAAGTGACGAGCCAAGTAGGAATGATCGTTCGCCACGGAGATCTGCAGCCATAGCCTCGTCGTGAAGGGGGTGCATCACAGGACCGCCTAAAAAGGTCCGATCCATAGCGGACACTCACAAAGTGACTGTGGCCGGAAAGCTGTTGCTATTTGGGCTGATGCATAGAGTAGTTTGCGTGTCGAAAATCGGGCTCTCGGGACTCATCAATAGCCGACTTGATCGGATCAATCCATACAGGGGGGGGGGCGGCATGGAAATCGGACGTGAGCGAGCGTTGGTTCTCCATGGTGGTGGATCGGCCGGCCATGCGTGGGAGATCGGCATCGTCGCCGGCCTGTTCGGTGCCGGGTTGGATGTGACCGAGGCCGATTTGATCATCGGGACGTCCGCCGGATCGACGGTCGCGGCCCAGATCACTAGCGTGAGCCCGGCCGAACTGCTTGCCGCCATCCTTTCCGCGGCACCCCAGCAATCGACTGGTCCGGGCGGCCCCGGGGGTGGACGCGTTCCCATGGGGGCGGCGGCGAACCATATGGAGATAACGAGCCGAATCATCGCCACTGCTGAGGATGCGGCCGACATGCGACGCAGAATGGGTGCGGCGGCGCTCGACATGGACGCGGCCTCGGGCGGCGCCGACCAAGCGCGGTGGCGCACGGTCGTCGCCGCTCGGCTGCCCAGTCAGCACTGGCCGGAACGGCCGCTGCTCATCACGGCGGTCAATGCACATACCGGTGAACCGGCCGTATTCGACCGCCATAGGGGAGTCGACCTCGTGGACGCTGTCGCCGCCAGCACGTCCAACGGCTTCGGTGTCCCTCCCTACCGCATCGGCGACAGCCGATACATCGATGGCGGCTACCGGCGCAACGAGAATGCCGATCTCGCAACCGGATACGCACGGGTGCTGGTGCTGTCACCGTTTGGTGGCAGATCACGGCATCCGCTGGAGTGGGGCATGCAACTTGCGGCACAGGTCGACGAACTTCGCGCGGGCGGCAGCCGAGTCGAGACGATCTTCCCGGACAGCGACTCGCTCAACGCGTTCGGTGCCAACATGATGGACCTATCGACGCGTCCGCCCTCCGCTCGGGCCGGTTACAGGCAAGGCATAGCCCTTGCCGAGCAGATCATCGAATTCTGGCGTTGATGCCTGCGAAATGAGTCGACTCGGTAGGCGTGACGACCCCTCATAGGGGGTTCCCCTTTCAAAGGTGCCCGTCAAAACCAGGCCAGTTCGCAGCTAACTATCTTCGATGACTTGTCGAATGCCGGTTCGGCCGTTCGTCGACTTCGTGAAGGCAGCCGATCGGCGCCTATCACGAGTTGACTGAAACACACCCATGGCCAGGAGGAATCCCATGCAAAAAGCGAAGCGCGCCATCCAAATCATGAGCTTTGTACTGCTTGCGATGTTCGCTGCATCGCAGCAAGCGGTGTCACAGGATGCGCAGAAGCCAGGTGTAACGCCGTCCTATCCGAAAATGGCGCCGGTCGACCAATACCTCATGGCGAACCGGGATGCCGAAATAGCCCTGGCGCGCAGTGCGGCGCCGGAGTCCATTTCCCGTGACGCTACGGTCCTGGTTCTGGGGCGCAAGGGCTACGAGAAAGCCGTCGAAGGCAAGAACGGGTTTGTCTGCGTGGTGGGTAGGGGGTGGATGGGGCCGTTTGACGGGCCCGAATTCTGGAACCCGAAAGTGAGGGCTGCCGATTGTATGAACCCCCAAGCTGCACGTTCGATCGTGCCCATCTTTTATCTAACCGCCAAGATGGCGATGGCTGGCCGTTCCAAGGCGGAGATGCTGTCGTCACTCAACGCCGCGTACAAGAATAAACAATTGCCGGACTTCGAAAGCGGCGCCATGGAATACATGCTGTCGAAATCGTCGTATCTGACCGACGACGGGGACCACAACATGCCTCATCTCATGTTCGACACCCTGGTCAAGGACAGTAAGGATTGGGGTTCCGGCGCACAGGGCTCGCCGGTTATGTCCAGCCCCTATTGGTTCTTCTCTCCGGACCAACAACCCCAAATGAAAGGGTTGCCGCCCATTCTCGTGTTCTTCGTCGGAGTCGCCAATTGGTCCGACGGAACGCCTGCGGACATGCATAGTCACTGATGCCGGGAACGTTGAGAGCATCCCCGCGTGTCAGCGGACCTTCTTGGTGTCATGCCCGTAGGGGCATGACACCGAGGCCAGCGCAATCAGTGATTGAACGATCCAGTGCATTGGTCGTTGTCGCAAGTGAAATCCACTTCGGATGCTCTGCCCGCAAAGAGCGGAACACCCTGCACCGTGGCGAGCGTCTTGCCATCCTTTTCCAGCGACACCAGGTAGGTTCCGGGTAGCAGCGCGGAGAGGTTGTAGCGGCCTTTGTCGTTAGGGGACCCGTGGCGGGTAACGCCCCTGTCGCTGTGCACCGTGATGGTGCTGTCGGTTGGGGCCTTGCCCAGAATGCTGGAGCTGGTCGACTGCGCGTATGCAGCGTTAAGTGCGATGGTGCCGAATGCGCTCACGGCTATCGCCGTCATGAGCTTGAGTGCGTAGTGGCGATTTTTATGCCGGTGCCCGATGGCTGCGGACTTCTTGCTGGTTTTCATGTGGGGGCTCGAAGGTTGTGGCGCGACAAATCGATCAACCGCTCACGCAGTAGTCGGTTTGCGATCGATGTCAATAGGATCGCGGCAGTGGGGTGGCTGCCGAGGTACTTATCTTCCTTGTTGGGGAGACGTCTCTTCTTGTGACGTCTTGGTTCACACCTGATCGCCTGAATCGGTCCGTTGGGTGATTCATGACGGAGGCGGGTTTAATTTAACCGAGAAGGCTTAGGTGGCGCATGTGAAGGTCGTAATGTTTTTTTGGCCACGAGCCCATTGCCATCACTTTTTTTGGCGCCATGGGGCGGAACGGCGTTGATCAATTCCTTCAACACCACCTCCAAACTGGAGAGCGCGATTCCTTAGGCTGGGTTCGCCACCGGGTTGTACAACATGCACACACATGGGTGTCGCCCACACATGGGCATGACATCAAAGTGTGTGACGGTCCGATAACCAAAGTTTGTGCTGCAGCGGCGCGTCATGCGCGCACTTAGCTTGTTGTAAACAGCAAAGCTTTTGCATTTATAAATAGATCAATCACTTAGATGGGCGGCCTCGCTGACGATTGGTGTGCTTTGACAAGCAAAGGTGTGTGCCGAGGCGGCGGCGTACCACTTATCGAGCGTTGGGCGGCATCGACCACGCCCATGACAGACCTAGCCATGTGACCACAAAGTGGTTACCGACTAAGCGAGGTATCGAGACGGGTAGTCCGTGGGAAAACGGGCACTGCGAATCCTTCAACGGCAAGTTCCGTGATGAACTGCTCAACGGCGAGATCTTCTACACCCTGCGCGATGCCCCGGCCGTCATTGAGCAGTGGCGCCATCATTACCACCATCCGACCGCACAGCGCGCCGAGCTATCGGCCGCCCGCACCGGAAGCGATCCTGATCCGCAGACCTCAACCCAACCTGCGGCTCGCCGCGTAAACCAACTTGGCATATGGACCAGTCAATGCAGGCGAGTCAGGGAAGTGCCGTTGGTTGGGCGGAGCTTTGTTGCGTTTGGCACTGTATATGGGGAGTTAGCGCAGCTACCATGATGAACGCCCCTAGGTTTTCCCCAGCCCAAGGCTTTTTGCTTTTGCACCCATCACGCATGGGTGCGAGAAACCTTTATGTCCAAAAATCTCCGCCGCTTTGCGCCCGTGTTAGCTGGAAGCCTATTGCTGGTCTCATGGGCCGTTTGCAAGGACGCGCACGCTAACCTTGTAGTCGCGGCGGACTCCGCCGATGCCAACATGGCTACTGATGTCCTTCCTTGCCATCGGTATGACGGCTTGCAGCCGCAAGGCACCACCAATCCGGCGATCAGCACCTGTGAAACCATGGTGCCGGATTTGGGCAAGTTTCGCGAAAAGTCGGCCGAGCATGGCTGGCTGCTTCAAGGTGGCATCGTTCTGGGCGGAACCTTCGACCTGCTGGATCATGGTGCGCATCCTCAGCTTTACATCGGGCAAAATCCTACTTACCGGGCTAACGGGTATGTAACCGCTACCTACGATCTATCCCGGGTGGGTTTTGCCGGCGCTTCGCAACTGGTGTTCAATGCGAACGTGCAACGGTTCACGTACGCCGGGGAAAATCCAACCGGTTTCGCCATCAACAGCCTCTATGTCAGTCAGCGCTTCAACGAGGGGCGCGTGCAGTTGCAATATGGCTTTGAGGAGCTAGGCAACCAGTTCTATGGTTTTGCACTCGGTACCAGTTCGACGACGTCGCCGGCAGGTGTCGGAAGCTCCATCCCCTACGAAGTCGGCTTCATCTTCAACAAGACGGCACCCGAGATCAACCTGCGCCTGGCTTCGACCAACAAGCATTTCTATGAGCGGATCGGCGTGACCCGCAGTGTGGATCCTGAGGGGGCGCAAGCGGATTGGGACCACAATAATTTCCTGGGGCTGAAGTGGCATATTCCCGGTGCCAAGGCGCTCCTCATCAATGAGTTGGGCTACCAGGTCGAAGCCGCTCCCAGCCAACGGATGATATGGCTGCGGCAGGGTGTGATGTATAACGAAAGCCGTTTTTCACGCTTCCACGGAGGCTATGCGAATGGCAACTATGCCTATTACCTGGTCGGCGACTATCAGTTGTTCCAGACCGATGCGACAAAGCCGTATCGAGGATTTTACGTCAATGTAAAAGCCGACTATGCGCCACCCGATCGTAACGTCTATACCGGAGATATCGGCGCTACGTTGTACATACTGGGTCCTTTCGGGCAGCCCGATGACGCACTCGCGCTGGGCTATACCTTCAATCGATTGAGCCGCTCCTCCCAGCGCATGCAACAGGCAAGCGGGATCGCCGCTGTGGACTACAGTCGCAACTATGCGCTGTCCTATGTCTACCGTGTGACGCGCGGCGTTTATCTCTCCAACCAACTGAGCTATACCGTCAACCCCATTCCGGCGCCGAAGCAGCCGGAAGCTTTGACGTGGATGAGTTCGTTGTCGCTGTCTTACTGAATTTGGTATTCGATCAATCCAGATAGGATCTGGTACGCCCCCGATTCCGTAGCCCCTTTCTCTTTTCACTCATTTCCGTGTTCGTCCCCAGAGGCCTAGGGTGCCTACCGCCGTCACGGCTGCAACACTCGCAACCGATCCTTCGGGTGCTCTTTGGCCGGATCGATCCGCAACGAGCGCTGGTAGTTGGTAATCGCCTGTGCCTTGTCGCCCAGCGCCTCATAACCTTCGGCCAGGCTGTCGTAGGTGTTAGCGCTGGCTGGATACAGCAGGACGTTGAGCTTGAACACGGCGACCGCGGTTGCGTGGTCGCCGTTGGCCAGCAACTGATAACCCCAGGTATTGAGACTGCTTTCGGAATGACGCTGTTGAGCCTCGCGCCGCAGGGCTTGATTGGCAGCTTCGAGGTTGTAGGTCATGCTGCGTTCCAGCAGCACTTGGCGCGAAGGGGCGTCCAGCGTAGTGGCGTACATCTTCGCGATCGCATTGACTACCAGCGCCGGGTTCTCCTTGTAGACGTAATGGCCGCTGCCGTAGGCGAGAATGCTTTGACGGTTGGCTGCCGTATCGACGAAGGCCCGATGGCAGGCCTGCCAGCGCTGTTCGTCGCCCTCGTTCCCGAAGGTCTTCTCCGCCACGATGTCGATGGCCGGCACACTGGCGGGGAAGGGCGTCTCGCGCATGAGTTCGACGGTGTGGGGAAACTCCCCGTACTGGACGTAGAGGCCGGGTCGCGTGTCCTTGAACGTCGCGCGTTTGCGTTCGTCCTCTTCACGCGAGGCGGCCATGAATGCCGGAGTGAAATAGCAGGCAACGTTGGCATCGATCAGCACGGCGCCGAGCACGCGCTCGGGATGCCTCGCCGCGTAAAGCGTGGCGAAGAAGCCGCCCAGAGAGTGGGCGACCAGGAACGTCTTGCCGTCGTAACCCAGACTCCGCAACGCCCGTTCCAGGTCGTCCGTGTTGTCGACCATGCGGGGTCGAAGCGGATCCAGCCCACTCTTGCCGAAGCCAGGGCGGTCGTAGGTGATCAGCGTCGCGCCGGTGATCTGGGCGATGGAAGGCAGCAGGTCACGCCAGACCCTTGCGTCGTCGCCACCGCCCGTTTCGAACAGGATTGGCGTGCCCTGGCCTTTGACGATATGGAAATGCAGTGCATAGCCGCCCACGTCCACTTGCATGTCGGCGGCAGGTTCCTCGGCGAGGGCAGCGGTTGGACGGAGCAGGCACGGCAAGGCCAGGATCGACAGGATCAGCAACAGCTGTTTCATGCGCTTAGTCCACTTCGTCAAGGGACTCGATTGCCTGAGATGCGCGGCTCCGGCCCAGGGTTTAACAGCCACAAAACGGAGTTACACAAAACAGGGGCAGGTTGACTTCCGATTCTCTTGGAAGTGAATCTGTCCCCGTTCTGCAATAGGTATCGAAGCTGCTTTGCGATGCTGTGGAGAAACGTTACAGGTCTGCGCTGAACAATTGATCTCTTCTAGCTATTGCCATGGTGCTGTCATACGTTGTCCACACTCTACGGAGCGTTTCGATCGACGGCTGAAGCAAGTGCGTTTTCTACGGCAATGAGCTGCTGAGGCGATGTGATGATTGTTCGATTGCATTTTAACGGGTAGGCAAGCGTCCGCCTCCGCAGCCTCTAGGTAAGCATGAAGATTTTGTTTTATACGCAGGGCATAAGCTTCGACCCAGACCTGCAAAGCCTTTCGCGCGCACTGCCTGAAGCTGAAGTGCGTCACTGGGAGCGGGGTGATACGGGGCCGGCTGATTTCGCGGTCGTGTGGCGACCGCCTCGTGAATTCTTTGTTGGCCGCGATGATTTGCGCGCGGTGTTCAACCTTGGCGCGGGTGTCGATGCGATTCTTGGTCTAGAGCGAGCGCATCCGGGCACATTGCCGAAACACACATTGCTTGTGCGGCTCGAAGATACAGGTATGGCGTCGCAGATGGCCGAATACGTCACCCACACGGTTTTGCGGTACATGCGTCGCTTTGATGAATATGCACATTTGCAAGCACTGCAACAATGGAAAGTTCTTGAGCGACATCCGCGCGAAACGTTTACTGTCGGCGTGCTTGGACTAGGCGTCCTTGGGGCACACGTAGCCGAGACGCTCTCATCGTTTGGATTGCCCGTGCGTGGCTTCAGTCGCAGCGCAAAGAAAATTGAAGGTGTCGATTGCTACGCAGGTGCGAATCAGTTCGACGCGTTTATAGACAAAGTGAAAGTTCTCGTGAATCTCTTGCCAAGTACGCCGGATACGGACGGCGTACTGAATGCGCGCACTTTTTCGAAACTCACGCGTGGCGCGTATCTCATCAACGTCGCGAGAGGCGCGCATTTGGTAGAGGGCGACCTCCTTGAGGCGCTTTCGAGCGGGCAAGTTGCGGCAGCAACGCTTGATGTATTTCATCATGAGCCATTGCCTGCCAGTCACGCGTTTTGGAGCCAGTCGCGGATTACGATAACGCCGCATTGCTCAGCCGAAGCACTACCTGATGAGAGCATGTGGCAGATTGCGCAGAAGATTCGCGAGCTCACACGTGGCGGGTCGATTGGTGGCATCGTCAATGTAGAGCAGGGATACTAAGTTTAGAGAACGCCAGAAGACGGGGCGGGGTGTTAAGTGAGTTGTCCTGGGAACTTGATGCAGTTCTTTCAGCGTCGGCTGGTGGACATCCAGGTAATGGCCACGGCAGCCTGCTGCAGGCAACAGCCGAATGGGGCCAGGTTCACTTATCCACAGTAGGAAGTGAGCCTGACCCCGATACCGGTTGTTATCGTCGGCAATCGGGCTTGGGTCTTGACTCAACACTCCCGGGCATACAATATATCCGTCACGGATATATTGTATGCCTGCCAGCCATCCCCAAAAACCAGCGTCACCATTGTCGCCGGCGGTGTTCCACATACTGCTGGCGTTGGTCGATTGCGAACGACACGGCTATAGCATCATGCAGGCCGTCGAGAGTGATACCGCGGGTGCACTGAAGCTTGGTCCAGGAACCCTATACGGATGCCTCAAGCGCATGCTCTCAGCGGGGCTCGTTGAAGAGTGCGAAGAACGTCCTGATCCGGATCTCGATGACGAGCGGCGACGTTACTATCGCGCGACCGATACGGGACTGCGCGCTGTTCGGGTAGAGGTAGCCAGATTGGCAGCGGTTGTCTCTGTGGCTCAAGCCAAAAAATTGCTTCCCCGAAATCTGCCGGTGATAGCGGGACCATCCAGATGAAGCCCAACCATCTCGCCGTCCGACTGCTGGAATGGGGTTTTGACGCACTTTTGCTGATCTATCCAAAACCCTTTCGGGAACGGTTTGGCCGGGAAATGCGGTTGGCGTTCAGCGCTGAGGCCGCGGATGTTCACCGAAGCGCCGGTGCGATGGCCCTGGTGCCGTTTTTCATTCGAATCATCATAGACAGCCTGGTTTCCTCCGGACGGGAGTATGTCGACATGCCACAACGTTTGCTTGCTATAGCAATGGTGTTGGTCCTGGTCGTCGTGGACTGGCTTACTTTTCACGATGTTTTCGAACCACATACGATGCGCGACTATTTGACGCTTGCAGCCTCGATCCTTGTCTTCGCGCATATTGCAGTCGACTTTCATCGTCGACGAATCGCCGCTCGATGACCTGCGTTGCGAAGAACGGCGTCGTGTCTCTGCGAAAAGACATACGTACCGCGCTGCGCCGGCTAAAGTGGGCGTGAGGTATGCGGCCGTCCGTTCGCTGTGTTCCGCGAATTGATTGATCCGCGCGTTGCGCTCGATGCCCGGTGGGTGGGGCCAGCGCGTCTTGTCCGCTTCCGACCCATTGCGGACCTCATAACGTAGCCCAGGAGCCGTTCTACGCAACGCCTCTTGGAAGGGTGCCCTCTTTCGACCTTATAGGTCGGCCCCCATTTTGGCGTCCAAGCCAGGCCCCTTCTTGGGTAGGCGTTTACGGGCCTGAGGGATCGCTCGTCCCTCCTGTCTCATAGCTGGCTGCGCCAACTGACACCATTGTTCGTACATCCCCCCTGACACCAATGTTTGTACAACGCGTCCATACATTGGTGTCATGCCCACTGGGCATGACACCAATGTATGTGTAGTTTTGGAGACCAAAGTGTGTGCAGTGGAGGCGTCTTGTGTACGTACTTTGCTGACTGTTGGATGGCAAAGGGTGTACAGGGCTAATTGAAACAAGTGCTTAGGCGGTCAAGGTTGCCGGGTGCATTTGCGATCTGACAACCAAAGTATGTGCCGGACAGGCCACTAGAACGCTTCAGGCGTCTTGCCTCCGAGAAGATAAAGTGACGGTGAGGTCGGAGTCATTCGCTGCCTTACCTGGCATGATTTATCGGGCTAAGCGTGCCGATGTCCTGAAGGGCATTCTAGGGCGTTCTGTGATCTACGCCACCCCGTTATTCCAGGACCGATTTGAAGAGAGGGCGCGGGCCAATATCGCTCGCTCACTCTCCGCACTGGAGCGTTAACGGCCCTTGCGTGCGCGGTATTCCCGAGAGTGTGCAGCCAAATAGGGTGACTACAGCCAGGAAATTCCCCGTGACGGCCTCGGCGGGCTGGCGCCCGCCGAGTTTCGACTTCAAAACGACCTGGCAGCCTCTGGCTCTCCCTGGCACTGATCTACGGGAAGTCGACCCTATCAACGGGTCAACTTACGATTAGGAGTCTTGTGCCTCTCCATCCTTCTTATGGGAATTGATGCGAAGCCAAATTGGGATCCAGAAGACCAGCGATATAACCCACTTTCGCGCGACTATCCTAAATAGGGGGCGTCCTACGACACGGCGAAGGATCTCGGGGAGCATGCGCCCGGGTGGGTACTTTCCCCCGCGTGCGCGAATGTAGCGTGGAGATGCCATGGACCACTGAAGGAAGTTTCGTATTTCCTCTTTCTGTATCTCTATCCAGTCGAGGTTCCAGACGCGTCCGAATCTTTGTTTGTAAGTACTGTTGAGGACAAAGTAATGGTCGGGTCGATGCGCCGGGCCGGAGGCATCTGACTCGACTATCTCGTCATCTTTGAAAAGATGAATGAGGTATACCGTTAGCGTCTTATAGGGCGTCTCAAGAGAGTTGTTTCGTCCAAGGTAAGCCCCGCGAGGAGGGATGCTTGGCATCGCAGCGAGCTTCGGTCTTTGTGTTATGTGATGGAGAGTGATGCAGTCTTCGTACGCCAACGTGTCATCGGCCGCCTCCACCCTTAGTTCGATTTTCCTAAGTGATTCGGAGGCATTTGTTGACCGTACTGCTATGAACGATGTTCTAGGACCAGGGGTGGCGATGGATTCGAGGTGGAGCGAGTATTCAACTTGCGCGCCCAGGGGTAGCCATTGCTGAGCGAATTCACTTCTATGGTCGTGACACTCCTGTGAGTGTTGATAGGTTTGCAAGAACAACCAACGCTCGATTCGCTCGCGAAGTCCTGCAAACAGAGGTAGTGAGACTCGCAGGTGACTCAGAAGGAAGGATTCAATCATGCGTGGCGATGTCCGGTTATTTGCTTCTACATAACAGTGTTTGGTGTTGCTGGATGCACATGTGTTTGCTCATTCGGCGGGTCCGCAGCTTCACAACTCCGGATCTGTTTGTGGCTCGGTAGGCATTGGTCGCAGGAGCTGTGCCACCCGGCTGCCGAACGCCGGGAACAGGTTCAGCGGGAAGGCCAGGTGGCCGTGTTGGGTTGCATCGGCCGGCCATGAGTAGAGGAGACCCCGCTCGTCATGAAGTTCCAGACGGTCGTTGTGGTGAAGCCACGTCGTGATCATTTTTGATGCCTCGTCTATGGGAAAATCCCAGGGCGACAGTAATGTCACGACGTCGACGGCTCCCCATTCGGAGCGGACGCCTTCGGCCCGCGGAAGATCACGACCCCGAAACGGTCGCCAGCGTCGTTGATGGTGAGCCCGAACTGCTCCGCTAGGGCTTTGCGTTCGGCGCGAGCCTCTTCTCCCCGACCCTCCGCCATGGCGTTGATATGCTGCAAAGCCTGTTCGAACTCCAGCATTCTGGCTTCCGCAGCGGCAGCCTCCGCCTCGCACTGTTGGCGCAGGTAGTTGAGGTGCCCTTGCACACACTTGAAGATTGTCTCGACCGCATCGTGTCCCAATGGCGTCATGCTGAAAAACGAGGCGTCGCGCATGTAGCTGTAGCGATTGAGCAGCGTGTGTGCGCGGTCGAGTAAGCGCTCGATCCGCTCATGTTCCAGGGCCATTGTGGGCGGCTCCTCGCTCATCGACAGTTTTGTGCTGCGATGGGCAATGAAGTTGTCCCGGAACAGGGCTAAAGCGGCAACATCTGGGTCAGTCCGCGCGCACAGTGCAATGTCCGCGGCGACCCGGGCTGGTTCTGGTGCTACTGCGTCATCGGGCAGCCACTGCGCGAAGGGGTCGTCCGCCTGGCGCTGTGCCGCCGCCCCTTTCCCGAAGTAGTGGCGGTGGTCACTGGTGAGTAGGAGTAACGAACGAAGATGAAGGGCACTAGGCTCTTGGTCGAATACCCGGCACAAGCACGAAAGCGCTGTGCGCTGGTGCGCCTCTAGTGTGTAAAGCCAAAACGCCGAGCCTTCCGTATGTACCTCAGGCCACTGCTCCATCTGGGTCCGCAGTGCCTTCGCCTGGTCCCAAAAGATGTGCGCGTCCACCACATCACGGGCTAGCGCCATGAGTAGCGCGCTGAACTGCTCTTCAGTGACTGATCGGTTTTTGGGAGTCATTGCGATACGCGCTTGTGGAGTGTGAATGTCGACTCCCCGTAAACGCACTCCATGCATAACTAGAGGCGGCCGGGTTGTTCTGATAGATTGCCCCGCTAGTCACTTTAGCGGTCCAGGTTCGCCTACGAGGCTGTTCCTTCCTCCGCGAGCGTTTCTTTTCCGGAGCGAGCTGCAATAAGCGGCATCCAGAACTGCGGGGCGAATGGCGTACGGAAATGCCGGCAGGCCATCATTACCAGTACGAACATGCCATGTCGTACGGCTGAAAATGCATCCAGTCCGACAATGGCATCGGATTCAAGCTTCCTGCCTTCACGGGCAATCAGATCGTTCACATCGAGGGGGAGCTGAATGGGAGCTTCCGTAGTCCCGCTTTCATACTGTGCAGGCTCGCGATACACGATTTGCTCAGTCGCTTCGTCTGCATACCAGAGCTGCAGACAAACGCCATTGAAAGAAGTGGATTGGGCGTTCTGCAGCATGCCATAGAGTTCGTCGTGGCCGAATACGACGCTCCAGTACATGATTGTCGGAACGAGCGTGCTCAGATCCTTCAGTTTGTCGACTTCGCTCTGCGTCAGGTCCCCCATCTCGAGTGCGACCAAATCGTCAAACGAATCCGTCGCAATAGGAAAGCACGCCGATGTCCTAAAGGCGTAGGAAACACGGTTTGCTATGGAGTCCAGCCATTCTTTGGCGTCATCGCTCTTTCCTGTCGCAGCAAGTAGCATAAAGGCAAGTGACAACTCGATCGAGTTGCCATCCAAACGAGGCGAACCCGACGATGGGTTGTTCTTTACAAGGCGTACGAGAACATCCGCGACCGCATTAGCGTTTTGAGCTGCGATACCACTGTTGTCGTCACTGGCATTTCGAATTTGTAAGAGCCCGATCTCCGCCAGAATGCCGATCTGCTCATAAACTTTGTCCGTCACGAGAACGTTTTCGCCCGCAAAGACGGAAAGCCCATCCTTGGCCAGAAAGTATGGCCGTAACTTGTGAAAATACGCTTCGCTAATACGACATTGAATCTGGTAAATATTCCAAAAGGCGGCCATTGCCGGCCTGTACTTGAGCAGATTTCGCGATCGAACGAACTCCCAAGCCCAAAGCGAGCATCTTTCACCGACCTTAAAGGCGTTGAGTAGATTTCCCTCCTCATTCGCCCACCGAAAGATAATCTCCAGTACGAGCGCGGCGGTCTTCATCTGGCGGATGAATCGCTTTCGTTGTGCGACGGTAACGTGTGCGTTGCCGTTATGGTTGTCGATCAGAAGCTTTCGAAGAAGCTTGTACGCGTGCCGAAGATCGTAGTCTCTCGAGCCAATCAGTGCGATGGCGCGACGTAGGTCTGCACGTTCCGAAGGATCGATTGCATACTCATCGAGAAGATGTTCTTCGATCAGATCTGCAAGGCGGTCACCTGACCAGAACTCGAAGGCCAAGCTACTGGTGGTGTGACCATCAACATAGCCCGTAAAGTCCTGCGTAGTCTCTTGCCTCAAATCTCCGGTGGAGCAGACCACCACTTTGACCGGCAAGCCCTTGTGCTCTGCGCGGACAGAAGTGCGAAGGTACGAGTCCTGAATTTGGTTCAACGTTGCCCGAATGGCATTGACACCGTCGTCCCAGTCTCTACGCCCTAGGTCACCGACCTTGAGCACAAAGAGGAATAGTGTCTTGATTCCGTGATCGTCCTTACCGACCGCTGCGACGTCCACGCCGTTCTGCCGTACACCAATCTGGGCGCGACTGATCGGGATGATCTTCATCCGTGATAGAAGGTCAGGAAGAAGGCGATCCAGTTCCCCGGACTCCTTTAGCTGACTGAGGAACTCCTTAATAATCAGCTTCATTGATCTTTGGGTTCCGCACTAAGAATGAACTGCCTTCGCTGCAGATCGCTTCCGACCTTGTCGATCGACTCGCTGCGCGGGAGAGTCACAGAGTGAGATGCTGCAGACATATGCATCCTTTCACCGACTTCGCCGTTCCGCATCGAGAACGAAGAACGACCCGCTTTCAGGTGGATCGTGGTAACAAGCTGGCGAAAGACGGATTTCATATTTGCTTCCTCAAAGGCAGCATTCATCATCCGCCGGTGCTCCTTTGTGAAACGATGCCGGTGCTCGGAAAGCGGCCGAAGCTCTTCGATTGTTGGGAGTGCATCGAGCGCATCGTAGTAATTCTTTAACGCCTCACGAATATCCTGTGCCAACTTCTTGATGGGCGCCTCATCCTCCGTGACAAGTACGGTCTCAAGGTGCTTTATCGTCGCCACGGGATAGTCGTATCCCACAAAGCTCGCCATCGCTTCTCGCACTAACAGATGGGTACGACTCTCTGCTGAGATGGTGTGTGTAAGCGACCAAATGAGAGAAATTTTCTGTTCCTCGCGGAGGACATTCGCCAGCACGCGGCGAGTCAGCTGCAGCAAGCCTGGCGGCGATAGGGCATCCAGAGTTGACGTCGGAAACCTAAGGTCGTCTTTCCTATGCAAGCCTAGATCGTCGAGAAATTTTCTCGCCATCTGCTGTATGCCAGCGTCATCGCTAGTAAGCCATCTGGCAAGTAGTGCGCCTAGCGTTTCATCATCCTTGGCCAAGGCTTCAAATATCTGGGGAAGCTCTTCTGATAGCGAAGGGGAGGCATCAGAGTTGGTGGTTGCCCAGGTTCTCAACCATTCTAGGCAAATGTCTTTTTGATTCGTGAGATACAGGCCACTTAGGATATGGTCGACGCCGTGATAAGAACCTGCTTCCTGATTGGCCTTGGCGGCCAGCAAGCGGAGCTTGTCGAGATACCAAGGCTGTGCTTTCAGATGCTCGACGCGATAGGCCAAGTGATCACCGATCTGGCGGGCAATGTATGGCTTATCAAGTGCTGCGATCTCATCGATCAGTACGTGTCGATCGGTAGCAGTGCTGATTAGATTTAGGCCGGCACCTGTCGCGGCAACAATCTGTCGCTCATCATCTGAATGCAGTCCCGCACGGACTACTTCTAAGGCTTTATCGATCTCCTCGGCTGTGCCACCGTCCCAGTTCAGCAAGCCCAGGGCATCTACGGCCGGCATTGAGACAAGTGGATTATGGTTCGCTACCAACTCATGGATGCGGGCGAGCCATGTAGCTCTATTGACGGAGACACCTTGGATGAGCGCTGTCCGCAGAAGAGGCGCTAGCGCCTCGGACGGGATGGCCAGACAACCCTTTACCACCTCGCCGATGGATGATGGATGCCCGTTCATCCATTCTCCAGCAGCGTGTTGCAGGAATCCTTGTGGGCCAACTAACCCGACCAAAATGAGCAGATTGGGTACGTCGATCTTGTCAAGAAGCGGCAAGCTCTCAGATATCCCCCTGGATACGGAGAACCCACGCGCTCCGTCTTGAGCTGCCTTAACGGCGATCTGAAGAACGTCAATTTGGCCCGAGTTGTGAAGCTGTGCGAGGGCTAGTCCGCTGAGATTGTCTTTGCGCGCCGTGCCAGATTCGAGCCAGCAATGATGTAAGGCTTCGAATAGCGCCGTTGGTGTCTCAACCGCGGGACCGATGACTGCAGTCTGGATATGTCTTATCGCCCTTGTTGTCGCCTCTTCCGGGTTTCGGAAAGTCACCCTCTCATTTGAGAAATTACAGGCTCCGTCAATTTCGTCTGACGTCAGTCCTAGCTCCTCAACAGTGATGGAATCCGGCTTCGCTAAAGAGAGCCAAGCCAACTTGTCCAACTTGGGTTCGGACTCGCTCATGTTTGTTCGATGGCCTGTCATGTTCGGCGGGATAACAAGAGATGGGGCATTAAAGTAGGAGCTCGGCTTCCGCCTGGCTCTGCTCTTGATGCCAGTTCTGCCAAGCGAGTTGTTCCTGTCGGAAGGTCGCGGGGCAGACCTTACGTGGACGGATAAGGTGGGCATCACCTTGCTCCTTGGCGAAAACAAAGCGGTCAGCGTGCTCAATGATCATTCGTCGCACCAGGTGTGCTGTACCTTCATCAAAGGCTGCGCCACGAGGGAAGGGCCGGCTGCCGATCTTGGTGTAGAGGAGATGCTTGGAGCTCAGGGGAAGAAGTATCTCGCCGTTGTTTCGCCCCCAGCCGCCCAGGAAATCGTAGTTTTGAGCATCCGAGAAATTAAGGCGAATGACCGGGTTGTCGCTAGTAGGCCAAGAGACGCCGTCTGGAGCGTGAAGGATTGTCCATCGGTGTGTCATTAAGCGCGATATGGTGCTAGTCAAAATATGTCGGGAAGATGCGAGCCATAGCTGCCGGCCGACGATAGTTTTAGCTTGGATTGTTCCCCCTCCGTCGGCGTTGCGGGCGATAGTGACCTTGAAAGGGAACAGGTCGTTTGTATCTCTCTTCGGCGCGGAGATATGGACTCCAAGACGAGCAGCCCTTTCAAGCTCTTCAACGGAGCTGGTCAGTATCTCGTTCATGAGAGGAAGCAGCGATTTGTGCTGTCGAGCAAGAAACTCCCTGAGGCGCACAGGTGTTCTTACATCCTGGGCCGCAAGAAATCTGATCAGCTGATTCCAATGCTGAGGACTGAGCCGCCCGCCATGGATAGCCCGGTCGATTGCTTCCTCGGCCGGACTTTCGAACTCGCGGTCTAGCCAACGTTCGAACTCGTCCGTCTCCCCCTGTCCGGCTACATACGTATACAAGTGTTGGTGAAACGCAATGCCTTTGATGGAGTGGTCTTTCCACAGAGGACAGTTGGCGCTGGGCACCAAGAGTCGGTACGTGGGTATTTTTCCATTGCGCGCCCATTGCTTCAAATAGAGCTTGGGTACGTAGTGATTGTCTTTGCGTAGTTGATCGCGAAGTTTCAAACGCCCCCCTTTGGAGAAGTTCCTTGTTGCATGTGAGGTGATCTGTCATTTCCCCGAACCTGAGTGGCACGGAGATTTAGATTCCTTTCACTCAGAGCATCGTGTATCGCTAGCTTCGAGAAGAGCAAAATCGATAGTCTGCTTCACCATGCGAATCGTGGTCTCATAGGAGCTTGCACCCACGCCGAAGAACAAGAAGATGAGAAATCCTCCAAAGATGCGAGGAAACGCTTCGTGCTTCAGTGCGTCAGAAACAACCGTAGAGAAGACCCAGTGAGATGCCGCCCAGACAAGGCCCGCCCAGCACACGCCGAGGATCCAATTGATGCGTGTAATGCGTTGCGAATTCACGGCATCCATGACTGAGATCCCAGATTGAAGCAGCTTTATGGTTGCCTCATCTGAGGCGATAGACCGGATATGTGCTGCGAGCTGCGTTGTCTGTTTAGGGCGGATGCCAAGGTGTGTGAAATGGCTCGGCAAACGAAAAATCACTGACCCCGCTGCAAGGAGGGCGGCAACCACCCAGCCCTGAGATGATTGTAGGTTCGCAGCCGGCGATCCGCTTGTGATTAGTAGGACGATAAAGAGAACGGCCCACCAAGCGGGAATCAGTGCAAGGGCAAGGGCGAACGACGCAATCTTCTCTTGCAAGCCAACCAGAATGAACCAGGGTACATGCACGATGGCGTCTAGTGCTGATTCCGCGTGTCGCCACTGGGTTTTGATGCGGGTGCCAATAACTAGCCGTTCGGCTTCCCTAACAATGGATACAGTTTCCTTAAAGATTGACATTGTCCACCCTCTCTGTCACTTCCCCGGATTCAATCAATGCGATGGTACAGACGCGGTGACTTTGGCGAAAATCTCAGCAAAAGTGCTCGTCGTGGATTTGGTCGCGGTCCAATAAGTTGTCCAGCGTATCTTTTTCAAGTTCGTAATCAATGACGCGATATCTGTTGCTGAGGCATTGAGCATATAGAGCTTCCTCAGTGTTTCCTCCCGAGGATGCTTGCCCGCCGGAAGAGGCCCCGCTCTGAGAAGATAGACCTTACTTGCTTCATCAAAGTATGACTTGCAGTTCGATTCAATAGCGCCCCTATCAGTCTTTATTGTGGCGATTTTTTCCTCGAGCGGGATCGAGGTTGGAATCATTCCATTGAGTTTGCTGAGAAAGCTCTCTAGGGCAAACGCCGGTCCTTGGGCCGCATCGTGAAGTCCGAGTTCGACTCTGATCGCAGCCTCGTCCTGGCTGTTAAAGCGAACTTTGAAGTCGCCATTATTTTTATGGTTCCCTAGTAGCTTGAAGCGAAGCATCGTTTGAGTGCGAGCGAGAAGTATGAATAGTTCGAGATCGCCCCAAACGATTTTTCCGGACGAATTCGTTGCCATGAAAAGGAGGAAAACAAACCTTCCGTTACCATCTGCAAGCGTAAAGGCGATAGACGGCTCGTGCCTGTTGATGGCTTCAACGAAGGCTGGGTGAAGTCCCTTGAAGTTAAATTCTTTCATCGCATCACTAGTCTCTGGGTGGCTTCGAAATGCTACCGAACAGTTGAAGAGCTACGGCGCGGCTATCCTTCTCGTGCCCGGTGGGACCCTTGAGGTCTGAAAGGAACATTTCCTTTGTGTTCAACCTCGACCTCCATGGTCCATAAGCCAGTCTCAAGGTGTGAGATTGACGGCCTTCCGCGGTCATGAGGACAAGAGGCGGCGATCTATCGAGGGCGTACTATCGAAGCCCACAACCCTGGTTGGGCGTCCATTGGAGAGCCAACCCAAATCGCACTTGGTGAGTTCCATGATTAATCATCGAGAAGAAGGCACTGCGAAATTGATCGCAGTGGTTCAACGAATGGTCGAGGAAAGCGGAGATCCGGTTAACTTCGATGCGGAGCATTGGGTCCGGGCTTGGTTGGATACGCCACTTCCAGCTTTGGGAAATCATCTGCCCATCTCTTATCTGGATTCTGATGGCGGCCTGGAGTTGTTGGAGTCTTTGCTGATTAGAACGCAGTCCGGTGCCTTCTCCTAGGCCAAGTCGTCATTCGTTAGTGACTGCTCCCGCGAGACCTTTGGGCTTGCGCGGTGGGGCCGCCCCATTCTGGCTATTACCCTGAGTTATTCGTTCATGTGGCGTTTAGGCTGGGGTCGCAGTTACGGGAATTTTGACCGCCCATACGTCCCAGGCCTTTCACACGGGAAAGCACAAGCATTGCCTTGTCTAAGACGTTGATTAAATGGCTTATCTTGGCATTCTCGAGTGGTTTGCGATCCGTCTCATTATGTGCGAGATGCATAAGTCGCACGTGCAAAATATCTCATATTAAACAAATGCTTAGAATTTCTTGGCGGAGTTGAGCCGCTAGCTGGTGTTATGGCACCTTCGGAACGAGGAATCCCAGAGTTTCTCGGGAGATCTAGTCCGGGAAGCGGGGGGCGCTTTCGAACCGGCAAATGACAGAGCAGTTGGTAAGGCGCTTGCTCGCGCAGGTTTTGCCTAGCCATTACGAGCCGAGACTGAAACACGCTGGCAGGAGTGCTAGAACCGCGACACAGCGCGACTAGCTGCGATTAAGTGCGACTTAGCTCAGAGGAGTGCGGAGATGGCTGGCATCCCAAATGTGTCTCTGGAAATCGACAGCTATCTTCCGAAGGCTCCACTACTGACTGCTGCTGAGACAGCGCGCTTGCTTGGATACCCCACAACGGGCGCCCTTGCGAAAGCGCGACAGACAGGTCGCCTTCCTATCGAAATGTTCCAAGTGCCGGGGCGCCGCGGATGGTTTGCGGCTACTCCAAAGGTACGGGCATGGCTTCAAGCGGTCATGAATGGAGACACGGCCGCAGTGATTTTGCCGAAGGAGGTCCAGCCATGAGCGGGTAGCGCGCATTTTTGAGCGCTACAAATAACGAAGCCTCGCGTGATCAGACGCGAGGCTCGTTGCGTAGGTGAAGCTTTCTGAGTTGCTTCCCCTTCATTTGTAGTGCCTTCCCAGCGTCACGTCAAGCACTTCGCCGCTTTCGCGGTGCGAGCCGTCCGCGCGTGCCTGGCATCTAGCGAAGGTTCTACCGTCGCTTGGATCCCTTGTGCGCCTCCGTGAGGAAGTCAGCACATGTTTACTGACGCACAGCGTCTTCTTTACTACCAGTCTCGAGGACTCAGCGCCGTCGTCATCCGCGAAATAGAGGAGATGCGGACGAATAGTCCCTCAAGGCGACTTAGCCAGCGGGGCATGAAGAACATCCTTGTGGACTCGCCTTCCCTAAAGAACCTAGGGCGAAGGGCGCTGGAGAGTTACACAGTCGAATATCTTTTCGCTTTGGAAATCGAGCTATTTGGCGTTTGCCACGAGTATTACGTGCAGGTGGAGCCGAAGAATATCGTCCGGTATGGACGCACGAGCACAGTGCATATTGATTTCATGTTGTTCGAGCCGGATGGAATCCGTCTGATTGAATGCAAGCCAAGCGAGGACCTATTGAAGCTCGCATCGAAGCGGCCTGACGAATGGGTTCGCCTTGATACCGGCTGGACCAGGCCCGCCGTGGATGCCTGGGCTGCTGAGCACGGTATGTCATATGCGATCTGGTGCCCTCCGGAGCCCCATGGCATCTATCAGGCCAATCTGCTGGCCCTTTACAGCTTCCTATCCTCTGAGAGCGACAAGGTGGCGGGCACGGAGGGCAGATCTAAGATCCGTAAGGCACTTGAGACAAGGCCGCTATCGCTGGGGGGACTTCCGGAGCATGTCCCTGGCGTGTCGGTTAAGCACGCTCTCGTGGCTCTCGCCATGGGGGAGATCTATGGACCTTTGAGATCGGTTCCAATCGACGAGCCGGACCGCTTTATGCTCTACGCGTCGAGGGAGCGATCTGATCAATGTGATAGTGAATTGCTCGCGCGCTTGCGGGACGGATTGGCTCAGCCAGACGTTGCCTCCCAACTTCTTCGGGCAAGGCCTGCTGATTACCTGCATGCCGTTAGTCGCCTCGAACGGATACGCCGGATGTTGAGCGGCGAAGAGCCAATAACCCGACGGTACGCTCCCCTGGTTAGACAGGTGCAAGAGGCGTCCTCCAAAGGTGAAGGCGAGCTCGAGGCATGCCTCACGCACTACGAGCGCGCGGGACGACGTGCAGGTCAGCTAACCGCTGATCAAGAAGCGGCCCTCAATTGGGTTATTGCTCGATATCGGAGTGATCCGCTGCTTCGATCGAAGCTCCAGGCGCATGATGCGTTGCGGATTCATTGTGAAGAGAAGGGCTTGCGAGCACCTTCAAGAACAACATTCCTGTTAAGGCTTCGTGCCAAGAGTCCGCTCCGGCGGGCATACACAGAGGGAGGCTACAGAGCGTTTCATGCGGCCGAAGAGGCAGTTGAT
Source organism: Dyella subtropica (assembly GCF_026283965.1). Classification (GTDB taxonomy): domain Bacteria; phylum Pseudomonadota; class Gammaproteobacteria; order Xanthomonadales; family Rhodanobacteraceae; genus Dyella_D; species Dyella_D subtropica. The sequence continues at coordinate 99,752 of NZ_JAPDPD010000011.1, forward strand.
CCTGGTGTTCGGACAATGCGCTGTCTCGTGCCCAAGCTCATGGTGCATGTGGACTCGACCAAGTTCGATCTTCGCTGCAGCCCGGACTTTCTGGCATCCCTTGGCTTCGATTGTCCGACCCTGTATGTCGCCATGGACTCAGCGACGGGAATGCCACTTGGACGGGCGGTCATGTTCGGAGCCGCTTGTCGAAACGCGCTTGCCGTGCTGATAAGGGACATCTTCCATCGGCAGGGATTCCTTCCTCGTTACTGGATAGTCGACAAAGGGTCCGAATATATCGGTGACTTCTTCGCTGGATTCTGTGAATACGCTGGGGCGACGCATATCCAGGCGCCCCCCGGCAGTCCGCGGAAGAATTCGCTCGCCGAGAATGCCCTTGGTCGTATAAATGCGGAGCTTGCGCATCGCTTCTTAGGAAGTACGGCACCGGACAGACAGGGCCGATCGGTGACGAGCCGGCAAAAGAGTCAATCGACGGCGTGCATGGCGTACGCAACGGTGGTTCAGCATCTTGATCAATACCTATTCAGTGACATGGTCGACGTTCGGCATGGCGTCAATCGCCTTAGCCCCAGGGAAAAGAATGACCAGATGGGTGAGCTATTTGGTCACCTTGGTCTCGTGGATGTTAAGAGCGTAGACGATTTCCTGATAGCGACATCCGTACCTATTGCGAGGGATATCAAAGTCGACCCATCTCGTGGGATTCGGTATCTGCAACGAAGGTATACGAGTGCGGATCTCTTGCGTGAAATCCGCTCGCAAAGGCCTGTCGAGATGCGACTGGACTGCGTCGATCCACATCGCATGTACGTCAAATTTTGCCGAAGATGGGTTTTGGCCAATACCGCTGAGAGTTTGAGGGTGGTGGGTCGTGATGATCTGTCGAAGCTGTTTGAGTCGCTAACGGACGAGGCCACGCGAAGCGGTAACACACGTTTGCGGGACAAGATTCGCATCAGTCGGCAAGCGAGAACTGAGGAGGCGAACCGTACCGCAGGTAGCACGCGACATCTCGAGCATCTGGCGAAAGAACCTAAAGACGAGGTGACGACAGCGCCGACAAGGGTGGCGATGTGGAGTCAATCGGGTGCGTCAGCAGACCCTTTCCCAACCGAGGATGCATGAGATGGCTGAACGTACCTCGGGAATCATCCTGCATCCGGCCTATGAACAGGCAAGATCGACTCTTACCCGCGCCCTAGACGCCACGATTCGTGGTCAGATCATTTTCGTCGTGGGCCTCTCTGGCGCGGGTAAATCCGAAATTCGCTACTCGGCCATGAGGTCCTTTGCGGGCCCGCCTACCAAGTGGTCGCAGGGGCATCTACCTGCATTCGCAGTGCGCGCCACGCCGAGCGATCGTTCAAATTTTAGCCCGAAAGAATTCACAACCCGGATGTATCTCGAGCTGCAGGAGCCCAATGTTGATTGGCTATTGAGCCGGTCCATGGTGGGTAGTCCCGATGGCGGACACGTCCGAGCGGACGCAAGGCTGAAAAGTGAGCTATGGGCCAAAATTCGGCGCAGTGGGCCGGAGCACCAACTGCGTCATTTTGTCGAGCGCATGGCAGTGACACGAGGTGTTCGAGCGATCTTCATTGAGGAGGCCGCATCGCTGACTTACACAGGGCGCCACAAGCAGCCAGGAGATCATATGGTGAACTATATGTGCCTGGCAGAGGAGGTCGGCAGCACACTCGTTTTGTTTGGCGTGCCACGGATGGCTGCGCTATGGGAAGGTAACGCTGAGATCCTCCGGAGATCTCGATTTGTCTTCGTCAACAGATACAGGCTTGATCTTCCGTCGGACCGGGAGAACTTCGAACGTCTCGTGCTTAGCGTGGGGAAAGGTTTCCGTTTCAGTAACGCGGGCTTACTGCGTCAATGTCTGGACCTAGCTTATGCGTCTAGCGCTGGCGTCTTCGGCGAGTTGGTCGCCTATTTGACGCGCGCGGATGATCTTCGGGCAAGCGAAGGCTCTGTCGCCATTACGAAGAAGCATATGGAGGATGCTATCAGCACAGATGCAGTGCTGAAGACGCTGTACGAGGATGCCGCACTTTTTGACTCGCTGAAGACTCCTGCAAATGCACGGCTTATACGCGGGCTCATGGATTCGCAGCGATGAGGGTGAAGGGGGAGTGCCTGGGCCCACAAATCGTTCCTCACTGGACGGTTCTTCCGCCCTTGCAACTGAAGGGGCTGGGAACCGCGCTTGTGGAGTCTTTGCATAGCTACGTAGGAAGGCTCATGAGAACAACGGGCCTAAACGCTGAACAGATCGGTACGTACGTACACCAAAGTACGAACGGCCTAGTGAGCGCCAAATGGTCGTCTCGCCCCCTGCTTGGACTCGGATGCCAGGAAGTTGCGCGCGTAGAAGAGCTTGAGCATCTGACCGGTGTGCCGACGCTTCGTTGTGGCACGTTGTGGGCCATGTCAGATGTTCTGTCTATCAATTCAAATCTTTACGGGGCCAAGCGGAGACAATGGTGTCCCCGATGCTATGAGGAGTGGGATGATGATTCTTACGAGCCTCTGGTATGGAGCATCGATATCGTATGTTCCTGCCCCGCGCATGGATGCGATCTGGAGCATGCCTGTCCGCACTGTGGTGCAGTTCAGCACGAAACTTACCGTCTACACAGGCGACTCTGCTGCCGATCATGTGGTCGCAGATTGGGACAAGGCGCCAAGCGGAGGCGCCGGCCTTCTTTCATGCGATGGATGAACTCGCAATGCCTGGAGCTCGTCGAATTCTGCGCGACGCCAAAAGATGCTCCACTGCGATGGTCGGACTATCTGGATTTCGTCGCTGGCGTTTGTCTAAGCGCGAGCTCGCATGGTGGATTAGGGCCGCACATGAGAGGGTTTCTGCAAGGAACTGATCAGCGAGTACGAAGGCAATCCCAGAAGCCGACCGTTAGAACCCTGCTGAACCTATGCGCGCTCCAGAGCATCTCGATGAGCGAACTCCTAAGTGCGCCTAGGGAGTCGTCGAGTCCGCTCTTGTTTAACCAGTGGGCAGGGCTGAATTATCTTCCACTACCATCGGCCAGCCAGGCGCGATGGATCTACGTCGCTACCAGGTGTATCGCGGACTTCATAGGCCGAAGGTCGCCTTACATGCCGCCGATTGGGTCTTTTGCCAAGCCGTTCGGGGTGAACTTGCCCGCATTGCGCGATGCTGATCAAGAGCTTTGCAGAAGCTATGAAGATCGATATCAGCGCCAAGGCTCAACTTCAAAACTTGGATCCTTGTACAAGGCCTATCTCTATTGCAACCGAAAGATGAGGCGTCGGCCGGCGACCAAGGATGCGTTCACCCGTGCATCCAGGCAAGTTGCGGCTGCAACAGCGATTGGCATCAAGGATGCCTCTATGGTTGTCGCGGGCTCGTTCGATGTAAGGGACTGTCTATCTGATTCCTGTATTGGGGCCTATCAGGAGGAGCTTACGGTGCGGGAGGCGCTTGAGTGGCTATTGGCCAAGTGGGAGGCGTCAAGAGTCAGTCATTGCGACCGGTGCTGATGTCTGCTTCCGACTCGATAGCGGAAATTGCCGATGAGCTCGTACGCGTAGCGGATCAGAAGCCCAACCGGTCAGCCCTTGTTGCCCAAGGCGCTAGATGACTTTGCCTGAGACGAAGTTGAGGGTGGTGCATCGACCTGGTTGGCCAGCATGGCCTTGATACGACCGCTCCTGCGTCGCCCCTTGTTTCGAGCTTTGTGCTTCACGCCCTGAGAGGTCGCTTCTAGTAGGCGCTGGTACGCCATTGCGTGTGACTTGGCATTGCTGATGAACGACGAGGCTTCTCGATATTGCCCGATGAGTGCTTTCAAGTAGACGACACGGCGCTCATTAGATTTTGCTTTGCCAAGTTCTTCTTTCAGAGCTCGAATCTTTCGATATCGAGCAGGAGGAATGGTCGCACCCTTTTCGGTGTTACATACCCCAGTCACGATGATAGGTGCGCCCGCGGGCCGAACCGAAAACTTATGGGCACTCAAGCCATGCCGGGCAATGATCTTTTTCGCCGGCGCGATGAATTTGGATGCCTTGGTAGCCCCAGAAACGACGATGTCGTCGACGTAGACAGTTATGGACAATTCCATTGCTTTCGCAAGGTTCGCCAGTTCATTGAACATATCGCCATACGCGAGAAACGACATGAGAGGACTCAGGGGGCTCCCTGTAGGAAGGCGGCGGCCCAAGCATGCAATTTCGGTCAGTCGATGCGCGACGTCCGGGCTACATTTAAGCTTGCCAAAGAAGAACTGGTAGACGTAGGAATCCCTTGTACTTTCGTAGAATTTCCTGACATCAAGCTTTGCCACTCCGTGTCCGTATTTGTGACACTGAGCGTTCGTCTTGTAGGAACGATTCTTCCGTGCAGAGTGTAGATAGTCGGGCAATTCGATCCGCTTTAGCAGATCCATAAGCCTCGCTTGGATTTTCGCAAGGTCGGGATCGGGCGACTGGATCTTGCGGGGCTTATGCACCAGGGCGGGGTGCTGGGAACCGTACTTATCGGCCGTCTCGAAATGGTTATAAAGTTTACGTTTATGCCGCCTGATCACAGCGAGTTCTGCTGTCGTACAACCCAATAGGGCGCACATCCGCTTACGGCTTTGCAGCCCAAACAGCGGTGAGCGCTCGATAGGATACTGAATCTCAGGCTGATACAAGCGCCGCACTCCTTTGAAGCTAAGCCCGCTTCGCGTCGACCCATTCGAGGAGGCGTAATGCTTTTTCGGTAGCCGCTTTTTTCACTTTTCCAGAGAGCTTTCCTTCCTCGAAGCCCTCGGAAATGATCACCAAGGAACTTAGTGGCACGGAAAAGTGTTTTGCGTATTCGTTTAAGAGATCCATCGAAGGAGTCTTTTTTCCTGACTCGACCTCAGAGAGGTAGGATCTCGAAATATGTAAATTAGAAGCAAGCTCTACTTGGCTGACATCGTGAAATGTCCTCACCAACTTTAGGGCGCGGCCTAAATATGCACTCATTTGGGTTCTCCAAGGGGATGCTTGCTAGGAGGTTAGCTTGGCCAGAAGACGTCCTTCACCTTCTTGACTACCAGGCCAAGCTGGACAATCAAGTTAATGAACTTCAGGAGCGTTCCGAGTCCTGAAAGAACAATGCTAGGTACTTTCGCCCAGACCTTGCTCTTCCCGTACCACCGCTTGCGCGGACCATGCGACAACTGTGATTCCAAAACGATCTTGCTTTTACGCATAAGTTGATTCCTTTTCATTGACGAGTAGCCGGGATGACTACCCCTTTCGGATCAATGAAAAAATTTATGCGTGGACGATCGCAGTTGTTTTCCCTCTTTCGCTGCACCCCGTCACCTTTCGGGACGGTCTTAGTCGTCAACTCGCCAGCTTACGATGACGTTCCGATCGTTCGGGGATGGGGACTAAGAGCGGGTCGGGGCCGAAACCCCACGAGCCGATACATCTGACTCACTGAAACCGAAAGTAGTCGTCCTCTATTCGTTTTGGTGTCGCTGAGAGTAGACATCTGTTCGCTGAGAGTCAACATTTTTTTGTGGCGTATCGAGCGTTTGTTGAACTGTGCGATGAGCGATGGGTCACACGGCATGGGTTCCGGCTTGCAGTAATGTATAGCAAAATCATATAGATATGACTTTATGTCGAGGGCTGGATTTGGTGGCGCCGATAGGAATTCCCCCGCTACGCCGCTAGCGGCAATTAGCGTCGCCTACCAGCCAATCTGTCGAGGTCAATCGCGCGCGCGGGATCGGGTGAGCTGCGAGTGCGGCTGCGCACTGTGCATAGATGAGCGATTGCGCCGTTAGATGGGCAAACGACCAATCCCCCTCAGTTATCGCCCGTCCCGCGTATCTCATGGGTGACTGCGCCGGCTGACACCATTGTTTGTACATCCCCTCTGACACCAATGTTTGTACAAGCGGTACATACATTGGTGTCATGCCCACCACATGTAGTCGCAACGGTCATGACTTCCGGCGCATGTACTAGTGTTAACTAAACACTATGGTTCACTCACGGGTAAGTAGCCCTGAGGGTGAGCCGATGGACGACAGCGCCGGTCTGCTGAAGAAATTCCAGAAAGAGCTATCGGCGGGCACGGTGTCGATGGTGTTGCTTGCCGTGTTGGGTCAGTCGCGGCAGCCGATGTATGGCTACCAGATCGCGAAGCGGCTAGAAGAGGTGGGCGAGGGGGTGCTCGCCGGCAAACAGAGTGCGTTGTATCCGGTGCTGCGCAATCTCGAAGGGGCTGGCCTGCTTGGGAGTGAGGTGGAGCCCTCGGTCAGCGGGCCGCCGCGCCGCTATTACCGAATTACGAAGTTGGGGCGCGAAGTGCTGCGCGAGTGGGTTGCGGCTTGGAACGCGACTCGCGATTCCGTCGATACCGTTTTGCAAGGAGGGGTGAAATGAATACGCCGCGCACCATTGCGGAATACCTGGACCAGTTGCGTGCCGCACTTCGCGGCGCCGATCCCGCGCTAATACAGGACGCGCTGTACGACGCCGAGGAACACTTGCGCGCCGAGTTGGCCGAACAGCCCGGTCGCAGTGAAACGGACATGCTGGCTCACGTGGTGGGCACGTATGGCGCGCCGGAGGAAGTGGCGGAGATCTATCGCGATCAGGAGATCAAGATCCAGCGCGCGCTGCGTCCGCCGCTGCCGCCGAAGCGGCATTCGCTGCCTGGACGCTTTTTTGGCGTTGCCGTCGATCCGCGCACGTGGGGTGCGATGTTCTACATGCTACTGGCGCTAGCCACCGGCATCTTCTATTTCACCTGGGCAGTGACGGGTGTGGCGCTGTCGGCCGGATTTTCCGTGCTGATCATCGGCATTCCCTTCATCGTGCTGTTCTTCGGTACGGTGCGTGCGCTGTCGCTGCTGGAAGGGCGCATCGTGGAAGTGATGCTCGGCGTGCGCATGCCGCGTCGGCCGCCATACCCGGCGCAACCTGCGCAATCGCTGATGAAGCGCATCGGTACCATGTTTACTGATGGTCGCACCTGGACCACGTTGTTCTACATGGTGTTGATGCTTCCGCTGGGCATCTGCTACTTCACCCTCACAGTGACGTTGATGAGCGTATCGATCGCTTTTGCGGGTGCGCCTGTGGCCTTCTTGTTCGACAATTTTTCCGACAATGTCACCATCAATCTTGGTACGGGGCCTCATGCACCCGGCTGGGGTGATGCGGCCGTGCTATGCGTCATCGGTGTGTTGTTGTTTTTCGTGACCTTGCACTTGGTGCGAGCCCTGGGTCGCATGCAAGGGCAGATTGCCAAGAGCCTGCTGGTATCGCAGGCGTCGCCCTGATTCAGTCGCTGCTGTGCAGGCCTTTGCTTACGCCACCGGTCCCGCTTATGGGTGTTGCTGAATCGCTACGCTCCGGCCTGGCGTTCGCGCGTGCTCCAGGGTGCTGGCCCGGCTGGACTGCTGGCGGCGGTCCTTGGCATCAAGATGGACGATGACGCTTCCGATGCCGAAGTGGCCCGCGGCGCCGCCCGCTAAGATGGCGCCGCGCTGTGACGATACGCAAGACAGAACTGCCGGCGCACTGATAGGCGTCATGTTATGGATGGAGAGCACGATCGATGTTGAGCGCTTTGCAGTTTCTGGTGGGGCGGTGGCAGGGCGAGGAACAGATTGCCTCCACGCGCTGGGGGCAAGGAGGTCCGGCCGTTTCGAGCGTGGTCGCGCGCATGGAGCTCGGCGGTAAGGCGCTGGTGCTGGATTACGACGAGCAGCGTGACGGGCAGCCGGCGCTCAAGGCGCACGCGGTATTCGTGGCCGGGACGGAGCACGATCAGTTCGACATGTACTGGTTCGACAGCTACGGCTTCGTTCCCGCCGCAGCTGCGCCGGGACATTGGGATGGCCTGCGTCTGGTCTTTCTGCGCAGTTCGCCGCGCGGGCAAACGCGACACATTTATCAGCCGCGGGGTTATGACGCTTACAAACTGACGCTGGAGAGTTCCTTCGACGGCGGCATCCATTGGGAGCCGGTGCTCACCGGGCGATATCGCCGGCAGGACTGACAGCCCGCAAGCAACGTGAGATGCGTGTGTGTAGGGGCGCACCCTGTGCGCGAAGGCCCTGCGTTAGCAGGGCCGCTGTTGTAAAAAGCGCGGCCTTATCAGGTCGTCTCGCGCACAGGGTGCGCTCCTACAGGGGGCTTTGTGCCTGTGTTTAGGCTAGTTGCATGTCTCTTGGTCGCGCGCCTGGGAATACCGTTTGCAATTGCGCGGTGGACAATCCCCATGTGCGGCTGAACAACCCGCCGAGCAGATCGCGGTAGTTGTTGAGCACCGGATAGTCGCGGTTCTGCAACAGGCTCTGCGCATTCACCGCTACTTGCGAGCCGGCGATGCGGCCGCCGTTGATCTTGCCGCCAAGTACCCAATACACCGTGCCGTGACCGTGGTCGGTGCCCTTGTTGCCGTTCTCGCGGAAAGTGCGGCCGAACTCGGACACCACCACTACCACGGTGTTGTTCCACTCGTCGCCCAGTGCATCCGCATAGGCGGCCAGACCCTGGCCGAGGTTGGTGAGGTTGGTCGCCAGGCCGCCGGTGGTGCTGCCCTGATTCACGTGCGTGTCCCAGCCACCCACGTCGACGAAGCCCAGCCGGTACTGCTGGCGCATCAGGGTGGCGATGCGCTGCGTTTCCGCGGCGAAATTCTTCGCTGTGGCTGCCCCGCGGTTGGCTTTCTGCATCTCGTCCTGCAGATCCTTGGACACTTTCTGGCGCAACTCGAGCCCATCGGCCGCCGCCGCGGCGAGGCTGGTGCCCTTGTACATGTCGGCCAGAATCGCCGATTGCCGCTCATCGAATGCCGGCGTGGCCACGCCACGCAGCGAGATGTTCGGAATGTCCTTCTTGCCGCCCTGGAAGCTCAGCGGCAGCGCGTCGGTGAAGGCGATCGAAGGCACGTCGGTGAGCGCACCCGACAGGCGCGCCATGAAGCCGGAGCGGTAGTCGCTGCGTGGCGCAGTAGGTTCGCCGGACTCGATGTTGTCCTGCGTTTCGAAGTGGCTGCGCGACATATCGTCGGTGCCGGCAAACGGCACGAAGGCCAGCTGCTTGCGCTGCCACAGCGGATAGAGCGAGTCGCGCAGCACCGGGTTCAGGCCCCACTGGTTGTCGAGTGCAATGGCGCTGTTTGGGTTGGCGGCGTCAGGACGGGCGATAGCCAAGGTAGGGCGCGACTCGTAGTAGAAATCGCTGCCGTACGGCACCAGCAGGTTGTTGCAGTCGTAGCCGCCGCGCAGGAACACGAGCAGGAAGCGCGGTGCGCTGGCTGGCGCGGCGAACAGGCGGCCGGAGAAGGAGAGTGCGGGCGCGGCGACAGCGGCGGTCGCGGCGGCGAGCAGGAATTGTCGGCGGTTCATGATGGGCCTCGACGTGGTTCGTGTGGTTTGTCGCAAGAGCGTTACCCCCTCCCAGCCTCCCCCTGCCCCACGGGACTAGCTTCGCGTCGCAAGCAAGGGGAGGAGCCAAGAGCTTGCGACACCCTGCTCCCTCCCTTGCTTGCAGGGGAGGGCTGGGGAGGGGTAAGCCCTAGCGATAAGGCTTCATTCCTTGCAGCTGTTCTTTAGCGGTAGTTGAAGTCAGGAGACGACAACAGAAACGTATTCCACTCCTGCTGCGATGCAGCCTTGGCGAGCGCATCCCGCGTCGGCGTTGAGAGACGCGGATCGATCGCGTCGTAATACAGCTTGGACGTCAGCATCGGAAATCCGGGCGCGGTGGCATTGCTGCCTTCGGGCACGAACAGGCGGTTATTGCCGGTGCCGATGGCGCGGGCGATCTCGAAGCGTTTGGCCATCTGTCCGGAGCTGGCCCAGCCGCTGGCGTCGAGCGGCCAGCCATCCGGTGTCAGGCGCCCATAGATCGGCTCTCCCAGCTGGTTGAGCCAATTGAGCATCGGCTTGGCGTTGACCACCGGCTTGCCGTCGTAGGCCAGTCGCAAGGAGGACACGACGAACTGCGTCGGGTCCTTGAACTTCTTGCCCTGGCCGGCGATGAACTCCTTCGACTCGAGCATCGTGCGCAGTACTTTGGCGATGTCGCCGTCGGTGCGCTGGAAGGTCTTGGCCATCTTCGCCACCAAGGCCGGCGGGGGATCGTCGGCGACGAAGTAGCGGGCCAGCTTGGTCGAGATGAATTGCGCGCAGGCTGGCTGACGGGTGATCAGGTCGACCGCCTTTTCCACTTCATCGAAGCCGCTGCCCTTGATACGCTGGCCCAGCAGCACCTTGTCGCTGAAGTCGTGGCGCGCCGGATGGAATTCGAACAGGCCGTTGCGCACGTAGAGCGACGCGAATTTAGGATTGAGTTTTTGCGGGCGATCCTGCTTCGGTGCGATGCCGACGCCGGTAAGGATCAGTGCGAGCTGCTGTACATCCTGCTGCGTGTAGCCGGAGCCCACGCCTAGCGTATGCAGCTCCATCAGCTCGCGCGCGTAGTTTTCGTTGACGTGGCCTTTCGCATTTTGCGCATTGTCCAGAAACTCCAGCATGGCCGGGCTTTCCAGCGAGGCCATCACCAGGTCTTTGAACTTGCCTAGCGCATGCGGGCGGATGCTGCCTTCCGAGTATTCGCCCACCACCCAGCGCACGCGCCCCTTGGCGCCGTATACGCTGAAATGATTGAGCCAGAACCACACCATCTGTTCCTTCAGCTGGTTGGAGCCGTAGACGGCGCGCAGCAACTCGGTTTGTTGCGCTTGCTGCAGCAACTCGTTGGAGTGTTGTTGCTGGGCCTTCTGGGCGGCAACCTTGTCGTCGCCGTCCGGCATGTCCTTGATACGTTGCTGCTCGGCCTGCATGGTGGCGATCAGCTGATCGGGCGGTGTGCGCACCACTTCATAGCTGCTGATCAGCTCTGCGATCTCGGGCGGCAGGCGGTCGTCGCCCTTGCTGCTGAGCTGCTCATCCAGATAGCGCGCCCGGCCCAGCTCGCGGTAGCGAGCCACGCTGGCGCTATCCAGGTCGAAACCATCGCGCCGCAGCCAGGCGATGTCGTCGGCGCTGAGCGGTTCGGCGGTTCGAGCGGTGGCTATGGCGGGCCCCATAGCAAGCGCAAAGGCGAGCAGGGGAGATAGTTGACGTAGTGCTAGGCGGGTGCGGCGCATGCGTCTTGGCTTCCTGGCGAGGGACGACGGCGGATGTTGGTGTGAAGTCTCAACGCAGCACATTGCCGTTCGCCGACAACGGTAATTCATGGCCCGAGTCGTATTGGGACACGATTCATGCGAAGAGCAGGAAATCGCTTCGCGTCGCAGGAATTTGCGTGCGCTCTCAGAACTCGTCGACGAACTCTACGATGGCACCCAGCAAGGATGCCTCGACCTCTGCCACGTTATGCACGGCGTCGGCATGCAACGCATCGGGCGCGCGCACTTCGATGCAGACCAGCTCACCGCCGTTATCGTCCACCAGCTCGCTGGAGCTGGAGTCGTCCCGCGTGCCACTCATGAGATCGTCCACTTCTTCCACGTGCTCGATGCCATCGATGCCGTGCAAGGCATTGATCAGGGTGTCCACGGTGTCGCGGTTACCGGTCATGCGGATGCGGATCATGGGCATGTTGGGCTCCTGGGCGATCCGGCGCCCTGTTTATGATGAGCCAAAGCGCGTAAGCGCAAGGTGATCCCGGTTGTCTCGGCTACCATGCAGCGTTTGCCGGAGACCCCGCGATGACCAAGGCCTACGACCGCGCCTATTTCGACAAGTGGTACCGCGACTCGCGTCATGCGGTAGGTTCGCCGGCCGAGCTTCGGCGCAAGGTCGCCATGGTGGTGGCGCAAACCGAATATTACCTCGCCCGGCCGATCCGCAGCGTGCTGGATGTGGGCTGCGGCGAGGGGACGTGGCGCGCGCCGCTACGGGCCCTGCGGCCGGATATTCACTATCGCGGCCTGGACGCGAGCGACTACGTGGTGACGCGTTACGGACGCAGCCGGAATATCGGTCTGGCGCGCTTTGGCCAGCTGGCGGAGCTGCGTTTCGACCGGCGCTTCGACCTGATCGTGTGCACCGACGTGCTGCATTACCTCAAGCCGGCCGAAATCCGCGCCGGCTTGACCGGTATCGGCGACATGCTGGAGGGCATCGCGTTTCTTGAGGTGTTCACCAGCAAGGATGACGTGGCTGGAGACCACGACGGGTTCAACTCGCGCACGCCGGCCTGGTATCTGAAGGAGTTCGGCAAGGTGGGGCTGTTGTCGTGCGGGTCCCACTGTTATCTGGGGCCGCGGCTGGAGCGGCATATTGCGGCGCTGGAGCGGGCGCAGCTGATTTAGCTCGGTCAGGGCTCTCAGAGCCTCCAGTGCAGGAGCCCACCCTGTGGGCGAAAGCCCAGCGAAGCTGGGCTGATGTCCTGCCGGAGCGACCCCTAGGGTGGGCGCTTCACTCGGGCCATCCTCGGCCCTCGCCGTGCAAGCTGGCACTCCTGCCGGGCTGTCGCCCACCGGGTTGGCTCCTACAAGGGGGCGGAGGGGTGTTTTGTTGTGACGCTCAAACGAGCATCACATCCACCCCAGCGCCACGCAGCAAATCCACCACCTTCGCCTCGGCACTGTTGTCAGTAATGACGCGATGCAAATGCTGCACAGGCGTAATGACGGACAAGCTGCGCTGCCCCAGCTTGCTGGCATCGAACACCGCGATGGTTTCGCGCGAGACGCGAATCATCAATGCGTTGAGCGAGGCTTCGAGCGGATCGGGCGTCGTGACGCCAACGACCGGATCGAGGCCATCGACACCGAGAAAGAGTTTGTCGGCGGAAAGCTTGGACAACGCCTGCTCCGCATCCGGACCCACCAGCGAGTACGAGGTATCGCGCAATAGCCCGCCGAGCATCATCACGCGGATATGCGGCAGGCCGGACAACTCCAGCGCGATGTTGAGCGCGTTGGTGATGACCGTGAGCGACTCGAACTTCATCTGGCGGATCTGCCGCGCAATCTCCACCGTGGTGGAGCCGGAGTCGAGGATGATCGTTTCGCCATCGTGGATCAGTCGCGCCGCAGCCTGGCCGACGCGCAGCTTCTGCGCGTGGTAGCGCGTCTCCTTGATGTTCAGCGGCGTGTCGTGCGAGCTGGCCGCGATGGCGGGCAGGGCGCCGCCATGCGAGCGCGCGATGGCGGAGCTGCGCGCCAGTGCTTCGAGATCGTTGCGGATGGTGACGGTGGAGGTGCCGAAGCGGTTGGCCAGTTCATCCACCGTGGCGCGGCCCTGGTCTTCGACGTAGTCGACGATCAGGCGCCGGCGTTCTTCAACCAGCAGGCGGCGCGAGGGGGCGGATGCTTGGTCTTCACTCATAGGGGATGCGCAGAAGTCGGGCGGCGTTGTCATGGTATACCTTGCGCAGGATAGCGTCTGGCAGGTCCAGCCCATAGATCGACCAGCGCCCTTGCGGCGGCGTCTCGGCCGGCGCGTAGTCGAAGTACTCGTCGTCGGTTTCCAGAAAGCGGTAATAGATCTCGTACAGCGCGTCGCCGAATAGCTGCTGCGGCACGTCGTCGCCGTAAGGGGAGGGCACCGCATCGGTGCCGAACAGAATGCGGTCCTGGTAGCGCTCGAAGAAGCGCCGCGCCGTGCGCGGCTGGCGACCCAGTTCGCCGATGCGGGCGCTGATGTCCACCACCGTGTTGGGGTAGCGGTCCAGGCAGGCGGAAACCGCTTCGAGGTTCTCCGCGCCATTGCCCACGTGCATCAGCGCGAACGTGGTGTTGGGGTGGCGGGCGATCATGCGGTCGCGCGCGGCGAGGATCTCGGCATTGCTGGGGAATGCCGGGCCGTAGAACGACCAGTCCGGATGCCGGCTGAGTTCTTCGTAGCGTTCGTTGCTGGCGTCGGTGGGAAGAAAGAACGCCTCCGGGTCAGAGACATGCAGGAACACCGGCATGCCGTAGGCCGCGCACGCCTCCCACATCGGATCGAAGCGGCGATCGTCCACCGCCACCAGCGGACCGGAGTCGATCTGCTCGCGCAGGTAGAGGCCCAGGGACTTGAGCAGCTTCAGGCCGCGCGCGCCGATGCGATGAGCATGAGCGATAGCGTCGCCCTGCAGTTGCGCGTAGTTGGCTTCGGGAAACAACTCGTAGGACGGCTCGGTCAGTGTGAGGAAGCGCCCAGGCGCGGCCTCGTCGAAGGTACGGATGCTTTGTTCCAATCCCTTGCCGGTGCCGCCGGTGAGATTCACCAGGGTGCGGATGCCTTTGCGATCCATCACCGGCAACAGCTCGTCGGGCAGGGCAAATACGGTGATGTCCTCACCGACCGACACGCCGTTGCGGACGTTGCTGGTCCAGGTGAGATGCGTGTGCATGTCGATCACCGGAAAGCGTGGTCGCGCCACGCGCGTCTGCTTCACATGCAGCATGCTGCGCGGCTTGAAGTCGTACAGACGCAAGCCGCTCTTGCTGAGGTCCGGTGAGGTCGCGAGCTGGTTCTTGCTGCTTTCGACGCGCACGGTGCCGACGCCGGTGGGCGGTGCGCAGCAGAAGCAGGAACGGGGTTGGCTCATCGTGTGGTGCCTCGGTTCTTCTTCCTCTCCCCTCCGGGGAGAGGATCGAGGTGAGGGGGCGGGTGCTCGTGATCCGGTTTGTTCGAATCGCTCTTCGATAAGCGCTATCTCGAGCACCCACCCCTCACCCCAGCCCTCTCCCCCGTAAACAAATGGGTAAACGGGGGAGAGGGAGTTAAAGGCGCTCAGCGCGGGTACTTGGCCATGATCTTGTGCACTTCCTTGGTCAGCGCGATGGCCTGATCCAGCGGGCGCAGCCACATGTTGCGGCCGAACATCACGCCCTGGGCGCCGGAGGCCATGTAGAACTCGACCTTGCGCAGCACCGCCGCGTCGTCGTCGTTCTTCTCGCCGCCGGAGAACAGCACCATGGTGCGGCCGGCCGAACGCACTACGCGCCGGCTGCGCGCACCGGCGTCTTCCTGCAGCTGGTCATACGGTGCGGGTGCGTTGGTGCGGTTGTCGTTGGGTTCGTGCAACTTGACGATGTCGGCGCCCATTTCCAAGGCGACGCGCGCGGCGTAGTCCTGCGCGAACAGGGAGTTCTTGCCGCCCTTGGCTTCGATGGCTTCGCCGCGTGGGTACGACCACATCACCAGCGGCATGCCGAAGCGCTCGCAATCCTGGCGCACTTTTTCGAACTGGCGCAGCTCGTCGTGCTGGCGTGGCGAACCGACGTACATGGTGTAGCCGACGGCATCGGCACCGAGACGCACCGCGTCTTCCACCGATGCGAACAGCGGCGAGGTGGCCTCCGCATCGCTGGGGATATTGGTCTTGCCGTTGAGCTTGAGGATCAGCGGAATGCGGCCGCAGTACTCGCCCATGTACTTCTCGGCCAAGCCCACGCCAAGTGCGATCGCTGAGAAGTTGCCTTCGACGGCGAGACGGAACTGGTAGTCCGGGTCGATGGCGGGTGGGTTGGGGAAGAAGTCGGTCGGGCCATGTTCCAGCCCTTGGTCCAGCGGCAGCACCAACAGGCTGCCATTGCGCGGGCCGTGGCCGTAGAGAAGGCGCCACAGGCGGGTGCGCTTGCCGTGCGAAAGCGACAGTTTCGAAAACTTTTCGGAAGCTTCCGAAAGGGCTTGTGTGCTTTGATTCATTTCGAATACCCTGAATTCCGTGATCGAACGGTTTCACATTCGAGCGAATCGGGCAAAATGTCAATACTTGATAAGAAAGCGAAAGATAGTCTGGTCCTAGGCGAACTGCGTGCGCGCCCCTTGGCGACGCAGCAAGCAGAGGGCTACGCCGACACCCTGCGCGAGATTCTTCAACAGCCCGCCACCTGGCAGGGCACCGCGGCTCTATGGCGTGAGCCTTCTGTGCGCGAGCGCCTGGCGCGGGCGATGGCGCCACGGCCCGCGCATATCGTGCTGACCGGGTCGGGCAGTTCCATGTACATCGGCGAGTGTCTGGCGCCAACGCTGCGGGCGGGGCTTGGTATCGCTACGCAGGCGATTGCCGCCGGCACCTTGCTTACGCATTCGCGCAGCGTGCTGCCGCCGGGGCCGGGCTTGCTGGTCTCACTGGCCCGCTCGGGCGACAGCCCGGAGAGCTGCGGCGTGGTGGATCGGCTGTTGGCCGACGAGCCGGACTGGCGCCACCTGGTGATCACCTGCAATGCCAACGGCAAGTTGGCCACACGCTACAACCACGATCCTAGAGTCACCGTGCTGGTGCTGGACGAGCGCACCAACGACCGCAGCCTGGTGATGACCAGCAGTTTCACCAATCTGCTGCTGGCCGGCACCGGTTTGCTGCTTGGCACGGATGACGAACTCGCTGAAACCGCGGTCGCGCGATTGGCCGAAGTGGTCGGAGCGATCTTTGATACGCACGCCGATGCGCTGGCGCAGCTGGCATCGCGCGATTTCGATGCGGCGGTCTATCTCGGCAGCGGTGGCGCTATTGGTGCGGCGCACGAGGTCGCGTTGAAGATGGTGGAGATGACCGGCGGCAAGGTCATCACCATGGCCGAGACATTCCTGGGCTTGCGTCACGGGCCGATGTCGAGCATTCGCTCCTCGACCTTGATCGTTGGCCTGCTGTCGCCCGATCCGGCTGTCCGCGGTTACGAACTCGATTTGCTGCGCGAGCTTTCGCGCAAGCAGCTGGGCATGGCGAAGCTGCTGGTAGGCGAGGGCATTCCCGCCGATGTGCTGGCACCAGGCGATGTCGCCGTCGATCTGCATGGTCTGGGGCATGACGGCGACGTGCCTTCGCTGCTGGCTGGCGTGGTGGCGGGGCAGCTGCTTGCGATGTTCCGTTGCCTGCACCTGGGCGACCGGCCGGATACGCCGTCGCAAGGCGTGCTTACCCGTGTCGTGCAGGACTTCACCCTCCACGGGGCAGGCGCGTGACGGTGGCCGGCCCTGCGAAACCCGATCTGATTAAACACGTCCTGGTAGTGGGCGAGGTCAATGTCGACCTCGTGCTCAAGGGGCTGCACGCCGCTCCGGCGCCCGGTCAGGAAGTGCTGGCCGACGATTTCCTGATGACGCCGGGTAGCTCGTCGATGATCTGCGCGATGGGGTTGGCGCGGCTGGGCAATCCCGTCGCTTTCCACGGCAAGCTCGGTCGGGACGCGTGGGGCGAGTATTGCCTCGACGCGTTGCGCTCGGCCGGCATCGACGTGGCCTCGCTGCAACCGGATGCTGCGTTGCGCACCGGCGTCACCGTATCGTTGTCCACACCGCGTGATCGTTCGCTGGTTACGTTCGCTGGCGCGATCGCCTCCCTGCATGCCGAAGAAGTCGACACGGCGTTGTTGGAGCGCGCCGAGCATCTGCACGTGTCCTCGTACTACCTGCAGAAGGCTTTGCGTGCAGGCTGTCGCGATCTGTTGGCGCGTGCGCATGCGGTCGGTCTCAGCACGTCGCTTGATCCCGGCTTCGATCCGGAGCAGCAGTGGGGTTCCGATCTGAGCGACACGCTGCAAGAGGTCGATCTGTTCCTTCCCAATGAGGAGGAGCTGAAGGCGATTACCGGCCATCACGACCTGCTCGATGCGCTGATCGCGCTCGACAACGGTCGCACGCGCACTGTCGTGAAGCGTGGCCGCCTCGGCTGCGCCACCTTGCACGAAGGGAAACTGCTTGAAGTGCCTGCGCACGTTGTGGATGCCGTAGATAGCACCGGTGCCGGCGATTCCTTCGATGCCGGCTTCCTGCACGCGTGGCTGCGTGAATGGTCATTGCAGGATTGCCTGCGCTGGGGCAGCGCCTGTGGAAGCTTGTCCACGCGCGGCATGGGTGGCACGACGCGGCAGGCGAGTGTGGACGAGGTCCAGGCGTTGTTGGCGGGCGCCGCATGATTACGGTCGGCGGATTCAACACAGCGATCGACCGGTTGATCAGGATCGACACGTTGCGCTGCGGCGAGGTCAACCGCGCGATCGATGAGCAGGTGTATCCCGGCGGTAAGGGCTTGCATGTCGCGCAGACCATCGCCGCGCTGGGCGAGCGGGTGCAATTGGTCGGCCTGATCGATGCGGCGCATCGCAATCTGATCACGCAGCACCTGAGCAGGCGCGGCACCTTGTTTCATGGCGTCGAGATTCCCGCCAGCATCCGCACCTGCATGGCACTGCAGGATGCGTCAGGGCAGATCACGGAAGTCCTGGGTCAAGGACCACAGCTGAACAAGGCGCAGCGCGAAGCGCTTTTGCTGACGTTCCGGCGCTGCATCGATGAAAGCGATTTGATGATTCTTTCGGGCAGTTTGCCGCGCGGACTCGCGGAGTCCACCTATGCCGAGCTGACCGCACAGGTGCGTGACGCCGGCAAGCGTTGCATGGTCGATGCCAGTGGTCAGGCGATGCGACATGCGTTGCAGGCGCAACCCTTCCTGATCAAGCCCAATCGCGACGAGATCGTCGAACTGCTCGGCCGCCCGATCGACGGCCTGGAAGCCGCCACCGACGCTGCGCGCGAACTGTTTTCGCAGGGTGTCGCGATGCCGGTCGTGACGATGGGCGCGATGGGTGCCATCGCCGTTGACGAAAGCGGCGTATGGCATGCCTCGATCGAGCTGGCGCAGATCCGCAACACCGTGGGCTCGGGCGATTGCCTGCTGGCCGGGATGGCGGTGGGCACGGTGCGTGGCATGCCGCTGGAGCAGACGCTGCGACTCGGTGTGGCCTGTGGCGCGGCCAATGCCGCCGCCGAGGAAACCGGCTTCGTCGAGCGAAGGATGGTGGAGACCTTGCTTCCCCAGGTGCATGTGCATCGCCTGGCGGATGCCGTGAAACGGCGTTGAACGAACGGTTGGCCTCCATGGAGGCTGGCTATTTGCGTTGGAGGTTTTAGGGCAATGAGACAGGTTCGTGGAGCGGTGGAGTTTCCACGGACATTCATCAACGACTGCGTCAGACGGGGAGAAGTCAGGTGTCTGCGTAGTCTGCAAATGAACCACGGGAGAGGGTAGTCATGCGTGCTAATAAGAGTGGTGGTTGTACGGCGGATGGCAAGGGGAGTCGAGTGCTCGCTTCGTCCATCAGCAAGTCGGTGATGGCCATGCAGGTGGCGTGGGCACTGAGCGGTCTGGCGTTTGCGGGCAGTGCGGTGGCGCAGGTCGATACGTCGACCTCGACGGATGCACCCGCCGTCAAGACGACGGCAAAGAAGAAAGACCAGGACACCAGTCAGTCCGCGCCCGAGAAAGCGGTGCGCCTGCAGCAGGTGACCGTGACTGGTTCGAACATCCGCAGCGTCGACGTGGCGGATGCGCAGCCGGTGATCACGATCGACCGTGTGGCGATCGAACGCCAGGGTTTCGCCACGGTCGGGCAGATTCTGCAAAACCTATCCTCCGCCAGCACGCCGGATCTGAGCATGTCGGCGCCCGGCGATCTCGGTCCCAACCAGGGCGGGCAGTTCATCAACCTGCGTGGCCTTGGTGCGCCGCGGACGCTGGTGCTGGTCGATGGTCAGCGCATTGGTGCCGCCCACGGTGGCTACACCAATATCAACGTGATTCCGGTCTCGATCATCGACCATGTCGATGTGCTCGCCAATGGCGCATCAGCTGTCTATGGTTCCGATGCGATCGCCGGTGTGATCAACATCATCACCCGCAAGAATTTCAACGGCGCCGAGGTCAATACCTATAACGGCATCTATGCGCCGCACGGCGACGGCGCGCAGAGCCAGTACGACTTCACCTTCGGTAAAAGCACGGACAAGTGGGGCGTGGTGTTCAGCGCCTCGTATCAGGACCAGCGGCCGGTATGGACCAGCTCGCGCGATTTCTCGAGCTATCCCTGGACCGATCGTCATCCGTACTACGGCCGGACCTATGTGGGCCTGCAGCCGATCATCCGAGGCGCTCCCTTCCCCGATGGTAGTCATCACACCGTCGTGCTGAACCCGGGCGGCGATCCGTTCAATCTCAACGACTATCACCGGGTCCAGCCGCGCGTGTTCAACGCGGGTGGCGATGTGGGCAGTCTCGCCGATGCCGGCGACTACACCTACAACAACCTCAGCGGCCACCAGAACATGTTGCACACGGCCGATACGACGAAAAACCTGTATCTGGACACCCACTACAACATCACGTCGAACATCACCGCCAGGTTCAACGCCGGCTACAACATCGATCACGAGAAGGCGACGGCAGGCACCAGCACGCTCTACAGCGGCATGGGTGGGCATGACAACTTTCCGTCCTTGCTGTCCGCCGACAGTTACTACAACCCGTTCAACCAACCCGGGATGACGCCGCAGGACGTGCAGTTCTATCGCAAGCTCGCCGGTGTCACCTTCAATAGCTACAACAATCCCAAGAACTATCGCTACAGCGTTGGCCTGGACGGCAACTTCAGCATGGGCGAGCACCTGTTCAACTGGGACGTCAATTACTACGACAGCAAGATCACCGGCATCAATACGCGCACGGGTTATTTCAACCTGATCCACGCGCGCGATGCGCTCGGCCCGTCGTTCAAGGGTGCCGACGGCGTGGTTCGTTGCGGAACACAAGGCAATGTCATCGCCGGTTGTGTGCCGGTGAATGCGCTGGGCACCATTACGCCGGACATGCTTCAGTACCTGCTGATCAACAGCGTCGAGCGTTACGGCAGCAACGAGAAGGCGGCCACGGCCGATTTCGGCGGCGACTTGTTCACCCTGCCGGGCGGTCAATTTAGTTTCGCGACGGGTGTGCAGCATCGCGCCGTGTCCGGCTACGACAGCCCGGATGCGTTCGCGGCTGCCGGCAATTCCACCGATGGTGCGGTGGGTCCGAACAAAGGCAGCTATTCCTTGAACGAGGGGTATGCCGAGGTCAACGCGCCGTTGCTGAAAGATCTGCCAGGCATTCGCAGCCTTTCGCTGGATGCGGCGATTCGCTATTCGAGCTACAGCAACTTCGGCAGCACCACCAACAGCTCGTTCAAGCTGACCTGGCAGCCGATCGAGGATCTGCTGGTGCGTGCCAGCTACGGCACCGGCTTCCGTGCGCCTACCGTCAACGATCTCTATCAGGGGCGCTACAACGCGGGTGGTTTTACCGACCCGTGCGATGCGGTTTACGGGCCGGCAGGTTACGGCTACAGCCCGGTGGTGGCGCAACGCTGTCTGACCGGATTTGGCGGCCTGCCCGGCGTGGGTCCCAATTTCCGGCAGGTGGATATGACCGGTCAGCCGGTGACTCAAGCCGATGCGGCCGGCATTACCGAGAGCTTCAACGGCGGCAACCCGCATTTGAAACCGGAAACCTCGTACAACGGACAGCTCGGCCTGGTCTACAGTCCGTCGTGGTTGCAGGGCTTCAACTTCACGCTCGACTACTGGCGCTACAACATCCG
The DNA here is from genome assembly GCF_026283965.1 of Dyella subtropica. GTDB lineage: Bacteria > Pseudomonadota > Gammaproteobacteria > Xanthomonadales > Rhodanobacteraceae > Dyella_D > Dyella_D subtropica. The sequence goes on from NZ_JAPDPD010000011.1 coordinate 121,116, forward strand.
CAACCTGATCACCGGCATCACCAATGATCAGGTGCTGGCGAACTGTTACCAGTACGGCCTCACGGATTCCTGCGGGCAGTTCCAGCGGCAGGCCGGATCGAACCAGATCATCAATCTGCTGAATCTCGAAACCAATGCGGGTTGGCAGAAGACGGCGGGCTACGATTTCTCGTTTGCCTATGCGTTGCCCAAGTATTCGTTCGGGCAATTCAAGCTGGGCCTGACCGGCACCTACGTCGACAGCTACAACATGCTGCCGACGATCGGTTCGGCCGTCGTCTACGGTGCGGGCATCGCTTCGGCGCAGACATCGATGTCGGTCTGGCGTTTGCGCGGCAACTTTACGGTGGACTGGTCATGGCATGATTTCGGTGCCAACTGGACCATGCGCTACTTCTCGCCATTGAAGGCGCCGTGTGCGTTCCCGCCGCCGGATACACGCTCGGCCTTCCCGTGCACCTTGCCCAATTACTACGCGCCCGGGGTAGGCCCGCAGCCGATGACGCAGATCGCCTCGGTCACCTTCAGCGACGCGCAGGTGTATTGGAAGGCGCCGTGGAACGCTACGATCTCGCTGGGTGCCAACAACATCTTCGATCGCAAGGGGCCGTACATCTACGGCGGCTACGCCGGTAGCGACACGCCGTACAACTACAACGCGTCGTACGACATCGGTCGCTACGTGTACGTGCGCTATCAGCAGAAGTTCTGACGAGTGGGGCGGCCACGCCGCCCTTTCCTCTCCGCGGTGCCGTGCCGCGGGGCCTGTTCACCCGGATCGGCGCGCCGGTGGAGATCGCCGCCGCGTCGTCCGGACTGCCCGAGAGAGTGAGGCATGCGCTTGACTACCAAAACCAGCCCCCGTGAAGGCGCGTCAGCGCGCCCGAGCAAACGATATGCCGGTCACGGCCAACTGCTGCTTGCGATGCTCGCGGCCAGCATGGTGAGCGTGTTGAATGCCACGCCTGCCCAGCAGGCCGCCACCTTCCAGAAACACGGCGAAACGCAGCAGTTCGGCAACGCCGTGATGAGTGCGACATGGAAGCTGTCCGGCGACAAGCTGAGCGACCTGGTGGTGGTCGATGCGCTGAATCAGCAACAGTTTCCTGTAACGGCCCCCTTTGTCTTGGTGCTTGCGGATGGCCGCAAGCTGGCCACCGCTGATTTTCGCGTGATGTCGGCACCCAAGCAGGTAAAGCTGCGGGTCGATCCCCATGCCTCCAGCGTGGTAGAGCGCCTTCCGGGTAGCGCGGTCCAGGCCAGCTTTGGCGATGCGGAGGGCCGCTTTCGTATCGACTGGCAGTGGGTGCAGCGCGAAGGTTCGGACTATCTGCGCGAAGTGGTGACAGTCACGGCGCTGAAGCAGGACGAGCAGATCAACAAGGTCGAGCTACTGCAGGCCCAGGCCAGCGATGCCGAAGTGGTGGGCACGGTACCGGGCTCGCCGATCGTGGCGGGTCGCGACTATTTTGGTTTCGAACATCCGCTTTCCAGTAGCGAGGTGCATGGCAAGCAGGTGCGTCTGTGGATCGAACGCGGGTTGCCCTTGCCCAAGGGGCAGTCGATGACCTATTCGGCGGTGGTCGGCGCCACGCATGACGAGCAGCTCCGTCGTGACTTCCTGACGTATCTGGAGCGCGAGCGCGCGCATCCCTACCGGCCGTTTCTGCACTACAACTCCTGGTACGACATCGGCTACTTCACGCCGTACACGCAAGAGCAGGCGCTGGATCGCATCCATGCGTTCGGCGAGGCGCTGAGCGTCCAGCGCGGCGTGAAGCTCGACTCGTATCTGTTCGATGACGGCTGGGACGATCTCAGCGGAAGCTGGCATTTCAGCAAGGACTTCCCGCAGGGCTTCAAGCCGCTGCGTGATGCAGCGGCGAAGTACGGCGCCTCACCGGGGGTGTGGTTGTCGCCGTGGGGCGGTTACAGCAAGCCGAAGGACGTTCGCGTCGAGCATGGCAAGGCGACCGGTTACGAAATCATCGACGGCGGCTTCGCCCTGTCGGGTCCGAAGTACTACCAGCGTTTCCATGATGCGGTGTTGGAACTGGTCAAGGACAACGGCATCAACCAGTTCAAGTTCGACGGCACGGGCAACGCGAACAAGGTGTTCCCGGGCAGTCGTTTCACCAGCGATTTCGATGCGGCGATCCAGCTGATCGAGGATGTGCGTCAAGCCAAGCCGGATACCTTCATCAATCTCACCACCGGCACCATGGCCTCGCCGTTCTGGCTGCGCTATGCCGATTCGATCTGGCGCGATGGCGAGGACGACAGCGAGACCGGCGTGGGCAGCACGCGCGAGCGCTGGATCACCTACCGCGACCAGCAGACCTACCAGAACATCGTGATCAAGGGGCCGCTGTTCCCGCTCAACTCGCTGATGCTCCACGGCATCATCTACGCGAAGGAGAACCGCAAGCTCAACGTCGATCCGGGTCATGATTTTGCTAACGAAGTGCGTTCGTACTTCGCTACCGGCACCCAGCTACAGGAGCTGTACATCACGCCTTCGTTGTTGAGTACGCAGGATTGGGACGTGCTGGCTGAAGCGGCGCGCTGGTCGCGAGCCAATGCCGACACGTTGCGCGACACGCACTGGATCGGCGGCGATCCGGGCCGGTTGAACGTCTACGGCTGGGCCGCGTGGTCGCCGCAAAAATCGATCATCACCTTGCGCAATCCGGATGCGCGGGCGCAGACCGCGGTGATCGATCTGCAGCGCCAGCTTGAACTGCCGAAGGATGCAGCTCGCCGCTTTAGCGTGAGTGATGTCTGGAAGACCGGCGGCAGTCAGGTGCCTGAGCAGCTGGATGCCGATCATCCCGGCACGGTGCAGCTGGCGCCGTTCCAGGTGCTGACGCTGGAGCTGATACCGAGGTAGGAGCGCACCCCGACATGCTGTGGCGACGCGTGATGTTGGGGTTCGCCGGTGCTCACTCCAACCTGCTTTGCTAAGGTCCGCTAGGCCGCGAACTCCCTGGGGCGAGAGCCTCGGGGGATGAACGGTCACATAGCTTCCAACGAGGTGGCGAATGAAGTGTTTCAGGGTGCTGTACGCAGTGATGGCGATGGGTATGGTCTTGCCCATCGCAGCGGTAGGGTATGGAAAAGCCGGTTCGATGCCTGCAGCGCAGGGAAGGCCTGCGGCGGTTCCGGACGATGACGCCAACGCGCCCTACAAGACCTTCGACGCCACCCCCGCCATCACGATGGGGCCGCTACTGCTCGACATGTCGGACACCTCAGTGGTGGTCGAGTGGATGACGGACGCAGCGAGCGATGGAAAGGTCAGCTATGGCGAGGGGAAGATCGAACACGAAGTTATCCCGCAGGTGGACGGACTGGTGCCGGTGGGAACCGTGCATCGCGTTGTCCTTCGTGGTCTGCTTCCGGGGCGCACCTATCAGTACAAGGTTTCGTCGAGGCGAGTGGTGGCATTGAAGCCCTATTGGCCTGACCGCGGGCAGACGGTGGAGAGTCCCGCCTATAGCTTCACTACCTTTGACGCGGCAAAAAAGACCACCGATTTTGCCGTTGTCACAGACACCCATGAGGACGTGGGCCGCATCCGTGCATTGATGGACTTGATCCATCAGGCTCCCGTCGATTTTGTCGTGCACACCGGTGACAGCCTTAACTATGGCGTCAGCGAAAATCAGCTGAAGGACAAGTTCCTCGAGCCGGTGGCGACGGGCCTGCAAGGTCGCACGCCCTTGCAGTACGTGCGTGGCAATCACGAGTATCGCGGCGAGTTCGCCCGCTCGCTCGGTGAGTATCTGCATGCCCAAAGCGGCAAATATTTCTATACGCGCGACCAAGGTCCGCTCCATATGGTGATGGTCGATACCGGAGAGGACAAAGCGGATGCAACGAACGTCTATGCCGGCCTGAATAATCTTCGCGATTACAAGCAAGAGGAGTTCGCGTGGCTCAAGCAGGTTCTCGTCGATGAGACGAGAGTCCGGACCGCACCGTTCACCGTGGTGTTCGGACACGATTCCCGTTGGGGCTGGGTCGATGGCGGGCCTGATCCATGGACGCAACTGGCCAATCAGGCGCAGGTCGATCTCTTTATCGCCGGTCATGAGCATCGCTACGAGCACATCACGCCGGGCAAGCGAGGCAACGACTTTTCCATCCTCGTGCTTGGCCAGGACCAGGTGGCCCGGGTGGAAGCCAGCGATCAGGCGCTGAAGGTGACGGTGGTGGATCGCACGGGCAAGACGATCGATGCCTTCTCGATCCAGCGGAAGAACAAGTAGCTGGGGCGGGGCATGATTTGCTCACGCTATGGTAGTGGTGATATCTCGATCGACCTTTCCCTGATCGACTAATCCATCTGAAGGAGGCCGCCATGCGGCGTAGGGATTTTTTGCGTCTGACCGCCTTGGCTCCGCTGGGTGCGCTGAGCTTGCGCGTGGATGCCGCGGCTGGGTCGTTCGCACCGATGGAGCGGCTGCCCGATGGTCGTCCGCACCGATTTGAGCTTGCTGCTCGACGGTTCCTGCTGGATGGCATGCCGTTCCAGATCCGTAGTGGCGAGATGCATCCGACGCGGATTCCGGCCGAATACTGGCTGCATCGTATCCGGATGGCGAAAGCGATGGGGCTCAACACCATCGCTGTTTATGTGATGTGGAATGCGCTGGAATCCGAGCCCGGCGTTTTCGACCTGAAATCGGGCAATCGCGACTTCGTCCGTTTCATCCAGCTGTGTCAGCAGGAAGGCATGTGGGTGTATCTGCGGCCCGGCCCCTATGTGTGTGCCGAATGGGATTTTGGCGGACTGCCGCCGTACCTGCTGCGCGAGCCGGACATCCGCGTGCGTAGCAAGGACGACCTGCATTACATGAAAGCCGTGCAGCGCTATATGGATGCCGTGGCGCCGCATTTCGCACCGCTGATGGCGAATCGCGGCGGGCCGATCCTGATGATGCAGGTGGAGAACGAGTACGCCTCGTTCGGCCACGACCTCGACTATCTCAAGCGGCTGCAATCGATGTGGCAGGAGCGAGGGATCGAAGGGCCGTTCTCGATCTCCGACGGATTGGGGCAGATAAAGAAGCAGCAGACGTACTTGCCTGGTACGGCGCTTGGGCTGGATGGCGATACCGATGTCGACGCCGCGCAAGCGATCGCTGGCGAGGCGCCGGTGTGGATCGGCGAAGGCTATCCCGGCTGGTTGACGCACTGGGGCGACAAGGATTTTCAGCGGGGCGATTACACGGACACCTTGCGCAAGCTGCTTGAGCAAGGGCATTCGTTCAATCTCTACGTGGTACATGGCGGCACGAATTTCGGCTTCACGGCCGGCTCGAATGCCAACAACGATTACTCGAACTTCGAGCCGGTGATCACCAGCTACGACTACGGCGCTCCGATCGACGAACGGGGCGCGGCGACACCGGATTACCATCGCTTTCGCGAACTGATCGCGGCCCATGTTCCTCATCGTCTGCCGCGCATTCCGGCACCACCCGCGGCGATGAGCTTTCCGGCGATGACACTGAAGCCCTACGCTTCGCTGTGGGACAACCTGCCGGCGGCAAAGTCGGTGGCGAAGCCTCAGCCCAACGAGCTTCTGCTGGCGCAGGATCACGGCATGGTGGTGTATCGAAAAGCGCTACGCCGCGGCGGCGAGTTGAGCGTCGATGGGGTGCGCGATTACGCCACCGTGTTCAGTGGGGGCCGCTATCTGGACTATGTGTCCCGCGTGCAAAAGCCTGGTTTGCATGACCGGCAGCGGGTGGCCATTCCAGCGCCGGCCGATGGTGGCGAAGCCGAGCTGGCGATACTGATCGATAGCTTCGGGCACGTCGGCTACGGGCAGGCGATGGCTGATCGCAAGGGCATCGTTGGCGACGTGCGGCTCGATGCGGAAACCTTGCAGGACTGGCAGGTGCATGGTTTGCCGCTGGACGATTCGTTCCTCGCCGGCCTGCAACCCTTGGCGGATGCCGCATCGCGGCCGGGGCTGTTTTTTCGGGGAACACTGAAACTCGCTCGGGCCGCCGACAGCTATATCGACATGAGTGCCTGGGACAAGGGCTATGTGTGGATCAACCGTCGGTTGCTCGGTCGCTACTGGCGCATTGGGCCGCAGCAGCGATTGTATTGTCCGGCGTCGTGGTTCAAGCCGGGCGCTAACGAGGTGCTGGTGTTCGATTTGCATCGCACCGAGGCGACGTCAATCCGTGGGTTCGAGCGTTTGCACGGCTGATCGCGCATCCCTGTAGGAGCGCACCCTGTGCGCGACAAACCGGCAGGACTGCCGGTTTACACGGCGGGAGCCGCCCACAGGGCGAGGGCCATGGATGGCCCGAGTGAAACAGTCCGCAAGGACCACGCTTTCTCAAACAAGGGCCCTGCTCGCGCACAGGGTGCGCTCCTACAGTTCGATGTGTGCGCGTAGGGCGATGAGGCGGGCAGGGCCGCGGTCGCGGTTGTAGCCTGGGTTGCGCACCAGCTGGATGTCGGGGCTGAGCGTGAAGTGCTTGCAGACGGCGAGGCTGTAGTAAGCCTCCAGTATCTGCTCGTGGCCATAGCGAAGCGCGCCGTCGCCGAGAACGAAGCCGCTGCCGCCCATGGCGAGATAGTCGCGGTGGGCTGGCGACAGGCTGTTGATCGCGAGGCCGACACTGAGGTGATCGGCACCACGGCCCCAGTGCACGCCGGAGAGCTGGAAGCCGCCGGTCACGGTGCGGTCCACTTCGGTGAAGACGAAGGATTCGTTGCGGCCGTCGTTCCAGCCGGCACGCATGAAAAGGCCGGTGTCGCCATGGTCGGCCAGCGGCAGTTCGCCGTTGATGGCGAAGCCGGCCTTGTGCCGGCCGGGCCGGTCGTCGGCGCGGATATCCGGGCGGGTACCGTTGGCCAATGCGATAGCGATGGCCTCGCGGTAGATGCCCATGCGTGCCTGGTTTTGGAACGCGAGCAAGCGTAGCGCCCAGCCGTCGGCCTGCGGTTGAAGAGTCAGTTCCAGTTGTTGGCCGCGGGCGTGGCGCAGCGAGCTTTCCAGCTTCTGGCCATTCGCTTCGTAGGGCATGCGATAGATGCCGTAGCGCAGGCTCCAGCCCTTATCGATCCAGCCGAGCATGACGCCTTCGGTATAACCGCGCGTATCGGCGGCAAAGTCCCAGGCGGTGTTATTGAACAGTGCCCAGTTCATGAACTGGGTGCGCGTGCTGTCGGCGTAGCGGTTCTTGTCGAAGTCGTCGTTGACGGCCATCTTGCCGATCTTCACTTCGAAGCGTCGCGTCGCCTCCTTGCCTGGCAACTGATCCTGCGCACGTTCGACATCGGAGGTTTCATCGTCCAAGGGCAGCGTCCAGCGCAGATAGCGGCGCGCTACATACGGCGTTTTGCCGAGGCTGGCCGTGCCGGAGCGAATGACGTCGCCGTTGGTCAGGCCACCCAGGCCGGTGGCGTTGCTGACGCCTTCGCCCTTGAACATCTCCACGTCGAAATAGAACTGCAGATGCGCCGGCAGTGCCACGCCGAAGTACGCGCCGAAGGTATGCGAGCGCGCCGTATCGCCGTGTGCCCGCAGGCTCTGCTCTCCGGCATAGGGTGAGTGCAGGCTGTATTGGTGCTGGTCGACGAAGGTGTATTGCGCGCCCAGCCACTGCGGCACAAACAGTGACGCTTCGTCAGCCTGCGTCGCGCCGGCGAAGGCGAGCAGGGCGGGCAGCATCAAGGCGGCAGGTTTCTTCATGCAGTCTTCTTGGTTCCGGGTAAACAAAAGGCCGCACGATGGCGGCCTTTTATCTCAATCGCATGACCGCCGCGCCGGCTTAGCCGCCGCGCGAAGCCTTCTTGCGATCGTTCTCGGTGAGGTGCTTCTTGCGCAGTCGGATTTCCTTCGGGGTGATCTCGACCAGCTCGTCGTCGTCGATGAAGTCCAGCGCCTGTTCCAGCGAGAACTTGATCGCCGGGGTCAGCTGGATCGCATCGTCCTTGCCCGAGGCGCGCATGTTGGTCAGCGGCTTGGGCTTGATCGCGTTGACCGTGAGGTCGTTGTCTTTGGCATGGATGCCGACCAGCTGGCCTTCATAGACCGAGTCGCCTTCCGCCGCGAACAGCTTGCCGCGATCCTGTAGCGGGCCGAGCGAGTAGGCGGGGGTGGTGCCGCCGGCGTTGGCGATCATCACGCCATTGAGGCGCTTGGCGATCTGGCCTTCTTCCTTCGGACCGTAGTGGTCGAACACGTGGAACAGCAGGCCCGAACCCTGGGTGAGGGTCTTGAACTGGTTCTGGAAGCCGATCAGGCCACGCGCCGGGATCAGATACTCGAGACGCACGCGACCCTTGCCGTCCGGTTCCATGTTCTTCAGCTGGCCCTTGCGGATGCCGAGGCGCTCCATCACCGGACCCTGGTGAATCTCTTCGACGTCGACCACCAGTTGCTCGATCGGCTCCATCTTCTGGCCTTCGATCTCTTTGATGATCACTTCCGGACGCGACACGGCGAGCTCGTAGCCCTCGCGGCGCATGTTCTCGATCAGCACCGAGAGATGCAGTTCGCCGCGGCCCGAGACGAGGAACTTGTCGGCGTCGGAGCCTTCTTCGACGCGCAGGGCGACGTTGTGCACCTGCTCGCGTTCGAGACGGTCGCGGATCTGGCGGCTGGTCAGGAACTTGCCGCCCGAGAGGTCCTTGTTGCCGGCGAACGGCGAATTGTTGACCTGGAAGGTCATGCTGATCATCGGCTCGTCGACGGTCAGGGCCGGCAGCGCTTCCGGGGTGTCCAGCGCGCAGACGGTGTCGGAAATGGTCAGCTCCGAGATACCGGAGATAGCGACGATGTCGCCCGCTTCCGCGCTGTCCTGCTCGATGCGCTCAAGACCCATGAAGCCGAGCACCTGCATGACCTTGCCCTGGCGCTTCTTGCCTTCGCGGTTGATCACGGCGACCGGCATGTTCTTCTTCAACGTGCCGCGCTGGATGCGGCCGATGCCGATGACGCCGACGAAGTTGTTGTAGTCCAGCTGGCTGATGCGCATCTGGAACGCGCCTTCCGGATCGACTTCCGGCTTGGGCGCGTGGTCCATGATGGCCTGGTACAGCGGGGTCATGTCGCCTTCGCGGGTCGAGTCATCGAGGCTCGCGTAACCGTTCAGCGCCGAGGCGTAGACAATCGGGAAGTCCATCTGCTCGGCGGTGGCACCGAGGCGGTCGAACAGATCCCACACCTGGTCGACGACCCACTGCGGACGGGAGCCCGGGCGGTCGACCTTGTTGATGACGACGATCGGCTTGAAGCCCATTGCGAACGCTTTCTGCGTCACGAAGCGGGTCTGCGGCATCGGGCCGTCCATCGCGTCGACCAGGATCAGCACGGTGTCGACCATCGACAGCACGCGCTCCACCTCGCCACCGAAGTCGGCGTGGCCTGGGGTGTCGACGATGTTGATGCGGTTGCCCTGCCAGGTGATGGCCGTGTTCTTGGCCAGGATCGTGATGCCACGCTCCTTTTCCTGATCGTTGCTGTCCATCACGCGCTCAGCCAGCACAGTGCGCTCGGAGAGCGTGCCGGACTGCTTCAGCAGCTGGTCGACGAGCGTGGTCTTGCCGTGGTCGACGTGGGCGACGATGGCGATATTGCGCAGATTTTCGATGGACATGGGGTAGGCTCGGGCGGCCGAAGGGGCCGTCGCGTAGATTTCTCAAGGGCGAATCGGACGATTATACGGATTAATGTGACAGCTTGCTTGAACCGATGGATTTCTCGGGGCAGGGCGATACGGAGCTTCCGTTCCATCCCGTGCTGGAACGGGATGGGCAGGTTCTTGGTCGGTGCGGCGTGTCAGGGTGTCTCTTGTGAACAGGCCCGGGCGGCGCATTCGCGGCCTTATTTGGCCGGCTTGGCGTCCTCAACCTGGTAGCCGGAGCCATTGTGCTCGTGCGTGACATCCACAGCCGGATCGTCGCGTCGGCATTCCGTCGGCAGGTATTTGTCCTCGACGCCTATGGCATGGCAGCGCCAGCCCCATCCCTCGGCGGCCTGCTCGGGAGACAGCACCAGCGTGCCACCCGCTAGTTTGGTGCTGGACGTATTGGCGAGGCTGAGTTCGATCATGCCCTCGCTGATCGCCGACGTGCCGGCCCCCGGCGCGTCCAGTCCAGCCTCCTTGTCGTTTTTCGGCCAGCGACCCTTGCGCTCGTGGAATTCGAGCATGGCAGTCTTGGCCGGGGCCGCTGCGGCCAAGGCTTGGACGACCTCGCTGCGCAGCTTGTAGTCCTGGTATGCGGGGATCGCCACCGCGGCCAGCACGCCGGCCGTGGCAACGGCGACCATGCCGTTAGAGCCGCCGGTCAGCATTTCCAGTGGACTCTGCTCGTAGGTCAGGCCCAGCGAGAGATCGTCCTGGCTTGCATTGAGGCTCATGCCGATCACGCCATCGCGCGGCAGGTTGAGTGTGTGCGCTGCCGGTAACGATTGCAGGTCCACCGCGCCGCCACTGGCGTCGTCGAGGTATTGCAGCAATTGCAGATAGCTGTAATAGGCCTTGCGTTGTGCATCGTGCGAGGTGGAGGCGAAGCTAAGCAGACTTTGCGCGCCGGGGTGGGCCTTGGCTTTCAGCCAGGCGTCCATGTGCGTGTCCAGTTTGGCGGCGGAGCGGTCGGCCAAGGCCTGAGGCAGCTTGCCAAAAATCAGGTAGTCGCCCTCCTCAACCCAATACAGATGCGTGCCGATGCGGCCCAGCAGTTCGAGCAGGGCGCGCTGCTGCTGCGGGGCATCCGATGACGGATTGCCGGTGTTCTCGCGCAGGTGTTCGCCGATTTGACTTGGGATCCACAGCGAATGCACCTGGGTACCTTCTATGGTGGTTACCTGGTAGCTCCAGCGTTTGGTCTTGGCCAGTTCCTCAAGCCGTGCGTATAGGGCTTTGCGGTCACGTACGCGCATGGCGGTGTAGGTGCCGGCGTCATCCTCGTAACCGACCAGCTCGGGCCCTACCCACTGACTCAGCTCAGCGAGGTCGAAACCTGCGTTCTGTTTGAACTCCGCCATAGCCTTCCGGTAGGCGGCGGCGCGCTCGACGCCGAAATCCATCGCGAGGTTGTCCTCGAAAGCTTTGATCTGCTTAGTGCCCGGCAGGGCCAGGCTCACCGCCCAGGAGGGTTTGCCCGCAACCTTGAAGTCAGGAACGAACTGCTCCGGCGCGAGGTAGCCCAACAGGCGGGCTTGCGGCGCATGCAGGCGTAGTTGCAGCTGGCCGTGGCCGTCAGACGTGCCCCAGCCGAAGGCGATGCTCTCGGTCTTGGCGGTGAATTCGCCGGGCAGGGTGCCAACGTTGCCGGCGGGAATCGCGCTGGCAGCGATACCGCCAATGCCATGTGTGCTGAACCAGCCGAACAAGCCCTGGCCCGATGCATCAATCTGTTGCTCCTGCTCGGCCACCTTGGCCACCACATCGGCGACCTTGGGGTTCTTCACTTCATCCAGCAACGCGTTCAGTGTGTCGCGATCGATCGCTCCGGCGTTGGCCCCGGAGCGCGCCATGAGCACGAACAATCGACCGTTCGCAGCATCGAAATGCATTAATTCGCCGGAGGCCAGGGTGCCGTCGCCCTTGGCATCCAGTGGCTTATTCAGGCGGAGCGCGCCGCCAAGTTGCTCGAGGCGGGTATTGAGCTTGGCGGCGTCGCGCTGCTCCAGCTGTGTACTGGCCAAGAGCATGCTGCCGGGCGAGGGCATGCCCAGCGGGTCGACCGCCACGATTTCCAGTGGCGCGCGCAGGTCCGATAGTAGGGCCTGCATGAAGGGGGCAGCGCCGGCATCGGCCAGTAGCTTGTCTTTGGCGATAGCTTCGCGCAGAGCGGCGACCGCCTTGAGGTGTTGTTCGCTGGCAAGTGCTGCGTCGAGCGGCCGCCCGTTCGGGACGGCGCCTAGCAGTCCCCATGGTGAGGGAATGCGTAGATAGCCCACGGTATGCGCAGGCAGGTGCTGGCGCAGCCAGGCGGGTTGCGAAAGCTGTTCCTGCGCGTGGCGCACCGCGCCGGCGTCGGCGCTGGGCTGGTCGCGATGGCAGGCGCCCAGCAATAAGGCGCAGGCGGCGAGGATGGTGACGGGCAGGCGGCGGCGCGGCAGGTTCATTCCTTGAACTCCTAAGTTTCTTTGGATGGTGGGCGCGGCTGCCACTGGAGCGGTGCTGGCGCAAGTCGCGGAATATAGCAAAGCGGCTTATGGCCATCGACGCGATTGCAACCCCGGCTATGTTTCAAACCGCCGTGCGGGCTCGTGTCACCCGGCTCGCCGTTTCCTTGTGCAGCTGCGCGGCCAGCCATGCGCCGGTGGCGATCAGCAGGTCGAGGTCGATGCCGGTGTGGATGCCCATGCCGTGCAGCATGTAGACGACGTCTTCGCTGGCGACGTTGCCGGTAGCTCCCTTGGCATAGGGGCAGCCGCCGGTGCCGGAGACGGCGCTGTCGACGACGCGGACGCCTTCTTCCAGGCAGCTGAGGATGTTGGCCAGGGCTTGGCCATAGGTGTCGTGGAAGTGGACGGCGAGGGCGCCGATGGGGACTTCTTGTGCCACGGCGTGCAACATGGCGCGGGCTTTGGCGGGGGTGCCGACGCCGATAGTGTCGCCGAGGGAGATTTCGTAGCAGCCGAGTTGATGCAGGCGGCGCGCCACGCGCACGACGTCGCTGACGGGCACGTCGCCTTGGTAGGGGCAGCCGAGCACGGTGGAAACGTAGCCGCGCACTTTCACGCCATCCGCCTTGGCGCGTTCCAGTATGGGCAGGAAGCGTTCGATCGATTCGTCGATGGAGGCGTTGATGTTCTTCTGGTTGAACGCTTCGGAGGCTGCGGTGAATACGGCGATCTCGGTGGCGCCGACTTCGCGCGCGCGCAGGTAGCCTTGCTCATTGGGCACCAGCACGGGATAGCTGACGCCAGGCACTTTGCGGATGCCCTTGAACACGTCGGCGGCATCGGCCAGCTGCGGCACCCACTTGGGGCTGACGAAGCTGGTGGCTTCGATGGTCTGCAGGCCGGTGGAGGAGAGGCGGTCAATCAGCGCGATCTTCACGTCGGCGGGCAGCAGGGTCTTTTCGTTCTGCAGGCCGTCGCGGGCGCCGACTTCGACGATGCGGACGTGGTTGTTCGAAATGCTCATGATGGCGAACCTGATCCGGCGTGGTGAGGGCGGACAGAGGCTAAGGCACTGTCCGCGTCATGCATCAACTCAATGGGCGAAGCGCACCAGCACGGTGTCGGCCTCGACGAAATCGCCTTGCTCCGCGCTCACGTTTTCGATGGTGCCGGCGCGTGGGGCTTTCAATGCCAGCTCCATCTTCATGGCCTCCATCACCAGCAGCTCCTGGCCTTCTTCGACCTGATCGCCGGGCTTGGCCTTCACCAGAACGATACGGCCTGGCATGGGAGCGATGATCTGGTTGCCGCCGGCACCTTCTTTCGATTCCCACGCGAAAGCGGCTGCGCGCGCAAAGCCATGGCGGTGGTCATTGGCATCGTGCAGCAGTATGCGTGCGGCATCGGTGCGCAAGGGCAGACGCAGGGATGTGCCGTCGAAGCGGGCGCTGAGGACTTCGCCGTCATGACGTGCGCCGTGCACGTCGCAGGTGGCTTCGCCGTGGCGCAGTTGATAGTGGCCGTCGTGGCCGTGTGCTTCGATTTCGTAGCGATGCTCGCGCAGCGACAGCGCGACGATGCGTTTGCCGGCATGGCCGATGCGCCACGCGTCCGCACGGCCCCACGGCGAGAACGGGTCGCTGCTGTGCACGGTGCTCGATGCCGTCGCGCGTTCGTCGTGCAGCAGGGCCGCCGTGGTGGCGGCGAACAGTACGGTGTCGGCTGGCGCCTCGTCGCCCGCGAGGAATTCGTCCAGATGGCGGTCGAGATAGCCGGTGTCGATGCGGCCTTCGAGCACCACGGGATGGCTGGCGAGGCGTTCGAGGAATGCGATGTTGGATTTCGGTCCGGCGATTTCGCACGCGGCGAGCGCCTCGCGCAGACGCTGCAGAGCCTGGGTGCGATCGCGGTCGTGCACGATGAGCTTGGCGATCATCGGGTCATAGAAGATGGTAACGGTATCGCCTTCGATCACGCCGCCGTCGATGCGCACATGGCGCGATGGCGCGGGAAGGCGCAGGCGCAGCAGCTTGCCCGAGCCGGGCAGGAAGTTCTGCTCCGGATCTTCGGCGTACAGGCGCACCTCGATCGCATGGCCATGCGCATGGACCTGCTCTTGCCGCAGCGGCAGCGATTCGCCGAAAGCGACGCGCAGCTGCCATTCGACGAGGTCGAGGCCAAGCGTTTCCTCGGTGACCGGGTGCTCCACCTGCAGGCGCGTGTTCATCTCCATGAAGAAGAACTCGTCGCTCTGCGCCACGATGAATTCCACCGTGCCCGCGCCGACGTAGTGCACCGCCTTGGCGGCAGCCACCGCGGCCTCGCCCATGGCCGTGCGGCGCTCAGGCGTAAGGAAAGGCGAGGGCGTTTCCTCCAGTACTTTCTGGTAACGCCGCTGCGCCGAGCATTCGCGTTCGTTGAGGTGGATGACGTTGCCGTGGCTGTCGCCGAACACCTGGAATTCGATGTGGCGCGGATGCTCCACGTAGCGCTCCAGGATCACTCGCGTGTCGCCGAACGCATTGGCCGCCTCACGCTGGGCGGAGGCCAGCGCATCGGCGAACTCTTTGTCGCTGCGCACGATGCGCATGCCCTTGCCGCCGCCGCCGGCCGCGGCCTTGATCATCAGCGGAAAGCCCGTGCGCTGGGCCTGTTCGGCGAGAAAGCCGGCGTCCTGGTTTTCACCGTGGTAGCCGGGCACGAGCGGCACGGCGTGTTGTTCCATCAGCGCCTTGGCGGCGGCCTTGGAGCCCATCGCGTCGATGCTTTCCGGGCGTGGGCCGATAAAGGCGATGCCGGCTTCGGTGCACGCGCGGGCGAACGCGGTGTTCTCGGACAGGAAGCCGTAGCCGGGGTGAATCGCTTGGGCGCCGGTGCGCTTCGCCACGTCGAGAATGGCATCCGCACGCAGATAGGAATCGGCCGGGCGCGGGCCGCCGATGGGCCAGGCTTCATCGGCCAGGCGCACGTGCTGCGCGTCTGCGTCTGCTTCGGAGTACACCGCGATGGTGTGGATGCCGAGGCGCCGGCAGGTGCGGATCACGCGGCAGGCGATCTCGCCGCGGTTGGCAATGAGTACGCGCTCGAACATGCGGGGATCCGGGTGAGAGCAAAGTTCGTAAAGTTAGCAGAATGGGGTGGATTGGCCGATGCGCGGCGCAGCATGGCGGTGCTCGCGATGGCGGTCTTTGAACGTATTCGGGCCGCCTTTGGCGTGTTACGGCCCTCTGCAGGAGGCCGGGTTACTTTCTCTTGCTTGCCAAGAGAAAGTAACCAAAGAGCACCGAGCGCCCGCCTCGCGGTCGTGCAGTCGTTTTGTCCGTGGCTCTTAGCCGGGCGCGCCCTGATAGACCGCTTCCACGTTGTGCCCGTCGAGATCGAGCACGAAGGCGGCGTAGTAGTTGGCGTGGTAGTGGGGGCGCACTCCGGGTTCACCATTGTCCGTGGCACCGGCGGCGATAGCGATGCGATGGAAGGCGTCCACGGCTTCACGGCTCGGTGCGACGAATGCCACGTGTATGTCGGAGAGTTCGGCGATGGGATCGGCGCTGATCCAGAAGGCGGGCTTGCCGTTGATGCCGAAGCCTGCGAACGCACGGCTACCGGATTGCTCTTCCGTCACTTCCGCCACCAGCTCGCCGCCGAGCGGGGCTAGCACCTTGGCATAGAACGCCTTGCTACGCGCGTAGTTGGAAACGCGCACGCCAATATGGTCGAGCATGGAGAACTCCCTTCGTTGGAAAGCAGCGATGATGGCGCAGGGCGGGTTACGACTGCGTGCTCCAAGCGGGCGCACGCTTGTCGAGGAAGGCGCCAAGGCCTTCCTGGCCTTCTGCCGATACCCGCAGTCGCGCGATCAGCTCGGCGTTCTCGCGGTCGACCTGTTCAGCCGTCGCTGGATGGATACCGGCGACACGCAAGGCCAGTTGCTTGGCTTCGGCTTGCGCCAGCGGGCCGGCTTTGGCCAGGCCGTTCAATACCGCGTTGACCGCGTCGTCCAGTCCCTCCGCCGGCACGCTTTGGTGCAGCAGGCCGATGCGTTGCGCGGTGGCCGCGTCGAACAACTCGCCGGTCAGAAACAGCCGGCGCGCCTGGCGCAGGCCGATAGCGGCGATCACGTATGGCGAGATGACGGCCGGCACCAGGCCCAGTTTCACTTCCGTGAGGCCGAACTTGGCGGTGTCCACGCCGATGGCGATATCACAGCAGGCGACCAGGCCGACACCGCCGCCATAGGCCGCGCCGTTGACGCGCGCCACGGTGGGTTTGGGCAGGAATTGCAGGGTGCGCATCAGTTTGGCCAGCCGCAGCGAGTCCTCGCGGTTCTGCACCTCGCTGGCCTTGGCCATGTCGCGCATCCAGTTGAGATCGGCACCCGCCGAAAAGCTGGCGCCAGCGCCGGTAAGCACGACGGCACGGACGGCGGCGTCCTTTCCGGCATCTTCCAGTGCGGCCGTGAGTTCGGCGATCAGGCCGTCATCGAACGCGTTATGCAACTGCGGCCGGTTCAGGGTGAGGTAGCGGATCGAGGCGTGATCGGCGATTTGGATGCTGGCGGTCATACGGCCTCCGGGAAAAGGCGGCCATCATAAAACGCCATGCGCGAGACGAGTGGGGCAGGCTGCGCCAACGCAACGACTTATGTACAATGCGAACCATTCTTATTTGAGTGGCTGCCGTGCGACTGTCCGACCTACCGAAGGGGGCGCCTGCCGTGGTGGACCGAGTGGACGATGCTCATGCTTCCGATCCGATTGCGCAGCGCTTGCGCGATCTGGGTTTCGTCGAAGGCGAGCCGGTCCGTGTGGTGGCTTGTGGGCCGCTGGGTGCGGACCCGCTGCTGATCCAGATCGGTTCCACGCGTTTCGCGCTGCGCCGCACCGAGGCAGAGCGCGTCACCGTGCGCACCGGGGCAGCGGCATGAGCGCGAGCACGCTGCGCATCGCCCTGGTGGGCAATCCCAATTGCGGCAAGACGGCGCTGTTCAATCAGCTCACGGGGGGGCGCCAGAAAGTGGCGAACTACGCGGGCGTGACCGTCGAGCGCAAGGAAGGCCGCTTCACCGCACCTTCGGGCCGCGTGCTACACCTGCTCGATCTGCCAGGCACCTACAGCTTCGACGCGAACAGCCCGGACGAGCAGATCACCCGCGACGTCTGCGAAGGCGTTTATCCGGGCGAGCCCGCGCCTGACCTGATCGTGTGCGTGGCCGATGCCACCAACCTGCGCCTGCATCTGCGCTTTGTGCTGGAAGTGAAGCGCCTCGGTCGTCCCGTGGTGTTGGCGCTGAACATGATGGATACCGCGCGCCGCCGCGGCATCGTGATCGATGTGCCCGAGTTGCAGCGCCGACTCGGTTTGCCGGTGGTGGAAACCGTCGCAGTGAAGCGCGGTGGCGCGAAGGCGTTGATCGAGCGCGTGGACGGCGAAGTTCCGGTGGCCGCACCGGTACAGCCGGACGATGCCGCCAGCCGCGCCGATCTGCATGCGCAGGTGCGCGAGTTGCTCGCCGCCACGGTCGTCATGCCGCGCAGTACCGATGCCATGGATGACGCGCTCGATCGCTGGGCGCTGCATCCGGTGTTTGGCCTGGGCATTCTTGCGGTGCTGATGTTCTTGATCTTCCAGGCGGTGTTCTCCTGGGCCAAGCCGCTGATGGACGGCATCCAGGCAGGCATCACGGTGCTGGGCGCGTGGATGACGCAGGCCTTGCCGGCGGAGAGCGCGCTGCACAGCCTGCTCAACGACGGCATCTTCGCCGGCCTCGGCGCGGTGCTGGTGTTTTTGCCGCAGATCCTGATCTTGTTCCTCTTCATCCTCATTCTTGAGGAGTCCGGCTATTTGCCGCGCGCGGCATTCCTGCTGGACAAGCTGATGTTCAAGGCCGGCCTCACCGGACGCGCTTTCATTCCGCTGCTGTCGAGCTTCGCCTGCGCGATTCCCGGCATCATGGCGACGCGCAGCATTACCGATCCGCGCGATCGCCTCACCACGATTCTGGTGGCGCCGCTGATGACCTGTTCCGCGCGCCTGCCGGTGTATACGCTGTTGATCGCTGCATTCATTCCGCAGCGCACGGTGTGGGGCATCTTCAATCTGCAAGGCGTGGTGCTGTTCACGCTGTACGTGGCTGGCATCGTCAGTGCGCTCACCGTGGCCTTCGTAATCAAGCGCTTTCGCAAGGACAAGAGCGAGCACGCGCTGTTGATGGAACTCCCGTCCTACCGTTTGCCGAACGTGCGCGATGTGGCGCTGGGCTTGTGGGAGCGCGCCAAGATATTCCTGAAGCGCGTGGGCGGCATCATCCTCGCGCTCACCGTGCTGCTGTGGTTCCTGTCCAGCTTCCCGGGGGCGCCGGAGGGCGCCACCCAGCCCGCCATCAACTACAGCCTCGCTGGCCGCCTGGGGCATTTGTTGCACTACGTGTTCGCGCCGATCGGTTTCAACTGGCAGATCTGCATCGCGCTGATTCCCGGTCTCGCCGCGCGTGAAGTGGCGGTGTCCGCGCTGGGTACGGTGTATGCGATGTCCGGTGGCCACGAAGCCGTGGCCAGCCAGCTCGGCCCGGTGATCGCTCAGCAGTGGCCGTTGGCCACCGCGCTGTCGCTGCTGGCGTGGTACGTGTTCGCGCCGCAATGCATATCGACGCTGGCGGTGATTCGTCGCGAGACGAACTCGTGGCGCAACGTAGCGATCACCGCGGGTTACCTGTTCGGCTTGGCCTACCTGGCTTCGCTGATCGCCTATCAGATCGCCAAGGCAATGACATGAGCACGTTCGCGCTGGTGCAAGGTGTGATCATCGGCGTGCTGGTCGCATCCAGCGCGGTGGTGGCCTTCCGCAAACTGCTACCCAGTGTGAGCACGCGCTGGATGGCCACCGCCTCGGCCACGCTCAACAAGCCGTGGCGCAAGTCGTGGCAGCGCGCGCTGGGGCGTTGGCTGCAGCCGGCAAAGGCCACCGGCAATTGCGGTGATGGCTGCGGTACCTGTGGTAGTTGCGGTCCGAAGCCGCCCGCTGCAGCGCGACCGGATGTGCAGCCTCTGGAGTTCCGCCCGCGCGTTCGTTGAGTGCGAGCCACTCTGTAGGAGCGCACCCTGTGCGCGACCAGCGCGACAAAGCATTGCCACGGTCGCGCACAGGGTGCGCTCCTACCTTTCTTACATGCGAAACACGCCGTAGCGCTGCGGCTCGATCGGTGCGTTCAATGACGCCGAGATCGCCAGGCCCAGTACACGTCGCGTATCGGCCGGATCGATGATGCCGTCGTCCCACAGCCGCGCGCTGGCGTAATAGGGGTGGCCCTGGTGTTCGTACTGTTCGCGGATGGGGGCCTTGAAAGCCTCTTCTTCCTCGGCGCTCCACGTCTTGCCGGCGGCTTCGATGCCGTCGCGGCGCACCGTGGCGAGCACTGATGAAGCCTGTTCGCCACCCATCACGCTGATGCGTGCGTTTGGCCACATCCACAGGAAGCGGGCGCCGTAGGCGCGACCGCACATGGCGTAGTTGCCGGCGCCGAAGCTGCCGCCGATCACTACGGTGAATTTCGGTACGTGCGAGCAGGCCACAGCGGTGACCATCTTCGCACCGTCTTTCGCGATGCCGGCGTTCTCGTACTTCTTGCCGACCATGAAGCCGGTGATGTTCTGCAGGAACACCAGCGGCACGTTGCGCTGATTGCACAGTTCGATGAAATGCGCGCCCTTGAGCGCGCTTTCGGCAAACAGGATGCCGTTGTTGGCGATGATGCCGACCGGGTAGCCGTGGATGTGCGCGAAGCCACAGACCAGGGTCTTGCCATAGCGCGCCTTGAACTCATGTAACTCCGAGCCGTCGACGATGCGCGCGATCACTTCGCGGATGTCGAACGGGCGGCGGGTGTCCTGGGGGATCACGCCGTACAGTTCCTCGGCGGCGTAGCGCGGCTCGGTCGGTGCGCGCAGTGCGAGGGGGATATCTTTTTTGCGGTTGAGGCTGCCGACAATGTCGCGCGCAATGGAAAGCGCATGCGCGTCGTTTTCCGCGAAATGGTCGGCCACGCCGGAGACGGACGTATGGACGTCCGCGCCACCCAGCGCTTCCGCATCCACGACCTCGCCGGTGGCCGCCTTCACCAGCGGCGGGCCGCCGAGAAAGATGGTGCCTTGCTCGCGCACGATGATGGTTTCGTCGCTCATCGCGGGCACGTAGGCGCCGCCGGCGGTGCACGAACCCATCACCACGGCGATCTGCGGGATGCCGAGGCCTGACATGCGTGCCTGGTTGTAAAAGATGCGGCCGAAATGTTCCTTGTCCGGAAACACTTCGTCCTGCAGCGGAAGAAAGGCGCCGCCGGAGTCGACCAGGTAGATGCAGGGCAGGCGGTTTTCCAGCGCGACTTCTTGCGCTCGCAGGTGCTTCTTCACCGTCATGGGAAAGTAGGTGCCACCCTTCACTGTGGCGTCGTTGGCGACGACGACAACCTCGATGCCGTTGACGCGGCCTATGCCGGTGATGATGCCTGCGGCTGGTGCGGCATCGTGATACATGCCATGCGCGGCCAGTGGCGAGAGTTCGAGGAAGGGTGAGCCGGGGTCGAGCAAGGCGCGGATGCGCTCGCGTGGCAACAGCTTGCCGCGTGCGGTGTGCTTTTCGCGCGCCTTCTCGCCGCCGCCCTCGGCACTGCGCCCCAGCTCCCGATGCAGATCGTCGACCAGTCCACGCAACTGCGTGCTGCTGGCCTGGAATTCGGGCGAACGGGTATCAGTCTGCGAAGCGATGACGCTCATGGTGCCGGGCTGCCGTCGATAGGGAGTACGCGATGATAGCGGTCCAGAGGCACCCTGTAGGAGCCCACCCAGTGGGCTCCTACAGGCAGGCGGATGGAGCGGCGTGTTTTTTGACGGGCGAAAAAAAAACCGGCCGCACAAGGCGGCCGGTTTTAAGATACATCCGAAGGGGATTAGTGACCCTTCATCGCATCCTTAGCCTTGTCTGCAGCTTCCTTGGTGGCGCCAGCAGCGTCCTTGGCAGCGTCAGCAGCCTTGCCGGCAGCGTCAGCAGCGTTGGTGGCGGCGTCCTTGGCCTGCTCCATGGCAGCAGCCGGAGCAGCAGCGGTGGAAGCCGGAGCAGCGGCCGGGGCAGCAGCGGTGGAAGCCGGTGCAGCAGCCGGAGCAGCCTGCTCGGCAGCCGGAGCCTGAGCAGCAGCCTTCTGCGCCTGGTCAGCAGCCTGCTGAGTCTGGTCAGCCGACTTCTGGGCGTCCTGCGCGGAATCCTGCGCGCCGTTGCTGCAAGCCGCCAGCAGCGCGACGAGCGCGGAGGCGAGTAGGGTACGCGTGAACTTCATTGTTGAATCTCCTTTGCCGTGGAATGCCGTTTGGCGGGCGTATTAATAACGCGTTCGTTGAATTTGCGCCACATCTTTGTTTAACAACGCCAAGATCGGTTATCCCCCTTTCATCGGAGGAATCGCCGACCCGGGTGAGCGGAGGATCAGCCGATGAGTTCCACCGCGATGGCGGTAGCCTCGCCGCCACCGATGCACAGGGACGCCACGCCGCGCTTCAGGCCACGGACCTTCAGCGCATTGAGCAAGGTGACCACCAGGCGCGCACCGCTGGCGCCGATCGGGTGGCCGAGGGCGCAGGCGCCGCCGTTGACGTTGAGCTTGTCGTGCGAAATGCCCAGCTCGCGCATCGGCGTCATGGCGACCACCGCGAAAGCCTCGTTGACCTCGAACAGGTCGACGTCGGCGACCGTCCAGCCGGCCTTGTCCAGCACTTTTTGGATCGCGCCGACCGGGGCGGTGGTGAACCACTCGGGCTCCTGCGAATGGGTGGCATGGGCAACGATCCGGGCCAGCGGCTGCAGGCCGCGCTTCGCGGCTTCGTCGGCCGACAGCAGCACGACCGCAGCGGCGCCGTCCGAAATGCTGGAGGAGCTGGCAGCGGTGATGGTGCCGTTGTCCTTGCGGAAGGCCGGTTTCAACGTCGGCACCTTGGCGATGTCGGAGCGGCCTGGCTGCTCGTCGGTGTCCACCTTCACTTCGCCCTTGCGGCTGGCCACGGTCACCGGAACGATCTCACCGGCGAAAGCGCCATTCTGCTGAGCGGCTTGGGCGCGCTTCACCGACTCGATGCTGTAGGCGTCCTGCTCTTCGCGGGTGAAGTGGTACTTGTCGGCGCACAGCTCGCCGAA
This sequence comes from Dyella subtropica, assembly GCF_026283965.1. GTDB lineage: Bacteria > Pseudomonadota > Gammaproteobacteria > Xanthomonadales > Rhodanobacteraceae > Dyella_D > Dyella_D subtropica. Next base: position 143,404 of record NZ_JAPDPD010000011.1, read on the forward strand.
CACGCCCATCGCCTTGCCGTCGTAAGGATTGGTGAGGCCGTCCCAGGCCATGTGGTCGACCAGTTGGCCTTCGCCGTAGCGAATGCCGCCGCGGGCGTTGACCATGTGCGGGGCGTTGGTCATCGACTCCATGCCGCCAGCGACCACGATCGCGGTGGAACCGGCCTTGATGGCGTCGTGACCCAGCATGATGGCTTTCATGCCCGAGCCGCACACCTTGTTGACGGTGGTGCAGCCGGTGGCGGCGGGCAGGCCGGCCTGCAGTGCCGCCTGACGTGCCGGTGCCTGGCCGAGGTTGGCGGGCAGCACGCAGCCCATCAGCACTTCGGTGACATCCTGTGCCGCCACGCCTGCCTGTTCCAGCGCGGCGCGGATCGCCGTGGCACCCAGCGTGGGCGTAGGAACGCCGGTGAACTGGCCGAGGAAAGAGCCGATGGCGGTGCGCTTGGCACCGGCGATGACAACACTGACGTCCGACATGGGGATCTCCGCAAGGACTGATGTGGGCGCATGCGCCCGTTAGCTAATTCGGGAATTATCGCAGCCGCTTACCACTATCGGCAAACCTCTGGCAGCACGGTGATTTATCACAGGCCGCGCTACAGGATGGGGCGTATTTAGTTACGTCGATGTTGTGTCAACATGGACAAAGTCGGTGTGATTTTTCGGTGCGCCCGCAGGTGCGCCCGACATAGGGAGGCAGGGGTGATGACTACGGGGATGAAGTTTCCGAGGCGCCGAGAGGCGGTGGTTTCGATCATCATGGCGCTTGGTCTTAGCGCCTGCGGCGGCGGTGGCGGCGGCAGCAATGTCCGGCCCGCGCCTGCGCCCCCTCCCGCACCGCCTGCCACCACGTCGGCTCAGCCGCCGTTCGATGCACAGCTCGGAATCACCAACACCTATGCCGCGCACAGCCAGGGCTACACCGGTCAGGGCGTGACGATCGGCGTGGTGGACAGCGGCATCATGCGCAATCACCCCGCGCTGACCGGGCGGGTGCTGAAGGAATTGATCTATGTCGATCCGACCACCAACAACACGGCGATCGACGACGTGGTGGGTCATGGCACCTGGGTCTCGCAAATTGCCGCGGGGCAAAGCTTTGCCCAATTCCCCGGTGGCATAGCGCCGGGTGCGAATCTCATTTCGGCGCGCATCATCAGCGACACAGCGCCCAAGGATGACGGCTCCGGCCAGGGCAACCAGGTCACCACCGCCGACCCGCTCGGTGCGATCAACGACGACTTGATCGCCAACGGCGTCAAGGTGATGAACAACTCCTGGGGCGGTTTGTACTGGAGCGCGACGGCCACTGCGACAACGCAGAGCTTCCACGACGCCTACAGCAAATTCATCAACACCTGGGGCGGCTTGGTAGTGTTTGCCGCCGGCAACGATGCCAAGCCCAACCCGAGCGATGTAGCGGCGCTGCCGAACCGCGCACCGGACCTCACCCACGGCTGGCTGGCGGTGGTGGCGGTGGATAGCAACCATCCGACCCAGCTCGCGAGTTATTCCAATGCCTGTGGCGTGGCGATGAATTACTGCCTGGCGGCACCCGGCGACGTCATCGTCAGCGGCAAAGACGACACCGCGACCAATGCCAGCTACTGGGTGGTGAAAGGCACTTCGTTTGCGGCACCCCAGGTCTCCGGCGCCGCGGCCCTGGTGTGGCAGGCGTACCCGTATTTCAGCAACGACCTGGTGCGGCAGACCCTGCTCGGCACGGCAACGGATATTGGCGCCCCAGGGCCGGACCCGGTGTTCGGTTACGGCCTGCTCAACGTCGGCAAAGCAGTGAACGGACCGGCGAAGTTCGATTGGGGCGACGTCACCGTGAACTTCAGCGGTAGCTCCAGCTGGAACAACGCGATATCCGGTGCTGGCGGCCTGATCAAGCAGGGCAGCGGCACGCTCGCCCTGACCCAGCCGGCCAGCTTCACTGGCCTGACCCAGGTGCAGGGCGGCATGCTGACGGCCAAGGCGCTGGCGTCGAGCGTGAATATCGGTGCGCAAGGCGTGTTGAGCGATACGCCTTCCATTGGCGGCAGCATCAGCAATGCCGGCGTGCTGACGGTGCGTGGCGGCGACGTCACCGTCGGCGGCAATTACAACCAGAACGGCGCCGGCCGGCTGGCCCTGGAATTGGGCTCCGCTTTGCGGGTGACGGGCGCGGCCAGTTTGACCGGCGGCGACCTTTACGTGATCGGCGCGGGCTCGGGTTACCAAGTGAATTCGCACACCAACGTGCTGACCACCAATGGCGGTCTCACCGGCACGTTCTCGGCCTTGAACGAGGCCTCCAACGTGCTCCTCACCGCATCGCTCAACTATGACGCCAGCAGCGCGTGGCTCAACGTGCAGCAAGTACAAGTGACGGCGGTGCAGGGCATGAGCTACACCGCCGCCTCCATGGGCGCAGCGCAGCGTGTCGGCAGCGCGTTCGGCCAGATCAATACACAACTGACGCAAGGTTCCGTTGGCGGCAGCGGCCAACCGGTACCGGCGGGCTTTATCGAAGGAGCCGCAAAGTTGCAGCAGTCCGCCAGCGTGGCGGCTGCGCAGCAATCGCTCGAGAGCCTGTCCGGGCAGCTGCATGCCGCCAGTGCAGCGATGACCTTGCAGGCGATCGACGCCGGCACGCGTACCTTGTCGGACCGTTTCGATCAGTTGCTCGACGCACCCGCCGGTGGCGGCTGGGCGCAAAATCTTGGCTACCGGGGTTCGATGGCGCGTGGCGGGTATGGCAACGTCGGTCTCGATCTCAGCGGCTGGATGGTCGGCCAGGACCATCGTTTTGGCAGCGACGGTGTCGCCGGCTTCGCGCTCAGCCAGGCGCAAGGACTTGGGCGTCTGGCCGATAGCGCGGATCAGGGGCGCAGCCATGCCGTCGAAGGCATGCTGTACGGCGGCATGGTCCGCAGCGCCTGGTATGCGATGGGCCGCATCGGGCTCGGCGATTATCAGGAGAACATGCGGCGCTATCTGCAATTGGGCAGCGCATCGGCCGGTGTCAGCAGCGACAGCCGGGGCCGTTATGGCGTGGCCTATGGCGAAAGCGGCTATCGCCTGTCACTCAGCGGCTGGCAGCTGATTCCCTACCTGAACCTGCAATACACCCGCATCCAGCGCAATGGCTTCAATGAGCTGGGCGCGGATGGCTTTGGCCTGAAGGCCGGCGCCCAGACGATCGAGCGCTGGCAGGCCGGCGCGGGCCTGCGTGCGTCGCAGCGTTGGACGCTGGCAAGCGGGGGCAGCATCGGCCTGCAGGGGCGGTTGTTGTGGCAGCAGGCGTTCGCGACACGCGGCGATGTGTTCAATGCGAGCTTCAGCGGGTTGAACCAATGGGCACCGCTGGGCGGTATCGGTCTGGCGCGGTATGTGGGGATGGCCGGGTTGGCGATGGATTGGCGTTTTTCGCCGCGGGCCAGTCTGCAGCTCGGCTATGACCAGTATTTTGGGCAGCGCGACCAGGCGAAGATGGCGACGTTGGCGTATCAGTACAGTTGGTGAGGTGAGCTTGCGGCACGTGCTCACCCCCTCACGCCTTTGCTTCCTTACCCCTCACTGCCCTTTACGACTTGCCGTGGAACAGCTCGCGGCCGATCAGCATGCGGCGGATCTCGTTGGTGCCGGCGCCGATTTCGTAGAGTTTGGCGTCGCGTAGCAAGCGGCCGGCGGGGAATTCGTTGATGTAGCCGTTGCCGCCCAGCGCCTGGATGGCTTCCAGTGTCACCTTTACGGCGTTTTGCGAGGCGTTGAGCAGGCAGGCGGCCGGGTCGATGCGGGATTTGGAGCCGCTGTCGAACTGCTGCGCCACCATGTAGGCGAAACCGCGCGATGACTGCAGCGCGGTGTACATGTCGGCGATCTTGGCCTGCATCATGCCGAAGGTGCCGATCGGCGCGTTGAACTGTTTGCGCTCGCGCACGTAGGGCAGGGTGAGGTCCATCGCGGCCTGCATCAGGCCGATGGGGCCGCCGGAGAGCACCAGGCGCTCGGTGTCGAGGCCACCCATCAGCACGCGGACGCCTTCGTCGACTTCGCCGACGATGTTCTCGTGCGGGATTTCGCAATCCTCAAACACCAGCTCGCAGGTGTTCGAGCCGCGCATGCCGAGCTTGTCCAGCTTCTGCGCAGTACTGAAACCCTTCATGCCCTTCTCGACGATGAAGGCGGTCATGCAGCGGCTGCCGGCGACACGCGGCGCGGTGCGCATGTACACCAATAGGACATCGGCATCCGGGCCATTGGTGATCCACATCTTGGAGCCGTTGGCGACCCAGACTTCGCCTTTCTTCTCGGCCTTGCAGCTCATCGAGCCGACCACGTCGGAACCGGCGCCCGGTTCGCTCATCGCCAGCGCGCCGACGTATTCGCCGGAACACAGCTTGGGAATGTACTTGAGCCGCTGCGCCTCGGTGCCGTTGTGGAAGATGTTCTGAACGCACAGATTGGAGTGCGCGCCATAGGACAGGCCCACCGAGCCGGAGGCGCGCGAGATTTCCTCCATCGCCACCATGTGGGCGAGAAAGCCCATGCCGCTGCCGCCGTAAGCTTCGGGAATGGTTACGCCGAGCAGGCCCATGTCACCGAATTTGCGCCACAGGTCGGCCGGGAACACGTTGTCGTGGTCGATCTGCGTGGCGCGCGGTGCGATCTCTTTTTCCGCGAAGGCGTGAACGCTTTCGCGTAGCAGATCGATCTCTTCACCGAGGGGGAACGGGCGCATTGCAGACTCCGGCCGATTTGAATGGGGGTGGGGTGGGTCGAAAATGGTAGCTCAGGCGGGTCGAAAGGTTTTGGCGCAGCGCATCACGCCCAGTGTCCGAGAGGTGCCGGTTTTTCCGGGGGAGATCGGAAATTGTCCGATTGCGCATGACCCCGGTGCTGCCTCAGAGTTGCGCCACATAAGTGGTAGGGGCAGCTCGGCGCATATGGATGTAAGAGGGTTTCTCGTGCTTCCGGCCGTGCTCGGAGGATGGGGCGTCTGGACGGCTTTGCGTCGCCGGCAGGGTTCGGCGTCATTATCGGACTCCGCCGTACCGATAACCATCGGGCTGGGCAGCTTGCAGCTGACCTTGTTGCACCGCCATGCGCCCGTGGCGTCTAACGCCTGGTGCCGCAACGCGTTGATGGCGGATGCCCGTTGTGTGGTGGAACAGGGGGAGCTGCACGCGAAGGGTGCGCTGCTATCCGCGGTGGACCTGCAGGCATGGTGCGGCAAATTGCCCGCATTCCTGGCGGGTTGCCATACCGAGCTGCATTTATGCAGCGACGGCGATTGTGTGAGCCTTTACCTGCATCGCCCTTTGCGAGGTGACATGACCGCCGTCACCGTAGTCCTGGTAGACCCGCAAGCTTATGCCGTACAGGACAGGTTGAGCGCTGAATGCCGCGAACGGCATAGCCTGCTGTTCCTCGTAACGCACGGACAGCTCGAGCGCTTCGGTGCGCAAGTGGAGCAGGCGATGCGAGGCTTTCCGGTGTACCTGGGTCACGCTGCACACCAGCCAGCCTGAGCGTTGTAGGAGCCCACCCTGTGGGCGAAACGGCCCGGGAGGGCCGCGCTTTTGCTCCCAATCCGGCGCAAACCGGCAGTCCGGCCGGCTTGTCATTCGGGCGATCCTTGGCCCTCGCCCTAAGGGCGGCTAACGCCGTGCAAACCGGGGGGCTCCTACCGCAGGTTCCAGCTTTACTGCACCTTCGCCAGCTTGGCCTTCAGCTGCACGCCGGACATCAAAAAGCCGATGTGGCATTCGTACTTCTCGCCATCACGGTATTCGGTGTCGTTGTAGTCGCTGACGATATCCATCACCGCGTTGGCATCCGCTCTCTTGGCCATTTCCTGCAGGCTGATCAGAGCGGATTGCAGCACCCAGCTACAGGTTTCCTCGTCCTTCTTGCCAAAGGCATTGGTCTTTTTGCTGGTGTAAGCGTAGTCCTGGACCACATCCACTTTGCCGACCGGCTGTTTACCGGCCAGGTAGAATTTGACGCTGCCGTCGAGCTTGCCGTCCTTCTGCGCTTCGGCCACGACCTGCTCGAACGGCAAATGGACAATGCGGTCGGCCGCCATGCTGGCGACGGGCGTAGCCAGCAGGAACAGGGTGCTGAGGGTGAGGTGTTTTGCTTTCATGCGGGGCGATCTCCTCGGGTCGGTGGCAACAGCGAGTGAAGAGTGGAGAGGAGTGAGAAACGAGAGAGTGCGCTACCACTCTCACTCATTCCTGTTCACTCGTATCTAGGCCCTCAGCACAAACCGCCATTCACCGCCAACACCTGCCGTGTGATGTAACTGGCGTCGGAGCTGAGCAGAAACTGCACCGCAGCGGCCACTTCCTCCGGTGCGCCCATGCGCTGCATCGGAATCATGGCAAGGATCTCTTCGAGCGGCAGATCCTCGGCCAGTATGTCCGTGTCGATCAGGCCGGGGGCCACGCAATTGACGGTGATTTTGCGCTTGGCCAGCTCGATCGCAAGTGCCTTGGCCGCGCCGATCACGCCGGCTTTGGAGGCGCTGTAGTTCACCTGCCCACGGTTGCCGATCAGGCCGGACACCGACGTGATGCAGACGATGCGGCCCGGTGCGCGGCGACGGATCATCGGCATGATCAGCGGGTGCAGCACGTTGTAGAAGCCGTCCAGATTGGTGCGCAGCACCTGGTCCCAGTCGTCGCCGGTCAGCGCCGGAAAGGCGCCATCGCGAGTGAGTCCGGCATTGCAGACCACGCCGTAGTAGGCGCCGTGTTCAGCGATATCCGCTTCCAGTGCAGCGGCGCAGGCGGCGCGGTCGGCGATGTCGAATTGCAGGATGCGTGCCTGCCGACCCAGCGCCTGGACGTTGGCTTGCACGGCTTCCGCCTCGTCACGACGGGAGCGGCAGTGCAGCACCAGGTCGTAGCCGGCGGTGGCCAGGCGCAGGGCGATAGCGCGGCCGATGCCGCGACTGGAGCCGGTGACCAGGATGGTGTCGGTCATGTGGGTGTGTCCTGGGCAATAGAGGCGGCAAAGGTAGCTGCGTCCGGTGGGCTGAAGACAGTGAGTCGGGCTTCGGCGTGCACGCCCGACGCGTCGATGCGACAAGCGAATACGCCCATGCCGTCTTCGTCGTGGAAGTGGCGCATGGCTTCGATGCGCAATTCGCTGCCGGTTGGAAATGTATCCGTATCGCACTGGTACTGACGCGAGCCGAGCAGGAAGCCAAGACGAATCGGTTCTCCAGCTGAGCGCGCGTGGCAACCGGCCCAGGCGGCGATGGTCTGCGCCATCAGCTCAATACCGGCCCATGCGGGCAAGCTGCCATCGTCGGACACGAAGGGATCGCCATCGCGCACGATACGCGTGCAAACGATGCGCTCCGCGTCGAATTCAACGACACGATCCAGCAGCACCATGTCGCCGGTATGCGGCAGCACATCCGCGATAGGCCACAGCGTCATGTCGCATCTCCCAGCACCAGGCAGGTGTTGTTGCCGCCGAAAGCGAACGAATTGCTCATCAAACGGCGCGAACCGCCCGCAGGCAAATGGCTGCCCACCTGGGTGAAGACCAGCGCAGGCAAGGCGGGATCGGCTTCGCCGTCCCACACGTGCGGCGGCAGGCGGCGTTCGGCGCGCGAGTCGCGCAGGCTCAGCCAGCAGAATGCGGCTTCCAGTGCACCCGCCGCACCCAGCGTATGACCGGTCATCGATTTGGTAGACGAGCAGGGCACGCCCTGTGCAAACACCGCGGCGACGGCCTGGCTTTCCATCGAATCGTTGTGCTCGGTCGCCGTGCCGTGCAGGTTGAGGTAGTCGATGTGCGCGGCATCCAGGCCGGCATCCTGCAACGCGTCGCGCATGGCTTGCTGCGCACCCAGACCCTGCGGATCGGGCGAGGACATGTGATACGCATCGGAGCTGGCGCCACCGCCGAGCAGTTCCACCGGACCGGGTTCGCGCGTGATCAGAAACAGTGCCGCCGCCTCGCCGATATTTATGCCGCGACGGTTGCGCGAGAACGGCCGGCAGCGTGCGTCGTCCAATGCTTCCAGCGCGTGGAAACCGTTGGTCGGCAGGCCGGCGAGCGTGTCGGCGCCACCGCATAGCACGGCATCGCACACACCCATCCGCAGCAGACGTCGCGCACTCAGCAAGGCCCGTGCGCCGGAGGTGCAGGCGGTGGAGATGCCATAGCAAGGACCGGCAAGATCCAGCCACTCAGCGAGGAATTCGGCGGGACCGCCCAACTCCTGGTGCGCGTAGCGATAGTCCGCCGGCCACGCGCCATCGCGGCGAAAGCCGGCGATGCCTTGGCCTGCTTCGTCGATGCCCGTCGTGCTGGTGCCGATGATGACGCCGATGCGCTCGCTGCCATAGCGGGCGATGGCGGCGCGGATCGGTGCTTCGATCTCCTGCGCGGCAGCCAGCAGCAATCGGTTGTTGCGATTGTCGCGATGGCCGGCAAGCGCTTCCGGAATCGATGGCAAGTCCATGCGCACCGCGGCCAAAGGCAGGTCGCGCCCTGGCACCCAGCCCGCTTCCGGCCGAATGCCGCCATGGTCGCCAGCGAACAAGGCCTCGGCGACGGCAGCCTTGCCGGCTCCGAGCGCGCAGATCACACCTAGTTCGTTGAGATAGGTTTTCATGTGCTCACAAGCGGCTTACGCGCCGCGACGTTGACCAGGGTTTCCTCGCGCTGCCCGGGCGGCGGCGGAGCGCGCAGACCCCAGCGTTCCAGCAGGCCGAAATCGCGCGAGCGGCTCCACCACAGATAGGGCAGGGAGACGTGGCGGGTTTCAAACTCGAAACCCTGGCCACGCAACATGGCGAGGTACTCTTCGGCGCTCTTCTGCACGTCCATCGGATGACGGAAGAACCAGCGAATCACCCAGGTATCGATATAAGCCTTGGTCGATTCGGCGAATAGCAGCAGGCCACCCGGTTTCAACACGCGCCAGAACTCGGCCAGCGCACGTTCCTGTTCCACCAGGTGATGGAAGGTCTGGTGACAGAACACGATGTCGACGCTGGCATCGGGCAGATCGATCTGCGCGCAGTCGCCGATCATCAGCTCGGCGTCGATGCCTTCGCGCTGCGCTTCAGTGCGCGACAGTTCCACGCTGTGCGGGTCGGCGTCGAGGCCGATCAGGCGATCGAACCGAAACGCTTCGCGCAGCAGACGGAACGATTTGCCCTGGCCACAACCCACATCCAGCAACACGCCGCCCTGCGGCTGCGGCTCGCCGATCAGGCGCTTGAGATCATTGATTGCCACACGCAACACATGGTGCTGCCAAGTATGCGTGCGCAGAAACTGAAAGCCGATGCGTGTCTCTTCCACATAGGTAGGGCTGGCGTAGTTCATGGGCAAACAGTCATCGGTGATGGGTCATCGGCGGAGGCGGACGGCGCAAGTAAGTGATGGGTGGCGGCAAGACGCGCCAGCCGTTGTTCTACGACGTCGGTGAACACGCGTGGCGAAAGCAGTTGCAGCTCGCCAGCGGTCGTCACGGCGACTTGCACGGTGCTGGCGCGCGTCAAGCGCTCGCCGGTCTCCGTGTCGCGGATCAGGTAATGAACCTTGAGCCGGTTGTGCCATTCGACCAGTTCCGCGCGCACGGTCAACCGCTGACCGAAACGCGCTGCGCGTACATAGCGCAGCTGGAGATCGATTACCGGCCATACGTAGCCGGCCGCTTTCATCTGTGTGTAGTCGTGGCCGATGTCGTCGAGCAGCGCACAACGCGCGATCTCCAGATACTTCACGTAATGCCCGTGCCAGACCACGTCCATCGAATCCACATCGAAGAACGGCACCAGCACATCCGTGTCGACGCTCAGTACACCTTTAGCGCGCATCGTGGGTCTCCGCGTTCGGTGCCTGCCAGTACGGATAGAAGTTGAACCACTGCTGGGGCGACTCCAGGCAGCGCTGAGCCAGCCGATCGGCGTAACGCTGTACCCAGCCCCGGATGGCCGCGTCGCGTTGCCCGCGTTCCCAGGCCGGCGTGTCGAGGAACGGTTCGAGGTGGATGCGATAGCGGCCATCGACCTTCAGGCAGCAGATCAGATTTACCGGGCAGCGCAGCAGCCCCGCCATCAACCAGGGGCCTTGCGGAAAGGGCGCGGCATGTCCCAGGAAATCGACGGTTACGCAGCGCCCGCCGTGCAACGGCACGCGATCACCGGCAATGGCCAGCCATTCGCCTCGGTCGATGCGTTGGGACAGGTCCATCATCAGCGCCGTGTCCAGCTCGCTGACCTGGATCAGGCGCATGCGGTGTTCACCGGCTTCGCCGAGCAGGCGATTGAAATGGCCGACATGATGGGTGTGCACCAGCACGTTGAGCGGTACCTGGTCGCCCAACTCGGCCATGGCGCGACAGACGTCCAGGTTGCCAAGGTGCGTACACACCAGAATCTGTCCGCGCCCGCTGTTCTGGCTTTGCAGCAACTGTTCGCGCACGCCGGAAGGATCGTGCAGTTCCACCTGCTCCAGGCGCAGTTTGCCGTTCCACACATCCAGCCGGTCGAGCAGACAGTCGGCGAAGGCCATGAACTGACCGAACACCGAGCGCAGTCGAGGGCGCAAAGCAGGGCGGCTGCTCCACTCAGCCAGACGTGTCTGGTACTGCTGCACGCTGTGGCGGGCGCGACGGCCGGAGACAAAGAAATACAGCACGATCAGATACAGCAACGGCGCCAGCGCGCGACGGCCGAGGCGGCGTGCCACCGTGGCGGTGAACTTCATGAGGATGAAGCTGCCACGCTCCTTCTGTACCGCCCAGTGACGCTCTTGGACGAGAGGCTCGGTCATGTCGCCTCCCAAACCAGACGGCCGGACGACACATCGGCACCATCTCGTTGATAGGTGAAGTGCAGCCTGTGGCGAGCGGCCTCGTACATAAGTGTGAGCTCGACACGGTCGCCCGGGCGGAGCAATTGCTGGAACTTCAGCATCTCCATCCGGCGGCAGTGCGTCGGCGTGCCCAAGCGCGGCGCCGCCAGCTCTAGCGCCCAGGCGACCTGCACCAGGCCGGGCAGCACGGGCAGCTGCGGGAAATGGCCTTCGAAATACTGGAGATCGAGCGGCAGCTGCAGCGATAGTGTGTGGCGGCCGTCTTGCTGGTGCTCGGCCAGCAAGACGGGATGCGTGGGAGACGGCGCGCTGCTCATGGCGCTATCCGCAACCGCTTGCGCAGCAGCCATTCGCCAGCGAACAGCACGCCCATGATGAAGTACGCGATCAGCCCGTTATAAAGCGTCCACCAGCTCAGCGGCGCCCACAGCGTGAGTGCGGTCGACATCAGACCGTTGAACACGAAGAAACACACCCACACCCAGGTGACCTTGCGCGTGTAAGGAATCGCTTCGGGCGGCAAGTTGGGTTCGCGCACGCGCGCGATGCGCTCCACCATGGTCGGCCCGTACTTGAGGCTGATGCCGAAGACGAACAGCAGCAGCGCGCTGATCAAAGTGGGATACCAGCGCAGCATGGCCGCTTCGCCGCTGAAGGCGAGCAGGGCGCAATAAGCCAGCGCGGCGCCCACCATCCAGCGCCCGCCGGGCTGCTTCAACAACCCGGGCGCACGGATCAGCCAGATCGCGCCGAGGACCAGCGCGAACAACGGCGTGGACACATGCTCCATTCCGAAATAGACCAGGAACGGGTACAGCAGCCCGATGACCGGGAGAAGAAGTGTCGTTAGTTTGCGCATGCGGCCCGTTGTGCCTCGACGAACGCAGCCAGGCTCGCCACCGTGGCGAAATGCTGGCGAGCATCGCGCGAATCGGATGCGATCTGGATTTCGTAGCGCTTCTGCAGCGCCAGCGCGAGTTCCAGCGCATCCACCGAATCCAGTCCCAGGCCCTGGCCGAACAGCGGCTGTTCGGGCGGAATATCGCTGGGCTTGAGGTCTTCCAGATTCAGCGTGTCAATGATGAGTTGTGCAATGTCCTGTTGCAGCGCGTTCATGACGAAGCTAGTTCCTTGAGGTAGAGGTGATGCAAGTGCTCGTTGAGCCGGCGTGACGCTATCGGCATCGGTGCTTCGGCATTGAATGCCGCCGGATCGATATCCTGACCCACCCGCAGGCGTACGTGCATGCGACGGTCTGGAATGCTGTACCAGGGCTCGGCCTTGGTCAGGGTGGTGGGTTTCACCGAGATGAACACCGGCGTGACGACGCGCGCCCCACGCAGCGCGATGGCTGCCGCGCCGCGATGGAACACCGGCGCCTGGTTGGGCGTGGTGCGCGTGCCTTCCGGGAAGACGATCAGCGTCTGTCCTTCGCGCAGCACGTCGGCGGCCTGCTCCAGCATCTCCGGGCTGCCGTTGTTGCTGATGTATTCCGCCGTGCTGATCGGGCCGCGCATGCAGGGGTTTCGCCACAGCCCTTGCTTGACCACGCAATTGGCATCGCGGATCTGCGACACCAGGAACACCACGTCGATCAGCGAGGGGTGGTTGGCGATGATCATCTGGCCGGGTTGACCCAGGCGTTCCGCACCGTCCACTTCGAACGTAAGCACACCGGTGCGATACATGAACTGCACATGCAGGTAGAACGCGCGGCTGATCGCCGCACGCACGCGGCGGCGATGCTCCAGCCGGCCACCCGGGAGCATGGAGAGCAGCGGAAACACCAGCAGACGCAGCACGATGCCGCCGATGCCAAACAGCAGAAAGCTCAGGCCGGTGGCCACCAGCCGCCAGAGATAAGCGTCGCCGCGACGCCGTTTCAGGGGAGCGGCTGCCAGATCCATCGACGCGTTTTCCATGTGTGCTCCAGAGGCGTGCCCGGCTCGTGCAGTGCGCGCAGAAAGTCGAGCGCGTATGGCCATGCGCCATGGGTGGTGTGAGTTGCGCCTGTATCGGCTACGTTCCGGCTCAGCTGAAGCTGCCAACGGGATGTGGAGGATGCGTCTTGCCCCGCTCGGGGCTTGCCTACGCGCAGTGCGAGTGCATAGGAGAAAGGCACGTCGTCGATCCACCCATCGTAGGCCGAGGGCGGCCGCTCTTCGGCGATGATCACCATCACTGCAGGCGCGCCGCTGTCGAGCAGCGTGGCGGCTTCCAGCATGGCGTGCTCGAAGGTATCCGCTTCGCCCGCTATCGCGCTGGCTGCCCCGCGCTGGCCGCGCAGGATCGACCACTGGCCTGCGATGGCGTTGTGCACCGAGAGGCCGAATTGGGTGGGAGACAACGGCTGTTGATCGGCCACGTCGCCTAGCAGTGCATACGTGCGCTGTGTTTCGCCATGGCGAGACGCAAAGACGAACGGTAGTTGCTCATCCTCTTCGCACAGCGGCCACGCCACTTCGAGCGCCATGCGTGCCATGCGACTCAGGCGACGCCGCTGCATGGACGGTAGGAAGCCGCAGTCGGGCTGCTCGCCCTGATCGGCTGGCGTCCATGGCTGAGCGGCCCATTGGCGCCAGGCTTCGCCGGTTTCGAGAGACGGCGCCCATGCGCGCCATTGCGCGATCTGCAGCGCGATCTGCAGCGCGATCATGCGCTGTCTCCGTCGAACGCCCGGAATAGCAGCGACGCACAGCTTCCGCCGAAACCGAAATTGTTGGAAAGCACGCTGCGCATGTTGTGCTGAATATTTGCTGGGACCAGCGGGGCGGCAGCGAAGGCGGGGTCCGGTGTTTCGATCGTCGTACTCGCGGAAAGAAAACCGTACTGCATCATCAGGAGGCTGGCGATAGCGTCCAGGGCACCTGCTGCACCGGGTGCGTGGCCGATGAGCCCCTTGATCGACGACATCAACGGCGGCAGCTGATGGCGCTCCTGGAACACTGCCTGGATGGCCTGCCATTCGGCTTCATCGCCCTGCGGGGTGGAGCAGGCATGGGTATTGATGTAATCGGGTTGCGCGCCGGACTGATCCAGCGCTTGCCGCATCGCGCGGGCGATGCCTTCCGCGCCGGGGCCGACCATGCTGGTAGCGTCGGTGCTGGCGCCGTAGCCGCAAAGCTCGGCGATCACCGTGGCACCACGCGCATGCGCGTGCGCCAGCGATTCCAGCACCAGCACACCGGCACCGGCGGCCAGCACAATGCCGTCGCGGTCCAGGTCGTAAGGGCGTGACGCGGAAGTTGGCCGGTCATTGCTGTTGACGGACAACGCGCCCATGGCGTCGAACCACAGCGCCGTCGTGTCGTGCAGTTCTTCGCTGCCGCCGCAGACCACCACGTCTTGCTTGCCCAGCTGGATCAGCTCCATCGCCTGACCGATGGCATGCGTCGCGCTGGTGCAGGCGGAGCTGATCACATGACTGCGACCGCCGATATCGAATGCGTGTGCGAGCCCCGCCGCCAGCGCGCTGCTCATGCCGCGCGGAACGATGAACGGCGACAGCTTGCCGGCGCCGCGTGTGCGGAAGCTGTCGAGCGCTATCTCGTGCTCGCTCAGCGCGGCGCCACCGCCCATCACCAGGCCACATTGGTGCGATTGCAGATCGGCCGACGAAAGTCCCGCCTGCGCGATCGCTTCACGCATGGCCTGCCAGGCGTACCACGTAGTCGCTGGCAGGAATCGACGCAGTTTGCGCGGCGGTTCATCCAGAACAGCCTCATCCACCGGACCACCGACCTGGCAACGCATGCCGAGCGCGGCGAGGCTTTCCATAGGGCGAATGCCGCTTCGCCCATCGCGCAGCGCATCGAGCAAAGCGGCCTGACCCGCGCCCACGCAGGACACCGCGCCCATGCCGGTCACCACGACACGCGGTAACGCCTGGCGATGTGCGCCAGCGCTCGTCATGCTTCGCAAGCCTTGAAGATCAGCGAGGTGTTGATGCCGCCGAACGCGAAGTTGTTGTTCATCACGTAGGTGGTGTCGATGGTGCGGCCTTCACCGGTGATGTAGTCCAGCGCAGCGCATTCCGGATCGGGCTGCTGCAGGTTGATGGTGGGGGCGAACCAGCGCTCGCGCATCATCTCGATCACCCACCACGATTCCAGCGCACCGCAGGCACCCAGGGTGTGGCCAACGTAGCTCTTCATCGAGCTGATGGGCGTGCGCGTGCCGAGCACGGTAGCGGTCGCGTGGCTTTCGGCAACGTCGCCACGATCCGTGGCGGTGCCGTGGGCGCTGACGTAGCCGATCGCGTCCGGTGCAAGCTGCGCATCGGCCAGCGCCATGCGCATCGCCACGGCCATGGTTTCTCTGGTGGGCTGGGTGATATGGCTGCCGTCGGAATTGCAGCCGAAGCCGACGATTTCGGCATACATGCGCGCACCGCGCGCACGCGCGTGTTCGTACTCCTCCAGCACCAGGGTGGTGGCGCCTTCACCCACTACCAGGCCGTCGCGGCTGCGATCGAACGGGCGCGGGGTGAGTTGTGGCTCGTCGTTACGCGTGCTGGTAGCGA
Source organism: Dyella subtropica (assembly GCF_026283965.1). Taxonomy (GTDB): domain Bacteria; phylum Pseudomonadota; class Gammaproteobacteria; order Xanthomonadales; family Rhodanobacteraceae; genus Dyella_D; species Dyella_D subtropica. The sequence goes on from NZ_JAPDPD010000011.1 coordinate 158,768, forward strand.
ACAGCGTATCGAACACTGCCGCGCCTGGGCCGGAGAGCTCCTCGGCACCGCCGCATAGCATCAGCGTCTGCTTGCCTTGCTGGATCGCCTCGTAGCCGTAGCCGATGGCCTGACTGCCCGAGGTGCACGCGCTGGACGTCGGCACAATGCGGCCCTTGAGGCCGAAGAACACGCCGACGTTCACCGCCGTAGTGTGCGCCATCATCTGGATGTAACTGGTGGCGGTCACGCCCTGCATCGAGCCGGTGGTGAGCATGTGGCCCATCGCGCGGATCGGTTCGACGCTGCCGCCGGATGAGCCATAGGCCACGCCCATGCGGCCGTCGCGAATGTCCTCGCTGCCGTGCAGACCGGCGTCGTGCAGAGCGCGTTCACTGGCGGCGACGGCGAGCTGCGCCACGCGGCCCATCGAGCGCACCTGCTTGCGCGGCCAGCCCGGTAGTACGAAGTCGTCGACGGGACAGCCGAGCCGCCCGTTGAGCGCATCGAAGTAATCCCACTCGGGCATGCGGCGGACGACATTGCGGTACTCACGCAGGCGCGCCGAGATCTGCGTCCAGTCGTGGCCCAGCGGGGTGATGCCGCCGATGCCGGTAATGACGACGCGCTTCATCGGCCGGCGTCCTGCGTCAAAAGGAACCTGCGTAAAAGGAGTATGTTCATACGGTTTCGTACTCGCGAGCAGGTCGGGTCACTGGCACCAGCAGTGCCGTAAAGCCGATACCCAACAACAAGGTGATGCCAAAGTGTTGCAGCGCGGGCATCGAGCTCAGCGCCAGCAGACCAAAAGAGAGCAGGGCAGTGACGGCGGAGAGCAGTACGCCGGCATAAGTGGCGCCAGGTACATGCGCGGCATGCGGTTCGCCCTCGTGCAGAAACACCGCGTAATTGGCGCCGACACCGAGCACCAGCATCAGGGCCATCCAATGGAACAGGGTCAGCGGTTCGCCGAGATAGCCGAGCGCCGTGAGCGTTAGTCCGATACCCAGCAGTGGCGGCGCGATGACGCGCGGGGCCGCGCGCCCGTAGCGCCAGACAAAGACCAGGGCGACCAGTACCAGCGCCGCCGACAGCCAGAGGCTGGCGTAGGTGCGATAGCGTCCGAACAACGCCGAAATGCTGGCGGGTTTATCGACGAGCTCTACGCCAGGCAGCTCTTCTGCGGCGGTGCGCAGCACATTCGCATCGTCCTGACCTTGCGGCAGCACGATGGATGCAAAACCGTGCTCGCTTTGACCCATCCATAGATAACGGAAGGGTGTGGAGACGGGCATGGCCAGCCATGCGTCCATGCTCAGCGGTTGCCCTGGCCAAGCATTGAGATAAGCCGCGACCACGTTGTCGCGCAGTCCGGCATGCAGCAGCTGTTTCTCCATCAGCGCGTGGTCGGCGAACAGCGGGGCGAGCGCGGCGTGATTGGCTTGTTGTCGCTGTGCCGAGGGCAGCATGCCGGCGATGCCGGTCCAGCTATCCATGCGGCCTTGCTGCACGAGCGTCTGCAAGTGTGCCTCCAGCGCTTCTTCGCGCTGCAGTACCTGCTCGGCACTGTCGCCATGCACGAGATAGAACTGGCTGCTGTTACCGAGGCCGGTGATGTCGCGGATGCGCGCTTCCTCGCGAGCGAGATCAGCGGGCGGCGAGATCAGCAGATGGATGTCGTCGTCGTGGCCCAGCCGCCACCAACCCGGCAGCGCCACCAGCACCAACAAGGCCAGTGCGATCCAGCTATATCGGCCATGACCAAGCCGCGCGGCTCCGTTCTGCATGCGGCGGGCCAGGCCAACCAGCGAAGGCGACAGCGGCTTGCTCGCCGGCTTGGCAAGCAGTGCCGGCAGCAGCCAGAACACACTCAGGCAGGCAGCGAGCATGCCGACCATGGCGAAGCAGGCCATCTGGCGCAGCGCGGGGAAGGGCACCCCACCGAGCAAGGCATAGCCGAGCAACGATGTCGCCAGCGCCAGCAGCAAGGCAGGTCGCACCTGACGCACACCGCGCTGCGCTTGCCACGTAGCGCCGGCATTGGCGCGAGCGCAGAGGTACTGGATGGAGTAGTCCACTGCCTCGCCCAGCAAGGCCGCGCCGAATACCAGCGTCAGCAAATGCATCTGTCCGAAGATCAGCACGGTGGCGGTGATGGCCGTGACGATGCCGATGGCCGTGGACAGGAAGGCGATCAGCAGCGGACGAGGTGAACGGAATGCCCAGAGCAGCAATACCGCGATACCCAGGGTCGAAGTGAGGCCGACGACATGCACATCGTGTTCGGCACCTGCGCGCGCCTCGGCCGCGTGAAACACGGCACCGGCGCGCAGAACGTGTGTGCCAGGGTGATCTTGCAGCACGGTCTGCTCGGCCTGCGCCAGCGCGGAAAGGCCCGTGCGCTGCACCGTGTCGTCGTAAGAAGAACCGCGCAGGGTGGCGATCACCATCACATAGGTGCGGTCGTCGCGATGGGCGGTCAGCAGATCGTCCTCGGGCACCAGCGGCGAGCGGCTCCATGGTTGCTGGTCGAGCCAGTGCTGCAGCCAGCCGAAGGGATCGTCCTGCAGCTTGATGCCCACGCCCGCCAGGAACGGTTCATTGAGACGGCGCGCCAATGCCTGCGCCGGGTCGTAATCCGGACGCGTGAGCGATGCGCGATCCGCGTCGGTGAGCAGGTGAAAACGGTGAGGCAGGTACGGCGCCAGCAACTGGTCGAGATCGAACGGCGGCAGTTCGGCGGTGATCGATGCAAAGGCCTTGCTATCGACCAGCCGCTTACCCAGATCACGCGCGGCGTCCTTGGCCTCGCTGTCGTTGGCATGCTCGACCACCAACACCATGCGATCGCCGTTGGCGTGTGCGAGACGTTCCACCGCAGCCTCGGCCAGTGGATGACGCTCGGTGGCCGGCAGCATGGCCAGCAAGTCGGTCTGGATCGGTGTGCCCCCGCGCCCGAACAGCAGCCATGCGCCGAGCAATGCCACTGCTAATGCGAAGGTGCCGAATAAAGCAGCGCCAAACAGGGGGGCGCGCAGATGCGGGGCGCGCGGTGGAGGGGATGGGCCGCTCATGGCGGCATGCCCAGGGCGCGCTTTTCCAGCACGGTCAGCGGGCCGGCGTCGCGCGTTTCACTGAAGCGGATCTGCGTGCTTTCGCCGTTCTGCATCTCCACACGGATGCTTTGCAGAAACTGGTCGCCGCCCAATTCGATCCGGCGCAGCACGCGTCCCATGCGCTCTTGCCGCGGTGTGAAGCGCAATGTCCAGTGGGACAGGCTGCCCTGGGCGTCGATGTCGAACTGGCGCAGGGCATCGTCCTGCTTGCCGGAAAGCATCGACTGCAGCATTTGCGACACCTGCGCCACGCCGCGATCGCCGCCGCGTACCGTCTGCGACTGCCCCTGTTCGTCGATGCGCGCGGTGCGGCCGCCGGTAAGGGCGAGCGTTTCCCGATAAGGCTCGGTGACCTGCCACAACATGCCGTGCCCGACCACGAACAACAACTGGCCCTGGCTCACCTGCGGTTGCGCCAGGGCAGGGTTCTCGCGGCTTTGCGTGAACGCGGCACGCACCGTGGCATGGTTGCCCAGTTCGTTGAGGACGTTCTGCAACAGGGTGGACTGCTGCGCATGCACGCCCACGGCGAACCAGCAAAGGAAAAGGGCGATCAGGCGGCGCACGGCGCCTCCCGTCGACGCATCCGTCGCCATAACAGCATCGGCGAGCGCGGCAGCATGCCCAGCAGCAGGCGGGTATGCATCGCGGAGATGCGCAGGTTGTCGTGCCACATGCGGAAGTGCGAGAGACCGTTTTCGGGATAGATCACCCGCGTGGGCAGGTTGCGCACCGGCACGCCGCGCCAGGCCAGGCGCACCGCGATCTCGGTATCGAAATCCATGCGCGCCGGCAGCGGCTTGCGGGCGATCTCGGCGCAGGTGGCATCGAGCGGATACAGGCGATAGCCGCACATCGAATCCTGGATGGCCATCGACAGCGTCTCTATCCACACAAAGAAGTGCGTGACGTAACGACCGTACAAGCGTGCACGGGGCACGCTGTCGTCGTAGATCGGTTTGCCACAGATCAGTGCGCGCGGATCGGCGGCGGCCTCGGTGAGAAAACGCGGCACGTCGGCCACGTCATGCTGACCGTCCGCGTCGATCTGCAAGGCATGGGTGAAGCCCATCTCACGCGCGGCCAGCAGCCCGGCGCTGAGTGCGCGCCCTTTGCCCTGGTTGTGCGACAGGCGCAGCAGGCGAATATCCGACTGGCCGAGCACCAGCGCGTCCAGCACCTCGCGCGTGGCGGTATCGCTGCCATCGTCCACGATCACCACCGGCAGGCCATGGGCGCGCAGCGACTGCACCGTGCGCGCGATGGTGTCCTTGTGGTTGTAGATGGGAATCAGCGCGCAAGGCTTGAGCGCCCCGGCACTGCTGGCGACACGTGCCTGCATCGACGGGAGCCGGTCAGCGATCGAGCAGGGCTTTCACGGTAGCGACTACGTCGCTCACCGTGCGCACGCTCTTGAAATCCTCGGGCTTGATGCGTGTCCCGGTCATGTCCTGCACCTGGATGGCCAAGTCGACGGCGTCGATGCTGTCCAGTTCCAGATCAGTGAAGAGGTGGGCATCGGGCGTCACGCGGGACGGCTCGATTTCGAAGGTGTTGTGCAACACCTGTCGCAGCCGGTCCAGGATGTCCTCGTCGCTGATGCCGCTTGCCATGGTCGTGCTCATAGTCCCTGTTCCCGTGCGTTCGTTACGTTCCCTATCGCGTCGTGTTGGCATCCACTCGCCGCTGGTGCTGGCGGGTGAACTGGCCTTGTGCGAGCAAACACGAGGCCGCGACGGCGTCCTGGTAAGACGTAGCCGTGATCGAAAATTTATTTGAATCCACTACCCGCGTTGCGGGTCCCCTGTACAGCTTTGCTTTTGTAGGCAAAGCCTTACACCTTCCACTTGCGTCGCAGCATTCTAGCAGAACTGCGCTGTTGCCGAGTCGGACGGGACATAAGCCATACCCTTCCTGGAGCTTCGTCCATCAACGGGTCATCAGCGTTCCTTGGTGTGTCGCAACACAAAAAAGCCCGCTGAAAGCGGGCTCTTCGCAACCGCCCGTCCCCTGCGTGCAGGGGACGGGTGGGTGTGCACTTACTGGCCGCGCATGCGACCGGCGAAGCGCGGGCCGTGATCGCCCATGGTTGGCAGCTTGATCTTGCCTATCGAGCTGATGCGCTCCTCGGCCAGGCGGTCGGCTGCCCTGTAGGTCGGCACGTTCTCGGTCTTGGAGATCTCGAAGATGCGGCCCAGGTTGTAGTAGATGGTGCGCATCATGCGCATCGCGCGCTCGCGGTTGTAGCCGTCGATTTCCAGCGACACGTTCATCACGCCACCGGCGTTGACGGCGTAGTCCGGCGCGTACAGCACGCCGCGACGGGTCAGTTCGTCGCCGATGGAATCGGTGGCCAGCTGGTTGTTGGCCGCGCCGCAGATGATCTTGGCCTTGATGCGGTCGATGGTCTGCTCGTTGAGCGTGCCACCCAGTGCGCACGGCGAGTACACGTCGGCGTCGACGTCGTAGATCTCGTCCAGGCCCACAGCTTCGCAACCCAGCTCGTCCACGCAGCGCTGCACCGCGTCCTTGTTGATGTCGGTGACGAACACCTTGGCGCCCTGTTCGCGCAGCAGCTTGATGAACTCGCTACCCACGTGGCCGCAACCCTGCACGGCGTAGCTGTACTTGCCCACGTCTTCGTTGCCGTGCTTGACCTGCAGCGCGGCCATCAGGCCCTGCAGGGTGCCGAACGCGGTGAACGGCGACGGGTCGCCCGAGCCGCCGTGCACCTGGTGCACACCGGTCACGTATTCGGTTTCACGGAACACGTATTCCATGTCGTTGACGTCGATGCCGACGTCCTCGGCCGTGATGTAGCGGCCGTTGAGCGAGTTGACGAAGCGGCCGAACGCGCGGAACAGTGCCTCGGACTTGTCCTTGCTCGGATCGCCGATGATCACCGCCTTGCCGCCGCCCAGGTTCAGGCCGGCCACGGCGTTCTTGTAGGTCATGCCGCGCGACAGGCGCAGCACGTCGTTCACCGCGTCCTGCTCGGTCTTGTACGGCCACATGCGCAGGCCGCCGAGCGCAGGGCCCAGTACCGTGTTGTGGATAGCGATGATGGCCTTCAGGCCGGCGTCTTTGTTCTGGCAGAAGACGACTTCTTCGTGACCCGTGTTGGCGATGGTTTCGAAGATCATTGGAACGGTGACTCCACATTTGGCGACGCCATGGGGGTAAGGCGCCGGCGGATGGAGGCGGGGTTCGATCCAGTGCGGCCCCGCCGAGGGCGTGTTTAAGCCTTAAAGTCAAAGCCCCGACCAGGGGTCGGGGCGGTGAATTTAGTCCGCAAGTTTAGTACGTCGTCGGAAATGTCGCTGTTGCGACGCAGCAAGCCTGGGGCGATGGCCCCCGTGGTGCCATTCCGACGCATCCCCCGGCCTATGCCGGGGGGGATGCGGGTGTTACACATTCAAGCCGCGCTCACCGCAAGCCGGCTATTCCGGCGCCCATAGGTGAAATACAACGCGCAACCCAGCAACAACCAGACCGTAAAGCGCACATAAGTAATCGTCGGCAGACCCCAAATCAGCCAGCACGAAAACCCCACGCCAATCAGCGGTATCAAGGGTACCCATGGCGTACGAAACGGGCGGTGCAACTCCGGCTGGCGCCAGCGCAACACAGCCACCGCCGTGCAGATCACGATGAACGCGCCGAGCACGCCGATATTCACCAGCTTGGCCAGTTCATCCAGAGGAAACAGGCCAGCCGCCACCGTAGTGACGCCGCCGAGCAGCACCGTGGCGCGATGCGGTGTGCGCCAGCGCGGGTGAACGCCAGCGAGCCAGCTGGGCAGAAGGCCGTCGCGACCGAGGCTGAAGCCGATGCGCGCGCCGGCCATCAGATTGGCGAAGATCACGCTGGTGATGCCGCAGACCGAGGCCAGCGAGATCACCACCATCGCCCAGGGCAAGCCGATGCGAGTGAACGCGCCCGCCACCGGCGCGGCGTTGTCCAAGGTGGTGTAGGGCACGATGCCGGTCAGTACCAGGCAGATGGCGAAATACAGCAGCATCGCAATGCCTAGCGACAGCAGCACCGCGCGCGGTAGGTCGCGTTGCGGATTCTTCGATTCCTCGGCCGCCGTGGTCAGCATGTCGTATCCGAACACGGCGAAGAACACCACCGCCGCACCGGTCACTACGCCGTGTATGCCGAATGGCATGAAGGGGTGCCAGCGCTCCGGTTTCACATAGGCCACACCCGCAATCACAATCAGCGCGGCGCCGGCGATCTTGATCGCCACGATCAACGTATTGAAGCGCGCGCCCCATTCCATGCGCATCGCGAGCAGGGCAGTGATGGCCAGTGAGATGAGGATGGCGGGTAAATTCACCACGCAGCCCGGCGCCGAGCCCCATGCTCCCTGCGCCCATATCGGCAATGGAATGCCGGCCGCTTCCAGCAAAGCCTGCGCATAGCCGGACCAGCCGACCGCGACCACCGCCGCGATCAAGGCGTATTCCAGCAAGAGATCCCAGCCGATGATCCAGCCTGCGAACTCGCCGAGCACCGCGTAGCCATAGGTGTAAGCGCTGCCGGAGACCGGGATCAGCCCGGCGAACTCGGCATAGCAAAGCGCCGCCGCGGCACTGGCGATGCCGGCGATCAGGAAGGAGAGAAGTACCGCCGGCCCCGCTTGCGTCGCCGCCACCGTGCCGGTGAGCACGAAGATGCCTACTCCGATGATGCCGCCCAAGCCGATGGCGGTGAGTTGCCACAAACCAAGCACACGGCGCAGGCCGCTACCGCTTTTCGCCGCCTCGCCTTGCAAGGCCTCCACCGGCTTGCGCCGCACCATATCGTTGATCAGGCCCATCGGTTTCTCCCCGAAACTGCTGGTCGTGTTGTTGTGGTGTTGCTGGGTGTAGAGAAAAGACTGGAAGCGCTATCGCAAGGGCTTACCCCCTCCCAGCCTCCCCCTGCAAGCAAGGGGAGGGGCTAAAAGCTTGCGACCACCTGCTCCCTCCCTTGCTTGCAGGGGAGGGCTGGGGAGGGGTAAGCCCTTGCGACACCCTCCCATTGCAAGCCGCCCACAGGGTGGGCTCCTACAGATGTCCCCTCAGGCGAATGGCTGGTCGATGGCGGGGGATGGCGGCGTGAACCACGCGGCGCCTTCTTCGGTGACGTAGAAGTGATCTTCCAATCGCACGCCGAAGCGGTCGGGTACGACGATCATCGGCTCGTTGCTGCAGCACATGCCCGGTTGCAGTTTCGTGCGATCGCCGCGAACCAAGTAAGGCGTTTCGTGAATGCTCAACCCGCAACCATGGCCGGTGCGGTGCGGGATGCCGGGCAGGCGATAGTCGGGGCCGAGACCGGCGCGCTCCACCACGGTGCGTGCGGCGGTGTCCACCGCTTCGCAGCGAACACCGGGGCGAACGGCTTCGAAGGCGGCGCGTTGCGCGGCTTGTTCGAGATCCCAGATGCGTGTCTGCTCGGCGTTGGCGCGGCCGAAGATGTACGTGCGCGTAATGTCGGAGTGATAACCCTGCACCGTGCAGCCGGTATCGATCAGCACCAGCTCGTTCTCAGCCAGCCGCTGCTCGCCGGGAATGCCGTGCGGATACGCCGTGGCCTGACCGAATTGCACGATGCAGAAGGTGGAGCCATTGTCCGCGCCCAGCGTGCGATGCGCGTCGTCGATGAAGCGCACAAGTTCGGTGCGGGTGATGCCTTCACGCATGAGGCCGGCGGCCAGTCGATGCACCTGCAGGGTCATCGCCGTGGCCTGTTTCATCAGCGCCAGTTCGGTCGGCGATTTGCACATGCGGCAGCCGTCGATGATGGCGCTGGCATCTACCAGCGGCTTGCCACCGAGTACCTCGCGCAGGCGCTCGGCGACCACGTAGGGCGCGGCCGGGTCCAGCGCGAGGCTGCCGGCGCCGCGTTCGCGCAGCGTATCGGCGACCAGCTGTTGTGGGTCTTCGTGTTCTTCCCATAGCCGCACATCGGCGGGGATGCGCAGCACGGCCGTCAGCGAGCCGATTTCGAACCCAGGGCAGATCACCACCGGATCGCCGCTCGCCGTCAGCAGCAGGCCAATCAACCGTTCGCTGGCGCCCCAGGCCACGCCGCTGAAGTAGCGCAGCGACGTGCCTGCGGTGATCAGTACCGCGTCGACACCTTGCTCGCGTAGCAAGGCGCGTGCGCGTTCCAGTCGCTGCAGATATTCGTCACCGCCGATCGCCGGTGACGGAGCGGACCAAGGCGCCAACGAAGCCCTGGCCTGAGTGAGATCCAGACCGCCAATCTGCTGGGTTGAACTCATGCGTGAGGTACTCCGTGGTCGATGTCGTCGATACACCAGCAGCCGTCGATGCAACGAGCGACGCCTCCTGGGTTGTGATCGCGCAGTTCGGCAGGCAGCTGATGATCGGGCACGTTGTCGTAACAGTGCAGGGCGGTGAAGCGGCGGATCGCCGACGGCATGCCAACCGCGGTGAAACCGGCATGGCCGGTGCTGGGGAACGGACCGCCGTGGTTCATGGCCGGGCTCACCGCCACGCCGGTGGGCATGCGGTTGCTGATCAAGCGACCCACGCGCGGGCGGAGTACCTGGGCGATCTGCGCCCATGCCTGGTCATCGCTGCCGTCAGCTGCGCTATACAACGTGCCGGTGAGGTTGCCCTCGAACGCTGCAGCGACCTGCACCATTTGCGCTGCGCCGTCACTGCGCACTAGCAGGCTGACCGGACCGAAGGCCTCGGTTTGCAGAGCGTGCGGGTCGTGCAGAAACTGCTCCGCTGTGACGCTGAGCAGGCTGGGCGCATGGCGGTAACCTGGGCCGGCGCCGTTGCCACCCGCCAGCAGTTCGGCGCCGGCCGCGCGCAGCGTGGCCACGCCTTGCTGCAAGCTATCCAGCACCGCGCGCGAGAACAGCACGTTGGGTGCGGCCGCCGCGAAATGCGCCGTGGTGGCCGCAACAAAGGCATCGCCGGCCTCACCGCGCGGCACGATCACCACGCCGGGGTTGGTGCAGAACTGACCACTGCCCATGGTGCAGGAGGTGAAGAATTCCTGGGCCAGCGCCGCGCCGCGCTCGGCGAGTGCGCCGGGCAGCAAGAACACCGGGTTGACGCTCGACAGCTCCACATAGGCCGGGACGCCGACGGCGTCGGCGGCACTCTTGAGCGCCAGGCCGGCCGTGCGGCTGCCGGTAAAGCCGATCGCACCCAGCCGCGCGTCGCCCGCCAACTGGGTGCCGATGCGGCGATCGAATTGATAAAGCATCTGCACCGCCGCTGCCGGCAGGCCGCTCTTGCGCAAGGCGGTCACGGCCAGCGTGGCCAGCCGTTCGCACGTGCCCGGATGCGAGGGATGCGCTTTGGCGATCACCGGGTTGCGCGCAGCGATAGCCGAGGCGAAATCGCTTCCGGCAATGGCGTTGAAGGCGAACGGGAAATTGTTCGGCCCGAACACCAGCACCGGCTTGGCCAGCGGGGCGAGATGCGAGCGCAGGTTGGCCGCGGTGTCGATCACCGGTTGCGTCCACGCATAGCTGCGCACGGCCTTCGCGGCCTGGCGCAGCTGGCTGGTAGTGCGCGGCAGTTCTACCGCGGCCAGGCGTGGGTGCTTGGGCAGGCCCGTTTCCGCGTGGGCGATCGACACCAGGGTCTCGGCATCGGCCTCGATCTCTTCGGCATAGGTCTCGAGGAACGCCGCGATGCGTTCCGGCGGTGCGGCGGCCAGTTCATGCGCCACCGCTGCTGCTGCTGCAAGTGCAGCCTCTACGTCGGTCTCGCCGCAATTGGGGAACTCAGGACCGATCGGTTCGCCGGTGGACGGATCTTCCGCCCGGAACGTGCGGACCAGTTCGCGTGCGGGCTGCCATTCGCCCGCGATCAATAGAGGCTGCACGCTCATGGTCAGACCGCCGGTGCGTTGGCGATGGCGTGGTCGATCACCTTCAACGCGGCATCGCGTTCGGCGCCGGTGATGGTGAGGCGCGGCGCGCGTACGCGCTCATTACCCAGGCCAACCTTCTCCTGCACCAGTTTGATCAGCTGGACGAACTTCGGCACGGTGTCCAGGCGCAGCAGCGGCAAGAACCAGGCATACAGCTCGGCGGCGGCATCGGCACCACCATCGCGGGCCAGTTCGAACAGCTTCACCGATTCCTTCGGATAGGCGTTGACCAGGCCGGCGATCCAGCCGCGCGCGCCCATGCTCACGCCTTCGACGATGGCATCGTCCATGCCTACCAGCAGTTCCAGGCGATCACCCAGCAATGAGCGCAGGGCGGCGAAGCGGCGCACGTCGCCGGAGGATTCCTTCACGGCCTGCACGTTGGGGAATGCGTGTGCGAGTTCGGCGATCTGCTCCGGCGAGAAATCGGTCTTGTAGGCAATCGGGTTGTTGTAGAGCATGCACGGCAGGTCGGTGGCGGCGATCACCGCGCGCAGATGCGCACCCATCTCGCGCCAGTCGGTGGAGTATACGTAAGGCGGCAGCACCATCAGGCCGGAGCAACCCAGCGCCTTCGCCTCGCGAGCGAGGCGCACGGCTTCGTCGGTGGAGAGTGCGGCGATGCCCGGGATCACCGGCGCGCGGCCATCGAGCGCTTTCACCAGGGTGCGGATGATCGCCAGCTTCTCATCGAAGCTCAGCGTCGCCGCTTCGCCCAGCGAGCCGAGCGGGACGATGCCTTTGCAGCCGCTGTCGATCAGCGTGCGCGCGTGCTCGGCGAGGAAGGCGTGGTCGACCTGGCCATCGGCGGTGAACGGCGTCGTGATGGCGGGAATCACACCGCGCCAGATGGATGCATTACTCATGATCGGCTACCTCGGTATTCGTCGTCGGAAGAAGGGAAAGTTGCAGCCCCGGCCAGCGTGGCCAGGCGGGCGGGAAACAGCGGCGGACGGCTGCCGCTGCGGGGAAAACGGCCGAGCTCGGCCAGTGCGGTGCCGCAGATGCGCCCCTGGCAGGCACCCATGCCGCAGCGGGTGGCGAGCTTGGCGGCGCGGGCATCGCTGAAGGCATCCAGCTCGCCCAATGTCACGTCCTCGCAGCGGCAGATCAGGGTTTGCTGATCGGCGAGTTTGCGCAGGCGCGGGTCGAGCGCGAAGTGTTTCGTGAGCAGATCGCCGAAGCGGCGTGCCTGATTGCGTTGCGGCAGCAAGGCTGTGGCTGCCTCTGTATTACCGGTAGCCATATGGCCGGCGATGGTGCCTTCGAGCCGCGCCACCGCGAGCCCGCCGATGCCACAGGCTTCGCCCGCGGCATACACGTTGGCGACGCCGGTGCGCAGGAAGGCATCCACCTGCACCTGCGGATGCGCGCCTGGGTAGGTCAACGAACATCCGAGCGCAGACGCCAGCTCGACATTGGGCACCAGGCCGTAACCTGCGGCGAGCAGATCGCAATCGATCGTCTGCGTACCGTTTGGGGTCTCGATCTCCACCACTTGCAGCGCGGTGTCGCCATGGGCATGGCGGACGAAGGAACCGAAGTGGTAAGGCACACCGAACAGCCGCGCGCGCAAGCCGAGCGCCTGCACCGCACGTGCCGGCCAGTGCAGCAGCTGTCGCGCGAAGGCGTGCACCGTCGCTGTCGACGCTTGTTCATAGATGCCTTGCAGCCGTGCACCGTGAGCGCGCAGCGTAGCGGCGGCGGCCAATAGCAGCGGGCCGCTGCCGGCGATCACGACGCGCTTCCCGGCGACCGGCCAACCTTGCTTTGTCAGTGCTTGCAGGCCGCCTGCGCCGGTGACGCCGGGCAGAGTCCAGCCGGGGAAGGGCAACAGCAGTTCGCGCGCGCCGGTGGCGAGGATCAGTGAGCCGTAGGCGAGCAGGTTGGAACCCTGTGGTGTTTCCACACGCAAAGCGGATGCTTCGGCCGCGATCACGCTGTGCTGGGCCAGCCATTCCACGCCATGGAGATGGGCGATGGCTTCGCGTGCGGCACGCGGTGCCGCACGCCGCACATCGTGTCGCCAGACCTGGCCGCCCGGTCGTGCCTGCGCATCGATCAAACCTACGCGAGCACCCTGTCCCGCAGCGGCTTGAGCTGCGGCCAGACCGGCGGGGCCGGCGCCGACGACGAGGACGTCGTAGAGCTCAGTCATGGCTCTGCACCTGCATGCCTTCGCGCACGGGTGTCATGCATGCGCGGACGTGTGCCACACCGTCGATGCGCACGCGGCATTCGAAACACACACCCATGCCGCACAGCGGTGCGCGTGACGTGCCGCCGACCGAGCGACGGAAATGCAGGCTGACCTGCGCCATCGCTGCCGCCACGCTGGCGCCGACCGGCACGTCTACGGCCTGTCCGTTCACGCTGAGGCGAACCGTGCTGCTCATGCGGCCATCCTCGACGGCGCGTATGGCGACGGGTCGATCGCCGGTGGCCGGCTCTGAATCAGGTCCAGTAGCAGGCGTGCACTGCCCAGCGCCGTGGTGACGCCGAGACCTTCGTGACCCGCGGCTACCCATTGATCCGTAGTGCCGGGTACGGCACCGAGGTAGGGGCGGCCATCGGGTGTGGTCGGGCGGAAGCCGGTCCACGCACGCAAGGCTTGCAGGCCACGCAGGGCAGGGATGAAAGAGAACGAGCGTTCCAGCATTCGCTGCAGCATCGCGGGGGACACGGCGGCATCGGTCGCGCTGAATTCGCGCGAGGAACCGATCAGGATCTGTCCAGTGGGGCGCGGCTGTACGTTGAAGGCGACGCTGCTATCCGCATCGCCATGCGCGCTGTCGGCATAGCCCAGTTCGAGCAGCTGGTGGCGCAACAAATTCGGGTAGCGTTCGGTAATCACCAGGTGCCCTTTGCGCGCACGCATCGGCAACTGCGGCAGCAAGGCAGGCAAGGCGCAGCCGGTGGCGACCAAGACGGGGCCGCTCAACGTGGTTCCGTCGTCGAGTTGGGCGCCGCCACGTATCAGCGTTTGCACGCTGCGGCCTGCGTACAGGTGGGCGCCACACGACTGTGCGCGTTGCACGAGATAGCGCGCGACTCTAGGCGGGTACACCACGGCTTCGCGCGGCACCAGCATGCCGCCGCTCATGTTGGGAGCGAGCGCAGGCTCCAGCTCGTACAGGGTTTTCGCGTCAAGCAGATGCGCTTCGACACCCGCCGCGCCGAGACGCGCAACGCGTAGGGCAGCAGCATCCAGCTCGGCCTCGCCACGCGCGACCCACAGCGTGCCGCAGCGGCTGAATTCGGCTTCTTTCAGCTCGGCAAAGGCTTCCCACTGCTGCAGCGAATAGCGCGCCAAGGCGAGCTCGGCCGGATCGTCGTCCATCGCCACCAGGTGACCCATCGCCGCTGCCGTTGCGCCACCGCCGATCGGGCCGGGTTCGACGATGGCAACGCGCAGGCCGTCGGCGCTTGCCGCATCGGCGCAGCTGGCGCCGACGATGCCGGCACCGATCACGATCAGGTCATAGGTGGCGATCGCGCCGCTCATTCGGCGCCGCTGCCCCAGGTGAAGGCGTCGGCCTCGTCGAACAACAGAGTGGAGCGGGCGACCACGTAAGCGGTGCCGGTAATGCGTGGCAGCACGCCGCGCGAACCGGACGTATAGCGACCTTCGAACACGCTGCCCAGGATGCTCTCCTGTCGCCACAGGTCGCCCGGCGCCAGCTTGCCGTCGGCGGCCAGGCAGGCCAGCTTGGCACTGGTGCCGGTGCCGCAGGGCGAGCGGTCATAGGCGAGACCGGGGCACAGCACGAAGTTGCGTCCATCCATGCCAGCCACGGGCGAGTCGGCGTTGATTTCGATGTGATCGATCTCGCCGCCGTCGGCACCGGTGATGCCGTTGGTTTCCAGCGCGCGGCGGATCGCCTCGGTGTAGGTCGTCAGTTCGCGCTGGTGATGAATCTCCAACGGCAGCGGTGTGTCCTTGGTGATGAAGAACCAGTTGCCGCCCCAGGCGACGTCGCCGCTCACGCTGCCGTAGCCCGGCACGTCGATGCGCACATCGCTGGCGTGGCGATAGCTCTCCACGTTGTCGATGGAAACGCGGCCGTCCTCATGCAGCTCCGCGCCCACCACGCCGACCGGTGTTTCGATACGGTGCAGGCCGGGGCCGATGCGGCCCAGATGCTGCAGGGTGCGCACCACACCGATGGTGCCGTGGCCGCACATGCCGAGGTAACTGACATTGTTGAAGAAGATGACGCCCGCGCAGGCGTCTGCCGTTTGCGGCGGGAGCAGCAGGGCACCGACCACGGTGCTGGAACCGCGCGGTTCGCAGGCGATGGCGCTGCGCCACCGATCGAACTCGTGACGGAAGCGCTCGCGCTGCTCCACCAGCGAGCCGGTGCCCAGGTCGGGAAAGCCGGCGATGACGACACGAGTCGGTTCGCCGCCGGTGTGTGAGTCGATCACGTCTATGGTATGCATGCTGCCTATGCTCGCTTTGCACGCATGGGGCGTCTAGAAGCGCTTGGTATCGGTCGATGCGGAAATCAGCACAATGAAAAAGAGCGCACCAGGGCGATGCTGCGGGTGCAACATGGTTTGATGGACAGGTGGGGCCTTTGATGGAAATGAAGATTTCGGCCGATGAGCTCGAAGTGCTGTTTGACGCTTTGCCCGACGTGGTGTTCTTCGTGAAGGACGCCCGCGGCCGTTACACGCACGCCAATCTCACCCTGGTGCGTCGCCTGGGGTTGAGGCATCGCGCCGATATCATCGGCCGCAGTGTGACCGAGCTGTTCCCTCAGGCACTGGGTGGTTCCTACGCAACGCAGGATCGGCGAGTCCTCGAAGGCGAAGTCATCGAGAACCAGTTGGAAGTGCACATGTTCCCCAACCGTGTGGCGGGCTGGTGCCTTACCTGCAAGCGTCCCTTGCGCGTGCGCGGCGAAGTGCGCGGCGTTGTCGGCATCTCGCGCGATCTGGGCAAGCCGGATGGCCGGCATCCCACCTATGTGCGCCTGAGTCGCGTACTCGCCTATCTGCAGGAGCATTACGCCGAAGGCGTGCGCGTGGCAAAGCTGGCGGAACTGGCGGATGTGTCGGTGGCGCAGCTGGAGCGGCATTTCCGCCGCGTGTTCCAGCTCACGCCACAACAGGTGCAGACCAAGCTGCGCATCGAAGCCGCCATGCGATTGCTGAGCGGCGAAGAAAGTGTGGCGGCGATCGGTCTGGCCTGCGGCTTTGCCGACCAGAGCGCGTTCGCGCGCCAGTTCAAGGCGACGGTAGGCATGACGCCACGCGACTACCGGGCGATCGCGACGGCGTCGACGCGCGAGCGGCCGACGTGAACAGCCGCCAATAGAAAGCCCCGCCAGGGCGGAAACCCGGGCAGGGCTGTGTGCAGGGAATCGCGTTCGGCGTAGCGCGGTTTGTCAGTTCACCCACACGCCGACATTGAGATGCCAGCCGTCGTCGCGGCGCTCGTAATGCGGATGCACGTAGCGATAGCCTGGTCGAACCACTTCCCAGTGGCCGCGCACGGGCACGTACTCGCGTCCGTCCCAGCGCCAGTAGCCGCGCGCCCATACGTAGCCCTGGCGCGGCGGCGGCTCATCTTCCACGATCCTCGGCGGGGGCGGTTGCGGGGCAACAACGACTTCCTCCACCACTTCGCGTCGCACGACGGGGCGCTCGACGACGACGGGACGCTCGTGGACAACACGCTCTTCGACGCAACCGCTGGCAAGAACGGTCAAGACGGCAAGAGCAACTAGACGGGTCGACATGGGACGGGCCTCAATGATGTCTGGTGGTGGAAGAGCGCGTGTGGTTCACGCGGTGACACTCTCAAGCATGCTGCCTTTGCATTGGCTTTGGAAAACACACCTGCCTGTCGCAGGTTGTTGCGCGTTCATCGGCGCCAGCCGCCGCCGTGGAAGCGCCAGCCGTTGCCATAACGCACCCAGCCTGCCGGGCGATAGTGATAGCCCGGGCGGGCGGGAATCCAGTAGCCGGTGACCCACACGTGGCGACGCATGTGCGGGCTCCATCGCCAATAACCCGGCGCCCAGGCATAGCCGCGGCGCGGCGGCGGAGCGCGTTCGAAGCGTGGCGGGGGCGGGGCGACGCCGATCTGCACGGCGACCTGAGTGCGTGCGGCGGCCTCAGGGACGTAGGCGGCACTTCCCAATGCCAGGCCAAGTCCAGTCAACACAACGAGTTTGCGGGCGAGTGGATTCATCGACATCTCCTTAGTGACACAACTGCCGTACGTGGCATGCAGGTGGAGAAAACGACGTGAGGCTCGGTGTGTTGACGGCGCCCCGCAGTCCCGTTCAGAAGCCGGTTGGATACGTAGGAGTGCACCCTGCGCGCGATGGGCCTGCGTGAGCAGGGTTGCGTCTTTGTCATTGCTAGCCAATCGGCCCTGCTAGCGCAGGGCTTTCGCGCACAGAGTGCGCTCCTAGGGAGATCAAAGACCGCAGTTCGGCGCGCGTCCGTTGGCGCGTGCCTGCTCGTATACGGGCATCAACTGCTCCGCTTGCTGACCCAGCACTTGCGCGCGGTTGGACGACGACGGATGCGTGGAAAGGAACGCCGGCGGTTTGGAGCCGCCTTGCGCGCCCATCTTCTGCCACAGCGTTACCGCCGCGCGTGGATCGAAGCCCGCTTGCGCCATATAGCGCTGACCCAACGTATCGGCCTCGCTTTCCTGCGTGCGCGAGAACGGCAGCAGGATGCCCACTTCCGCACCGGCACCCAGCGCGGCAGCGGCATAGCCGGCGTTGGTGCCCTGGCTGGCGGCATAGGCCGTGCCCGCCAGCACTGCCGCCTGCGCTGCCATGTTGTCCGACACACGCTCCGCGCCATGGCGTGACACCACATGCGACAGCTCATGGCCCAGCACCACGGCGAGCTGATCCTGGTCGGCAGCTACTTTGAACATGCCGCGATTCACGCCGATGCGCCCGCCGGGCAGAGCGAAGGCATTGGCGCTGTCGTCGCCGACAATCTGCACTTCCCACTGCTGCGTATTCCACGGCGGCGGCAGCACCGCGATCAGCGCGTTGGACACGCAAGTGGCGTAGGCGCGTTCGCGCGGCGCATCCACGAATTTGCCCTGCTTGCGCATGTCGTTGAACGACGTCAGCCCCATCTGACTCATCTGGTTGTCCGACACCATCATCAGCTGCGAGCGGCCGGTGGGCGAGGTGGCGCAGGCGGCCAGCAGCGCGCACAGCGCGGGCGCCACCAGAAGGCGTAATTTCATGCGTGAACCTCCCTGATCAATGTGGCGCGAAGCATAACCTTGCGACCGCCATCGGGGCGTACTCGAGGGGTATGTAAAAGAACGAACGGTCGTGCTATTTTCCCGGCCATGAACGATACCTCCGCCACCGGTAAGCGCGCCGCCACCCGCGGGATGATCCTTGAGCAGGCCTATGCCATGGCCTGCAGCGATGGGTTGGAAGGCCTGTCGATCGGTACCTTGGCGCAGGCGGTGGAGATGTCCAAAAGCGGCGTCTTTGCCCATTTCGGTTCGCGCGAAGATCTGCAGCTGGCCGTGCTGGAGCTGGGTGCGCATCGCTTCATGGCCAAGGTGCTGCTGCCCTCGCTCAAGCAGCCGCGTGGTCTGCCGCGACTGCGCGCCGTGGTCGACCACTGGTGCGACTGGGGCTACACCTACCAGCGAGGCTGCGTGCTGCTCTCCGCCGCCAGCGAGTACGACGGCCGCGATGGCGCGCTGCACGACGGCGTGGTGCGCCAGCAGGCCGGTTGGCGCGACGAACTGCAAAAGTCGATTCAACTGGCGGTGGAGGAAGGCCACCTGCGCGACGACACCGAGCCCGCCCAGCTCGCGTTTGAGATCTACGCCTTGATGCTCGGCCTGCACCACGATGCCGGCCTGTTCGGTTTTGCGGAGGCGCGTCGCCGTACCGACGCCGCCGTCGAACGCCTGTTCGCCAGCTACCAGCCCTGACCCCACAGGAGCAACGCTCATGCCACGCACGCACCGCGCCACCCACAGCAAACACCGCGCCACCACCATGCTGAAACTCAGCGCCGTGCGCGCCAGCTTCGCCCTGGGCGGCCGGCTCGCTCCGCAGCGCACGGTGAACCGCGCCGCGCGCCTGTTCGCCACGCCGTTCGCTAGTAGTCGCACGCGCGCGCAATCGGCACAGCACGATCCCGAGATGCGCCAAGGCGAACTCCAGGTCGGCGGCGAAACCATTGCCACCTATGTGTGGGGCGATCCCACGACGCAGCCTTACGCGCTGCTGGTGCATGGCTGGTCCAGCTTCGGCCTGCGCTTCTTGCCTTGGGTTGAGCGCCTTCGTTCCTTGGGCCTGGCCGTCGTCACCTTCGACCAGCCTGGCCATGGCCGCAGCAGCGGACGGTTGTGCACGCTGCCGGATTTCATCACCACGATTCGCGCCGTCGGCCAGCACTTCGGCAACGCCGCCCTGGCGATCGGCCATTCTCTCGGCGGTGCGGCATTGGCGCTGGCGCAGAGCGAAAGCTGGCTGGCGGAACGGCTGATCCTGATTGCGCCCGCCGCCGATATGGAAGCCGCAGCCGGACGTTTCCTGCGCTTCGTGCGTCTAGGCGAACACCTGCGCGGCTCTTTCCTTGCCTGGCACGAGCGGCGCACCGGCGTGCGCGTGGCCGAGCTGCAAGTGCATCGTCATCTGCCGGCACTGGGACAGTCCGGCCTGGTCGTACACGATCTCGACGACCGCGACGTGCCGTGGGAAGAGGGCGAACGGTACGCCCGCTACTGGCCCGGTGCGCGTTTGCTCACCACCCAGGGCCTGGGTCACCACAAGGTGCTCGATGCACCGGAGGTCCTCGATGCGGCGTTCGCTTTCTTGCGCGGCGAGACGGTGGGCGATCGCGTGATAGCCACGCCGAACCTACCGTTCGGCGTGGCTTAGTAGGAGCGCACCCCGTGCGCGATTGGGGGCTCGGTAGAGCCCCCCCGAGAGCATCCCTAAACGCCAGGCTCTGCTCACAGCATCTTGTTCAGCACCCCATTGCGCAGCGCGAAGTGATGCTTGAGCGCCGCAGCGATATGGAGAACGACAAGCAGCAATAGCGCGTAGCAGCCGAATTTGTGCAAATCGAACCAATGATCGGTGATGGGTCCCTCGCCGTACGGCGTGGGAATATGGACCAGGCCGAACAGACTGTAACCGTCCGGCACCATCACAAAGCCGCTCACCAACACGAACGCCGTGAGTGCGTAGATCATCGAATGCACGACATGGGCCATCGCGTGTTGTACCCGCGGAATCGTTTTGATTTTCTGCGGCTCTTTGCGGAAAAACGACCATAGGTAGCGCACGGGAAAGAGCAATATGAGACACGACGCGAGCGACATATTCAGCGTCGATAGGAAATTAAACAGCGCGCGATTCGTAATGAAATGCAGCGAAATTCCGGCAACCATCGTGTACAAGATGATCGCCGCGAAAATCCAGTGCAGTGCTCGGGTGAGCGCATCGTACTTCTTCGGGCGCGATGCGGGAGACGGGTGCTGGATAGCAGACATGATCGGGTCCTCAAGGCAAAACGGCCGCAATGGAGTGCCGCGTCTAATATTGGGATCGATTTTATTCTGCGGGGAAGGAAGCTGAGAGCAATCTCAAAGAATGCTCAAATCCAAATACCTGTAGGAGCGCCCCCTGTGCGCGACAAACCGGCAGGACTGCCGGTTTGTCGCGCAC
>NZ_JAPDPD010000012.1 GCF_026283965.1 Dyella subtropica
CGCAAGCAAGGGAGGGAGCACGGTGTCGCGAGCTCTTGGCTCCTCCCCTTGCTTGCGACGCGAAGCTAGTCCCGTGGGACAGGGGAGGCTGGGGAGGGGTAAGCCCTTGCGACACGCTGTCCCGTTCGCGCAACACGCGCGCCCCTACGCACAACGTAACTACATATCAAATTCGCGCCACTCCAAATTTTCGAGAGTAGAATCCGCCGCCATCACCATCCACCTCGCGCACCGGAGTGCGCATATGAAGACTCTCGACGTTCGTCGCTGGCTTCCTTCCCCGCGCTGTTTACCGCAGCGGACTCTCGCGCTGTCGCATCGGGCTATGCCCATCTAGTCCACGCCCTTCGGCGCAACGTCCATCGAATCAGCAAGTGCTTCGGCCTGGCCCGAAGGTGTGCTTGCGCATCCATTCCTCATGATCCCACCGGAGTCCTGTCATGCAGATGCTGTTACTGCGAGCGGCGCGCAGCCCGTGGCTGCTGGTTGCGTGCATCGCTCTCTACGTCGGCTTTATCGGCCCGCCACTGATCTCCGCTACGAGCACGTTCGCCGTGGTCGTGGGATTGATGCTGTTCGGCCTGCTTGCGGCATGGACCTATCGCTTCCTTCGCCGCGTTCTTCGTCACAAGGAATGATCGAATTATGAAACGCCCATTGATGATGTGCCTCGCGCTTTCGACTTTGATGCTCGCTGCTTGCGACAAAGTGCCGGCGGGTAATGTCGGCGTGAAGTTCCAGATGTACGGCGACGGCAAGGGCTCGCTGCAGGAACTGCCGCCGGGGCGCTATTGGGTGGGTTGGGGCTATGAGATGTATACGTTCCCAACCTTCACCCAGACTTACACGTTCAGTCGGTCGGCGAACGAAGGGCGCCCGGTGGATGAGTCGCTGAGCTTCCAGACCGCGCAGGGATTGATCGTGAATGCCGATGTCGGCATCACGTATCGCATCGATCCGGCCAAGGTGACGCTGATCTTCCAGAAGTATCGCAAGGGTATCGACGAGATCACCGATGTCTATCTACGCAACATGGTTCGCGACGCCTTGGTGAAGGAAGCCTCCAGCCTCGACATCGAATCCGTCTACGGCAAAGGCAAGGCGCGCCTGATCGAAGCCGTGCAGAAAGACGTCGCCGATGAAGTGGCGCCGGTCGGCATCGTGGTGGAGAAAATCTACTGGGTAGGCGAGCTGCGTCTGCCGGACAACGTGGTGCAGTCGATCAACGCCAAGATCCAGGCGACCCAGATGGCGGAACAACGCCAGAACGAGGTGGCCCAGGCACAGGCCGAAGCGCAGAAGGTGGAGGCGGAAGCCGAAGGCAAGGCGCAGGCTCAGCTGACCATCGCTCAAGCGGAGGCGAAAGCGATTTCGCTCAAGGGTGAAGCGTTGCGCCAGAACCCGAACGTGGTGCAGATGTCGGCGGTTGAGAAATGGGATGGCCACCTGCCGACGTACAACGGTGGCGGGGCACTACCGTTTGTGAATGTGACTGGCGCTACGGCGACCAAGTAAGCGGAAACGCGAAGTGGAGGGTTGAGGACGCGAACCGGCCTCAACCCTCTGCGACGTCAGAACGACATATCGAACGCGACCTCGCCTTCGACGCCCACCTGATACGCGGACACGCGGCGTTCGAAGAAGTTGGTTACTTCCTGCACGTCCTGCAGGTCCATGAAGTCGAACGGGTTCTTGGCGCCGTATTTCTTCGGCAGGTCGAGCTGGGTCAAACGCTGATCGGCGCAGTATTCGAGGTACTGACGCATTTCCTTGGCCGAGAGACCGGCGACGCCACCCGAGAGCACGTCCTCGGCGAACTGCGTTTCGCAGGCGATGGCGTCTTCCAGCATCTGTTCCACTTGTTCGCGCATGCTCTCGTCGAACAGATCGGGTTCTTCCGCACGCACGGTGCGCACCACTTCGAAAGCGAAGCCCATGTGGCCGGATTCATCGCGGAACACCCAGTTGGTGCCCGACGCCAGGCCATGCAGCAGGCCACGCGAACGCAGGAAGTACACGTAGGCAAACGCGGCGAAGAAGAACAAGCCTTCGATGCACGCCGCGAAGCAGATCAGGTTGAGCAGGAACTGGCGGCGCTGTTCGCGCGTTTCCAGCCGCTGCAGGTTCTGGATGGAGTCGATCCACTTGAAGCAGAACTCGCCCTTCTGGCGGATCGAGGGGATGTTCTGGATCGCGTCGAACGCCTTGTGGCGCTCGGTGGGATCGGGAATGTAGGTGTCCAGCAGCGTCAAATAGAACTGCACGTGCAGCGCTTCTTCGTACAGCTGGCGCGACAGATACATGCGCGCTTCCGGCGCGTTGATGTGCTGGTACAGATTCAGCACCAGGTTATTGGCCACGATGGTGTCGCCCGTGGCAAAGAACGCCACGAGGCGATGGATCAGGTGACGGTCCGCATCCGACATCTTCGACTTGAGATCGGTAACGTCCAGCGAGAAGTCCACTTCCTCCACCGTCCAGGTGTTCTTGATGGCGTTGCGGTACATCTCGTAGAACTCGGGGTAGCGCATGGGGCGCAGGGTGAGTTCGAAACCCGGGTCGAGGATGTGTTGGGTGGACATGGTGTTCCTTGATAGAGGAGCAGAGCGCTTTTCTCCCTCCCTTGCGCGCAGCAGGGGAGGGCCGGGATGGGGTGAACCCCGCGAGCCTTGCAACGTCGCCGCAAGGGCTTACCCCCTCCCAACCTCCCCCTGCTTGCAGGGGGAGGAGCTACGGCGTGACTTACTGGCAGGCTTCGCAGTACTCGGGGTTTTCGAGTGAGCAGAACACCGCCGCGTTGGCTTGGTCCTGATCGACTAGCGGCGCTTCGATCTTCGCCGTCGGAGCGGACACCGTGGTCTTGGTGATCTTGGTCGCCGGACGCGAGCGCAGGTAGTAGGTGGTCTTCACCCCCGACTTCCACGCGTACATGTACATGGAACTGAGCTGGCCGATGTTCGGGTTCTCCATGAACAGGTTCAGCGACTGGCTCTGGTCGATATACGCGCCGCGTGCGGCGGCCAGGTCGATCAAGGCCTTCTGCGGCAGCTCCCACACGGTGCGGTAGATCTGGCGCAGGCGTTCCGGGATCGCGGGGATGCCCTGGATGGAGCCTTCGGCCAGTTTGATCTGGTCGCGGACTTCCGAGGTCCACAGGCCGAGCGTCTTCAGCTCGTCGACCAGGTGGCGGTTGACCACCAGGAAGTCGCCCGACAACGTCTCGCGCTTGAACAGGTTGCTCACCTGCGGCTCGATGCACTCGTAACAGCCCGCGATCGACGCAATGGTGGCGGTTGGTGCAATCGCGATCAGCAGCGAGTTGCGCAGACCGTGCTGCTTGATGCGCGCACGCAGGGCTTCCCAACGGGCGATGTCGTGCGGCGTGGCTTGCTGCCAGTAGTCGAACTGCAGTTCGCCATTCGCCGCGCGGCTCTCGTCGAAGCCCGGATGTGCACCGGCCTGCTCGGCCAGTTCGTTCGACATCGATAGCGCGTTGAAATAGATCTCTTCGGCGATGCGCGTGGACAGTGCCAGCGCCTCGGTGGAGTCGAACGGCAGGCGCAGCTTGAAGAACACGTCCTGCAGGCCCATCACGCCCAGGCCGACCGGACGCCATTTGCGGTTGGCGGTAGCGGCGGTATCGATCGGGTAGAAGTTGAGATCGATCACGCGGTCGAGCTGGCGCACCGCGGTGCGCGCGGTGGCGGCGAGCTTCTCGAAATCGAACACGCCGTCCACGACATGGCGCGCGAGATTGATCGAGCCCAGGTTGCACACCGCCGTTTCGCTGGCGTTGGTCACCTCGAGGATCTCGGTGCACAGGTTGGACAAGTGGATGACGTTCTCGGGTTTGGCCGTCTGATTGCTGGTCGCGTTGCTGCGATCCTTGAAGGTCATCCAGCCGTTGCCGGTCTGCGCCAGGGTACGCAGCATGCGGGCATACAGCTCACGCGCCTTGACCTTCTTCGTGGCGAGACCACTGGCTTCGGCTTCGCGATAGGCACGCTCGAAAGTCTCGCCCCAGCTGTCGACGAAGTGCGGCACGATCTTGGGATCGAACAGCGACCAGTCGCCGTCGCTTTCGACGCGGCGCATGAACTCGTCGGGAATCCAGTTGGCTAGGTTGAGGTTGTGCGTGCGGCGCGCTTCGTCGCCTGTGTTGTCGCGCAGTTCGAGGAATTCCTCGATGTCCGCGTGCCATGGCTCCAGGTACACGCAGGCAGCGCCCTTGCGCTTGCCGCCCTGGTTCACCGCGGCGACCGAGGCGTCCAGCGTCTTCAGCCACGGCACCAGGCCGTTGGAATGGCCGTTGGTGCCCTTGATCAGCGAGCCGCGCGAACGCACGCGCGAGTAAGCCAGGCCGATGCCGCCGGCGAACTTGGACAGCTTGGCCACGTCGCCGTACTTCTCGTAGATCGACTCCAGCGAGTCGGTCGGCGAGTCGAGCAGGAAGCAGGAGCTGAGCTGTTCGTGCGAGGTGCCGGCATTGAACAGCGTGGGCGAGCTGGCGATGTATTCCAGCGACGACAGCAGGCGGTACAGCTCCAGCGTTTCGCCGATTTCGTTGCCGCCCAGCGCGCAGGCGATGCGCATGAAGAAGTACTGCGGCGTCTCGATCACCTTGCGCTGCTGTGGGTGACGCAGCAGGTAGCGGTCATACACGGTGCGCAGGCCGAAGTACTCGAAGCGGCGCGTGGCATGCACGTCGATCGCGTCGTTGAGCTTGCGTGCGTTGGCCGACACGAAGTCGCGCAGGCGACTGTTGAGGATGCCAAGCTCGCCACCGCGCGCGATGGACTGCGAGAAGCTCTGGATTTCCTGGCCGCTCACTTCCTTGTCGATATAGGCGCCGAGCAGGCGCGCGGCGAGCTGGCCGTACTCGGGTTCCTCGGCGGTGAGCGCGGCGGCGGTGCGGATGGAGAGCTCGTCCAGCTCGCGCGTGGTGGCGCCGTCGTACAGGCCGCCGATGGTCTTCAGCGCCACGCGTAGCGGGTCAACCGCGTGCAGGCCTTCGCCTGCGCGGGTCACGGCGCGCACGATCTTGTTGACGTCCACCACTTCCTGGCCGCCATTGCGCTTGGTTACGCGCATCTGGCCGGGGTTGTGCGGCGGGGTGAGAGCAAACGGGGTTTCCGCGATCGCTTCCATCGTCGCGGGCGGGTGGGTGGCAGGGGCCGCCTCGGTGGCGGGGAAAGCGGATGCGTCTGCGCGATCGTCAGTGCGTTCGCGCGAGTCGGTGTCTATCGTTTGCATGGGGGCATCGCTCCAGGCCTGAGATTTGTTCGTCAACTACCTGCTCCTGCGCGCAGGGGCTGAGACGATGGTGGTTTTCGCGGACGGTCGTTCGGCAGGGCAGCGAGCCCTGCGCCACGACGCGCCTCCCCGCGGAAGCCGCCATCACTCACCACGGCGCTCAGGCCGAGGTGTGTCGGCAGGTCTTCGGACTCGCGGACATGGGCTTGGAGCCCGGCCTACTCGCTCCCGCTTCCCAGCCACGGAGGGCCAGTGCGATGGGGGCTTTCGTTTCCGCTTACCGCTGCGGGGCAGTTCCGGATTTGCACCGGATTCCCTATTAAGCCAATCCGACCGTAGGTCTGAGAGAGGCACCGACGGGGCACAACATATCGGGGAGTTTGGGTTCGGTCAACCCAAGAGGTTGTGCATAAGCCCGTGGATAAGTCGTGTAGGAGCCGGCCGGACGGGGCTTTGCGAGGGCCGAGAAATTTTTCTCGCCGGGTTGCCGGGGCGTCAGGGCGTAATGCTGAAATCCACTTCGATCGGATAGGGCGCCGGGGTCGCAGGCGGCGCCGGCAGCTTCCACGCAGCGAACTTGCTGAGCAGGCAGGTGGCCACGTCGGTGGTCGGGCGCACTTCGACCCGGCCGAGCGTGCCGTCCGTGTGCACATCGGCCACCAGGGTGAAGGGGGCCTTGTTGGCCTTCGGCAGGGTGGCGATGCAGCCCTTGAGCGCGTCGGTGGTGGGGTTGCCGATCTGGTCCCACAACTGCTTCTGGTAGGCCGGGCCGGTGGCGCTGGCTTCGGTCAACTTGGCCTGGGTGACCCGTGTTGTGAAGTCGTCGACAGGCGTATCGACGGGGGCGGACAGCAGGGCCAGGATCAGCAGGCTGGACATGGCGGGTTCCGGGTCACTAGGAAGGGGCTCACGTTACCAGCATGGCTGGATGACGTGGCGGTGCGATGGCGTTTCAATCGGCGCGGTGTTCCGACGCGAGGTACTCCTCGCTCTGCATCTCGATCAACCGCGATTCGGTGCGGCCGAATTCCGCGCGCAAACGCTCGCCGTCGTACAGATCGGTGATCGGCGCGGCGGCGGAGAGAATCAGCTTCACGTGGCGGTCGTAGAACTCGTCCACCAGCAGCACGAAGCGCCGGGCCGCATCCTCGCTGTACACGCTGAACTGCGGCACGTTGGACACGATCACCGCCGGTCCGGCCTTGGCGATGGCGATGTAGTCCGCCACCGCGCGCGGGCCTTCGCACAGCGCGTCGAAGTCGAACCAAAGGATGTTGTCCGCACGCTTGCGCACGGGAATGGGGCGGTCATTGACGACAATGTCGCCGCTCTCCAGCACCTGGCCCTGGGCCTGGGTGGTGAAGATGCGCGCCAATGCGCGCTCGGCTTCGCTGCTCGGTGGCGTGAAGTACACGGGCGCTTGGGACAGCGCGCGCAGGCGCCAGTCGTGGGAGGAGATCATCTCCAGCACGTGGCAGTTCTTCTCGATCAGCGCGATGGCGGGCAGGAAGCGCGCACGTTGCAGGCCGTCTTTGTAGAGGTTCGCCGGCTGCGTGTTGGAGGTGGTGACCAGGCTCACGCCACGCGCGAACAGCGCTTCCAGCAGCGTCGCCAGGATCATCGCATCGCCGATGTCGTTGATCAGAAACTCGTCCAGGCACAGCACGCGGCAGCGCGCGGCGAGCCCGTCGGCAACGTCGAGCAGCGGATCCCGCCGCTCGCCGAGTTCGCGCAGGCGTTCATGCACTTCGCCCATGAAGCGGTGGTAGTGCCGGCGCAAGGCCACGCCGTGCGGCAGGCTGGCGACGAACAAGTCCATCAGGAAGGTTTTGCCGCGACCCACGCTGCCCCACAGGTACAGGCCGGGCACGGCTTCGCGTTCCTCATTGCCGAGCAGCGATTTCAGACGTCCAAACAGGCCGCCGTTCGAAGCGGGCATTGCCGTAAGGGCCGCATGCATGCGGTCGAACTCGGGCAGCGCGGCCAGCTGCGCCGGATCGGATTCCCAGCGATGCGCGGCAACGCCTTCGTGATAGCGCGCGCTGGGCGCGATCGGCAGGTCTTCACTCATAAGTAGAACAGTCGGAAAGGTGATGACTTAGCTGCGCTCAGTCGCGCGGCGGCGGCAGCCACTCACGCACGGCGTGCTTGATCGCGCCGCGCAAGTCCATCAGGCGGCGGTGGAAGAAATGGCCGGTCTCGGGCATGCGGACCAGCTCGGGCGGCTTTTCCAGACTGTCGATCCAGTCGAACACCGTCTGCGGTTCCACCACTTCGTCTTCTTCGCCCATCACCACCAGCCATGGGCATTGCGGCAGCGCGATCGTTTCGAACGACCAGCGGCCGGCCGGAGGCGCGATGCTGATCAGCGCATCGGCCTCGAGCGCGACCGCGCTGCGCAGCGTGACGTAGCTGCCGAACGAGAAACCTGCGAGCCATAGCGCCTCGCCTGGCCGTACCTTGCGCACCCAGGCCACCACGGCGGCGAGATCGTCGCTTTCGCCGATGCCGTTGTCGTAGCTGCCTTCGGATGCGCCGGTGCCGCGGAAGTTGAAGCGCACGGTGTCGAGCCCGGATTCGCGCAGGCTGCGCTCCACCATGGTCACCACTTTGTTATGCATGGTGCCGCCCTGTGCGGGGTTCGGGTGGCAGATCACCGCCACGCCCCGGCGTGCATCGGGGCGCTCGGCCACGTCGCTGATGGCTTCGAGCTTGCCGGCGGGGCCGGTCAGCGCGAAGCTGGCCGCTTCTTCGGGAAATCGGCTCGGGTCGTTGGGGAAGTCAGTGGGATTCATGCAAGCGATGATAACCGCCACACCGGTTTGCCGCCTGTTGCCGAGGCTGGCGACGCCATGAACCATCTGGCGCACGCCTTGCTGGCGGGCGATGACGAGGGCCTGCGCCTGGGCGGGCTGATGGGCGATTTCGTGCATGGGCGGCCCGATCCGGAGCGGTTTCCAGCCCGGGTGATCGACGGTATCCGCCTGCATCGCGCCATCGACGTGTTCACCGATGCCCACCCGGAAGTGGTGGCCGCCAGGGCGTTGCTGCCAGCGCCCTATCGCCGCTACGGCGGCATCCTGCTCGACATGTGGTTCGACCACGACCTGGCTCGTGATTTCAGCCGCTGGAGCGCGCAGCCGCTGGATGTCTATTCCGACGAATTGCGCGATCTGTTGCACCGGCACGATGCGCTGCTGCCGGAGGGCCTGAGGGGTTTTCGCGGCTATATGGACGCCCACGACCTGCCGGCGGGCTATGCCGATCGGGTGGAGATGGAGCGGGCGTTTCGCGGCTTGTCGGGGCGATTGAGGCGCGAGAATCCGGTGGCGTCGGCGATGCCCGTGCTGATCGAGAGGGATGAGCCTCTGCAGGTGCATTTCGAGGCGTTCTTTCCGCAGTTGCAGGAGTTTGCTCGCGCGTGGATTGCGGGGCGGGAAGGGGCTTGATGCGCCTGCTCCCTCGCCCCTCCGGGGAGAGGTTGGGGTGAGGGGGGCGCTCTTGAGACATGGCGGGTTCGAGGCGGGCTTTGATGGGCGCTTTCGCGAGCACCCGCCCCTCATCCCAACCTTCTCCTCGCTCCTCAAAGCCGGGGCCATCCATGGCCTCTCCCCGCGTGCCCCGGAGGGGGAAGGGGCGAACGAAAAACGCCGCCCAGGGGGCGGCGTTTTGCTTCGACTTTAATTGGAGCGGGGCTTATTTCGCCTGATCCACAATCCAATGTACGGCGTTCTTCACCTGCTCGTCGGTCAGCGACGGGTTGCCGCCCTTGGCCGGCATGAAGTTGCCGTCCGGGCCCTTGTAGCCGTCGGTGGCGTGCTTGACCAGGGTATCCAGGCCTTCGGCGATACGCGCCGACCAGGCACCCTTGTCGCCCAGCTTCGGCGCACCGGCCACGCCAGCGGTGTGGCAGCTGTGGCACAGGTTGTCGTAAATGGTCTTGCCATCGGTGCTGCCGCCGTAGGCGACCTGTGAGGCAGCGGCCTTGGCGGCGGCATCGGCGGCGGCCTGCATGGCAGCGCGGCCGGTGTCGCCCGCGTACACGGCGCTGGCTGGCGCAATGCGTTCGGCGATCTTCTTCGGCGTTTCCGGGTTCACGTCCTTCGGTTCGGCTTCGTAGATGATCCAGGCGCCAACGATCAGCAGCAGGGTCAGCGCACCGAGGCCAGCGATCAGCAACGAGAAGCTGCGCATGAAGCTCTGGTCGGATTTGGTCATGGAACCGCTCACGCAAGTACTCCAGTTCAGTGGGCGAACCGCCGCCCAGTGGGGGCCAGGTTCAGGCAACAAGTCGCCGATTATAGACGAAGGATGAGGCAAGTTTCAGACCCGGCATTTCGTTGGATTTTCAGGTCAGGCCGGCCGGGAACCCGCTCTGGGGCGGGTGGTCTCCAACCGCGGCGGGACGCGGATCGCCGGCAAGTGGCGCTGTTGTGGGATCGCTCCCTGCCATCGGTCATGGCCTACCCCTGTCAACTGGCATTGTCCAATTTCGTTGATCTGCCCCTATTCTTTCATCCGACGTACAAGTCAGGCGCGCATGCTGCGCACGGTGGGGTCGGGTGGCCCGCCATCAATCCAGGAGTTTTTCATGTCGCGTTTTTGGAAGATCGCGCTGATCGTTATCGCCGCGCTCGTGGTGGGAACGGTCGGGTTCCGTCTGATGCACAAGCCAGGCGAGGGTTCCGGTGCGGCTGCCCAGTCGGGCGGCAAGGGCAAGGGCGATGACAAAGAAACCCCGCCGGTGCCAGTCACGGTGGAGCCTGTGGTCAGGAAGGATGTGCCGGTTTACCTGACGGCGCTGGGCACCGTACAGGCGCTCAATACGGTCACGGTGAACCCGCAGGTGTCCGGCCAGCTGCTCAGCCTGAACTTCAAGGAAGGCCAGGAAGTGAAGAAGGGCGAGGTGCTGGCGCAGATCGACCCGCGCACGTTCCAGGGTACCTATCAGCAGGCCGTGGCCAAACGGCAGCAGGACGAGGCCTTGCTCGCTACCGCGCGCAGCAACCTGGCCCGCAGCCAGAACCTCGGCACCCAGGGCTACATCTCCAAGCAGGACATGGACACGCTGCGCAACACCGTGTCGCAGTACCAGGCCACGGTAGCGGCGGACGCCGCCAGCATCGACAACGCCCAGGTGCAGCTCGGCTACACCAAGGTGCTGTCGCCGATCGACGGCATTGCCGGTATCCGCGGCGTGGATCCGGGCAACGTGGTGCTCACCACCAGCAACATCGTCACGCTGACTCAGCTGCACCCGATCAATGTGATGTTCACGTTGCCGGAGCAGAATCTGGAATTGGTGCGTGGCGCTGCGCGCGGCGGTGATCCGCTGGAAGTCACCGCGCTCGACCGCGTCGACGCGCACGCCATTGCTGACGGCGGCGTGCTCAAGGTGATCGACAACCAGATCGATACCACCACCGGCACGTTCCGTCTGAAGTCGGAATTCAGCAACGACAAGGGCGACCTGTGGCCCGGCCAGTTCGTCAACGTGCGACTGAAGGTGCATACGGTCAGCGGCGGTCTGGTGATTCCGTCGCAGGCGGTGCAGCGCGGTCCGGACGGCGACTATGTCTACCAGGTGCAGGCCGACAACACGGTCAAGATGCAGCCTGTGAAGGTGGCCGGCGAAGTCGGCGACAGTCACGTAATGATTGGCGCGGGCCTGAAGGAAAGCGACCAGGTGGTCACCGAAGGTCAGTTCCGCCTGAAGCCGGGCAGCAAGGTCAAGACGCTCAAGCCCGGTGAAGTGCCGGCCGCGCCGACGGCCGAAGAATTGCAGAAGGCCAAGAAAGACGGCCAGGGCGGCGGTCGCCGCGGCGGCGGTCGGTAACGATCGGAAGAGGTGAGGGATGAATAGCGAGAGCGCGACAACCAAGGGTTGTCGCAAGATTTGGAGCTCGCGGCGACGTTTCGAGGCTCGCACCCTCGCCACTCGCTCTTCGTCCCTCTACAGCACGAATGCACATCGGCAGCGCTTGAGCGCGCCATAACGGATGGCCTGACCCATGGGATTTTCCACCCTTTTCATTCGCCGACCGATCGCCACCTCGCTGTTGATGGTGGCGGTGTTGCTGCTCGGCATCCTGGGTTACCGCCAGCTGCCGGTGTCGGCGCTGCCGGAAATCGATGCGCCTAGCCTGGTGGTCACCACCCAGTATCCAGGTGCCAGCGCCTCGACCATGGCGGCCCTGGTCACCACGCCGCTGGAGCGCAACTTCGGCCAGATCTCCGGCCTCAGCATGATGACCTCGGACTCGTCCGCGGGCCTGTCGACCATCGTGCTGCAGTTCGCCATGGATCGCGACATCGACATCGCCGCGCAGGACGTGCAGGCCGCCATCAGCCAGGCCAAGGGCACGCTGCCGAACAACCTGCCGTACCCGCCGGTGTACAACCGCGTGAATCCGGCCGACGCACCGATCCTCACGCTCAAGCTCACCTCCGACAGCTTGCCGCTGCGCGACATCAACAACATCGCGGACTCGATCCTGGCGCAGAAGCTGTCGCAGGTGCAGGGCGTGGGTCTGGTGTCGATCGCCGGCAACGTGCGCCCGGCTGTGCGCATCCAGGTGAACCCGGCGCAGCTGTCCAACCTTGGCCTGACCATGGAGGACGTGCGCAGCGCGCTCACCCAGGCCAACGTCAACGCGCCCAAGGGCACGCTCAACGGCAAGACGCAGAGCTACAGCATCGGCACCAACGACCAGCTGGTGGATGCGGCCGAGTACAAGACCACCATCATCAGCTACAAGAACGGCGCGCCGGTGCGTCTCTCCGATGTCGCCCGCGTGATCGATGGCGTGGAGAACGATCAGCTCGCCGCGTGGGCCAATGGCAAACCGGCCGTGCTGCTCGACGTGCGCCGCCAGCCGGGCGCCAACATCGTGCAGACGGTGGAGCACATCCGCGGCATCCTGCCGGAGCTGCGCAGCGTGCTGCCGGCCGATGTGCATCTGGATGTGTTTGCCGATCGCACCATCACCATCCGCGCCTCGGTGGAGGACGTGCAGTTCACGCTGATCCTCACCATCTGCCTGGTGGTGGCGGTGATCTTCGTGTTCCTGCGCCGCCTGTGGGCCACCATCATTCCGTCGGTGGCGGTGCCGCTGTCGCTGATGGGTACCTTCGGCGTGATGGCCTTCACCGGCATGTCGCTGGACAACCTCTCGCTGATGGCGCTCACCGTGGCCACCGGTTTCGTGGTGGACGATGCGATCGTGATGATCGAGAACATCGTGCGCTACATCGAGCAGGGCAAGAGCGGCAAGGAGGCGGCCGAGTACGGCGCCAAGGAAATCGGCTTCACGGTGCTGTCGCTGACCGTGTCGCTGATCGCGGTGTTCCTGCCGCTGCTGCTGATGCCCGGCGTCACCGGTCGCTTGTTCCATGAGTTCGCATGGGTGCTGACCATCGCGGTGGCGATCTCCATGCTGGTGTCGTTGACCCTGACGCCGATGATGTGCGCCTACCTGCTCAAGCCCGATGCGCTGCCGGAAGGCGATGACGCGCACGAGCGCCACGCCGCTGCGGGCAAGCGTACGGTGTGGTCGCGCACGGTCGATCTGTACGACCACACGCTGGGCTGGGTGCTGAATCATCAGCGCCTGACCATCCTGGTTGCGGCAATCACCGTGGTGGTCACCATCTTCCTCTACATCGTGATTCCGAAAGGCCTGTTGCCGGAGCAGGACACCGGTCTGATCACTGGCGTGGTACAGGCGGATCAGAACGTGGCCTTCCCGCAGATGGAGCAGCGCACCCAGGCTGTGGCCGAGGCGCTGCGCAAGGATCCCGCGGTGACCGGCGTGGCGGCGTTTATCGGCGCCGGCTCGATCAACCCCACGCTCAACCAGGGCCAGCTCAGCATCGTGCTGAAGGACCGCGGCGCACGCGGCGGCCTGGATGAGATCCTGCCGCGCCTGCAGCACGCCGTTGCTGATATTCCCGGTGTGGCGCTGTACCTCAAGCCGGTGCAGGACGTGACGCTGGACAGCCGCGTCGCCGCCACCGAATACCAGTACTCGCTGTCCACGGTGAGTACCACCGAGCTGGCCGGCTACGCCACCCAGATGACCCAGGCGATGCGCCAGCGGCCCGAGCTGTCCGATGTGGACAACAATCTGGCCGACAGCGGCAATGCGCTGAAGCTCACCATCGACCGCGAAAAAGCGAGCCGCATGGGCGTGCCGGTGCAGACCATCGACGACACCTTGTACGACGCCTTCGGCCAGCGCCAGATCTCCACCATCTTCACCCAGCTCAACCAGTACCGCGTGGTGCTGGAAGTAGCGCCGGAGTTCCGCACCAGCCAGGACCTGCTCAACAAGCTCACCGTGCGCGGCAACGGCAACGGCGCGCTCACCGGCAGCAACGCCACCAGCTTCGGCCAGCTCGCCTCGAGCAACTCGGCGACGCCTTCCGGCATCGGCAATACCGGCAATGTCGGCTTCCAGCTCGGCGGCGGCGGCACCATTCCGATCGCTTCGCTGGCCAGCGCGGTGGTTACCAACGCGCCGCTGGTGGTCAGTCACCAACAGCAGCTGCCGGCGGTGACGCTGTCGTTCAACGTGGCGCCGGGCTACTCGCTGTCGGATGCGGTCAAGGCCATTCACGAGATCGAAACGCAGCTCAATTTCCCGGCCCAGGTGCGCGGCCAGTTCATCGGCAAGGCGGCGGAGTTCTCCTCTTCGCTGGGCGACGAAGTGCTGCTGCTGCTCGCTGCCATCGTGGTGATCTACATCGTGCTGGGCGTGCTGTACGAGAGCTACATCCACCCGCTGACCATCATCTCCACCCTGCCGCCGGCCGGCGTGGGCGCGCTGCTGGCGCTGATCCTGTGCGGCATGAGCCTGTCGGTGGATGGCATCGTCGGCATCGTGCTGCTGATCGGTATCGTGAAGAAGAACGCGATCATGATGATCGACTTCGCCATCGAGGCGCAGCGCACCGGCATGAATGCGACCGACGCGATCCGCCGCGCCTGCCTGCTGCGCTTCCGTCCGATCATGATGACCACCGCGGCCGCCATGCTCGGTGCCTTGCCGCTGGCGCTAGGCAACGGTATCGGCGCCGAGCTGCGCCGTCCGCTGGGTGTTTCCATCGTGGGCGGTCTGCTGCTGTCGCAGCTGGTCACCCTGTACACCACGCCGGTGATCTACCTGTACATGGAGCGCTTCTCCGAATGGTTGCAGGTGCGTCGCGAACGGCGCGCGCTGGAGCGCGCTGCCACCGGTGACGGCGCCGCGGCGTGAGGCGACGGCATACCGGCAACGTCGTATCCGGCGTGTCATACGAAGGGGGCGAGACTGAAGGGTCTCGCCCCCTTCGGCGTCAATGGAGTCCGGCCTCCTTGGGCCTGAATCAACCCCACCGTCGCTGGTGCGTTGAAGCAAATACACCTCGCTTTACCTCGCCCGCGCAGCGCGCAGGCCGTCTACGGATTACGCTTACCGCATGAACATTTCCGGCCCGTTTGTCCGCCGCCCGATCGGCACGTCGTTGCTCGCCATGGGCGTATTCGCGCTGGGTCTGATCTGCTATTCGCTGCTGGGCGTGGCCGCGTTGCCCAACATGCAGTTCCCGGTGATCTTCGTGCAGGCCAGTCAGGCCGGCGCGGATGCCAGCACCATGGCTTCCACGGTGGCCGCACCGTTGGAGCGCCACCTGGGCCAGGTGGCCGGTATCGACAGCATGCGTTCGCGCAGCTCGGAAGGCAGTACCTCGGTCTTCATGATTTTCCAGAGCGGCCGCAATCTGGACTCCGCCGCGCGCGACGTGCAGGCGGCGATCAATGCCGCCGCGCCGGACTTGCCCGCGGGCCTCAACGGCTCGCCGAGCTATCAGAAGGCCAATCCCAACGACGACCCGATCATCGCCTTCGCGCTCACCTCGGAAACGCAATCCGCCGCCGAGCTGTACAACGTGGCCGACTCGCTGCTGGCGCAGCGCCTGCGTCAGCTCAACGGCGTTTCTTCGGTGGATATCGCCGGCGCGGCGACGCCAGCCATCCGCGTGGACGTCAACCTGCGCGCGCTCAATGCGATGGACCTCTCGCCCGACCAGCTGCGCAACGCACTTACGGCCGCCAACGTCACCTCGCCGCAGGGCTTTTTGTCCAACGGCAAGACCACCATGGCGATTACGGCGAACGACCAGCTGCACACCGCCGACGATTTCGGCAACCTGGTGATCGCCACGCGCAAAGGCACGCCGGTGCGTCTGTCCGACGTGGCCAAGGTCTACGCCGGGCAGCAGGATGCGTACCAGGCGGCCTGGTTCCAGGGCAAACCAGCTGTGCTGATGTACGTCTACAAGAAGGCCGATGCCAACGTCATCGCCACGGTGGACGCTGTGCGCGATCTGGTACCGCTGCTGCGCGGTTACCTTTCGCCGGGCACCACGCTCACGCCTTACTTCGACGGTACGCCGACCATCCGCGCCTCGCTGCACGAAGTACAGGCCACGCTGCTGATCAGCCTGGCCATGGTGGTGATGACCATGGCGCTGTTCCTGCGCCGGCTGGCACCCACGCTGATCGCCGGCATAGCGGTGCCGCTGTCGCTGGCGGGCGCTTTCATCTGCATGTACCTGTTCGGCTACACGCTCAACAACCTCACCTTGTTGGCGCTGGTGATCGCGATCGGTTTCGTGGTGGACGACGCCATCGTGGTGATCGAGAACATCATCCGCCACATCGACCAAGGCATGAGCCGTTTGCAGGCCACGCTGCTGGGCGCGAAGGAGATCGGTTTCACCATCGTCTCCATTACGGCTTCGCTGGTGGCGGTGTTCATCCCGCTGTTGTTCGCCAGCGGCGTCACCGGCCTGTTCATGCACGAATTCACCATGACCCTGGTGTCGGCCATCCTGATGTCGGCCATCGTGTCGCTGACGCTTACGCCATCCTTGTGCGGTTATTTCCTCAAGGGGCACCAGGCACAGAAGCAGCCTTCGAAGCTGGAGCAGGTGCTGGAAGGCTTCCACGAGCGGATGCTGCGCGTCTACGTGCGCGCGTTGAACTTCTCGCTGCGCCACGCGCTGCTGTTCGCGCTGACGCCGCTGGCGCTGATCGTCGCCACGGTGTTTCTGTTCGGCGTGGTCAAGGCCGGTTTCTTCCCTCCGCAGGACACCGGTTTGATCTGGGGGCGTTCCAGCTCCAGCGCCACAGTGTCGTTCGGTGAAACCATCCAGCGTCAGGAGCGCATCACCAGCATGCTGCTGGCCGACCCGGCGGTGCATTCCGTCAGCTCGCGCCTGGGTACCAGCCGCCAGGGCACCAGCGGCTCCTTCAGTATCGAGCTGAAAACCCGCGCCGACGGCCGCAAGGAAAGCACCTTCGACGTACTCGCACGCCTCAGCGCCAAGGCGGCGGCCTACCCGGATCTCAACCTGCGTCTGCGTCCGCTGCAGGACCTGCCCAGCGGTGGCGGCGGTGGCGGGCAGGGCGCGCAGTACCAGATCTCGCTGCAGGGCAACGATATCGCCGAGCTGCAGGCGTGGCTGCCCAAACTGGTCAACGAGCTGAAGAAGAACCCCAAGCTCAAGGATGTCGGCTCCGACATCGACGAGGCCGGCCTACGTCAGAACATCGTGATCGACCGCGATAAAGCCGCGCGCCTGGGCGTAAGCATGGGCACCATCGACGGCGCGCTGTATAACGCCTTCGGTCAGCGCCAGGTCTCCACCATTTATTCCGACATCAACCAGTACAAGGTCGTGCTGAACGCGCTGCCTTCGGAAACGGCGACGCCGGAAGCGATCAACGGCATCTATGTCAGCTCCAACAAGGGCGGGATGGTGCCGCTGACCGCGCTCGCGCGACAGGAGCCCGGCCTGGCGCCGTCCACGATCTCGCACGAAAACCAGTACACCACGATGGATCTCAGCTTCAACCTGGCTCCCGATGTGAGCATGGGCGATGCGATGCAGATCGTGCAGGCCACCATCGGCAATATGCGCATGCCTGGCGACATCCGCCTCAACGTCGGCGGCGATTTCCGCCGCTTCCAGCAGTCGCAGAGCGGCATGCTGTGGCTGCTGGCCGCCGCGGTGATCACCGTCTACATCGTGCTCGGCATGCTCTACGAGAGCCTGATCCATCCAGTCACCATCCTCTCCACCCTGCCGGCGGCGGGCGTCGGTGCGCTGATGGCTTTGTGGGTCACCAACACGGATCTGTCGATGATCGCGCAGATCGCGCTGGTACTCTTGATAGGCATCGTCAAGAAAAACGCGATCATGATGATCGACTTCGCCCTGGTGGCGCAGCGCGAACATGGCAAGCCACCGCTGGAGGCCGCACGCGAGGCCTGCATCGTGCGCTTCCGCCCGATCATGATGACCACCATGGTCGCCATCCTCGCCGCGATGCCGATCGCCATCGGCCTGGGCGAAGGCTCGGAACTGCGCCGCCCGCTCGGTATCGCGTTGATCGGTGGCCTGATCATCTCGCAGAGCCTGACCCTGCTCAGCACCCCGGCGCTGTACGTGATCTTCAGCTGCCTCGCCGACCGCTGGAAGAGCTGGCGCGTTCGTCGCCGCGAGCGGCGACAGGCCCATCGCGCGCTAGCTCCTTCCAAGCCGCCCATCACAAGCCATTAATTAGTTGGCCACTCCAAGATCGCCAAGCAGTTGGCAACTACAAGGTTGAGGTGCTGCTCTTCAACCCCCGGCATGGTGGCGCTGGCTGCGTTTGCGCAACCGACACAGGAAAGGCGTCCGGTACGGTGATGTTCTCGCCCGCAGTACTTGCGTAGAACACGATCAGCGTCACGGGCTCGTCGCCCGTATAGCCACGATGTACCTGATCCACCAGTTCCGGCAACACATCACCGGTGGCGACTGAGCATGTAGTCAACCCGTTGGATGCGCCATTCCCTTGATCCCGCTTCTCGACCGTGAGTCTGCCTTTCAGCACATAGGCAGCGTTGATCACCGGGTGATGATGCCAGCCGAGCGTGCTGTGGGGTGGGATCTCGATGTGCAACACCGTGATCTCCGGCTGGCCCGGTTTGTAGGCCGGGTAGAGGGTGCCGTCCCAGGATTGCGTCGTCTTGAGTAGCGTCTTGGCTTCGGCGGCTCCTGCATGAGCGGGTTGTGCTATGCCCAGTGACGACACAACTAACGAAGCAAATACGGTTGCAAGAATATTGAATGGCATGGAACTTGGATGCATTTTGTAGCTAAATCGCTTATGCAATGAGACGGAGCGGTCAACGTAAGTTTGCTGCATAAAGATTGCGACATCCTTCCGGCTTCTGGGGGCCGGCAATATCGATAGGAGTTTGCGAGTCCATCCACTGTAGGACCCTTCATATACTACCCAGCCTGCGCCATGGTTCATTGAGGTCTAACGCCTAAGTTAAGTGGTGCGAGGTACGCGCGTCGGCTTGGACGAATGGTTAGGGCCCAAGCCTAGCGCAAAGGCAGCCACTTCTCGGGCGCACGGTTCGACGACCGCTTGAAGCAACAAATGGGGCCTCGCGACCTTGGTCGTACGGTTAAGAGGCAAGCCTGCGGTGAGCAACCGCTGAGTCGAAGGTGCGGACCAGAAAGTCACCACGACCAGTCTCGGCGCCAAAGACACCATCCACGCCGCCGTCAGAACTACCGGCAGTGGTACCGCGACCCTCGCGACCAAGTGGACTTTCCAGGATGGCTAGGCGGTGAAGGAAGACAGCAAATCCTTCGCACCGATCGGCCCGACCACCACAGGGTTCGAGATCAGCAAGCCGGATGGCTGGCCGGCAGGCAACTACAAGGTCGAGATCTCGTTGAGCGGACAGCCGGCGGGGAGTAAGGACTTCTCGGAGAAGTAACGCCGCACAAGCAGTGTGTACGACAAAGGCGCGGCCACGAGTCGCGCCTTTGTCTTCGGGGTCATATTGCTACTGCCTCACCCTGGAGACGGGCAAGCCGGATTCGCGCCTGTACGCTGACATGCCTGTCGGGATCCGAAACGGCATCAGACCAGACCTGGTGTGCCTCGCTCTCTCTGAGGCGAGCGAGTGCCGCGTAGGCTGCAACTCGTCCACGCGGATTGGGGTGCGATGCGCGAATGTAGTCGAGTACGTCGATGCACTCCTCGTCACCAATCTCAGCGGCGGCCTGACAAAGAAGCGGCAGGGATGTGCGATTGCCCAGGCTGGTAATTACGCCCGATGGCAGATCGAGCATGTATTGATTGGTACCCGTGATCTGGTCGGGAAAATTCGTCATCACATTGATGGATATCGAGAAACTCTCGGGCGGAAGTTGATTGTGTATGTCAACGCTCGCGCGATAAAGCATGGTCCGTCCCCGCGCAAGGGCTTCACGGCCCATGTAACGAAGTTTGATGGCTTCCCCGATATAACCAACGACGTCGTCGTATTCGTATTCGTAGAAGTCACTCAAGTACCCCGGACCATAGTAGCCAACCGTGAGGAAATCAAAATTGTGGTCATGAGGCACGTCATAAAAGAAAGGCCTGGCGCCACTTGCCTGAAATATCGAATCATGTGCGGCGGGCCAAAAATTAGCGCGCATGAAGAAATTAATTCCTTCCCCCAGCGTGAACACCTGTGCCGAATACTGATTAGTCTTCTGCAGGGAGCCCACATCCTTGAGCTCATCGGTAATCAATTTTGTGAGAAACGTTCTGTTATTTGCAAGCGCTCTTAATGTTGGTGCTCCGCCAAGCAGCGCATCGCGATCGGAAATATCAATGGAAGAAAAATAATCCAAGGTTTCCTCTAGAGAAATGACCTTGTTACATACTTCATCTTGGAAGATCGGCATGATCGCTTCCTTACGCCTCTGTAGGCAATTGAGCCAGAACCTGGTTAGCCACTTCTCTCAGATCCGGATTTGGATCATTGCACGCCGCGCTCCGGGCACGTTGGATGCCGGCACTAGCGTCCATCCGCAACAGATGACGCATGGAATTCCAGCGCACATGGTGATCTTGGTGGTGTGTGAGCCTTTCAACAACCTCAACACCAGGCTTGTAGTCGAAGTCGGCAAGCACGCGAGTCAGGATTTCCAAGCGCGATGCGGTGGGATCGCCACTGATCCAGCCACAAAAACTCTTATTGTGCAGATCGAAACGAGGTAAAAGACTGATTCGAGGGTTGCCCGTTATCTCCATGTAAACCATATTGCCCTGCAGGCTTGAGAAGGTCAGGTCCGTCCCGGCTGCCAGATACATCGAATCGCCGGCAGTCAAGATCCGCTTCGAGTGGTATTCGAGCCTGTAGTCTTCGCTCTCGTCGCGAGGGGGTACAGCGGTGTACTTCTCGACCGTAAGTTCGGATGCGCTGAGAATCCCTAGAAACATATCGAACGGATAGGGATCCATCTTGGGTTCGTTTGGAGTGGATGAGCTGTCCTGATTGAGTGGCCGCCCATTCTCCACGCCGGCCCAGGTTGAACGGCGAATT
This sequence comes from Dyella subtropica, assembly GCF_026283965.1. Classification (GTDB taxonomy): domain Bacteria; phylum Pseudomonadota; class Gammaproteobacteria; order Xanthomonadales; family Rhodanobacteraceae; genus Dyella_D; species Dyella_D subtropica. The sequence goes on from NZ_JAPDPD010000012.1 coordinate 20,679, forward strand.
CCTATGCTTACCCTGAAGTGTTCGGTCGAAACGAGGGTCCAGCCGAGGATGGTCCCCTCCATGACGAATCGACCCAGTTGGTAATCCGGATTGGCCGCAATTTTATTCAGGGATAATTTCAGCGCCAGCATCGCGAAATCGGATTGGAAGATCGCCTCGAATAAGGGCAAGTGTTCGGCAAATACAAAATCTTGCGCAGCGGCCAGTTCTTCTTCAATACGCTTGATGATCGGGTGAGCGCGTAGCTCAACGTCACACTGCAGTAGCTCACTATGGTCCACATTCACTCCTGATCTGCCATGTGCATCCGATGGTTCGGACGTCGACTTCAGAGATCCGAAGTCGACGTTGGTCATCATCGATGACTTATGCTGGGCCGCCGCCACCACCCGGGGGGGGCGGGCTCTTGTGAACGGCGATACCGACGCCAAGGCCGACGGCAACACCGACGCCAACAGCGACGCCGATTGCTACTGCCAAGGTCGGCGTTTCGAGGTTCGCGATATTGGAGCCTGCCATCGCCACCGGTCGACGGAGCTGTGGAACAGACACTTCTGTAAATACCATAACGACATCCCTATTGAAGAAGAATGTGCCGCGATAAGACATTTCAAACTCGTGCTGTGCAGACATCGCACCGCCTTCGCAAACATGTTGGCACATGTAACATGTCCACTAGGACGTAATGTTGTATAGCACTGCTTTGAAATGGCTCAATACATAGCAAAGCTAGGGTGAATCTGAGGTTTTGTAATGAGTTACATCTGTGCCATATTTTAACCTTGTGCCGCATAGGTAACGCGCATTTGAAGTACTTATTAATATCAGTGGTAGATAACCTCAAATGCTTGCGCAAACCCTTACATGGAGGCGACCAATACATGCCATGCCAAGGACACTTGATGGCTCCTCAGGCAGTCCTCATTACGGGAGCAAGCGATGGCCTTGGAAGGGCGTTGGCTGCCCGATTTGCCAAATCGGGTTGGCAGGTCATCATCCATGGTCGATCGAGCGATAGTTCGGACGTCGACTTCAGAGATCCGAAGTCGACGTTGGTCATCATTGATGACTTATGCCGGACCACCACCATTACGGCGGCGGCGGGGGCGGGCCCTTGTGAACGGCGATGCCGACGCCAAGGCCGACGGCAACACCGACGCCAACAGCAACGCCAATCGCTACGGCCAAGGTTGGCGTTTCGAGGTTCGCGATATTGGAGCCTGCCATCGCCACCGGTCGACGGAGCTGTGGAACAGACACTTCAGTAAATACCATAACGACATCCCTATTGAAGAAGAATGTGCCGCGATAAGCCGTTTCAAAATCGTGCCATGTAGACACCGCTCTGTCTTCGCAAACATGTTGGCACACGTAACACATCCACTAGGACCCGATGTTGTATAGCACTTCTTGGAAATGGCTCAATACATAGCAAAGCTAGGGTGCGCCTGATGTTTTGTAAGTAGTTACATCTGCGTTTTGTTTTTACCTAGCGCCGCATAGGTAACGCGCATTCGAAGTACCGATTAGTATCAGTGGTTGATAGCCTCAGCAGATCTTTACATGGAAGCGGTCAATACATGCCATGCCAAGGACACTCGATGACTTCTCAAACAGTCCTCATTACTGGAGCAACCGACGGCCTTGGAAGGGCGTTGGCTGCTCGATTTGCCAAGTCGGGTTGGCAGGTCATCATCCATGGTCGATTGAGACGTCGTTGTGATGATGTCAGGCAAGAAATAGGCGGGGAGTCGGGAAGCCGGCGTATTGAAACTTGCGTCGCGGATTTCGCCCGACTGCGTGACGTGTTTGCGATGATCGACCAGGTGAGATCCCTTACCCCGGCGATTGACCTGCTGATCAATAACGCTGGGCTGGGTGTGGAAGAAGAGCGAACGGCGACTGTAGACGGCTACGAAATGGTCTTGCAGGTAAATTATCTTGCGACGTACGCGCTCAGCTTAGGTTTGCTTCAAGAAGTCAAGCGCGCCTCCGGCCGCATCGTCTGTGTAAGCTCGGCGAGCCAGGCGCCTGTCGATTTTCGGGATCCACAATATGAGAGCGGCTGGGAAGGCCCACAGGCGTATGGGCGATCGAAGTGGGCGCAAGCTGCGTTTGCCGCCGGCATGGCAGCAATGGGTGGAATGGATGCTCCACGCATCTACTCCGTGCACCCCGGGTCATTGATGCCTACCAAGCTGGTCCTGGGCAAGTATCCGGTTGGGGACAGCTTGGAGACTGGCGTTGAGACCGTATGGCGTATTGCCCACCAGCCGGTCTCTTCGGACATGAACGGCTTGTATTTCGATCAGCATGGAATCGCCACCGCAATTGCCGAAACGTATGACGCATCGATTCAACGCAATCTGCTCGATCTGTCTGCGCAGCTGATTTCGAAGGTGCCAGGTAGTGAGATGATTGGCCATTGGCGCGACGTCTTGGACAATCGCGCACGAGAAATGACGCGATAGATCTGATCGATCAAGTCGTTGATCCCGCCCCTCTTCTACCGCTTTGATTCGCGCGCTTGTGCTCAGGCAAGCGCGCGACCCGGTTGCCATCCCTAAAATTGACCGACGCTTGCGAGCCTGCGAGCACGCCTGCTGGCCAATTCCAGCAGGTATGCACCCGCAAGGAAGTACACCACGCCGTTGCCTATCGCTATAGACAATTGCCCGTAACTAGCGTTGTAGCCATTTGCAAGTTGATGCTGAATCAACTGGGCAGCAGGATTGATGGGGGTGATCGCGCTTAGCCACGGTCCCCAGGGTCCGAAATTCTGGACGGGCGTTACGACGGCGCTTAGCAAGACGAATTGACCGATGCTGAGGATGGCGCCCACTTGTTTAGCGAGAAGGGCGTAAGCGGCGATGGCAAGTCCCAGACCAGAGGTCGAAAGAATGACGCCTGCGAACGGCACGATCTCAATCCATCGATAATCAAGTCGCGAGCCGGTTATCAAACTGATGATGACCACCAAGATGGCAATCAACATCAAATGCTGGACCAAGCCGCTGAAGATCCGCATTGCAGTGAATGCTGCAAAGTTGAACGGCGAAACGAACAGCTGCTCTATGATGCCAAGACGGGCATCCTCCAGTAGCAACGCGCCTGGCCCTGCAAACAGGCCAGTGGTGACCAGCCAAAGGATGTAGCCCGCAACCACAAGATCAAGACGGCTCCCAAATTGAACTCCCGCGCCAGCGAGATATTTCGATCCGGCGAACAAACCAATGAAAATAATGGTAAAGATCACCACGCCGGCAATGGATTCCACAGGATAGCGCTTGAAAGTGAGCCACTGACGCTTTGATTCCACCAGAAACAAACTAAGCATGTGCGTAGTCCTTTATACGTTCAAGGAAGACTTTGGTCAGGTCATCTTCGATTGAGTTCAACGACGTAATCGGCAGCGGCCGAACGATATCGATCACGGCATAAAGCGCCTGATCCGGGAAGTGCAGCCACTGTTCTTCAAAGCGAGTCCCCAATGCCCGAAGCTGATCTACCTGCGATGAGTCGAGCTGCGCACCTAGCTGCATCGAGTACCCTCCCTTGTTCACCGAAGCGATGAACTCCGCCTTCGACTCCGAAGCCACCAATCTTCCGGCAACAATCAATGCGATGCGATCGGCCACCATTTTTACAACATCAAACTGGTGCGAGGTCACGACAATGGCGACACCGGACCGGCTTAGCGCTTTTAGCGATTCCACCAATGAAATGACGTTCTCGACGTCAACGCCGAGCGTAGGCTCGTCCAGCACCAGCAATTCAGGCTCATGAGTCATGGAGATGGCAACGGCCAAGCGCTGCTGCATGCCACGTGATAGATGGGCGGCGATGGTGGAGCGCTTGTTTTCCAGTTGGAATACGGAAAGCATCTGGCGTGCGCGGACGCGCGCCCGGTTGATGGACAGGCCGCGTAAAACCCCGAAGTATTCAAGGTTCTCAAAGGCGGTCAGTCGCCAATAGATATTTCGGTTGCCTTCAAAGACAGCACCTATGCGCTTGCGATAGTTACGACGCGTAGGATCATCAGCGCCATCAAGCCGGACATGCCCCTTATCCGGATCGATCAGTCCCGCGATAATCTTGACCAGGGTTGTCTTACCAGCACCATTGAGGCCAAGCACGCTCACTATCTCGCCGCCTCGCACGGTGAGCGAAACATCTTCGAGCGCAGTGACAGTGCTGCCGCCACTTGCATAAGTCTTACTCAGCCCCACAATTTCAAGCTCTCGCATGGTCACCCCCCTCTTTGGATTGAATTCCAACGTTAGGTCTTGCGTAACGCGTCTACGACGCAAATTCTGGACATCAGAATCGCCGGCCAGGCACCAGCGATCAGCGAGAACAGCAGGACCGTCCCAATGGCCGCAAACGCTGCTTCGGGGCGCACGGACAAGCTAAGCGCCATGGCGCTCAAGCCGTTGGATGTGAGAGCGCTCTCGCCATGCAGCATGCCGGCCGCGATCAATGCGCCAGCTGCCCCTCCAAGCAAACCGAGAACCAGCGCCTCCGCCAGAATCTGAGCCGCTACGGCGGTCGGACCGAATCCGATTGCCCGCAGCGTCCCCAACTCCCTCAGTCGGACTTGAATGGCCGACAACATGGTGTTGGCAGCGGCGAGCATCGCTGCAATCCCCATCAACGAAACGATCGCCAATCCTGGAATCATTACCAGCACTCTGAAACGATCTGTCTGTTGCGCGAGATAGTCACGCTCGCGAAAGACATTCACATCGAGCCCTGGCAGGTTCATCAGATAGTTCGCGAAGCTTTCAAAATCATCCTTGCTTGCCAACCTGACGTAAATCGCACTTATCTTTCCCGCATCCCCCATCGCCGGCGCAAGCTGGTTGGCATCCCCCCATATCTCGGATTCGTACCGACCTCCGCCCTGCTCCTTGAATATCCCGGTGACTTTGAAGCGTGAGACGCCGAGTTGCAGTGAGCTTCCAACAGCTATTCCGCTCAGCGTTCGCGCGAGCTTTTCACCGACGATGATCTCATCTAGACCATGCTGAAATGGGTGCCCTGCGAGCATCGAAGTATCCCTATCAAGGCTCCAGGCCGCCCCATCGAAGCCACGCACCAGCACACTCACTCCCTTTCCGTCCGAGGCCCTCGGCAACGCGGCGGTGGTGACGAGTTGGGGGGATGTGGCGCCACGCTGGGCTTGCGCCAAGCCTGGCGCTTGCTGGATCAGCGAGCCAGCGTTTCGCGCGAGACGACTCCCGACCTCGGAGAACGAACTTCTCGCCAGAACAATCGCCACATCATCGGAGCCCGGCGACCGCCAGAAACCAGAGAGTCCATTAGCAAGCGCAAGAACGGACACCAGTACACCGCCGGTCACGGCAAATCCGACGATCGCCACGATCGAAGATGATGCTCTGGACGGAAGCGACCGGATCGACATGGCGAACAGCGACAGAAATTGACTCAGTGTGGAACTCACTTGGGGTCTCTCAGTCGCAGGAACTCAAGCGGAATGGAAGACGGCTCGCCCTGTATGCGGGCAGCACGGACGAAAGCACGGCAAAAACGATCGCTACGGCGGCCGAAAGCGCTATGCCCCGGAGAGGGAAATGAAATCCTGGCAGGAAATTTTCCACGAGAGGGCGCAGGACCGTTACCAGGACGATCGCCGTGGCCAGTCCGCACGTGGCAGCGGCCAAGGTGAGCGTCATCGCTTCCGTGATGATTAGCGCCAACACACTACCAGGCTGAAACCCAAGAGCCTTCATGGTGGCCAGTTCGACCCGACGCATCTGCACCCGTTCATGCCAAACGTTGTGTGACAACAGCAGCATGGACACGAATACGAGTCCGGCTACCACGATGGTGATCTTACTGAAATCGCCAAATTGGGTGAGCTGATTCTCCATCGCCTGGTTCTCCGGCTGGGTAATGAGCCTGGGCGAGGAGGTTGCGAAGAGCTGATCGATGGTCGAGGCAATACGCGTGGCCTGATCCGGTGCGTTGATGTAAGTGACGAAACCAATCGCGACATCCTTGTTGCCCACCCGCGCGTCATTGAAATAGGTGTAATGAACGAAAGCGAGATCGCCGGGAACCTTTGGATCATCACTGTGATATACCGCGTCGACGTGAAACACCCAACTCGCCGCACCGGTCGTGTCCAGCACATTGGTTTGAAGTGTCACTGCTTGGCCTAACTTCCAGCCATAGCGCTTGAGCGTATCCGGACCAACCAGCAGCGACTGTTTATCGCCGAGGAACGCCTTGCGTTGCTCATCTGGGACCGTCAGCTCCGGAAACATCCCAAACAATTCAGATGCCGAAGCCGCCTGCAATAGCAGGTGTCTTGGATCATCTTGATAGGCGGCTGGTTCCGCATTCGCGTAGAGCACGGACTTCACGCCTGGCACCGAGGCGATCTTCTGCGCATAGCTTATGGGGATGGGGGCGGTCACAGCGCTGCTGCCCTGGCTTCGCAGGCGGTAGGACGACGCCACGTTGCCGCTCGCTGTGAAAGCCTCTCGCGCGCTGATCAGAACCCCCAGCAGAAGAAATGCTATCGACACACATGCAAAGGTAACGAAGATCTGAGATTTCCTGAAACGAAGTCCTGAAGCCACCAGCTCCATATAGCCCATCGTCTGTTCCTTGGTCTTGCGTAGTCAGAGCTTGGGGTGAATGTCCATTGGTCTACATCGCCTTGGATAAGCGGTGTAGTCTGAATCTCTGCAGGAATCCCCAGGCTTTTACGAGCCAGCTCAACCACAGGATGACCATGAAGCATCGAAATAAAGGGGGGGTAACCACTGCACTCAATACGTTGCGCAACTCGCTCGAGTAGCCGGCGATTTGCTCAGGGGAAGGGGTGGAAAAAATATGGCCACTGATCAGCAGCAAAAGGCCGATCAGCAAGCCAGCAAACTGCAATGACATCTCTGCCATGAATTCGTGGCGAGAAAATTTCTTCCATGCCAGAAACATATCGGCCAGAAGAACCGCAGCGCACCACAAGTTGACAAGCATCCTTGGCGCGCCAAGAAACTGCTGGGACAGGATCGGATACGTCGATACCCGAAAGTGGGGTTCGTCGATCAGGATCAGCAGACCAATCTGTCCGGGCGCCACATTGAGTAAGATCAAAAGCACGATGGCCAGTACTCGACGATTGAGGCGGTAGCGCGGGGGCATGCTGGAAATCTCTCTGCGCGCCTCACTGGATTGCACCTCTGGCCGCGCACGGATCATGGCCATGGATTCGGCCACGTGATGCAAAGGCTCAAGCTGATCGATGGCTACGAATACGAGCGTGATAATGGTGAAGACAACGCCAGAACTAATCGCCATGTCACCAAGCATGTCCCATCGGAAGCCGTCCATCAGCGAAAGCGATGCAACGGCTATCACTGTCATGGCCAGGGACGCCCATAGCGCTGCCTTGTATACGGGATAGACACGCCGTCCAATCAATTCGCTGCGCTTTTCGACGAACGACCCGGCCAGTGCGCGAGCCGATTGGTGCCGCGCCAGGATCTTCTTCATCACTTGCTCACGAGCGCTTCCCTGGCTCGCCGTCATCTCCGCTTCCAGCTCGGCGTAGAGATTGCTCATGACTTCGCTGACAACTTCATCGCGCAGCCGCGCGGGAAGGAAATAGGACAGCGTCTTGGCATATTTGTCGTAAGGAGTCATTCCATCTCCGTTTGCGTCTGAGTTTGTCCGCAAATAAGCTCATCGAAGGCTGATTTCTCCAGCTCTTCGATGATCTGAACAAGCAGCGCGCGCTGCTTTCGCATGGCGTTGAGCATGACGGCGCCATGTTCCGACAAGGAGTAATACTTGCGCAGGCGATCCCCTCTCGTATCCCACCTGCTCTTCAGCGCGCCTTGCGCTTCGAGCCTGCGCAACATGGGGTAAAGCGTGCCTTCCTTGAGCGACATGCCTAGCCGAGATAGAGCCTGCTTTACACCGTAGCCGTGATTCTCCGAACGGAGCTGAATCAGCACGGCCAGCGTTATCATCCCTCGCCTAAGCTCGATGGACAGATGCTCAGTCTCCGGTCCAGCTTCCATCTCCTCTCCTTCGGTATCATCTGGACTTGGCTCTGTACCAGGATCAGTCCCTGGGAACTACAAACGACCTTTCTCGCAACCATTTTGTCGCTATCCATTTCTCTCCCTTGAAGACCGGCATCCCTGCGTGCAAGGTCGCCTCATCCCCAGTCTTATAGGAAAAGTACACGGCTGTTCCCCGTATCGGGGTGACTGTGAGGCCAATGTTTGGAAAGTTCGTTCCGCCGCCCATTTCCGGCGTATTGAGATACATCACGAGACTGGCCACACGCTGCCCGCCACGCGCGGTCACGTCCGAGTAGCCGGGACTGGCAGGATCGAACCAATCGTAGTGGGCCTCGTACTGCTGACCTGGGAGATAGCGCAATATCTGAATTGACTCGCCGTGATTCACTGGAACGCGAAACAATGCAGCTATGCGATCCTCCAGGAGCCTGATGAGTGGTGTCTCACCAATGTCAAAGGACACGCTTTCACTGGTGCGCGCGCGATGAACCTCGTTCCGACCGCTATTGGCGACAACCAGCGACCGCTGCAAGCGCGGCTTGGCCAGCGCGATCATTTCGTCGCACTCCTGCTCGGAGAGCAATCCCCCCAGCACGCGAATGACAGGTGACGCTATTCGCAACGAGACATCAACAGTGCGATCACAGGCAAGGACTCGCGGCGGCTCTGGATGCCGTACGCGCGGGACGGCATCTCGCCGCATCCTTGTTTCACAACCTCTTGCCGAATCATCCGATACATCTACAGCTGTGCTGATCTCTTCCTTGTCATGCATAGCATCATCATTTTGCGTAGTTAGTGGCTCTTTAGTCGGCCACAAGAATTGGATGTGCACCCTTGCTTGAAAGGCGCCCCGGCAACGGGGTGCGCGCCAGCAGCTTGTGTGCACGCGAATACGTCAAGCGCACTCGAGGGAGCTGCACACGTCAGGCTGAGTGGATGGCGGTGGCGCAATAGGTGGGGTATGAGAAACGTGGGCAAGCCACGGATCGCTCACATCAAGAGTCGATTCAGACGTTCTGCTATCCATGGCTTAGCTTCCTACTTATCCGAAATTCCTGAACGAAACCGCCAGGCGAAATTCAAAAAAGCAAAAACAGCTTATACAAACGGTATCAACGCCGTGGACGTTCTCAATCTACTGTCATCGACACGACGGAACTCAGCAGGCAATGCCACCTGGCCTGATGATTTGTAGAACAACCCCTGATTCCCCTGTCACGATGCGGCGCACTGCACGCGCCCCAACGCACTGATAGCCAACTCTAATGGAGTACAGCGCGATCCATCTAGCGCTATTCTTCGCGCAGACCATGCGGATCTCAGCATAAAAATGGGATACCTAAATTCTGTTACCGGACCAGAGGCAAGCCCGATGGTTATTCTTTAGGAATGCCGCGCCCGATCTTTGGCTGTGTAACTGTCGTATCCATCACGAGCGACATGCCAGCGTGAAGGCCTCAAGCAAAGTGGTGAGTGAAGCACAGCCTTTGGCATCGGCGGTGAAGTACCAGCCAGGACAATGGCGCTGATTCTCCGTGTACCGCCAGAGCATGACGGAGCCGGCCTGCTGCCATGAGTGAGATTGAAGGTTCACGAGCTATCTAACGCCGACGCTCAACCGCTTGCGGCCGAAGGCTCTACGTCGGCTGGAGCAGCAGCTTGTTGGCCAGCACTCATTCGACCACTGCGCATACATCTTCCGGGAAGAGAAAGAATCGAGCCGGACTCATCATGTGCGGGGCATTTGCGCGCCACCAGGCGGCTGCATCGGGCGAGGTGCTCTCGAGGAGTGCGATGGCCTCGAGCACGCTCACCTCGAAGCCTCTCCGCTGCTGATACTGCCCACGCATGAGATTGATAAGCACGGTGAAAGAGGACCGTGGGCCGGAAAGGACCCCAGCCGTGAGTCTGTTGCTCGAACTGCGAAACCCCTGAGCCAAGGGAAGCTCCAACCCAACCCACTTCTCTCTCACCCAAGCGGGTGCCTCTCCTGGGGGTGCAGCGATGATTCGAATGCGATAGGGCTTCGCGCGCTGCCATGCCTTAGCGATCGCCAGAACCACCATGGCGGCAGCAACGAAGCCAAGAAATATGAAAACGAGTTCTATTGGAATAAGCCAATGAAGCATGGCGTCTTGCGAAGGGGAGATGAAGACCTTCATTCCGTGACAGTTGTACTCAATGACATGCTGCGTTTGCGGTAACGGTGTCCGCGGATTGGAGCAGATGGTCGACAACAGGATGAACCACGCTACTACGCACGCAAACGCGCCCGCGAAGGAGAGCGCAAGCAGCAGTATCCAAAATGGTGAAACCCTGAACGTTACTCGCATCGACTGCCTTTCGCTGTCGTCCAACGACTGAATTTAGCCGAGCCACGAAACGGCTTCGGCTAGAACGAATGGTTAGACACATATATGTGCGCTCAGCCCGTGTACGGCCCTTTGACCTCACCCCAGCCCCATCTTGGCATGGGTGCGTCTTGGTCCACCGTTGCACCCGGTTGCGAATTGATAACCGCCAAGCGAGAACCCCACTCTAGATAACCGACCAACGCAGAGCGAAACTCGGGATCATCTGGCATGCCAAGCTCGTCCGCTGTCTCCAGCAGCAGACCCACCCAACGTCGCCTTTGATCTTGACCCAGGTGACGGTTGAGATGCTGCCGAATCATGTGCGGATGACCGCCGTGTTGCGTGGAGTATGTGTCTGGACCGCCAAAGACCTCGGCTAGAAAAGCGGCGACATGACTCGGGTGATCCCCGCCCATGTGCGCGAAGACAGGCCCTAACATCGAGTCTGTCTTTACGTGTTCGTAGAACCGCGCGGCCAGGCGGGTAAGCGCATCCATGCCGCCTAGCCATTCGTAGAGGGTGGGAACGCTTTGATTTGACATGGCGACCTGATGGTTAGGATGTGGTCCAACGTCTCCGCATCATGCGTGCGGTTCTGCGCGTCGCATGTATGCGCTTGTTCGGTCCGAGCAGGGTACGTGTCTCCATCATGCCCTTTGAGCTACGCAACGCATCGTCGCCGCGCACTCATGTGGCAGAGCGATGTTCGTCGTACAGCATCTGCTCAATGCCCATGATCAGGGTCTGCTTCCCGCGCTGTATGGTTGGTTCTTCCCCATGGGGATCTGCGCTCAAGCGATTCGCTAGGGAAATGTCGCTGACCGTGTCCGGGATCGCAGAGAAAAGTTGCGGCAAGATGTCCTTGAGCTTCATAGGATCGATTGCCAGATTCCCGACTTTCTCCAACTCCATCCGTTGAAAATGAGGGGCCGAGCAGGTTCCTGGTCGTCGGAGCCTCCAAAGCACATCGCCACGCAACAAGTCCAACGGCGGCTTCTCACTTCTGGCTTCCGCCACCGTCAGCGGTCTGTACCACGACAGGAATTCGAAGGCACGCCCGCAATCTATGATCACCGCCGCTCCCCAACCGTCCGGTATCCAGGGCCGCCCGTTCGTCATGCGAACGGTGGCGAAATAAGGGTTGATTGGATCTCCGCGTCGGGTCGGGTAAACGATCACGTCTCCGACGTCCATCAACAGCGGTTGCGGCTTCTTCAGAACGGCGCGCGGCTTCTGAACATTCGCCGCCGCTATTCGCGTGCGCAATTCCTGTAGCTGCTTGCCCCGCTTGCGGAGGCCGGACTCACTCATCCCAGCCTTTTGAAGCATGGCGATATCCGCGCCGTTGTCGATAATTTGGAATGCCTTCTCCCGCACGTGGTCGCAAACGATGCCGCGTTTAGCGAACTGATCCGCGACGATCAGCCAAAACGTCGGGTGGTCCTCATCAGTGGAGTCATTCGCTGCTGTTGGCTCCGTCTCACACAGGATCTCGACGAGCCGGTCGGGGTCGTAAGGCAGCCGTACAACCGCACCAACGGTTGTGCGCAGATCCATGGCGAAATCGCCCGAGTAGAGTCCACTTCCCCAAGTGCCCATTTCTCATCTCCTCGCCGACTTGCCCGGATGGCGGTTGAGGGTTTTCCCTTATACGCTGCTGAACGCCTGAGTGAAGCGTCGCGCAGTCGTCCGCTCGGACGAGTAGCTAGAACTCTACAATCTGCACGGGGCCAGCATGTTCGCTCTTAAGGTATTCTGCGTACTCCACGGCCTTGAGAAGGGATTCATTTGGATGGGAAGCTGTGAGAATGAAATAAGAGTTCTCCCCATCGCCTACACAAAGCTCGTCAATGACATCTTCTAGCTTTGCCGCATCCTTTCCGATTACGCCAACATAGGCAACTCCGGCCTGTATCCAGCTTTCAACTAGGGCGTCGAACTCGGGGCGATAACCACCAATCGAGTGAAGAACGATCTTCCGGTGCATGGTCATAGAGTGCTAACCCCTGAGTTAGGCGGCGCCTGAGGTGTCCGCCTTGACGAATAGTTTGATATCAGCGTGGCGTTGTATCTCAACCTGAGATTGCAAGCCCGTGCCGTAGAAGGTACAGGAGGCCGCTTCGATAGAAGGGGTGGGCGGCACTTGTTGCATGCGAGGAGTCCTGCGCGGTTTCGCTAAACGCCGAGTCGCCGCTCGGGCTCGTACCTGTGTAGGAATTTCGTCAAGGAGTCGGGCGGAGAGTTGACGCCCATGCCTTCGAGCATCTGACCGACACTCCCGCGGTGATAGCCACCATGCGTGATGACGTGCAGCAACATCTCTTCGCAAGCCATTGAGCCTCTGTTGCCGTCAGTGAATGTGAAGTTCACGCGCTCCTTCAAACGTTCGGCGCTGACGCTGGATACAAACTTGATATACCAGTCGTCCGTGGCACTAACGATCTCACGCAACTCTGGCAAGTTTGGCGTTTGTTCGCTGTGTGTTGCCTTGAAGAGCGCGGCAGCGCCGGTCAGGTGGCTTTGAAAGATGCGATCCACGACGTTGACGTGGTCGAGCGTATGAAGCATGGCGCGGAATTCACTGGGATGCCGCCGCGTATCGAACTTTGTGAGGGCGGCGTGGAGTTCCGCGTTAGCCCAGGCTTTGTATTCGAACAGTGAGACGAGAACGCCGTTCATGGCGAGTAGATTCCCTTCTGGTTGTGTCTATGTGCGATACGGAACCGACTGAGTGACGCGTAACGCTTGAGCTAGCCAGGGTTCTAACCGCGGCGATGAAAGGCACCTTGGACAAAACCTAACCCAGCCACAACCTGATCGATGCGTGCTTGCGACAGCGACCCAATATATGCGCCCAGCCGCGTCTTGTAGACACAGGACACTTGTGAACTGACTACGACACTTTGCCGCTCCAAGCCTCCCTCGCCTGGCTCCAGCAGGACATTGCCAGGCTCTGAGGCCTTGTGGAGGTTCGTACTCAGGGCACAAACGATGACAGTGCCAATGCGAGAGTGATTGAAGACATCCTCTTGCACGATAACGTGAGGGTGGGGTGATCCCGGGAGCGAGCCTCTGGTCTCATCGGCGCCGATCCAAAAGATGTCGCCGCGACTAGCGATGCGAGGATCAACCCCGGGCTGGGGGGTAACTTCTCTGTCCATGCGGCCTAACGTTCGACATGAGCGGCAGACGAGGGTCGTAGCGCCTTAGCTGTCCGCTTAATGGAGGGGATGGGTGCCGCTGCTTGACGTAGCACCTCATTGAGAACCACAACCAGGTGAGTTCTTTTCGCGGGTGCCTTGACCTTTGCAGGAAGGCGGCTCAGCCAATGGCTATTTGGACCTGTGCCTGGCCCTCTTTGGTTGGAAAGGCGCTTAGTGGTTGGCAACGGCTTGAGCGATAACACGCGAATGCATTCCTTCAGTTGGGCTTCTGACGAGAACCGAAGAACAAACCCCTCGAACTCGACGCACACAACCGCAAAGCCCTTGTGGGGCACGTAAGGTGGAGCTTCGGGCAGATAGCGCTCTGCGTTGCTCCATGAACCCTTGCCTTGAGCGATGTGCACCCAGTAGGCCATGGGCGACCAGCGCCAGTTTTCGGTGTACTCCACCCAGTGCTTATGTGTAGCCATAAGGCACCTAACGCCTGAGTTAAGCGGCGCGCGGTAAGCGCGTCCGCTTGGACGAGTAGTTAGGCGCCATTGTTAGGCGCCCCCGAAGCCCAGACTACCCCATTGGCACTGACTTCAAGGCCCGGGTGTCTAGTAGTTAAGCGCCAAGGTTTGGACGAGGTGTCGTATTGAAGGATTTCGTAGTTGCGACGGCAGGTTTGCCAGCTCTTACAGGGAGCAATGTTTGGCTCTTGGTCCCACCGCATACTGGCCAATCGTCGTAGCTCGGCTTGCGCTCCTTCCAATGAAGAGTGCTCACTTTGCCACTCGGCATGTTCCCGATCCTCGATGATGAATCGTGTGCTCATGTTTAAGTGACTAACACCTGAGTTAAGCGGCGCACTGTACGCGCGTCCGCTTGGACGAATAGTTAGAGACCATGCAGCGCGGCGTGGCCGATCGTAGCAGGCGCCACATAGAATCCTACTGCCTGCAAATTTCTCGGAACGACTCGCTCCAGTCACCAGTGCCACCGTCCTCGTGAAGGTGCACCTCTTCGCAGGCGAAACACCAGACGTCCCCTTGCGGCTCACCTGACCAAAAGAACCCAACCCTTTCGGCCATATCGAGCGCACGAACAAGGTGCTGGCAAACGAAGGTTGGCTCTTTCTCCCCATGTGCATGGCATTCCATCGTGTTGCTCATGGACTCTAACGCCGAATTAGGCCGGTGCGCAAAGCGGGTTCGACTTGAATGAATGGTTAGGCCGCGCTCGCATGAGTCTTGATCATCATTCCGGCGATCTCTTTCAGTAGTTTGGTCGCCACCAGGGCAGTCATGTTTGAGATGTCGCAGCGTGGGTTGTACTCGACGATGTCCGCCGCGACGATGGGTTGATCGATTCTGTGGATGAGGTCAATGACTTGTCGAGTCGATAAGCCGCCGGGCTCTCGGTGCGAAACGCCAGGTGCAAAAGCGGGGTCTAAAGCATCTATGTCCATCGATAGATACACAGGCGTTTGCAAGTCTAGTTCCAGTTCCCGCGAGCAGTGGCCAGCCTCGACGTATTCGACACCAAATCGGTCAAACTGGGCGCGATGGTGGTCGTTGATGGTGCGAAGACCTATCTGAATCAGGCGGTCGGCAAGCCCTTCTTCCATGATTCTCGCGAAGGGGGATGTGTGGGAACGAGGGTTGTCCTGATAGCTGTGATAGATATCGGGATGCGCATCGATATGCAGAATGGTGAGCTTCGGGTGTCTCTTTCTGACAGCTCGCATGATGGGATGCGTGATCGCATGATCTCCGCCTAGGCAGATCAATGGATTGCCTGTGTCGAGAACGCGGCCAACCCCCAGTTCGATGGCCTCCCAGTGATCCAGCGAGTCATTGAACTGAATGTCTCCGTGGTCGATCAGCCTACCCACCTGTCCTAGATCGGTGCCTGTCTCTGTCCATAGGCTATATGCGTCCGAGTGCAGTTCAGGGCGAATGTGAGCGGGACCTTCAGCTGCCCCTTTCATGAAGGAAGAGTTGCCGTCATGAGGGATTCCGAGCATAGAAATACTAACCATTGCGAGATCCTGTGTTCCGGTTAGCGGCGTGGTCATCGAAGCGACCTAACGCCTGAGTTAGGCGGCGGCGAAGCCGTCCGCCTTGAACGAATTGTAGGTGCCATCTTGCCGGTCCAGCCGGATTGCGGCGACTTGGGAAAACAACGCCTCCAGCCTGAGCAGGCCAGGGCAGGACGCGAGGCCCACCTCTAGCTCCGTTGGCAGAGGTACAGCCGGCTCTGCGATCCGGACATAGCAACCCTGCTTATCCGACCAGTCATAAGCGTAGAGGCCAGCCCACGAGTAGCTTTGCCATACAGCATCAGTACCCCAGCCCACAACCGCTAGAGCATCTCCAATTGCATCGTGCGCTTTCGCTACGGCGAGCACTGATTCCGGAACAGGGCCGCGGCCCGCGGTGGCGAAAATGGCGAAGTGGCCATTCTTGTCGGTCGCGAACCAGTCGAACTCTGTGGCCTCAATCTCGCGTGATGTTTCCATGGCATCGAACGCCTAAGTTAAGCGGCGCGCAGTACGCGCGTTCGCTTGGGCGAAATATTGGACCTCATACCGTAGCGTATCCCTCTGTCCAATGGTCCTGATCGACATCGTATTTGCCAATGTGGAACCCTTGGTCATCAGAGCACATTGAGGGATTGATGATATGAGGATGATCACGGAAGCCCGGCAGCTGCCTTAGACGGTGAACAGCAGCATGTGCAGAGGGCTCTGAGCTGTATACCCCAAGCATTTTGACGTCCTCTTTACCGGAGGCGAGGACGTGTAGATGCTGGAGGACGAAGACTTTGCTCATAAGGGCTAACGCCTAAGTTAAGCGGCGCGCGGTACGCGCGCCGGCTTGGACGAACTATTCGGGGAAAAGTAGAGCCGAACCCCCTCCCTGGCAAACAGATAGAAAGGCCTGGCGCGGGCGACTACAAGGCCGACCAGCATGTACGGGGCAGTTTCCCCGCACCCCTATGTGGTCCATGGCGTGGGGGTGGCCTGCGCTTTCCCCTGCCCACCGAAAACGCGACAATGGGCAGCTTTCACGGATTCCAACGGCCTTTCGGGCGGTTGATTCCGGACGTTCCGGCGCCACATGCGTCGCGCGGCTCCAGGCCACTCGGGCGGCAGCCGTTTCCCATCCTGATATGTCGTTGCACGAGGTCAATGCAGAATGTCGAACACGCCGAAGATCATCTACACGCTCACGGATGAGGCTCCTTTCCTCGCCACGCATTCCCTGCTGCCGATCGTCGATGCTTTCACCGCCGCGGCGGGCATCGCGGTGGAGACGCGCGACATCTCGCTCGCCGGCCGCATCATTTCGCAGTTCTCGGATGTGCTGAAGGACGAGCAGAAGATCGCCGATGACCTCGCGGAGCTGGGCCAGCTGGCCACCACGCCGGAAGCGAACATCATCAAGCTGCCTAACATCAGCGCGTCGATGCCGCAGCTCAAGGCCGCGATCAAGGAATTGCAGCAGCAGGGTTATGCGCTGCCGGACTACCCGGAGGCGCCGTCCGACGTGAGCGACTGGAACGTCCAGGCACGCTACGACAAGGTCAAGGGCAGCGCGGTGAACCCGGTGCTGCGCGAAGGCAATTCCGATCGCCGCGCGCCACTGTCGGTGAAGAATTACGCACGCAAGCATCCGCACAAGATGGGCGCCTGGAGTGCCGATTCGAAGTCGCACGTGGCGCATATGGACGGCGGCGATTTCTACGGCAGCGAGAAGTCGGCGCTGATCGATCAGGCCGGCAACGTCAAGATCGAGTGGTTCGGCAAGGATGGCAGCCAGGCCGTACTGAAAGAGAAGACCGCGGTCCTCGCTGGCGAGCTGATCGATGCGTCGGTGATGAGCAAGAAGGCACTCGCCAGCTTCGTCGACGCGCAGATCGAAGACGCGAAGAAGCAAGGTGTGCTGTTCTCGCTGCATCTGAAGGCGACCATGATGAAGGTCTCCGACCCGATCATGTTCGGCCAGGTAGTCACCGAGTTCTATAAGGACGTGCTGACCAAGCACGCCGACACGCTGAAGAGCATCGGCTTCGATCCGAACAACGGTATCGGCGACCTGTATGCGCGCCTCGCCTCGCTGCCGGCCGACCAGCAGGCAGCCATTACCGCCGACCTGCAGGCCGAGTACGCCAAGCGTCCGGCGCTGGCGATGGTGAATTCCGACAAGGGCATCACCAACCTGCACGTGCCCAGCGACGTGATCGTCGATGCGTCGATGCCGGCGATGATTCGCGACTCCGGCAAGATGTGGAACGCCGAAGGCAAGCTGCAGGACACCAAGGCGGTGATTCCGGATCGCTGCTACGCCGGTGTCTACCAGGCAGTGATCGACGACTGCAAGGCACATGGCGCTTACGACCCGGCGACGATGGGCAGCGTGCCCAACGTCGGTCTGATGGCGCAGGCGGCCGAGGAATACGGTTCGCACAACAAGACCTTCCAGATCGCCGCCGACGGCGTGGTGCGCGTCACCGACACCAACGGCAACGTGCTGCTGGAACACAACGTGGAAGCCGGCGACATCTGGCGCATGTGCCAGACCAAGGACGCCCCGATTCAGGATTGGGTGAAGCTGGCCGTGAGCCGCGCGCGCCTGAGCAACACGCCTGCCGTGTTCTGGCTCGATCCCGCACGCGCGCACGACACACAGGTCATCAAGAAGGTCGAGCGTTACCTGAAGGACCACGACCTCAGCGGGTTGGACATCCGCCTCCTGGCGCCGGTGGACGCCACTCGTCTCTCGCTGGAGCGCATCCGCAAGGGCCAGGACACCATCTCCGTGACCGGCAACGTGCTACGCGACTACCTCACCGATCTGTTCCCGATCATGGAGCTGGGCACCAGCGCCAAGATGCTCTCCATCGTGCCGCTGATGGCCGGTGGCGGCTTGTTCGAAACTGGTGCCGGCGGCTCCGCGCCCAAGCACGTGCAGCAGTTCCTGGAAGAGAACTGCTTGCGCTGGGATTCGCTGGGCGAATTCCTCGCATTGGCGGCATCGCTTGAGCACTTGAGCAATCGCTACAACAACGCCGCTGCCGGCGTGCTGGCCAAGACCTTGGATCAGGCCACTGGCAAGTTCCTCGACAACAACAAGTCCCCGGCGCGCAAGGTCGGCGAACTTGACAATCGCGGCAGCCATTTCTACCTGACCTTGTATTGGGCGCAGGCGCTGGCTGCTCAGGACGAGGATGCTGCGCTCAAGGCGAAGTTCGCCCCGCTGGCCAAGGTGCTGACCGAGAACGAAGCGAAGATCGTCGGCGAGTTGAATGGTGCGCAGGGTAAGCCGGTGGACATCCAGGGTTACTACCACCCGAATACCGCACTGGTGACCGAGGCGATGCGGCCGAGTGTGACGTTCAATGCGGCGTTGGAGTTGCTGGCGGCTGTGCACTGAACCAGTAGATATGGAAGCTGCAAGAACGGGGCGCTTTGGCGCCCCGTTTCTTTGTGGGAGTGTCGCAAGGGCGTACCCCTCCCCAACCCTCCCCTGCAAGCAAGGGAGGGGGCAGGTCGAAGCAAGCTTTTAGCTCCTCCCCTTGCTTGCAGGGGGAGGCTGGGAGGGGGTGAGCCCTCGCGACAGCCCCACGACGTTTCGCCTCGCAGCGAAGCGTTCGATTGGGCAGCGGACTAGACTCCGCGCATGAGAGACGCGACCTCGTTGAACCGCTATCAGCTGGCCGAAGTGGGCGCCTTGCTCGCCGAGCCAGCGCGTGCCGCCATGTTGCTCGCACTATCGGACGGCACGGCACGTCCGGCTGGCGAGCTTGCCCAGGCGGCCGGCGTCGGCGCGGCCACCGCCAGTGCGCATCTCAAGCGCCTATTGGAAGGTGGTTTGCTCGCACTGCATGTGCAGGGACGGCATCGCTATTACCGGCTGGCGGACGACGATGTCGCGGCCATGCTGGAAGCGATGGCGATGCCGCGCGCGAGTAGTGCCACGTTGCGTCCGGCCGGCGGCGATGCCGCGGTGCGCCGCGCACGCACCTGCTATCGCCATCTGGCTGGGCAACTGGGTGTGGCTTTCTGCGAGACGATGCTGGCGCGCGGCTACCTGCATGCTGCCAGCGAGGGTTTGCAGTTGCTGCCGGTGGGTGCGGAGGCTTTGGTCGACGCCGGGTTCGATGCGGAGGGCACCGCGAAGCTGCTGCGACTCCATGGCCGCGGCTGCCTGGATTGGACCGAGCGCCGGCTGCACGTGGGTGGCCCGCTAGGCGTGGCGATGACGGTGGCGATGCTGGATGCCGGGTGGTTGCGTCGCGCTTCGCAAGGGCGCGCGCTGGTGCCGAGTGCGGATGGCCTGCGCCGGCTTGGCAGCCTGGGTGTGCGGCTGGACGAAACGGGGCCGCGCTGATCTGAGCGGTCGCTTCGTTGTTAGTCGATCTCAAGCAGCAGCGTGCGCAGCGCCATGTCGTTACCTGATGACGGGGACACCAGCAGGCGGTCGAGCAGCGCAAGCTGACGTCGACAGAACAGTGGGAACGGTTCCCTGGTTTTGGCGCCAGCCACTAACGGTGGTGGCGGGGTGAGGGGGGGCGCCTTGCGCATCTGCGCCAGTTCGCGGGCACCACGCAGCCAGTCGTCCTGGTTGAGCTCTTTAGGGTGCGGTATGGAAAGCAGGCCGATGTATGCCGAGCTGGTGCGCTGGTAGAAAGCGTCGCCCTGGTCGCCCAGCTTCACGCCCATGCCGGCGAGGTATTCACCGCAAGCCTTGTCCGAAAGGTGCTCGCGGATCAGCGTCAGCAGATCGCGCTGTGCCTCGGCGAAGTGGCGCACGTTGTCGTTGGGCGCTGTGCGTAGTGCCCGGTTACGCGCCGTGTGCAGCGTCTTCCACAGCGAGTTGGTATAGCCATCGATGCGCTCCTTGCGCGTAGCTCTTCGCTTCACCTCGATGTTCATTTGTGTCCATGCATCGAACACGGCGGGCTGCTGTCGGCGAATCTGCTCCAGTACATCGGCCATGCCGCGCATGACTGGGCTCTCGCGGTAAGCCCAGAGAAACTGTTCGCCGCGCCAGTCAGCGGCAGATACCTCGCGGTCACGCAGTTGGATGCCAGTAATAATGCCGTTGGCGAATAGTTCGTCGCTATCGGGCGTGTAGACGTCCGTGCCCTGCTTGGCGAGGGCAAGACGGATGAAATCCGGCGAGGCACCGCGCTGGATCATCAGCTTTTTGTAGTTCTCTTGTTGCTCGGCAAGGTAGTCGTTAGAGAATTGCGTATCGAGCATTGAACGCAGCTGGTGGAAGCCCAGCGTCGACGTCGGCGCCACCAGGCGCTTCGCGCCGCCGAGAAAGGCCAGTGTGCATGAACTGGCGCACAGCTTGTCGACCTCTACGGTGATGTCCGGGCGAGTGACAAGGAAGTCGTGCAATTGCATGCCGTTATCCACGTCGCCGCCGCGGCTGTCGAGAACCAGGCGGTGGATCAGCGGATGTTGTGCGAACGCATCCTTCACCTCCTGCGCGTAGCCGACGCCGATGGAGCCGCGCGCAACGATGGCGGTCCCGCCGGGTGCGACGCTGATGCTGAAATCGCTCATGCCTCGCTGCTCGGCGGCAGCATGAGCCAGCGAACGTACCGCTTTGACGGAGCCGATGGTGTTGCTGATGAGGCCGAAGATCGCCAGCACCATCAGGATATTCACGGGAATCGCCCAGCGGCTTCCACTGAGAGCGGCCGAACGCAGGATGCCGACAACCTGCCAGATGGACACGGCCAGCCTGGACACGCCCCACGCCAGTGAGATCACCAGCACTGAGGTAAGCGTAGGACGCGCCGACTGCAGCCACGCGATCAACACGCGTTCGACAAGGGTCAGTACAAAGCCCAGCAGTACGCCGTTGAGCCAGTACGCCTGCGCCAGGGGCAGATCGCCACGCCAATGGGCGAGGATGTAGTGGGGCTTGCGGACCCTGGGACGATACGGTGCCGCCAGCGGCGTGGGGATCATGGGCGCCGGCAGGGGGGTGGCCTGGCCGGCATCCCGGGCAGACGCTGTGTCTGAAGCGGAGTCGTCGTGCATACCCGGATGGTTCACGTCCTTGCGCTCCCAGGTCAGGGCATGGCCGCTTGCGCGGCGGCCATGCTTTACAACGTTATTCCGCCTTCTTGCGACCGAACAGCTTGGAGATGGCGGCACCGATCGCGGCAACGCCGAGAATCACGAACTTCTTCAGCGCGAACAGCAGGGCGCCGAGCTTGGCGAACAGGCCGGCTTTGGCGGCGATACCGCCGGCCACCAGCGCACCGATGCCGTACGCCGCCAGTTTGTCGGTGCTGGAGTTGTAGTCGGTATAGCGCTGGCCGGTGTCGAACTCGGCCATTTCCACCACCTGCGGCATGTCGGCACGTACCTGCGCCAGCTGACCGATCGGTGCCACCGCGTTGAGCGAGAGATAGCCGTGGCGGCCGAGCACGCGGATGGCGTAGTTCAGCGATTCGCCGTCGGTCGACCCATCGGCCTTCTTGAACTTGAGGTTGCGCGCCCAGTACAGCTTGTGACTCGTCGCGTCGTAATGCGGCGGCTCGGCCCAGCCCACCAGTTCGATCGCCGGATAGCCTTGCTTGAGGCGCTCCTTGTTGTCGTCGGTGGTGGCCTCCTTCATGTCCTTGAGCATGTCGTCGTAGTTGATCTTGGCGGCGTCGGCATCGGACACATAGCCTTCGTCGACGAAGGTCACCACCACGGCCCAGGTCTTTTCCTCCAGCAACGTGTGCATGTCGGTGCTGGGCAGGATCATGCCGAGGACTTCGCTGTCGGGCGGGTTGTCCCACAGCTCGGAAAGCACGCGCTGGGCTTCCTTGGCGGGCAGGAAGCTGTAGCCGGATTCCAGCTTGAGCGTGGCCTTTGCGCCGGGAATCGCGACATTGCCGGTGGCTGGGTGCAGCGAGCTTAGAAAGGCTTCCGTCTTTGACGCGGCGGCGGCGGGCGCTTCGTCGGCAGCCGGCGCTTCGTCGGCGGCAAGGGCGAGTGCGGGTGTGTGCCACGCGAAGGCAGCCAGCAGGCCGAGTGCTGGTAACAACTTGCTTGTCATGTTGAGTTCCTGAATATCGTCCGTTGATACACGTCCGGTGCGGACGCGGGCCGCCGCTTCCCCAATGGCGCGGCGGCTGGAAGGCGTTTTAGCAGGCGGGCTGGGAGAGCGCCAGCCCCTGGTGTGTTGCTACAGGGCGCGTACGCGAAAGTTGCGGCCCTTGATCTTGCCGGCGCGCAGCCGCTCCAGCGCCTTGTTCGCCAGGTCGCGCTTGATCGCCACATAGGCGCGCGTGGCGTACACGTCGATCTTGCCGATAGTGTCGGCCTTCAATCCCGCATCGCCCGTGAGCGCGCCGAGGATGTCGCCGGGGCGCAACTTGTCCTGCCGGCCTGCATCGATCACCAGGGTTTTCATCGGTGCCAGGTGCAGCGTCTTGCCGCGCGGCGGACTGATCTTGAGCGGATGCCAGGGCAGCGGCTTTCCGCTCAACGCTTCGATGTTGTTCGCCTTGGGGCGCTCGCGTGTCGTGCACAGCGTGATCGCCAGTCCGGGATGGCCGGCGCGGCCGGTGCGGCCGATGCGGTGCGTGTGCGTGTCTGGGTCATGCGCGATGTCGTAGCTGATCACCTGCGGCAGTGCGGTGATGTCGAGGCCGCGCGCGGCAACGTCCGTGGCGACCAGGATGGAGCAGCTGCGGTTGGCGAAACGCACTAATACTTCGTCGCGGTCGCGCTGTTCCATGTCGCCGTGCAGGGCCAGCGCAGAGAAGCCGCGGCGGTCCAGCTCTTCTGCTACGGCGTCCACGTCGCGACGCATATTGCAGAACACCAGCGCGTGGTCGGCATGTTCCTTCACCAGCAATTGCGCGAGCGCGTCGATTTTCTGCGCGGGGTCCACTTCGTGGAAGCGCTGCTCGATAGTCACCTCGTCGTGCGGCGTTTCCACCGTCACTTCCACCGGCTCACGCTGCATGCGCTGGCTGATCGCGCGGATCTCCTGCGGATAGGTGGCGGAGAACAGCAGGGTCTGGTGATGTTTGGCAATGCGTCCGACGATGTCGTCGATGGCCTCGGAGAAACCCATGTCGAGCATGCGGTCCGCTTCGTCCAGCACCAGCACCTTGATGCCGCCACCATGCAGGCTTTCGCGCTTCAGATGCTCCTGCACGCGACCCGGCGTGCCGACCACGATATGCGGATCGTGCGTCAGCGAGGCCAGCTGCGGCCCCAGCGGCATGCCGCCGCACAGCGTCAACAGCTTCACGTTCGGAATATTGGCCGCCAGCTTGCGGATGGCCTTGCTCACCTGATCGGCCAGCTCGCGCGTGGGGCAAAGCACCAGCGCCTGCAGCCGGATCGAATCGACATCCAGCGTCTGCAGCAGGCTCAACCCGAACGCCGCCGTCTTGCCACTGCCGGTCTGTGCCTGCGCAATCACGTCCCGCCCCTCCAGCATCGGCGGCAGGCTCTGCGCCTGCACAGGCGTCATCTCCGCATAGCCAAGGGTTTCAAGGCTGGCGAGCAGGGAGGGCTTGAGGGGGAGGGTGGTGAAGGCGGTCATGCGACATGATCGCACCTACCTGCCGGGAAGTCTTGGCGCGTCAGGTGGCCAGCACCCGGAGATCCATCTTTTTCGGGGCAGATTGCCGGAGAAAGGCGTGTTCCGCGGCCATACGCAACATTGTTGGACTGACGTGGCGCCGGTGCACCCGTTCGATCAAGGCGATATACGCGTGACCGAACAGGTTCTTGCAGTGCACGCGTGTACCCAGTGTCAGCTCCACTCCGCCGCCCTCGACGAGACGGACGCCGACGCAGGAGCGAAAACGGAGATGTTTGTCATCGGCGCCGAGAATGACCTGCGCGTGGCGGTCTGCGGCGTCGACGGATTGCCGGATCACGGGGAAACGCCGATCGAACAACTGATCGGTGCGTGTCGCCAGCAGGGACGATACCGGGCATCCGAGGGGTGACGTACGCAGGCCAAGCGGCCTGACCAGGGCATTACGCAGCGCCATCATTTTCGAAACGCTGGTCGGCGGGTTTTCCAGAAAGCCATCAAGCAATGCGCTGAGCACCCGCGAAGCACTCGTCGAGGCGAGCACTTTATCGCTCAGCCGGATGCTGAACATGTCTTCGTGTTGATAGGTTTCGTTGAGCTGGGTGCGGAGCAGCGTGTCTTCGGGAAGTGCCTCGAGCTGCGCCACCGGGAGCCGCGCCTCCGTTTCGGCAAAGAAGCCGTCGGCGTGCCGCCAACGACTCAAGGCGCCACGCACCCGTCCAACCCAGCTGCGCAGCGTGCGACAGAGTGCGCTCTGCAGCGAGCCCGGTGGGGCATTCAGTGCAAGGGTCATGGTCGGTACTTTGCGAAGCGCCGTGAGCTCTCGTTCCATCCATGCCACAACGGGCGGAGGGAGCAATTCGGTGAGCGAAGGAATCGATGCCTCATTCGCCAACACCTGTTGCTTCAAGGCATCGGGCAGGTTTCCGCCAAGCTCGTTGGTATGGCAGGACAGCGCGAAAAGCGCCGGGTGGCGGGAGCCTGGGTCGAGCGATGCGAACTGATGCCAGGTCTCACCACTGAAGCGCACGGTGAACATGCAGTCCGGCGGGATGTTGATGTGGCGGAGCCTATGAAAGAAATGCCCGGGATCGTGGTCCAGTTCTTCCAGCGTGGCGGTGGAGAAGCGCAGCTGCGCGCCGCCGCTCCCGGAGATGGCAGTGAACACACGATGCCCCGCATGGCGATGGAAGGGATGCCCCTTGGCACCGACGGCGAAGGTGTAGAGCGAGGTTGGGTCGCCCCTTTCGAAATCCGTGCCGGCCAGTTTGGCGGAGGGTTCGTCGAGAGCATCGATGAAATCGGCGTGTGCTTGCTGGCGCGTCGTTGCGCTGGCGAATAGCTGATTGCCCGCGCCAGGACCCAGTTGCGCGATCAGCGAGACCTCCACAGGGAGGCCGCCTGACGGAGAGGGGATGCGGGCGGAAGGGAATGTCTCGACTACGCGTGCCTTGCCCGACATGGAATACCCCGCTTTGGCGCCATCGCGTTACCGATACTCGGTCGCCGGATTGGAATGTTGTTCGTAGCGTTTTGCTCTCAGCCACCCTGCTTGCGGGAGGCGAGCTTGCGTGATTCGCGCTTCAGCGGGCCGGCGGTGGGGCAGATCTCAAAGGCGAAACCGGTGAGGGTGTTCACAAGGTTGTCTTTGTTGAGTCGATACACCACGTATTGCCCGCGTCGCTCGCTGCTCACTAGGCCGGCCGTTTCGAGCAGCGACAAATGACGCGATATCGCAGGAGCGCTCATGGCGAACCGGCTCGCGATCTCGCCGGCAGTCAGTTCCTGTGCCGACAGATAGGCCAGGATTTCGCGGCGAGGGCGGGAAGCAAGGGCTTCGAAGATGCGGTCGGCGGCCATCAGCTATTAAGCAATTAAGACATTAGTTAAATGTATAAGCCTGGCATCAGCCCATGTCAAGCGTGTTGAACGAAGGTTGGGCGTTTTGCAGCGGGTTATGAGTAGGCGGCTACCACTGCGTCCGATTCGGCAACAACCCCTTCAACTCCGCTTCGGTCAGGTTGCGCCACTGCCCGGGCTTCAGATGGCCGAGCTTGACGTTGATGATGCGTACGCGGCGCAGCTGGGTGACGCGATAGCCGAAGGCGGCGGCCATCAGGCGGATCTGCCGGTTGAGGCCCTGGGTGAGCACGATGGCGATCATGAGTGCAGCGGCTTCGTCCAAATCGACGATGCGCATTGGGGTGGCGAACGCCGCGGCGGCGGCACGGGGCGCGGCAGCTCGGACGAAACCCCGTTTGTGGCGGCCGTGCAGTGCGCCCTCGAGGGTTACTGGGTGACCATGCGAATGGGCACGTTGCCCCGATTTCGCAAGACCGTGCTGGGGGGGGGCGAACGGCCATCGGGTGCCGAGCACGGCGGTGGTGTCGGATGGACTGAAGTGCTTTCCGGTCGTCACCGACGCCGATTGCACGCAAATCGCCACTCCCGCGGGCGGCGACGCGCCCAACCATGGCCATCCCATCTCCTGGTGAGTCCGCACGATAGCTGGGCAACGTCAATAACGCGTTGCATTGCACCTACCATGCGCTGCGCCCCAATACCTGCAGTGCTACTTGTCCGGACTTTGCTAACGATTCAATCGGCGCTTAGATCTGGCGGCCTTGGTGCAGCGCCTAATCGCCGCTGCGGCAAGCACTCCACCGCTGATCTATGAGCTTGCAACCTCGGATGCGCTACGTGGGAAAGCAGCAGGTCTTCTGGTGTGCTCTTAAGTGGCCACCAGGCATAGGCGCAGTCATCCTGCAACACCCATTAGTGAAGGCGAAATCCTACTGTCTATGTGGGCTGATGATTCGCCTGTCATGGCCTGCCGCCGACTGGACCTGGGGATAGTCCTTCATCAGCCATATGCGGGAACGTCGACGGTTTGTAAAAAGACAAGTTAGTTAGTGGGTTACAAGATAATTAGCTGGCCGTTGCGGGTTTCAAGTCACTACTCAAATGCTATGCGATAAATAACGATGGAAAATTCGGAGCATCAATATGGGGCTCTTGATCATTTCGGTTGAGAAGAAAAATGTATGAATTCCGGTGTTATGGTTAATTTGCCTTGCTGCTCAATCTATGAGCTTATCCATCGAGGCAGTCGGGCGGGTTGCGGCGGGGCCGCATCCCCACTCATTTCAAACAATCGAATGAAGGCCATCACAATGAACCGTATACTCGATCTGCAACAAATCGGTCCTTACGAGAACACCGACACGGTTGACCCCACAGCACTTCCTCCGGCTAGCACGTGTAGCTATGCGGGGTGCGGTGCCTGTTCCAGCGCGAGCGCATCTTCATGCGGTGCCGCTATAAATTTCATTGCGATTTGACTTGCCAGGGAAAGCATAAGATCCCACCTTCTATGGTGGGATCTTTCCTATCCATGTGAAGCAGGGCGACGATCGCTCAAGGTCTTTTTGGGTGGCTGAAATATAAGGTGTACGAAATGTCAGAGCTCGTCATCAAAGATAAGTTAATTTACCTGATCGCCGATCAGGATTTCTACGAAAACTTGTCCAGCTACCGCACACAAGAAAGGGATTTCAAGGAGGCGCTAGAGCGAAATCTTCCTGAGGGCTGGGAGCTGACTCGAAGATCTCTATGGTGGGACTGCTCCCCGCAAGAAGTGGTTTTACCCGATCATGGCTGGAAGATTCACTTGTCAGCTACCCCGGCTCATGCACCAGCCATTCTTATGACGGCAGCGAGGGTTATGTTCGAATCGAATGTGCCGTTCAAATTCGTGGTTGACCGCACACTTCTGATGATGATGAATGGCAAGCGATGGGATCGTGGCACAGCTGGCAAGTTCATTACGATATATCCAAAAGATACAAATCAGTGCGCGCAGCTTCTAGAGAAACTGTACGCATCGATGATTGGATATTGGGGGCCTTACATACTCTCAGATCGTCGCTATAGGGATAGTCGTATTGTCCACTATCGATATGGGGGCATCCTTCCAACAAAGCGCACAGATATAGATGGGAGAGCCGTGTATGTTGTAAGTGATGGTAAGGGTGGGTATCGGGACGATGAACGATCTCCCCACTTTGCGCTACCGGCCGACGTCGTTGATCCATTTCAAGGAGTGGTGGGCTCTTCAGGTGATATCGCGGAAGCAGGGTGTTTGAAAGACGGCCGTTATAAGATTGAGGCCGCCTTGAGCTACAGCAATGCGGGCAATGTCTATTTGGCAGAGGACCGGCATTTATCAAGAAAGGTCGTTATCAAAGAGGCTCGCCCATACACAAATATTTCAGTACGAGGATTGGACGCCATCCAGTTGCTAAAAAAGGAGTGGCGGATTCTGCAAATGATAGAGTCAGAAGGTATCGCCCCGAGGCCCCTTGATTTCTTCTTCGACTGGGAGCATGCGTATCTTGTCGAGGAGTATTTGGGTAATGCGATTACGCTTCGCGAATATTTCGCCAGGATTAGTATCGCTTTGCGGACGCGTGCCAATAATGCGGAGAATCGTGAATTCTATACTAAGTATAGACATATCGCTGTGGAGTTGGTGAGCCTTGTTAAGAGGTTGCACAATCTAAACATCATATTCAGCGACCTGTCCATAGAAAATGTGATGGTGAGCAATCATGGGGGCGATGGGCGAGTGGATCTGCGCCTCATCGACTTTGAAGGCGCTTATGAGAGCGGCGTGGATATCCCAACTCATCTATTCACACCTGGGTTTTCCCCATCCGATTTTGAGTCCCGTGGTATGGCGACCCCGGAGGATGATTACTATGCGCTTGGCGCGTTGATGTTGGCTGGATTGTTTCCTGTGAATGGCATGCTTTTGGTAAATCCACGCGGTTACGAAAAGTATCTGTCGTCATTTTCCATAGATTTTGATGTGCCAGAATGTGTCGTGAAGAGCATTCGTCGTCTGCTGAGTAGTGATGCAGATGTGCGTCTTTGCCCAGAGGAAGTGGGGTCCACATGGCCGGTGGACTATCCATCGTGCACACCATCGATGACAACCCTTGAGGTTGATTCCATTGACCTAGGTAATGTGATAGCGAGGATTCTTTCGTTCATAGATGCGAACGCTGACTTCCAGAGAAGAGATCGTCTGTACCCTGCGGACCCATGCGTGTTCGAGACCAATCCTCTAAGCATCGCCCATGGTGCGTGTGGGATCGCTTATGTAATGCATCGAATTCGTGGAAGGGCTGAAGATAAGGTTTTGGATTGGATTCTTTCTCATCAGGTTCGAGCTGATGCCTATTCGCCAGGTCTGTACGGCGGTCTTTCTGGAGTGGCCTGGTCGTTGTCGGAGATGGGGCTTGTCGAGGATGCGCTAGCTATTCTCAAATCGACTGATGATCATCATTTGTTGTGGCGCTCCGCAGATGTATTCAACGGAGTGTCGGGTTGGGGTATGACGCAGCTTCACTTCCATAGGAAGACAGGAGATGCGGCCCATCTTGCAAATGCAATTCGAGGGGGGGCAGTTCTTAATTGACAGTAGAACTGTCGAGAAGGGTCGCGAGGGGGGTGAGACGGAGCAGTGTTACTGGTCGACCCCGGATGGAGTTTCGGCGAGTTTTGGCCATGGAGCTGCAGGTGTTTGCCTGTTTCTTCTGTATCTCTATCTTGCAACCGGCAAAGATGAGTACCTCAAGGTTGGCAGGCAGGGCATAGCCTGGATCCTTGAGCAGGGACGCTTGAATGCTGACGGAGGTCTTACATGGGTGGCTCGTAATAGAACGCCCTCCTATACACCTTACTGGAGATGGGGGAGCTCAGGAATTGGACGGGTTCTATTGCGGTATTGGCGGGTCACCGGTGACGGTCTGTATGGCGAAAGAATCAACGATATCCACATAGATTGTGATCGTAAGTACACGATCTTCCCGGGTTATTTTTTTGGCTTAGCCGGGATTGTAGAGTTCTACATGGACCTTGCACGATTTCCGGAGTGGGAGGAGAAGGCTATGGAGAGTGCAAAGAAGCTTCTGGCCGGAAGTCTTCTCTTTCAGATAGAAAGATCAGGCGGGCTCGCGTTTCCAGGTGAATCACTTAATCGAATAAGTTGTGATTTTGGAACGGGTGGAGCAGGGATTGCGTTGGTAATGAATCGCTATCTGACTCGTTGCGGATCGTCCTTCATGGTCGACGAACTCGTGCCGGGATGGGCGCGTTGTGATTCACCAAGAACCATTGCTGGCCTTGGGGCATTCAGCACGTTGGTTCACGCTGATGGCTCGTAAGGGATACGTTCCTGACCTTCGATGGAAACCAGGCATGTTTGGCTATTACTTGGAGTTGGCCCTTAAGGGGCTTGCTCGCAACAAGATACTGACAACGCTCATGGTTTTGAGCATAGCCATGGGCATCGGGACAAGCATGACAACGTTGACGATCATGCACGCCCTCGCAGGCGATCCGTTGCCTTCGCGAAGTGCGTATCTCTATTACCCACAACTCGATCCCTTCCCGACGGTGGCGGCGGATCATACGGAACCTCCGGATGTGATGGATTACAGGTCAGCCGTGGACCTTTGGGAAGCCGGTCGTGCGGACCGTCAGGCATTGATTGCTAGCAGTCCGATCAAAGTGCGTGCTCCGGATACCAAAGTGCCTGCAGCGATGCTCTCTATGCTATCCACAACGTCCGATTTCTTTCCTATGTTCAAGGTCTCATTCAAGTTTGGCGGCGCATGGACGCCAGAAGAAGACCGAAGCCGGGCACGGGTCGTAGTGATTTCGTCCAGTCTCAATGAGCTCCTGTTCGGTGGGGCGAATAGTGTCGGGCGGATCATCCGGGCCAGGGATGCAGACTTGCGTATCGTCGGTGTTCTTGAGCCATGGCGGCCGGTGCCGTTGTTCTATGAAGTAATGGGTGGAGGGTTTCTGCGCGGAAACACAGCCGACTTCTATGGAAGACCTGAGGATATTCTCGCTCCTTTCAGTACCGGTCTCGACATCAATGCTCCCGCTTTCAGTCCCTTCATGTGTTGGCAGCCTCACGACGAAGCAGTCAGCATGATGAAGTCATCCTGTGTCTGGGTGGGCCTTTGGGTGGAGTTGGGTGACAGTGCCAAGGTTAGGAGCTATCGCGAATTTTTGGATGGGTACGCGAAACAGCAGGTGGCATTGGGCCGCTTTGTGGCCGGCAAGAGCACTCGCTTACGCAGTCTCATGGAGTGGCTGGACTACAACGGAGTAGTGCCATCCGACGTCCGTCTTCAAACGTGGGTGGCGTTCTCGTTTCTCGGGATGTGTCTGTTGAATGCAGCTGGTCTACTCCTGGCAAGCTTTCTACGGCGTGGCTACGAGATCGGTACTCGGCGTGCTCTGGGTGCGACGACTGGCGATGTGTTCTTTCAACATATGGTCGAGGCTGGTCTTCTTGGCGTACTGGGAGGTATCGCGGGCATGATGCTTACCCTGCTGGGCCTGTATCTCATGCGTCTGCAACCGACGCCTTATGCTGATCTGATTCGACTCGATCTTGGCATGTCGTTGACGATCATCGCCCTTTCGATGGTCAGTGCCCTTCTCGCCGGCGTTCTGCCTGCGATCCGGGCATGCCGTGTCGCCCCAAGCCTTCAGTTGAAGGCCCTTTGAAGAAGGGACGTGTCATATGCTGTTGCAACCTTTGGTCATCGCCTGGCGACGCCATCGCCTGGCAACCCTATTGCTGGTCCTAGAAATAGCGATTGCATACGGTGTTCTTTGCAACGCGTGCTATCTGGTTGCGGGTCGACTCGCCACAATCAGATCGCAAAGCGGTCTTGATGAATCGTCCTTGGCGGCAGTTCAGCTGAGTGGTAGCGGGGCCGGTTCAGGGGCCGCCATCAACGCTGCCGTGCTGGCGGGTATTCGCTCAATTCCGGGTGTTCAAGAGGCTGGCGTCCTCAACACCGTGCCGTTTGGTATGCAGAAGGCAGCGGTTGAGATCGCCAGGCAGCCCGAAGGAGGCGCCGCAGCGAAGGCAGACTTCTACATTGGGGGGGAGGGAAGCATCGAGGCTTTGGGGTTGCGCGTGATTTCAGGAAGACTGCCTGCCACGGATGATTATCTTCCCCTCGCTGGTTCATTGCCGGCTGACGGTTTAGTGCTTGTTACGAAATCCTTGTCCGATTACCTCTGGCCCCAATCTACTCCGTTGGGCAAGGAGTTCTGGGTCGACAAAAGGCGCTTCAGAGTCATTGGGATACTGGAACGTCTGCCCATCGCGAGGCCGGGCAGCAGGGGAAACAGTAGCATCAATTGGTCGATCTTCGCCCCTGTGAAGCCCGGAGATGCATTGGTGGGCTCGTACGTCCTGCGAGCATCAGAAGGGGACATGCAACGAGTGCTGAGCAACGTTGAAAAAGTGGTGGCAACCATTGTCCCCGACATCGTTTTTGACAGAGCGCAAAGCCAGACCATCGAGACGCTTCGAAAGGCGTACTTTCAGCGAGATATTTCTTTGATTGCCCTACTGGCAGGCGTTGTTATGGCACTTCTGCTAGTGGCGGCATTTGGTATCGGTGGGCTAGCAAGCTTCTGGGTCGAACAAAGGCGTCGGCACATTGGCATTCGACGGGCTTTGGGTGCAACGCGCAGGGACATAAGGCATCAGTTCCAGGCGGAGAACTTCTCTATTGTCACAGCAGGAATCGCGGTTGGTGTAGTTATCGCCATCGGTTTGAGCCTCATCTATACGCGTTACTACGCCGCGCCGACTCTGCCACTCTCCTATCTGCTGATTGGCGGTCTTTCTCTGTGGCTTCTTGGCCAGGTGGCCGTGCTCGGTCCAGCTATTCGAGCTGCGGCGGTGGAGCCCGTGGCGGCTATCAGGTTTGGATAGGTTCGGTCTGCGATGTGGGTTTCGCGGCTTTCAGCCGGCTGCGAAATGGATAAACCTTCAAATCAATCGCGAGATGCACGGACGAAAGCATTCGAGCAAGTCCAGGGCTCCTGACGCTTTGTGGGACGAGGCAAGGATGGCATAGATGTTTGAGAAGAGTAGCTCCAAGGCTCCATCGATGTTGGAGCAGATGCTCAAGATCTACGGATTGGGGCGTCCCTACGCTGGCAGGCTCGTCATCTGTCTGACGCTGATCATGCTGGTTTCGATCACAACGCTGATGTTGCCACTAGGTATAGGTCGTCTATTCGATAAGCTCGGTGATGGACATGACGATGGTTACGTTTCGATCATCGCACTCTCACTCCTTCTTCTGTTTGTTGCTCGCGGTGTCTTGAGCTTCTTTGGACAGTACATCCTTCAGTCCACCGGCGACAGAATAAGCTGCGATCTCCGCGTTAACCTGTTTTGTCATATTCATGGATTGTCGATCGACTTTCATCACCGGCAGCGTACCGGTGATCTTCTGTCGAGATTGAATAATGACATTCTATCGATAAAGAACATCATCTCAGGAATCATGATAACATTCATTATGTCTGGTCTACAGCTTATCGGGGCTTCGGTTATCATGCTGATAATGAACTGGCGTCTTGGCCTTCTGGTTCTCTCCATGGCCCCTCTCGCCTCGATGGTGTCCCATGTCTTCGGGCCTGTATTTCGCAAATTATCCTTAAGGATTCAGAACGAGCTCGGCCAGTCTTCATCTTTGGCGCAAGAAACCCTGGCCGGGGTGGAAGTAGTGGCATCTTTTGGTCGCCACCAATATGAGGTTGGTCGATACAAGGCGCTTACTGAGCGATTCCTGTTCGCTGCTCTAGGAGCGAGAAAGGTGGACGCGGTATTTAGCGCCTTAATTGCTTTCATCAGCTCGTCCTCCACGATTGCTACTATCTGGCTTGGAGGCTCTGAGGTCGTTGCTGGGGGGCTTAGTGTTGGCGCTCTCGTCTCATTTTTGCTCTATTCCCAGAACGTTACGCAGGGCATATCAGCTCTGGCGCAACAATACTCGGCTGTGAATCAATCGATCGGAGCGTCAATGCGCGTATTCGAGATTCTGGAATCCGCGCCTAAAGTTGCCGATCGGCGTCGCGCCGTGCCCTTGAATACCTCCGCTGCGTTGATAGTCTTTGATGACGTGACTTTTGCGTACGACGACTCCTTGATCCTCAAGAATATCTCGATTGAAGCTCGGGCTGGCGAGATGATTGCCCTGGTTGGTGCTAGTGGATCGGGAAAGTCGACCCTTCTGAAACTCATACCGAGGTTGTATGACGTATCATCCGGTTCGATCAGAATCAATGGAACCGATGTTCGGGACTATGATTTGCAATCGGTACGCGATGCAGTTGCGGTTGTTCCTCAGGACGTTTTTCTTTTTGCGTCAACCGTACGTGAAAACATCCGCTATGGCAGGCTTGAGGCAACCGATGAAGAGGTCGAAGCTGCGGCTCGTGCTGCCAATGCGCACGAGTTCATTGAACGCATCCCGGGCGGCTATGATGCCCCGATTGGGGAGCGTGGAATCCAGCTGAGTGGCGGTCAGCGTCAGCGATTGTCTATTGCCAGGGCGCTAGTAAAAAAGGCTCCGATTCTTCTTCTTGACGAAGCCACCTCGTCGGTCGATTCAGGGTCAGATGTCTTGATCAGCGAGGCTATCGAGAGGGTCAAGGCTAGCTGCACTGTGTTCATCAGTGCCCATCGGTTGGAAACAGTTCGATCTGCGGACCAGATCATCTTGTTGAACGATGGCGTGATAGTGGGGCGGCCGACCTTCGAGGAAGTGGCTGCGCTATTTTGTCGCACAACCTCATCCCAGGAGGCGTGAGATCTCGGAGGGCTCGCTCCGTTGAGTGTTCGTGGTGACAACATGTCCCGTGCCACATTCCACAACGCGCATTACCACTGCGTGCGTCCGGGTAGCAGCCCTTTGAGTTCCGCCTCGGTCAGGTTGCGCCACTGCCCGGGCTTCAGATGGCCGAGCTTGACGTTGATGATGCGTACGCGGCGCAGCTGGGTGACGCGGTAGCCGAAGGCGGCGGCCATCAGGCGGATCTGCCGGTTGAGACCCTGGGTGAGCACGATGGCGAAGCCGAACTTGGCGATCTTGCGGGTGCGGCAGGGCTTGGTCATCTGACCGTGGATGCGTACGCCCTTGGCCATGCCGGCGAGGAATTCGTCGGTGACGGGTTTGTTCACCGCCACCAGGTATTCCTTCTCGTGGTTGTTCTCGGCGCGCAGGATCTCGTTGACGATATCGCCGTTGCTGGTGAGCAGGATCAGGCCTTCCGAATCCTTGTCCAGGCGGCCGATGGGAAACACGCGTTGCTGATGATCGACAAAGTCGACGATGTTGCCGTCGACGGTCTGGTCGGTGGTGCAGGTGATGCCGACCGGTTTGTTCAACGCGATGTAGACGCCCTTCTTGGCCGCCGGGTTGGCGGCGAGGACGCGCGCGTGCACGATCTCGCCATCCACACGCACTTCATCGCCTTCCAGCGCTTTGGCGCCGGTGGTGACGACTTCGCCGTTGATGGTGACGCGCCCGGCCAGCAGCAACTCGTCCGCCTCGCGGCGGGAGCAGATACCGGCTTCGCTGATGTATTTGTTGACGCGCATGATCTGCTACAGGGCTCGTTCAAACGTATGGAGACATCGTCATTCCGGCGAAAGCCGGAATCCAGTGAGGTATGCGTGCGAAGCACACAAAATCGTTTTGAGTGCTTCGCACGAGTTATTCAACTGGATTCCGGCTTTCGCCGGAATGACGAGCAATAAGCATCAAGAGCGCAGCCCAACGCCGCGCTTGAGCAGCTGCAGCGCGACGGCGGACAACACGACTACAAACAGCAGCATCACCGCGAAGGCGAGGCCGATCTGGACGTCGCTGACGCCGAGCACGCCGAAGCGGAACGCATTGACCATGTACAGGATGGGGTTGACCCGCGAGATGCTCTGCCACGGCTCGGACAGCATGTTCACCGAATAGAACACGCCACCGAGGTAGGTCAGCGGCGTGAGCACGAAGGTGGGTACCAGCGCGATGTCGTCGAACTTCTTGGCGTACACCGCATTGACGAAACCCGCCAGCGAAAAGATCGTGGCCCCCAGCAGCACCGAGGCGAAGGTGATCAGCGGGTGCACGACGTGCAGGTTGGTGAAGAACAGCGCGATGATCAGCACCAGTGCACCGACACCGACGCCGCGTACGACGGCGCCAGCGACATAGCCGAGCAGAATCACCCAGTTCGGCATCGGCGACACCAGCATTTCTTCCACTGCGCGGCTGAACTTGGCGCCGAAGAACGAACTGGAGATGTTGCCGTAGCTGTTGGTGATGATGCTCATCATCACCAGGCCCGGCACGATGTACTGCATATAGGTGAAACCGCCCTCGATGGTGCCGATGCGGCCGCCGATGAGCTTGCCGAAGATCACGAAGTACAGCGTCATCGTGATCGCAGGCGGAATCAGCGTCTGCGTCCAGATGCGCATGATGCGCATGATCTCGCGGCGAACAATGGTGTGGAGTGCGACGAGGTTGCCGGCAGCGTTCATGCGACTTTCTCCACGGCCTTGCCGGTGGGGCCTTGGTTGTTGCGGCCCTGCTCTTGTCGACCATTCTCGACCAGGCGGACGAACAGTTCTTCCAAACGATTGGTCTTGTTGCGCATCGAAGTGACCGTGATGCCATGCGCGGACAGCGCCGTGAACAGCGAGTTGAGATCGTGGGCGCGGGACATTTCCGCTTCCAGGGTGTGGTCGTCGATGCGGCGCAGGGAAACGCCCGGCAGGTTGGGCAATTCGCCCGGCACGCTGCCGACATCGAGCACGAAGGTTTCCACGTCCAGCGTGGAGAGCAGCCGCTTCATCGTGGTGTTTTCGATGATGGTGCCGCGATCGATGATCGCGATGTTGCGGCACAGCTGCTCGGCCTCTTCCAGGTAATGCGTGGTGAGGATGACCGTGGTGCCGGCGGCATTGATGCCACTGATGAACTGCCACATGGAACGGCGGATTTCGATGTCCACGCCCGCGGTAGGCTCGTCGAGGATCAGCAGCTTCGGCTCGTTCATCATGGCGCGGGCGATCATCAGGCGGCGTTTCATGCCGCCGGAAAGCATGCGGGCCTGGTCCTGGGCCTTGTCCCACAGGCGCAGTTCCTTGAGGTACTTCTCCGCGCGCTCGATCGCGATCTTGCGGGGGATACCGTAGAAACCTGCCTCGTTCACGCAGATGTCGAACGGCTTCTCGAACTGATTGAAATTGATCTCCTGGGGCACCAAGCCGATCAGCTGCATGGCCTTGCCGCGCTGCTTGTGGACCGAGACGCCGAAGATCTGCGCGTCGCCGCCGCTGGCGTTCACCAGCGAGGACAAGATGCCGATCAGGGTGGATTTGCCGGCGCCATTGGGGCCGAGCAGGGCAAAGAAGTCGCCGGGCTGCACGGTCAGGCTGATGCCTTTGAGGGCTTCAACGCCGTTTCCGTAGGTTTTGCGCAGGTTGTCGACGACCAGGGCGGGGACAGTAGAGGAAGGCTGGGTGGGCATGGGCTGCACCGAGGGGGCTAGCCTCTTATTATAGCGGGCTCGTTCCCGCCGGCCGGTTCTGCCGGGCGCACTCACTGTTTCCCCCGGATTCCCATGGCCGACTACTTCACGCTCCGTCTCGTCGACAGCTACATGCTTGCGCCCGCAGTGCGCCATCTCGTGTTCGAGCGGGCCGACGGCCAGCCGCTGGCCTTCGTGCCAGGGCAGTTCCTGCAGGTGCATTTCCACTACGACGACGGCACCGCCACCAAGCGCAGCTATTCGGTGGGGACGGTGGGCGATGGCAGCTCGCCGGTGCAGCGCATCGAAATCGCGGTGAGCTATGTGGAGGGCGGCGCGGCCACCAAGCTACTCGGCGACCTGCAGCATGGCGAAACCATCGAGGCCAGCGGTCCTTACGGCCGTTTCTGCCTGCAGGCCGGCGATACCCACCCGCGCTACCTGCTGATCGCCACCGGCACCGGCGTCACGCCTTACCGCGCCATGCTGCCGCAGCTCCAGGCACTGCTGGCCAAGGGCGATCGCGAAGTGGTGCTGCTCTACGGTGCCCGCAACGAAGGCGAGCTGCTGTACGGCGAAGAATTCGAAGCGTTCGCCCAAGCCAACCCTGGCTTCACCTTCCACGGCTGCCTCAGCCGGGAGGCCCGTGCCGTGCCGCGTCCGAACGACCGCAACGGCCACGTTCAAGGCGTGCTGGCCGAGCTGGCACCTAGTGCGGAGCGTGACATCGCCTACCTGTGCGGCAACCCGAACATGGTCGATGCCGCCTTTGCCGCACTGAAGGAATACGGCCTGCCGGTGCCGCAGATCCGCCGCGAGAAGTACATCTCGTCTCGCTGAACCGACGGGCCGGATGTTCGTCCCGGCCCATCGCTGCCCGCCCGCTGCCCGGCGCCTTTTCGATATCCCGGCGCGGGCCAAGCGGAGACATTAAGGCGGTGCTAAGTCACTGATCTGGCGGGGCGGCTAAAGGGTATAGCTACGCACAAGGGCGACCGCCGTCTCCTATCTTTGTGATGCAAATCACATCTCGGCCACATGCCCGGGATTCCGGCTAAAGGCCGGCAAACAGCTGCCGACAGTACCTGAAAGCGCTCATCCGTCATGGGGGCGCGGGAGGGCGGTATGCGGTGCTTGATTCGCAAGACGCTGGCGGGTTGTGTGGTCGTTGCGGCGCTGTTGGCGTCGTCTTCCGCGTTTGCGGACGGCGGTGTCGTCGTTTTCTCCGGGGCCATCACCGAGCCCACATGTTCAGTGGGGCAGCAGCGCATCAGCGCAGCTGAGGCGTCGGCTAACACCGCCCAGCGATACAACTGCACCGAACGGGCCGATGCCAGCCCGGGGCAGGCCGCGCAATCCTACGCGCTGTCGGTGACGGCGCTGACCGAAACGCCGCTGGCCTCAGATCACTTAATCGTCTACTTCGCCCATTACTTGAGCGCGCAGCCCAAATTGGTGACTCAGACCTATGAGTGACCGGGGTTTGGGGGACGGCGGATGCTCGCCATAGCGCTCCTGTCCCTGGCAGCGATCGTGCCAAGCACACGCCGTCCCGCATGGCAAAGACACGGCTGCGTCCAAACGTGATGAGGGCCGCATTCGCATATCACTCGCACTACGTGCGTAGCGTGATCGAATTCAAAATTTCTGCACACTGACGCGCAACGACACGGGGCGTGATGGAAGTCGCGCTTAGTCGCCCAATCTGTTTAGCGAAGTTCGTGATCACTTGCAAAGCATCAACGTGCTGAGCCGTTATCGCAGGCAAGCGTGATGAAAACCTCGCTTTCTCGCCTGACAAAACACATTTTGTAGACACGCCCTAGCGTCTGATAGAAAACCCCCAAAAGCTAAACCCGCAGAGCCCAAAGCCGTCCATCTGTGCGTGGACGTGGGAGGCGATATGCGAGGTTTGAATCGAAAGACTCTGGCGGCTTGTGCCGTCGCTCTGACGCTCATGACGCGCGCCGTACATGCCGATGGCGGGCAGCTGGTTTTCTCCGGCGCCATCGTGGAGCCCACATGCTCTGTCGGGCTGCAGCGTGTGCATGCCGCCGAGGCCGAGGCGGTCACTCCCCGGCGTTACAACTGCACCGAGCAGGCTGGGGCAGGTTCAGGGCG
Organism: Dyella subtropica; assembly: GCF_026283965.1. Classification (GTDB taxonomy): domain Bacteria; phylum Pseudomonadota; class Gammaproteobacteria; order Xanthomonadales; family Rhodanobacteraceae; genus Dyella_D; species Dyella_D subtropica. The sequence continues at coordinate 60,374 of NZ_JAPDPD010000012.1, forward strand.
GGCCGCGCAAGCCTATGCGTTATCCGTGGTCAGCGTGGCAGGAACGCCGCTGGCCTCGGATCGGTTAATCACCTACTTCGCCGATTACTCGAGCGCGCCGCCCAAGTTGGTGACGCAGACTTATGAGTGATCACGCTTTTGCAGCGCGATTATTGGTAGGTGAGGGTGAAGGTAGCTGTGGCGTTGACCGTGCCTGCGGAAACCGGGCTGGCGGTCTGGTAATAGCGCGCATAGTAGGAAAGGTTTAACGGCCCGTTCGGTGTGGCGCCGACCACCGCAGGAGTACCGAACGTGATCGGTGCGAAGCTCTGATTGATCAGCTGTACGCCGATGTTCTGCGCTCGGCCGGCGCCGGAGGCGGGTGCGATGACGCCGGGGGCGCCGCCGAACGGTGCCGCGGTGTCGAACTGGATGGACATGGTGCTGCCGGCGGAACAGTTCAGCGAAATGGCGAATGCGGTGGCGCCCGCCACCGAGCCCACGCCGTTGAAGCCGGTGTTGGACACGGTCGGCAAGACCACGTTGATCGCGCTGTTGTTCACCGTGCACGAGGGGTAGACGAAGGTCAGCGAGCTGGCCAGATTGAAATCCTCGGCCTCCAGGCCGCCATAGTTCCAATAGGACAAAGTGCCCGCATTGAGTACGGCGCCATTGGCGATGGTGCCGGTCTTGACCAGCTCGAAGGCAGAGGCCACCGACAGGGTGTAGGTGCCGGCGGGAATCGAATTGCCGGGGTAGGGCGTCAAGTAATTGGACGAATCGGGATGGGCTATGCGGTAGCCCAGGCCGGGAACGTTGGTGGGATAGATCGTCGAGCCGGCCGAAGGATTAGCGCCGACCAGATTCTGGACGCCGTAACTAGTGGTCCTGGTGCAGTTGAGGTCATCGACCGGCGATGGAACGACGGGCGAGGAGGTGGCCAGCGTGGTACCGATCGCGGCCGTGGGATTGATCGTGATGGTGGAGCTGGCGAAGGAGATGTTCACCGCCAGCGTGCTGCCGTTGGTGAGCGAACATCGGGCGCCGGCTAGCTGCGGCAGCAGGGATAGCGCCACCAGCAGTAACAAAGCGGTGGCGTGGCGGATGCGCGTCATGAGTCGTTCCTGGCGATGGCGGTCGGGCTGCAGGTGGCCTCGATCTGCTCGTAGGCAGCCTGGCCCTTGGCGGGCGCCGGCAAGCGGTACGGGAAAGAACAAGTCATTGGCTTGTCGTCCTCAGTCTTCCATTGCACGGTGAGCTGGCCGCTGTCCTTGGCGCCGCGCACCAGAATACGTCCGGCCTGACCAACCACACCCAGGGCATGGTTCTGTTCGTCCACCACTTCGGCGCCGAACGGCACGACCTTGCCGTCGCTCTGACGCACCCGAGCGATTACCGAGCGGCCGCTGGTGGTCTTGAACTTCACCATCACGACGGAACCTGCGTGCGGTGCCACCTGAGCGCTGGTTGATTCGAGCTGTACAGACAGCGGCAGACCCTTGGGATCGATCTCCAGGGTGTTGAGGTTGTAAGGCGTGAGGTAAGGCACCAGGGCATAGCCGGAGCGGCTGATGCGCACGCCGGAGGCGTTGATCACGCGCGCGCCGGCTGCGTCAGGCGCAGCCACGATCGCCACGGTGTCACCCATCGGCTCGCCGAAGGTGATGCCGCCCGCATGAGCCACGATCGCGCCCGCAACGCTCAGCGAACCTTGCGAATAACCCTTGCCCGAGCCATAGCTGGCATTGAGCTGCGCATACGGGCTGCGATAACCGCCATAGACCGTGCCGGAGTTGCCGGTGCTACCGCCATTGCTGGTGCCGCTGTCATGCGACGCGGTGGCGCCGTAACTGAACTGGTTGTCGACACCGGCGGTGCCGCTCAGCGTGGCCTGTTCCAGCGTGCGCCCGGAGCTGTCGCGATTGATGTTCGCGCCGATCATCGGTGCATGCAGGCTGTCGCCCAGCGGCAAGGTGAAGCTGGCGAAAAACTGGTTGCTGTAACGGCCGTAGCTATCGCGCACGCGGGTGGTCGACAGGTTGTAGCTCAGGCGGTGGAAGGTGTTGTTGTAGCCGAGCTGAAACTGCACGTCGGTGCCGCTGCGATTCCAGTAATCCACCGTCGAGCCAGTGGCGTAGATCGAGCCGCCGCGCTCGCCCAGGCGCTGGCTCAGATTGATGTCGAAACGGCTGCGTTGCCGGTCGAGCTGGCTGGTGTAGGCGGTGAAGTTGTTGGCGTTGGCGCCCGTCAGCGCCTTGCGCTGGTCCGCTGTCAGCACGTTGTTCACAGTCACGCCGTCGATGGTGGTCACCGTCGTCGGGTCCACATAGCGATAGCCGCGGGCAAGGTCGCGCGCCAGCATGGCGTCGCGCAGGCTCAGGTAGCCGCTGGTGGAATAGCGGTACGTTGCAAGCGTGAACGAGGTATCGCTGCTGGGCAGAATCTTGCTGTAGCTCAGGCGCACGCTCTGTCCGTTCTGCGTCGTCTGCCCGGGGATTTCCGTGCGCGCCTCCGTGATGTCCATGGCGAGCGCGCCGTAGCGCGTGTTGAGCGCGCTGCCGAGCAGCACAGCGCCATAACCGGACGAAGCCACCATGCCGGCATAGCCGGTCAGCAGGTTGCTGAAACCACGCTGGATCGTGGCCTGCGCCAGCGCGGGGTGAGAGCGCAGCGAAGCATCGTGCAATTCGCCGGCCGCCACCGAGAAGCGAGTGACGCCTGGACGCAGCAGCTGCTGCACCGAGGCGTAGGGTACGGAGAACGTGCGCACGCGGCCATCGGCTTCGGTCACGCTCACATTGAGGTCGCCGCCGTAGCCGGTGGCATAGAGATCGGAGATGGTGAACGGACCCGGCGACACCGTCGTTTCGTACAGCACGACGCCGTTCTGGCGGACAGTGACTTTGGCATTGGTTTCGGCCACGCCGCGTACTGTCGGGGCATAACCGCGCAGCGAGTCGGGCAGCATGCGGTCGTCGGTAGTTACCTGCACGCCGCGAATGCTCACGCTGTCGAACAGCTCGCCGCTGGTATAGGAATCGCCCACAGTCATCTGCGCGTGCAGCGAGGGCAGGTCGCGGCGCAGATAGGTATCGATGTTGTGCCAATGCTTGTGCGAAGGTGTGCCCGCCGCGCCGGACTGCATCAGCAAGGTGGAGTCATGGCGCAACTGCCAGCCACCCAGGTTGAGGCCCGCATTGAGGCCCAGGAACGACGAAGTCTGGCTGACGCCGTTGCTGCGGCTGCGGTAGCTGTTGAAGCTGTAGTTCAGCAGGCCGGCGTTGATGCCGCGGTCCCAGTTTTCCGGGCTGACATAGCCGCGCGCGCGTGTGCCGAGCCAGGCCTGCGGAATGCTCACGTCCAGTCGCAGGTTGGGCTGGTCGAACGTCATCGTCGCTGCCGGGATCACGCTGCCGATATCCAGACAGCCTTGCGCGTCGGCCAGCTTGGTCTGCTGCTCGGCAGAGAGTTTCTGCAGCGGCAGGCCAAGCTGGTCGAACATCGCCTTGGTCAGGCAGGGGATGGCGTTGGCATCCGGCGTGGGCGAAGCGAAGCGCACATCGGTGTGGCCTACCCAGGCGCCATTGAGAAAGATGTCCGTGCGATAGATGCCCGGCACGATGACGGCGCCGCGCTCAAAACGGGACAAGTCACCGGTGTTGCGGCCAGCACCCGAAAGCAGGCTGCGGTCGAAGCTGGCTTCCAATGCCGCTGACGCATCAGCACCTGACGGCGCGGAAGCGCCGGACGCAGCGGCATTGGCTGCCGCTGCGAGTGCGGATGCATTCCAGCTGCCGAGCGCACCGGCAATTGCCACGCACAGCGACACCCGGCGGCAAACGGCATGGCCGTTGACGCGAGCGCGGCCATGACTGGCGCGCTCGACGTTCACGGTGCGATGGTGCTCTTGAAGGCGTTAGCGGCGCCGTAGTCGTTGATCGTAGTGAAGCTGACCGCGCTGCCAGTAGCCGGCTGCTGCGTCATGTCGTGCAGTGGCAAGCGCAGGTCGGACAGCGGTGCGACCATACCGATCTCGGCCGCTACGGTTTTGCTGCCGGCGCTCAGCGAAAGCTCGGTGATGGTGATGTGGAACGGGGTGGGGTTATGCGCCACCAGGGTGTAACCCTTGCCGTCGGGCACCGCTTTCCAGGTCAGCGCAGCCGGAGCTTTGAGCGGATCGCCTTGAAGGCCAGCGGGACGGTAGAACAGTTTCAGTCGCGAGCGCAGGGCCAGCTGCAGCAGGTTCTGGCCCTCGGCCTGCGGGCCAGTGGGCTTCGGTGGCACTTCCAGCACGTTCAGCCAGAACAGCGACTCGCGGTCGGCCGGCAACTGCTCGTGGGTATAGACGATGCGCAGGCTCTGTTCCTTCTTCGCTTCCATACGGAATAGCGGAGGGGTGATGAGAAACGGCACATCGACGGATTCGGGGGTGGAATGCACATCGCCGCGGTCGATCCATGATTCCACCAGGACCGGACGGTCGTTGTCGTTGGTAAGACGGACGGTGACTTCGCCATCCTTTGCGGGAAAGACCACACGGGTGCCGCCGATCAGCACATTGGCCTGCGCTTGTGGAGCGCCAAGGCATAAGGCCAACAGGCCCGCGCCAAGGGCGCAGACAAACTTCCTCATGGGATTTCCTCGCTATCACCAGGGTCGCTGCCGTGCCGCAGCGGTGCGCCGGAACCATTCCGGTTCCGGCGCTGCTTGCCACTTACTACTTACGACTTGCCAAAAACTTCGGGTCTTACTGGTACAGCATGGTGAACTGCACGGAAGTCGTCACGTTACCGGCGCCCGCAGCAGCGGTTGCGTAGTACTGGGCGTAGTAATTGACGGTGCCGGCGCCGCTCGTCAGAGCGAACTGCGGCTGCGAGGCGGAGTTGGTGAAGAGGTTGATGGCGGTGAAGCTGGAATCCAGCAGCTGCACTTCCACGCCGGTGGCGCTGCCACCGTTATTCTTCAGATTGCCGTCGGCCAAGATCGTCGGACCCGGCTCGAAGAACGTCTGAGCCTTGGTCAGCGCGCCGCAACCGGTCAGCGCGATGCTGAAGGGGGTGCGGCCAGCCGTGGCGGCGACGGCATTCAGCGCATTGGTCGATACGGTCGGCAGCGTCACGGCGATAGAAGCCGGGCTGTTGGCACCGTTGATCTTGCAGGTGGAGCTGTTGATGGTGCCGGTGACGGTGATGGTGCCGTCAGCAGCAGAAGCCGAGTTCGGGGCCAGGGCAGCGAAGCCGAGGGCGGCGATCAGGGCGGTGGTGACAAGAGTCTTCGTCATATGGGCCTTTGTCCTTCTGTGTCTTTTTATGGATGGGTTACAGCGGATGCGACGCAATCATCTGGACGCGGGCTCGTGCTATTTCCCCCTGCGTCTTGTCGGCTCTTTGAGGATACGGACACTGCCCGTGACACCCCTCAGATCGCTTGAGGGGGTTATAAGCAGAAGTCATGCCAAGCCGAAACAAACCATGATCTCCCTCATAGCTTGTGGTGAGAACTATCTCACAGAATTATTTGACGGTTTGTTGCTCGGCGTCAAAAAACCGACGATGCCGAAATCGGGTCCAAAAGTGACTATTTTTTGCCAAGCCCTTGCAAATACTTAGGAAAATTCCCCTTGATGGGTCTTGTCGGGTTTTTGATGTAAAGCACGCTTGACAAAATGGCGTGCACCTCCCTAGGCTTGATGTCAAGCAAGCTTGACACGAGCCCCTCCTGGGGCGACATGGCCGGGGGAACGGGGATGGAAAGAGTCATGGAAAGTCTGACCAGGCGCATGGCCCGATGGCCGGCCTGGCAGCGCTGGGTCCTGATGCTGATAGTGCTAAGTGGGTTGTGGGGAGCGCTGATGCTGTCCGCCCGGACCACCAGTGTGACCCTGCGCTTGCTGTATCTCGCCGTAGCGGTCGCAACGATGCCCTTGATGATCCATGTGGGTCGTGCGGTGACCTGCGAGGGCCGCGACCCCATGCGCCGCGAAGATCGCCGCTACGTGCGCGAGTTCACTCTGGGCATGGTGACCTATGTGCTGACCATGATGTTCGTGTGGCCGCTGCTCAGACAGGTTGAGCCGGTCTGGCTCAAGGGCGTGATTGCATTCACGCCGGCCATTCCGGTCGCGCTGGTGATCCTGGCCATGGTGCGCTACGTGCTCGGCAGCGACGAGTTCATGCAACGGATGCATCTCCAGGCGCTCGCGGTCGCGGCCGGCGTGGTGGGCTTTGCCAGCATGGCCGTGGGGTTCCTGGTGGCCGCGGAAGTGCTTGCACTGGACGGCAGCATGCTGCTGTACGTCTACCCCGCGCTGTGCGTGGTGTATGGCGTGGCGTTTGCCTGGTCCAAGCGCCGCTATCGCGACTGATGGAGAGCGGCGACTGATGGAGAACCGGGTCCGCGAATTACGTGGTGAGTGCAGCTGGTCGCAGGCCGACCTGGCCGAGCGGTTGGACGTGTCGCGGCAAACCGTCAATGCCATCGAAACGGGCAAATACGACCCGAGTTTGCCGCTGGCTTTCAAGATCGCACGGCTGTTCGGCCTGCCGATCGAAACGATCTTCCAGCCCGATAAAACCGCGGATAAAACCGAAACCGAGTGAGGAAAGACGAGACATGACCATCAAGGGACGAACCGCTATGCGGATCGGGGCCGTCGTCATCGGGCTCAGCGCATTGGCGTGGAATCAGTTTCATCCGCGAGAACACACCGACGACACGTCCAAGGACACGGCGGCGCAGAGCGTGTCGGCATCAACACCAAAGACGCCAGCCAAACCTGAGACCTGGAAGCTCGGCTCGCTCACGTTGACGCCGTGCGAACTGGGTCAGCCGAACAGCGGGCTCTCCACCGCGGCGTGGTGCGCACCGTTCGAGGTGCCGGAAAACCGCGACGATCCGCACAGCCGCAAGATCAAACTCAGGCTGGGTGTGATCCGCAGCAGCGCGCAGTTGGCCAGCCAGGACATGCTGGTGCTGCTTGCCGGCGGCCCCGGCCAGGCGGCCACAGAAACGTGGCCTGGCGTGGCGGGCGCATTGCAGCCGCTGCTGGCGCATCGCCACGTGCTGCTGCTCGACCAGCGCGGCACCGGCGGTTCGAATCCGCTGACCTGCAAACCGGCAGAGCAAAAGGCCGGCAATCATGATGACGAAGGTCCCTTCGACGCCGACAAGCTGAGCGATGAGGCCACGCATTGCCTCAAGCAACTCGAAGGCAAGGCGGACCCGCGCTACTACACCACCACCGTCGCGGTGCAGGATCTGGAAGACGTACGCCAGGCACTCGGCGCGCCGACTTTCGATCTGGTCGGCATTTCCTACGGCACACGCATGGCGCAGCAGTATCTGATGCGCCACCCCGCCGCCGTGCGCAGTGTCGTCCTCGATGGTGTCGTGCCCAACGAGTTGGTACTCGGCGAGGACTTCGCGCAGAATCTGGACGCCGCCCTCAAGGCGCAGTTCGCGCATTGCACCGCGGACCCAGCCTGCAAGCAACGCTTCGGCGATCCGTATCAGACGCTGTACCAGTTGCGCGATGCGTTGCGCGCGAATCCGCACAAGGTGAGCTTCCGCGATCCGCAGAACTACCAGACCGTGCAGCGCATATTGAGCGAGTATTCGCTGGCCAGCGTGGTGCGCATGTTCGCCTACTCGCCGATCACCACCGCGCTGCTACCGATGTCGATCGACGCCGCCGCGCATGGTGACGTCGGCCCGCTGCTGGGCCAGGCCAAGCTGCTGTCGGGTGACCTCTCCGACACGATGAACGGCGGCATGCAGTCCTCGGTGATCTGTGGCGAGGACGCCGACCTGCTCACGCCGCGCCCGCAAGACGCCCATACCATCCTTGGCACGCGCATGATCGACGCGCTGCAGGCGGTGTGTGCGGTGTGGCCCAAGGGCACTCGGCCGGACGATTTTCACCAGCCGATCAAGAGCGACAAGCCGGTGCTGCTGCTCTCCGGCGAATACGATCCCGTGACACCACCGCGCTACGGCGACGACATAGTCAAAGGGCTCAGCAACGGGCGTCACCTGGTGCTTAAGGGTCAGGGCCACAACGTGATCGCGGCTGGTTGTGCGCCTGATCTGGTCAAGCGCTTCGTGGAAGACACCGCGCCCGCCAAACTGGACGTGAAGTGTCTGGACCGGCTGCAAGCCACACCCCCATTCATTGATTTCAACGGAGCCGCGCCATGATCGAAGTGAAGGATCTGCACAAGGCGTTCGGCACAGTGAAGGCCGTGGATGGTGTCAGCTTCAAGGCGCGCGATGGCGAGATTACCGGCCTGCTCGGCCCCAACGGCGCCGGCAAGACCACCACGCTGCGCATGCTCTATACCTTGATGACACCGGACCGCGGCCAGGTGCTGGTGGACGGCATCGACGCGAGCGCCGATGCGCTCGCCGTGCGCCGACAACTTGGCGTGCTTCCCGATGCGCGGGGTTTGTACAAGCGACTGACCGCACGCGAAAATATCGACTATTTCGCGCGTCTGCACGGCCTGCCGGAAGGCGAGTTGGCCGCGCGTCGCGAAGCGCTGATCCAGGCGCTGGAGATGGAAGACATCGGCGACCGCCGCACCGAGGGCTTCTCGCAAGGTCAGCGCGTGAAGACCGCCATTGCCCGCGCGCTGATCCACGACCCGCGCAATGTGATCCTCGACGAACCGACCAACGGCCTCGACGTGATGGCCACGCGTGCGCTGCGCCAATTCATGCAGAAGTTGAAAGCGGAAGGCCGCTGCGTGCTGTTCTCCAGCCACATCATGCAGGAGGTGGCTGCGCTGTGCGATCGCATCGTGGTGATCGCGCACGGTCGTGTGGTCGCCGATGAATCGCCGCAAGCGCTGCGTGAGCAGACCGGTGAGAACAACCTGGAGGATGCGTTCGTGAAAATCATCGGTAGCGAGGAGGGCCTCGCCGCATGAATGCCGTGACTGCCAAAGCAAAGCGCGCGAATGCGTTCCTCACTGTGTTCCTCAAGGAGGTGAAGGAAAACCTGCGTGACCGCCGCACGCTCATCAGCGCCTTCCTTACCGGCCCGCTGTTGGCGCCGATGATGTTCGTGATGATGATCAACATCAGCCTCAACCGCGAACTGGACAAAGCGGAGCAGTTGTTGAAGGTACCGGTGATCGGCGCCGAATACGCGCCCAATCTGGTGAGTGCATTGAAGGCCGGCGGCGTGCTGCCGCAACCCGCCATCGCGAATCCCGAGCTGTCCGTGCGCAAGCAGGAGGCGGACGTGGTGCTGCGCATCGCCGAGGCTTATCCCAAGGCCTGGCGCAAAGGCGAGCCGGTGCAGGTGGAGCTGATCTTCGATTCCTCGCAGCGCGATACCCACACGGCGGTGGAGCGTGTCACCAAGCTCGTGGAAGGCTATGCGCGCCAGCAGGGGGCGATGCGCCTGGTGGCGCGCGGGCTTTCGCCCGGCACGGCGTGGCCCATCGGTGTGGCCCAGCGCGATCAGGCCACCGCGCAATCGCGGGCCGTGCTGATGTTCAGCATGTTGCCGTACTTCTTCGTGTTGACCATCTTTCTTGGCGGCATGTATCTGGCGATCGACCTCACCGCCGGTGAACGCGAGCGGCAATCGCTGGAGCCGCTGTTCGCCAACCCGGTGCCGCGCTGGAAGATCCTGGCCGGCAAGCTGGCGGCCATTTGCACCTTCTCCGCGGCGAGCCTGTTGATCAGCCTCGCCGCGTTCGGTGTGGTTGGCCGTTTCATTCCCACCGAAAAGCTGGGCATGGAGGTGAACCTCGGCCTGCACTTTGCGACTCACGTCTTGCTGCTGATGCTGCCGTTGATCGCCTTGCTTGCCGCTTTGCAGTCGATGGTGGCGGCGTTCGCCAAGAGCTACCGCGAGGCGCAGACCTACCTGTCGCTGCTGATGTTCGTGCCGATCGTGCCCAGCGCCATCCTGATGATGCTGCCGATCAAGCCGCAGGACTGGATGTATGCCGTGCCGCTGCTCGGTCAGCACCTGGGCATCATGGAGTTGTTGCGCGGTGATGGCCTGCACTTGTACCAGCTCGGGCTGTGCCTGGCGGGCAGCCTCGTCACGGCCTTGCTCGCCGTGCTGGTGACGGCGCAGCTGTACCGCTCCGAGCGGTTGGCGATTTCGGCCTGACGGCCGGCAAACCCATACCCGGGATAACATGGGGTTTTCCATCTGCGAGGAAGACCCCATGCGTCGCCACCTGCTTGCCCTGAGTCTCGTCGCCGCCCTGGCCGGCTGCAGTTCGTCCCATCAGGAGGCCGCCGCGCCGGCTGGCGAGGCCAAGCCCGCACCGGCGAGCACCGCAGCGGCGGAACCGCCGCCGGCATCGACCGATGCGGAACTGGCGAAGAAGCGCATGGCCGACTACGCCTCGGTCAAGCTCACCGTCGATCTGTCGGGCTTCGATGCGCAGCAGAAGCAGATGATCGCGCTACTGATCCAGGCCGCCGACATCACCAACAGCCTCTACTGGCAGCAGGCCTGGGGCGACAAGGCCGCGCTGATGCAGCGTATTCCCGACGAAGACACCCGCCGTTTCGCCGAGATCAACTACGGCCCATGGGACCGTCTCGCCAACGATCAGCCCTTCGTCGCCGGCGTGGGTCCGCGCCCACTGGGTGTGCAGTTCTATCCGGCCGACATGAGCAAGGACGAGTTCGAGAAGGCCGACCTCAAGGACAAGACCTCGCTCTACACCGTGTTGCGCCGCGACGCTCAGGGCAAGCTGGTAACGATGCCTTTCCATGAAGCCTATAAAGCCGACCTCGAAAAGGCGGCCGGCTTGCTGCGCGATGCGGCCAAGCTCTCCGCCGACAAGGACTTTGCGCGCTACCTCAAGCTGCGTGCCGATGCGCTGCTGAGCGACGACTATCGCCCCAGTGATTTCGCCTGGATGGCGATGAAGAACAACCCGGTCGACATCGTGATCGGTCCCATCGAAACCTACGAAGACCAGCTGTTCGGCTACAAGGCTAGTTATGAGAGCTATGTGCTGCTGAAGGACCAGGCGTGGAGCGCCAAGCTCGCGCGCTTCGTGAAGTACCTGCCTGAGCTGCAGCGCGAGCTGCCGGTGGAGGCGAAGTACAAGGCCGAGAAGCCCGGTTCGGATGCCGACCTCAACGCCTATTTCGCCGTGTACTACGCCGGTGACGCCAACGTCGGCGCCAAGACTATCGCCATCAACCTGCCCAACGACGAAGAGGTGCAGCTGAAGAAGGGCACGCGCCGGCTGCAGCTGGAAAACGTCATGCAGGCGAAGTTCGACAAGATCATGCTGCCGATCGCAAAGGAACTGATTGCGGATGACCAGCAGTCGCATCTCACGTTCGACGCATTCTTCGAGAACACCATGTTCCATGAAGTGGCGCACGGCCTGGGTATCAAGCAGACACTCACCGGCAAGGGTATGGTGCGCGGCGCGCTGAAGGATCAGGCATCGAGTTTCGAGGAAGGCAAGGCCGACATCCTCGGCCTGTACATGGTCACCAAGCTCGCCGAGAAGGGTGAACTGGACAAGGCGAAGTTGATGGACAACTACGTCACCTTCCTTGCCGGCATTCTGCGCTCAGTGCGCTTCGGCGCCAGCGATGCACATGCCAAGGCGAACATGGTGCGCTTTAACTTCTTCAAGCAGCAGGGCGCGTTCAGTCGCGACCCGGCGAGCGGGCGCTATCGCGTTGACTTCGACAAGATGACGGCGGCGATGAATGCGCTGTCCGCGAAGTTGCTGACCATCCAGGGGGATGGCGATTACGAGGCGGCGAAGCAGCTCACCGACGGTATGGGCAATGTGGATGCGGAGTTGGCTGGCGATCTGAAACGCTTGCAGAGCGCGAAGATTCCGGTGGATATCACGTTTGAGCAGGGGTTGGATGTGTTGGGCCTGTCGGGCGCGACTACGCCTTGAATCATTCTCCCTCTCCCCTTTTGGGGAGAGGGTTGGGGTGAGGGGCGGGTGCTTGGTTCACCGTCGCTACTTCGTCATTCCGGCGTAGGCCGGAATCCAGTGGCGTTGCCGTTCGATATTCGCGCTATCGCATCCTGGCTCGCCTGCGGCGGGCTTTCGAACCGCTGCCGCGGTCCGAGTCACTTTTCTCTGTTTGGCCAGAGAAAAGTAACCAAAAGAGAGGCCACCCCGGTTACGCGCCCTCCGGCTTCGCCTGCGGGTCCGTGAGGTCTGGCCGGGCTTTTCGACACGACGTCCCTGTCGTGTCGAAAAGGCGCAGGCATCCGTGCCTGCGCCCCCTTCGGGGCCTGATCGTCCAGCCCTCACCGCTGCACAGGGGACCCGAAGATCAAGAGCGATAAGCAAAGCTGCTTCGTAGGGTGAGCGCATGCGAACCCCAACATCATTGCATCGCTAACGAATGCTTACTTCGGCGCCATGTCCCGCAACTTCATATCCAGCGTCCGCCCATCGCTCAGCGTCAGCTTCAGCGGCGTTCCTTCCGGTAGCAGCATGTTTGCGTCGCGCAGTTCGCCTAGGCCGATGGTTTTCGCTGCTTTGCCGTTGACTGCGGTAATCGCATCGTCCTTCTTCAGCCCGGCTTGCTCGGCGGGGCTGCCGGGTATGACCCAGCTGATCACGTAGCGGTCGGGTTGCTCTTGCGGTTTGTCGGCGCGGAAGCCGGCCATGGCGTAGTGCCGGGTGATGGTTTCGGTGCGGGGCATCAACACCATCTGTTGGCGGCGGTAGTCGAAGTGGACGTTGTAGCGGGAGAGCACGTCCTGGCCGATGTTGCCGGCTTCGCTGGGGTTGCCGGTGGCGGCGGCGTCGGCGCGGGTGAGCATGGCGACGACGTTGTCGAGTTTCTGTTCGCCGAGTTTCAGTGAACGTGTATGGGAGAAGTGTGCGGTGAACTGGCCGCCGACGCCGCCGGTGGGTGCGGGGGTGCCTTTCGTGTAGCGATCGGCGATACCTGTGCGTTCGGCCCATTGCGGGAACAGCAAGACCAGGCCGGAGTTGCCGGTGTCGATGCCAAAGGTGCCGCGATGGTCGTCGAGCTCTGCATCGGTCAGCGGCATGTCGTCGGTGAAGCGCAGCGGCAGCACGTTGCCCTGGCGTGCCGCTGGCGCTTGTCCTTGGTCGTAGGGCTGCAGGATGAGTTGCTGATGGTCGTAGTCGAAGGTGACGGCGAAGCGCTCGAAGATTTCCAGGCCGAGAATGCCGGCGACGGGTTCGCGTCCTTCGCCGCGTTCGCACATGGCATAGGGATACGGCATCACCAGGAAGGTCTGGTCGCGGATGTCGGCGTCGCCCATGCCGAGGTGGTCGACGTGCGTATACGCCGTCGTCATCGAACCGGGGCCGGAGCCGGTGCTGACGCCCTGACCCTGCGTGCTGAAGCCGAGCTTCTTCGCGGCCTCGATGGTGAGGATGGCGTGGCCGCCGGTATCGAGGATGAAGGGCAGCGGCCCTTTGCCGTTGATGCTCACATCGACCAGCAGGAAGCCGCCTTCGAGATGCATGGGCACGACAGCCTGGCTGGCGCCGTGGGCCATCGTCACGTCGCGCACCTTGCCGTCCGGGCGCTGCAACGCTGCGGTGGGGGCGGTATCCAGCCACTGGTAGCGACTGACGATGTCCGTGCTCGCGTTGTCGAGGCCGCCGGCCGCAGTGGCCGCGCCGCTGCTGATGCGAAAGGGAAGTTGCACGCCGTTCACCGCGCGGTAGTCGCTGTATTGCTGGGTGAACGTAAGGAAGGAGCTTTGCCAGGAGACGTGATCCAGACGATGCGTGGTGGGGTCGATCCACAGTGTCATCGCGCGTCCACCGGCAGGCGTCGCTTCGAGCCGTGCAAAGCGGTGGCCTTTTTCCTCGGCATCCGGCAGGCGGCGATAGTTCACGTCGTCCGTCCCGGTCGACAGGAAGCCGAAGCGGCGTAGCCAGTTCTCGCTGATGGCGACCGTGGTGGCTTCGTCGGAGTCGTTGGGATGGATAAGGCCGGAGATGTCCTGATGCCAGCGGCCTTGCGCGTCGTAGCCGTCCGCGCCGGTGAAAACGGGGTTGCGCGCATGCTCGGCGAAATGGCCGTTGCGCAGGTCCACGGTGAGGTTCCAGCTGCCGCTGAGGCCGTCGGACTCCTCCTTGCCCTCTGCAACGAGGGCGGCATGGTGCTGCAGGGCCGCAGCGCCATGCGCCTGCTGCAACTGGCGCAGCAGGTCATGCGCGTCGTCCGCGCTGGCGAACGTGGGCAGCAGCAAGCTGCCGATCAACAGGAGACGGGAAAGAGGGCGGAGCTTGAGCTTGATCATGCCGGCGATTCCTTGGGAGGCGATCGCATGCTGCCCGAGTGCTCCCTGGCCGGTCTAGGACGAGATTGATGCTTTAGGACGCGTGTTGCAGTTTGTGCCGAAAGTCACGTGGTGTTTGTCCCGTGACCCGTTTGAATACCCGCGCGAAATGGCTCTGGTCGGTAAAGCCGGCTTCGACGGCGACATCGGCGATGGAGCGCTCATCGCATGCCAGTGTTCGGCAGGCCAGCTTGATACGCAGCGCGCGGCGGTATTCGCCCACCGACATCCCCTGCGCCTGCTGGAAGCGGCGCGCAAGATGCGCGGGATGCACGCCGGCCAGGGCGCCCAGTTCCTGCAGCGACAAGCTGGCCAGCGGGTCGTCCTGCAGGCGCTCGAGCACCTTGCTCAGCCAGGCGGGTTGGCGCTCGCCCTGGTCGCTCCGGCAAGCCAGCGCGACCAGTTCGAAAATCGCCGATTGCAACGCCAGCGGTGCGGCGTCGTCGGTGGCGGCCAGCTCGCGTTCGATACGCGCCAGCAGGCGTGGCGCGTCGGGCAGGTTCAAGGCGCGATGGTCGCCAAGCAGGCGTTGCATGCTGTCGCTGGCGGTGAATTCATGCGAGGGGAAGATGCTCAAACAGCGCGCGCCCAGCGGCGAAAAGCGATTGGCGTGGCGGTGCCCTTCGGGGTGCACCAGCAGCAGGCCGGATTCGCAGGCGGTATCGCGTCCGCTCGCCTGCTGCACATACGCGCCGTCCGCGACCAGGCAGAGGTAAGCCTCGTCATGCTCGTGCAGGGGCAGGGAGGCATCGCCTTCATAGCGCGTGGCGTATACCAGCATGCCGCCGATCGAGCGAAGCTGTTGCGGGGAACCGTAGTTGGCGCGGCCGAGGTGTTGCATGACTGCAGTTTACGCAGTACCGGCAGGGTGCCACGTGCCGTAGGTCAGGGGCTGGTTTGGTCGGGGCCCCATTCCGTGGAGGACTGCTTTGCTCGCGCCCTCGGAGCGGATCAGGCCTCGTCTCCGGATTCGGACGCTGCCAGATCCGTATCCGAGAAGTCGTAGGCCATCAAGTCGCCCGGCTGGCATTCGAGGATTGCGCACAGCTTGGCCAGTGTGGAAAAGCGCACTCCGCGCACCTTGCCCGATCGGAACAGCGATAGATGTGTTTCGCTGACGCCGATGATCGCAGCCACCTGTTTCGCTTTCATGTTTCTCGCCGCGAGCATGTCATCGAGCGTGATTCGAATCGGCATTCAGAAGATCTCGTCTATTTCCGCTTGCAGTTCGGAAGCGCGCTGCAATACGCGCCCGATGATGTGGAGCGACAGTCCGACCGCCCCGAGCACCAGGCCGGAAACGTCAAAGGCCACCCAGTATCCCGGCCCGAATCCCAACATGTAAGTCGCGGCGGGAACCAGGAAGACGCTAATGAAAGCGCCCGCAGCCAGCATCGCACCGACACGGCCGAGCATCTTCGTGATGGTGGACGTATAGAGCTCACCTCGCGCAAATGCGGCCAGTGCTTGTCGAATCCACCAGAGCGACAGCAGATAGAAAACCTCCGGGCAGGCGGCAACCAACTGATCCGCCAAGCGCCGCAACGGTTCTCCGTCAAAACCATGGGTAGAAAGCTGGATCGCGACCGCGCCGAAGCGTTCGAGCATCAGCAAGACCCACAACGCCGCCAATAGGCAGGTCACAAACTGCCGCAGGCGCGCGCTGCGACGCCGGATGTCCGCCACCGTGGATTTGCCGACCATGTGCACCTCAATAATTTAAGTTTTACTTAAATTTCTTTCGTGATAGTTTAACTCTTACACCAAGTTTGGCAAGAGTGTCGGTCCAGCCCGACCGGGGGCCCATACGCCTCGCCAGCAAGCCTCCACTCGGCCGGACATGCCGTATGCATTGCCTCGAAACGACCCATCTCTTTCATCGTTACTCCAATGGCGATATCGCCCTGGAGGACATCAATCTCCAGGTGCCCGAAGGCGCCATCTATGGCTTGCTTGGGCCGAACGGCGCAGGAAAAACCACCACGTTACGCTTGGTCCTGGGGCTACTGCGAAAGCAACAAGGTGTGATCTCCATCTTCGGCAAGCCGTTCGACACGCATCGGGTCGAGATTCTGAGAGGCGTTGGTTCGCTGATCGAAAGCCCATCGCTCTACGACCATCTCACGGCCACTGAAAACCTGGCGCTGCTGCAGAAAATCTACCGGGTCACTAAGACGAGAATCGGCGAGGTGCTGGCGTTGGTCGGGCTAGCCGACACCGGGGGCAAGAAGGTCAGCCAGTTTTCCCTTGGCATGAAGCAGCGGCTGAGCATCGCCATCGCGATGCTGCATCGTCCCGCGCTGCTGATTCTGGATGAGCCAACCAATGGGCTCGATCCCCATGGCATGGTCGAGATCCGCGACCTATTGATGAAGCTCAATCGAGAGGATGGCATCACTATCGTGATTTCCAGCCACCTGCTATCCGAGATAGCGCGGCTGGTTACGCATGTAGGCATTGTTTGCAAGGGCAGGATGTTGTTTCAGGGCACGCTGGGAGTGCTGCTGCAACAGCGCCGGCAGGCAGGAGCTGTGGGGCTTTGCACAAGTGACGATGAGCGGGCGCTGCGCATTCTCTCAGCTGACGTTCCAGACGCTCATATCGTCGACGGAAAGATCGTGATGCCGGCGATGTCCAACGAACGCATTGCTAGCATCAATCGACGTCTGGTCGGGGAAGGCGTGGGCGTTCATGCGCTTGGCGCTTTAGGGGGCGACCTCGAAGCCATCTTCATGGACATGGTCGGGGGCTGAAAACATGACGATCGATTTCATCCATGCACTTCATGGCGAATGGATCAAGAAAAAGCGTAGCCTCGCTTCGTGGCTGATTGTGATCGGTGCTTTTTTTACACCACTGATTGTCATCGTTGCCCGGCTGGTGAATCACAACAAGCTCCAGGCGTTGTATTCGGCGGATACCTTCTGGAATGCATTGTGGAAGAGTTCCTGGGAATCGATGGCGATCTTCTTTCTGCCGTTGAGTGCGATTCTGGCGACCAGCCTGATGACGCAGCTCGAGTACAAGAACAACGCATGGAAGCAGGTGCACACGCTTCCGCTGAGCGTGACCGTTATTTTCTTTGCGAAACTCACGGTCATCCTTTTGATGATCGTGCAGTTCTTCATCTTGTTTAATGTCGGCATCTATCTTTCGGCCCTCATTCCCTATCTGTTGGTCTCTGGGACGCCCTACCCGAGTGAGCCGTTGCCGCTGCGCTCCTTTCTTGCGCAGAACGCGCTGTACTTCATCGACTGTCTGCCGATTGTGGCCATCCAGTATCTCTTGAGTCTGAGGTTCAAGAATTTCCTGGTGCCCATCGGCTTCGGCTTTCTGACCTGGGTGGGCGCGCTGGCCGCGCTGTCGTGGAAATTCGGATATGTCGTGCCATATGCGTACAGCATGCTGAACTATTTGAAAGACAGCCCATCAGCGCGGGTGGCCGCGGGCACGGCAAACCTTCACTGGCTGGCGCTCGGCTATTTCCTCCTGTCGATGGTCGCGGGCTACTGGCTCTTCATTACGAAAACGCAGAAGGGCTAAGGCACATCGCGTACCCGCGACGCGCATCGCCGGCAATGACAACATCGATGCAGGACGGGTCAGGAGTCGCCGAGGTGCTGACTCGCCCAGCCCGCCACGGACTGGGGATGTTCCAGATGCAGATGGTGTCCGCCGTCCATGTGGCTCACGACGATGTCGTCCACGCAGGCCGCGCGCCGTTCCATCGGATGGCTGGGTAGATAGGAGGTGGCGGGTTGGGCCAGCAGCAACGCCGTGGATGCGCGAATGCCTCGCAGCAGCGCGTGGATCTGGCTCTCGGCGAGCCGCAGCGGCGAGGTGCGGGTGAGGCGCGGGTCGCTCCGCCAGCACCAGCCGTCGGCGACTTCCATCAGGCCGCGCTCCACGATCGGTCGCGCCAGCTCGGCGGGCAATCCGCCCGCGATGGCGCGCGCCGCCGTGGCCTGCTCGACGTTGCGGAATATCCGCAGTCCTTTGTTGTTGATGGGTGCCGCGATGCCATCGCGGAAGCGCTGCAGCGTGTGCGAACCATCGTCACCGAGCGGACCGAGCCCTTCGATCAGCAGCAGTTTTTCGATGCGCTCCGGTACCGCGGCTGCCGACAGCGCGGCGATACCGGCCCCCAGCGAATGGCCGAGCAAGGCGAAACGTTCCAGACCCAAAGCATCGGCGGCACCGAGCACGTGCCGCACGTAATCGACGAAGTGATAGTGCGTGCCCGCCGGCAGGTGGTCGGAATGTCCGTGGCCCGGCAGTTCCAGGGCGATCACGCGCCAGCGGTCGGCGAGCAGCGGTGCGAGCCGGGCATAGCTGCCGGCGTTGTCCAGCCAGCCATGCAGGGTGAGCAGGGGCGGTAAGTCGTCCGCACCCCAGATCTGTGCGTGCAGGGTGAGTTGCGGCAGTTCGATGGAGCGTTCGGCCGGCGTGCTCATGCAAGGCTCGCCGCTGTGCCGTCGCGTTCCGGCCAGCCCTGCATGTGGCGCAGGGCCAGATCGGCGAGGCTGGTGATCTGGTCGCGGCTGTCGTTCAGAGCGGGGATGTAGCGCAGCTCCTGGCCGCCGGCTTCGACGAAGAAGTCGCGATTTTGCATGGCGATCTCCTCCAGTGTTTCCAGGCAGTCCACGGCGAAGCCGGGGCAGGCCACGTCGAGACGCTTCACACCCTGCGCCGCCAGTTCGCGCACGGTAGCGTCGGTATACGGGTGCAGCCAGCGTTCGCGGCCCACGCGCGACTGGAAGCTCAGCAGCAGCTGCGTTTCATCCAAGCCCAGCCGTTCGCGCAGCAGCTGCACGGTGGTTCGGCATTGCTGGAAATAGGGATCCCCGGCCGCCACGTAGCGTTCCGGAATGCCGTGGAACGACAGCAGCAATTTGTCACCACGGCCGTTCGCCGCCCACCAGCGTTCGATGCTTTGCGCCAACGCTTCGATGTGGCCCGGGTCGTCGTGGTAGTCGTTGACCACGCGCAGTTCCGGCGGCCAGCGCAGGGTCTTGAAGCTGTCCGCCACGGCGTCGATCACCGAGCCGGTGGAGGTGGCGGAATATTGCGGATACAGCGGCAGTACTAATAAGCGGCGGACGCCGTCGCGCTGCAATTGCTCGATCTGATGCGCTACGGATGGCTGGCCGTAGCGCATCGCCAGGGCTACACGGACCGGGCTGGGCGCGCGTTGATCCAATTCCGCCTGCAGGCCCGCGGCCAGCGCTTCGCTGCCGACGCGCAGCGGAGAACCTTGCGGCGTCCAGATGCGTCCATACGCATGCGCCGAGCGTGGCGGCCGGATACGAAGGATCACGCCATGCAGGATCAGCAGCCACAACCAGCGCGGATACTCGATGACCCGAGGATCGCTAAGGAACTCCGCAAGATAAGGACGCAGCGCTTTCGCCGTTGGAGCTTCGGGTGTGCCCAGGTTGACCAGGAGTACGCCAGTCTTAACCGGACGGTCATCGGAAACGCCGGCCAGGCCGGTATAGTGGCTGCTGCGTGGCATGGTGACCGTCGTGGCGAGAGTTAACGTCAGAGAAGCGCGATGAAGTCTGCCACAAGCCGTCCGGGGCACTGCATGACCCGCTGTCGCAGGCCGCCCTATCGAACTCGGTTACAGGAGTCATCCATGATCAAAGCATCGCTGCACCGACTGTTGCTCGCCGCCCTGGTTCTGTTGCTGCCGGCCATGTCCGTTCACGCCGAAGATCCGCCGCTGGTGCGCGCGCAGAACTCCGTGCGCGTGCTGAAGGAAATCATGGAGGCGCCGGACAAATCGATTCCGTCGGATCTGCTGAAAGAGGCCCACGCGATCGCAGTGATTCCGGACATGATCAAGGCCGGTTTCATTTTCGGCGGCCGTCGCGGTGAAGGTCTGATCTCGGTCAAGAGCCCGGACGGCACCTGGTCCAACCCCAGCTTCGTGACCCTGACTGGCGGCAGCGTCGGCTTCCAGGCCGGCGTGTCGTCCACCGACGTGATCCTGGTGTTCCGCACCCAGCGCGGTGTGGATTCCATCGTCAACGGCAAATTTACCCTGGGCGCGGACGCCGCCGCCGCGGCCGGCCCGGTCGGGCGCACCGCCACCGCCTCCACCGACAGCCAGTTCAAGGCCGAGATCTACTCGTATTCGCGCTCGCGCGGCCTGTTTGCCGGCGTGTCGCTGGACGGCTCGGCCATGCGCATCGACTATGACGCCAACGCCGAGATCTATGGCGCCGGCATCACGCCCCGCCGCATCTTCGAGGGTGGTGTGAGCAAGGTTCCGGGACCGGTCGTCGATTTCCGCGACCGCCTGGAGGAGTACACTCAGCGCTGAGTCGGAAAGGCCGGCGCACGGCGCGTGCGAACGTTTTCCGGTCCACTTCCGCTTTTGAGGCAACCCTATGAGCATTACCCATCTCATTCTTCTATTGGTTGTTGTGGTGCTGATCTTCGGCACCAAGAAGCTGCGCAACATCGGTGGCGACCTCGGTGGCGCCGTGCGCGATTTCAAGAAAGGCCTGGACGGCGGCGACAGCAAGCCCAAGGATGAGGAGCGCCTGCAGGCGGACCCACCGGCCTCCGGCAGCAACAGCACGCAGAACCAGCACAACACCGAAACCAAATAAGCAGCGCGGATAGCAGGCGATGATCGAGATCAGCTTCGGCAAGCTGGTGCTGCTCGCGCTTATTGCGTTGATCGTGCTCGGCCCGGAAAAGCTGCCGGGCGCGGCGCGCACCGCCGGTGCGCTGCTGCGCCGGGTACGCACCGGCTGGGACAGCGTGCGGGCCGAGGTGGAGCGCGAGCTGCAGGTCGAAGAGATCAAGCGCCAGGCCCGCGAGGCCGCCGCGCACGCCGAGGCGGCGCAGTCCGAACTGGACGCCACCTTGCGCAAGGTTCGCGAGACCGGCGGCGACGTGATGCAGCCCAAGCCGCTCCAGGCACCGGACGAGACCACAGCGGCAAACTCCGCCACGCCACCCAGGGAAACACCGCATGGCGGCGCCTGAGCACGACCCCTCCGAAAGCGACAGCCTGCAGGAAGGCCTGTTCTCGCATCTGATCGAACTGCGCTCGCGCCTGGTCAAGGCGGTAGTGGCTGTGGTCGTGGTGCTGCTGGCCCTGGTGCCGTTCGCCAACCGCTTGTATTCCGAGCTGGCCGCACCGCTGGTGGCGCGCCTGCCGCAGGGCGCGCACCTGATCGCCACCGAGGTGGCCAGCCCGTTCGTAACGCCGTTGAAGCTGGCGTTCTACACGGCGCTGTTCATCAGCATGCCGGTGATCCTCTATCAGCTGTGGGCCTTCGTCAGCCCCGGCCTGTACAAGCACGAAAAACGTCTGGCGCGACCGCTGCTCGCGGCGGCCTTGCTGCTGTTCTATACAGGCTGCGCGTTCGCCTATTTCCTGGTGCTGCCGGCGGCCTTCCGTTTCCTCACCGCGGTGACCCCGCAGGGTGTGGAGATGATGACCGACATCACGCATTACCTGGATTTCGTGATGCTGATGTTCTTCGCTTTCGGCCTGTGTTTCGAGGTTCCGGTGGCGGTGGTCATCCTCGCGGCGATCGGTGTGGTCAGCCTCGAACAGCTGCGCGACGGCAGGCGCTACGCCATCGTTGGCGCTTTCGCCATTGCCGCTTTCATCACACCGCCGGATATCACGTCGATGGTGATGCTGGCGATCCCGATGTGTTTTCTCTACGAATTGGGCATGTTGGCGGTGCGCTGGCTGGTCAAGCCGCAACCCGACGCAGCGACCGACTGAGACCTATGCCCATCCACCCACGCGCGGCGACTCTGATTTCCACGCTTC
The DNA here is from genome assembly GCF_026283965.1 of Dyella subtropica. Taxonomy (GTDB): domain Bacteria; phylum Pseudomonadota; class Gammaproteobacteria; order Xanthomonadales; family Rhodanobacteraceae; genus Dyella_D; species Dyella_D subtropica. Next base: position 82,450 of record NZ_JAPDPD010000012.1, read on the forward strand.
AGTTGCAGCCGCATGTGGAAGGCGGCCATTACCGGCGCTTCCATACGGCTGTTTCGCCTGATGGCGTCCGGCCATCGTTTAGTGCGATCCACTTTTTGCTTGCGGCTGACGAGATCAGTGACTGGCATGTCGTCGATGCGGATGAGGCTTGGCATTATGTCGAGGGTGATCCGTTGGAGTTGCTGATTTACCACCCGAACGAAGAGCGGCTTGAACGTTGTCGTTTGGGGCCTCTCGCTGATGGTGCTTCGGTGGTGCATGTGGTGCCTGCGCACGCGTGGCAGGCGGCGCGGCCGTTGGGGGATTACACGTTGGTGACTTGTTTGGTGGCGCCGGCGTTCGAGTTCGCAGGGTTTCGGTTGTTGGGGGATGGGGATTCGTTTGCGGGGCGGTTGCGGTCGTTGTTAGTTGCGACGGATTAATGCCGTTCCTACTTCGTCATTCCGGCGAAGGCCGGAATCTAGTGGCGTTATCGCTCGATTGTCGCGTTATCGCGACCGGGCTCGCCTGCCGCGGGCTTCCGTCTCGCTGCCGCGAGCCGGGTCACTTTTCTCTGCTTGGCCAGAGAAAAGTAACCAAAAGAGAGGCCACCCCGGTTACGCGCTCTCCGGCTTCGCCCGCGAGTTCGTGAGGTCTGGCCGGGCTTTTCGACACGACGTCCCTGTCGTGTCGAAAAGGCATCGACGTCCTGTCGATGCCCCCCCTTGGGGCCTGATCGTCCAGCCCTCACCGCTGCGCAGGGGACCCCAAGATCAAGAGCATGTCGGCTCGCTTGCGCATCGCTTTTGCTCCCTCTCCCCCGTTCACCGATTTGTGTACGGGGGAGAGGGTTGGGGTGAGGGGTGGGTGCTCGCGATGACCCTTCATGTTCGTCACGCCCGGAAGCAGGGTTCGAAAGCGGGTTTAGAGTTCTAGTTGCGCGCCAAACATCACGCTGCGTCCCGGCGCCGGTTCGTAGAACCGGCCGTTGCTTTCGTTGACGATCACCGAGCCTATGGCACGCCGGTCAAACACATTGTCGATGCGCGCACTCAGGTGCAAGCGCGTCGCACCTAGCGCCAGGCCATAGCCCAGGTCTATGCCGGTCAACAGATAGCCTGGTGCATGTGAGCTGTCGCGGTCGTCTACCGATACGGCGCTGACACCTTGCAGTTCGATGCCCATCCGCCAACCGAGTGTGGCGCCGCGTTCAATCCGCAATGAGCCGTAGTTTTCCGGAACGCCTGGTATGCGTGTGCCGGCCGGTATGGTGATGGCTGGTGTGCCGCTGCTGAAGGCGCTGAGGAAGCGTGCTTGCACGTGGGTCAAGCCGAGCGCTAGTCGCCATCCATCGCCGAGTTCGCCGCGCAACGAAGCTTCTGCGCCTTGGCGCCGGCTGCGTCCGATGGTGCGGTAGCGCGCGCGTCCGCCGGTGTTGTTGGCTACCGCCAGTTCGTTGCGGGTGTCGGCGCGGAACCAGGCGGTGTCGAGTTCCCAGTCTGTCGCTGGCTGCCATTTCGCGCCGAATTCGCCTTGCCGGCTACGTGATGGGCGCAGGTTGAAGGCGAGTCCGGCGCCACCATCGGCGCGGTAACTCAGTTCGTTGAAGGTGGGTGTTTCGAAGCCCTCGCCATAACTGGCGTAGAAGCGCAGCTTGTCGTTGGGACGGTACTGCAAACCCGCTACGGGTGTGGTCGCGCCGTAGCGGATACGTCCGCTGTCGTTCGGGTTGCCGGGAGCGATGTAACGGTCGTTCGAGCGGAAGTGCACCTCGCTATGCCGCAACCCGGCCAGGAGGGACCACTGCGTGGCGAAACGCCAGTACAGCTGGGCGTATGGATCGAGATTCCACACGCGGTCATCCTCATCGCGGCGCAATCGGCCAGTGATGCCCAACGTGTTGCCGACGAAGTTTTCGTAGCCGCGACGGTGTTGATCCTGATCGTCGTAGCTGAGGCCAAGCACTAGCTCCAGTGGGCGGCCAACGAGATCGGCTCGTCGAGTCCAGCGCGCGTCGATCCCGCCGTAGTTGCTGTCCAGATCGACCACGCCGCCGGCGCTGAGCGGATCGCGTTGTGCGGCGACCGGCACGGCCAACACCTGTTGCACGCCGCGCTGGCCGTAGTAGGCCATCAGACGCCACTGCGTATCCGCATCTGGCGCCAGCTCATAGATCGCGCCGCCCTGGGTCTGGTGCACGCTCTTGCGGGTGTCGAACTGATAGGCGACGGCGGGCGCCTGCTGCGGGTTGGCTTCGGCTTGCGCACGGGTCAGACCGAGCGGGTCCTGCGCCTGCGGCAGGGCCAGTGTGTTGAATACCAGGGTGAGGTGCCCGCTTTTGCCCAGGTCGAAACCGAGCCGTGCGTTGCCGGACTCGCGCTGGGCCCGGCTGTGGTCGCGATAGCCAGCGGTCTGGAAATGTGCCAAGGCCAGGTTGTAGTCGAGCGCGCCGTCGATGCCGCGCGTCGACAGGCCAAGCCGCATGCTGGCATCGCTACCGGCGAACAGGCCTATCCGTGTCTGTGACGGCACCGTTCCTTCCGCGCTCCACAATTGCACCACGCCGCCGGAAGCATTGCCGTACAGCGCGGAGAATGGCCCGCGCAGCACTTCTACCCGCTCCGCCGCATCGAGACTGAAATGCGAGAGCTGCCCCTGTCCGTCCGGCATGGTCGCGGGAATGCCGTCGGCATACAGCCGCACGCCGCGCACGCCGAAGGTGGAGCGCGCGCCGAAGCCGCGCAGCGACAACTGTTCGTCCTGTGCGTAATTCTGCCGATCGCGTGCCAGCACGCCCGGCACGCCAATCAATGCCTCGGAGAGATTCACGCCCGGTTTGCCACTGTCGCCGGGCGCCACCGTAACCACGCTTAGCGAGGCAGGGAGGTCGAACGGAGGAACGTCCAGCCGTACGGCATTGACCTGCACCGCTGGCAAGGTGGTATCGGTTGCCCATCCAGGAGCAGCGAGCAGCATGCATGCGATGCCTGTGCCGGCGATCGTCTTGCTTCTTGCGACCCGCATGACGCTCCGTCCCTCCTGTCATCGATCCGACGATGGTAGCGCGGCGGCGTTTGTCCAAGAGCCTGTTCAAGGTCTCCGCGTGGCCCGCGCCGGGATCTGTTTGCACGCAAGACCAGGAAGAACGAGGGCGTGTATGTCGATACACAACCGAGTGATGACGCAGGATTGCGTGCAAACAGACCCGGCCCGGAGGGTTGATGAGCTATGGGCGCCATGCGGCGGCGCGCGGCTTGGCCTGACAGCCAGTCAGGCGCTGCGCCACGCTCCACCACTTGGCGCCCATAGCTCGTCAACGCGGGCCACGCGGAGACCTTGAACAGGCTCTAACGTCTCGCCGGGATCGCTCTGCTCAGGGATAATCGGCCGATGCCAAAACACCATTGCTCCGCCCGTCGTTGCGCTCGCGGCCTCATCGGTGCCGCGATCCTTCTCGCCGGCTTCGCCACCATGCCCGCGATGGCACAGGATGCCAAGACCAAGGCGGAACAGGCCGAGGCGCAAAAGAAGCTCGCCGATGTGCGCAGCAAGATGGAGGCGTTGGCCAAGGAGCAGGCGGAGACCGCCGCCAAGCGCGACAGCGCCAACGCCGAGTTGGCCAAGCAGGCCAATGCCGTGGCTGGTGCCGCGAAGGCGGTGCGCCAGACGGACAGCGAACTGGCCGCCAAGCAGCGCGAGCTGGAAAAATTGCAGCAGCAGCGCACTGAATTGCAGAAAAGCCTGGACGGCCAGCGCGCCGCCATCGCCGATCTGTTGCGCGCCACTTACACCTTGGGGCGTGGTTCCGATCTACGCCTGCTGTTGGGTGACGAAGATGTCGCCCGGGTGGCTCGCGCTTTGGCCTATTCCAAGTACTTCCAGGAAGACCGCGTGCAGCGCGTGGAAAAGCTGATGGGCGACCTGGCTCATCTGCAGGACCTGGAGGCCAGCATCACCACCGAGCAACAAGCCCTGCAGGCCGCGCGCAGCCAGCGCGAACAGCAGGCGAAGACGCTGGAGCAGCAGCGTGCCGCGCAGGCCAAGCTGGCCGCCCAGACCGACGCGCAATACAAGGACCAGGGCGAACGGCTCGCGGCGCTGAAGCAGAACGCGCAATCACTCAACAACCTGGTCGACAAGCTGCAGAAAGCCATCGACGAAGCAGCCCGTGCCGCCGCCCTCGCCGCCAAGGCGAATCCGGCCGCGCCCAGCGTGTCGCCGGGCAAGGGCAGCGCAAATATCCGCGGCAACCTGCCGTGGCCGGCCAACGGTGTGGTCAATACCTACGGCAACGGCGTGCTGATCAAGGCTGGCGGTGGCAGCGAAGTGCGCGCCGTGGCGCGTGGCCGGGTGGTTTACGCGGCCTTCCTGCGCGGCTACGGCATGTTGCTGATCCTCAGCCACGGCAGCGGCTGGATGAGCATGTACGGCAACAACGAAAGCCTGCTGCACGGCGTGGGCGACGAGGTTGAGGCCGGCCAGGCCGTCGGCACGGCGGCGGCGCCCACCGGCGTCAATACGGGCGTCTACTTCGAGCTGCGCCAGAACAACAAACCGGTCGATCCACGCAGCTGGCTGAGCCGCCAGCGTTGACGTAGAACTTACGGCGACGCAGGCTAGCTAATACAAGTACTGAATTCCGGCGCGTTCCGGCGGTCCAAGCAGCCTGGCGCTGCACCGCATCGCGGCGCGCCCCTCGCTTTTCCGGAGTACGTCATGCGGTTTCCCACCCTGAGTCTGATCGCCTTGTTGATGGCAGCGCCCATGCTGCAGGCCCAGACGGCCCCCGCCCATGGCAACAAGCAGGCGGAAGCCGCGCCGGCTAAGGCCGCGTCCAGCGAGACGCCGGACCCCGTCGACCTCAATGACATCCGTAACTTCAGCCGGGTCTACGAGATCGTGCGCCAGGCTTATGTGGAAAAAGTCGACAACAAGACCCTGATGAAGGCCGCCATCAGCGGCATGCTCACCGGCCTGGACCCGCACAGCGAATACCTCGACAAGGAAGGCCTGGCCGAGCTCAGCGAAGACACCACCGGCCAATACGGCGGCCTGGGCATCGAAGTGCTGCAGGTGGACGGCACGCTGCGCATCATCTCGCCCATCGACGATACGCCGGCCTCGCGTGCCGGCATCAAGCCTGGCGACACCATCATCAAGGTCGACGGCAAGGCGGTCGGTACGGAGAACATCGAGGAGATGTTCAAGAAGTTGCGCGGCGAGCCGGGCAGCAAGGTCGTCCTCACCATCCTGCATGAGAAGAGCGACAAGCCGATCGACATGCCGCTGGTGCGCGAGCGCATTTCGATTACCAGCGTGAAAACGCGTGAGCTGGAGCCTGGCTATGCCTACATCCGCGTCAGCCAGTTTCAGAACGACACCGCAGCGGATCTCGAAAAGAAGCTCGGCGAGCTGATCAAGAAGAGCGGCGCGCAGCGCGGCGCCATCCTCGACCTGCGCTCCAATCCCGGCGGCCTGCTCACCGCCGCCGTGGGTGTCAGTGACGACTTCCTCGACACGGGCACCATCGTCACCACGAAGGGCCGTCTGCAGGATGCCAACCTCAACTTTGCCGCGCACCCTGGCGACCTGCTCAATGGTGCGCCGATGGTGGTGTTGGTCGACAACGGCACAGCCTCCGCCGCCGAGATCGTGTCCGGCGCGCTGAAAGACAACCATCGCGCGCTGATCGTCGGCCGCCGCACGTTCGGCAAGGGCGTGGTGCAGACGGTGTTGCCGCTGGATGCGGACCATGCGGTGAAGATCACTACGGCGCGTTACTACACGCCTAACGGTACATCGATCCAGGCCGAAGGCATCAAGCCGGATATCGCGCTGGCCGATCTGGCGGTGAACAAGGCGGATAGCTCGGCCACGCTGATCGGCTCCGAGGCGGATTTGCGCAATCACCTTGCCAATGAGGATGGCGGCAAGGGCAAGGACATCGACAACGATGGCAGTGCGGAGAATGCGAAGTTGGCGACGCAGGATTATGCGTTGTCGCAGGCGCTGAATGTGTTGAAGGGATTGGTGTTGAATCGCGGTGTTGCTGCGCCGGCGGATGCTGCCACCAAGCACTGACGCTTCAGCTCCCTCTCCCTCTCGGGGAGAGGGTTGGGGTGAGGGGGCGGGTGCTCGCGACACCGTTTCTACTTCGTCGTCCCGGCGTAGGCCGGGACCCAGTGACATATCGCTCGATTGTCGTGTCTGCGTGTTCTGGCTCGCCTGCCGCGGGCTTTCGAACCGCTGCCGCGGTCCGAGTCACTTTTCTCTGTTTGGCCAGAGAAAAGTAACCAAAAGAGAGGCCACCCCGGTTCCGCGCCCTCCGGCTTCGCCTGCGGGTCCGTGAGGGCTGGCCGGGCTTTTCGACACGACGTCCCTGTCGTGTCGAAAAGGCATCGACGTCCTGTCGATGCCCCCTTCGGGGCCTGATCGTCCAGCCCTCACCGCTGCACAGGGGACCCGTCACGGGCTCGCTTCGCATCGCTTTGCTTTTGCTCCCTCCCTTGCTTGCGACGCAAAGCTAGTCCCGTGGGACAGGGGAGGGTTGGGGAGGGGTGGTGGGTGCTCGGGATGTCGTTGCTACGGAGAGCTGTAGGCCGGAGTGAGCATCAGCAAACCCCAGTCCCGCCGCACTCAATGCACCATCGCTGCCTTCGTCTCACTCATCGGCGCAGTCAAACCCGCCGCAGTAAGTTCCGCTTCCGCCTCTTCCATATCCTTCTGCAACACCGGATTCGCCAAGAACGCCGCTGCCAACGCTTGTCCAAACACCCGCCCGGCATAAATGTCCTGCGGCGTATGCGCGCCACGCACTACGCGACGCCAACCCACATCGCGTGCATAACCGGCGAGGTCGTCGGTGCGCTGGGGCATGAGTTTGCCGAGGAGGACGGCGAAGACGGTGGCGCGGGTGCTGTGGCCGCTGGGATAGCCGTAGCTTTTCTTCTTGAGGTTCTTTTCGTCGCCTTCGGGGTCTTTGTGGCAGGCGTCGAGGGGGCAAGGGCGGGCGCGCTGCCAGTGGTTCTTGGCTTCTTTGACGGCCGCTGCGGTTTCTTTCTGGACTTCGGTGAACAGGGTGGCGGTGTGGGGCAGTTTGCTGGTGTCGAAGTTGGGGCCGATGACGCGGGAGAAGGCGAAGACGTCGAAGGCTTCTTCCTTCTTGGCGAGCGTGGCTTCGTCTTTGCCGCGCGCGGCGGCGTAGGCGCGGTCGGTGACTGCACGGTCGGCGCGATCCTCGGGCGAGCCGGGGACGGAGGGCGGGGCGATGATCGCTTGCAGTTCGTGCAGTTTGGCGTCGTCGAGATAGTGCGGGGTGTCGTCAGCGTGGGCTGCACCGGAGAGGAGCAGGGTCAGGCCGAGCAGGGCGCTTTTCAGGCGGAGCGAGGTCGTCTGCATGATGGGTTCCTGTCGGCGTCAGAGGGCCAGGGAAACGGAGGCGAACCAGCTGCGGCCGGGTAGCACGAGGTAGTACGGCGTGGTGCCCTTGATGGAGTCGATGACCTGTTTGTGTTCGTCGAGCAGGTTGTCGACTTGCAGGCGGATCTTGTAGCTCTTGATCACCGAGCCGGTGAGGTTCTGGCCATAGCCGAGGCTGAGCGCGGCCTGCCACCAGCCGGTGGTGTGGCCGCTGGCGTTCACCGAGGATGCGACATCCGGGTTGAAGTCGCCGTTGTAGACGCGCTGGCCGCCCACGTACTTCTCGGTGAGCGAGCCGAAGAAACCGTTCCCGTCGTAGAGGAAACCGAGCGCAGCCGTGCCGGACGGCACGGTGGGCATGCGCAGGTTGGAGTTCTTGAACTTGGCGTCGATCAGCGAGCCGTTGGCGTACAAACTCACGCCTTCGCCCACGTAGTACGTCGCTTCCGCTTCGCCGCCGCGCATGGTGGCGCCCTTGGCCATCGCAAAGATGGGATCGTGGGTGACCGGATCGAGCGCGGTCAGCGGGAAGTTCTGGTAGTCGATGTAGAACACGTCGGCGTCGGCGTTGAAGCGGTCGGTCTTGTAGACCGTGCCGAACTGGTAGTTCATCGTCTTCTGCGGCTTGGCCTTGTTCTCGGCCGGATTCGGCACATAGAACTGGTTGAGGTTGGGCGTGAGGAAGCCTTGCGCGGCCTGGCCGTACACGCTCCAGTCGCTGGTGAGCATGTAGTTGGCGGTCAGCGAGCCCAGCGGCTTGTCCCAGGTCTGGTGGTCGTACAGCGGCAGCTTGGTGGTCTGGTTGATCGGTGCGCTGATATAGCGCGTGGCGCGGTCGTACTTCACGCCCGGCGTCAGGGTGAACGCATCGGTGACGCGCCAGGCGTATTCGGCGTACAGCTGCGTGGTGCGCAGGCGATCGATCATCGTGTACTTGTAGGCGCTGCTGTCGGGCTTGCCTTTCTTCACGTCATGGATGCCACCCAGGCCGTAGTCCAGCGCCACGCTGTAGCGGGTGTTGTCGATGTATTCGTACCAGCCACCCAAGCGCAGCTGCCCGTGCTCGTCGGTGCGCGTGGTTTCCAGCGTGTCGCCCCAGGCGCGGTAGTCGTTGATCTTGTTGAAGCCGCCCAGGTTGGTCTTGGACGCGCCCGTGCCAACGTAGGGGCTCTCGTGGCTGTCGTTGTGATAGGCGTAGGTGTAGAGCTTGTTGTCCAGCTGCCAGGTATCGCTCAGCGCGCTGCTTACACCAATGTATTCCAGATCGGTTTCCTTGGTCTGGTAGTTGTAGCAATAGCAGTCGGTGCTGGTGCGGTCGCGGTTGAGGCCGAAGTTGCGGCCCAGCGTGTCGATCTGCTGCTGGGTCAGGTCGGTCTTATCCGGGTTGTTGAAGGTGATGTAGTTGTAGTTGCTGAGGACCGTGACTTCCGTACTGCTGCCTACCGGCTGCACGTACTTGAGGTAGGCGGTCTTGCGGTTCATCGGCGAGTTGGTGCGGTAGGTATCGGTGTCGTTGTACTGCGCGCTGAAGATCAGCTTGCCGCCGCCCAGCTTGTCGATGCGGCCGCTGTTGAGCTCCAGGTGGGTCAGGGTGGTGTCGTAGCTGCCGTAGCTCACCGTGGGAATGAACGAGAACTCGTCGCGCGCATCCTTGGAGCGCAGCGCCACGGTGCCGCCGAAGGTGGCCTGGCCGATCTGGCTGGCGCCGCCGGGGCCGCGGTCCACCGTGACCTGGCCGATCATCTTGGCCGGGAAATAGCTGCTGGTGTGGTGGCTGAAGTCGTTGGTGTCGCCGAACGGGATGCCGTCGTAGGTGACGTTGTACTGGTTGTCGTTGAAGCCGCGGATGGTCATCTGCTTGGCTTCGCCCAGGCCGGGGCCGCTGACACCGATGGTGGAGACGCCGGGCGCGATGCCGGCGATGGCGGCGTAGTCGGCGGTGGGGGCCACGTGGTTGCTGATGTAGTCCAGGCCGATCACTGACTGCGGCTGGGTGATGTTGAGTTCCGCCTGGGTCGGCGCCTGGGTGATGGCGGAGGTGGTGGTGTTGGCGCGTACTTCGACTTCTTCAAGCTGCTTTGTCGCGACAGGAGCTGTCACTGGCGCAGTCACCGGCGTATCGGTGGCGGCGGCCGCGCCAGCGATGCAGAAGCCTGTGGCCATCAACATCGCCGGCAAAAGCAGCGCCGGCAGTCGGCGACGGCGGATGCCGGCGGTCAGCGGGTGCAGAGCGGGAAGGTCCATCTTGCCAAGAGCAGTGCGAGGCGTGCTGATCGGGGTGGGCATGTCGGTCGCCGGTTAGTTTGGTTTGGGTTAAACCGAGGCATGCTGAGGAGACTTGTTGACCGTTCCGTGGCAGTGGCGTGACGGTACGTGTTTTGGAATGGACGTCTATCCGCCCAAATCGGCGGTTTGGAAATTTTTTCGCAACATCTCTTCCGAGCTTTCGACAAAGTGGTTTGCCTCGCTGCGTGAGTCGCCATCGCAAAGCGACGCGACTGGTATGGTCGAGCTGCCCCAATCCGCTGCGTATGACCGTTATTTGGCCGTCTGCATGGCTTTGACGCGGCGCAACAACTGTGTTTTAGTCGAACCCACACCCGCGTGCGTGGCAGCGGTGCCTTCGGCACCGGTGGGCGTGCGCGTCCCGCAAATCCATCGGCCGGGGAGGCAAGATGGCGCAGTCAGGTACACCGGCGCTGTACGACGCCGCGTTTGAACACGACAGCTGCGGCTTCGGTCTGGTCGCACAGATCGATGGCCGTCCCAGCACCTGGGTCGTCGACACCGCGTTCGCGGCGCTGGCCAAGCTCTCCCATCGCGGCGGCGTGAACGCCGACGGCGTCAGTGGCGATGGCTGCGGCGTGCTGGTGCACAAGCCGCAGGCGTGGCTTGCGGCGATGGCGGCCGAGGCGGGGCTGACTCTGGGCAAACGTTTTGCGGCGGGGCTGGTGTTCCTCGATCCCGAGGGCGGCGAGCATGCAGTCGCCACACTGGAAACCTTTCTGCGCCAAGAGGGCCTGCACGTGGCCGGCTGGCGCGATGTGGCGGTGAATCCCGAAGCCTGCGGCCCACTGGCCGCTGCCGCGTGCCCGCGCGTGCGCCAGGTATTCGTGGAAGCGGCGGAAGGCAGCGACGATGACGATTTCGAGCGCGCGCTGTTCCGCGCCCGCCGCCGCACCGAAACCGCGCTGGCCGACGAAGCGCATTTCTATGTAGTGACGCTGTCCGCTGCGGTGATTGGCTACAAGGCCATGGCCGCGCCGGGCCAGTTGCGCAACGTGTATCCCGATCTGCAGCATCCGGCACTGGTGGCGGACGCGATGGTGTTCCACCAGCGTTTCTCCACCAACACCACGCCGCAGTGGAGGTTGGCCCAGCCCTTCCGGTTGCTGGCACACAACGGTGAGATCAACACCATCCGCGCCAACCGGCGCTGGATGCAGGCGCGCGAATCCATCCTGCGCTCGCCGCTGGTGGATCTGTCGGACATCGGTCCGATGGTGCGCCAGACCGGCTCCGACTCCGAGAGTCTCGATAACGCGCTGGAAGTGCTGATCGCCGGCGGCCTGGACCTGATCGCCGCGATGCGCGTGCTGGTGCCGCCGGCTTTTGCCGCGCGCGAAGGCATCGATGAAGACCTCGCCGCGTTCTACGAGTACTACGCCCTGCATAGCGAACCCTGGGACGGCCCCGCCGGCCTGGTGATGTGCGACGGCCATTACGCGGCCTGCACCCTGGACCGCAACGGCTTGCGTCCCGCGCGCTGGGCACTGTCGGACGACAACCATCTGATCGTCGCTTCCGAAGCTGGTTTGTGGGACGTGCCTTCCGCGCGAGTCATCGCCAAGGGCCGCCTGGCACCAGGCGAGATGATCGCGGTGGATTTCGCCAATCAGCGTTTGCTGCGCGATGCCGATATCGACGACATCAACCGCCGTCGCGCGCCGTATCGCGATTGGCTGCGCGCTGGTGTCAGCTATCTCGAATCCGACCTGATCGACCCCACGCTGGCGGCCGAACCGCTGCCGACGGACCAGCTGCGTTGCTACCAGAAGCTCTACGGTCTCTCGCGCGAAGAGCGCGAGTCGGTGCTGAAAGCGCTGGCGGAACTGGAGATGGAAGCCACCGGTTCGATGGGCGACGACACACCCATCGCAGCGATGTCGCGCCAGGTGCGTCCGTTGTTCGACCGCTTCCGCCAGGGCTTCGCCCAGGTCACCAACCCGCCGATCGATCCATTGCGCGAGAAGCTGGTGATGTCGCTGGTCACGCAGATCGGCGCGGAAGGCAATGTGTTCGATCTGCGCGCGGAGAACGCGAAGCAGATCTTGATCAACTCACCCATCCTGTCCCAGCGCAAGTTGCGCCAGCTGCTGGCGATGCCGCAGTTCATCAGCACGCCGCGATTCGATCTGATGTATGCGCCGGAAGAAGGTCTGGAAGCGGCGTTGCGCCGCCTGTGTCGCGACGTGGCCCAGGCCGTGCGCGAGGGTTGCGCGCTGGTCTTCCTCAGCGATCGTTATCCCGAGCGCGGCTTGCTGCCGATTCATTCGCTGCTCGCGGTGGGCGCGGTGCATGCGCACCTGATCGACGAAGGTCTGCGTTGTCAGTGCAACATTTTGGTCGAGACCGCCACGCCGCGCGATCCGCATCAGTTCGCCTGTCTGATCGGCTTTGGCGCCACTGCGATCTATCCGTGGTTGGCGTATCAGAGCCTGTTCGAGCTGGGGCGTGAAGGGCATATCGCCGACGACCGCTTTGAGATTGGCCGCAGTTACCGTCGCGGTATTCGCAAGGGTCTGTTGAAGATCCTATCGAAGATGGGCATCTCCACCGTGGCTGGCTATCGCGGTGCGCAGTTGTTCGAGATCGTGGGGCTGGCGCCGGAGGTGGTGGAGCTGTGTTTCCCCGGCACGCCTTCGCGCATCGGTGGCGCCGGCTTCGCCGAGCTGGAGCACGATCAGCGGCTGCTCGCCGCCGAGGCGTGGAACGAAGCGCAGCCATTGCGCGCCGGCGGCCTCTATAAATATGTGCACGGTGGCGAGTACCACATGTACAACCCCGATGTGATCGGGAGTCTGCAAAAGGCCGTGCGCACCGGCAGCGCGGCGGACTATAGGGTGTATGCCGATGTCGTGGACCATCGGCCGCCTTCAGCGCTGCGCGATCTGCTCAGTCCGAAGGCGAGTGCCGCGGAGTTGCCGCTGGATCAGGTCGAGTCGGTGGAAAGCATCCTGCGCCGCTTCGACTCCGCCGGCATGTCGCTGGGCGCGCTGTCGCCGGAAGCGCATGAGGCGCTGGCGATCGGCATGAATCGCCTGGGTGCACGCAGCAATTCCGGCGAAGGCGGTGAAGACCCCGCGCGCTACGGCACCGAGAAAACCTCCAAGATCAAACAGGTCGCGTCGGGCCGTTTCGGCGTGACGCCTGCCTATCTGGTCAACGCCGAAGTGCTGCAGATCAAGATCGCGCAGGGTGCCAAGCCGGGCGAGGGCGGTCAGCTGCCGGGCCACAAGGTGGACGCCACCATCGCGCGCCTGCGCTATGCCAAGCCGGGCATCGGCCTGATCTCGCCGCCACCGCATCACGACATCTATTCCATCGAAGATCTGGCCGAGCTGATCCACGACCTCAAGGAGGTTAATCCGCAGGCGCTGGTGTCGGTGAAGCTGGTGAGCCATGCCGGTGTCGGCACGGTGGCGGCGGGTGTGGTGAAGGCCGGTGCGGATCTGATCACGGTCAGCGGCCATGATGGCGGCACCGGCGCGAGCCCGCTTACTTCGATCAAATACGCCGGCACGCCGTGGGAGCTGGGTCTTGCCGAAACGCAACAGACCCTGCGCCGCAACGACTTGCGTGGCCGCGTGCGCTTGCAGACCGATGGTGGTTTGAAGACGGGCCTCGACGTGATCAAGGCGGCGCTGCTCGGTGCCGAGAGCTTCGGATTCGGCACCGGCCCGATGGTGGCGCTGGGCTGCAAATACCTGCGTATCTGCCATCTCAACAATTGCGCCACCGGCGTGGCGACTCAGCATCCCGTGCTGCGCCAAGAGCACTTTGTCGGCCTGCCCGAGATGGTGATGAACTACTTCCGCTTTGTGGCGGAAGACGTACGCGCGCATCTGGCGCGGTTGGGCGTGCACAGCCTGGCCGAGATCATCGGCCGCACCGATCTGCTGGAGCAGGTGGAAGGTTCCACACCGGTGCAGCACAAGCTGGATCTACAACCGCTGATCGATGGCCGCGGCCTGGGTACAAGCGTGGACTTTGCGTGCACCTCGCCGCGCAATCCGATGCGCGATGAAGCCGCCCTGGCTACGCGCATCGAGTGCGATACACGCGGAGCCGTGGCGACCGGCAGTGGCGGCACCTTCAACTATCCCATCGCCAACACCGACCGCGCGATCGGCGCGCGTCTCTCCGGTGACGTGGCGCGCCGTCACGGCGATCACGGTATGGATGCGCATCCCATCGTGCTGCGGCTGGAAGGTGCGGCCGGCCAGAGCCTGGGCGCATGGAATGCCGGCGGCGTGCATATCGACCTCACCGGTGAAGCGAACGACGGCGTCGGCAAGGGCATGGCCGGTGGCCGCATCGTGGTGCGTCCGCCGCTGGATTCGCCGTTCGCCACGCAGGATGCCGCGATCATCGGCAACACCTGTTTGTATGGCGCCACCGATGGCGAGCTGTTCGCCGCCGGTCGCGCAGGCGAGCGCTTTGCCGTGCGCAACTCCGGTGCGCTCGCGGTGGTGGAAGGTGCCGGCGATCACTGCTGCGAGTACATGACCGGCGGCGTGGTCGCCGTGCTCGGCAAGGTCGGCCTCAACTTCGGTGCCGGCATGACGGGCGGCTTCGCTTATGTGCTCGATCTCGAGCGCGATTTCGTCGACTGCTACAACCACGAGCTGGTCGACATCCTGCGTATCTCTCCCGAAGGGATGGAGCACTACATGCAACACCTGCGCGGCCTGGTGGCGCGTCATGTGGAACTCACCGGCAGCGATTGGGGACGGCAGATCCTGCGCGACTTCCGCGGCTTGCAATACAAGTTCTGGCTGGTGAAGCCGAAGGCGGCCAGCCTTTCCGCGCTGGCGGAAGAGCTGAGGAGTGCAGCATGAGCGACAAGGCCTTCCAGTTCCTCAACGTCGAGCGACAAACCCCGCGCACGGTGCCGGTGGCGATTCGTGTGCTGGGTTATGGCGAGATCGCCGGTGACTTTGGCACGACCCAGGCCGGCACGCAGGCGGAGCGCTGCATCGATTGCGGCAACCCGTACTGCGAACACGCCTGCCCGGTGCACAACTACATTCCGAACTGGCTGAAGCTGGTGCAGGACGGCCGCATCATGGAAGCGGCCACCTTGATGCACGAGACCAACCCGCTACCGGAAATCTGCGGCCGCGTGTGTCCGCAGGACCGTCTGTGCGAAGGCGCCTGCACCTTGGAGCAGACCGCGTTCGGCTCGGTGACCATCGGCAGCATCGAGCGTTGGGTTACTGACGAAGCATTGCGTCAGGGCTGGCGCCCGGATCTGTCGGCGGTGCGCGAGACCGGCAAGCGCGTGGCTATCGTCGGTGCTGGCCCGGCTGGCTTGGCCTGCGCGGATCGCCTGCGCCGCGCCGGCATTGCCGCGGATGTCTACGACCGTCAAGAAGAGATCGGCGGCCTGCTGACCTTCGGCATTCCGCCGTTCAAGCTGGACAAGGGCGTGGTGCGCACGCGTCGCGACGTGCTCGAAGGCATGGGCGTGCGCTTCCTGCTCGGTCATGAAGTGGGGCGCGACGTTGAATTCGGTCAGTTGCTGGACGACTACGACGCCGTGTTCGTCGGCACCGGCGCCTATACCTATGTCGACGCGCAACTGCCAGGCCGCGAGCTGCACGGCGTGCATGACGCGTTGCCGTTCCTGATCGCCAACACTGAGCGTTTGTTGCGCGACGAGCAGGTGCCCCACGCCTTCGACTTCCGCGGCAAGCGCGTCGTGGTGCTCGGCGGCGGCGACACCGGCATGGACTGCAATCGCACCGCTATTCGCCTCGGCGCATCCTCCGTCACCTGTGTGTATCGCCGCGACGAGGCGAACATGCCGGGCTCAGCACGCGAGGTGAAGTACAGCCGTGAAGAAGGTGTCGAGTTCCTGTTCCAGCGGCAGCCGCTGGACATCCTTGGCGATGCGGATGGCAGGGTGCGTGCGGTGCGTGTCGTCGAGACCGCGCTGGTCGACAGCGGCGACGGTCGTGCGCGTCCGCAGAACGTGGAAGGCAGTGAATACGAGATCGAGGCCGATGTGGTGATCCAGTCGTTCGGTTTTCTACCCAGCCCACCGGACTGGTTGCGCTCGCACGGCGTGACGTTGGAGCACTCCGGCAAGGTCGCCACCGGTGTCGATGGCATGCTGTCGCACCAGACCAGTCACCCGCGCATCTTCGCCGGGGGCGACAACGTGCGCGGTGCCGATTTAGTAGTGCGCGCGGTCTACGACGGCCGTGAGGCTGCCGGCTCCATCGCGCGCATGCTGCTGGGCTGACCGCAGACACTCCCAGCGCTGCGGTTCCGCTCGCTAAGCGATCGTCGATCGTTCCTGGTTCGGCCGGAGACGATCGTCGATCGTTCCTGGTTCGGCCGGAGACGATCGACGGTCGCTGTCGGACACCCTGGGCTTGTAAAGAACATGTGGATGCACGCCGGCCGGTAAGCCCTCTGCGGCGCTGCTCGCTTTTCTCTTTTTAACATCCCAATTAGCAATTTCTTGCGCTTTCGCGAGGTGGTTTAGCTGGGCTTTATGCATCGTGCGCTGAAACGCGACGAACGGCAAAGGCATTACTTTCACGTTGCATTTGCCTCTGTGAATTTCAGGTGATTATTTTTGGATCGTTATAAGTAGCCCATTAATTAAGGCGAAGATCTATTTTCAACCATGGCCCCGTGGACTCTTAGCCTGATTATCAACGCGCTTTGAAATGACTTACGGAGGTACGGCCCGTGCTTATGCGGCATCGCGCAAAATATTACGCACAGCAATGAGTTACGGCTAATGTCATGGAACTTGTGAAGCTAACCTTAAAGTGGAAGACTCCGCCTGCCAGCATTCAGCGGCGCAGCTTTGTTAGCGCATCCCCCACATCGCTGAAAGGATCGTCTGGCGTATTGCGGATCAATACAAAGAGAGGCTAACCACATGAAGCGCAACAAGCTCGCCCTGACATTGGCCGGACTGATGCTCGCTCCTGCCGGAACTGTATTTGCTCAAAGCACTGCTCCCGCCCAGACGTCCAATCCGCCGCCACAAGAACAACAGGCGAAACAACTTCAGACCATCACGGTGACCGGCTCGGCTATTCCACGTGTCGACGTGGAAACGCCATCTCCGGTTACCGTTATCTCGGCCACCCAGATTCAGCGCAGCGGTCTGACCACGGTGTCCGATGTCGTTCGCGCGGTCTCGGCCGACAACAGCGGCTCCATCCCCAACGCGTTCTCCAACGGTTTTGCGGCCGGTTCCTCCGGCGTGGCGTTGCGCGGCTTGACCGTCAACTCCACTCTGGTGCTGATCGACGGCCATCGCAGCGCGACCTACGCCGTGTCGGATGACGGCGTTCGCTCCTTCGTCGACTTGAACACCATTCCGCTCGCTGCGGTGGATCGCATCGAAGTGCTGAAAGATGGCGCATCGTCGCTGTACGGCGCCGATGCGATCGGTGGCGTGGTCAACATCATCCTCAAGCCGAACTTCCACGGCGTGGAAGGTACGGCCGATGTCGGTACCTCGCAGCATGGCGGCGGCTTCACCCGCAAGGCCACCTTGATGGCCGGCGGTGGCGACCTTCAGACCGACCGCTATAACGGCTACGTCAGCGTGCAGTACCAGCGGGACAACCCGATCAACATCAGCCAGCGCGGTTTCCCGTTCAATACGGCCGACTTGCGTCGGATCGGCGGCCAGAACAATAACGGCGGCCAGCCGGCAGCAAGCTCGGGCTCGATTTACGGCTCGGTGACGCCCGGCACGCTGACCCCGGGAGGCAGTGGCAGCTTTGTCGACGGCGTAGGAGCTACTGGCGGGCCCACGCAGGTGCTGGCGCCGGGTGGATGCGGCCCCAAGGGCATACTCGTCACCAATGATCCGAACACCCCAGGCAGCTACTGCCAGCAAAATTTCGTGGGCCAGTACGGTCAGGTGCAGCCCAAGATGGAGCAGGGCGGTATCTATGGTCGCTTCACTGTCAAGCTAAACGACACCACCACGGCCTACATGTCGGCCAGCTTCTTCGAAGCCAAGACCTGGACTGTGGCGCCGCCGGCGCAGATCGAGAACGGCATTCCGCACAACACCAACGGCATCGCCTTGCCGCCTACCTTGCCGGGTGGCGCTCTGAACCCAAATAATCCGTACGCTGCACAGGGCCAGTACGCGCTGATCAACTATGCCTTCGGCGACATTCCTGCCGGCACCAATTACAACAATCACAACGCGCGCATGGTGGGCGGCGTCAATGGCACCTTCAGCGACTGGAACTGGGATGCGACTGTGGTACTCAACCACACCTGGCTGGGTACCAACCGCTTCGGCGCGATAAGCTTTAGCGGTTTGGTCAACGCCATTACCAATGGCACCTACAACTTCCTCAATCCCAGCGCCAACACCGGTGCCGCGCGCAACCTGGTGGCTCCGCCCTACAGCAAGACCTCCACCTCCGACCTGGATTCGCTCGACCTTGCCGCCAACCGCCAGCTATGGGATCTGTCGGGCGGTGCGCTTGGCGTCGCTGTTGGCGCCCAGTTCCGGCATGAGGCGCAAAACGATCCGACCCTCAATCCAGGCAATGACACGCTGGGCCTCGGTAACGCGATCACAAGGGGTAGCCGCGATGTCAGCGCTGCCTATGTCGAGTTCGATGCGCCCTTGTTGCAGTCATTGGAAGTCGATGTATCGGGTCGCTTCGACCACTACACCGACGTAGGCAATCATTTCACGCCGAAGGTCGGCATCAAGTACAAGCCTTTCGATTGGGTCGCGCTTCGCGGTACCTACTCCAAGGGGCTCCGTGCGCCGAGCTTCTCGGAGAACGGCTCCAGTTCAAGCACCGGCTTCGTGACCGAGCAGATCACCGATCCCGCGTTCCTTGCAGCGCATGGCGGCGGCAATGGCTACACCCTGCCTTATGCCATCGCACTGGGGACGATCGCCAACAAGAACATCAAGCCGGAGAAGGCGACCAACTACACGCTCGGCGTGGTGGTACAACCCACCGATTGGCTGAACGCCTCGATCGACTACTACAACATCAAGAAAGAGAATGTCATCGTTCCTGGCGACTCTGGCTCTGCGCTGGACAACTACTTTGCCGGCCGCCCCCAGAATCCCGGTGTGACGGTTATCCCCGACCTGCCCGATCCGGCCTTCCCGAATGCGCAGCCGCGCCCGATCGAAATCGACACGCAGTTCGTCAACGGACAATCGCTGAAGACCACCGGCATGGACTTGGACATCCAGGCCCACTTCGACTTCAGCGGTAATCTTCACTACGTCACGCAGCTGTCCGGTACGCAGATCTTCAACTGGAAGCTCACCTTGCCCAATGGCACGAAGCAGCAGTTCGTCGGTACGCATGGTCCCTACATCCTGTCGTCGGGTGCAGGTACGCCGCGTACTCGCGGCTCGTGGGCGAACACGATCATCTGGGGGCCGCTGACGGTCACGGGTACGCTGTACTACACCAGCGGCATGAAGAACACCGCTCTGGATTTCCATTCCAGCGGCTCGTGCATCTCCTTCCTTCCCCTCAGCTGCAAGGTGGGGTCCTTCACCGACTTTGACCTGACGGGTAGCTATGAGATCAACGACCACATCAGCATCACCGGTTCGGTGATGAATGTGTTCGACAAGAAGCCCCCGCTCGATCAGGCCGACTATGCCGGTGCTGGCGCCAACTACAACCCGACCTGGGCGCAATCGGGTCTGGTGGGTCGCTTCTACAACCTTGGTGTGAAGTTCAAGCTGTAATGACGGCCAAGCGCCGTACTTGAGTGAGCAGATGAAGCGGCGCCCCTTGGTTGGGGCGCCGCTTTCTTTTGGGGGGCTTCGTTTGAACCCGCTCAAAGACGCGGTGTTGCGCCAGCGACATGACCGGTGTGCCACGCACGGCTCCATCACGCACAATGGCGGCCATGGTGACCGCCGACTACGCCCTGCACGCCGCATGCTGAATCGACTCTGGTTCGGTTTCTTCCTGACGGCGGCCATCGCTGCGCTGGCGCGTTGGCTAGTGGGTGATGACGCGGGGGTATTCGCCGCCATCGTGGCTTCGCTGTTCGACATGGCGGAGTTGTCGGTAAAGGTGATGGTGTTGCTGTTCGGCACCTTGACCTTGTGGCTGGGTTTTCTGCGTATTGCCGAGCAAGCCGGGGTGGTGGACGGTCTGGCGCGGCTGTTCGGTCCCTTGTTCGAGCGGTTGATGCCTGGTGTACCGCGTGGGCATCCGGCGATCGGCCTGATCACGCTCAACTTCACTGCGAATGCGCTGGGTCTGGATAACGCCGCCACACCGATTGGCCTGCGCGCGATGCGCGAGTTGCAAACGCTCAATGCGTCGCAGGATACGGCGAGCAATGCGCAGATCCTGTTCCTGGTACTCAACGCGTCGTCGCTGACGCTGTTGCCGGTGACGGTTTTCATGTATCGCGCACAGGCCGGTGCGCACGATCCCACCTTGGTGTTTCTGCCGATCCTGCTGGCGCATTTCGCGGCCAACCTCACTGGCTTGCTGTCGGTCGCCGTCATGCAGCGGCTGCGCCTATGGGACCCGGTGGTGCTGGTTTGGCTGGGTGGCGGCGGTTTGCTGTTGAGTGCCTTCCTTGCCTTCTTGTTTTCGTTGTCGGCGGTAGCGCTGGCCTCGCTTTCGTCGCTGCTTGGCAATCTGGTGTTGTTCGGCGTGATCGTCGCGTTTCTCTGCGTGGGCATGTGGAAGCGGATACCGCTGTTCGAGAGCTTTATCGATGGGGCGAAGCAGGGCTTCGACGTGGCCAAGGATCTGCTGCCGTATCTGATCGCCATGTTGTGCGCCGTCGGCGTGCTGCGCGCGTCAGGTGCGTTGGGCTACGCGCTGGACGGTGTGCGTTGGCTGGCGCAGCACGCCGGGCTGGATACGCGTTTTGTCGATGCGTTGCCGACGGCTCTGGTCAAGCCGCTCTCCGGCAGTGCGGCGCGCGCCATGCTGATCGAGACGATGAACCACTCCGGCGTCGACAGCTTTCCGGCACTGCTTGCCGCCACCATCCAGGGCAGCACCGAGACGACGTTCTACGTGATTGCCGTGTACTTCGGCGCGGTAGGCATTCGGCGTGTGCGACACGCGGTAGGCTGTGCGCTGCTAGCCGACCTGGCCGGCGTACTGGCATCGATTGCAGTCTGCTATTGGTTTTTTGGGTGAATCGTCTTTCCAGGGGGAACCGCATGCGCATAGGCTTGGCCGCCAACCATCTCCACCACAGCCATGACGAGGCCGCGCTGTTCCGCTGGCTGCGGGCTTGTGGGCCGGGTATTCGCGAGCTGGGTATGAGCCTGCATGCGGTCGGCCGGACTTATGACGCCATCGTTCGTGATGGACAGCTTGCGGGCTATGCAGGACTGTTGCGCTACCCCTATGGCCGCGAGGGTGGCCTGATGAAACTGGTGGCGGAGGTGGTGGGTCTGCCGGAATCCGGCCGCGTGTTGGATGGCGCCATCTACCTGATGCATCCGGTGAACCCTTCCTCGATCTTCCCCGAGGCGGTGGCGCTCAAGCGCCAGTGCGTGATCCACCATAAGCCGTTTATTTCCACGGTGGCCTCGGCCTGCGACTGGGTGGAGCTGGAGCGCATTCATGCCGGCCTCGCTCCCGATCCGAACGCCGATGGCTTCCACGCTCTGGAGGCGCAGACGCTCGCGTTGATCGCGCATGACGCCATGAAGCCGCAGATGCTGGCCTACGCGGCGGACCATTTCGAGCTGCTGTCGCGCTTTGCCCGCCGCGTCGCCACCGGCACCACTGGCCTGCAGTTGAACGAGCTGGCCTGGAGCCGCGGCTGGCCCGCCAACAAGGCGTGGGTGCATCGTTACCAAAGCGGCCCGATGGGTGGCGATGCGCAGATCGCCGACCTGGTGCTGGAGCGACGCTGCCATCGCGTGCTGTTCTTCGAAGACCCGCATGTGGCACGGCAGCACGAAGCCGACATCCAACTGCTGGAGCGCGCCGTGACCACCGTCACCGACGATGCGGTGTGCATCACCTCGCCGGTGGTGGCGAGGCGCTGGGCGGAAGCTGCGAACAAACGTGCGGCCTTGCGGCCATGTGCCTGATCGCCTTCGGCTGGCAGGCGCATCCGCGCTGGCGGTTGTTGTTGGCGGGCAACCGCGACGAATTCCACGCGCGGCCGAGTGCGGCGCTGGCACGCTGGCCGGACTCCCCCGTGGTCGGCGGTCGCGACCTGGAAGCCGGTGGCACCTGGCTCGGCGTGACCGATGCGGGGCGTTGTTGCGTGGTGACCAATGTGCGCGATCCTGGCGATCCACAACGGGGTGTTTCCCGCGGCCTGCTGGCGACCGACTATCTACGCGGCGAGGCCGGCGCGGCGGCGCATGCGCCATCGCTGCTGCAAACCGCGGCGGACTATCGGCCGTTCAACCTGCTTACCTTCGACGCCGCCGATGCGTTCTATCTCGGCAATCGGCCGATGCCGAAGGCGCAGCCGGTGTCGCCGGGTGTGCATGGCTTGTCGAACGCCGATTTCAATACGCCCTGGCCGAAGGCCCGGGCCCTTATGCAGCAGGTGCAGGCGTGGCTGGTGTCGGCTGACGATAGCGAGGACTTCGCGCCGTTGTTCACTGCGCTGGCCGACGAACATCGGGCGCCGGACGACGAGTTGCCGGATACCGGCGTGGGGTTGGAGCGCGAGCGATGGCTGTCGTCGGCCTTCATTCGCGGCGAGCACTACGGCACGCGCGCAAGCACCGTGGTGGCGATCGGGCACGATGGCCGTGGCGTCATGATCGAGCGGCGCTTTGGGCCGTTTGGCCATTTCGAAGGTGAAACGGCGTTGAGCTTTGGCAGTGTTTAGGTGCTCGCCGACCTACGGTGCGGCGGCGTCCGGAAAGCTGCCGTCGACGTAGTACCAACGTCCCGCCTCGCGCACGAAATGGCTGATTTCATGCATGCGCTGGGCTTTGCCGCCGCCGTAGCGCAGGCGTGCCACGAATTCGACCACGGCATGGTCGTCTTGGCTCTCGTGGCGTTTCACGGTCAGGCCGAGCCAGGTGGGTGCGGGTTGCTGGGCGCCGAGCTTGAGCGTGGTCGGGCGGGTGCTGGCATGCCAGGTGGCGAGCAGATAATCCTCGCGCTTGAGCACGTAGGCGCTATAGCGCGAACGCATCAGCCGCTCAGCCGTCGCCGCCACCGCACCATCATGCAGCGGCCCGCAGCAGCGCGCGTAACCATCAGCGTTGCCGCAAGGGCAGGGAATAAAGGTGTCGATAGCTTGCACTGGAGCGCGATCGGGACTGGGCTTGGGACGTCGCGGTCATGATGCCACTGCCGGACGCGCATATCACCCGGCGTATGCCAGCGGAGACGTTGAGCAGGCGCTTGCCGATCAGCGGCGTTGCCAGACACGGCAGCGGTTGTTGGCCGGCATCGTGATGTCGTCGATCAGATGAAAGCCCGCTGCCAGCGCCAGCGCGTCGACGGCTTCTGCATCGCGGATGCCCATGTGTTCGCCGCGCGCTTTCAGCCACTGATCGAAAGCTGCGTTGCTGTCGCTGGTGTAATGGCCCTGCTTGTTGAAGGGGCCGTAGATCGCCAGCAGGGCGTTGTCCGTGGTCACTTGCGGCAGTCGCGCAAACAACGTTTCGACCTCATCCCACGCCATGATGTGCAGCGTGTTGGCGCTGAACACGGCGTCATAGCGTTGTGCGGGCCAGTGGCCGCCGACATCCAGCACCAGGGGTGCGGGTGTGTTCGGTAGCGCTGCTTCATCCAGCCAGAGACGGATGCCCGGCAGGCTTTCCGCGCGATCCGAACACTGCCAGTTCAGTTGCGGCAATGCCGCGGCGAAATACACCGCATGCTGCCCCGTGCCACTGCCGATCTCCAGCACCTGGTGCCGGTCGGCGAAGTGCTTGCGGAGTACCGCGAGGATCGGTTCGCGATTGCGTTTGCAGGCGGGAGCGTTGGGTTTCTCCACCCGGGCTCAGACAGGTTTGCCGCGCAGCACGCGAGCCGGGAGCATCAACAAGGCGCCAAGGAAGGCGAACACCGCAGTCACCGTGATGCCGGCCAGGCGCAGCGGCAGCGTGATCAGCCACACGATGGGGTAGAGCACCAGGGCCAGCAAGGCCAGTGGCCAGCAGAACACCAGCAGCAACAGCCAAAGCAGAAAGGCGGCCATATCGGGCCCTCGCAGTCAGGTTGCCGGTGACTTTAGCGCGCACCGGCAGGGCGCGTGTAGATGACTCCCGTCACCCCTACCATGGCGATTACATAGGTTTCACGCCGATCCACCACGCGTGCAGTGCAAAGGCGAAGATCGCCCAGCCTGCTACGCCAGCCAGCACCGTGATGACATCGCCCTTGGCGGTGCCGGCCGGGTAAACCGTCCCGGCCAGGCGGTCGCGTCGGCGCGACACCACGAAATCCGCCACCGCCCACACGAGGAAGGCGCCGAACAGCACGACGTCGTGCAGCATGCCGGTGGCCAGCAGGTGACCAAAGGCCCAGGTCTTCACACCGGCCAGCATGGGGTGGCCCAGCCGCGCCTTGAAGTGGTTGTTCGGCACATAGGCCGCCACCACCAGGATGAAGGCGACCAAGGTGAAAAGCCCGTTCAAGTGACGCAGCCACATCGGCGGCACATACAGCAGCACGGGTTGCAGGCGCGCTTGGCCGAAGCCGTAAATCAGCAGCACGAAGGCGATGATGGAGATGAGGGAATAGAGCCCCTTCCACTTCTTCTCGCCGAGGCGCGCGAACTGTTGCGTGCGCCAATCATTGGCGAAAATGCGCACGGAATGTACGCCAAGGAACAACACCAGACCGAGGATCAGCAAGAGCATGACGGGTCGTCTCCGTGGTGGGTGCGGGGAGTATAGGCGGCTTGGGTGGATGGGGTGTTTCAGGGCTGAGACTGGTGGGAGAGGGTGTCGCAAGGGCTTACCCCTCCCCAGCCCTCCCCTGCGAGCAAGGGAGGGGGCAGGTCGCCGAAAGCACGGAGCTCTTTGCTCCTCCCCTTGCTTGCAGGGGGAGGCTGGGAGGGGGTGAGCCCTTGCGCCGCCGCCGCACTCTCGAGCTCTTCCGTCCAACAACGGCACGGGCCGAAATTCAGACCTTCGCCAACTCGATGAAGACCGCCAACGCCACGGTATCGCCCTGCCAAAACATGGTCTCGCCTACCGGAGGTGGATACAACCACGCATCCCCCGCCCGCAACAAACCATCCGGCGTTTCCACCTCACCCCGCGCGACATAAACCAGCGAAACGCCATCGAGCGGATGGCGCACCCCAGCCCTCCACACGTCTACCCGTCCTCGCGCTTTCCCTCGGCGCAGCATCAGGTTGAAGTCGCGCGTTGGCCCATTGGCCAGCGCAACGTCCACCGACGCTTCTCCGGGAAAGGCGAAGGGCATAAAGGGCTCATGCAGCCGATGTTCGCTGGAGCCGCCATCGAGCGTCATGGTGAAGCCCGCCCCTTCCAGCAGGGCGATATGACGATCGACGCCGGGAAAGGTGGAGAACGGTGCGGCGCTATCCACTTCGGCCACGCTAACGCGCCACAAAAAGCTCGCAATGTCGGCCCCCGGCGGAAACACGGCGATCTCGCGCGTCCGGCCCATGCCGTTCTTCCACGGCTGCGGCGGGCAATCCTGCGCGCGGATAATGCGCGAACTCACGCCGCGCGCTCGATCACGCGTGCGAATGGCGGCAAGGCATTGAGCATGCGTTGCCCGTAATGCTTGAGCACCACGCGGCGATCCAGCAGCACGATGCGGCCATGGTCGGTTTCGGTGCGGATCAAGCGGCCGCAATACTGCGTAAGCACGCGCGTCGCTTCCGGCACGGTGACTTCGATGAAGGGATTGCGGCCGCGCGATTCCAGCCATTCCGCGTAAGTGGCACCCACCGGGTCGGTAGGTACGGCGAACGGCAACTGCGTGATCACCACCGTTTCGCACAGCTTGCCCGGCAGATCGAGACCTTCGCCGAACGAAGCCAGCCCGAACAGCGTGCTGCCTTTACCGGCCTCGATAGCGGCGATGTGTTCGGCGACCAGTTGTGCCTTGCCCAGCGAACCCTGCGCGCGCACTCGGCGCACGTGTTCGATCGGCAGTTTCTGCAGAACGCGATCAAGTTTGGCGCGAGAGGTGAACAACACCAGGTTGCCGGCATCCCAGTCCAGGTTGGCGGCGAGCCAGTCGGTGATCTCTTGTGCGTGTGCCTCGCGTGCATCAGGCAGCGCGTTCAGTGCGGGCACTTCCAGTCGCGCCTGGGCGGCGAGATTGAAGGGCGAAGGCAAGCTGAGGGTGACCGCTTCATCTGGCAGACCCACAGCATCGGCGAAGCCGCGGAAGTTGCCGCCCGCGCTGAGCGTGGCCGAGGTCATCACCACCGCGCTCGCATTGCCCCACAGCACGCTGCTAAGTAGACCGGCGGCGGAGACGGACGAGGCGTGGCAGACCAGTTGCTGGTCGGCGCTGAGGGTGACCCAGCGCGCGAGCGGCGGGGCGCCTTCGCGATCTTCGCTGGACCACGCGCGCCACGTGCGCAGCTGGCGGTCGATGCGCTCGAGTGCCATGCCGAGTTCGCGCGACAGCGCTTCGTTGGTGGGGCCGCCTTCGGTCATTTCCAGCACGGCGCGGCGCACGGCGCTGATCCAGCGTTCGATCTCGCCGGTGAACACGTACAACACGCGCGCATGCTCCACCCACGACTCCGGCAGCTGGCCCAGCGAGCCGCGATACATCGGCTCGTCGTCATCGGGCGAGGGCAGCCAGGCAAGGCGGATGTCTTTCTCCAGTTCTTCCAGCGCGTCGCTCAGCTCCTGCAGCTTTTCGTCGCCGGCATCCAGCGTGAGCTTGCCGATCACTTGCTTGTCGGTGAGCGAGTAGGCGGCATGGATCTGCCGGCACAGGCGACTGAGCTGGCGCACGGCCACGCTCATGTGCACCTCGGCAGCACCGCGATCGATCGCCTTGGACGGCACGTGGTGCCCTTCGTCGAAGATGTAGAGCACTTCGTCCGGCTTGGGCAGGATCACACCGCCGAAACCGTCTTCCTCGCGCGGCATAGTGAGATCGGCCAGCACCAGATCCTGATTGGCGACGATGATTTCCGCATCGCTCACCGCGCGTCGGGCGGCGAAGAACGGACACGCCATGAACTGTCCGCACTTGCGGCCGGTGCAGCCTCCCGCGCTGGTGGTAATCAATGCGCGCAACATATCGCCGGGCGCTTCGGGGGCGTTGTCCATGTCGCCGTCCCATTCGTTGCGATCGAACGCGCCGGCCAATTTGGACAGTGCCTGCTTGTCGCGCTCGGCGGGCGGCTTGGACCACAGCGCCAGGTCGGCGTCGAAACCGAGCCCCATCTGCCCAGCATCCTGCACGCTGTTGCGTGCCATCGCCAGATTGCGCGGGCACAAGTAACGACCGCGGCCTTTGGCCAGCGCCACTTTGGCTTCGCGCCCGTTGAGCTTGAGATACAGCGGAATGTCGCGCTGCACCAGCTGCTCTTGCAGGGCCACAGTGGCGGTGGCGATCAGCAGCTTCTTCTTCTGTGCGCGCGCCACTTCCACGCCCGCAATGAGATACGCCATCGACTTGCCGGTGCCGGTGGGCGCCTCAATCACCGCGGCGCCGCCTTCCTGCGCCAGTGCCTTGGCCACCTCCGCAATCATCTTTCCCTGCGAAGCGCGCGCACGGAAGCCCGGCAGGCCTTCTTTCAGGCGCGCATAGGCAGCGCGGATGGATTCCTTGGTGTCGTCGGTGAGCATGCGGCCGGCGGAAGAGCGAATCGGGGTTTGCGCTGGATCGCCTGTGGGGCGGGGCGCTGACCGGCCATTGTAAGGGGATGAGCGGGATCGCGCCCGGGTAGGGGCGCGATCCTTGCTGGGTCAGGCTTCCGCGGCGATCCGGCGTAGCGTTTGCTCGAATACTTCCGGCGGCTGGCCGCCTTGAATCAAGTAGCGATCGTTCACAATGACAGACGGTACGGAATGGATGCCTTGCGCCTGGTAGAAGCGTTCCTGCTCGCGCACTTCATCGGCGTAGCGACTTTCAGCGAGCACCGCACGCGCTCCGTCCGCACCAAGGCCCGCCTGCGCGGCCGCTTGCACTAGCACCTCATGCGAGCTGACATTCTGCCCATCCGTAAAGTAGGCGGAGAGAAGTGCGTGCTTCAGTTCCGCCTGCTTACCCTGTGCTTCGGCCCAATGCAACAGACGATGCGCGTCGAACGTGTTGTAGATGCGGCTTCGCTTGTCCATGTTGAAGGTAAAGCCGACTTCAGCGCCGCGCTGCCGAATCGCCTCGCGGTTCTGCGCCATCTGCTCCGGCGTGCTGCCGTACTTGCGTGCCAGATGCTCGCCGATATCCTCGCCTTCCGGCGCCATCTGCGGATTCAGCTCGAACGGCTGGAAATGCATCTCAACCGCCACTTCGCCATCCAAACGCTGCAGCGCCTGTTCCAGCGAGCTCAGGCCAACGGCGCACCAGGGGCAGACGACGTCGGAGACGAAATCAATTTTGAGCTTGCTGGCATGCGACATGGCTTGGTTCTCGGCGAGGATCGTGAGCGATTGGACAAATCCTAAGTAGGGCCAAAGCCCGCGTAGTCAATATCGTGCTCAGGCTCAAAATCCAGACAAAGAAAAAGAGCCCCACCGATGGTGGGGCTCTTTGGGTTCATTCGGCAAAGCGGCTACTTACCGAGCTTGTAAGTGGCCTGCACATAGAAAGTGCGGCCAAACACGTTGTAGTTCTCATTGTTGTATGGGCTGGTGCTGGTGCCTGGGTAACTGTTGTCCTTGGGGGGCATTTTGTTGAAGAGATTGTTCACCAGGAAGGAGAGGGTCAGATCCGGGGCGGGGTTATACGACACGCTGGCGTTGTACCGAATCCAGGGGGCGAGCTTGCCGGCACCGGGCGTGTTGTAGTCGTTGCTCAACGAAGCGATGTAGTTGGGGGTGCTGCCATACCGGTTCGCATACAGCGTGGTGCTCCACGCATTGCGAAGCCAGGTGATCGATGCGTTGGCCTTGGTCTTGAAGTCAGTGCTGTAGTTGGGCGATCGCAACAGATCGATCGTCGGATCGCCTGGGTAGGGCTGGTACGAGTGCTTAAGCACATTGCTGTAAGACGCGTTCAACGCCAGGCTGCCAAGTTCGCCAATGCCAAAGCTGTAGTCGAAGTTCGCGTTGATGGCGTTTACGGCTTCCTTCGCGACGTTGACCTTGGGTGTGTAGATGCCGGTGATGTTGCCAAGAGCATCGCGTGCCACTTGATCAAGCGCGGCGACACAAGTAGGTAAGTTGATGTCGAGTGCGCCAAGACGACAGAGGGCTTCCTGCTGTGCCAGCTGGTCCGCACTTTGCTGTGCCACCTCGTCCTTGATGCCCCAGTGCAGATAGTCCACCGTAATCGCCATGCGCGAAACCGGTGCCAGCACGAAACCGTAACTCCATACTTTCGCGTTGATCGGCTGCAGGTTCGAATTACCCGATTGTGTGCCGACGTACTGCACGCTGTTGTACTTCGACGGGCATTGAGCCGCTTGGCCTGGGCCGAACCCAAGCAACGCGCAGTTGTAATAGTCGGTGACGGTGCTGTAGTAACCGCTTTCACCCTGGAACTGATCCGACAACGTTGGAGCCTTGAAGGCCGATCCGTACTTCGTGCGAAGCATCAGGAAGTCGGTTGGACGGTATTCGAAGCCTACGCTGTAGGTTGGCTTGCTGACTGTCTGCTTGGCCACGTCGAACGCGTCATAGCGCACGGAGGCATTCATTGTTAGCTGCTCTAGCAGGGGAAGACGGAGCTCCGTAGTCGCTGCATATCGCGTGCGATGGCCCGCGCCCTGTATCGCCGATGTTCCCCATACATCGCCAGTGAGAAGACGCGTATCGGGCGCGTAGTTCCAACCTTGATTGCCGCCCTCGAGCACGACAGCAATGCCGGCATCGCCACCAGGCATCTTTACCAATGAGGCATTGGTGAGCTGGGCACGCCATAAATTGTCCCAGGTCTTGCTACGTGTCGAGGTGTAGCCCGTGAAGCTGCGAAAATCGGCCGTCGAGATCGGCGAGTAGAAGGCCGCATAGTCGGGGGTGAAGATGTCAAGGCCGTTAGGATCGACGCCAAGGCTTGGGCCGAGCACGTGACTGGCGAAGTACGCTTCCATCGGCTTGGTGAAACGCGCAAATTGGCGCTCGTTCAACTTGTCGTCGGAGTGTGTAAAGCTGGCATCGTAGTCCCACTGGGACGAACCCAGCCGGCCCTTGGCGCCCAAGGTGAGCATGTAGGCGTTCTCAATCCGCCTGTTCATGATGGAACGGTAGCCGCCGACTTCTTCTGGTGAGAAGGCGCGCTGCAGATTGACGTAGTCGTCCAGATTCGGATCGTAGAACGCGCCATAGCTCGATCCCGTTCCCCACCAGGTAAAAGAGGGGCCTGGCGTGTCCTTCTGCTCCTGATAGGTGTAAAGCAGGTCGCCATAGAGCTGGACGTGATCGTTCACGTCGAAGGTGACGTGTGTGTACCCCTGGGCACTCTTTACGTCATTGGCCAGGGTGCGGTACCCGGCCGAGTACATCGAACCGCAGTATTCGCCGCTGTTTGGCCGGTTCTGCAGACCTTCGGTGCCCTGATACTGGCCGTTGACCTGGGAGCACTTGTTGGGATCGAGCATGTAGTAACCGTTGCTCGTTTTGGTGGCACTGTAGATCAAGTAATCGCGGGAAGGCACCGGTGCGGAGGTGCCGTTTTGATTCGCTTTGGCGGTGAGTTCGCGGTCAAAACCCCAGATCGGCTGGGTCTTTTCGAACTGCACGCCACCCATGATGTTGAGGCGGCCAATCTGGAAACTGTTGGCCAGGCTGATGCGACGATCCACGCCGCCGCCGTCCTGGCTCCAGCCGTAGCGCACGTCGACCACCGGCGCATCGAGCTTCTTCTTAAGGATGATGTTGATAACGCCTGCAATGGCATCCGAGCCGTACAGGGAAGATTGTCCGCCGGGAAGGATTTCGATGCGCTCAACCAGTTCGGTAGGAATGCCGCTGAGATTGTTGAAGACGTCGCTGCCGTTGTAGAGGCCAGGGAAGTTACCCATGGGCCGTCCATCAATCAGATACTTCACGAAACCCACCGGCAGACCGAACATGCTCAGCGTCTGCGCCCCGGGGGTGAAGCCTCCTGAGGACTGTGATCCTTGCGCACCGCCGGTCGCGAAGGACGATTGCTGAAGGGCATCGGCGACCGTGGCAAAACCCTTGGCCTTGAGGTCGGATGCGGTGATGGTGGTAATAGGTGTTGAGGTTTCGACTTCCGTTTGCGGAATCAGTGAGCCGGTGACCGTAATGCTTTCCAGCGTGGAGGTCTTCTTGCCTTCGCTGCTTATGTTGGCATCGTTGCTTTGGGCCAATGCTGCGAACGGTGGTGTGAACAACACAGCGGCGATGGCGGTGACCAGCAGCTTCCTTTGCTTCTTCAAGGTTTTTTCCCCACGATGGACGTGAAGAAGTAATTAGCCTTGTTGGTTGAGCAGGAGCAATCAGAAGCTTCCCAAATTCGTAACGTATAGCGAATGGCTGACGTGCATTGCGGCAAATGCTGTAGGCGTTGATCAATTTTCTGCGAAATGGAAGGGGCATCGAGTACGGATTTCGCTGACTTGCGCAAAGCCTGCGTCGACTTCGCATATTCCGTCAATGAAGCAGGCCCTGTTGGGCTAGCGCAAAAAAGCCGCCGGAGTTGCCGGCGGCAAGGGGAGTGCTGGAGTCCACTGTGATGGACACCTTCGATGGCCTGTCCCGGTCCATCGAAGATCGCCGGGGTTGCAACTAGGCTCCCACCCCACATCAGCCCATGCGGCGGTTTGCATTGCGCGCCGCCGCATGGTCTGAAGATGAGTCACATCAGGACGGCGCGATCAGAAGTCGTACGTCGCCGAGAGACGTGCATAACGTGGTTGCTGCGTGTACAGCGGGATGCCGTAGGTGTTGGAGACCGTATAGCGATCGGTCTCGTAAAGGGCATCCGTCACGATCGGCTTGCGCTCGTTCAGCACGTTGAAGATGCTGAGATTGAAGGCAAGCTTCTGTCCAGCGAACTGCGGACGGTAGGTCACAGCCAGGTCAAGCTGCTTCGTCCACGGCAAGCGGCCAAGACTTCCAAGCGGCGTTGGCTTGCCAGCGCAGAAGCGGTACCTCGAACCGTAGGCTGAAGGATCGGATTCATCGGTGCCGTAATAGCCCATGCAGGCCTTGGGCGTACCTGATGCGATCTGCAGCGAGCCAGATACCATCCATTCCGGTGAAACCTGGTAGGCGCCACGTGCCTTCAACTGATGGGTACGGTCATTCGACAGCAGGCCATTGCTGTTGGCCATGAGCGAGGCGAAATCCCAGTCCTGGGTCTTGGATATATCGCCCTGGCCGATGGTGGAGAGCACCTGGCCTTCGGAGTTGCCGTAACTGCGCGAGAAGGTGTAGTCGATGCGGCCTTGCCACTTGCCGTCGAACGGATGTTCCAGGAACAGATCCAGTGCGTAGTACTTGCGCTTCGCACCTTGGTCGAAACCCCAATCCTTGGAGGTCATGGTGACTTCGCTGTAGCCATTGCCATCGGCATTCGCCAGCAGGAACGTATTGGTCTTGCCCGGGTTGAAGATCAGGCAGCCGTTGGGGAACACGACGCTGTTCGGGTCGATGCCACTCGCGATGGCCTTGTTGGCCAGGGCATTGAAGTCGCAGACGTCGTCAATGGCTGTCTGCAGCTTGCGCACCGTGGCCTTGGCGCCGTACACCCAGTCGCTGCCCAGGGTCTTGCTGAAACCCAGGATGGCTTCGTCCTGATACTGCGAACGCAGGTCCTTGGCGGCAACCGTCTTGGGGTCCGGTGCCTGGCCGTATTCACCGTTGGCCGAAACGGGGCCAGGTCCAATCGGCGTCAGGCCCGTCGGCGCACCGGTAACGGGATCGATGCCTGTATAAGTGAAATACTCGTCGGTAAAGGTGGATGCCGAGGCGCCACGAATCGCGACGCTGTTGGGTAGCGCGAGGTAGTAACGGCCCAGGTTGCCGAACACCTTGAAGGTGGAGTCGCCCAACACATCCCAGCTGAAGCCAAGGCGCGGCGCCCACTGGTTCTTGTTGTGCACGTACGCTTGGCCGGCGTTGTTGTAGTTGGTGAACTGGTCGTTGCGAATACCCAGGCTCAGCAACCAGCGGTCGTTGACCTGCCAGCGATCCTCCAGGTATTGCGCTTTCTGGTCCACCGACATGCTGGTGGTGGTGTCGAAAACGCGCCTGCGAGCATAGTATCCCTCACCACCCGGTGAACCGACGCCGAGTGTGGGATTGAGCGGAACACCCGGATCGTTGGACTTGCTGTAGTACCACGCGTAGCCCGGACCGTCGATCCGTTGGCCTTCGGCCGTGGCGGCGTAATGCATGTTGTCGATGCCGAGCGCCAGCTGGTGGTCGCCCAGCTTGTATTCCAGATCAAGACGCAGGCCGTGGCTCTTGCTGCTGGCATTGGGCGACTTGCCGAGAAGTGTCGTCACGCCATTGCGGATGGGCGTGCCGCCGGTGAGGGCGGGGTCTTGTTCCGTGACGCCGCCGAGATAGGGCAGGTCGGCATCGCGGCCAGGCGTAACGGCGTAGTTCACCGCCTTGTTCTGACCATAGGTAGCCGAGAAGGTCAGATCATCGGTGATGTAGCTGGTGAACTTGCCGATGTAGATGTCCGAGCCTTTCTTGGTGGAGGTGTCGTAGCCGAAGAGCGCGCCCTGCTCGCCGGTTGTGTAGTCGTAGTGGTGCAGCGAGCCGGCATAGGACGTTTTGCTCGAAATATTGGTCAGCTCGAGGATGTTGCTGTCGTTGATGTTCCAGTCCAGCTTTGCGTAGTGCTTGGGCCGGCTGTAGCTGTAGTAGTTGTTGTTCGGTTGCGCCACGGCGGACGAGGACGTCGACTTGCCTTCCTGCTTCTCCGCTTCTGCGGCGACGAATAGGAACAGTTTGTCCTTGATCAGCGGACCGCCGACATAGGCGCCGTAAGTGGTGGTCCAACTGGTGTTGCCCTTGCGGGAGCGATAGGGCGTTCCAGGCAGCTTTTGGTTGCTATAGCCGTAGTGTTCGGGGAGCGTGGCGTTCGGGTAGTCAATGCTCGGGGGGGCGGACTCCAGGAACCTGGGTGCCCACAACACTTGTGCACCGTAGTGCCATTCGTTGGTGCCGCGTTTACCGACCTGGCTGATCACGCCGCCGTCCGAACGACCGTACATCGCGCTGTAACCGCCGGTGTAAACCTCCTGCTGATCGATGGCGCCGTAGGGCAGGCCGATGCCACCGAGATTCGATAGCGGATCGGAGGTGTTGAATCCGTTGATGTAGTAAGCGTTCTCGCTCACCGACGAGCCACCGAAGGAAACCAGCGAGCCACCGGTGGGCCCAGTGAAATAGCTGCTGCCCGACACGACGCCGGGAGCAAGCAGCGCGATGGATTCCGCATTACGAGCAAGCGGTAGCCGCGCCAGTTCTTGGGATGTCACCACCGTGCGCGAATCCACTGTGGAGACGTCGATTGACGGCAGCGCATTCGCGGATACGGTAACGGTGGATAGCGACGACGCATTTGCCGCAGAGGCAAAGGACACCTCGGTGCCGGCATTCACCACCAGGTTGACGTTGTCGCGCTTGTCGACCGTCGAGCCGTTGCGTTGAAGCGTGACGGTATAGGTGCCCAGCGGAAGGTTGCTGATGCGGTAGCGACCGGAGCTGTCCACGGTGACTTGTCGGGTGATGCCAGTCGAACCGCTGATCGCTACCGTTTCACCGGCCTGTGCCTGGCCAAAAATGCTGCCGGTGGTGGACTGCGCGAATGCAACGTTCGTGATACCGAACGCCATCACGGTTGCGATAGCAGTGGCAAGAACATTCCTATGCTTTGTCGCCTTGGCGATGGCGGGCCTTGCGGCTACGGATGAGGCGTAATCGCGGCTATGGCGTGCTTTCAATGTGTGTCTCCCCAAAGGTTGTCGTATGGCTCGAAGCCTGTAGAGGTCGCTGGCTTCTAGTGAAAGGGGCGCCGTCAGCACGCATCGTGCGAGCAGCCGAGAGCTATCTCTTGGCTAGGTGCTGCGGCGTCGCTTTACGATCTGATGTCGAATCTCTGACGAAACATTTACAGATCGCCGCTACGTAAATAGTCGGGCAGGCCGTTGGCAGACAATCGGATCAATCTGAAAATGGAGCCGACATAGACGAGTCGCTGTGCGATCGCACAGTGCTATGGGGAGCTATGCAGGTCCGTATGTGCTTTGCACATCGCGGTGACGCTTGTGCGATGCGCAGCTCAAGGATGGCAGGCCGCTATGCGCGCGGCGTGCATGAGCGTTGATCGCAGGCCGAATGATTTCGGCCTGCGTATCTCAGTGTGGTGGCGTACTTCTCTGTCCGAATGCGGCGTGGTTTCGTTGCCGCTGGGCGAAGGACTCAAGCCTTCCCAATAAAATCCGTCTTGCCCAACTCAACACCCGCCGTGCGCAGGATGTTGTAAGCCGTGGTGCAGTGGAAGAACAGGTTGGGCAACACGAAGTGCAGCAGGTAGGCCTGGCCTTCGAAGTTGATGTCGCCGTTGCGGGATTTGATGGTCACCGCGCGTGCTTCGCTGCCGTCAATCTGCTCGGTCTTGAAGCTCTTGATGTAGTCGATGGCTCGCTCCAGGCGGGCGTGCAGTTCATCGAAGCTGGTTTCGTTGTCCTCGAACTTCAACGGTTCGACGCCGGCCAGGCGGGCGCTGCCGTTTTTGGCCATGTCGGTGGCGATCTGCACCTGCCGCACCAGCGGGAGCATGTCGGGGATCAGTCGCGTCTGCAGCATGACTTCGGGCGTCACGTCCTTGGATTTTGCGTGAGCTTCGCCTTTCTTCAGCACATGGCTGAGGTTCGCAAGCGTGCGCAGAAATACAGGTACCGAGGCTTGATACATCGAAAGGGTCATGGGGATGGCTCCGTTGGATCAGCGGGACGGGTGACAGCGATCGGCGAGAGATCGCTGGGAACGGCGGCGGCCCGCGGTTCGGGCTCGTTAGTGATGATGGTCGCGTGGTCGGGCGTATGGCGGGTGATGCGCGCTGCGATCACCGTACCGATCAGCAACAGCACGGCGGAGACGACAAAGGCGAGGCCGGGCAGATGGATCGGCGACTGCGGCGAGATCGAGAACGCAAAGATCTGTGCGAACAGATACGGCCCGAAAATGCCGGCGAAACTGCCAAGGCTTGCAATGGCACCCTGCAGACGACCTTGCTCGGTCGGATCCACCTGGTGCGTCATGATCGACTGGATCGGCGGGCCGGACAGCCCCCACAGCGCCATCAACGGAATGCCGAGTAGGAAGACCCAGCCGGTACTGGCCAGACCCATCAGCAGAAAGGAGCCGATGCCGCACAACATGCCCCAGACCAGCACGCGTCGCTCGCCGTAGCGCGGCGTGAGCCGCCCGGTGAGGAATGCCTGCACCGAGCCATCGCAGGCGCCGACCAGCATCAACACGAAACCCACTGCCTGCGGCCCCCAGCCATAGCGATAGTCGGCGTACAACACAAAGGTGGTTTGCAGTACGTAGTGGGCGAGATAGACCAGAAACATCACGATCGCCAGCCCAAGCACCTGCGGATAGCGGCGCAGCAGTTTCAGCGCGCCGAGTGGATGCGCACTATGCAGTTCGAAGCGCGGTGTGCGGCGTTCCTTCGGCAGCGACTCCGGCAACACGAACAGGCCATACAGGAAATTGCAGGCAGCCAGCCCCGCCGCGACCCAGAACGGCAGGCGCAACGAGATGTCGCCCAGGAACCCGCCCAGTCCCGGGCCAATGATGAAGCCCAGGCCGAACGCGCCGCCGAGCATGCCGAATGCAGCTGCACGCTTCTCTTTCGGCGTGATGTCGGCAATGTAGGCGTTGGCGGTGGTGAAACTGGCCGCCGTCATGCCCAGCACGATGCGTGCGGCGAACAGCAGCCACAGCGTCGGCGCCAGCGCCAGCACCACGAAATCGACCGCCAGCCCGAGGTTGGAAATGAGAATGACCGGTCGCCGCCCGAAACGATCGGACAGCGCACCCTGCACCGGCGAAAAGCCGAACTGCACGAGCGCGAACACCGTGCTGAAGATGCCCACCCACCAGGCCGCATTGGCAATGCCGCCACCGGCCAACTGCTCGATCAAATGCGGCAGCACCGGAATGACGATGCCGAACGCCAGCATGTCCAGCAGCACCGTGACAAAAATGAAGGCGACCGCCGCACGGCGGCGCGGTTCGGTGACATGCGTGAGGGGCTGATCCATGCGGGGGGAGTGTTCGGTGACGGGAAAGACCAAACGATAGCGCAACCTGGTCGATGGAATGGTGGCGGGCGTTGCGGCAGCGCATCACGGTGTTCCCGTAGAGCGCACCCGTTGCGCGACAAACCGACAGGACTGCCGGTTTGCACGGCGTGAGCCGCCTGAAGGGCGATGGCCAGAGATGGTGCGCTTGACTGATCTGTGTGCGGAGCGTGGCGCCGGGATCGCGCACAGGGTGCGCTCCTACAAGGGCACCTGGGTGTGGCTCAGCCTTGCGGTGGTGCGGCCAGTTCCTTGGCGCTGAGGTAACCGTCGTGGTTGCGGTCCAGCTTGTGGAACTGGCGCCGCAGGTTGTCCTGGTACTGCTGCAGGGTGATGGGCTTGCCGCGGCCGCCGGGGAGTTCATCTGCCTCCAGCACGCCGTCGCCATTGGTGTCCATGCGGCGGAAGCCGGCGCTCATGTACTCCACGTACTCGGCTTCGCTGACCTTGCCGTCGCCGTTCGTATCCATCCGCTTCAGGTATTCCGCGGGAGTGCTGGGGTAGCTCTGCGCTGCCGCGAGCAGCGGCAGGGCGAACAGTGCAGCGATGAAAAACTTGCGCATCAGCGCCCGCCGCGGATACCGATGAACTGCAGGAATTCCGAGCGGGTGCGCGCGTCGTCACGGAACGCGCCGAGCATCTGGCTGGTGATCATCGATACGCCGCGCTTATGCACACCGCGGGTGGTCATGCACTCGTGGCTAGCGTCGATCACCACCGCCACGCCCAACGGCTCCAGGTTTTCCTGGATGCATTGCGCGATCTGCGCGGTGAGCTTCTCCTGCACCTGAAAGCGGCGGGCATAGGCCTCGACCACGCGGGCGAGCTTGCTGATGCCGACCACGCGATGGGTGGGCAGGTAGCCGACATGGGCGCGGCCGACGATCGGGGCCATGTGATGTTCGCAGTGGCTTTCGAACTCGATGTCGCGCAAGACCACCATTTCGTCGTAGCCGGCCACTTCCTTGAAGGTGCGGCGCAGGTACTCGCCCGGGTCGGTCTGGTAACCGGAGAACCAGTCGCGATACGCCTTCACCACGCGCTTGGGCGTATCGAGCAGGCCTTCGCGGTTCGGATCCTCGCCGGACCAGCGCAACAGCACGCGTACGGCCTCCTCAGCCTGCTCGCGGGTGACGTCGGTCGGGTGGGTCGGGTCGCTCATGCAGATTCCTTCGGCTACGTACACAGACGATGAAGTGTAGCGCCCACGTCAAGTCCCTGGCTGGACTCAGGGGTCCGGCACGAAATGGCCGGGGAAGGGCTCGGGCTGGCCCGGGCGAGGCGGCGCAGGCGGTACAACACCTTGCGCCCGCAGATGTTCCCAGGTGTCGTAGTAGAGCGTGATGACCTCATCCGGTGTGCTCGATGCCCGCTTGAAATCGACGTAGTTCACGGCGGAGTACTCGCGTTGGCCGTGGCCTGTGCCCAATGGCGCCTCGGCCTTGGCCAGGGCCGCCGCGGGAGCTGACTGGGCTGCGGCGGTATAACGGGAGGCTGCCTCCGCAGCTGGTGGCGCGGCGACCGGCGCATCCGCTTCGCGGCGCATGGGGATGGGCTGCTGCATCGGCACATAGGCCGGCTGACGACGAAACACCGCCACGCCGATCACACCCACATTGTCCGGCCGTCCGGTGCGCACGGCATAACTCTGCGCGAAATCCGCAAACACAAAATCGGCCACATGCGTGAGGCTTTTGCGCCAACCGAGCACATCCGTGTTCTCGTAAGGGTTCAGCACATAGCCCGTTTGCGACCAGTCAGCCGTTTCGCCGGAGATCGCATTCACCGCATCGACCGAGAGCACGGCCAGCACATCGTCGCCGCTGCGGCTGCGCAGGCTGACTTGGTAGCGATGGCCCGGCTGCCCGGCAATGTAGTAGCGGCCGTCGTGCTGGTAGACCGGCAGGCTGCGCTGACTGGTGCGGTCGTACACGCTGAGATCCAGCATGCGGCCGACCGCCGCGGCGTGTCCGGCATGGGTCAGGCCCGCGGCCAGGGCGAGTGTCATCAGCAAGGTTTTCATGGGACGACTCCGGCACGCATCGCAACTCGATGCATGAGGTGAAACGTCGCTATCCGGTATTTGGGGTTTGAAGGAGCGCACACAGGGTGCGCTCTTACCGATGGGCGCGGGTGCGCAATCGTGGCAGGCTGGATGACTCAGATCGCATCAACGAATGACGGGAGCACCGCATGACCAGCCGCATCAACCGCGATACCCAGCTGTGCATGTCGCTGTCCGGCCGGCCAGGCAACTTCGGCACGCGCTTTCAGAATTACCTGTACGAAGCGCTGGGACTGAACTACGTCTACAAGGCTTTCACCACGCGGGATCTGCCGGCGGCGATCGGCGGTATCCGTGCACTGGGCATTCGCGGCTGCGCGATCTCGATGCCCTTCAAGGAAGCCTGCATTCCATTGGTGGACGAGATCGATACCTCGGCCGCAGCGATCGAGTCGATCAACACCATCGTCAACGACGATGGTCACTTGCGTGCCTACAACACCGACTACATCGCAGTGGCCACGTTGATCGAACAGCATCAGGTTCCGCCGGACATCACGCTCGCCCTGCGCGGCAGCGGTGGCATGGCCAAGGCGGTGGCCTGCGCGCTGCGCGATGCCGGATTTCGTCATGGCCATATCGTCGCTCGCAATGAAACGGCCGGCCGCACGTTAGCCGAGGCCTGCGGCTACGCCTGGTCGTCCGATATGCAGGGCGTGCAGGCCGAGTTGCTGATCAACGTCACGCCGATCGGGATGGAGGGCGCGGAGGCGGATACCTTGGCTTTCAGCGAGCAGGAAGTGGAACGCGCGCGGGTGGTGTTCGACGTGGTTGCGTTGCCGCCGGAGACGCCGTTGATTCGGCTGGCACGGGCCAAGGGCAAGTCGGTGATTACCGGTGCGGAAGTGATCGTGTTGCAGGCGGTGGAGCAGTTTGTGCTGTACACGGGGGTGCGTCCCGATGACGCGCTGATTGCACGTGCAGCCGCGCATGCGATCGGTTGAATACGTTCTCGGATGGGTATCAGTGTGACTCCCTCTCACCTTCGGGGAGAGGGTTTGGGTGAGGGGCGGGTGCTCGGTTCAACGCCTCTACTACGTCATTCCGGCGTAGGCGGGAATCTAGCGGAGTGGTGCTTCGATTGTCGCGTGGTTGCGGCCTGGCTCGCCTGCCGCGGGCTTTCGAACCGCTGCCGCGGTCCGAGTCACTTTTCTCTGTTTGGCCAGAGAAAAGTAACCAAAAGAGAGGCCACCCCGGTTACGCGCCCTCCGGCTTCGCCTGCGGGTCCGTGAGGTCTGGCCGGGCTTTTCGACACGACGTTTG
Organism: Dyella subtropica; assembly: GCF_026283965.1. Taxonomy (GTDB): domain Bacteria; phylum Pseudomonadota; class Gammaproteobacteria; order Xanthomonadales; family Rhodanobacteraceae; genus Dyella_D; species Dyella_D subtropica. Next base: position 122,810 of record NZ_JAPDPD010000012.1, read on the forward strand.
GTGTCCTGTCGGGAGGCATGGGCATCCGTGCCCATGCCCCTGCGGGCCTGATCGTCCAGCCCTCACCGCTGCACAGGGGGGGCCAAGATCAAGGGCAACAGCAAGAACAAAGACGACAGCAAGAGCAAAGCAGCGGACTGCGACGACCGCCCCAAGATCGTTGACGTTCAGCCCTCGCCTTTTTCTTCTTCTTCGTCCTCGTCGCCATTGACCGGCGACTCACCCAGCAGCTCCTGTGCCTGTTCGCCGGGTAGCGATTCGACGTCGCGCAGTTTGCGTTGGATGGCGCGGGTGCGGACGCCGGCCTGGTCGATGACGTTGCTTGCTTCGGTGAGTTTCTTGCGGGTCTTTTCCAGCACGCCGGCGAATTTGCCGAACTCGGTCTTCACGGCGGCGAGCAATTGCCAGACTTCGCTGCTGCGCTTTTCGATCGCTAGTGTGCGGAAGCCCATCTGCAGGCTGTTGAGCAGCGCGGTCAGGGTGGTGGGGCCGGCGAGGGTGATGCGGTAGTCGCGCTGCAGCAGGTCGGAGAGGCCAGGGCGGCGGATGACTTCGGCGTAGAGGCCTTCGGTGGGCAGGAACAGGATGGCGAAGTCGGTGCTGTGCGGCGGCGCGACGTATTTGGTATGGATGCGTTTGGCCTCCTCACGCACGCGCATTTCCAGCGCGCGGCCGGCGGCCAGGGCGGCGTCGACGTCGGCAGCTTCCTGCGCGTCGAGCAGGCGCTGGTAGTCCTCGATGGGGAATTTGGCGTCGATCGGCAGCCAGACGGGCTGGTCGCCGTTGCTGCCGGGCAGGCGGATGGCGTATTCCACGCGCTCCGATGAGCCAGGCACGGTCGCCACATTGGCGGCGTATTGTTCGGGGATCAGGATCTGTTCGAGCAAGGCGCCCAGCTGCACTTCGCCAAAGGTGCCGCGCGTTTTCACATTGGTCAGTACGCGCTTGAGGTCGCCCACGCCGGTGGCGAGGCTTTGCATTTCGCCCAAGCCGCGCTGCACCGCTTCCAGCCGCTCCGAGACCAGCTTGAACGATTGGCCGAGGCGCGTTTCCAGCGTGCTCTGCAGTTTCTCGTCGACGGTGGCACGCATCTGCTCCAGCTTCGCGGCGTTGTCGTCCTGAATCGCCTTGAGCTTGATTTCCAGCGTGGCGCGCACTTCGCCCAGGCGCTTCTCATTGTCGGCAGTGAGTGCGGCCAGGCGCTGCTGCTGCTGTTCGCCAAGGCGATTGAGGGTGAGCGTGAGTTCCTCGCGGCTCTTGCGCGCATCTTCCGTGAGGCGCTGGGCCAGGGACTGCAGGCCGTTGTCGGTACGTTCGGTAAGCAGGTTCAGGCGCTGACCGAAACCATCGATACGCTCAGCCTGCTGCAGGTTCATACCGCCGAGCTGTTCGCCGACGTGGCCACGAAAGCGATCGAAACCCTGCTGCAGCTCCTCGCGCCCGGCGCGTTGCTCCTCGCGCAGGGCACGTTGCAGACGCTCGCCGTCGTCTTTCAGCGCGTCCAACCGCGTGGTCAGGCCCGTGTCGTTCCGGCTGCGTAACAGCATGATCTGCAGCACCAGCACGGCCAGTACGGCGACGACAACGACGATCAGCAGTACTTCGGTGGCGGGCATGAGCAGGTCCGGCGGTTACTAGTCGCGCAGTTTACGCGTTCCCGTCTCAGACGCTGCGACCGCGGATTACCACACTCGGCAGAACACCGCCTTCAGGTAACGTCCTTCCGCCACATCGCTGCGCACGGGGTGGTCGGCACCGGCGCCGCGCACGTCCAGTACCTGGATCTCACGCCCGGCATTGAGCGCCACGCGTCGCAGCATTTCGAGGAAATCCTCTTCGCTGACCAGGCCGGTGCACGAACAGGTCAGCAGCAGGCCGCCGGGCGGTATCACGTCGAGCGCCAAGCGATTCATCGCGAAGTATTTCTTCAGCGCATCGATGACCTTGCTGCGATCGCGGGTGAGCTTGGCCGGGTCCAGCACTACGGCGTCGTATTGCTCGCCACGCGTGATGGCGTTGCGCAGCCAATCGAAGATGTCGGCCTGTTCGAAATTCGCGGTGAGCTGGTTGGCGGCGGCGTTGGCGCGGGCGATGTCCAGGATGCCGGCGTCCATGTCGACACCGGTTGCTTCGCTCGCGCCAGCGGCCAGCGCATGCACGGCGAAACCGCCGGCGTTGCAGCACAGGTCGAGCACACGGCGGCCGCGGGCCAACTCGGCGAAGCGGCGGCGGTTGTCGCGCTGGTCGGCGAAGAAGCCGGTTTTGTGCCCGGAGCCAGGCGCGGCGTGGAAGCGCAGGCCGTGCTCGTGCACTTCCACCGCGGCAGGTGCTTCGGCGGCGCGGCAGTCGAAGGATTCCTGCTTCTGCACGTGGGTCTCGGCGAACCAGTACAGGCGCGCGCCGGGGAAGTGCGCGAGCAGGGCGGCGTGGATGGCTTCGCGGAATTTCCACATGCCGGCGGCGAAGTACTCGATCACCAGGATGTCGGCGTAGCGGTCCACGATCAGGCCGGAGAGACCGTCGCCCTCGCTGTGCACCACGCGCCAGGCGTCGCTGTCGCCGTCCAGTTGTAGTAGCTCGCGGCGGAGTTCTACCGCACGCGCGATGCGGCCGGCGATCCAGTCGGCGTCGATGCTTTCGTCCGGGTCGTTGGTGAGCAGGCGCAAGGCGATGCGCGCATGGCCGTTCCAGAAGCCGCGACCGACGAAACGATCCTTGGCATCGACCACATCCACCACGCTGCCGGGTGGCAGCCGGCCCTCGGGTTTGTGCACTTGCGCGGACCACACCCAGGGGTGGCCGGGGGTGCGATCGGATTTGAGACGGATGACGGGGAGGGCGGGGGCGGGGCTATTCATCCGCCCATGATAGCGGGTGAGCCGCTTTTACCCCTCCCCTGCTTCACACAGTGCGTTACCGCAGCCGCAGCGCCAGCCAGGAAAGCAGGGCCAGCAGGTTGATGCCCAGGTGCGAAACGCTGGGGCCGGCCACGGCCAGCAGGAAGCCCTGCGAACCGACATGCCAGTCGAGGCCCAGACGCGGAGCCATCTGCAGGGTGGCGAAGACGTTGACGAAAGCGCCGCAGTGCAATGCATAGCTCAGCACCGGTGTGGCGATCAGCGGCAACTGCATCAGCTGGGCCACGCGGGAGAGGGATACGCCACGCTCGCTGCCTTCCGTCAGCAGCACGCCCGCGATCAGCACAAAGCCGTACAACAGCAGGCCGATCAGCGCCAGGATCGCATCGTGGGTCGAACCCAGTGGCAGCAGGCGGCGGAACATAGTCACCACGCCGTAGAAGCCGCCAGCGATTTCGAGGATGCCGATCAGGCGGAAGAGGAAGTTGCGCACGCGAGCTGCCCGTTCAAAAGTCGCAAGCTTAGCCGAGCATGGGCGGTGCAAAACGACGACGGCGTACCGCGCTTCAGCGTCGATGTAGGAGCGCACCCTGTGCGCGACGAACCGGCAGGAAAGCCGGTTTGCACGGCGTAAGCCGCCCGCAGAGCGAGGGCCATGGATGGCCCGAGTGACAAACCGGCAGGATGGTCAGTTTGCACGGCGTAAGGTGCTGTTCTGGAAGGTTCAGGCCATCAGCACGCTGCGCGGCTCTTCCACAATGGCATGTGGCACGAAGCGCGCGGTGTCCTGGGTCACCCGCGAGCGATCCTCGCGGATGCCCATGCCGCAGGCACGGTCGCCCACCACCCAACTGCCGAGCAGCGCATGCCGGCCATCAAAATCGGCCAGTGGATGGTAGGCCTGCCGAATGCACGGCCCGTTGCGGTAGGGGCCATCGGTGGACACCTGCTCGCCGTTAGGCAGGTGCATGGCGATGTTGGCGCCCTCGCGCGAATGAATGGGCTTGCGCACCCAGCCGCGCGGGAGTTCGCCGCCGTCGTCGAACTCCGCCGGCAGCAGGTTGGGATGGCCTGCGTGCTTCTCCCACAACAGAGGCAAGATGCCTTTGTTGCTGAGTACGGCCTTCCAGGGCGGCTCGATCAATTGCAGGCCCGAGCCGGGCAAGTGGCGGCCAAAGGTCTCGCGGAACATGTCCTCCAACGGGTAGAGCTTGAACAAGCAGCCGATCACCCGGTCTTCCATATCGCTGAAACGGCCGTCTGCCGTGATGCCGATGTCCTCGATCGCCATGGCATCGCATTCGATGCCGGCTTGCAAAGCGCAGTCGCGCAAGTAGGCGATGGTGCCCTGGTCTTCGTTGGAATCGCGCACGGCGGCGAACAGGAATGGGCGTGCTGTGCTTCGCGCAATCGTGCCGAAAGCCTCCACCAGCGACTCGTAGATGGAGTTGAACTGATCGGCGCCGGTCGGCAGGCGGTTGCGGGTGAGCTGGTCTTCCAGCCATTGCCATTGGAAGAACGCCGACTCGAACAGCGAGGTCGGCGTGTCGTAATTCAGTTCGTAAAGTTTGGCGGGGCCATTGCCGTCATAGGCGAAATCCATCCGGCCGTAGAGGTGCGGCTGGCGATCGCGCCAGCTGCGCGCGATCCAGTCCCAATACGGTTCAGGAATCGCCAACTGACGCATGCGCAGCTCGCTGTTGACCACGTCGTCGACCAGATCCAGCGCCATCGCGTGAAGTTCTTCGGTGGGCGCTTCGATGTCGTCTTCGATCTCGCGCAGACTGAAGGCGTAGTACGCCGATTCATCCCAATAGGGTGCGCCGTCGACGGTGTGGAAATGGAAGCCGCTTTCGGCGGCACGGTCGCGCCAGTCCGGGCGCTCGACAATGGCGATGCGGCGCATCAGCTGCCGCCGCCGCGTTCGCCGCTGGACGAGCCGAAGCCGCCGCGGCTCGTGGTGATGGCGCGGTCCGGAGTGGCCGACACAGGCACCATGTTCGGTGTGCCGCCCGTGTTGCGATACACGCCGCCATAGTTCTGATCCGGACGCTGCCACTGTCCGCCGGCATCGCGGAAGGCCGGGCCGCTGGTGAAGCCGGTCATGGGCGAGCCGTTGCGCATCATTTGCGACAGGAAAAAGCCGGTCATCATGGGCCCGAAGAACGAGTGCCCGCTGCTGTCACGGCGCTCCTCGCAGCGATCCCAGTCGTAGCCGGCGGCGCATTCTTCGCGTGTGGCGAAGTGTGGGCTGTTCTCCGCCGAATCTTGTGTGGCCTTGTCGAACGCCTGCTGGCAGGTCGCGCGATCCTGGGTCTGGCTGACGCAGGATTCGACGGAGGTGTACAGGCCCTCGCGGGCGGTTTCCTCGTTGCTGCTGCAGGCGGTGAGCAGTAGTGGAGCGGTGCTCATTAGCAGCAGGGTGGCGGTGCGGGATCGCTTCATGAGCGGCTTCCGTACGGGGGATTGGGGAAGCATGCCTGCATGGTTGTGGGGAGGGAAGGGTGGGGGGCTTGCGACTGCGTGTCCTGGTTCGCCTGCGGCGGGTTTTCGAACCGCTGCACAGGGGCCCCAAGATCAACAGCAGAGCCGCTACGTCGATGTGTTTTCAGGCTCCCAGCCCATCGGCCAATTCGTGCAGGTCGTCGACATGTTGTTCCCACCAGCGCGATTCGGCGGCGAAGGGGAAGGCTGCCGGGAAGGCGGGGTCGTGCCAGCGGGTGGCGATCCAGCCGGCGTAGTGGAGTTGGCGCATGGCGCGCAGTGCGGGGACCAGGGTCAGTTCGACGTAGTCGAATTCGCGGAATTGCTGGTAGCCGGTGAGCAGGGCGTCCATGGACGAGTCGTCATTGGCCAGCATCCACAGGTCCTGCACGGCCGGCCCTGTGCGTGCGTCGTCGAGGTCGACGAAGTGGGGGCCGTTGTCGGTCCACAGCACGTTGCCGGGATGGCAGTCGCCGTGCAGGCGAAGCTGGCGCACGGGGCCTGCGGCTTCGAAACGTTGGGCGACGGCTTCGTCGACGCGTTGTGCGGCGACGCGGTAGCGCGCTTGCAAGGGCGGGGGCAGTAGCGGTGAGGCCAGTACGGCTTGCATGGGCTGCGCGATCAAAGTCGCGCAATCGACGCGGCCGCGATGCGCGAACGGTGCGCGCGCACCGATCAGATGCATGCGCGCGATCAGTCGGCCTAGCCATTCCAACTGTTCGGTCGATTCCAATGAAGGTGCGCGGCCGCCGCGTCGTGGTGTAAGTGCGTAGCGGAAGCCCTCGTGGTGCAGCAGTGTTCGCCCACCGAAGACGAGTGGAGCGACCATCGGCAGCTCCGCCGCGGACAGCTCCAGCGCGAAGGCATGCTCTTCAAGGATCGCCGCGTCGCTCCAGCGCCCAGGGCGGTAGAACTTCGCCACTACCGGTGCGGCGTCATCCAGGCCGACTTGCCACACGCGGTTCTCGTAGCTGTTCAACGCAAGCAGTCGGCCGTCGGGCCACAGGCCGCAAGCGGTGACGGCATCGAGTACATGGTCCGGTGTGAGTCCGGCGTAAGGTGCCTCAGCGCTCATGGGCATGTAATGAACAGAGCGAGCGAAGCGCCCGGCCTCACTTAAGTCCCACGACGCGCGCCGGAATCACCGCCATGGTGATGCGCGAGATGCACACCAGTTCGCCGGCTTCGTTCTCGATACGAATTTCCCACACTTGCGTGGTGCGCCCGATATGCAGCACGCGTGCCGTGCCGGTGACGATGCCACTGCGCACGCCGCGTACATGGTTGGCATTGATGTCCAGGCCCACCGCCACTTCTTGTGCGGGATCGAGCGTGAGCATGGCGGCTGTGCTTCCCAGCGTCTCGGCCAGTGCCACCGAGGCGCCACCGTGCAGAAGGCCGTAGGGCTGATGCGTGCGGTGGTCCACCGGCATGGTGCCTTGCAGCCAGTCATCGCCGACGGCGGTGATGCGGATGCCCAGCGTTTCCATCATGGTGTTCGCGCTCCAACCGTTGAGGCGTACGAGGTCGGTGTCCTGCTTCCAGATGGTCATGGGATGCTCTGCTCTATTTGACGTAGGCGGCATGATATCCAGAAGACGCGCCACCGACGTTGCGTGGCGATGCGCCTGACTGGTCGTCAGGTCGAGCCGCGCGGCGTCGGTGGCGCGCCTTCTGGATATCACCCCGGTCGTCTATCGACCAAAATGCTGGGCCGTTGCGGTTTGCGCGCAGCTCACCGCCGCGCTGTCTCGACAGACGTCCAGTCTGCCTTCGCCAACCCAACGGCGATCTGCGCGCAAACCGCAACGGTGACACCTGCGTCAAATAGAGCAGAGCATCCCAGGGTTGATACCCGTCAAAAGAGGTCGCATTGTCGGCCGACTGCCGTCGCGGCGACAATGCACCTGTGCCTATCGTAATTTTGAACAACTCCGGCCGCCGGTTCCCGGCCGATCCCGGCGAAACCGTGCTGGAAGCCGCGCAGCGCGCCGGCATCGCGTTGCCGTATTCCTGTCGCGCGGGCGTCTGCGGCAGTTGCAAGGCCACCTTGCTCGAAGGTCATTGCGATTACCCGCGCAACCCGCCGGTGGCGCTGAGCGGCACCTCGCCAGGCCAGCATGCCGTGCTGCTATGCCAGGCGGTTCCTCGCGATGATCTGGTGATCGAGGCGCGCGAAGTGACCTCGGTGGAAGACATCGCGCGTCGCCAGCTCGATGTCGTGGTGGCCGACAAACGCCCGCTGGCGCCTGAAGTCGTCGGCTTGCGTCTGCGGCCGGCGCCGGGCGAGGCGCGCCTGAACTGGCTGCCCGGCCAATACCTCGATGTGTTGTTGGAAGATGGTCGGCGCCGGCCCTTCTCCATCGCGAGCGGTCCGCAAGCGGACGGCGTGATCGAGTTGCACGTGCGCCATGTCGCGGGCGGCGGTTTCACTTCGTGGGTGAACGACGCGCTGCAAGTTGGCGACACGCTGCGCATCGAAGGGCCTCTCGGCACCTTCGTGCCGCGCGAGGATTCGGAGCGGCCCATGCTGTTCATGGCTGGCGGCACCGGTTTCGCACCGGTCAAGGCGATCGTGGAACACTTCATCGCGCTCGGCACGCGTCGCTCCATGCAGGTGTATTGGGGCGCGCGCAGCGCCGCCGATCTTTACCTGCGCAGCTTGGCCGAGAGTTGGGAGCAGGCGGCGCATGCGCTGCGCTTCCACTCCGTGCTGTCCGACCCTGAACAGGCCGAGCAAAGCGGTCTGCGCATGGGCCTGATCCACGAAGCCGTGCTGGAGGATCAGCCGGACCTATCCGGCCACGACGTCTATATGAGCGGCCCGCCCGCGATGATCGACGCCGGCCGCAAACTGTTCCTCGATGCCGGTCTGCCGGAAGACCGGCTCTACTACGACTCGTTCGACTACGCGCCGGACGTGCTGGCCCAGATATTGGCTGGCCGCGCCGGACTGGCCGATCTGTAGGAGCGCACCCTGTGCGCTCCTACGGGGAAGCATTACGGCAGTTATTTATTGCCCTTGGCCACCGGCAACTGCGCCTGCTGCCAGGCGAACAGGCCGCCACCCAGTGTGTAGACCTTGCCGAAGCCGGCCTTGACCAGGCGCTGCGCGGCCTTGTCGGCGGCGCCACGGCCGTCCTTGTCGATCAGCACCACTGGCAGATCCTTGGCCTTGGCCAGGTCCTTGTTCTCGGGGTCGAACTGGCTCATCGCCACATGCTTGGCGCCCGGGACGTGGGCCTTCTCGAAATCCGCGTAGGCGGAGAGATCGATCAGTAGGGGGCTTTCGCGGTTGATCAGCAGGGTAAGGCCGCCCGGAGTCAGTTCCTTGTACTTGCGGAACAGGCGGGCGACTTCCATCGCGATGATCGCCAGCAGCAGGATCAGGAACAGCGCGGCGAGCGCGAGATGGTTGCCGAGGAACTCAGGCAGCTTGTGCAGGACGTCGCTCATTCGAAAGCTTCCGCAGATGCGGGCCGGCCCGCGAGGTGGAGTGAACCGGCGATTATACGGACTTGGAGCCGGTCGCAGCCTATTCGGAGATCGGCGGCAGCCCGCTCGTCAGCCACCAATGCTTCTTCTCCGGGTCGTAACGCCAGGTCTGGTGGTCGACCACCGTGCGCTCGGCCTGCGTGTGGATGTTGACCAGCCCGATCTGGGCGACCTGGTGTACTTCGTTCTCGCCACTCGGCACCGGACCCTGGTCATCGGCGTAATCGCTGACTTTGAACTGGGCGTAGCGCGCCATTTCCAGCGACGTCGGCGGATGCTCGGCGCGCACCTTGGGGTCGACGAACTGCAGCGCGGTCTGGAAATCGCCCCAGCGCACCACGTTGGCATAGGCGTTGAGCGTGGTGGTGAGCGCCTGGTTGCGCTGGTCGGAGGCGCAGCCGGCGAGCAGTAGGGTGGTCAGCAGGGTGAGCAGGGTCAGCAGGCGGCGCATGGGCGGTTCCCCTTGGGATGTCCGCTCATTCTGCCGCAATCGCCCCTCAGACTGCGGCTCAGTTCCGACGTTTTGCGACGAAACGCGCGCTCAGCGTCGCGGCGGGCTTGTCCGGGTTCTCGCTGGGTACCTGGCAGGCGACTTCGATCCTGGCCCGGCCGCGCGAGCCGAGCGTGTGGAAAAACACCTTCCAATCGGCATGGGGGCCGAGACGCGCTTCGCTGAGCAAGTCTTCCCATACCGGGGCCAGGTAACGCACGGTCGATTCGGCCACGAACACATCGCAATCGAAGCCGCGCTTACGCAGTTCCAGCTCCACCAGGCTCCAGCCGCTCAGCGTCATCAGGCTGACCAGGCTGCCGCCGAAGGCGCAGCCCTTGTCGTTGATGTTGGGTACCAGCGGCGCTGCGATGGCGATGTGTTCGTCGTCATGGCTGTGCAGCTGCAGGTCCATGCTGTGCGCGAGCGGGATTTCGTTGCGGATGAACTGGATCAGGTCCTGGGCGGACGACGCGGTCGTGCTCATGGTCGAACGTGTTTCCTGCAAACGGGGGGGGTGGGGAGCCGCATAGTGTAAGAGCCTGTCCTCATGGTCTGTATAGCCCGCGTTGAATCACCTGGGCACCATGCGGTAGCGTGTGGAAGCTACACTGCCCACCGTTTCTTACGTAGGCATCCATGGCGCGTGCAGGCACTGGCCACTCCGCACACGAATTCGCTCGGCGGTCGCATCGTGGTGATCACGCGGCCCGCTGGCACCGCGTCTTCGCTGGCGCGCCAGGTGCGTGCGCGAGGCGGTGTGCCGTTGTCGCTGCCTGGCCTGTCGCTGCGCGGCGCCGACGATCCGCTGACGATGCGAGCGGCGTTGGCCGAGGCGCTGCGGGACGAAGTTCTGGTGTTCACCAGCCCGGCAGCGGTGCGCTTTGCCGCCCGGCTGCATCCGTTGCGAACCGCAGCCACCGTGCTGGCCGTGGGGCAGGGCACGGCGCGCGCGCTGCGCCGGCTTGGCATCGCCGCGCTGGCACCAGCGCGGCAGGACAGCGAGGGCCTGCTCGAACATCCCATGCTGGCAAACCTGCAAGGCAGGCGCGTGGCGCTGATCGGCGCACCGGGCGGACGCGGCGTGCTGCGCGAACAACTCGCCGCGCGTGGTGCGCAGCTGCGCGAGTTGCATGTTTATCGCCGCGTCGCGCCGCGTCTGCTGCGACGACATGTCGCAGCGGTGGAACAGTTGCCGGCTTCGGCCATGGTGCTGCTGTCCAGCGCCGATGCACTGGACAACCTGCGAAAGCAGCTTCGACCCGAGGCGCTGAACCGATTTTTCGCGGCAACCGCGATAACCAGCAGCGAGCGTCTGGCTGAGGCGGCGCGCGGTGCGGGCTTCAAACAAGTACGGATCGCCGCATCGGCGTTATCAGCGGACTTGTTGGCGGAAGCGGCGCGCTACGAATCTTCCTTCACAAAGGCTTGATGCGAACGAGCGCACGCGGGCTGTTAGCATGTCGCGCATGAGCCAGGATAACTCTACGTTAGACCCCGCCGCCGCCAAGGCGAACGCGCCCGACACCGCGCCCACTCGGTCGAAGACCGCATCCCCGCAGCAGGCGCCGCGCCGCGGCGGCAGTGTTGCCTTGGCCCTATCGCTGTCGCTGGTAGCGATTGGCGGCGCGGGCTACGTGGGTTGGCGCCAATACACCCAGGAAACCGGCGTGCTCGATGCCGTGCATGCCACCGCCAGCCTGGACACCCGCGTCGCCAACGTGGAGCGTACGCTGGAGGCCGTCGACAACGAGCGCAACCTGCTACGCCAGCGCCTGGGCGATGCGGATCAAGTCAACCGCTCCCTGCGCGAGGAACTACTCGGTCAGGCCGAGCGCACGCGCAATCTCGAAGATGCGGTGGCGAAACTGTCGGATAAGACGCTGTCCGGTCACGACGGCATGTTGCTCGATGAAACCGAATCGCTGCTGCGCATGGGCAAGGAACGCTACGCACTGTTCCACGACGCGCAGGGTGCGGCCGCCGCTTATGCGCTGGCCGACCAAGCCTTGGCCGCGGTGAACGAAGGCACGTTCTCCAGTTTGCGCCAAAGCATCAACGCCGAGCGCGAGGCGCTTACCAAGAGCCAGCCGGCCGCGCAGATGGCTGCGTTGGACGCACTCACGCAATTGCGCGCCGCCACTGCGGAGCTTCCGCTGAAGCCGCTGGATACGCCCGCTGACAATCAGTCCGCGGATACGTGGTCGCGCATTCGTCGCGCGCTGACCAGCGTGATTCGCGTGCAGCGCGTCAACAGCGCACCGCTGGCCGTGGCCGACGCACGCTTCGCGCGCGAACTGGTGGGGCTGGATCTGGCGCAGGCCCAGGCGGCGCTGCTGGCCTACGATGGCCAAAGCTATGCCGCCGCGCTCAAGCGCGCGGATGCGAACCTCGCGACGCAGTTCGATAGTCAGGTGCCCGCGGTGCAGCAGGCGCGCACCAAGCTCACCGCGCTCGCCACGCAATTTCAGCCGGCCACGCCGGTGGAACTGGGTGCGGCCTTGTCCGAGCTGCGCAACCTGCGTTCGATGCATACACTCAAGCCAGCGGCCGAGGCCAAGCCATGAGTTTGTGGCGCTGGATTCTGTTGTTGGTGATCGTCGCGGCGCTGGCCGCGTTCGGCTGGCATTGGGTGGCCGAAGATCCCGGTTACGTACTGGTACAAATCCGCGACTGGCAGGCCGAAACCTCTGTGGTGGCCGCTGTCGTCATTCTGCTGGTGGGGTGGGGCGCACTCACCGTTGCCTGGCGTCTGGCGCGTTGGCCGTTCGGTGCGTTGTCGCGCCGCCATCGCCGTATCAGTCACCAGCGGCTGGGCGAAGGCCTGGTCGCGCTGATGGAAGGTCGTCACGGCGATGCGGAACGCGACCTCAACCGTGCTTCGCGCCTGGACATTCTGCGCGGCCCCGCCTTGCTCGCTTCCGCCGAGGCCGCGTCGCGTCGCGGCGAACAGGGGCGCGCGCTCGAAGCCCTGGACGAAGCCAGCCAGTCCGCACCGCGCGCCGCGCGGGTGCTGCGCGCGCGCGTACTTCGTCGCGACGGCAAATTCGCCGAGGCGCTGTCGCTGCTGACGTCTGAAGCCGATGCCGGCACGCTGAGCCCTGGCGGTTGGCGCGAGCTGGCCATGTCGGCACTGGCGGCCGGCGATCATCGCCGCGCCCGCGAAGCGCTGGAGCCTTTGCAGAAAAGTGGCGCACTTGGCGCCCGCGGTTACGCCGCGCTGGAAGGTCAGGTACTCGCCGCTTCCTTGCGCGCTGCACCGGACGGCGCGGCGCTGAACACTCTGTGGTCGCAATGGCCGAAAGCCCAGCGCCGCGTACCCGCTGCCATCGACGCCTATGCGCGCGCCGCTGCGGGTTACGGCATGGTGTTGCCGGCGATGGATGAAGTGGAATCGGCGCTGCGTCGCGAATGGTCGCCGCTGCTCATCGAAACCTACGGCGTCCTCGGCGACGACGACCTCGATGCGCGCCTGCGTCGCGCCGAACCCTGGCTCGATGCCCACCCCAACGACGCCAGCTTGCTGCTCACCCTCGGCCGCATGTGCGTGCGGCTCAAGCTGTGGGGCAAGGCGCACCAGTACCTGGAGCGCTCACTCGCGCTCAAGCCGAGCGCGGCCGTGTGGGAAGCGCTGGGCGATGCCTACGCTGGCCAGAGTGACCCCGCACTGGCGCAACTTTGCTATCGCAATGCGTTGGCCTTCGGTCGCGGCGGCGCCGTGGCGCCGCTGCCGCAAGACAGCCGCAGTTCGCGCCTGGATACCCGCCCGATCGCGATAGAGGAACGCAGCGAGCACGGCGTGCCGCGACTGCGCGAGTAATGGTATCGGCGAGCTCAACTCGCCGATACCGCCCAAGTGATGAAGCCTGCATTGACCGTAGTCAGCGTCAACGCCAGCAGAAACAGTGCATCCGAGATGCGCTCCAGCCGGTGATTGCGCTGCACGTTGCGTGTGCGCAGCGCCCAGTACGAAAGCAGGCAAGCCAGCAGGTAGAGAAACGTATTCACGGCCAGCAAATCGGTGCCGATCACATCGGTACGGTGCATCGAGACCACCACGCGCAAGATGCCGATCACGGTGATGCATACGCCGACCATCGCAGCCGAGGCCGAAAAGATATGGACGCAGATATCGCGGTCCAGCGGATGGCGTTGCGTATTCCAGTTCATGGGCAGGTTGGCGTGGTCGATGATTCTGAGCAGACCCGCGTTGTGTAGCGCAGGTTGCCAGGGCAGGTTCTTGCGTTCAGCCAGTGCCTAGCTGCGCTCCTACATTTTTGCCGGCAGAGATACCGCTTCCGTACCGGCATGATGATGGTGGTGGTCGATGCGCTCAGTCGGCCGTCAACTCGTCCAGCTGCTCTTTGGACAATTTCATGCAGCTGCTCCTTCCGGTGGCTATCCACCACGCTGCTTCTCAAAGGGCAGATACAGTTCTATTTACGGGCTCTATTTGATCAACCTATTTCATTGATCACGCCTTCACACGCACCATGTTTTTATCTATCTGCTCGCCTGCGCCCACTCGCTTCCCCGCTATCCATCAGGGATACACGCAACAACCATTGAACCTTTACTGGCTCCGCGATTCTGTGCGCGCTCAGTCAGTACAAGGTAATCGCATACGCAGCTTCCTCAACTAACTTCGGCAGGAGCTCTAATCATGCGTACAACGTCATTCAAAGTGTTATTCGGTATTTTATTCGTTCTTCTATCTTCCACTTTTGGCATCCGCTCCGCTTCCGCGCAAACACAATTTAGCGTTGGGAGCTGCGTCGGCACGGATGCCGCGCATTTTTCACCGGGCTTAACAGTTATATCAACCAATGGGGTGGTAACTGTTGAAGGTATTGTAACCGGCTGTGTTTACCTGCCCAATCTCACCGCGCCTACTCCGGCAACGTTCACTTGGAATACAACTACCAATAGCGTTGGTTGCTTGGCTCTGTCTCCTACGCTGGCCCCGGGCAACGGAACCATTGAGTGGACAGATGGAGTGACAAGCAACATCGTCCTTACCTCTAGCGTTGCCAGCCTAGGCATAGTGGGTCTTACACCACAGGCATTTTTCTTTGCCATTACTGGCGGACGTGAGCAAGGTGGTTACTTCGTCGTAAACGCTGATCTCATCCCTACTCTTAATAACGCCACCTCTTGCTTATCCGGGGTGCCTGTTTACGTGTTGACTGGCATCAACTTGCCGATTTTTTTTGCGCTGCCAGCTCCGCTTTAGCAACGCCATGCGGGATCGCCATTTCGTCACAGGCAATCCATACGTAAATAGATACCCATCTCCGATGGTCATGGAGATGGGTATCTTGGGCTGTGAGTATTCCATCCAATGAAGCGACGATAGCCAGTGTTGATCAGCTGCCGTGTTGAGTATCGCTTCGCGAGAAAGGCGAGAAATGGTGGATCATTATTTATTTAACATCGGCCCAGCGGACGGTTTCGCCGTGCAAACCAGCAATCCTGCCGGTTTGCCGCGCACAGGGTGCGCTTCTACATTTTTGCTGGTGGAGATGCCGCTTCGACGCGGCTCAGCCAGCGCGATTCCAGCCGCGTCGCCACCCAGGTCACCAGCAAAGCGCAGGTGATGCCGAGGGTGACTTCGCCCAGGCGGGTCAGGGCGATCGACCAGAACGAGCCTTCGTGCGGTACCAGCATGATGATGGTGGTGGTCGATGCGCTCAGTCGGCCGGCACTGCCCACACCGAGCAGCCAACAACTGGTGATGGCGAATACCAGCGCCAGCGCATAGGTCGCATAGTGATCGCCGCCGTGATAGGCCGCAGCGAGTCCAGTCAGGCCGCCGATCAAGGCGCCGATCACCTGGTCGCGTGACGATGCACGCGTATCCAGGTAGCTCTGCTGGGTCACGGCAATCGCGGTCAGCGCAGCCCAGAACGCCTGCTGGGTGTGCAGCAGCAGGCCGAAGCCATAGGCCATGCTCGCCGAGCTCAGTGCCAGAAGGGCTTGCAACAAGCCCTTCAAGAGACGATGCGTCCACGGCAGGCGGCGGTACAGCGCCTCGATGTCCCGGTGAAAGTCACCGAGTCGGCGCAGGCTGTCGCGAAGCGGCGTTGGGTCGCTCATATTCGCGGTGTCACAGCGGTGTGAGGTTGGCGTAGGCCGCCACCAGCCACTTGCTGCCTGCGTTCTCGAAGTTGACCTGCAGCCGCGTGTGCGGACCACTGCCCTCCGCGCTGATCACCACACCTTCACCGAAGCTGGGATGGCTGACCCGCTGGCCAAGTTTCACCGGGCGATTCTCCTCAAGCGTCGGCGCGTTCGTCGCGAAGCGACCGGCATAGAGCGGTCGGCTCACCTGCACGCGCGGGCGTACTTCGTCGATCAGTTCCGGTGGAATCTCGGCGAGGAAGCGCGACGGACGCGCCAGCATCTCCACGCCATGCATGCGACGCGATTCGGCATGCGTGATGAACAACCGTTCGCGGGCGCGAGTGATACCCACATAGGCGAGGCGGCGCTCTTCTTCCAGTCGGCCCTCGTCCTCAACCGAGCGCTGACTGGGAAACAAACCCTCTTCCATGCCGACCAGAAATACCACCGGGAACTCCAGGCCCTTGGCGGAGTGCAGCGTCATCAGTTGCACGCAGTCGTCCCAAGCCTCGCCCTGGCCTTCGCCCGCTTCCAGCGTGGCGTGCGAGAGAAAGGCGGAAAGCTCGCTGAGCCCGGCGTCGATATCGTCCTGGGTGGGCTCGAAGCGGCTGGCCACGTTGACCAGCTCGTCCAGGTTCTCCACGCGCGATTCGGCGTTGCCGCGGCTGTCCTTCTCGTAGAAATCGCGCAGGCCGGTATGGATGACGGCGTGTTCGATCTGTTCGGCCAGCGCGAGGCTGGTGGTTTCCACGTCGCCGTCGGCCTTGCCGGAGAAGGTGTGGCTCATCTCATCGATCATGGTGAGAAAAGCCTTCACCGCGTTTTTCGCGCGACCCGCCAATTCGGTGCCGCCACTCAGCTCGCCGAGCACAGCTTCCCACATCGACGTGTTCTCGCTACGGGCACGGCGACGGAGCACATCCAGGGTGCGATCGCCGATGCCACGCGGGGGCGTATTCACGGCGCGCTCGAAGGCGGCATCGTCGTGGCGATTGGAGCACAGGCGCAGATAGGCCAAGGCATCTTTGATTTCGGCGCGCTCGAAGAAGCGCTGGCCGCCATAGACGCGAAAGCGGATATCGCGCTGCATCAGCTGTTCTTCGAAGTTGCGCGATTGCGCATTCGATCGATACAGGATCGCGCAATCACGCGCGTTGCCATGTTCCGCGATGTACTCGCGTATGCGCTCGATCACGAAGCGCGCTTCGTCCTGCTCGTTGTACGCCGCATACAGCGCGATGCGGTCGCCGTCCTCGCCAGCCGTCCACAGCTGCTTGCCGAGTCGACTGCCATTGCGCGCGATCACGCTGTTGGCGGCTTTCAGGATGGTCGAAGTGGAGCGGTAGTTCTGCTCCAGCTTGATGGTCTTGGCACCAGGGAAATCGCGCAGGAACTGCTGCACGTTCTCCACCTTGGCGCCGCGCCAGCCGTAGATGGCCTGGTCGTCGTCGCCCACCACGAATACTTGTCCGGCGGCACCGGCCAGCACACGAATCCATGCGTATTGCAGCGTGTTCGTGTCCTGGAACTCATCGATCAGCAAATACTTCCAGCGCTGCTGGTAATGCTCCAGCACCGCTGGATTCTTCAACCACAACTCATGCGCACGCAGCAGCAACTCGGCGAAATCGACCAGGCCGGCACGTCGGCAGGCGTCTTCGTAAGCCTGGTAGATCTGCACGAAGCTGCGCGTCACCGGGTGATCGTGATGCTCAATGTTCTCCGGCCGCTTGCCCTCATCCTTCCAGCTATTGATCTGCCATGTGGCCTGGCGCGGCGGAAACTTCGCCTCATCCAGCCCAAGTCCGGCGACCACACGCTTGACGATGCGCTGCTGATCGTCCGCGTCGAGAATCTGGAACCCCTCGGGCAGACCAGCCTCACGCCAGTGCCGGCGCAACAGACGATGCGCGATGCCGTGAAACGTACCCACCGTCAGCCCTTGCGTACCGCCCGGAATCAATTGATCCAGCCGCGCCCGCATCTCCCCCGCCGCCTTGTTGGTAAACGTCACCGCCAGAATCGCCCACGGCGGCATATGCTCCACCTGTGTGAGCCAGCCGATGCGGTGAGTCAGGACGCGGGTTTTCCCCGAGCCGGCGCCGGCAAGCACCAAGTAGTGGCCGGGCGGGGCGCAAACAGCTTCACGCTGCGCGTCATTGAGCTTGTCGATCAAATGCGAGACATCCATCCGGCTTATTGTAGCCGGGTGGGTCCCAGGGGCCGAGCGGAAAGCTCCACAGATAGAGGCGCTCTACCGAGCACCCACCCCTCTCCCCAACCCTCTCCTCGGAGGGGAGAGGGAGCAAAGCGATGCGTAGCGAGCCAGTCACACCAATCCCCTGTGCAGCGGTGAGGGCTGGACGATCAGGCCCCGAAGGGGGCATCGACAGGACGTCGATGCCTTTTCGACACGACAGGGACGTCGTGTCGAAAAGCCCGGCCAGACCTCACGAACCCGCAGGCGAAGCCGGAGGGCGCGTAACCGGGGTTGCCTCTCTTTTGGTTACTTTTCTCTGGCCAAACAGAGAAAAGTGACTCGGCCTCCGGCAGGAGGACGAAAGCCCGCGGCAGGCGAGCCCGGTCGCGATAACGCGACAACCAGGCGTCAAAGTCACTGGACCCCGGCCTATGCCGGGGTGACGAAGTAGATGCGTTATCGCGAGCACCCGCCCCTCGCCTCAATCCTCTCCCCGGAGGGGAGAGGGAGCAGAGCTGCGGTCGATTAGCCCTTCTTGAAAAAACCACCTAGCGTGAGCAACCCACCCACCACGACACCCGCGATACCGACCCAGGAAGGCACCGCCTTATCGTGAGTCGCCGTGATCTTGGCCGAGCCAAGCTGCACCAGCGTATCCGTCTCTTGGTACAGGGCATGGCCACTGAGCACCCAGATACCCGCAACGACCAGAATGAGACCGATCATGATCAAGGCAGCGCGCATGGATATCTCCAGAATGACGATGCACCGATCATAGGCGGCGCCGCGCGGCGGAAAAAGCCATGCGCGCCGCGCCAGTCAGCCGGCAGTTTCCAGCTGGGCGAACAGCAATCCATGGGGAGGTAGCTGCAACCGGCCGTCGCTGAAGGAGCCCTCGGCCAGGCCGTGACCGTCGATGCGCTGAGCCTTGCCGGATACAGGCAGCGTCAGGTTCACCGCGTCGGCGCCCAGGTTGAACGCAGCAAGCATCGTTTCGCCGTTGTGAGTGCGGGTGAACGCGAGCACCGGTTCCGGCGTGTCGATGAAACGAATATCGCCCCAGCGCAACGCCAGCTGCGTGCTCCGCCACTGCATGAACTGGCGGAATCCGCGCAGTGCCGATTGCGGATCGGCCTCCTGCCGCGACACCGCGAGAGTGCGATGATCGGCCGGCACGGGCAACCAGGGGGTGCCGGTGCTAAAGCCTGCATGGGGGGCGTCATCGTCCCACGGCATCGGCGTGCGGCAACCGTCGCGGCCCTTGAAGTTCGGCCAGAAGGTGATGCCGTAAGGATCTTGCAGCGCTTCGTAAGGCACGTCCGCTTCGGTCAGGCCGAGTTCCTCGCCCTGATACACGCAGACCGAGCCGCGCAGCGAGCAAAGCATCGCGGTGAGCAGGTTGGCGAAGCGCACCGTAGCCTGGCCGTTGCCCCAGCGGCTGAGCACACGCTCCACGTCGTGGTTGGAGATGGCCCAGCACGGCCAGCCTTCGCGCATCTGCGCTTCGAGGTTTTGCACCGTGCCGCGGATGTAGGCGGCGCTGAAATCGTCGGTGAGCAATTCGAAGCTGTAGCCCATGTGCAGACGATGGCCGTGGGTGTATTCGGCCATGGTCGCCAACGAGTCTTCGGACGAAATCTCGCCCAGTGCGGCCACGTCTTTGTACTGGTCCAGCAAGCCACGCAGTTTGTCGAGGAAGGCCAGATTCTCGGGCTGCGTGTTGTTGAAGTAGTGGTATTGGAACGCGTACGGATTGTCCGGGCTGAAACCGCGGCCCACGCGTTGGTCTTCCGGCTTGGGCGGGTTGTCGCGCAGCAGCTTGTCGTGGAAGCAGAAGTTGATGGCGTCCAGGCGCAAGCCGTCCACACCCTTGTCCAGCCAGAACTTCACGTTGTCCAGCACGGCGCGCTGCACATCGGGGTTATGGAAGTTGAGGTCCGGCTGCGAGGTCAGGAAGTTGTGCAGGTAGTACTGCCCGCGTCGCGGCTCCCACTGCCAGGCCACGCCGCCGAACAGCGACATCCAGTTGTTGGGCGGCGTGCCGTCGGCTTTCGCGTCGGCCCACACGTACCAGTCGGCCTTCGCGTTGTCGCGGCTGCTGCGGCTTTCCTTGAACCATGCGTGCTGGTCGGACGTGTGGCTGAGCACTTGATCGATCATCACCTTCAGGCCGAGGCAGTGCGCTTTGGCCAACAGGTAGTCGAAGTCCTCGGTGGTGCCGAACAGCGGATCGACCGCGCGGTAGTCGGCGATGTCATAGCCGAAGTCGGCCATCGGCGAGCGGAAGAACGGCGCAATCCAGATCGCATCCACACCCAGGCCGGCGACGTAGTCGAGCCGGTCGACGATGCCGGGCAGGTCGCCCACGCCATCGCCGTTGGTGTCCAGGAAACTGCGTGGGTAGATCTGGTAGATGACGGCTCCGCGCCACCATGGTGTTTCACTCATGTCCCTATCCCGAAGGTCTGAAGCGCTTGCATCACCGAGGTGGTACGCAGCGTGCGGGGCAGCTTAATCGCTGGATGCGACAGCGATGCCGACACTGCATACGTATTCAAAAAACGTCGATATTGCGACGCAGCAGGCGGTGCGGCGGCGGAAGCGAGGCTTCGAAAAGGAGCCTGCAGCCCGTGCCGATTAGATCGTGACAAGTGAGTGCAGATCACAACTTTCGATGTGCAATGCCGTCCCCGGTTTCGCTTGGTTTTCTGGTTTGTGGTTCGTGTCCACGCCCCGCGATTTTTGTCACGACTGCACAAAAAAACCGCCCAATGAATACGTATGCATAGGACTGTTCGCCCTTGGGGGCGGCTCTACCATGCGCCCCACGCGAAAGCCCGATCCACAAAGCGCGATCCAACGACAACTTTGCTGCGCAGCTCTTCCCGAGTTGCAAACAAGACAGCAGTCATAGCAACAAGCAAACCCTGGGGAGGGGACAAGGTGATACTGAAACGTAACGTGATGGCCTTGGCGCTGGCTTCGGCCGGCTTGTGCTTCACCGTCGGCATCCAAGCGGCTCCGGCCGACACGGGCGCCAACGCGGGGAGCACCGCCCCGGGTGTGGCTGCGGACCAGGATGCGCAGGCGACCGCGCAGCAGGCCGTCGACAAGAAGGCAGCAGAGAAGAAAGACGGCGAAAAGACCTCGAACGAAGCGCAACTGGCCAAGAGCCTGTCCGCCATCACGGTGACCGGCTACAACCAGGGCATGGAAAGGTCGATCGACTATCAGCGCTACGCCGATACGATCCAGAACGTCATCACCTCCGCCGACATCGGCGGCCTGCCCGACCAGTCGATCGCCGACGCACTGACCCGCCTGCCGGGCGTGTCCGCCGAGCGCATCGCCGGCCAGGCCTCGCAGATCAACATCCGCGGTCTCTCGGGCAACTTCATCCAGACCACGTTGAACGGTCGCGAGCAACCGTCCACCAGTGGCAGCAACTACATCGAGTTCGACCAGTACCCGTCCGAGCTGATCAACATGGCCACGGTGTACAAGTCCTCGCAGGCATCGCTGATCACTGGCGGCGTGGGTGGCACCATCGGCATGCAGACGGCCAACCCGCTGGAAGCGCCGAAGGACCAGAACCTCAACGTCGATGCGCGTGGCAGCTACAACAGCCGTGCGAATGACGTGGCCGGCGCCAACTCCACCGGCTACCGCCTCAGCGCCGCCTACCAGGGCAAGTTCCTGGACAACACGCTGGGCGTGGGCCTGGGTGTGGCGCAGATGTACCAGCCGCACGTGGCCGAGCAGTTCGTGGGCGAGGCTTCCGATGGCAACCTCACCACCTTGCCGGACGGCCGCAAGGCTTACCTGACCCAGGGCCTGCAGTTGCAGCAGAACGGCGGCACCGAGCGCCGTACCGGCGAGGTCGCCACCGTGGTGTGGAAGCCCACCGACGAACTGCAGATCTCCGGCGACGCGTTCTACTCCAAGTTCAAGGACAAGTCGTTCGGTTACGGCTTCCGCACGCAGGACATCTACGGCGGCAACGCGCAGGTCAGCAATGCGGTGCTCGGTCCGTTCGGCACGATGACCGGTGGCACCGTGAGCGGCGACGGCACTACCCAGTTCTCCAACGAGACCACCGCGGACAACTACACGAAGAACACCAGCGTGTTCTCAAGTGGCCTCAACGCGAAGTGGAACCACGACCGCTGGCACATCGACGCCGACGTGTCGCTGTCGCGCGCGTCCAGCAACGAGATCAACGTGGACACCACGGCTGATCCGTACAGCGGCCTGGGTACGGCCACCCCGCAGCTGATGGCGCAGTCGGCGACCTACCAGTTGCGTGGCCGCAGCATCGGTACGGTGTCCTACGCCAATCCGGGTCTGTACACCAACCTCGCCGACATGGGGCTGTCGCGTTACGGCGTGTACCCGTACATCTATCACGACAAGATGAAGGCGTTCCGCACCAGCGTGAAGTACGACCTGCCCAATAGCTCCTGGCTGTCGGCGCTGGAAGCGGGCGTCTATGTCGATAACCACACCTACAACGCGGACCGCGAGGTGTATGTCTATGGCTCGGAGTGGGATTCGGATAAGACCACGCCGCTGAGCATTCCGGCCAGCGCCGCCAACGTCACCTGCTGGAAGGGCAATTTCTCGGGCCTCCCGTGCTTCCTGCAGCTCAACGGCCCGGCCATCCTTGCCGCGCACGGCATCGTTGCCCATCCGGTCAAGGACATCCACAACAACAGCTGGTCGATGATCCAGAGCGGCCGGGTCAACGAGAAGACCCGCGACCTGTTCCTCATGGCCGATATCGATACGCAGGTGTTTGGCCACCAGCTGACCGGCAACGCTGGCGTGCGCGTGTCGCACCAGTCGCAGTACAGCTATGGCCTGCAGCAGGTGGGCAATGGTGCCGGCATTCCGATCACCGACGGCAACGGCTACACCAGCACCGACTACGCACCGCTCAAGGTAGGCAAGACCTATACCGACTACCTGCCGTCGATGAACCTGGTCTACCACTTCACCGATGACGACCAGGCGCGCTTCTCCGCCGCCAAGGTGCTGGCGCGTCCGCCGATCAACCAGATGCTGGCCGGCTCCGGCTCGTGGGTATCGAGCGGTCAGTACAACGTGTGGGGTGGCACCAGCCCGCTGCTGAATCCATTGCGCGCAACGCAGTACGACCTGACTTACGAGCACTACTTCGACGATTCCACCGGCGCCATCAGTGGCGGTGTGTTCTACAAGAACATCAAGTCGTTCATTCAGTCGGTCACGTACAACAACTATAACTTCGCTCAGGCTGGCATCACCGTGCCGACCGATCCGACCACCGGCAAGCCGTATCTGAATGGCCAGTACCAGACGGCCTACAACGCCAAGGGCGGCGACGTGCGCGGTCTGGAGCTGTCGTTCTCCAAGAACGGCTTCCTGCCGGGCATGTGGAAGGGGCTGGGTGTGCAGGGCAACTTCGCGCTGACCTCCAGCACGGTGAGCAACCCGACCACGCTGGGCGGACCGACGTCGACCATCGGCCTGCCGGGCCTGTCCAAGCGCGTGGCCAGCCTGGCGGTGTTCTACGACAACGGTCCGTTCTCGGCCCGCCTATCCGGCAACTATCGCTCGAAGTTTGTCTCCGACACGCAGATGTCGGTGAAGAACCAGATGGTCACGTTCGCCGCGGAAACCGTGTACGACTTCCAAGCTTCGTATGAGATCAGCAAGCAGTGGAAGGTGGTCTATCAGATGTTGAACATCAACGACCAGCCGACACGCACCTACTTCGGCAGCGACCCGTCGCAGACCGGCACGATCCAGTACTTCGGACGTACCAGCTATCTCGGCGTCGAGTTCAAGCTGTAAGTGCGGGAGCGAGTGGGGAGGAGTGAGAAGTGAGAGAGAGTCCGTGTTGGGGTTCTCTCTTCTCTCACTCCTCTCCACTATCACTGCTTCATAGCGGAGGCCTGATGTCGCCCCATCGCAGCAAGCTTCTCGCCATACTCTTCGCCCTGGCGCTCGGCGGCACTCTCCCCGCCGCACTCGCGGCCGAGGCTCCCCCGTCATCGCCCGTCGCGGCGTCCACGGGATCGGGCGTTTGGTATGAAATCTTCGTGCGCGCATGGTACGACACCAACGGCGACGGCATCGGCGATCTCAATGGCGTGACCGCCAAGCTCGACTACCTGCAGTCGCTTGGCGTCAGTGGCATCTGGTTGATGCCGATCAATCCGTCGCCCAGTTACCACGGCTACGACATCACTGATTACGAAGGCATCAACCCGCAGTACGGCACGATGCAGGACTTCGAGCGGCTGGTGAGTGAAGCGCACAAACGCGGCATCCAAGTCATTCTGGATCTGGTGATCAATCACACCAGCGATCAGCACCCCTGGTTCCAGGCGGCGCTGGACCCGTCCAGCCCGTATCGGAGCTGGTACACCTGGGCAAAGCCCGACACCGATCTCAAAGCACCCAGCGCCGCCGGCAGCCTGGCCAGGCATGCGAACGGCAAGCAGCACTACCTGGGCGATTTCACCGGCGCCATGCCCGACCTCAACTACGACAGCCCCGACGTTCGCCACGAGATGGTGAAGGTTGGGCAGTTCTGGCTCGCCAAGAGCGTCGACGGATTCCGCCTCGATGCCGCGCGGCATATCTACGACGATCTGCGTACGGATACCGGCAAGCCGGAAACCGTGCGCAAGAATGTCGTGTGGTGGACGGAGTTCCGCCATGGGCTGCAGGAAGCCAAGCCGGACGTCTATCTGGTGGGCGAAGTCACCGCGGCCTCGCCGGTTGCTCTGGCGCCTTACCTCAAGCCGCTCGGTTCAGTGTTCGACTTTCCGCTGGCGGAGCAACTGATCGCGAGTGCGCGGCAGGAGCGCCGCGGCGCGCTGGGTGATTTACTCACCAGCACCTACAAGGTGTTTCGCGAAGCCGCTGGCGACTCGTTTGTGGATGCGCCCTTCCTCTCCAATCATGACCAGGAACGCGTGCTGAGCCAGCTCGGTGGCAACCCGCAGCACATGCGCATGGCGGCGGCGATGTTGCTCACGCTACCGGGACGTCCTTACGTCTACTATGGCGAAGAAATCGGCATGCTCGGCCGCAAGCCCGACGCGAACGTGCGCGAGCCCATGCGTTGGCAGCGTGATCCGCAGGCGCCGGGTGAGAGTCGCTGGAAAGTGTCGACAGCGAAGCAGGGCAGTGACGTCTCGGTACAGGCGGAGCAGGACGACCCGGCTTCGCTGCTCAACTTTTACCGCATGCTGATCCATTGGCGCGCGGAGGTCGGTGCGTTGCGCGACGGCGATATCCGCGTGGTTCCGGCGAGCAACGGTCATTTGGTGGCGTATGAGCGCAAGACGGCGGACAGTTGCGTGTTGGTGGTGCACAACCTTTCGGGCGAGCCGCAAACGTTCGTGCTCGATGCCAAAGACCATCACGCTTTCGATACCGTCCGTCTGCACAGTCGGCCGGGGGTGACTTTCACCAACGGTAAGCTCGTGTTGCCCGCTTATACGACGGTGGTGATGCAATGATAGTTTCGCGGTGCATGCGCGGCGGATGGGCCGCTGTGTGGATGGTGTGCACGGGGCTTGCCATGGCGACGACAGCGAACGACCCACTTGCATCGACAGAAGCGGCGACGCCTTCGGTGCAGGAGGCAACCATGGGATGGGACCTGGCGCTTGCCCAGGGCGCCGTCACGGTCCGCTTTCTCACCGCCGATATCGTCAAGCTGAGCTATGTACCCAAGGGCGGCACAGCCGCATCGCCGACGGTGGTGATCGATCCCGATGCAGCGTTTCCAGCGCTCACACTGCCGCCCGTAGAACAACAGGGCGATGAGCAGTGGCTCGGCTCCGATAAGGCCCATCTACGCTGGCAGGCCCGTGGCGATCAGCTGATCGTGGAGGACGCCGCGCAACGGCCACTGCTGCGCATCGACGTCGCGGCGCTGGCACGTGGCGAGCTGGTGGCGCGGCACGATAAGGGCGACGCCTTGTACGGCATCCACGGCTACGGCGCCTTCGAGCGGGCTGACGGTGGCCTGCGACGCAAGGGCAGGCAGGTGGCGAAAGCGGGCGAGCAAGGTTTTGCCGGTGCGCCCTTCGTGTGGAGCACTGCCGGCTATGGCGTACTGGTCGACGCGGAAGGCGCACGCTTCACGCTCGCCGGGGACCGCGTGTCGGTGCAAGGCAAAGCACAGCCGATTCGTGACGTTTACCTGTTCATCGGCCCACCGCGCAGCCTGTTCGCGTCGCTGGCGCAAGTCAGCGGGCGCACGCCGCTGTTCCCCAAGTGGGCGATGGGTTTCACCAATAGTCAGTGGAGCATCGACGAGAAAGAGCTGCTGGAGATTGTCGACACGTATCGCGCCAAGCAGATTCCGCTCGACAACATGACGCTCGACTTCGACTGGAAAGCTTGGGGCGAGGATGACTATGGCGAGTTCCGCTGGAACCCGGTGAAATTCCCAGACGGCCCCGATGGCAAGCTGAAGGCGCTGCTGGATGCGAAGGGTGTACATATCACCGGTATCATGAAGCCGCGCGTGCATCTGGATACGGTGGAAGGCCGTTA
Organism: Dyella subtropica; assembly: GCF_026283965.1. Lineage (GTDB taxonomy): Bacteria > Pseudomonadota > Gammaproteobacteria > Xanthomonadales > Rhodanobacteraceae > Dyella_D > Dyella_D subtropica. The sequence goes on from NZ_JAPDPD010000012.1 coordinate 149,019, forward strand.
TGCCACCGAGCATGGGTTCTGGTCGGCGGCGAGCCAGCCGAGCCCCGATTACTTCTCGCACAAAGCCGTTCGCGACGTGGATTTCGACCATCCACAAGCGCGCACCTGGTTCTTCAATGACGCACTGAAGCACTCCTTCGACACCGGCGTGATCGGTTGGTGGAACGACGAGGCGGACTACCTCGGCAGCGATACGCAGTTCATGAACATGCAGCGCGCCTTGTACGAAGGCCAGCGCGCGTATGCCGATCAACGCGTGTGGTCGGTCAATCGCAACTTCTACCTCGGCGCGCAACGCTACGCCTATGGCCTGTGGTCGGGCGATATCCAGACCGGCTTCGCCAGCATGAAGGGGCAGCGCCAGCGCATGCTCAGCGCGATCAATGTCGGCGCGATGCAGTGGGGCATGGATGGTGGCGGGTTCAAGAAGGGCAGGACCAAAAGCGGTGCGCCAACGCCAGAGAACTATGCGCGCTGGATCCAGTTCGGCGCGTTCACGCCGATCTTCCGCGTACACGGCGACTTCGATCAGAAGCGGCAGCCGTGGCGGTACGGTCCCGTGGCCGAGAAGGCGGCGGCGGATGCGATTCGCCTGCGCTATGCGCTGATCCCATACATCTACGCTTACGAGTACCAGCGGCGGCAGACCGGCGTAGGCCTGGTGCGCCCGCTGCTGTTCGACTATCCCGACGATCCGACATTGCGCGAGGACGTCGACGCCTGGATGTTCGGCGACTACCTGCTGGTGTCGCCGGTGGTGGAGCGGGGGCAGACGTCGAAGGATATCTATCTTCCCGCAGGCAGCTGGACCGACTACGCGACCGGCAAGGTCTACGCGGGTGGGCAAACCATCCGCTACGCCATCGATAGCAAGACTTGGTCGGATATTCCGCTGTTCATCCGCGACGGCGCGATCATCCCGATGCAGGTGCCAATGAACTATGTCGGCGAGCGGCCACTGCGCGATGTGGACGTGGAAGTTTTTCCCGCCGCCGCGCGCCACGTCTTCTCCTACTACGACGACGATGGTGCCACCTATGGCTACGAACGCGGCGACTATTTTCTTCAGACGCTGGCCGCCCAGCGCCAGGGCGATAGCGTGAACTTCGAGACGGAAGCCGCCACCGGCAGCTTCCGTCCAGCGCTGGCTTATTACGTGGTGAAGATCCATGGCACCGCGGCCAACGCCATATCCGACGCAGGACATGCGTGGAATCAGGTAGCGGACCTGGATGCGTTGCGCGCGAGTGTTGGCGAAGGGTGGGCCAAGGGAAGCGACCGCTTCGGGCCGGTCACCTGGCTGAAAGTGGCGGCAGGGCAGCCGCGAAACATCACGCTCAGTGAGCGGCGGTAATGTGATGGCGACGGTCAATGCCTATTACGGCGCCATCCTCGCGCAATGATGCCCCACCGACGGAGATACGGATGCAGCCCATGGGAACACACGCGGTGCAGTCATGTTGACGACGGTCCTTCTGGCCGGTGCCCTGGCTGGAGTCCCGGGTACGACGCCGCCAGATTGGCGCCAGCAACTCACATGGCGGGGCAAGACGGCCTCGATGAGCGCTGGCGCCGCGGGAAGCTACGTGCTGCATGCACCCGGCGTCGAACGGCGCATCGATGCACAGCCACTTGTCGTGCAAACGGCGAGCCCGTTGTTCGACGGCCTGTTCGCTATGGCGCAGGACGATCTTCGGCTCGACTCAGTGAGTGCGATCAAGGACGACGCTTTCGATCACGGTGAGTCCATTCCCTGTGCCTGCTTCGAGACCGGCGAGCGGTGGCACTACGTGTGGACGCGAGATCTGTCCTATGCGGTGGATCTGTCGCTATGGCGACTCGATCCGGCGCGAGCGAAGCAATCGTTGCGCTTCAAACTATCGGAAGTGCGCGAGCCATCCGTGCCGGCAGGTCTGTACGTGGCGCAGGACACCGGCTCGGGCGGCAGTTGGCCGATCAGCACGGACCGCATCGTGTGGTTCCTGGCTGCACGCCATTTGCTCGACGACCGCGCCTTTGCCGACGAGGTCTATCGCGCGCTGACCGACATGCTGGCACAGGACCGCCGTTTCATCTTCGATCCGCAACTGGGTCTCTATCGCGGCGAAACCTCGTTCCTCGATTGGCGTGAACAGAGCTATCCCGGATGGACGGTCAAAGACGTCACCTTCATCGGACAATCCTTCGCGCTCTCCACCAATGTGTTGCACGTCGAGGCGCTGCGTCTGGCGGCCCAGCTGGCCGGGCCGCGCGATGCGGCGAAGGCGGCGGAGTATGCGGCGCAAGCGAAGGCCTTGAAAGCGGCGATCAATACGCGTTTCTGGCGCGCGGATCGCGGTCAATACATGAGTTACATCGGCGGCGCCGATCATCCGGTGCCTTACGAGGCTTATGACCTGCTCGGTCTGTCGTTGGCGATCACCAGCGGCGTGGCCGAACCGGCACGTGCGCGCCAGGCTTTGGCCAACTACCCGGCCTGGGAGGCGGGTAGTCCGGTGATCTGGCCGGAGCGGGCTGACGTGCCGATTTATCACAATCGCGCCATCTGGCCCTTCGTCAGCGCGTATGCGTTGCGCGCGGCGCGCGCGGTGGACGATCCAGCCCGCATCGAGCACGAATTGCGCTCGCTGATGCGCGGCGCGGCACTGGCCGGCTCCAACATGGAAAATTTCGAGCTGACCACGCAGGCCGTGCACGTGGACGACGGCGCGCTGAGTGGGCCGGTGGTCGATTCGCCGCGGCAGCTGTGGTCGGTGGCAGGCTATCTCGACATGGTGATCGAGGGCGTGTTCGGGCTCGGCGAGGATGGCCGCCTCGTACCGAAGCTGCCGGTGTCCTTGGTGCCGATGTTGTTCGGCGACAAGGACCGCATCCGCCTGCAACTCGCTGACCAGGACATTACGCTGATACGTCCGGCAAAGCCCGATGGCAACCTGCTGGTGGCCGACCAGGAGAAGCGTGATGGTGCACATCGCGTGGTGACCTTGAAAGCGGTGCCGGTGGCGTCGATTCCGCTGCGCTTGAATGCGCCCCTGTTCGCGCCACCCACGCCGGAGGCGCCCAACGTAACCGCCGACGGCACGCATTGGCGTGTGGAGGCGATGGGTGAAAGCGCGCTTTATATCAACGGCGCGCGGCATGGGACGATCCGCGGTTCCACGCTCATCTCGCGGGAATCCGCGCAGCAGTGCTTCAGCGTGACCCGTACGAATGACGATGGGATCGAATCGCTGCACAGTCCCACCGTGTGTGCGGGCGATAGCACACGCCTGTCGGGAGACTGGCCGCGCGAGTGGAAGGCGCCGAACACGGGCCGCTTCCAGCTCGCGGTGGAATACGCCAACGATCATGGCCCGATCAACACCGGCATCACCGCTGCCGTGCAGGTGGTGACGGTGCGCTGCGAAGGCAGTGATGCCCAGCAAGTGATCCTGGTGTTGCCGCACAGCATCGGCCAGCAGCGCTCTACCAGCGGGAGCTTCGAGGCGCTTGCGGGTGCGCGGTGTCAGTTCGCGCTGGAGCAGGGTTTCAACATGACCTACCTTCGCCATTTCGCGCATTACACCGGCGGACAGGGCGGCATCGACGGGCCGTTGAACCAGGCCCAGGTCGGTGATCTGCTGGTCACCCCTTTGGGTTCAGGAACGCATCAACCATGAGCAGGAAACCCGCACTGTCGTTCTGGCAGATCTGGAACATGTGCTTCGGCTTCCTGGGTATCCAGTTCGGCTTCGCACTGCAGAACGCCAATGTCAGCCGCATCTTCCAGACCCTCGGCGCCGACGTCGGCGATATCCCGATGTTGTGGATCGCCGCGCCGCTGTCCGGGCTGATCGTGCAGCCGATCGTGGGGCATTACTCCGATCGCACGTGGACGCGACTGGGGCGTCGCCGTCCGTATTTCCTGGTGGGCGCGGTGCTGACCACGCTGGCCTTGCTGTGGATGCCGAACGCGCCGGCCTTGTGGGTGGCGGCCGGTCTGCTGTGGATCATGGACGCGTCGATCAATATCTCGATGGAGCCGTTTCGCGCCTTCGTAGGTGATCAGCTGCCGCCGAGACAGCGTCCACTGGGCTATGCCATGCAGAGCTTCTTCATCGGCATCGGTGCGGTGGTCGCGTCCATGCTGCCGTGGATCTTGGCGAAGCTTGGTGTGAGCAATGCTCCCGGTGTCAGCGGTATTCCAGAGACGGTGAAGTACGCGTTCTACGCGGGCGGTGTCGTGCTGCTTGGCTCGGTGCTGTGGACCATTCTGTCCACACGCGAGTATCCGCCGGAAGCCTTGCAGGCATTCGATGCCGACCGTCTGACGGAAACAACGGACGTGGATGTGCGAGCCGCTCGTCGCACCGGCCTGTTGTGGTTGGCGGCCGGCGTGATCGGTACGGCCCTGGTGGCGCTGCTGCGTCTGGAACGCGAGCTGTACCTGCTCACCGGCGGCATCATCGTCTACGGCGTGGCCTTGCTATGGCTGAGCCGCTCGACCCGCAGCAGCATGTTCACGCAGGTGATGGGCGATCTGTTCACCATGCCGGATGCGATGCGGCGCTTGGCATGGGTGCAGTTCTTTTCATGGTTCGCACTATTCGCCATGTGGATCTACACCACGGCCGGCGTGACCCAGGTGCACTTCGGCAGCACCGACACGCATTCGGTGGCCTATAACGAAGGCGCCAATTGGGTGGGCGTGCTGTTCGCGGCGTACAACGGCTTCGCGGCGCTGGCGGCCATCGTGATCCCGTGGATGGTGAAACGTTGGGGTTTGCGTGTGAGTCACCTTATCAACGTATGGCTGGGCGGCGCGGGCTTGCTCTCGTTCCTGTTCATCCGCGATCCGAACGGGCTGATGCTGTCGATGGTGGGCGTGGGCTTTGCCTGGGCTTCGATCCTTTCGCTGCCGTACGCGCTGCTGTCGGACAACCTGCCGGCGAAGAAGATGGGCGTGTACATGGGCATCTTCAATTTCTTCATCGTCATTCCGCAGTTGCTCGCCGCCAGTGTGCTGGGTCTGCTGTTGAAGATGTTTTTCCACGGCCAGCCGATCTATGCGCTGGCCCTTGGCGGCGCCAGCCTGTTCGTTGCCGGCCTGTGCGTGCTTCGCGTGCGCGAGCCGGTGGTGGAGGCGATGCCCGCATCGGTGACCGCAGGGAACTAGATCGGATCATGAAGACGCTTTTTCTCAGTGCCGCGCTTGCTGTCACGCTGACGGCTGGCCAGGCTGCCGCATCGCAGACGGAGTTTTACGGCACCGATGAGCCGTTCGCCGCCAACGCGATCTATTTCGTGATGACCGATCGCTTCGTCAACGGCGATCCCTCCAACGATCATCGCGACCAGGGTGGCGCGCACCGCACCTTCGATATTCCTGTGCCGGGGCCGAACGGCGAGACCGACAACATCGGCTACCTCGGCGGCGACTTCAAAGGTGTGTTGAACAATGCTGGCTATATCCGCGGCATGGGTTTCGGCGCGGTGTGGATCACGCCGATCGTGGATAACCCGGACGAAGCCTTCACCGGCGGCGACCCCGTGACCTGGGGCGCGTTGATGGCCGACCGCGGCAAAACCGGCTATCACGGTTACTGGGGTGTGAACTTCTACAAACTGGACGAACATCTGCCGAGCAAGGATCTCGATTTCGCGCAGTTCACCGCCAAGATGCGCGCACAGGGTTTGAAGACGGTACTCGACATCGTCGCCAATCATGGCTCGCCGTCTTTCAGCATGCCCAAGGCACAGCCGCAGTTCGGGCAGATCTTCGACAAGGACGGCAAACTGATCGCCGACCACCAGAACCTGCGTCCCGACCAGCTCGATCCGGTGCGCAATCCGCTGCATCGCTTCTATCACTCGTATGAGGACTTGGCGCAGCTCTCGAACAACAACGACGAGAATCCGGCGGTGTTGGACTACTTCGTCGGTGCGTATCAGCAATGGATCGACCAGGGCGCGGACGCCTTCCGTATCGACACCATCAGTCACATGTCGACGGATTTCTGGCGGCAGTTCTCCGCGCGTATCCGCGCGAAGCATCCGGGCTTCTTCATGTTCGGCGAAGCGTTCGATTACAACCCGGACAACATCGGCCAGTACACCTGGGAGCGCAACGGCGGCATCAGCGTGCTGGATTTTCCGTTGCGCCAGCGGGTGGCCGAGGTGTTCGAGCATCCGCATAGCGACTACGAGCGTATCGCCGAGCACCTTTATCTACGCAATGGGCCGTATGCGAATCCCTATGAACTGGTGACCTTCTACGATAACCACGACATGGCGCGACTCAATGCCACGGACGATGGCTTTATCGATGCGAACAATTGGTTGTTCACGGCGCGCGGCATTCCGGCGATCTACTACGGCTCGGAAATCGGCTTTATGCGTGGGCGCGCGGAGCATCAGGGCAATCGGAATTACTTTGGGCAGGAGCGCATCGACGCGGCGCCGCGCAACCGCATCTATCAGCAGCTGAAGCGCATTGCGTTGCTGCGCGAGAGGCTACCTGCGTTGCAGAAGGGGTTGATGTTACCGGTGCGCATCGAGGGTGATCAGGCGGTGTTTTATCGCGTGTATCAGAAGGGCGATGTACATCAGATCGCACTGGTGTTGCTCAATAAGGGTGATGTGGCGGCGGACATCGAAGTCACGCCTTATGTGCAGGCGGGGGTGTGGAAGGCTGCTTTGGGTGGTGCGTCGGTAACGGTGGCTGAAGGCGGGGCGCTCCGGGCGCACGTGGGGGCGCATGACGTCCAGGTGTTTGTGTTGGATGCGGTGGCGACGCGTGCCGATCTGGTGCTGGAGTTGACGCGGTTGATGGCGGAGAAAGGCCACCCCGTCACGCATTGAACTCCTGCTCCCTCTCCCCTCCGGGGAGAGGGTTGGGGTGAGGGGTGGGTGCTCGTGACACCACCTCTACTTCGTCACCCCGGCGTAGGCCGGGGTCCAGTGGCGTTGCCGCTCGATGTTCGCATTATCGCGACCTGGCTCGCCTGCGGCGGGCTTCCGTCCTCCTGCCGGAGGCCGGGTTACTTTTCTCTGTTTGGCCAGAGAAAAGTGACCAAAAGAGAGGCCACCCCGGTTCCGCGCCCTCCGGCTTCGCCTGCGGGTTCGTGAGGTCTGGCCGGGCTTTTCGACACGACGTCCCTGTCGTGTCGAAAAGGCGCAGGCATCCATGCCTGCGCCCCCTTCGGGGTCTGATCGTCCAGCCCTCACCGCTGCACAGGGGGCCCGTCACAGGCTCGCTTGCGCATCGCTTTTGCTTCTGCTCCCTTGCTTGCGACGCGCAGCTAGTCCCGTGGACAGGGGGGGTGAGCTCTTGCGGCGGCGGTTCCGCAGAGTCGCTAAGCAGCTCAGCGCACGCGCAGGCTCGACTTCCTCACCACCAGCTTCACCGGCAACATCCCGCTCTCAGCGGGTTCTTGGCGGATCAGGCGCAGCAAGCTGTCGACCAGCGCTTCGCCAGCCTGGCCGGTGTCTTGGCGCACGGTGGTGAGGGGTGGGTTGACGAAGCTGGCGGTGGGGATGTCGTCGAAGCCGGCGACGGCGATGTCGTTGGGGACGGTCATGCCGTGGTCGGCGAGGGCGCGCATGGCGCCGATGGCGATGAGGTCGCTGGCGGCGAAGAGGGCGTCGAAGGGGGATTCGCGTTGCAGCAGGGTTTCCAGGGCGGAGTAGCCGGATTGTTCGGTGCTTTCGGCGTTGACTTGCAGGGCGGGGTCGACGGTGAGGCCGGCTTGTTCCAGCACGTCGGCGTAGCCGCGGTAGCGTTCGAAGAATTCGGGGTAGTGGCTGGAGGCGTCGCCAAGGAAGGCGATGCGGCGGCAACCCTGTTCCAGCAGATGAGTTGTGACGTCCTGGCCGCCGCGGAAGTTGTCGCAACCGATGGAGATGTCCGGTTGGTCGGGCAGCACGGCGCCCCAGCGCACGCAGCGTGTGCCCTGGCCGACCAGGGTTTCCAGTTTGTCGCGATAGGCGAGGTAGTCGCCGTAGCCGAGCAGGATGATGCCGTCGGCCTTGCGGGTGTCGGCGTAGTCGGCGTGCCAGTCGTGCGAGAGCTGCTGGAACGACACCAGCAGGTCGTAACCCCGCTGGGCGCAGGCGCGGGTGATGGAGCCCAGCATGGAGAGGAAGAACGGGTTGATGTGCGAGTCGTCGGCGGTGGGGTCTTCGAACAGCAGCAGGGCCAGCGTGCCGGAATGGCGGGTGCGCAGGTTGGACGCGTTCTTGTCGACCTTGTACTTCAGCTCGGCGGCGGCGGCCTGGATGCGCTGGCGCGTTTCTTCGCTGACCAGGGGGCTGCCGCGCAGCGCTCGCGACACCGTGGATTGGGAGACCCCGGCCCGGTGGGCGATGTCGAACGAGGTGGCTTTGCCTTTCTTCTGCACGGTGGCCGCAACTCTTTACGAAAAACCGGCAGCGCCAGCGCCAGCGGAATGAGTGAGTTGCATGCTAGCCGCTTTGGCCGTCAGTCGTCTTTCCCCGGCCAGGTGCTGAGACATCGGCTTTCTGAAGGCAAAAAAATGCCCCGAGGGTTAGGGGGGAACCCTCGGGGCCGGGTGGAAGCGAAACCCAGGGGAAGGTTTGCTTACCAGATTGGCTCATCCAGGGAGGTGGTGAGCCGCGGACGCCGTTGCGTACGTCCGAGTACATAGAACGCCCAAGTCGGGAAAAGTTGCACAAAGATTCCGACAAAAATTCATTAGCGATTCATTTGACGAAAAACCAACGAATCGGGCGTTCGAAAAAGATATGGGGCGTTCGAGGGCCGTGTTCAAGCGGCCGTCCAAATGAAAGCGGCGAGGCATCATGAATTCGGACGATGCCTAATGCGCTTCGTCCCAGTTCATGCCCACGCCGGCCTCGACCAGCAGGGGCACGCGCAATTCCGCCGCGCCGGACATGCGTGCGACCACGGCTTCGCGTACTTCTTCCACCGCATCCTTGCGCACCTCGAACACCAGTTCGTCGTGCACCTGCATCAGCATGTGGGCGTCGTCGCGCTGCTTCAGCCAGTCGGCCACGGCGATCATGGCGCGCTTGATGATGTCGGCCGCGCTACCTTGCATCGGTGCATTTACAGCGGCGCGTTCGGCTCCTGCACGGAACGCCTGGTTGCGTGATTTGAGGTTCTCCAGATACAGGCGCCGTCCGAAGATGGTTTCCACGTAACCATCGCGATGCGCCTGTTCGCGCGTGGCTTCCATGAAGGCGTGTACGCCGGGATAGCGGGCGAAGTAGCGCGCCATGTAGTCGCTGGCTTCGCCGCGATCCACGCCGAGCTGGCGGGCCAGACCGAAGGCGCTCATGCCGTACATCAGTCCGAAGTTGATGGCTTTGGCGGCGCGGCGCTGGTTGGTGCTGACTTCCTCCGGCTTGAGCCCGAACACTTCCGCGGCGGTGGCGCGGTGGACGTCGCCGCCTTCGTGGAACGCGCGCAGCAGGCCTTCGTCGCCGGAGAGATGGGCCATGATGCGCAGCTCGATCTGCGAGTAGTCGGCGGCCATCACCCGCCAACCTTCCGGCGCGATGAACGCCTGGCGGATGCGCCGGCCTTCTTCGGTGCGCACCGGGATGTTCTGCAGATTGGGGTCCGACGACGACACGCGTCCGGTCGCCACGGCGCCCTGGTGGTAGCTGGTATGTACGCGGCCGGTGCGCGGATTGACGATCTCGGCCAGTTTCTCGGTATAGGTCGAGCGCAGTTTGGCCAGGCCGCGGTAGTCGAGGATCAGGCGCGGCAACGCGTGGTCGTCGGCGATCGCCTCCAGCGCTTCCTCATTGGTGGATGGCTGGCCGGTAGGCGTCTTCAACTTGGCCGGCAGGCCGAGTTCATCGAACAGAATGGCCTGCAACTGCTTGGGCGAATCGAGATTGAAATCGCGGCCGGCGGATTTCCACGCCTGCTGCTGCAGTTCCAGCATGCGCTTGCCCAACTGCTGACTCTGCAGACGCAAGTTGTTCACGTCGATCAGCACGCCGCGCTGCTCCATGCCGGCCAGCACCGGCACCAGCGGAATCTCGATGGCTTCGTACACGTTACGCAGCTTCGGCTCGCTTTGCAGCAGCGGCCACAGCGCATGGTGCAGGCGCAGGGTGATGTCGGCGTCTTCAGCGGCGTAGCGGCAGGCCGTGTCCAGATCCACATGCGAGAAGGAAATTTGTTTGGCGCCCTTGCCGGCGACTTCTTCGTATTTGACGGTCTCGTAGCCCAGATATTTTCTGGCCAGCGAGTCCATGTCGTGCCGGGTGGCGGTGGCGTTCCACACGTAGGACTCGAGCATGGAGTCGTGCTTCAGGCCCTGCACCACGATGCCGTAGTGCGACAGGATGTTGATGTCGTATTTGGCGTGCTGGCCCAGCTTGGCCTTGTTCGGGTCTTCGAAGATCGGTTTGAGTGCGGCGAGCACGTGGTCGCGCGGCAGCTGCGCAGGTGCGCCGGGATAGTCGTGCGCCAGCGGGATGTAGCAGGCCTTGCCGGGCTCCACGGACAGGCTGAGGCCGACGACGTCGGCCAGCATCGAATCGATGCTGGTGGTTTCGGTGTCGAAGGCGATCAGGTCGGCTTGTTGCAGGCGTTGCAGCCAGTCGTCGAGTTGGGCCTGGGTGGTTACCAATTCGTAGCTTCCCGGTGCACTGAGGTCGAAGCCTTGTCGTAGGAGCGCACCCTGTGCGCGATCGGGAGCTTGAGCAGTGGCGGTTTCTTCGGGCGCCTGTTCACGCACAGGGGCATCGTTGCCGTCCAGATCTTTCAGTGCCGCCTTGAATTCGTAGCGCGTAAATAATTCGCGCAGCTGCTCCACATGCTTGTCACGCAGGGTCAGGTCGGTGACGGACTGATCCAGCGGTACATCGAGCTTGATCGTCACCAATGCGCGCGACAGCGGCAGCTGCGGCAGTGCAGCGCGCAGACTTTCGCCGATCTTGCCACCGACCTTGTCCGCGTTGGCGATCACGCCGTCGAGCGTGCCGTATTCGGCCAGCCATTTGGCGGCGGTCTTGGGGCCGCACTTGGGCACGCCCGGCACGTTGTCCACCGTGTCGCCGACGAGGGTGAGGTAATCGATGATTTGATCCGGCCGCACGCCGAACTTCTCCACCACGCCGGCACTGTCCATGGTGGTATTGGTCATGGTGTTGACCAGACTCACGCCAGGACGCACCAGTTGCGCGAGGTCCTTGTCGCCAGTGGAGATCACCACCTCGATGCCTTGTGCGTGGGCCTGGTCGGCCAGGGTGCCGATCACGTCATCGGCTTCCACGCCGGACACACGCAGGATCGGAAAGCCCAGCGCACCGACGATGGCGAGCATCGGTTCGACCTGCGCGCGCAGATCGTCCGGCATTGGTGGGCGTTGAGCCTTGTACTTGTCGTACAGCGCGTCGCGGAACGTGGGGCCGGGTGCGTCGCTGACGAAAGCGAGGTATTCCGGCTTCGCCTTCAGCGTGGCGCGGAGCATGTTGACCACGCCAAACAGCGCTCCGGTGGGCTCGCCCTGCGCATTGCTCAGCGGTGGCAGCGCATGGAAGGCGCGGTACAGATACGAGGAGCCGTCGATCAGGATGAGCTTGGACATGGGGGCCACAGGTCAGTGTTCGCGAGTGCCGGCGGACATGTCTGCCGGCCAGGGAGAGTGGGGGAGTTTATGCCCATACGCCTTGCGGCGTGGCATCGCGCCGTAGTGCCACGCTTCATGGAGCGATGGCGTCGCGCTGCTATGCTCAAGGCCCCTGCGGAGGTTGTGATTATGAAGCCTGTTGTCCTGCTCGTTGCCCTGGGTGCCTTCGCCGCACTACCTGTTTTTGCGCAGTCCGCTCAATCGCTGCCGCCGGCCCCGCCGCCGCCGGGTATGAACGACCCGGGTGTGAAAGCGGTGGAGCCGCCCGCCACCCAAAAGCCGGCCAAATCTGCCAGCAGCCAGGCGTCAGGCGCCGCGGTGAACAGCAAGGTGCCGCCGACCCTGCCAGCGATGCAGGACAAGGGCGAGCCCCGCGATGCGCACGGCGAGCCGCCGCCGCAGGTCACCGTGCGCAAGCAGGGCGACGAAACCATCCAGGAATTCCGTCGCAGCGGCATGCTCTACATGGTGGTGGTGACGCCCAAGGTCGGCGTGCCGCAGACCTACCTGGTCGACGCCAATGGCAACTACCACAACCAGGCCGGCCACGAGCCGGTGAAGCCGGTGATGTACAAGGTGATGGAGTGGGGCAAGAGCAAGCCGGCGGAAGCCGAGTCGGCGGGCGGCGACGGCAAGTAATTCCGGCGCCGTGCCGATGACGTGGGGGTTACGGTGAATCTGCGCGAGAGCTGGTTGCTGTTTGCGCTGGGCTCGGCGTTCTTTGCCGCCCTCACGGCGCTGTTCGGCAAGATCGGTGTGGCGGGAATCAATTCCAACCTCGCCACGTTCATCCGCACTGTCGTGATCCTGGTGGTTACGGCGGGCATTCTCAGTTTGCGCGGGGAGTGGGCGAAGCCTTCGGGACTTCCTGCGCACAGCTGGTTGTTTTTGGTGTTGTCGGGGATGGCTACGGGGCTTTCGTGGCTTTGCTATTACCGGGCGTTGCAGTTGGGGCCGGTGAGTAAGGTGGCGCCGATCGACAAGTTGAGTGTGGCGTTTGTGATTGTGTTTGGGTTGTTGTTTTTGGGGGAGTCGGCTAGTTGGCCGGTGCTTGTTGGGGGTGGTTTGATATTGGCTGGCGCTCTTGTGATTGCGATGTTTTGAGTGTTCGTATCCTTCGCTACACAGCCCCTACATTCGTCATTCCGGCGTAGGCCGGAATCCAGTGGCGTTGTTGCCCGGTTGTCGCGTCTGCGTGTGTAGGTTCGCCTGCCGCGGGCTTTCGAACCGCTGCCGCGGTCCGAGTCACTTTTCTCTGCTTGCCCAGAGAAAAGTAACCAAAAGAGAGGGCACCCCGGTTCCGCGCCCTCCGGCTTCGCCTGCGGGTTCGTGAGGTCTGGCCGGGCTTTTCGACACGACGTCCCTGTCGTGTCGAAAAGGCATCGACGTCCTGTCGATGCCCCCTTCGGGGCCTTATCGTCCAGCCCTCACCGCTGCGCAGGGGACCCGTTACGGGCTCGCTTACGCATCGCCTTTGCGCTGCTCCCTCTCCCCTCCGGGGAGAGGGTTGGGGTGAGGGGCGGGTGCTTGCGACACCATTTCTATTTCGTCACCCCGGCGTTATCGCCTGGTTGTCGCGTCTGCGCGCTCAGTTGCTTTGCGTCTAATTCCGGGTAGTGGCGGAAGATGTCGCTTTCGTTGAAATCCAGTCGGCGTGGGGAGGCCAGGTAGGCGGCAATGCGCGGGCGGGTGGCGACTCGTTCGGCCAAGGCGCAGAGGTGGGGGAGTTTGGGGCGTAGGCCGTTCATCGCGCGGGGGAAGGCGTAGTTGAGGCCGGTCATGATTTGGAATAGGGAGAGGTCGACGTAGGAGTGGAGTGCGAGGGCGTGTTTGCCGTTGCTGCGTTCCAGGATGCTTTCGAAGTAGTTGAGGAATTTTGGGATGCGTCGTTGGCGAAAGTCTTCGGCGCGTTTTTTTGCGGCGGCGCGCTGGTCTTCGTAGTAGAGGCTGCCGGCGATGGGGTGGTGGGTGTCGTGGGCTTCGACGACGAGGTCGGAGATGGTCAGTAGTAGTTGGTGGGCGTAGAGGCGCGCGGTTTCGCTTTGCGGGACCAGGCCGAGGCGGGGGCCTAGGTAGAACAGGATGGCGGCGGTCTGGGCGATGACCGTGCGACCGGCTTTGAGAAAGGGTGGTGCGAAGGGGCGGGCGCCGGGATGGTTGCCGCGCAGAAAGGGCATCATCGCGGCGTCGCCTTGTTCGCGTGCGACGTCGATGTAGTCGGCGCCAGCATCTTCCAACGCCAGTCGTACAAATTCGCCGCGACCCTGGATGCCGGTCCAGTAGTAAAGCTCGTAGCGCATGACGGTCTCCATGGAATGCGGCCGAGACTAGGCGCCAGCGGTTCAAGGTGTCGTGAGTGGCTTAGTGTTTTATAGGTATGCGTGATCGTGCGGCTGCCGGGTTTGATTTATCCATGCCGGCCCGCTGCAATGGCGGTCTCCTTCCCAGTGATCGTCCCTGGCCATGTCTCTGCGCCGCTTCCTGCCTGATCGATTTACCTGTGCGCTGGTGGGTACGGTCCTGATGGCCAGCCTGCTGCCCTGTCGCGGTACAACAGCGACGGTGTTCGAGGTGTTGACCGATGGGGCGATTGCGCTGCTGTTCTTCCTGCATGGCGCCAAGCTGTCGCGCGAAGCGGTGGTGGCAGGCGCCACGCATTGGCGCCTGCACCTCATCGTACTGGCCAGCACCTTCGTGCTGTTTCCGTTACTGGGGTGGTTGCTGCGGCCGATCTTGCTGCCGCTGGTGACGCCGGATCTCTACCTGGGCGTGTTGTTTCTATGTGCGTTGCCGTCGACGGTGCAGTCCTCGATCGCTTTCACCTCGATGGCGCGCGGCAATATTCCGGCGGCGATCTGCGCGGCATCGGCGTCCAGCCTGCTGGGCATTTTCGTTACGCCGCTATGGGTTGGATGGATGCTGGAATCGCATGGGCAGGGTGGCATGTCCTGGCATGCGGTCGGCAGCATCGTGTCGCAGCTGCTGGTGCCGTTTGTGACGGGACAGATCGCGCAGCGCTGGATCGGCGGCTGGGTCAGCCGGCATCGCGGCATGCTGGCCTATGTGGACCAGGGCTCGATTCTGCTGGTGGTCTACACCGCCTTTAGCGCGTCGGTGTTGCAGGGCTTGTGGAAGCAAATGCCGCCGCCCGTGCTCGGTGGTCTGCTGGCGGTCAACGCGGTATTGCTGACGTTGGCGTTGCTGGCGACGCGCTACGGCGCACGCGCGCTGGGCTTCAACCGCGAAGATGAAATTACCATCGTGTTTTGTGGCTCCAAGAAGAGCCTGGCTGCCGGCGTGCCGATAGCCAAGGTGCTGTTCGCCGGGCATCCGCTGGGTACGATCGTGCTGCCGATCATGCTGTTCCACCAGATCCAGCTGATGACCTGCGCGGTGCTGGCGCGGCGCTATGCGCGGCCGGTCGAGTGGCGTGGCGAGCACTCATCGCTCGCCACGCCATCGAAAGATTGATACGCGGGCGTCAGTGGCGGAAGTGGCGCATGCCGGTGAATACCATGGCCATGTCGTGCTCGTCGGCGGCGGCGATCACTTCCGCGTCGCGCATTGAACCACCCGGCTGGATCACGGCGCGGATGCCGGCGGCAGCGGCGGCGTCGATGCCGTCGCGGAACGGGAAGAACGCATCGGAAGCCATCACCGAACCACGCACTTCCAGCTTCTCGTCGGCTGCCTTGATGCCGGCGATGCGCGCGCTGTAGACGCGGCTCATCTGGCCGGCGCCGATGCCGATGGTCTGGCGATCGCGCGCGTAGACGATGGCATTGCTCTTGACGTACTTGGCTACCTTCCAGGCGAAGATCAGGTCGTGGATTTCCGCTTCGGTCGGTGCACGGCGGGTGACGATCTTCAGGTCGTCGGCGGTCACCATGCCGCGGTCGGCGGTCTGGATCAGCAAGCCCGAACCGACACGGCGGCTGTCGTTGCCGGGATGCGCATGGACCAACTCGCCATCGGCGGGCAGCGGGATTTCCAGCACGCGCACATTGCCTTTCTTGGAGAAAGCCTTCAGCGCATCGTCGGCATAGCCCGGTGCCAGCACCACTTCCACGAACTGGCGATCTACGATGGCGCGCGCCGTGGCAGCGTCCACTTCGCCGTTGAACGCGATGATGCCGCCGAAGGCGGAGGTGGGATCGGTCTGGTAAGCGAGATCGTAGGCGCGGCCGATACCGTCCAGGCTCACCGCGACACCGCAGGGGTTGGCGTGCTTGACGATCACGCAGGCCGGCTTGGTGAAGCTGCGCACGCATTCCCATGCAGCATCGGAGTCGGCGATGTTGTTGAACGACAGCTCCTTGCCCTGCAGCTGGCGAAACGTGGCGAGCGTGCCGGGTTGCGGATACAGGTCTCGGTAGAACGCCGCCTGCTGATGCGGGTTCTCGCCGTAGCGCAGATCCATCAGTTTCACGAAGCGGCCGTTGACCTGGCCCGGGAAGGCATCGTGACCGGCGATGGCATTCTGGGTTTCGTTGAGCTGCAGGCCGGAGAGGTAGTCGCTGATCGCGCCGTCGTAGTTCGACACGCGGTTGAATGCTGCAACAGCCAGCTTGAAGCGTGTGCCGCGGCTCAGGCCGCCGTGCTGTTCGATCTCGGCAAGCGCTTCATCGTACTGGTCGGGCGAGGTGAGTACGCCAACGTCGTTCCAGTTTTTGGCGGCGGAGCGCAGCATCGCCGGGCCGCCGATGTCGATGTTCTCGATCGCCTGTTCCAGCGTGCAATCGGGGTTGGCCACGGTCGCTTCGAACGGGTACAGGTTCAGCACCAGCAAGTCGATCGGAGCAATATCGAGCTGCGCCATCACCGCATCGTCCGTGCCGCGACGGCCGAGCAGGCCACCGTGCACCTTCGGATGCAGAGTCTTCACGCGGCCGTCCATAATCTCTGGGAAGCTGGTGATCTCGCTGACGTCTTTGACCGGGATGCCGGCTTCGCGCAGCGCTTTGGCGCTGCCACCCGTGGAGAGCAATTCCACGCCCGCGGAAGCCAGCCGCTTACCAAGCTCGATCAGTCCGGTCTTGTCGGACACGCTGAGCAGCGCACGGCGCATGGGGGTGACGGCAAGGGCGGTCATGGCGGTTTCCAAGGCGGGAAAGCCGCTCATTATAGCGGCCCGGGCGGGCCGTGACGGTATGGGGCGGTGGGCGCGTCCGGAGATTTTAGATGGCTAAACCTGGACGGCTAAACGTCGAGAGGGCGCCGATACTGGCGCAGCAAATTACAGCAGGCCGTGCGCGGCGAGCTTTTTGCGCAGGGTGGCGCGGTTGATGCCGAGTACAGCAGCAGCGCGGCTCTGGTTGCCGTCATGCCAGGCCAGCACTTCGCGCAGAAGCGGGCCTTCGACTTCGCGAATGACGAGCGCGTGCAAGCCTTCGTCGCATTCGGTATCGCCGATGTCGGCGAGATAGCGACGGACGGTGCGGCTGACGCATTCGCTCAACGCGCTCTGCGACGAGGTCTCTTTCGCGGCCTCTGAAGCAGGCAGTCTGACGGCGTTCACTGGCATTTCCCTCACGTTCTACACAGCGACTACGTGGGTCGCTGTATGTTTTTTGGCTGATACCGCGGGCGGCGGCTCGCATGGAACGCCGGGTGCAGCAGGACGAAGGGGGGGAGTTTACCCTCGCGCATGGAGAAATTTAAGTACTGAGTTTCCTAAGAAACTCTGGATTAGGTCTTGCTATTCGAAATCGAGCTCGAACGCTACTGGGTCTTGCTATTCGAAACCAAGTTCGAATGCGACGGCCTTGTTGCCCGGGTCCTCCACTTCCAGCACCAGTGCGGTGCTATCGCCCGCCGGCAGTCCGCGCAGCAGGGTGGCGCCGTCGCCGAGGTACTCGTTCGGGCGCAGGCGGCGCATGGCGATCCGCTTGCCATTGATGTCGGACAGGGTGACCACGACCACCGGCCAAGGCTGGTCGAAGTGGGCATCGTTGCGCACGGTGGCGCTGATCAGCAGTGCGCCGGGCACGGATGGATGCGCCTGCACGTCGCGCGCCAACAGGCGCAGATGTTGCACGTCCTGCACCAACGGTAGGTGACAGCCCAATTGTGTGCAGACGGTGCGCAGCCAGGGGCCGGCGATGGGGTCGGCTACCAGGGCATCGCGTTTGGCCCATGTCAACTGCGCGCACAGCAACAACAGCAGCACGAGACAGGCGAGCAACCAGGGCCAGCGGCGTCCGCCGCCGCGCGGGTGCGTTGAACGCGCAAAGCGTGGCGAGAACCCCTGTTGCGAGAAGCCACCCCCTTCGCGGTCCACCGTGTTCGCGGTATCGGCGGCAAAGATCGGTTCCGCGCGTGGACGGTAGACCGCCGATTCCACCCGTGGCGGATGCCCCGACGCTACGCGCTCCGATAGATGCTGGAACGGCTCGGGCGGCAGCTGGCTGCTCAGCGTGGCGAGTGCATCGAACCTGGCCTGGCAATGTCCGCACACGACATGACCACGCGCCTGCGCAAGCGTCTCCGCGTCCATCGAGAACACGGTCAGGCAGTCGGGACATTGGGCGTACATGGTGCAAGTAGAGTCGGTCGCGGTGCGACCTGTAAAGAGTCGAGGCGGAAGAAAGCGTGGATATGGAACGGTGTCCCGCTTTTCCCCTTGGGGCTTCCTGCTGTTAGCGCCTCTTGCCGCTGATACGCACCCAGTCTTCGCGGGTGTCTACACGCAATTCATCGAACCATTCGGCATAGCGCTGCAGGAGTTCTTCCTCCTGGCCCTTGAGAATGCCGGAGATGGCGAACGGCGCGCCCGGTTTGGCGGCAGCGGCGAAGGTCGGTGCCAGTTCGCCGAGCGGGCCGGCGAGGATGTTGGCGATGAACACCTCGGCAGGCGACGCGCATGGATGCGCTAGTGCCGCGGGCGCAGGATGCGCAGGAGCGGCCTCCAGAATGAGGTCTTCCGGCAGGAAGAGTGCCAGCCGCTCGGCGACGTCGTTGCGTTCGGCATTGTCGGCCGAGGCGATGAGCGCTTGCGGATCGTTATCGACGCCGATGGTGCTGGCTGCGCCCAGTTTGAGCGCGGCGATGGCGAGGATGCCGGAGCCGCAGCCGTAGTCGATCAGGGTCTTGCCGGTGAGATCCTGGCCGTCCAGCCACTCCAGGCATAGCGCTGTCGTGGGATGCGTGCCGCTGCCGAAGGCCAGGCCGGGGTCCAAGCGCACGACCACGCTGTCGTCATCGGTCGGCGGTTCAATGTTCCACGGATAGATCCACAGGCGGCGTCCGAAGGACATCGGCTTGAACTGGTCCATCCATGCACGTTCCCAATCCTCGTCGGCCACATCGCGGTAGAGCATCTGGTCCGGCTCCAACCACGGCAGCAACTCGCCCAGCGCTTCGCTGAGGCCGCGACGATCCGTGCCAGCATCGAATAGCGCGTTGAGCGTGATAGTGGGCCACAGCGGCAATTCGCCCACACCGGGCTCGAAGATCGCCTGCTCATCCGGCGTTTCCGCATCCGCATCCTGCAGGGTGACCGACAGCGCGCCGAGATCGTCGAGCGCTTCTTCCACGCGCGGCTGCTGCTCGGAGCGGATGGTGAGGGAGAGTTCGAGCCAGGGCATCGGTCCGGTGTTCCGCAGGAAAGCGTTCATTGTCGCCGATCGGCGGGGACGCGGTCAGCCAATCGGTGTTGAGCCGAGAAAGACATCGAAACGATCGTAGTGATCGAGCGCCATGGCGAAATCGGCCACATCGGAGAGTGGCTGGTGCTGCCGCTGCATGCGAAGCACGTCGGCGAAGGCCGCAGCCTCGATGTAGTGATGCAGCTGATGTTCGGCGGCGAACGGTGGCAGCGCCTCGCCATCCTGATCGACCAGTAGATCTTCCTCGTCAGTGGCGCTGGCGAGATACAGCCGGCACGACGACTGGGTAATGGCGCCGCGGATGTAGACCCAGCTGTAGCGGTCCAAGCCGTCGCCTTCGTCGCAAGCGGCGGTGATGGCCTCGATGGCTTCGTGCAGGGTCAGTAGTTCGGACATATCGCGATTCCGCATCGGCGAGCCGCCGCAACGGCTCGCCGATGATGGCTCAGTGCGCGGACGGGTGCTCTTTCTGCTCGGCCATGCGCTTTTCCAGGTAGTGGATGTTCTGTCCACCTTGCTGGAAGCCGACGTCGGCCATGATGCGCTGCTGCAGCGGAATATTGCACTTCACGCCTTCGATCACCGTTTCGGCGAGGGCGAGGCGCATGCGCGCGATCGCCGTTTCGCGATCGGGGCCATGCACGATCAGCTTGCCGATCATCGAATCGTAGTTCGGCGGGATGCGGTAGCCGTCATACAAATGCGTGTCCACGCGCACGCCGGGGCCACCCGGGGCCTCAAAGCGCTTCACCGTGCCGGGGCTGGGCAGGAAGTTGTCCGGGTCCTCGGCGTTGATGCGGCATTCGATGGAGTGGCCGCGGATGACGATGTCTTCCTGCTTGATCGACAGCTTCTCGCCGCCGGCGATCAGCAGCTGCTCGCGCACCAGGTCGACGCCGGTGATCAGCTCGGTCACCGGATGCTCCACCTGGATGCGGGTGTTCATTTCGATGAAGTAGAAGTGGCCGTTCTCGAACAGGAACTCGAACGTGCCCGCGCCGCGGTAGCCGATGCGCAGACAGGCATCGACGCAGACCTTGCCGATCTGCTCGCGCAGTTCGGGGGTGATGCCCGGTGCTGGCGCTTCTTCCACCACCTTCTGGTGGCGGCGTTGCATGGAGCAGTCGCGTTCGCCGAGGTGGATGGCGTTGCCCTGACCGTCGGCCAGCACCTGGATTTCCACGTGACGTGGGTTCTCCAGGAATTTCTCCATGTACACCTGATCGTTGCCGAAGGCCGCCTTAGCCTCCTGCTTGGTCATGGTGACGGCGTTGCCCAGGTGCGCCTCGGTGCGCACCACGCGCATGCCACGGCCACCACCGCCGCCGGCGGCCTTGATGATCACCGGGTAGCCGATCTCGCGGGCGATGCGGATGTTTTCATCCACGTTTTCGCCGAGCGGGCCACCGGAACCGGGCACGCAAGGCACGCCTGCGGCCTTCATGGCGCGGATCGCCTCCACCTTGTCGCCCATCAGGCGGATCACGCTGGCGGTGGGGCCGATGAAGATGAAACCGCTCTGCTCCACCTGTTCGGCGAAGTCGGCGCGCTCGGAGAGAAAGCCATAGCCCGGGTGGATGGCCTGGGCGTCGGTGATCTCGGCCGCGGCGATGATGCGCGGGATGTTGAGGTAGCTGTCGGCCGATGGCGCCGGGCCGATGCAGATCGCTTCGTCGGCCAAGCCGACATGTTTGAGGTTACGGTCTGTGGTGGAGTGCACCGCCACGGTCTTGATGCCAAGACTGTGGCAGGCGCGCAACACGCGCAGGGCGATTTCGCCGCGGTTGGCGATGACGACCTTTTCTAACATGGGCATGTCAGGCGATCACGAACATGGGCTGGTCGAACTCGACCGGCTGGCCGTTCTCGACGAGGATGGCTTGCACCGTGCCGGCGACGTCGGCCTCGATCTGGTTGAACATCTTCATCGCTTCGATGATGCCCAGCGTCTCGCCGGCCTTGACCTGCTGGCCGACCTTGACGAACGCCGCTGCGCCCGGGGTGGACGAGGCGTAGAAGGTGCCGACCATCGGCGCCTTGACCACGTGGCCGGCCGGCAGCGCGTTGGCGGCAGGGGCGGCTTCGGCGACGGGGGCGGCGACCGGAGCTGCCACGGGTGCGGGCGCGGGTGCGGCGATTGGCGCAGCCATGGTCATGCCGCCCTTGGGTACGCGCGACAGGCGAACCACTTCTTCGCCTTCCTTGATCTCGAGTTCCGCGAGGTTGGATTCCTCAAGCAGGTCGATCAGCTTCTTGATCTTGCGCAGGTCCATCGTTCAAACCTTTTCGTGGATGCCGCGGTGGCGGCAGGAATGGAAAGTCAGGGGCCGAAAGGCCGGAATCAGGGGGCGATGCCCGGGGTGGGGCGGTCCAGGCGGCTGATCGCCGCCTCCAGCGCCAGCTGGTAGCTGTCCGCGCCGAAGCCGCAGATCACGCCTATCGCGATGTCCGCCAGGTAGGAGTGGCGACGGAACGGCTCGCGCGCATGCACGTTGGACAGGTGCACCTCGATGAACGGGATGGCTACTGCGGCCAGCGCGTCGCGCAGCGCGATGCTGGTGTGCGTGAACGCGCCCGGGTTGAACAGAATCAGTGCCGTCTGCTCGTCACGCGCCTGGTGGATGCGCCCGATCAGCTCGTGCTCGGCGTTGGACTGGAACCAGGCCAGCTCGTGGCCGGCCGCCTGTGCGCGCGCGGCAAGGCTGGTGTTGATATCGGCCAGCGTGGTGCGGCCATAGATGTCCGGCTCGCGGACGCCCAGCAGATTGAGATTGGGTCCATGCAGGACCAGGATCTTTGCCACGCCGATACCTTCATCGCGACCGGGGCTCCCGGCAACCGGGCGGGAGTGTGCGCGCAGTCTGGGGATATTGTCTAGTTCGACGCAGTTCGGCGATGTTTGAAGGAGAAGTTGCCGTTAAACCGTGCGGGGGCGTATGCCGGGAGAACCCGCGTCAGGGCTTGGATGGCGGGGCCAGCCATTGCTCCAGCATGGCGGCATCGAGCGTGCCGCGCCGCGTGTCCAGTACGCGTCCATCGGCATCCAGCAAGACGCTGTAGGGGAGCACTTCACTGATATTGCCCAGGCACAGCGAAGTGCTGGGGCTGTCCAACCGGCCCAGCAGGATGGGATAGCCCACCGGATGGGCAGCCAGGAAATCGCGCGCACGGCCCGCATCGTCCATGGCAATGCCAACGACGATCGCGTCCTGTTCGCCGAATTTCGCCTGGGCGCGCGCCAGTGCCGGCATCTCGTCCAGGCAGGGGCCGCACCAGCTGGCCCAGAAGTTCAGCAGCACGCGCCGGCTGTGGAATTCGGACAGGCGATGTTCCTTGCCGGCGAGGTCGGGCAGCACGAGATCCGGGCGAACATCGCCTACGTTCGCGATCTGGACGCCCTCCGGCACCTTGGCCAGGTGGCTTTCGTGCTGCAGCCAGCCGCCGACGCCTGCAACCAGCACGGCAAGGACAAGAATGGTCCAGTTGCTGCGACTCAGCATGACGCTCTACCCCTCTCCCTGCTCGCAGGGGGAGGTTGGGAGGGGGTAAACCCTTGAGCCGAACTCCACGAACAGATGAGTGGCTTCACCCCTCCCCAGCCCTCCCCTGCTACACGCAAGGGAGGGGGCAGGTCACAGCGGACTTGCAGGTGATCCCTCACCGCGCCGCCTCGGTCAGCGCCTGCTCCACTAGCGAAGAGGTCAGCACCGTCGGCAGCTGTCGCCCTTCGCCACCGTTCTTCGGAAACACCACGTAAAGCGGTACGCCCGGGGTGTGATACTGCTGCAGGAAGGCGGTGATGGCGGGGTCTTCGTTGGTCCAGTCACCTTTCATGTACACCGCGCCGGTTTGCTTGAGCAGTGCGCGGAACGCGTCGGTGCTGAGCACGGCGTGTTCGTTGGCCTTGCAGGTGATGCACCAGTCGGCAGTCATGTCGACGAACACCGGCGTGCCTGCCTTGCGCAGCTCGGCCAGCTTGGCCGGCGTAAAGGCGACGACGCCTTCCGTCGATGCGGCGCTGCTGGCGATCGCGGCCGGCAGTTTGGCCAGGTAGTACACCGGCGCCAAGGTGAGTAGCGCCAGCACCAGCACCAGGCCGCGACTGAAGCCGCCACGTGAGCGGCTGCGCTCGAACCACCACAGCGTCATGGCGAGCATGACCGCCGCCACCAGCAGCAGGCCCACGGCATCCGCGCCGCGCTGGTTGGCCACCACCCACGCCAGCCACGCGGCGGCGAGGTACATCGGGAAGGCGAGCACCTGTTTGAGGGTTTCCATCCACTGGCCAGGCCGTGGCAGCAGACGCGCCAGCGCCGGGATGAAGCCGACCGCCAGGAAGGGCAGGGCCAGGCCCAGGCCCAGGCCAACGAAGATCAGCAAGGCGTTCAAGGTCGGCGCGGCAAGCGCATAAGCCAAGGCCGTGCCCATGAACGGTGCCGTGCAGGGGCTGGCCACCACGACCGCGAGTACGCCGGTGAAGAAGTCGCCGGCCAGGCCCGAACGGTTGGCCAGCGCGCTGCCGGTATTGCCCAGCGAGGCACCGAACTGCACCACGCCCGACATGGAAAGCGCCACTGCCAGCATCACCAGCGAAAGCACGGCTACCACCAATGGATTCTGCAGCTGGGTGCCCCACGCCGCTTTCAGCGAGACGATCAGTAGACCGAGCGCCACAAAGCTCAGCAGCACGCCAGCGCTGTAGGCCAGGGCATGGTTACGACGGCGCGTGGGGTTCTCGCCGCTTTCGATCAGGCCGACCGCCTTGATCGACAGCACCGGCAGCACGCAAGGCATCAGGTTGAGTACCAAGCCACCGCCAATAGCGAGCAACAGAGCGGACCACAGGCTTACGCCGAGCGGGCTTTGCGTGCGGGTCGGCGGCATTTCCGGGGCCGGGCCGGCGACGGTCTGGCCCGTGGCGGTGCTGCCGCCAGCCAGGTCGACGCTCACCGCACGGGTCATCAGCGGATAGCACAGGCCACCGTCCTGGCAACCCTGGAAGCTGGTTTCCAGTTCGATCCGCTTGTGCTGCGAGGTGTCACCGTTGATAGCGACCGGCAGTTCGACCTGGTCGAAATACACGTTGACCTTGCCGAAGTGTGGGTCCTGCTTGGTGACGCCGGCAGGCCACTGCGGCGGCTCCAGTTCGAGATCACCGGCATTTTTCAGATGTAGCGCGGTCTGGTCGCGATACAGGTAATAGCCCTTGGGCATGGTCCAGCGCAGCAGTAGCTGGTGCGGCGAGCGCGCCAAGACTTCGAAGCGGAAAGCCTGCTCGGCCGGCAGTGGCGCTGTATCCATGCCCACCGAGGCGGTTGCCGGAGCCGAGCTGCCCAATTGATTGAGCGCGGCGCCCAAGGTCTGCGGAGCTTGGCCCGCATCTGGCCCCGAAGCGGTGATCGCGCCAGTGGGTAGCGGCAGGTCCAGCTGCTCGGTATGCGGCGGATAGCAGATCTTCGGCTCGACCTCGTGGCAACCCTGGTAGCGCACGGCGAGCTTCAGCCGCTGTGTGCCGGGGGACACGGTGTAGGGCAGGGTGGCATCGACGCCGTGGTGGTAGGTCTCCACATCGCCGAGGTATTGGTCGTGGTGCTTTTCGCCGTCAGGCAGCTGAGCCTCGGCAAGGGTTACACCCTCGCCCGCCTTGAAGTTCATGCGGCCGCGGTAGAGGTAGTAGTCGGGCGCGATGGTCCAGTGCAGCTTGAGTACGCCGGGTGTGGAGGCATCGGCGCTGAGCTTGTAAGCCTCAGTGACGGGCAGCAAGCCGTCCATATCGTCTTGCGCGAGCAGCGGTGTCGAGCCTAGCAACAGGCCAAACAGGGTCAGGAGGCGCGCGGCCCAACGGCCAGGGTGGTTCGAACGCATGTTGACTCCAACATCAAGGGCCGCGCCGGGGCGCAGGCATGGGGGGATTATGGCGCAGCTTCCGTTGGCGACCGTTAGGGAGCCTCTGATCTATTCCTACGCACCCGTCACCGCACTGTATGCGCGCATCGCACAGCACCGTCGACGAAGGCAGACTGGTGGTCTGTCGAGACGGCGGGGCGAAGCGATGCGCGCATACAGTGCGGCCCCAACGCTTCGAATCTAAGGGATGGGGTGACGTCCAGAAGGCCCGCAGGCTGCGCCGCGCGGCTTGGCAAGACAGCCAGTCTTCCCGGCGCCGCGCAACACAACCTGCGGGCCTTCTGGATGTCATGCCGGGTGCGTAGGAATAGATCAGAGGCTCCATAAATGCGGCTTTATGCCTGTTCGAAAGCCGCGGGTTCGAGGTGGTTCGCGGGCTTGCCCGCGCGGATCAGGCCCGTGGTCAAGGCCACGCCGAGCAAGATGACGGTGCAGCCGCCGGCCATGGCGAGCGTGACCGGCTCGTGCAGGAAGAGCAGTCCCCACAGCACGCCGAACACCGGGATCAGGTACAGCACCGCCATGCTGCGGGTGGCACCGACGCGCGCCATCAGCCGGTAGAACAACACGTAGGCGAGCGAAGTGCATGCGGCAGCCAGGCCGAACATCGCCAGCCAGGCCTGCACGCCGGGTGTTTTCGCTGGCCACAGCCAGAGCGTGAAAGGCAGCAGCAGCGCGGCGGCGGCGATCTGACTGCCTGTGGCCACCGCCAGCGGCGACACGCTGCGCAAGCGTCGCTGGCTGTAGTGGGCGCCGAAGGTGTAGCAGACGTTGGCGCCGACACAGGCGGCCATGGCCCAGCCGGTGGCGCCACCGCCACCGCCGAAGCCGATACTGCCGGCGATCAACCACACCACGCCGGTCAGGCCGATCATCAATCCGCTGGCGCGCATCGCGTCGAGTTTCTCGCCCAGCCACAACCAGCCGGAGGCCGCCACGAGCAAGGGTGCGATCGCGTCGGAGATCGCCGAGACGCCGGCAGGCAGGCTTTGCGCCGCGTACGAGAACAGTGCAAACGGCAGGGCCGAATTGGCCAGGCCGACGATGGCGATCGCTCGCCAGTGCACGCGCATCTCGGCCACTCGCTGGCGCGAGGCCAGCAAGGGCAACGAGCAGATCGCCGCACCGATCGCGCGCATGCCGGCCAGCGCCATGCTGCCGAACTGATCGGCGCCCATGCGCATGAACAGGAACGATGCGCCCCACAAGGCACCCAGCAAAAGCAGTGCGGCGATGTCGGATTTCTTCATGGCGATGGGTTCGTATAGAGGTGAGCAATCAAGCTAAGACAAGCGAGTGACAGCACCTGCCAGCACGCTTGTGTACGGCGATCAAGGGGCGGTGGACTTCGTTCCCTGGCCGAACAGCACGCGCCGCTCCTCGTCGGAAAGGCTTTGCTTGGGCGCATAGGCGTTCTCGACACCTTCGTAGGTGCGTTGCGTGGCAGGACGCGCCGCCATCGCCATGAACCAGCGCTCCAGATGCGGAAAATCGGACAGCTTCTGTCCATGTGCTTCGTGCGGCACGATCCAGGGATAGCAGGCGATATCGGCGATGGAGAACTCACCGGCGATGAACTCGCGATCCGCCAGCTGCTGGTTCAATACGCCGTACAGGCGGCTGGTTTCCCGCGTGTAGCGATCGATCGCGTACGGCACCTTCTCCGGCGCGTACACATTGAAGTGGCCGATCTGCCCGGCCATCGGGCCCAGTCCCGCCATTTGCCAGAACAACCACTGCAGCACTTCGGTGCGGCCGTGGATTTCGGTTGGGATCAGGCGGCCGATCTTCTCGGCGAGGTAGAGCATGATCGCGCCCGATTCGAACATCGTGATCGGTGCGCCGCCGCCGATAGGCTCGTGATCGACGATGGCCGGAATCTTGTTGTTCGGGGAGATGGCGAGATACTCGGGCTTGAACTGCTCGCCCTTGCTCAGGCTCACCGGGATCACCCGGTACGGCAGCCCGGCTTCCTCAAGGAACAGCTTGGCCTTGAGGCCATTGGGTGTGGCGGCAAAGTAGAGGTCGATCATGATGTGGCTCCTCGGTTCAAGTCGATGGGTGCAGCGTAGGCATTCATATGGTCTGGCAAAAGAACCACAATCGAGTAATTATCAGGGTCCAATTTGTGGATCTATGTGACCGTCCTCATGGAACATCCGTTCGAGTTTCAGCCGTTCGAGTTTCCGCTGGATCTTCCAGCGCGCGGTTCCCGCCAGCGGCTGACGGCGCTCCACGCACAGCTGCGCGCGGCGATTCTTGATGGCCGCCTCAAGGCGGGGTTGCGGCTGCCGGCCACACGGGAGCTGGCGCTCGCGCTCAAGGTATCCCGCAATACCGTGGTCGCGGCGTACGACTTGTTGCTGAGTGAGGGCTACCTGGTCGCTCGCCGAGGCGCGGGCAACTATGTAGCCGATCTGCTGGCCCGCCGTGGGGTGAGTCGCGCCACGGCGCCGGAGGCGGGAAGCGATCGCCGGCTGGCGCCATATTGGCGCAAGGCGCTGGGGCCGATGGCGCCGATGCAGGTGGGCTCGTACACGCACGATTTCCGTGTCGGCATCCCCGACAGTTCGCCATTCCCTTTCGATGTCTGGCGACGATTGTCGGCGCGGGCGGTGCGCGGGCTGTCCAAGTCGCCGCCGTTGTATGGCCAGTCGGAAGGCCGACCTGCCTTGCGTGAAGCGATCGCGCGGCATGTGTCGTTCGCCCGCGCGGTAGCTTGCGAGCCGGACGATGTGATCGTCACCAGCGGTGCACAGCAGGCGTTCGACTTGCTGGCGCGTGTGCTGATTACGCCGGGGCGCACCACCGTGGCGGTGGAGAACCCAGGCTATCCGCCGTTGCGTGCGGCGTTCACCGCTGCTGGGGCCAAGGTCGTTGGGGTTCCTGTCGATGAAGAAGGGTTGATCGTCGACCGTTTGCCGGCGGAAGCGCGCGTGATCTACGTGACGCCGTCGCACCAGTTCCCGCTGGGTGTGTCGATGTCGCCGCGCCGTCGCGCGGAGTTGTTGGCCTTCGCAACGGCGAAACAGGCGGTGGTGATCGAGGATGACTACGACGGCGAGTTCCGCTACGGCGGACGCCCGCTGGATGCGCTGCAGACGCTCGATCGCAACGGCGTGGTCTGCTACGTGGGAACGTTCTCCAAATGCCTGTTTCCGGCATTGCGGCTGGGTTATCTGGTGACGCCGCCGTGGCTGCATGCCGCGCTGGCGGAAGCCAAGCAACTCACCGATTGGCACTGCGACGTGCCGGCCCAGGACACACTGGCGGCGTTCATCGCCGAAGGACATCTGGCGCGTCACGTGCGCAAGATGCGCAACGTGTATGCGGAACGTCGCGACGTGCTGCTCGAGGCGCTGGCGCGACACGGCGGCGAGCATCTGCAGGCATGGCCGTCGGATGCAGGCCTGCATCTCGCGGCAAAGCTGCCACGAGCGGTGAAGGCGGGCCATCTGATTGCGCGTGCCGCCGAGCAACATATTCGCCTCGAAGGGTTGGCTGACTACGCATGGGGTCGTTCCGCACCGAATGGGTTGGTATTTGGCTACGGCATGATTGCCGCCGACCGCATTGAGGAGGCAATACGCCGGGTAGTCAAACTGTTGCAAACCTGACGCGCGTCGTCGTTAGTTCTTGTAGGAGCGCACCCTGTGCGCGACAAACCGGCAGGATTGCCGGTTTGTCGCGCACAGGGTG
>NZ_JAPDPD010000013.1 GCF_026283965.1 Dyella subtropica
CGCTGCCGCGTGGCGAAGCGCCTGACTGGCCGTCAGGTCGAGCCGCGCGGCAGCGGCAACGCCCTTTCTGGATATCACCCTGTCGTTAAATTCATAAGTGAGGGCCGTTGCTGTTTGCGCGCAGTTCACCGCCACGCTACCTCGACAGACGTCCAGTCTGCTGTCGGCAGCGCAACGGCGATCTGCGCGCAAACAGCAACGGTGACGCCTGCGTGGAATCGATCAGAGGATCCCTCTCCACGGGTAAGACGGTGTATGTACCCACCGAGCCTACCCCACATGTAGACGCCATGAACCGTGCCAGATGAGACGGGCCCCTCGTTCGGCTAAAATGCCCGCTTTGGCAGCCGGGACCCGGCTGCTGCCCGTCATCACACCGGAGGACGCTGTCTCATGACCATCAAGGTCGCCATCAATGGTTACGGTCGCATCGGCCGCAATGTTTTGCGCGCGCTGTACGAATCCGGCCGCACCAACGAGTTCCAGATCGTTGCGGTCAACGATCTCGGCGACGCCGAGACCAACGCCCACCTCACCCAGTACGACACTGCCCACGGCAAATTCCCAGGCACCGTGTCGGTGGACGGCGGCGATCTGATCATCAACGGCGACCGCATCAAGGTCTGCGCCGAGCGCGATCCGTCGAAGCTGCCGTGGAAAGACCTGGGCGTGGACGTGGTGCTGGAATGCACCGGCTTCTTCACCTCCAAGGCCAAGGCCAGCGCGCACATCGCCGCCGGCGCCAAGAAGGTGGTGATCTCCGCCCCGGGCGACAAGGACGTGGACGGCACCTTCGTCTACGGCGTGAACCACGACCAGATCAAGCCCACCGACCAGGTCATCTCCAACGCCTCTTGCACCACCAACTGCCTCGCGCCGCTGGCTAAGGTGCTGCACGACAAGATCGGCATCGTGCACGGCCTGATGACCACCATCCACGCCTACACCAACGACCAGGTGCTGACGGACGTCTATCACTCCGACCTGCGTCGCGCTCGTTCGGCCACGATGAGCCAGATTCCGACCAAGACCGGCGCCGCCGCCGCGGTGGGCCTGGTGCTGCCGGCGCTCAACGGCAAGCTGGACGGCTTCGCCATGCGCGTGCCGACCATCAACGTGTCGGTGGTTGATCTCTCCTTCGTCGCCGCCCGCGAAACGACCAAGGAAGAAATCGACGCCGCCATTAATGAGGCCGCCAACGGCGCGCTGAAGGGCATCCTCGCGGTGAACACCAAGCCGCTGGTGTCGATCGACTTCAACCACAACTCGGCTTCCTCCACCTACGACGCCACCCAGACGCGCGTCATGGGCGGTACGTTGGTGAAGGTGTTGAGCTGGTACGACAACGAGTGGGGTTTCTCCAACCGCATGCTCGACATCACCAAGGCGCTGATGGCGGCGAAGTAAGTTTCGCCATCACGCCAATGAAAATGCCGGGCTTTCGCCCGGCATTTTTTGTTTCTATAGGAGCGCACCCTGTGCGCGATGGGTGCTTGGAAAGGCGCCGCGCGAAGAGCTTCGCGCACAGGGTGCGCTCCTACAGGGGAGTCAGCTCAGCGTCGCGAGCGCCGCATCGTAATTCGGCTCGTTGGCGATCTCGCCGACCATTTCAGCGTGCAACACCTGGTCGTTCGCATCCAGCACTACCACAGCGCGCGCGGCGAGGCCGGCCAGCGGGCCAGAAGCGATCGCCACGCCATAGTTCTTCAGGAACTCATGGCCGCGCTGGGTGGACAGCGTCACGACCTTGTCCAGACCTTCGGCGCCGCAGAAACGCGCCTGCGCAAACGGCAGGTCGGCGGAGATGCACAGCACCACAGCGTTATCCAGCTGACTGGCACGCTCGTTGAAGCGACGCACCGAAGTGGCGCAAGTCGGCGTATCGACGCTTGGGAAAATATTCAGCACTTTGCGCTTGCCGACAAAACTGGCCAGCGCGACGTCCGACAGATCCTTGGCGACCAGGGAAAAGGCCGGGGCCTTTTCGCCGGCGGCTGGAAAGTGACCGTCGACCTGAACTGGGTTGCCCTTGAGGGTGACTTGGGACATGGAGGGAACTCCTGGCGGGTGAGAGGACGGTGCTCGTGCTTCGTATCGATCACCAAGCACAGGGCAACCGCGTGACAATAGCGCCGCTACCGCGGCGCGTCACTCACTCCATGCTCATCCCGCCATGCTCATCGCAGATGGCGCCGGAATGACATCACTGCTTACGCCTTCGACGACGCAATCACCTGCTCGATCGAACCGAAGATCGAAGCGCCGCTCTTGTCAGTGACATCGATGCGCAGACTGTCGCCAAACTTCAGGAACGGCGTGCTCGGCTTGCCATCACGCAGGGTTTCCACTGTGCGCTGCTCGGCCAGGCAGGAGGCGCCCTTGCTGGTGTCTTCGTTGGCAATGGTGCCGGAGCCGACGATAGTGCCGGCCGTGAGCGGACGGGTCTTGGCCGCATGCGCCACCAGCTGCGCAAAGTTGAACTGCATGTCCACACCGCACTCGGCTTCGCCGAACCACTGGCCGTTGAGCCAGGTGCGCATCGGCAGGTGCAGCTTTTCGCCCTGCCACGCGTCGCCCAGTTCGTCCGGCGTCACCAATACCGGCGACAAGGCGGAGCGCGGCTTGGATTGCAGGAAGCCGAAACCCTTGGCCAGCTCGCCCGGGATCAGTCCGCGCAGCGACACGTCGTTGACCAGACCCACCAGCTGGATATGACCGGCGGCTTGCTCCGGCGTTGCCGCCATGGGCACGTCGTCGGTGACCACGACGACTTCGGCTTCCAGGTCGATGCCGTAATCCTCGCTGGGTACCACGACGGGATCGCGCGGCCCCAGGAAACCGGCGCTGACGGCCTGGTACATCAGCGGATCGACGTAGAACGATTCCGGCACTTCCGCGCCGCGCGCGCGGCGCACGCGCTCCACGTGCGGTAGATAAGCGCTGCCGTCGACGAACTCGTAGGCCCGCGGCAATGGCGAGGCCAATGCGGCCATGTCGAGCGCGAACACGCCGCTGGCCTTGCCGGCATGGAGGTCGTCGGACAGCGCGTTGAGGCGCGGAGCCACATTCGACCAATCATCCAGCGCCGCCTGCATCGTCGCCGCTATGCCAGTGGCTTTCACGGCCTGCTTCAGATCGCGGCTAACCACGATCAGCGTGCCATCGCGACCACCTTCCTTAAGACTGCCCAGTTTCATAGTTCCACTCCGTTGTGCCGCGCTCAGCCGCAGCCTTCGACGTAATCGATCTGCGGGGGAATACCCACCCGCCACTTATTTACTTTGCCTTCGGTGCCGATCTCGAACAGCAATACGCCGTGATCGTCACCCGCGACGCGAAGCGTGCTCGCGCCGGGTACATATTTGTCGGGCTGCTCCTGCGTCTTGCCTGCATACAGCGACAGCAGCCTCGCCTTCTCCATGCCCACCATGCCGCCGCCCGGCGCCGTTTCCTTCGTCGTCGTGACGTCATAGCGGACGAATTTGCCGCCCTCGAACATGAAGCCGATCTCGGCCGGCGCCTTCACCCATGTGGGATACAGGTAGGTGCAAGTCGAGCCAGCCGCCGGCGACTGACCTTTCAGGTCGCCGCCCCATGCCTTGCGAAAGGTCGATTCGTCCATGTCGAAACGCATGTCGCCGTAGCCTTCATACGTAGCCGGTGCCAAAGGCGGCGTGACGGATGCGCTCGGCGTTGCCGCCGTCACCGGCGCAGGCGGAGCCGATGCCTGGGGCGCCGGCTCGCCTGCACTGCAGGCCGCGAGACCTGCTGCAAGTAAAGCGATGGCCATCATGTGATGCAGCTTCATGCGGCTCACTCCTTGTGGAAGTGCTTCTGAATGCCCTGCCAGCACTCGTAGTAGTTGCGCTGCAGCTGCGGCGCATCGAGCGCCTGCTGGGTCGGGCGGATCACTTTGCGCGTTTCGAACATGAAGGCCATAGTGCCGGTGAGATGGTCCGGCTTGATCAGCTCGGCGTTGGTCGCCTTCTCGAAGCTCGCTGCATCCGGACCGTGGCCGCTCATGCAATTGTGCAGGCTCGCACCGCCCGGCATGAAGCCACCGGCCTTCGCATCGTAGACGCCTTCGATCAGGCCCATGAACTCGCTCGCCACATTGCGATGGAAGTACGGTGGGCGGAAGGTGTGCTCAGCCACCAGCCAGCGCGGCGGGAAAATCACAAAGTCCACGTTGGCCGTGCCTGGCGTGTCGCTGGGCGAGGTGAGCACGGTAAAGATCGACGGATCAGGATGATCGACACTGATCGAGCCGACCGTGTTGAACAAGGTCAGATCGTACTTGTACGGTGCGTAATTGCCGTGCCAGGCCACCACATCCAGTGGCGAGTGGCCGATCTTTGCGGACCACAAGGTGCCCTGGAATTTGGCGATCAGCTCGAAGTCGCCTTCAACGTCTTCATAGGCAGCGTGCGGCGTGAGGAAGTCGCGCGGCAAGGCCATCGAGTTGGCACCAACTGGGCCGAGGTCGGGCAAGCGCAGCAGCGCGCCAAAGTTCTCGCATACATAGCCGCGCGCCTCGCTATCCAACAGCTCGACGCGAAAACGCACGCCACGCGGGATCACCGCGATCTCCAGCGGCTTCACTTCCAGCACGCCGAACTCCGTCGCCACGTGCAGGCGCCCCTGCTGCGGCACGATCAGCAGCTCGCCATCGGCGTCATAGAAATAGCGCCCTTGCATGGAGCGGTTCGCCACGTACACGTGGATGCCGCAGCCAGCCTGCTCGGCCGGACTGCCATTGCCAGCCAGGGTGACCAGGCCGTCGACGAAATCGACGGCTTCCGTCGGCATGGGCCATGGGTCCCAGCGCAGTTGGTTCGGTGTCGCCGGCGCTTCATCGAAGCGGTTATGGAAACGCGCATGCGCACGCGGCTCGAACGGCTGATGTACCGCGGCGGGACGAATGCGATACAGCCAGCTGCGGCGGTTGCTGTGACGCGGCGCGGTGAACGCGGTGCCGGACAGCTGTTCCGCATAGAGACCGTGCGCTACACGTTGCGGCGAGTTCTGCCCCACTGGCAGCACGCCGGGAATCGCTTCGCTGGCAAATTCGTTGCCGAAGCCGGATTGATACTGCTGCTTGCTTGCTGACATGGAAGCTCCACGATCTGCCCAGTTGGCGGCACCGCACACGGCGACGCA
The DNA here is from genome assembly GCF_026283965.1 of Dyella subtropica. Lineage (GTDB taxonomy): Bacteria > Pseudomonadota > Gammaproteobacteria > Xanthomonadales > Rhodanobacteraceae > Dyella_D > Dyella_D subtropica. The sequence goes on from NZ_JAPDPD010000013.1 coordinate 5,161, forward strand.
CGATCCTATTACTCTTGGCCCCGCCTCGCTCAAGGACTGAGGCCACATCCATTTACTGCAACGATTGCAAAGGGGAAAACATGTCCGATCAATTCGCCTCGCTCAGCCAGGCCGAATCGAACCATTCTGTCAGCGAACTCAGCCAGCCACTCGCCTCGGGCAGCGGCTGGATGAAGTTCGTCGGCATCATGTTCATCATCCAGGGCGCCATCACCGCCATCACCATCGTCGGCATCATCATCGCCTGGTTGCCGATCTGGATCGGCGTACTACTGATGCAGTCCGCTGGCTCCATCGAACGTGCCCAGCTGAGTGGCGATGCCGTTGCGCTGAAAGAAGCCCTGGCCAAGCTGAAAACCTACTTCGTGATCCAGGGCGTGTTGTACCTGGTCGGTATCGCGCTGATGGTGCTGTACTTCATCCTCTTCGGCGCGATATTCGCCGCGATGATCAAGAGCGGCGGCTTCCCTCACACGGACTGATCTCCAAGCGTGGCCGTCCGCAACGGACGGCCACGTCAGGCGTTTTACAGCACGCCACGCTTCATCTGGTCGCGCTCGATCGACTCGAACAGGGCCTGGAAGTTGCCTTCGCCGAAACCTTCGTTGCCCTTACGCTGGATGATCTCGAAGAAGATCGGGCCGATGTTGTTCTGGGTGAAGATCTGCAGCAGCTTGCGCTGCTTGGTCTCCGGGTCGGCGTCGATCAGGATCTTATTCTTGGCCAGACGCGGCACATCCTCGCCGTGGTTCGGAATGCGCATGTCGATCACTTCGAAATAGCTGTCCGGCGTATCGAGGAACGCCACGCCCTTCGCACGCATCGCCTCCACCGTGTCGTAGATGTTGTCGGTGAAGCAGGCGATGTGCTGGATGCCTTCGCCGTGATAGGCGTCGAGGTATTCGTTGATCTGCGACTTCGGGTCGCTCGACTCGTTGAGCGGAATGCGCACGATGCCGTCCGGCGCCGTCATCGCCTTGGACACCAGGCCAGTCTTGGCACCCTTGATGTCGAAGTAGCGAATCTCGCGGAAGTTGAACAACCGCTCGTAGTAGTCCGACCACTTCTGCATGTTGCCGAAGTAGAGGTTGTGCGTCAGGTGGTCGATGAAGGTGAGACCGAAACCGGCGGGGTTCTGGTCAGCGCCCGGGATCGGCGCGTAATCGCCGTCGTAGATGCTGCCCTTGTCGCCATAGCGGTCGACCAGATAGAGCATGCAGTCGCCGATGCCCTTCACCACCGGCGCGTTCACCGCCTTGCTGGCTTCCTTGTCGGTCAGGGCTTCGCCGCCGTTGCCGAGCACGGTCTGATTCACCTCGGCCGCCGGCTTCTTGAAGCGGATGGCGAAACCACAGGCGCAGGGACCATGCTTGGCGGCGAAGTCCGCGGCGAAGGAATCCGGGTCTTCGTTGACCAGGAAATTCACCCCGCCCTGGCGGTAGACGGTGATCGGCCGGCTCTTATGCTTGAGTACGGGGCTGAAACCCATACGCTCGAACAGGGCGTGCAACTCACCACTGCGGCCCGCCGGGGCGGCGAATTCGACGAATTCGAAGCCGTCGATGCCCATGGGGTTCTCGAAAGTGGTCACCTGCATGCCAAGATTGGGCTGCGTGCTCATGGGGAAATCTCCTGGGTTCGATGCCTGGGGTCGGTTATACGGCTCACTACATGTTGGTCGCTGCGACTAGCGTGCGACCAACCGGATAATCTGAGTGTTATAGTTACATATGAAACCATTTGCAAGGAGTGGTGCAGCAGTGTCTGCCGAATCCAAACCTGACCACGCGCCGCTGGAGCTGGAACGCTTCCTGCCCTACCGCCTGTCGATCCTGTCCAACACCGTCAGTCAGGCCATTGCCGACGACTATCAGCAACGCTACGACCTGACCGTGACCGAATGGCGGGTGATGGCCGTGCTGGCCCGCTTCGACGGCCTTTCGGCACGCGAAGTGGCCGAACGCACGGCGATGGACAAAGTGGCGGTAAGCCGGGCGCTGGCGCGACTGGTTGAAGCGGGGCGCGTCCATCGCGGTACCCATGACGGTGACAAGCGCCGTTCCGTGCTCAGCCTCAGCGAGAACGGCTGGCAAGTTCACGATGAAGTGGCGCCAATGGCGCGGGCGCGGGAGCGCGAAGTGCTGGCGAAGCTGGATGATGAAGAGCAGGCGTGGCTGACGCGGATTCTGGACAAGCTGCAGCCGCTCTGAAGCCCGGTTCCTCCCCCTGCCCTCGGGACTAGCCTTGCGTCGCAAGCAGGGGGAGGAAAAGGGCTTACTTCACACCGTGCATCAGCTTGTTGATCAGCGGCGCGATCAGGAACAGCAGCATGCCGGCGCCCAGCAACAACCAGAAACCGAAGGTATAGCCCGATAGCGCCGAGGCCACGGTCATGCCACCCGTGCCGCTGACGTGCCCGGCGAAGATGCCGGACAGGTTGTTGCCGATGCCGGTGGACAGAAACCAGCCACCCATCCCGAAGCCGACCAGGCGCAGTGGCGCCAGCTTGGTGACCATCGACAGGCCGATCGGCGACAGGCACAGCTCGCCCACCGACTGGATCACGTAGACCATGAACAAGGTCCAGAAGGGGATCTTGCCCAGTTCATTGACCAAGCTGGACAAGGCGAACATCAGCAGCGCGAAAGCCAGTCCATTGAAGATCAGGCCCAGACCGAACTTGCGCGAAATCGACGGATTGGCCCGCCCCAACCTCACCCACAGCCAGGCCAGCACCGGCGCGATGGTGATGATCGCCAGCGAGTTGACCGACTGGAACCAGGCCACCGGGAAGGTCCAGTCGCCGAACTCGCGGGTGACGATCTTTTCGGCGAGGAAGTTGAACGAACTGCCTGCCTGCTCGAAGAACATCCAGAACAGCACGTTGAACACGAAGATCAGCAGCATCGCCAGCGCGCGGTCGCGCTGCACCGCGCCCTCGCGCACACCTTCGGCGATGATCAATGCACACAGAACCACGAACATCGGCGTCAGCACCCACCAGTTGAGGGTGTGCGCATCGATGGTCAGCAGAAAGTAGATCGCCGGGATCGCCACCAGCGCGCCGACCAACGTGAGCAGCACGCGGCCACGATGCTCGCCGCCGGCCGGTGGACGGCCGATGCCGCTGAGCTGGCGGCGACCGAACCAGAACCACACCAGGCTGAAGATCATGCCTATGCCGGCCGTGATGAATACCACCTTGTACGCCGGCATGCCTTCGCTGCCGAACACCTTGTCCGATAGCCAGCCGGTCAGGATGGGCGAGATCATCGCACCGAGGTTGATCCCCATATAGAAAATGGTGAACCCCGAGTCGCGGCGCTCGTCACGCACGCTGTAGAGCTTGCCGACCATCGTCGAGATATTGGGCTTGAACAGGCCGTTGCCGGCGATGACCGTCGCGAGGCCCAGCTTAAATACCTCCTGATTCGGCACCGCGATCAGGAACAAGCCGGCGGCCATGATCAACGCGCCGAGCAAAATGGAGCGCTGATAGCCGATCACCCGGTCGGCGACATAGCCACCGAAAATCGCCGCTGCATAAACCAGCGCGAGGTAAGCGCCATAGAGCTGATTGGCAGGCTGCTCGCCAGTACCGCTGCCTTGGTAGAACTGAGCGACGATATACAACACCAGCGCCCAACGGATGCCATAGAAGGAGAAGCGCTCCCAGAACTCCGTCATGAACAGCATCCACAAGGGGCGCGGATGGCCCAGCGTCTGCGGGAAATCCGGCACCGTAGGCGCCGTGGTTGTGGTGGTGTCGGTCATGGTTCCCTCTCTGATGTGAACCGGCATGTCTTGTGCCGATCAAGATGAACGCAACCTAGGTGATGTACCGGCCGAAGGAGCTTCCGGTCAATAGCTGCACAAGAACTTTCGGATTTTTACTATCCACAGATGCCGTTATGACTCACGTAGCAAGCTGGCCTCAAGTGCTCGCCCGCAAGATAGGGCACCCTCCCCTGCATGCGTCGATTAAGGGGTGCCCTTCGATCGCAGCAGAGGAGGGTAAGGGTGGGATGTGGCCGTCACGCCATGGAGGCGTGCAAGCTCACTTCACGCCGTGCATGAACCGGTTGATCAACGGAGAAACCAGCAGTAGCAGCACGCCAGAGCCTGCCAGCACCCAGAAGCTGAAGGTGAAACCGCTCAAGGCGGACGCTGCCGTCATTCCGCTTTCACCGCTGATCCGCGCAGCCAGCATGCCCGACAGATTGCCGCCCACGGCCGTCGCCAGGAACCAGCCGCCCATCGACAAGCCCACCAGCCGCGGCGGTGCCAGCTTGGTCACCATGGACAAGCCGATAGGCGACAGGCACAGCTCGCCGACGGCCTGCAACATGTAGCAAGCGGTCAGCGGCCAGAACGGGATCTGGCCCCGAGGGTCGATCAAGTGCGACAGCGCATACATCAGCGCCAGGAAGCCGAATCCGTTGAAGATCAAGCCCAGGCCGAACTTGCGCGGGATCGACGGCTCCTTGTGCCGCTTTGCCAGAAGAGCCCACACCAGCGAGACCAGCGGCGCAGCCAGGATGATCGTCAGCGGACTCACCGACTGAAACCAGCCCACCGGGAATACCCAGCCACCGAACATTTCGCGGTCGACCATGTTCTGCGCGAGGAAGCTGAACGACGTGCCCAACTGGTAATAGAACATCCAGAACAGGATGTTGAACGCAATAATGGTCAGCATGGCAATCACGCGCTCTACCTGCACGCGATCGTGGCGCACCGACTCGATAATCAGCATCGCCGCCACGCCGACAAACAGCAGGCCCAGCAGCCACTGTAGGCCCACCGCACCGATCGACGACAACAGCCAATACACCACTGGCACCGCCACGACCACGCCCGCAGCCACCCACGCCACGCGCATGCGGCTGGTCGCGCCCGCCGCCGGACGCCCTACGCCGCGCAGCCCGCGCCGACCGAACCAGAACCAGAGCAGGCTCAGCACCATGCCTACGCCCGCGGCACCGAATACCAGCCGGTAGTTCTGCTGCAGCGGCGTATCGGTGACGTAGCTGGCCAGCCAACCGGTGACCAGCGGCGCGACAAACGCACCGCTGTTGATGCCCATATAGAACAGGGTGAAGCCACGATCGCGGCGCTCGTCACCAGGCGGATACAGCTGCCCCACCATCGAGGAAATATTCGGCTTGAACAGGCCGTCGCCGACGATCACCATCGACAAACCCAGCAGCAAGGCCGACTTGCTCGGTACCATGAGCGCAAACAGGCCCGCCGCCATCACGGTCGCGCCAAGCAGGATCGTGCGCTGATAACCAATCAGCTTGTCCGCCACGTAACCGCCGAAAATACCGGAGCCGTAAATCAACGCGGTGTAGGCACCGAAGATGCCGCTGGCCCAAGCCTGCCCGGACGGATCACCCTGATAGAACTGCGCCACGATATACAGCGCCAGCGCCCAGCTCACGCTGTAGAACGCGAAGCGCTCCCAGAACTCGGTCATGAACAACATCCATAGCGGGCGTGGATGGCCTAACAGTTGCGGAAAATCCGGCACCGCCGGCGCCCGGTCGTTGATGGTGTCGCTCATGCTTTCCCCTTGTGATTGGCCGGCATCCCCTGCCCTGGCCGATGATTTTGGCGCGCGCGCAGATGTAGCCGGCAGCCCGCCCAACGTCAATTTGCCGCGCGGGTCAGTTGCCCAGCACGGTGCGCACATCCAGCAATTCGGGGAAGAATTCCAGCTCCAGCGCCTTCTTCAGGAACGCTACCCCGGATGACCCGCCGGTGCCGCGGCGATGGCCGATGATCCGCTCCACCGTCTTCATATGGCGGAAACGCCAGAGCTGGAAACTGCCCTCCACATCCACCAATTGCTCGCACATGTGGTATTCGGGCCAGAAATCTGCACGGTTCTCGTAGATGCGCTTGAACACCGGCAGCAAGCCTTCGTGGCGCTGATAGGGCTGGGTCCAGTCGCGGTCCAGCAACTCCGCCGGTACGGCGTGGCCGCGACGCGCGAGGTAGCGCAGGAATTCGTCATACAGACTCGGCGCTTCCAGCACGACGCGCAGGGCGGACTCCGCCGCAGGATCATGCGAAAACACCGCCAGCATCTGCGTGTTCTTGTTGCCGAGCAGGAACTCGATCTGCCGGTACTGCAGCGACTGGAAGCCGGAAGACGGCCCCAAGATGTCGCGGAATTCCAGGTATTCCGACGGCGTCAGCGTCTCCAGCACCGCCCATTGCTCGAACAGCTGACGTTGCACGTGCTTCACCCGAGCGAGGATTTTGAGGCAGGGGTCGAGGTCGTCCTGGCGCAGGTGCTCGATCGCCGCCTTCAGCTCGTGGATGATCAGTTTCATCCACAGCTCGGCCACATGGTGCTGCACGATAAACAGCATCTCGTCGTGGTGCGGCGGCTGGCTCAGCGGTTGCTGGGCGGAGAGCAGCACGTCCAGGCGCAGGTAGCCGCCGTAGGTGAGTCGCCCGGTCAGGTCGAGCTCGATGCCAGCTTCGAGGTCGCGCCGATTGTCCGTCATGGTCGTCCGTTGAGGCGGGGGAAAAGCCCATGTTACCTGCGTTTAACACCCTGCCCGTACCGTCCCGCATGCTGCACCGTACCTTGCAGCGCAACATCTCCCCCTGTTATCAAATGCGGTCTTGTCTGGGACTTTTGCGCGCGCTAGACCTCACTGGATGGGTCGCCGCCAACCCGCTAACTCACACCCATCCCCTACCCACCTCCGGGAGCGAGTCGTGTCAATCGCCGCCAAGTTCGAAATCGAATATCTGCAGTACCTCGATGCCGAGGGCAAACAGGTCCGTGACGACCTGCCTGCCTTCGCCAACGATCTGCCGCACATGGTCGAGCTGTACAAGCTCATGTTGTCCACCCGCGTGTTCGACGCCAAGTCGGTCGCCCTGCAGCGCACCGGCAAGCTCGGCACCTACGCCAGCTGCCTCGGCCACGAAGCCGCTCACGTCGGCATCGGCAGCGCCATGAAGCCGGAGGACGTGCTGGCCCCCAGCTACCGCGAATACGGCGCGCAGCTGTATCGCGGCGTGCAGCCGCGCGAGGTGTACATGTACTGGGGCGGCGACGAGCGCGGCAACGACTACCAGAAAGAACCGGCGCGCCACGACTTCGCGTGGTCAGTGCCGATCGCCACACAGTGCCTCCATGCCGCCGGCTCTGCGCTGGCGTTCAAGATCCGCAACGAGCCGCGCGTGGCCGTGTGCACCATCGGTGACGGCGGTTCGTCCAAGGGCGACTTCTACGGCGCCATCAACATCGCCGGCGCGCAGAACCTGCCGATGGTGGCGGTGATCGTCAACAATCAGTGGGCGATCTCGGTGCCGCGCAAGATCCAGTCCGGCGCGCCCACGCTCGCACAGAAGGGCATCGCCGCCGGCCTGTTTTCGATCCAGGTGGACGGCAACGACATCATCGCCGTGCGCAAGGCGATGGAAGACGCGCTCGAGCGCGCCCGCACCGGCAAGGGCGGCAGCGTGATCGAGGCGGTGACCTACCGCCTCGCCGACCACACCACTGCCGACGACGCCCGCCGCTACCGCGGCGAGCAGGAAGTGAAGGACGCCTGGGCCCGTGAGCCGATGAAGCGCCTGCGCAACTGGCTCGTCGCCAAGGGCGTGTGGGACGACGCGAAGGAAGAAGCCTGGAAGACCGAGTGCGACGAGTGGATGGACAACGAGGTGAATGCCTACCTCGAAACCAAGACGCAGCCGGTATCGGCGATGTTCGACTACACCTTCGCCGAAGTCCCCGCCGATCTCGCCAAGCAGCGCGATTACGTCCTCTCGCTCGAAACCAAGGGTCACTGAGCCATGGCACAAATCACTCTTATCGAAGCCGTCACCCAGGCGCTCGCGTATGAAATGAAGCACGACGACAGCGTCGTAGTGCTCGGCGAGGACGTGGGCGTCAACGGCGGCGTGTTCCGCGCCACCCAGGGCCTGCAGGAAAAGTTCGGCGAGCTGCGCGTGCTCGACACGCCGCTGGACGAAACCACCATCGCCGGCGTCACCGTGGGCATGGCCGCGCAGGGCATGAAGCCAGTCGCCGAAGCTCAGTTCGAAGGCTTCATCTATCCGATGATGGAACAGATCGCCTGCCACGCCGCGCGCCTGCGCAACCGCACGCGCGGCCGCATCACAGTGCCGGCCGTGTTCCGCGCGCCGTGGGGCGGCGGCATTCGCGCACCGGAGCATCACTCCGAAGCGAACGAGCATTTGTTCACCAATATCCCGGGCCTGCGCGTAGTGATGCCGTCGTCGCCGGCGCGCGCCTACGGCCTGCTGCTCGCCGCGATCCGCGATCCGGATCCGGTGATGTTCTTCGAGCCCAAGCGCATCTACCGCCAGTACAAGGAAGAAGTGCCGGATGACGGCGAGGCCCTGCCGCTCGACGTGTGCTTCGTTCTGCGCGACGGCACCGACGTGACCCTGGTGACCTGGGGCGCGCAGGTGAAGGAATGCCTCGAAGCCGCCGATGAACTCGCTCAGGCCGGCATCAGCGCCGAAGTGATCGACGTCGCCACGCTGACCCCGCTCGATTTCGACACCATCGCCGAGTCGGTGCAGAAGACCGGCCGCTGCGTGATCGTGCACGAAGCCCCCAAGACCGCTGGCTTCGGCGCCGAAATCGCCGCCCGCCTGGCCGAGGAGTGCATGTACGACCTGCTCGCACCGGTCGAGCGCGTCACCGGCTTCGACACGCACATCCCGCTGTTCCGCCTGGAAATGAAATACCTGCCGAGCACCGAGCGCATCGTCGACGCGGCCAAGCGCACCCTGGCAGCTTCGTAAACACACAACCTACGGAACGTCATTCCGGCGAAAGCCGGAATCCAGCGAAATACGCAGTGCGAAGCACACGAACTGTGTCGCGATAACCGATCACTGCGCTACTGGATCCCGGCCTACGCCGGGATGACGGCAAAGAACCAAACACTCAAGCCTGATTACCGGAACCGACTCATGGCCGACATCAAAACATTCCACCTGCCCGACCTCGGCGAAGGCCTGCCCGACGCCACCATCGTCGAGTGGCACGTGAAAGAAGGCGACTACATCAAGCTCGACGCACCACTGTGCTCGATGGAAACCGCCAAGGCGGTGGTCGACGTGCCCTCGCCGTACACCGGCACCGTGAACAAGCTCTACGGCGCCCCGGGCGACATCATCGAAACCGGCGCCGCACTGGCCGATTTCGCGCCCGATCCGAACGCCAAGCAGCGCGCCGAAGCGGAAGCGACCGGCCACCACCACGGCCCCAAGAAAGGCGCGGGCAGCCCCGCACCGGCGGATGGCCACAAGGTGGTCGCCTCCGATGAAGGCGGCGAAATCGATTCGAACACCAAGGCCGATCGCGAAGACGAAGGCACCGTGGTCGGCGCGATGGTCAGCGGCAGCCACGTACACGTCGAACAAGCCGCCAGCATCGGCGGCGTAAAGGCCGTACCGGCCGTGCGTGCACTCGCCAAGAAGCTCAAGGTCGACCTTGCCCGCGTGCGCCCGACCGGCGCCGACGGCGTGGTCACCATGCAGGACGTCAAGACCGCCGCCGCAAATGGCTCGGCCGCACTCGGCGCCGCTCCCGCACGCGCGGCTCCTGCTTCGGTCGGTCGCCACCTCGCTCCCGAACTGCCGCAGCCAGGCCATGCTCCACAAGAGCAGGCCCGCACTCCCGTATCGCTTGCCGGCAAGCCCGTTCGCACCGCACCGCCGAGTGTGCAGGCCAGCGGCCAGCCGGAACAGCTCAAGGGCGTACGCCGCAACATGGCGCGCGTGATGGCCGAAGCCCATGCCAACGTGGTGCCCACCACGCTGGTGGACGACGCCGACCTGCACGCCTGGATTGGCAAGCAGGACATCACCGCCCGCCTGATCCGCGCCATCGTCGTCGCCTGCAAAACCGTGCCGGCGTTGAACGCGTGGTTCGACGGCAAGAACCTCACCCGCACCCTGCATCCACATGTGGACATCGGCATCGCCGTGGACACCGATGATGGCCTGTTCGTGCCAGCGCTGCGCAATGCCGACGTGCTCGACGGTGCCGGCGTGCGTGCCGCCATCAAGCGCCTGCGTTCGCAGGTGGAGGATCGCTCGATTCCGGCGTCCGAGTTGTCTGGCTACACCATCAGCCTGTCCAACTTCGGCATGTTCGCCGGCCGCTATGCCACGCCAGTGGTGGTGCCGCCGACCGTCGCCATCATCGGCGCCGGCAAGCTGAGCCATGACGTGGTTGCCGTTATCGGCGGTATTGAGGTGCATCGCCGCATGCCGCTGTCGCTGACCTTCGACCATCGCGCTGCCACCGGCGGTGAGGCCGCGCGGTTCCTCAAGGCCATGCTCGACGATCTGGGCCTGCCGAACTGACGTTCTGCGAAACTCATTCGGGATCAAGAAACGGGGCGCCTCTGGCGCCCCGTTTTTTTCACGGTCACCCATGCAGACTGTGGCTGCTGCAACCACTCGCCATGCGCCTGACTCGGGCGTGCAAGCGGAGACCGTCATGCATCACAGCCGACTGAGCACCCTGGTACTCGACTGCCGCACCAGCGATCTGAAAGAGGCCGCCACGTTCTGGAGTCGCGCGCTCGGGAAGCCGATCGTCACGCTCGACCAGGACGGCGACGGCAAGTACGCCGAGCTCGCCACGCTGGCCGACGAACCCATCCTCCTACTGCAACGCGTGGATCACGACAGCCGCGTACACCTGGACATCGAAACGGATGACCTGGAAGCCGAGGCGGCACGTCTGGAGAAGCTTGGCGCCAAGCGTATCGCGCTGGTGCGCGAGCGCTGGTGGGTGATGGAAGCACCAAGCGGGCATCGCTTCTGCGTGGTGCAGAAGCAGCGCGAGGCGTTCGGGCCGCATCTCAATCGGTGGGAGTAGGCGGTGCGATGATGCGCGCCGGTTTGTCACTCGGGCCATCCCATGGCCCTCGCCCTGGGGCGGCTAGCGCCGTGCAAACCGGCAGTCCTGCCGGTTTGTCGCCCACAGGGTGGGCTCCTACACAGTCGCGATCATCGCGGCTTTGAGCGCCAGATCAGATAACGCACAACCATCGCCACGACCAACACGACCACGCACGCGCCGTAGCCATAGAGCGCCGGCAACACCTGCTGCCAGATGGCGCCGCTGGAAGGACCGAACTGGCCTACGGATGGCACTGTGGCCGCCTCAAAGCCGAGTACCGCCGACTGCACAGCCGCCACGGCGGCGAGCAACAGCACGACGAGGTCGAAGGTACGGCGGACCGATGTCCGCGGAAGACTCTTCGGATAGGCCCAGTAGGCCCAGCCGAGAATCAGTAACCAAGGGGTGAGCAGCAGGATGGCGAGGTAACGCATCAGTCAGGTCACTCCTGCGCAGCGAGCTGGTCCAATGCCTCACGCAAACGCGTGAGTGCTTCATCGCGGGTCTCTTCGTCGCGGTAGTCGGGCGTGCTGGCTACGTGTTCGCCGTCCAACTCCAGGTTCAGGGCCAGCCGCTTTACTTGCAGCACAGCGGCCGTGGCGCCTAGTCCTTTGAGGCGCTTCTGCAAAGCACCCGCGGCCTTGGGATCGGCAAACGACTTCGACAGCAACAACTCCTCGCCCTCCGCAGAGAACAGGCGGAAGCGGAAGCTACCGTCGCCATCGCGGAAACTGGCGAAGCGCGGTTTGTTGCCCGCCTTGCTCTCCTCTTTCGCGACTGCCGGTGCGACGGCGATGGACACGCCCGACCGCAGACCGATCGCATCGCGCAACTCGGCAATCTTGGGTGCGGCGACGGCGCGCGCTTTCTTGGCGCCTTCGTGCAGGATCTCTTCGATCACGGCCGGGCGCGCGATCAATGCGTCGTAGCTCTCACGCATCGGCGCCACATCGGCCTCGATGCGTTCGAACAACACCTTCTTGGCCTCGCCCCAGCCGATGCCGTCGAGCAGCGCCTGCTTGAAGGCACTGGACTCCGCCTCACTGGCAAAGGCGCGGAAGATGGTGAACAGCGAGGAGCTGTCCGGATCTTTCGGCTCACCCGGCGTGCGCGAATCGGTGACGATGCGCATGATCGAATCGCGCAGATGCTTCTTGCCGCCAGCGAACAGCGGAATGGTGTTGTCGTAACTCTTGGACATCTTTCGGCCGTCCAGACCGGGCAAGGTGGCCACCTGCTCCTCGATCACCACTTCCGGCAACACGAAGAATTCGCGGCCGTAGATATGGTTGAAGCGCTGCGCGATGTCGCGCGCCATCTCGATGTGCTGGATCTGGTCACGACCCACCGGCACCTTGTGCGCGTTGAAGGCCAGGATGTCGGCGGCCATCAGCACCGGGTACATGTACAGGCCAGCGGTGACGCCGGCATCCGCGTCCTCGCCCGTCTCGGCGTTCTTGTCCACCGCCGCTTTGTAGGCGTGCGCACGGTTGAGCAGACCCTTGGCGGTAACGCAGGTGAGGAACCAGGTCAGCTCCGGAATTTCCGGAATGTCCGACTGCCGGTAGAACGTCACCCGCTGCGGATCAAGGCCGGCAGCCAGCCACGTGGCGGCGATCTCCAGACGCGAACGCTCGATGCGCGCCGGGTCGTCGCTCTTGATCAGCGCGTGGTAGTCGGCCATGAAGTAGAACGCGTCCACATCGGCGCGGCGACTGGATGCCACCGCGGGGCGGATCGCGCCAACGTAGTTACCCAGATGTGGGGTGCCGGTGGTGGTGATGCCGGTCAGTACACGAGTCTGCATGTTGGTCGCTTATGTCGTCTTGATGCTGGGAATGGCGCTTAGCGCATCAGCGTGGATTTGCCGAACAGCGATTCGACCAGATCCACCGCAAGCTTGGCCGTTTGGTTGCGCTTATCGAAAGCCGGATTCAGTTCGACGATATCCAGCGAGGCCATGCGACCGGTGTCGGCGATCATTTCCATGCACAGCTGCGCCTCGCGATAGTTCGGCCCGCCACGTACCGTAGTGCCGACGCCGGGTGCGATGGCCGGATCGAGAAAGTCCACGTCGAAGCTCACATGCAGATGGGTGTTTTCGTCCATGCCATCGAGCGCTTCTTCCATCGCGCGCTTCATGCCGACTTCGTCGATGTGGCGCATGTCGTAGATGCCTACGTTCGCCTCGCGCACCAGGCGCTTTTCGCCGTCGTCCACCGAGCGGATGCCGATCTGGCGATACACCTCCGGCAAAGTCGCCGGTGCGCTGCCGCCCAGGTGAGTCAATTCCTCCGGCCCCATGCCGCACAAACAGGCCACCGGCATGCCGTGGATGTTGCCCGAGGGGGTGATCTGGGCGGTATTGAAATCGGCATGTGCATCCAGCCATAGCACACGCAGCTTCTTGCCCTGCTCGCGGCAATAGCGCGCCACGGCGGTGATCGAACCAATCGCCAGGCAATGGTCGCCGCCCAACATCACCGGCAGACGGCCGGCCGTCAGTTCGGCGTAGATGGCCGTATATACGGCATGGTTCCAGGCCACCACGCCAGGCAGGTGACGGTATCCGTCCTGCGGCGGCTGCCACGGATTGAGCGGACCCTGCAAGTTACCGCAGTCGATCACATTCAACCCACGCGCCACCAAACGGCCCATCAGATTGGCCACGCGCAGGGCTTCCGGCCCCATCGAGGAGCCACGATGTCCGGCTCCGATATCGGTGGGGACACCGATCAGCGATACAGCCTGATTACCCATGTTTCCTCGGTCGATCTGCATGTCAGGGAGTGGAGGCGCCTTCGCGCACCAGCGGTAGCTCTTGCTTGCGCCAGGCGTTGATGCTTCCGTCCAGCAGGCGCACATGGCTGTAGCCCTGCGCCTGCAGAATCTCCTGCGCGTGCGCGGCACGACGCCCGGAGACGCAATAAACCACAATGTCCTGATCGCGTGGCACACCCAGCGCGGCATAGCGCGCGGCCAGCTGCTCGACAGGAATGTTCAAAGCACCGGCGATGTGGCCATCGCGGTATTCATCCGTATGCCGGACATCGAGCAGCATCGGCGCCTGGCCTGCTTGCTGCAGCTGTACCAACTGCGTTGGCGCCAGCGGCTCGTCGGTTGCCATCGCTGTACCGGCGCTCGCCAACCCGATCAAGGCGACGAAAGCGACACGTCGCCCACGCGCCCAGCCGCCGACGCGAGAGGCGGCGTGGAAGGGCCATGCGAAACGACTGTCTTTCATGCGCAAACCGCTCACGGTGTCAAACGATGACGCACCGGATGATCTAAGTGCGATCCGGCAAGTCTACAAGAACGCATCCATTCGGTACCTTGCAGCGCAACGGACAAGATGGGGCGTCAGGGCTCCATCCATGGCTTGATCGGGCGTTCGGAGGCCGCGAGCCATTCGGAAAGCGAAAAGCTGCCATGCCGCCCAAGCGCCTCGCCGTGCTGTACATACCAGAGTTCGGCCGTAGCGCGGCCGAACTCGCGCAGCGCCTGCAACGGATTCGAACGCGTATCGGCCGCCGAATGCCCGAGCGCCGCCAGCCCCTCTTCGGGCGCAACGATATGCAGGCGCAAGTCGCGTATCTTGCGTTCGACGGATGTCGGCCACAGGTGGTGCTCCGCCTGCTCTCGTGCCCTGGCGATGTCTCTCAGCTCGCGATGGAAGGCGGCGCTGAAGGAAAGTTCGACAGAAAGCGCCAGAGACTCTCTCGCATGACGTGGCGTCATCGAGCGCAGAAAGGGCTGAAGAAGAATGCACAACAGATCGTCGCCGCCACTGTGCAACAACGGCTCCAGCGCTGGATTGCCGGCAAACCCGCCATCCCAATAGGCCTCACCATCGATATTGACCGCGGGAAACAGCGGCGGCAGGCTCGACGAAGCGAGCAAGGCGTCGTGGCTCAAGCGCGTGCCGTTGAATACCGTCAGCGCGCCATCGCGAATGCGCGTCGCGACCACATGCAGGGCGACAGGCCTGGCGCGCAGAACGTCGACGTCGAAGAATTCCTCCACCAACGAACGCAGCGGATTGAAGGCTGCCGCACCATGGTTCATGGCGGGCCATGGGAAGTTTTCGCCCAGAAACCACGATGGCGCGCCCCACCAATCCAACACCGCGTTGCGCCCGCCCAGTGTCATCCAGAACGCCTCGAGCGTTTCGCGCGCACCCGCCGCACCGCCGCGTGCCCAGCCTTGCGCTAAGGCCGCGGCATTCATCCCGCCGCTGCTGGTGCCGCATACGGATTCGACCACCAACCCGGGGATTTCCAGCAGGCGATCCAGCACGCCCCAGGTAAATGCACCATGCGCGCCGCCGCCCTGCAGGGCCAGCTTCACCGGGATGGATGCCATCGGGCGATTGGTGCATTGCATCATTCGATCTTGGGCAGATCACCATGCAGCGTCAAGACACGACATGAAAAACCCGCCATGCGGCGGGTCCAGGCAAAGCTTGATTGGTGCCGACAGTCTGACTCGAACAGACGACCTACCGCTTACAAGGCGGTTGCTCTACCAACTGAGCTATGCCGGCGAAGACGCGGAGTTTAGCAGGCCCTGGCGAGTCGCTGTAGAAGCCATGCGCTTGTTTAGAAACACCCTGTGCTGTGCGAACCCACGGTGCTGTTGCGCAGGCGGCTGCGCCAATCGAAGCGGGTGCCGTCGGCGACCGCCAAGTCGAGCCAATACTCCGGCACGGTCTCCGTGCGCTCGGTCATCTGCGCGGGAAAGCCAGCGGAGACGACTTCGTCGCGACGTTTGCGCGCGTTGGCCGGATCCTTGAACAGACCTAGCGAGATCGTATTTGGCTGGCCGCCCGAGCCGACCACGAAGTAGTCGTTGATGTTGGCGGTGCTGAGCTTGCGAGCCTGTTCCAGCGCTTGCTCGCGACTGGAACTGGCCGGCAGATAGACCCACCAGCCACGCGTCTGGGTGGTTTGTTCCTGACGCGACTGCATACGTGAGGCCTGCGCGCTGAGTGCGCTACGCGCATTGCGCAGATCGATTGGCGTGGCGAAGGGGCCAATCGAGATGCAGGTGTAGCTGATCGGGCGCGTCGGCGGCACCGCTTTGGCGGTGGATGCCGCCGCTACCGGTGCAGGCGCCGGTGCGGCCGGCGCCACAGGCTCGGTATTCGCCACAGCCACGCTACTGGCGGGCGCGGCAGGGCGCTCCGACAACAGGTGCAGGGTCGGCACACCGGGATCGGTGGGACTGCGCCCGTGCGCGTCGTCCTGCCCAAGCAACAACCACGCCCCCACCGCGATATTGAGGGCAATCAGCAGGACGAAGAGCAAACGCAGAACCATTCAGCGATCCGGGAAAGCACGAGCAAGAACCGACATTCTAAGAAACCTGGATCGACGGCGACTGCGCATTCGCCCACACCGCCAGCCCATGCAACACGCCGTCTTCGGCCAGTTGCGCGGGCAGGCTAAGCAAGGGCAGCAAGGCTTCGGCATCGCCACCGCCCAGGCGCAGTGACGGCGCGCCGCCCAACGATGGCGCCATACGGGTGGCGAAACGTTCGATCAGGGCGGCGGCGGCCTGCCAGCAACCGGAGGCCACGGCGTCGGCCGTGTTGTCGGCCACCTCCAGCACCTGCCCGGGTCGTTCAGGACGCACACGTGATGTCGCGCCCACCAGGGATTGCTGCATCAATTGGGGGCCGGGAGCGATCAAACCACCGAGGTGACGACCATCAGCCGCCAAGGCATCCAAGGTGAGCGCCGTGCCGACACCGGCCAGCACGCAGGGTGTGTGCCCTCCCGCATGCACAGCCACCATGGCCAGGAAACGATCCACACCCAGGCGTTGCGGCTCGGCGTAGGCGTTGCGCACGCCACAGGCTTCGGCTGGCGTGCGCAGCCAATAGGTATCGAGCGACCAGTGCGCCTTGGCCGTTGCTGCGACATGCGCCTCACGACCTTCATCGACCACCGAAGCGCCCAGCACTTCCAGCGGTCGAGGCAAGGCGCCCCAGGCGTCCCGTAGGATAGTGCCGACGTCCTCATCCCAGCCCGCCGCTCCGCGAGCAAGCCAATGTGCGCCATCGTGCAGTGCCCATTTCAGGCGGGTGTTGCCAAGGTCCAGCAAGAGCTTCATACGCGGCGCACCGAAACGTCGGCGCTGTCGATGCAATGCAGGCCATCAGCCGCCTGTACTTGCAGGGCACCGCGAACGTCGACACCGGCGCCGGTGCCATCCAGGACGCCCTGCGCACCATGCACGCGCAAAGGCGCCCCCTTCAGCAGATCGTGTTGGGCGTATTCGTCGACGAAAGCAGCGAAGCCTTCGCGTTCGAACTGCCCCAGGCCTTCGGCCAAGGCGGAAATCAGCGCAGCGGCTACCTGGTTACGGTCCGGCGGCGTGCCGACCAGGCTGGCCAGGTCGCAGGTAGGTTGACCGGCCTGCTCGCGCAAGGCATCGGTGAGCCGCAGGTTGAGACCCACGCCGATCACCGCGGCGCATGGCCCCTGATACTCGCCGCTCAGCTCGACCAGGATGCCGGCGAGTTTGCCACTCCGTGCCAGCACGTCGTTCGGCCATTTCAAGCCGGCCTCGGCGATACCGAGCGAAGCCAGCGCGCGCAGCAGGATCACCCCCACCGCCAGCGACAAGCCTGAGAGCGAGGCAAAACCCGCATCGAAGCGCTTGAAGCAGGACAGATACAAGTTCAGCCCCGGCGGCGACAGCCAATGGCGACCACGACGACCGCGGCCGGCACTCTGCGTTTCCGCCAGCATCATGCTGAGATCACCCAACTCCGCCGCACGCCGCTGCAATTCGCTGGACGTGGAATCGAGTTCCCAATGGACTTCCAGCGACCCTAGTCGCTTGCGTAGCGACGCCGGCACGCCGGCCCGGATGCGCTTGATATCCAGCATCTGCAACGACCACGGCAACCGATAACCCGCGGCACCACGCGCTTCGATCGGCACGCCGCGCGCGCGCAGGGCTTCGACCTGCTTCCAGATCGCGGCTCGCGTCACTCCTGCGCGCTCGGCAAGCCATTCGCCGGAAACGGCCTCTCCTCCAGCCAGCAGAGCGAGCAGTTGCTGTGCTTGCATCAGTGGACGCCGCCAGTTGAAGGGACCCGATACACGGTAACGACCGCCAGGGGACAAGGGATTGCATGCATCGCGCCATCTTAGAGCCTGTCCCCCACGGCGAGTAGACGAAGCCGGCTTCCGCTGCACAGTACTTGTGGGACTGGCATCGCCATGAGGAGGCACTGGCATCCGCCAGACGATTCTGCGACGATCCGGTCCTTCATTTGCGGATCAAGGGGTTGAGCCGCCATGGGCATTAGGCAGTTCCTGTTCGCGTGTGTTCTGAGCGTCGGCGGCATCGGTGCCGCATCGGCCATGGACGCCGATTCCCAGGAATTGGGCTCCCTGCAGCGGGTCAGCGCCGACAGCGCGGTTAGCCATGAGGGCGGCGGCAACAGCGGCGATGGCTTGGGCGTGCCCCGCGACACCTCCCCGCAAACCAGTCCGGCTTCCAGCTCCAGTAGCGAAAACTGCCCCACAGGCAGCGGCGGTTCCTCCGGCACTCAGCGCAGCCGGCGCATCAGCCTGGGCTGGCAGTCACTGCTGCCGGGCTCGATTCAGTAAACCGTTCCGTGCCGGGGGCTTGGTGGCGACAGTGGCTGTCGCGCTTCGACCCACCGCCTATTCCCGATACTCTTTGGCGCCGCGCACTGGCAGCGTGCCCGCTGGCGCGCCGTCTCGATGACAACCGCCTGCAGGCCCTGCGCCAACTGACCGTCGCCTTTCTCGCCCGCAAGCGCTTTCATCCGCTCGCCGGCACCGCGCTCGATGACAGGCTGCAACTGCTGATTGCCATGCAAGCCTGCTTGCCGGCCTTGCAACAAGGTGTACGCAGCCTGCGCGGCTGGCGCGAGGTGCTGGTGTACCCCGGCGAGTTCAAAGTGCGCCGCAGCCATCACGACGAACACAGCGGCGTGGTCAGCGAGGCCGATGACGTATTGATTGGCGAAGCCTGGGAACGCGGCCCGCTTATCCTGTCGCTGGCCGACGTACAGCTGGACCTCGAACAACCCTGGGACGGCTACAACGTGGTCGTCCACGAGATGGCCCACAAGTTCGACATGCTCGATGGCCCACCCGACGGCGTGCCGCCGTTGCCGCACGATATTGGGCGCCGCGAATGGATCGTGGCTTTCCAACGTGCCTACGATCACCTCTCGAACGATGTGGCCCGCGGCCGCGAGACGCTGATCGACCCTTACGCCGCGGAAGGTGCCGATGAATTCTTCGCCGTGGTCAGCGAGATGCACTGGTCGCAGCCTGGGCTGCTGAAACGTGCTGAACCCGCGGTAGCTTCGCTGCTGACGGCCTACTACGGACCGTCGCCCGCGCCGGAATGAGCCTTGGGGATGCTCTGATCTATTCAACGCAGGCGAGCTGATACGATGACGCCTGCGTTGAATAGATCAGAGCATCCCTAGCCCGGCGGCAGCCGGACACTGAAGCGGGCACCGCCGAATTCGGGCGAGCGATCCACCGTCAGCTCACCACGATAGGCCTTGATGATGTCCTGCACGATCGACAGGCCGATGCCATGGCCCTGCACACGCTCATCGCCACGCACACCGCGCTGCAAGACTTTCTCGATCTTGTCGTCATTGATGCCGGGACCATCGTCCTCGACGCTCATCCACAGACCCGGGCGCTGGCGGCCAGCCATGGGCTCGGCTTTCACTACCAGCAACACGCGGTGACCCGCCCACTTGAACGCGTTCTCCAGCAAGTTGCCCATCAGCTCCAGCAGATCGCCCCGCTCGCCGTAGAAAGCGGCGCCTTCATCGATGTCGAACTCGCACAGCACGTTCTTTGCCGCATAGACCTTTTCCAGGCTCTGCACCAGGTCCTCGGCATGGCCCGCAATGGGAATGGCGGTGGCGAAGGTCTGGCGCCCGGTGGTTGCCGCGCGCGCCAGCTGATAGGCCACCAGTTCGTCCATGCGGCGCACCTGATCGAGCACATCGCCACGCAGCGGCGAGGCCCCATCGACAGATTCGAGGCGTGAGCGGATCACCGCCAGCGGCGTTTTCAGGCTATGCGCAAGGTCGGCGAGCGTGTTGCGGTAGCGCGTGCGCTGTTCGCGCTCACTGTCGATGAAGGCATTGATGCGTTCGGTGAGACCGGTGAGTTCCAGCGGGTACTGACTGTCCAGACGCTCGGTGTCGCCCCGCTCAACACGGCTCATATCGCTGGCCACCTTGCGCAAGGGCGTGAGACTCCAACGCAACAAGAGAAGCTGCAGCAGGATCAGCATCACACCCAGCGACGCCAACCAGAAAATCAGACTGCGCCGGAATACCGCATTCTGGCCTTCGAGTTGATCCTCGGCCTGCGCCACCATGAAGGTGAGCTTCACCGATTTCTTCTCGGAGGTGTCCAGCGCCACGCCATAGGCGTAGTAGTACAGCCGGCCCATGCGTGTCTCGATCGGGCCGACAAACTGGCTCTGCCCAGGCTCCAGCTTCTTGAGGAAGGCAAAGTCGCGACCGATCGCCGAAGGTGATTCCAGCTTCGCCCCGTTCTCGCTCAGCGCCAGCGCGTACAGCCCCGATCCCGGTTGCGAGAAGCGCGGGTCCGGCGGTGTATCGGGCAGCAGCACCTTGCCGGAGCGCCCGACTTCGGTGCCGGCCAGATAGGCCACGACAAAATTCTGCAGGTGATCCTGCAGGTCTTTCAGCGCGGTTTCGGCGCTGGTGCGGGAAAGGGTCAGCCCGACGACGCCCAGGAAGGCCGCCAGCACGAAGCCGGTAGCCAACGCCGCTCGCGCCGCCAGTGAAAACGGGCGGCGCGGCGGGCTGGGATCATTCGTCGTCGGCTTCGCTGCGAGGGATGGCAAAGCGGTATCCGCGTCCACGTACCGTCTCGATGGGCTTGAGGGTGCCTTCCGGGTCGAGCTTCCTGCGCAGACGGCCGATGAAGACCTCCAGCACATTGGAGTCGCGGTCGAAATCCTGCTGGTAGATGTGCTCGGTGAGGTCGGCCTTGGAAACCAGCTCGCCCGCGTGCAGCATCAGATATTCCAGCACCTTGTATTCGTAGCTGGTGAGGTCGACCAGCTTGCCTTCCACCGCCACCGTCTGCGCAGTGGTGTCCAGCTTGATCGGGCCGCAGGCCAGCACCGGCTTGGACCAGCCACTGGCGCGACGCACCAGCGCATTGATGCGCGCCAGCAGCTCCTCGACGTGGAACGGCTTGACCAGGTAGTCGTCGGCGCCGTGCTTGAGGCCCTCCACCTTGTCCTGCCAGCTGCCGCGCGCGGTGAGGATAAGAATGGGGTAACGCTGGCCCGCTTCACGCAACGCCTTGACCAGGTCCATGCCGGACATCCTGGGCAGGCCCAGGTCGATGATGGCCAGATCGAACGGCACCTCGCGACCGAGATAGATGCCCTCTTCGCCGTCCTGCGCCGCGTCGACGGCAAAACCGTCGCGCTTCAGACGTGCGGCGAGCGTCTCGCGCAGCGGCGCCTCGTCCTCTACCAAAAGGATGCGCATCAGTGTTTCTCCTTATTGCCCTCGCCGTCGCCGGCCGGGTTCTTGGTTGATTCCGAGGAAGCCGGGTTCTTGCCTGCTTCCGTATTCACAGTGACCACGCGTACATGCCCAGACGGCGTGAGCACCTTGATGCGATGCTCGAACGCATTGCGCCCACGCCGCACCGTGCTGGCCGACAGCACCTTGCCGCCGGTGTCGCGCTGCACCTGGTTCACCGCCTCTTCCAACGTCATGGACGGCTCCAGCGCCTGCGCAGCCACCGAAACGGTCGCCAGGAGCAACAATAGGGCCGACATTCGTAGGATTGTCTTCATTTCGCCAACAAAACCTCGTGGACGGTACCGTTAGGCCGGCTATCCTCGTTCAGCCTATGAAACCGGGCCTGAATACTGACCCGACAGCCGCGCGCTGTCACGCGGCGACCCGCCGTGGCGCCATGGCCTGCTCAATCAAGCCCCAGCCCGCGCCGGGCAGATGAGCCCCCTCGCTGAGCATGCGGCGAAAGCCGCGCGCACCCGGCTCTCCTTGATAGAGGCCAAGCAAATGGCGACTGATGTGCTTGAGCGAGGTGCCGCGCGCCAGCTCTGCTTCGATGTAGGACTGCATATGGCGTAGCACGTCGTCGCGTTCCGGCAGCGGTTCGCCGTACAGCGCCGACTCGACCAGGGCCAGCAAATAAGGATCGTGGTAGGCCGCGCGCCCCAGCATCACGCCGTCGACCTGGGCCAGATGCGCCTGCACCTGCTCCACCGTGGTGATGCCGCCGTTGATGATGATGCTGAGCTGGGGGAACTCGCGCTTGAGCCGGTACACGCGCTCGTAGTCCAGCGGCGGGATCTCGCGATTCTCCTTCGGGCTGAGTCCCTGCAGCCAGGCCTTGCGCGCATGCACCACCAGGATTTCCACACCGGCGGCGATCATGGTTTCAGTGAAGCGCTGCAGGTCGGCGTACTCATCCTGCTCGTCCACGCCAATGCGGCACTTCACTGTCACCGGCACGTCCACCGCATCGCGCATTGCCTTCACGCAATCCCCGACCAACGTCGGCTCGCGCATCAGGCAGGCACCGAACTTGCCCGACTGCACACGATCCGAGGGGCAACCCACGTTGAGGTTGATCTCGTCGTAGCCCGCATCCGCGCCATAACGCGCCGCCACCGCCAGCTCCTGTGGCTCGCTGCCACCCAGCTGCAGCGCCACCGGATGCTCCTGCTGACTGTGTTCCAGCAGTCGCAGTTGTCGGCCACGCACCAGCGCCGCGCTGGTGACCATCTCGGTGTACAAGCGCGCGTGCGGAGAGAGCAGCCGGTGGAAATAGCGGCAGTGCCTATCTGTCCAGTCCATCATCGGCGCAACCGATAGCTGGAAGTCATTTCGATCGATTGCATGCATGGCAAATATTGTACCTGCATGCTCAAGGCGGCGAAGTCATGTAGCGCGCATTGAGTGGTTAACCCCATCCCTTCGGCCATGGCAACGCCTCTCCGTGGCCATCGCGCCACTCAATCAAGGCACCGCCATCGATGCGTTTTTCCGAAGGCTTCCTTAGACTCCGATGAGAACCATCGGGGAATGATGTGATGCAGCGTTCGGGGCTTCTGATTTCTCTTTACATGCTTATGGCTCTTATGGTCGGAAGCAGTCTGGCGTCGGCTGAGCCTGCCCAAATCGCACGCATCACCCTTGGTCATTCGACCGTCCCCTTGAATGGACCGTGGCGATTCCATGTCGGCGATGATTCTCGCTGGTCCTCATCGGACTTCGATGACAGCTCGTGGGAAACCGTCGATCTCACTCCTGCGCCAGGTGCACATGACGGCGACGTCGGACTACCGGGTTACGTATCTGGATGGAGCCGACGCGACCATGCGGGGTACACGGGTTATGCGTGGTATCGGATCAAAGTTAGCGTCGATAGCGGCACGGATACCCCGCTTGCATTGGCAGGACCGACATTGGTCGATTCGACTTACCAACTTTATGTAGACGGAAAACTGCTCGGTGGCCCGGGTGTATTCTCGGGTACGGCACCAACGGTATTCGGCGTGCGGCCGAGTGTATTTCCGTTGCCATCCTCATCATCGGCAAGCTCGCAAACCCACCTTATTGCATTTCGCGTGTGGATGGATCCCATTGATGCAGGTGAGGACAATGGCGGCATTCATGTCGCGCCGACGATCGGCGACGCGGACGGCATCGATCTGTTGCATCAAGTGCAATGGCTACAAACATTCAAGGGTTACGTGGTGGATGCGATTGAGCCAATCGCATTCGTTCTGCTTGCGCTTATGGTCTTCGCGCTGATCGCGTGCCGAACCAGCGACTCCCATCACTGGCTAGCCGCTGCGCTGCTTCTCCTTGCACTTCTGCGTGTCAATCAGGTGCTGTTTTACTGGACAGACTTTCTAAGTTTGCGCTGCTATGACATCGCGACTGGCGTGATACTTAAACCCCTCAATTTGGCAGCATGGACGCTGGCATGGCGAGACTGGTTTCGCGTGAGTAAATATCCATGGCTGCGTTACGTGATCAGCGTGCTTACCGTGGTTTACATGGTCTTCGCATTTATTGGCCGTCCGTGGTTTATGCCGGAAGCGACCCCCGGCCTCAAGATGGTCGCCGATATCGTTGTCGAAGGCGTTCGTCTGACCTATGCCGCGCTCTATCTATGGATCATTGGGCTGGGCGTGATCCGACTGGCGAAGCCGTCCGCTTATCTGGCCGCGCTCTCCGTGATCATGGTCGGCATTGGCCTGTTCGCGACGGAACTCAACGCTCTGGGAATTCCGGGAATCTGGTTTCCTTATGAAACGGGAGTGGCAAGGGGCCAGTATGCGTATGCCGTCTTCATCCCGCTTTTGTTCTTGCTGATTTTGATGCGGTCGGTTGGCTATGCGCGAAGAAAGTAACGAAGGGTGCTGCCGCCGCCCCAGAAATCTGGCTGTACGTTGTGCGGATGACGTGATGTGTAACCACCTTTCCGGCACGGGCTGAACATCGCGCATGGTGATGACCACCATGCCATTGATGGCTACTTTGAGTTGAAAGCTGATCTTTGGAAGCTAGGTCAAATGAAGAGGCCACCTTCCTGAGGGCCACCCCGCAACTCCCGTGGTACTTCAATGAAGCTAGACGACACTTGGATCCAGAGCCTGAAGGTTTGAATGCGAAGCGGCAGCGACTGGGGAAACCAAGGACCAACCTAGCGCCTTGTACAGTGCCGCCCCCTCTTCCGTTGCAACCAGCACACCCTGCTTTACTCCGGAATCTAGCGATAGGCTGGACAGTATGGACATGACGTACCGACCAAGCCCTCTTCTTCTGTGGGCTTCGGCTGTGACAATCTTGTCGAAAGTTGCAAACGAGTCGGCAACGGCCATCTGACCACTAGCTGCAAGATCTCCCGCGGCCGTAATCAGTTTGACAAACGTGAGCGCCCCTGAATTTTCGGTTTGGACACGGTAGCCCTCAACGGCAGGGACATCGTCGCCGATGAGGTTTGCGCTCATCAAGAACTCTGGCGCGTGGATGTCCCAGCCGCCCGAAAGCAAGGGAGACAATCTATCGATCGGTGCACAGACCTTTAACCAACTCCCAGGACCGGCCTCGGTACTGACGAGTCGTTGAATGAGCTCTTGATCGAAATGGGGGAGAACGTAGCGCGTTGTCTGATCGGGCTTCCCAACGAAAATCTGAAAATATCCAACTCGTTCCATCGGAGTTTGGGTATGCCGGGAAACTGCCCAACCATAGGTCCAGGCTCGAGCAACGATGGATCGTTCGCGCGCATCAAAACTGCAGGGGTGGATTGAGTTCGAGGGGAGCAAATTCACTGACCTGAAATGAAAGTTGACTAAATGTTCGCAGGGAAGCATTGGACCATGGTTCCGAAACGTTTCGAGCGCAACGGCATGGTCGTTTAGCCAAGCCTACCGGAAATGTCCGTATTTGGACTCCTCTATCACAACGACACGCCGATCAGCATCACGCCTCCGACAATGCGTGCGCAGTCGCCTCGAGATGATCCATATAAGCCTCCACACGCCGTCTGAAGACGGTCGCACCAGAAAGCGCCTCATAACGCGCGTCCGATTCCAAAGCATGCTTCAGCGCTACCCCTTCCTCGGTAAGCGGCGTGCTGCCGAATATCTGCAGGCCGCCGAGCAGGCGGTGTATCCAATGGGCGACGTCGGCGGAGCGACGCTCGGCGATCAGCGCGTCGAGCGTCGCCAAGTCGATTCGCGTAGTCCTTACAAAGCGCATTATCAGGGAGTGGATGACCTCATCGTCGCCGAAGCTCTCACGCAGCACATCGAGGTCGACCGAAAATGCCGGCGCGTCCAGGATGGGAGATGCGGCTACGGGGACCGCAACCGCGAATACCCGCTCCAGCTTCATGTCCAATTCGGCGATACGCACGGGTTTGGGCAGGAAGTCGTCCATGCCGGCACGGGTGCATCGTTCAAGTTCGCCCGGCATGGCATTGGCCGTCATGGCCAGGATGTGCAGATGCCCACCATGAGTGATTTCGCGACGGCGTACGGTACGGGCCAGTTCGTAGCCGTCCATCGACGGCATATGGCAGTCGGTGATCAGTAAGGTATAGGCATGACGTTCCAGTGCCTCAAGCGCCTCTATGCCATTCTCGACGACGTCGCAGGTATAGCCGAGTTTTTCCAACTGCGCCGCGATCAGTGTCTGGTTGATGGGGTTATCTTCGGCCACCAGTACGCGCCGCTCGTGAGGCGCGGCATCTGGTAGTGCCGAACTTTCGTCTTCGCCATCCTCAAGGCCCAACGCGCGCTGGCAGGCGATGGCAAAGGTCGACCACTTGAGTGGATTGCTGGTGATCGTGATGCCGCACGCGCCGCTGGCATAACCATGCGGGTCGGGAATGCCGGTAACCGTCATGCACGCTTGCGCGCCGCTTGGTCGCGTCCCGCCGAATTCGTCGTCGATGAAGAGCAGGTCCGGCTTGTCGTCGCCTGCCCCCACCATCATGCCCAGCGCCAGCACGTTCTGCTCCAGCGCATGCGCCACCGCCGCATCCTCCAGCCGAATCTGCACCACGCCCCCACGCAACACGTGGTGGGGACGTCGGCGACAATGGATCGGCATCAGCAGCTCCACGTGCATGCGCGTACCCTTGTTCACCTCGCTTTCCAAGGCGATGGTTCCATCCATCAATTCGACCAGACGGCGGCAGATGTACAGGCCAAGCCCGGTTCCGCCATAACGGCGACTGGTGGATGACTCCGCCTGGGTGAAGGGCGCGAAAAGGCGGTCGGCCTGGTCGGCGGACATGCCGATGCCGGTATCGATGACGCTCAGCCGAACTCGCTGCTTGTCATCGACCTCCTCCAACACTTCTACCCGCACATCCACGGAACCCAGCGCAGTGAACTTGATCGCGTTGCTGAGCAGGTTGAGCATCACCTGACGAAGGCGCACGTTCTCCGCGCTTACCTCCGCAGCAAGTCGCGCGTCGATATCAACGCTGAGCGACAGGCCCTTCCGGTGTGCTTGCGCGGCCAACACGCTGACCGTGCTGTCGACCAGGTCGCGGATGTCCACGGGCACGTATTCCATGGTGAGTCGGCCGGCCTCCATCTTCGAGAAGTCCAGCACATCGTCCAAAATCTGCAGCAAAGCAGTGGCGGAGATCTCCACGGTACCGAGCATCTGCCGCTGCTCCTCGCTCAACGAGGTGTGACCCAGCAGCTCGATCATGCCGATGACGCCGTTCATCGGCGTACGAATTTCATGGCTCATGGTGGCCAGGAATTCCGCCTTCGCCTGCGTGGCGGACTCCGCCAACTCCTTCGCCTTCGCCAGCTGCTCGGCCTGCAGATGCTGCTCGGTGACATCCACCCAGTAGCCGCTGAAATGCACGGCGTCGCCTTCTTTGCGGGGAATGGCGTTGGTGTATATCCAGCGCAATGTATCGCCCACGCGCACACGCATGGCGGCCTGCATGGAGGTCATCGTGTTCGCGGCACGCTCTACCTCGACCATCAGCGCGTTCCGGTCTTCTTCGACCACCGTAGCCAGAGCGCGAGGCCTGTCGTCGATAAAGACCTGGGCGGGCATCCCGAAGATCGGCTCCGGATTACCGCCCACAAACAGGAAGCACATGCCCTGTTCGCGCGTGTAGCGGCACTTGTAGACCACGGCAGGCAGGTTGCGCGTGATGTCGGTCAACTGCTGCTCGCTGCGTTGGCGTTGGCGTGTCTCGCGGCGAAGGCGCCAATACGCATAGGAAACCGTGAACAGAAACAACAGCACCACGGCGATCACCGGCAGTGTCTTGCGCGTTATCTCGCGCCATGACCCGCCGTACGTATAGTGCGAAGCCAGCCAAGTGTTGCGGATGGCCTGCTGCCTGCTGTCAGGCAGGCCCATGAGTACCCGGTTGATCAGCGGTACTAGCGGCGAGTACTGCTTGACGACGCCCATCGCCAGCACCACATGGTCGTCCGTAGGCGCGCTGATCTTCAGGCGACCGGCGAAACGCTCTCGTAAGACGTAATCGGCGTTCGCCAGGTCGCCAATGAAGGCGTCCGCGTTGCCATCAGCCACTTGGGCAAGGCCTTGCTCGGTGGTACCCACCGGGATCACCGTCACACCACGCAAGCGATCCATCACTACTTTGATCGATTGCTTGGACGTGTTCGCCGTCACCCGCATGCCGACGAGATCATGGGGACCGGTAACAGCATTTGCGTCTACGCGGGTCACGATCATGACCGGGTAGTCCATGTAGGCGACGCTGAAATCCATCCGTCGCGCGCTCTCCGGACTGAAGGGCGAAACGGCCGGCAGCAGATCGACTTTGCCTTCCTCCAGCAGTTTGGTCGCTTCGGCCCAGTTCTGTGCTGGCACATAGGTCAGGCGAAGATGGAGCGCCTTGCTGACTTCGCGCAGGTAGTCGCTGGCGATGCCCGCCGGCTGCCCGTTGCGATCTAGCAGGGTGTAGGGCGGCGAGGTGGGGTCCATGGCCACCCGGAGCGGTGGCAAGGTCTGCAGCCAGGAGCGCTCCTCGTCGTTGAGCGGCACGGGGCCGTCTTCGCCATGCGTCTGACCGAGGTCACGGTTGAGCCAAGGGGCCCTCAATCGCGCGTGGTCCTCCGTGGTGAGCTTCGCCAGCCCTTTGTCCAGCACATCGATCAATACCGCGCGATCCCTGGGCGCCGCGAAGCAAAGTGCAGAAATGGGCAACGCCACAAGCTTACCCACGCGCAGTTGGTTCTGTAGCCCCGTCGCGGTAATGGCCGCACTTGCAGCATAGGGGTCGTCGATATAGGCGTCCGCTCCCCCGCTAGCCACTAGCTGGAGCGCTTCACGGGTGCTCGGCGCATGGATGAGTTTTATGCCTGGGATGTACTTCTGCGCTGTTTCGGCGGTGGCATCGTCGACCAAGCTAACCAACGTTGCGTTGCGGAGCCCGGACATATCACGAACGTGATCGTTGCTCACCCGGGTCACCAGCGCGGGCAGATGTTCGAAATACGGCTGGCCAAACCGCAAGTACGCCATCCGCTCCGGTGTCGGCGAGGCATTCATCACCAGATCGACGCTTCCATCGCGCGCCGCGCTGAGCAGAGCGCGCCAACTCGGAAATACCCGGTACTTCACCTGGATGCCGAGATGATGCGTGATCTCGGTCAGATAGTCCGGCCCCAACCCCTGCGGATGGCCGGACACCACGCTTTCAAAGGGCGCGAAGCCTTCTTCGTACGTCCCCACGGTAATCACCGGGTGAGCGCGCAGCCAACTCTCTTCCGCAGGCGTCAAGGAAACGCTCTCGGCCTGCGTTAGGCGAGCGGTGCAGAAAACCACGATGAATAGGCAAAATCGCAACCAAGCCATGCAGCACGTATCCGTCTTGAGGTGAGGACCCAGCCTGGTGCCGCCTTCGGGTGTCACCTTGTCCGGGGTTCCGCTTACACAGCAACTTGGCGGGCCTGCCGCGCTGACCCTTGGGATGGCAACGAGAGTGGCGTGTCTTGCTTGCGAATCAACACCCGTTCAGAGCAGGCCACCTTAGCCACCTGCTCTGAAGCTGAAAATAAGACGACGCTGAAATATCTACCCGAGATGGAAAAATCGTAGCAATCAGTCCAAGTATTGAATCGGAACTGATCTTGGCTAGATCAGCTCAAATAATTCCATGCTCTCGGGCATAAGCGACCATGTCGCGATCGTGCTCCAAACCCAGCTTGCGCATCGCCTGGCGCTTCTGGGTACTGACCGTTTTCACGCTGCGACTGAGTCGCCCCGCGATCTGGCTGACGGAAAGGCCGCCAACATACAAGCGAAACACTTCCATCTCCCGAGGCGAAGGGAGGGACGCACCGCCGATAGGATCAGCATGCTCCGTCAGTTCGAACCGCTCGCGGAAAGAGGCGCTGATAAACGTCTTCTTCGCCGCAACAGCACGCACCGCCTGCACCAGTTCCGTCATCGGCGACCGCTTATCAGCCAAGCCGGCCGCACCTTGCTGAAGCGCACTCCTCAGGACGCCGACATTGTTCACCATGGTTTGCACGATCACCGGAATACCCGGGAAACGTGAAGCGAGCATCGCGATCAGCGGAAGTCCGTCACCATGCCGGCTACCGGGCATGGTGAAATCCGTAATGATGACATCGCAAGGACAGCGGCCGAGTAGATCGATCAATGCGTCGCCATTGCTGGCTTCGCCGACGATTTTGATATCGGATGAACGCTCGAGTACTGCCTGGACACCCGCCAGGACTATGGGGTGGTCGTCCGCGATGATGACTCGAATCTGCAAACCACCCTCTCCCACGTGCAGGCTTCCGTGTAGGTCATTCGACCGGTACCACACGTCATCCTCATCTCGTATGGCCGGCAGCGGTGCATGCCCATCCGCGTTGCTATCAGCGGCGTCGGCGGCGCAACCATATTCACAGAGAATATTCCTAATTTCCATGGCCTTGCAGAGTCCGTGTTTGAAAACAGAGGGCTGACGGACAGTAAGTATTGGACACTGAAATGTATATGACCCCAGAGATGCTCTGATCGATTCGGCACAGGCCTCATGGTGTCCAGAAGGCTCCGCGTGCGCCGACAACAGCCTGCCGGCCAAGTGGTGGCATAATGTGCGCCTGCAGCTGCACCCTCGGGCAGCACTCGTCAGGCAGCGGCACCCGCCCACTCGCACGAGTCCGACGACCGGTTCATACCAGCCGCCCTGCACTGCAGCTAACCCTGACCTTGAGACGGTAACCACGCATGGTGGCATTGGCGACGGAGCACGTGATCGACGTGCACCACTGGAACGACACCCTTTTCAGCTTTCGCACGACGCGCGATCCCGGCTTCCGCTTTGACAGTGGCCAGTTCGTGATGATGGGGCTGGAAGTGGAGGGGCGTCCGCTGATGCGCGCGTACTCCATCGCCAGCGCCAACTGGGAAGAGCACCTGGAGTTCTTCAGCATCAAGGTGCCGAACGGGCCACTCACCTCGCGCCTGCAGCACCTCAAGCCCGGCGACCCGGTGATCGTCAGCCGCAAGCCCACCGGTACCCTGGTGCTCAACGACCTCAAGCCCGGCAAGCACCTTTACCTGCTGGGCACCGGCACGGGCCTGGCGCCATTCATGAGCATCGTGCGTGATCCGGAGACTTACGAGCGCTTCGACAAGATTGTGGTGGCCCATGGCGTGCGCCACATCAATGACCTCGCCTATGCCGACAATCTGGAACGCGAACTACCCCAGCACGAATACCTCGGCGAACTGGTGCGCGAGAAGCTGATCTATTACCCAAGCGTCACGCGCGAACCGTTCCGCAACCGCGGGCGCATCACCGACGCCATCGCCGATGGCCTGATGAGCGAGTCCATCGGACTGCCGCCGCTGAACCCGGCAACGGATCGTGTGATGCTGTGCGGCAGCCCGGCCATGCTCGACGATATCTGCGCGCTGCTCGACGGCCGTGGTTTCCATGCTTCGCCGCGTACGCGCGAGCCGGGCGATTACGTGATCGAACGCGCTTTCGTCGAAAAGTAATCCCGCACCTCACGCGCAGGTAACGACGATCGCGGAAGCTACTGGCGAATGCGCCCCTGCCCTTCGTTGTCCCAGTAGCCGAAGATCTTTCGTGCAACCAGCTTGTACAGCCGCTTGAAGGTAGCCCGCCACAGGCGGGCGTGCGGCGCCGGCGTGGCGAGGATCGCGCACTGACGCGCACTCAGCGCCTCGGGGCAATACGTACGTTTGTGCTTGAGCAGGTGGCGCAGATCTTCGCGCGCCAGCAAGCGAAACAGGGTGCCCCGACGTCCGCGTGTCCATGCGATCTGGAAATCCACCAACGCCGGCCGGCCGTCCTCACGCACCAACCAGTTCGGTTCCTTGGCCAGATCGTTATGCACGATGCCACGACGATGCAACACGGCAAGCAGGCGCAGGGCATCGCGGTAATAGGCACGATCGCGCGGCTGCGCCTGCTGCATCGGTGCACCGGCGATATAGCCGCGCAAGAGCTGACGACCATCCCAGCCCAACAGGGCAGGAACGCCATCCACACCATCGAGCTTGGCCAGCGCACGCGCCTCGCGTGCCGCCGCGCGGCGCGCGAACGCACGCGCCCACCAGCGCGCAGCGGCCACATCGCGGCGAATGACCGTAACGCCGTCGCGCTGTGCGATCTCAATGCGCCCCAGTTCGTCGGCCTTGAGCAGAGTGGTGTCGGTGATGTTCACATGGCTTCCGGCAAGCTGCGACAGGGGTAGACTCACCCGCGATGTCGCCGTGCGTCTATTGTGGCCGATCCATCAGCCGCCTGCGCCATGCTGTGACCATCAGCGGGACCATCAGGAAGTACATCGCCATGCCTTCGCGCCTGCCATTGTTGCTCGCCCTGCTGCTGACCGGCGGTGCCGCGCTGTGTCCCGACATGGCCATGGCAGCCTCGCCTGCGCGCGCCGGCTCCGAGTCGTCGCGTCACGAACATGGCGTACTGGCCGGCCATCGGTACACCATCGATCTGACCCAGGTTCCGCTGGATACCCGCTGGACCCCGTTGCGGCAGGCACTCGACAACTACGCCGCCAGCCAACGCAGCGCGTTTCTCGACAAGGTCAAGAACGCCCCGCCAAGCCGTCTACCCGCACCCTGGAAGCTGTCCGTGGATTTCAGCGTGGCGGCCCACTCGGATCGCTTCGTTAGCGTGGTGGCCTTTGGCGACATCGAGCCCGGCGGCGCGAGCCCGAGCGCCATCATCGACAGCTTCACCTACGACACGAAAGCCGAACAGATGATCTCGCTCTCTGATCTGTTCGACGATTTCGCTCCCGCCGAAGCCGCCCTCGCCGCGAATGCGCGCGCGCAGCTGCTGGCCAAGCTGAAACCCGGAAAACATCACCGTCCACTCGCTTCCGATGCCGCCACGGTGCGCAACGGCACCGAGCCAGGCAAGGAGCGCCTCCGCATGTTCGTGCCGATCGTCCGCAAAGATCACCAAGCACACGGACTCAGCCTGATCTTCCCTTCACACCAGGTTGCCGCTGACACCGCCGGCCCGCAGGACGTGGACGTGCCGACCGCCGCATTCGCGCGCTGGCTGAAGCCCGAATACCGCGACGCCTTCCACTAAATATTCTCACTGCCTGGAAAGACATGGATATCGCCCTCTATGGCCTTGCCGCCGTACTGATCGTTGCCGGCGTCGCCGGCACCATCCTGCCGGCCTTGCCCGGCATCCCGATGATCTTCGGCGGTATCTGGCTAGTAGCCGCGCTGGATAATTACCAGCGCCTCGGACTGTGGTGGCTGCTGATCATCGGTGCGCTGGGCACGCTTGGCGTGATCGTCGACTTTGTCGCCGGCGCGCTCGGCGCCAAACGGGTGGGTGCGAGCCAGCTCGCGCTATGGGGCGCCACGCTGGGCACCATCGTCGGGATGTTCTTCGGCCTGCTCGGACTGGCGCTCGGGCCTTTTGTCGGCGCACTGGCCGGCGAACTGGCCGCAGGCAACAGCGTGTTGCGCTCCACTCACGTCGGAATTGGCACGTGGCTGGGTCTACTGTTTGGCACGCTGATCAAGCTAGTGATCTCCTTCCTCATGATCGGCCTATTCGGCTTCGCCATGCTGGTGAGCTGAAAGGCTTCGGCCCTGGAGCGTCGAATGCCGGACCTTCGGCACAGGCACTCGGCAGGGTGGGCTTTTACGCTGCGCCGTCTACACAAGGATTTCCACACCATGTCCAAGCGCCTCGCCTTTGTCATCGCAGCCACCCTGGCCGCAGCCGGTTCCGTGCACGCGCAGCCCAAGGCGCCGGACTGGATCGAGCGCAGCAACGCGAACGCCAAGGCCATGCTCGATGTGATGGCCCGCTTCACGCCCGAGTCCGCCTCGCAAGTCGGCTTGGCCGGCTACGACGACAAGGTCGCCGACCTCAAGCCGGGTGTGGATGATCGCCAGCGCGCCGCCTTGGTCGAAGCCAAGGCCAAGTTGCAGAAGCTGCTGGTCGCCGAGAAGGACGCCAATGTGCGGCAAGATCTGCAGATCATGATCAAAGCCGCCGATGAGCAGATCGAAGGCATCGACCTCAACCGCAAGTACATGTTGCCCGTACAGGATGTCGGCCAGCTGATCTTCAACGGCGAATTCACCCTGCTGAAGGACGACGTGGATCCCAAGCGCCGCGCGCTGGCCTTGAACCGCCTCCAGTGTTACGTCGGCAAGACCGCGGGCTGCACACCGATCGTCGAGCTGGCCAAGGCCCAGACTACCGAACGTCTCGGCAACCAGTCACTGCTGGGCCCGTACAAGGGCGACATCGAACAGAAGTTGTCGAACACGCAAAGCTATGTCGACGGCATCCGCCAGCTGTTCGCCAAGTACAAGCTGGACAACGCCGATGGCAAAGCCGCGCTGGATGCGCTGGACAGCCAAATGAAGGACTACGACGGTTGGGTGCGCAGCACGGTGATGCCGCGCACGCGCGCCGACTTCCGGCTGCCCGAACCACTTTATGCCTACAACCTCAAGCAAGTCGGCATCGACATTCCGCCGCAGGAGTTGATCAAGCAGGCCGAGCTGGAATTCGTCGAGCTGCGTTCCATGATGCAAGTGATGGCGCCGATCGTGGCGAAGGCCGAAGGCATCAACGCCACCGACTACCGCGACGTGATGAAAGCGCTGAAGAAGCAGCAGCTGACCAAGGACCAGGTCATGCCCTGGTATCACGAGGTGATCGCCAAGATCGAAGACATCATCCGCCGCGAGCGCATCGTCACCCTGCCGCAGCGCAAGATGGCGATCCGCATGGCCTCCGATGCCGAGGCTGCCGCCGTACCGGCGCCGCACATGGACCCGCCGCCCTTCATCAACAACAAGGGCGAGCAAGGCACCTTCGTGCTGACCATGGGCAACCCGTCGGCCAAGACGGGTAGTTCCGATGCCTACGATGACTTCACCTACAAGGCCGCCGCGTGGACACTCACCGCGCATGAGGGCCGCCCCGGCCACGAACTGCAGTTCGCCGCGATGGTGGAACGCGGCGTGTCGCTTGCGCGCAGCCTGTTCGCCTTCAACAGCGTGAACGTGGAAGGCTGGGCACTGTACGCAGAAGCTGAAACGCTGCCGTACGAGCCGCCGGCCGGTCAGTTCGCCGCCTTGCAGGCTCGACTGATGCGTGCGGCCCGCGCCTATCTCGACCCCATGCTCAATCTAGGCCTGATCACGCGCGAGCGCGCGCACGACATCCTCATCCATGAAGTCGGCCTGTCCGAGGCCATGGCGCGCCAGGAGCTGGATCGCTATACCTTCAACAGCCCGGGCCAGGCCACGGCCTATTTCTACGGCTATATGCGCCTTCAGCAGCTGCGCCTGGAAACCGAACTTGCGCTCGGCTCGCGCTTCGACCGCAAAGCCTTCAACGACTTCGTGATCGGCCAGGGCCTGCTGCCGCCGGAACAGTTGGCCGAAGCGGTGCACTCGCAATTCATCCCGCAGCACACCAAGAAACCGTGATCTGCGAACGGACGAGGGCGGCATGCGCCGCTCTCGTCCGCCGCTCTCGTCCGATTCCATCAGCGGCGACGTTTCGATGCCGGCTTCGTGGGTGGAGCGGCCATGCTGCGTGCCAGCCATTCGGCGAAGACGGGGGTATCGCGCGTAAGCGACGGCGGCAACAGGATGTACTGCCGGCTCGGTGCCGCGCCGGGCTTGGCCACGAGACGCGAGGCACCTGCCATAGCCAGCAGCGCAGCCTGATCACCCGGCGCCAACTTCAAAGCAAGTCCTCGCTCGGTAAGCCAGGCACAAGGACGCTCGGCCATATAAGCCATCAAGCCACCGAACATGGGATGGAAGCGCAAATCGTGCGCCAACCCGAGATGCGTGGCGGCATCGTCCAGGTCGCGCCGCAGGGCCTCCAGCGCCGCGCTCATGCCGCGGTGTCGGGAATCACGTAAAGCAGCACTGCAAGGTAATGCAGCACGCTGCCGGCCAGCACGAAGAAGTGCCATATCGCATGGTGATAAGGCATACGCCGCGCCAGATAAAACGGCACACCCAGCGTATAGGCCACACCGCCGGCAATCAGCAACACCATGCCGCCGGTTTCCAGATGGGCACTGAGCGGTTTGAAGGCGACCATTCCCACCCAGCCCATCGCCACATACAACAGCACGGCGAACCGGCGGTAGCGCTTGAGCACGCCCAATTCCAGCGCACTGCCCGCGACAGCCAGCGTCCAGATCGCGCCGAACAGGCTCCAGCCCCAGGCGCCCGGCAGCGCGACCAGGGTGAATGGCGTATAGGTGCCGGCGATCAGCAGGAAGATCGCGATGTGATCCAGCGTGCGCAGCACGCGCTTGGCCAGCTCACCAGGAATCGAGTGATAAAGCGTCGAGGCGGTGTAGAGCAGGATCAGTGTGCTGCCGAACACCGCGCTCGACACCACCGCACGCACGTCGCCGACCATCGCCGCATACGCCACCAGCGTCGCCAACCCAGCGATGCTGAGCAGAATACCGATGCCATGGATGACGCTGCTGGCGAGCTCATCGCCAAAGGCATAGCGCGGAACGGCAGCGCCAGTGGTGGCGGACATGGGTATTCCTCAAGGAAACGGGGGCGCCAGTTGACGCTCCCGTCACCTTACCTGCGCCGCCTGCGATTGCATACTCTAGGGATGCTCTGATCTATTCCACGTACCCGGCATGACGTCCAGAAGGCCCGCAGGGTGTGGTGCGTGGCACCGGGCAGACTGGCCGTCTGTTCAAGCCGCGCGGCGCAGCCTGCGGGCCTTCTGGACGTCACCCCATCATTCAATTCAACACGTTGGGGCTGCCCTGGATGCGCGCAGCGCTTCGCCCCAGCGGCTCGACAGACAGCCAGTCTTCCTTCCTCGCTCCTCAGAGCCGAGTCCATCCATGGACTCTCCCCGCGTGCGCCGCTGCGACAAACCGCTGCGCGCATACAGGGCGGTGACGGGTGCGCGGAATAGATCAGAGCATCCCTAGCGAACGGCACTGCTATTCGATGATGAAGGCGCCAAACGCAATGCCCAGGTTCCAGCCCTCGCCCGTGCCGCTCAACGCCAACGACACATTGCCCTTGGTCAGCACCTGGGCGGCAGCCGACTTCTCCGCGCCGGCATGCACCTGCGCGTTGGCGTAATGGCCCTTGATCTCACTGACGCTGGACACGCCGGTGAACTTGCCGACGCCGTCGGTAATCTTGCTCTTGCCGAAGGTCAGCCCGCCGCCC
This sequence comes from Dyella subtropica, assembly GCF_026283965.1. Classification (GTDB taxonomy): domain Bacteria; phylum Pseudomonadota; class Gammaproteobacteria; order Xanthomonadales; family Rhodanobacteraceae; genus Dyella_D; species Dyella_D subtropica. The sequence continues at coordinate 42,378 of NZ_JAPDPD010000013.1, forward strand.
TTGACGCGAATCCTCACGTGCATGCTCTGCCCATTGTCGCAGTGGACAGTGCCCGTGCCCGTCGCGGTCTGGTAGAACACCGACCAGCCGACCAGCTGGAAATTCATCTTGCAGGAGATGTCGGCCGCTGTTGCCGGTGCCGGCATCGCCAGCCATGCCACTGCCAACACAACGCCACCCAGCCGCTTCCACATGATCGCTCTGCCTCCACCGATGCATGCCGGCGTATGCCGGACCGCACGATTGTGGCAAGAAAGCATCAACTTGAGAGCCTGTTCACGATTCCCGCGTGATTCGCGTTCAGCCGTGAACGCCTCATTCACGCGCCTTGAACGCCGCCGAAAGGTGTTACCGCGTAGCTTGAATATTCCGGGCATCACCCTCTCTCCCCGATGCCCGGCCTATTCAGCCCCGCCCCCTGTGCGGGGCTTTTTTTGTCCCGGGCCTAACCGCATCCAACGACCGCGGGTCAAGAGCCGGTCCTCGCTGTCAGCATGGACCGCTGCGACTCAACCCATGGGCCGGATCCGTTTGCCCGCATGTCTGCGTCATCACTCGGTTGCGTATGGACCGTACACGTCCTCGTTCCTCAAAGCCTGCGTCGTCCATGGCGCCTCCCTGCGCAAACAGCTCCCGGCACGGGCTATGCGGACGATAAGGACTGGCTCTAAGCTGGAACCGGCTTGGCGAACAGGAGCGACCCGATGTCCAGCACCGATCTTCTGCTCTACCTCCAGGAAATCGATCTGCACACGCCCGGCCCACGCGCCGCGATCGCCCTGGCGGCAAGGCTCGGCGCCCGGCTGGATGGACTCTACGTGGCCGACCTCCCCGCCGCAGCCTTCAGCCTTCCCGAGGCGGTCCCGGTGCAGTTGGAGGAAACCCGCCGACGTTGCGTAGAAGCAGAGGAACACGGCGGCGAATGGCAGAGCCTGCTCGCCGCGCACGCCCTGGCTGGCAGCTGGCGGGTGGCTCAGGGCGATACCGTGCAGACCGTGTGCCAGGCGGCCGCCGGCTACGACTACTTGATCATGGAGCGCAGCCAACAGCGCAGCGATGCACCCGTCGGCTTCGGCACCGTTTCGCGCTGTGTATTCGGCAGCGACCGCCCCGTGCTGGTGGTGCCCGACACCGCCCGCATCGACAAGGTGGGCGCACGCGTCCTGGTGGCCTGGAACGGCAGCCGCGAATCCGCGCTCGCGCTCGCCGCCGCGGTGCCTGTACTGCAACGAGCGGACGACATTCTCTTGCTCGACGGCAGCGAAATGTATGCCGACAGCATTGCGGTACTTCCGCCACCGGGCCTCGCCGACTGGCTGGAGCGGCATGGCATCAAGGCCCGCATCCACACCCTGGACGCAGGCCCGACGCATGCCGCCGGCGCGCTGATCCTCGACGCGGCACATGCCGATCGCGCCGATCTGCTGGTGATGGGCGCCTGGAGCCGCTCACGTCTCGCTCAAATGGTGCTCGGCGGCACCACTCGTCACCTCTTCATGCACGGCGACCTGCCCATGCTAGTAGCGCACTGACCCTTCCCCGTAGGAGCGCACCCTGTGCGCGAAGCGGCCCTATAGGGCCGCGCTCTTTCGACGCGCTACCACCGGGCCCTGCCTTGCAGGGCTTCCGCGCACAGGGTGCGCTCCTACAAAAGCGGTCGATGGGCCGCTTTTCGTTTAGCCTTCCAAACACCCTCTTGCGCAAACGCTTTCGACAAGCTTAGTCTGGCCTCGCGTTCCGCACGATCCCCCTGCGCCCCCACGCAGCGTGCCCAGATCGCATCCCACCATCGAGCTGTCAGGAGGTCGCTTATGCCGTCCGCAAGCCTGGCTGTTGTTCATCGTCCGCATCCCGACCACGTACGCATCGCCGCTCTCAGCGCGGCCATTGCCGTCAACCTTGCCGTCCTGCTGGCCGCTCTGCGGCCGATGACGCCACAGATCATCGAAAGCCTGCGCCATGTGAACGATGTGCCGATCCGCTGGGTTACGCCCCCGGAAGTGAAGCCGCCGCCGCCGCCGATAGAGATAGCGCCTTTGACCAAAGCCCCAACGGTTCCGCGGGTGCATGCGCCACCACAGCCCGCATCACCACCGGTTACCGTGCCTACGGATCAAGGAAGTGTCGAAGCGCCTCCGGTCAGCACCACGCCAAGCATTGAACCCACAACGACAGCCACGCCCGTGCCCAACGCCGCACCGATCGAGGCCACACTGGCCTATCGCGCGTCGCCGCTCACCTTCCCAGCGATAGCCATACGGCAGCATATGCACGGCACCGTGCTGCTTCGCGTACTGATCGACGAGGAAGGCCGGCCCGTTCAAATAAGTATCGAAAAGAGCAGCGGCTATGCCTTGCTGGATCGCAGCGCACGCGAGCAAGTCATGGCGAACTGGCGGTTCCAGCCCGCTGTGGTGCAGGGACGCTCGGTACAAGCGTGGGCGAAAGTGCCAGTGAGTTTCGAATTGCGCGAGTTCTAACTCGCAAAGGTCACTGTAAAGGAGGACCCGGTCGACCTCACGCGCCGGCCGGGCCCCTCCACGGCAAACCATCGCACGACATCAATGCGCCGACGTAGCTTCGTTCGGCGTATGCGTGTTTGTGTGCGCTGCGCGTACAACGATCCACACCAGCGCCACCACCAACAACCCGGGTAGGAGCAAGGGCAACAGGGCCAGCGCTACCAATGGCGCAACAACGATCAAAGCCAAACCGCCGAACACCAACCCCAGCAGCGAACCCACGATACCCAACACACCGCCCACCAGGGCAAAGGTCAGCTTGAACACCGCGCCGATCAGCGAACCGATCAACCACAGCGTCAGCACCAGCATGACAACCACGCTCATCGCGATCATGACGCTCTCCTACGTTTCGTCTCGTTGAAGCAAGCAAACAACGCAAGCAGAAACCTGGACTGCACACGTGACATCCTGCGCCTGGACATCATTACCCGCATGTTGCAGAAGTCATGGCAATACCTTTGTCCACACCAACATGGGGTTACAGGTCTTTAACGATCACCATGCTCCACTGCGCGCCGGTTCCAACCGGGTCCCATTGCATGAGCCAACCCGTGCACACCCTCAAGGCGCTGCGTGACATCGCGTTCGACCTCGGCGTCGGCCAACACCCCGATCTCGCGGCCATGGCGCGCGAACTGGGCAGCATCGTCCATCGGGATGGACAGTCGTTGAACAAAGGACTGGCGCACCTGCGTAACCGCCAGCGCGGCTTTGAGCGTTGGCTGCTAGCCGAGCGAAGCAAGCCCGCGCTGAGCATGCTGGTGATGGCATGGCCCGCCAACCACGCGACACCCGTGCACGACCATGACGGGCTGTGGGGGCTTGAGATGGCGCTGCATGGCGCTCTTGAGGTGCAGACCTGGTCGCGTGATCCCTCCTCCGATTCTTTGCACCTGCAAAGCCAGGATTGGCTCGGTCCCGGCGACGCTACCTGGTTCGATACGGATAACGCCTACGCGCACCGGTGTCGTAACCTTTCACGACATGACACCGCACTGACGCTTCACGTCTATGGCGGCGATCTGGCAAAGTACTTCGCGTACGAGCAGGTCGGTCAGGCCGATCAATGGCTCGCACGACCGCAGCGCACAGCGATTGCCGGCCGGCTGAGCGCCTGATCGTCCCGTCCCAAGGCACGCCCCAAAGCACGCCCAAAGACACGCAATAAAAAAAAAGGAGTGGCATGTATCGACGGGTCGCCATTATCGGCGGCGGCGCGGCAGCGGCAACGCTGTTGAGCGAGCTGCTGGATCGCCAGCCGCCGCAGCCGCTGCATCTGGATTGGTATACGGGTGACGGTACGCGAGCCCGCGGCATCGCCTATGGCACTCGCTCGGAGCGGCATCTGCTGAACGTGCGCGCCGCCTCCATGAGCATGTTCACCAGCAAGCCGCGTGGCTTCCTCGATTTTGCCCAGCGTGGCGATAGCGCCATCGCCGGCAACGATTTTCTGCCGCGCCGACTCTACGGCGACTATCTCGAAGCCGAAGTCACTCGCGCGCTGGAGCGCGCGTCTGCACACGGCCACGACGTGCGCATCATTCCGTTCGCAGCGGACGCGCTGGTGCCGGAGAACGACGGCGTCACGGTGATGCAAGGCGAGGAAAGCACACGCGTCGATGCCGTCGTGATGGCGCTCGGCGCGCTGCCGCCACAACCGCTGAGTGGCGTCAGCGATGCCGCCCTTGCCAACAAGCGCTACATCACCCATCCGTGGCCTTTCCTCGCTGACGCACAGCCGGATCCAACGCCACGCAAGGTCGTACTGGTCGGCCTTGGCCTGACCGCCGTCGACGTGCTGCTGGAGCTGTCTGCGCTATGGCCGAATGCGAGCTTCACCGCCATCTCGCGTCACGGCCATCTGCCGGAGGCCCATCTCGCCGCCGCCACCGCACCGGCCGACGACAGCGCCGATTTGATCGAGAGCATGCACGCCGCACCGGACATCCGTACCTGGATGCGCCTGCTGCGCGAAGCCATCGCGCAAAGCAGCGACTGGCGCGTGGTGATCGACAGCCTGCGCCCGCATACGCCCGGCCTATGGCAAAACCTGCCTCTGGCCGAACGCGCACGTTTTCTGCGCCATGCTCGCTGGGCGTGGGAACGCGCGCGCCACCGCATGGCGCCGCAGATACTCGAAACCATTCACGCCATGGAATGCGCGGGCCGCCTGCAACGTCGACGCGCGCGCCTGCACGCCGTGGATGTCGAGGGCGATCATCTGCACCTCAGCATCACGCCCACCGGTAGCCAGGTGCCCACGCCGATGGATGCCGACCTGGTGATCCAGACGGTAGGCCTCAACACCGACGTGCGGCGCACCGGGCATACCTTGGTGCACCAGCTGGTCACCAATGGCCACATCACGCCCGACCCGCTCGGCCTTGGCTGCAACGCCACCGCCGAAGGCCGCTTGCAGCACAACGGCGATACCTGGCCGCACCTGTACGCCATCGGCAGCTTGCTGCGCGGCACGTTGTGGGAATCCACCGCCATGCCGGAGATACGTCAGCAAGCACGCAACCTGGCCGATCGCCTACTCGCCGAATAACGTGTAGGAGCGCACAGGGTGCGCTCCTACATGCAGCATCCGAAGACTACGCAAACCCGCCCAACACCAACTTGCCTATCGTGTTGGCGCTCTCGACGCGCGCATGCGCCCGCCGCAGGTTGACGGCATCGAGTGCGCCAAGGTACTCCCGCAACGTCGTACGCAACACGCCGGCATCCACCAGGTCGGCGACCTCGTTGAGGATCCGATGCTGCGCTTTCATATCCTCGGTCTGGAACATCGACCGGGTGAACATGAACTCCCAGTGCAGCGACAGGCTTCGCCGCTTGAGCAGGTTGATATCCAGCGGTGTTTCCGGATCATCGATCAGACCCAGTTTTCCCTGCGGCTTCAGCAGCTCGACGATAGCAGCGTAGTGCTGCTCGGTATGGGTCAGGCTGAGCACGTAGTCCACGCCCTGCGGCGACACGGCGAGCACTTGCGCCTTCAGGTCGCCATGATGATCCACCACATGATGCGCGCCCATCTCCCGCACCCACTCGCGTGTCTCCGGGCGCGAGGCGGTGCCGATCACGGTGAGATTCGTCAGCCGGCGCGCCAGCTGCACGGCCATCGAGCCCACGCCACCGGCAGCGCCGGTGATCAGCACCACACCACTCTGCGCCGCGTTGCCGCGCGGGATACCGAAGCGGTCGAACAGTAGCTCCCACGCCGTGATGGTAGTGAGCGGCATCGCCGCGGCCTGGAAAACATCCAGCGTGGAAGGCTTGCGGCCTACGATGCGCTCGTCGACCAGTTGCAGCTCGGCATTGCTGCCAGCCCGTTCAAGAGCACCAGCGTAGTACACCTGATCGCCCGGCTTGAACAACGACACGTCTTCACCCACCGCCACCACGGTGCCGGCGGCATCCCAACCCAGCACCTTGTCCGCGCCCTGTGGGTCGATGCGCCTGCGGATCTTGGTGTCGACCGGATTCACTGAGATGGCCTCCACGCGCACCAGCAGATCGCGTCCACTCGCCATCGGCTCTGGCAGGGTCACGTCGATCAGGCTTTCCGTGTCGGTGACCGGCAGCGAGCGGCGATAGGCAACAGCTTTCATGGAGGTCTCCATTGGGAACAGCAGAGGTATCGTATGCGGCGTGATCAAGGAATGATCCTGCGCCCAAGGGCATCATCGAACAGTGATGCGATTGATTGCCGATGATTCAAGCGCTGGCGGGGCATGGCGTTGCGACGATGACGCGACGCCGCTCGATCGCCACACTCCACAACGTCGCCAGCAAGCCCAGCACCGTCATCGCGGCACCGGCAACACCCAACATGGACAAACCGAGTCTTGCGTCGATCACCAAGCCGCCGATGAAAGCGCCGATGGCGTTACCCAGGTTGAACGCGGCGATATTCAACGTGGACGCGAGATGCGGCCCGTCCACCGCTTGCTGCACCACACGCATCTGCAGCGGCGGCACCGTGGCGAAGGCGGCAACGCCCCAGACGAACACGGTGACAATCGCCGCCACACTGCTATGCATGGTCCAGCTAAAGGCCAACATCACCAGCGACAGCAAGACCAGGATCGCCACCAGCGATGGCATCAGGCGCCAGTCGGCCAGACGGCCGCCCAGCAAGTTACCCAAGGTCGTACCCACACCGAACAGCACGAGCACCCAACCGGTGGCCCCCACGCTCACGTGCGACTGCGTTTGCAGGATCGGCGCGATATAGGTGAATACGGTGAACACGCCACCGAAGCCGAGCACCGTCATCGCCAGCGCCAGCAGCACTTGCGGCTGACGCAGCACAGCCATCTCCTTGCGCATATTTGGCGAGTGCAAGTCCGGCAGCGGCGGCACCAAACGCCACACGCCGATGGCCGCAAGCACACCCAACCCAGTGACCGCACCGAACGTCGACCGCCAACCCGCCCACTGTCCCAGGAAGGTGCCGAACGGCACGCCAAGCACGTTGGCCAAGGTCAGCCCGGCAAACATCAGCGCGATGGCACGGGCGCCCTGTCCGCGCGGCACCACATGCGAAGCCACCACCGCACCAATGCCGAAGAACGAGCCATGGCAGAACGCCGCCACCACACGCGCCAGCATCAACACCGCATAGTTGGGCGCGACGGCACACAGCGCATTGCCGAGAATGAACAGGCCGAGCAGCGCCAGCAGCGCATTGCGGCGTTCCATCCGTGCCGTCAGCGCGGCCAGCAGCGGTGCACCCGCCGCGACGCCCAGCGCATAGCCGGACACCAGCAGGCCTGCGGACGGAATGCTCACACGCAGATCGGCCGCCACTTCCGGCAGCAAACCCATGATCACGAACTCGGTGGTGCCGATAGCGAACGCCGCTACCGACAAGGCGAACAACGCCGCCCTGGAAGGGTCGCGACTCATCGCTCCACCTCTCGCACAGCCGCCAAAGGGATCTGACTCAACATCGGGAAACACTCATCCGTGGATCGAAGCCGGCAGGGTGCAACTTGCCGAATTGGATGAGAATTCACCAAACTACATAAACATCTTTTCCAAGAAATTGAAGATGATCGATCTCGAAGACATGCGTCTATTCGTGCGCGCCGTCACCGATGGCAGCCTCTCCGCCGCCGGACGCGAGCTTGGGCTGTCGCCCGCCGTCGCCAGCAAGCGCCTCAGCCGGCTCGAACGGGCCCTGGGCGTGCGCCTGCTCCAACGAAGTTCGCGCCGTCTAGTGCTGACTGACGAGGGCAGCTGCTACTACGAGCGCTGCGTCAGCATCCTGGCCGATGTCGACGACGCGAACACGATGGTCGGCCAGGGCCAGATGGAAGTGCGCGGCGCCCTGCACATCACCGCCTCACTGGACCTGGGTCGGCAATACATCGGCCCGATGGCGGCGGATTTCGCCGCACGCCACCCCGCGCTGCGCATGCGCATCAGCACCTCGGACGCCATGCTCGACCTGTTCGAACACGGCGTGGATGTCGCCATCCGTAGCGGGGCCATGGCCGATTCGCGACTGATCTCGCGCCGCCTCGCACTCAACTATCGCGTGATCTGCGCGGCGCCTTCCTATTTGGCCAAGCACGGGCGCCCGGCCAGCACCGACGATCTGCAGCGCCACACTTGCCTGATGTTGCACCGCCCGGGCCGCGGCATCCTGCCGTGGATGCTGCAGACGCCGGACGGGCCGCGCCCGTTGCGCGTAGACGCCACCCTCACAGCCGACAGCGGCGACCTCATGCGCGAACTCGCCGTGGCTGGGCACGGGTTGGTTTTCAAATCCATCTGGGATATTGCCGCCGACGTGCGCGCCGGGCGACTGGAGCCGGTGCTTACCGACACAGCCATCCAGGAGGCCCACATTTACGCCATCTACCCGAGCCGCGATTTCCTGCCCGCACGCATCCGCCTGTTCGTCGATCACATCCACGCGCAGATGCAACAGCAGGAGCAAAATGTGCTCGGCCTCATCCATAGCGTGCGTGGGTAGGCACGCCGGCCATCCTTCCGTCCACGGGGATCGCGTCCATGAGCTACCGCCTCGCCCTAGGGCTCCTGTTGATGATCGCCAACCTGCCCTCCCATGCTGCCTCAGGTCAGGCCTCCCCAGGTCATGCCGCCTCAGGTTTCGTCGAGCACGAAGTCGCCGTTGACGGGCAGACCTATCGCTACCAGGTTTTCGTGCCCGCCGGTTGGACGGCCGGCCGCAGCTGGCCGGTGGTGCTGTTCCTGCACGGCATCGGCGAGCGCGGCAGCGACAATCAGAAGCCGATGCGGCAGGGCCTGCCGCGGTGGCTGAAGGAACATGGCGCGAATTTTCCCGCCGTGGTGGTGATCCCGCAGGCTCCTGAAGAACGCTATTGGAACGGCGAGGTCGAGCAAGCCGCTATGCAGGCACTTCAGGCCAGCATCGAGACCTACCACGGCGATCGCCAGCGCATCTATCTCACCGGTTTGTCCATGGGTGGCTACGGCTCATGGCAGCTTGCCATCGATCATCCGGATATCTTCGCCGCCGCGGCCATCGTTTGCGGCGGCGTGCTGCCACCCCGCGAGGGAGCGAAGCTGCGCGTCGAAGGTGTGCCTGCCGATACCGAACCCTATGCCTGGGTGGCCGCGCATATCGGCAAGCTGCCGGTGTGGATCTTCCACGGCAGCGCCGACGTGATCGTGCCACCGCAGGGTTCGCGCGCCATGCACGCCGCGCTCGAAGCCCGCCACGCGGAAGTGCGCTACACCGAGTTCCCCGGCATCAAACACGACTCCTGGACGCCAGCGTATGCCACCGCCGAATTGTGGCCATGGATGTTCGGCCATCGGCTGGCGGCACCGGTGACGGACGACAAATAGCAGCGTTGAACCCGTAACCGCTCTGTACTTACGCCTGCCAGGAGCAGGAGAAGGAGCAGGAAACTAGCCTTGCAGGCCGGTGGTCTCGCCATCCCGTCGGCGCCCGACCAGCAGCCACCAGGCCAGGAACACCCCCACCACCACGCCCACAAACTCGCAAAACACCCGCGTGCCGATGCCGTCGGGGTCATGCACCTCGGCCAGTTTGGCCTTCAGCAATTGCAAGGATTGCAGGCGGGCGTAGTTGAAATAGAACATGTCCCACAGATCGCCGCCGCCGGCCAGGAACAGGGCCAGCAGATAAGACCAGCCTAGCTGTGCACCCTGGCTCCAGCCGTTCCGGCGGCCTATCCAACGAAACAGCACGCAAAGCAGGAAACCCGCTGCTGCCGCGATGGCCCCGGCCTGCAGACCGCCAACCATCCCAAAGCCCATCCACGATTGGTCGTAATGCATCTGTCCTTCCGGTGCGTCCTCTTACCATCGCCCATTATGCCCGTCGGCCGAGCTCAGCCCGCCTCCACGGCCCACGACGGCGACACCTAGTCATTCACTGACATGAATGCGGCGAATACCGCCGGGACCAGTCGCCCAACGCGTCACATCTTGGCCTACAGGGCTGACGCTAGACTCGTCTTCCCCAAACACGTGTGCCGTGACCTTCATGCGACATCCCATCAGCGAACGCGCCGCCCTGATCCTCGTCGATGTGCAGCCGGACTTCATGCCCGGAGGAAGCCTCGCCTGCCACGAGGGTGACGCCATCGTGCCGGGCATCCGCCACCTGCTGGAAAAACGCGTATTCCGCTACGTGGTCGCCACGCAGGACTGGCATCCGCAGGGGCACGTGTCCTTTGCCAGCAGCCACGCCGGCCGCAAACCGTTCGACCGCATCCCACTCTACGGCCACGCCCAGACCCTGTGGCCCGACCACTGCGTGCAGGGCACGCCCGGAGCGGCACTGCACCCGGCCATCAACCATTCGCTGGTAGACAAGATCGTGCGAAAGGGCAGCGATCCCAAGGTGGACTCCTACAGCGGCTTCCGCGAAAACTACGGTCCTCATGGCACGCGCGGCCCTACCGATCTGGCCGAATGGCTACGCAGCCATGGGGTGGACGAACTCTATATATGCGGGCTGGCGCGGGATGTCTGCGTGCTATGGACAGCGCAGGACGCCGTCGGCCTGGGCTTCAAAACCCACGTACTGTGGGATCTGACCCGCCCGGTCACGCCGGACACCGACATCGCCACGCGCGCCCGGCTCGACCAGTTGGAAGTGGATGTCCTGGAGGCCATCGCCACCCCGGCTTGAGGACGATCAGCCTTCATCCTCGGTAGCCGCACGAACCTGCAGCGTACCGTCCTCGTCGATCGTCACCGTCAGCACGATGGGGCAACAGCACACCTGGCAATCTTCGATGTATTGCTGGCTCTCCACCGAGCTGTCGATGAGAATCTCAAACGCTTCGCCGCAATACGGGCAGTGGATATGCGTTGGACTGAGCATGACGTGGTCTCCCGCGGCGTTCAAAGACACTTTCCAAGAACGCGTACCCCTACTGGCTGGCGTCATTCGGGGAAATATCAACCGGCAGCCAGCCGCCAGGCTGCCGGGGTGACGATAGCGAACAGGCCCTCTCGTGCCGTGCGACGCCCCAGCCGCAACACTTCCTTGTCCTTGCTGAGCAACCAGCGCGCCTGCGAAGCGAGCGCCAGTTCGAGAAATTTCTGGTCGTCGGGGTCCGCACAGCGCGGTAGCTTCACCCCATTATTCGCCAACAAGGCTTCGTCCGGCAGGCAACGCAAGACCTCGTCGTACGCAGCAAGCGCCGTCGCTTGCGCCGCCTCGTTCAGCGCCAGCTGCGGATAGGCCAGCACGCGCAGCCATTCCGCACGGCAAGCCGCATTTGTGACCGCCTCCACCGTGCCCTGCGCCAATGCCTCGCGCAGCGCAGCGACCTGCGCATCGCCGAACACGAACAGGTCGAGGCAGACATTGGTGTCCAGCACCAAGCGATCGGCGTGGCGGCCTGCGTAGTGTGTATCCGTCGGCGTCATGCCAAAGCTCGGCATCCAGGAAAGGCGAGGCACGTTAGCCCGGATCACACGAACTGTCGAACACCGAAGCGATCGGTCGACGGTACGCATCGCGGGCGTTCCTGCGGGTGTTGCGCGACAATGTCGCTTTGATCGACCGGTCATGCCGAGCGTAGCCATTCCATGAACGACGCAGCCTTAGAGCAATACCTCCTGAACTTGTTCGCCGACCACGACATCGAGCTGGAGCCGGACGAAGACGGCTGGCTGCTGACCGACGGCGACTTTCCTGCCATTCGCGCCACCTGGCACCCGGGCGACGGCGATCAGCCGGGCCGGCTCGACATCGACGTGGTGATCAGCGAGGAACGCCATATCGAGGAGAGCTTTGCCGGTTATGGGCAAGGTGACGCCGCCTGCCGCGACGCGCTCGACGCCTTTGTCGCACAGGCCCTGCACCCGCTGCTCGCCGCCTGCTGGTATGTCACCGACGATCGCAAAATCCACATCGAGGCCTGGGATATCGGCGTGCGCACCTGGGATGTCTTCCATGGAGCCACCGGCATTCGCGGCGCCCTCACGGTGCCGCCGGAAACCCGCACCGCGCTGGCCGATGCGTTGCGACGCATGGCGCTTACCCCTGAACTGCACTGGGTTCGCGTGTTCTATACGCGAGCCGCCGACGGCTCGGTCAGTGCCGAGGCCAGCTTCGACAACGAGCCATGGGCCGAAGGCACGGCCGCTATCACGTCGGCGGCCTGGCCACACCACGAAGAGGCCGGCAGCGCGCGCTGGTTGACCCTGCTCGACGTCCGCGACTACTGAACAAGGACTTTTGTGAAACTCCCCGAACTGCCTTTCACCATCACGCACTGGAACGATGTGCCCGCCACCCGTCATCCGGGCGAACAGGGCGAAGCGCTGTGGCGCTCGTTCAACGCTGGGGACCTGCGCGTACGCATCGTCGAGTATTCGCCGGGCTACCTGGCAGATCACTGGTGCGACCGCGGCCATGTGCTCTACGTGCTGGACGGTGAACTGCATACGGAGCTGAAAGACGGGCGCCGTTTCGTACTCACACCTGGCATGAGTTACCAGGTCTCGGATTTCGGCGACGCCGCGCATCGCTCGTCCACGCCGAGCGGCGTCAAATTGTTCGTGGTGGATTGAGCTCTGTAGGAGCGCACAGGGTGCGCTCCTACAGTGTCAGCAACACTTTGCCTATGGCACCGCGGCTCTCGATGTACGCGTGCGCCTTGGCGCCTTCCTGCAAAGGAAAACGCGCCGCGATGCGCGGCGTGACCACACCGGCGCGTATCTGCGCGAACAGGCTCGCCGCGCGTTCGCGCCGCACCGCCGCGCTGGTCAATACATTCCACAAGTCGCCGCCGGTCAGCGTGAGCGAGCGATCCATCAGTACGCGCGGATCGACCGGATCGGGGTCGCCGGCCGCCATACCGTAAAACACTACGGTACCGCCGACACGTGCAGCCGCAAGACTGTCTCCGAGCGTTCGACCGACCGAGTCGTACACCACATCGGCGCCGCGCCCACCGGTCAAGGCTTTCACCGAAGGAAGCAGATCGTCGTAATCGACCGCCGCATCGGCACCCGCTGAGATCACCGCGTCGCGCTTGGCCTCACTGGACGCGATGCCGAGCACGGTGGCGCCCATCGCCTTCAACATCTGCGTCAGCAACCAACCCACACCACCAGCGGCGGCATGCACCACGGCCACATCGCCCGGCTTCACCGCATAGCTGTCGCGCACCAGATAGTGCGCGGTGAGTCCCTGCAACAACACGGCAGCGGCGATGTCGGCACCGATGCCATCGGGCAGCGGAACCAGCTTGTCGACATCCACCGCGACGAGCTCCGCATTGGCATAGGGCATGTCCGCAAAACCCACGCGGGTGCCGGCAGGGAACAGCGCATCGCCCACCGCCGGTGTCTCGACCACGCCGGCCCCTTCATAGCCGAGAATCCAGGGAGCGGAACCGCTGAGATGGTAGTTGCCGTTGCGGCGATACACATCGGCAAAGTTCAGGCCGACGCATTGCACGCGCACCAGCGCCTGACCGGGACCCGGCACGGGATCGGGGCGTTCGGCCCAGCGCAGAACATCAGGACCGCCGAAGCGATCGAAAACCAGAGCATGCATGACGAACTCCCGAACACTAAACGCCTGCCCTGATGGGCTACGTCGCCCGCGTGCTGACGACGAAGACGGACACTAAAGGCGGTCACCAGAGCTTACACGTCAACCCGCCGTGGAATCCCGCGTTCATCGCTTCTCGATAGCCATGAGTTCCATGGCCTGCCTTCCCAGGGGAAAGCCTCGTCATGCGACGAACCTTTGTTGTCGGTTGCCCGCGCTCCGGCACCACCATCGTCCAGGCCTTGCTGGCCCGGCATCCGGCGGTCTTCACCCCGCCGGAGACGGCGCTTTTCGAGCACTTGCATGGCAACCTGGCGTGGCGCTGGGGCGACGCCCAGGCCCAACCCAAGTCCGCACGGCTGCGGCAGCGTCTCGGCTTCACGCGCAAGCATGAGCGCGACCTGTTCATGACGCTGCAGCGCATGCTGCCCTCCGCCCCCGCTTTTCTCAGGCACCCTTCGCTGCGCACTCGCACTTTTGAGAAGCGCTTCGTCGCCCTGCTCGACCAGTTGGCCGAGGATGCCGATCGCAGCCTGTGGCTGGAAAAGACCCCCAACCATCTGCTCTACATCCCGGAAATCGAAGCGCTGGCGCCGGACGCACGCTTCGTCCATGTCATTCGCCCCGGCGCGGAAGTCGTCGCCTCACTGATCGACACCAGCCTGCTGTTCGAAAGCGACAACACCTTCGGTGGCGGCATCGTGCACTGGGCCCGGCGCTGGAACCGCGCCATGCAGATCCACCGCGCCCATCAGGGACACGCTCAGCACCATTTGCTGTTTCTGGAAGACCTGATCGAACACCCCGAGCAGGAATGGAAACGTGTGTGCCGCTTCCTCGACATCGCCACCGATGTCCCGCTCGACGATGCCTGCACCCAGATCATCGCCGATCTGGAAAACGAACCCTGGAAGCGCAAATCCGTGCATGGCCGCCTGCACACGCCTCAGAGCAAAGTGGACGGCCTGTTCGGCCCCAAACTGCAACGCTGGCTGCAGGCCAAGCTGGTGTCCTATGACGACCTGCATGCGCAATGCCTGCAGGCACGCGGCCACCACGACCACGCGCACGATCCGCATCGGCGCCATCGCGACAGAAACGTCAGCATTCTCTCGCCGGGATCAAACCTGCGACGCCGCCTCCTCGATCAAGGCCACGATGTCGTGCGGGCATGACGCCAGCGATGCATGGCTCGACAGCAGCGACACGATCTTCTTCGCGCCGATCCGCTCGGCCATCCATTGCTGGGTTTCCGGCGGAATCATGCGATCGTCCTGCGACAGCTGATACCAGCTCGGCTTGGTCTTCCAAGCCGGCGGACCAGCCTTGTCCTCGAAGCAACGCGCCGCAGTAGGTTTTTGTGCCACGGCCATGACCAAGGCGGCATCGTCGCCCAGGTCCTGGCAGAAACTTTCCTTGTGCAGCTCCTTGGCGATCCACAGGAAACCGTACTGGTCCGGCCGGATGCTAGCCACTCCCGGCGGAGGCTCCCGCCGTGCAAAGAGGCTGCCCAGGCTATCGCCCTCATCCGGAGCAAAGGCGGCGACAAAAACCAGTCCCACCACATTGGCCGCGTGTCCCGCACCGGAGATGACGGCGCCGCCATAGGAATGACCCACCAGGATCACCGGCCCTTCCTGCGCTTCCGTAAGCCGACGCGTGCGTTCCACGTCGTCTTCCAGTGAGGTCAACGGATTCTGTACCGCGCTGACGTTGTAGCCCCTGGCATGCAACACCGGAATCACCTTGCTCCAGTGCGAGCCGTCGCCCCACGCGCCGTGCACGAGGACAATGCTTGGTTTCTTGGCCATTGCGAACTCCTTGGATGCGTATAGGCTCGCCTTGCGCCGAGTCCGTGGGTCCCCCTGCGAAACGTACTCACGCTACGCCATCCTCTGCATGGACGATGCGCAGCGCGCGTGAATCCTTTGTCATGACGAAAGCGCGACGTGGCCTGTGGCATATCCGGCGCGTGCTACGAAAAGACATTGAACAGGCTCTAAGGAGAAACCGCATGAAATATCGCTTGCTTCTGCTCCCGCTCGCCTTGGCCGCCTGCTCGCAGACACCGCCATCCAATAACGGCAACTCGCCTGCTCCGGAAGCATCCACGCCAGCACAGACCAAGCCGACCACTGCGTCATCTGTGGTGGATACGACACCGCTGGGTAAATACCACTGGCAGTTGAGCGAGGCTACGAGCGGCGACGGCAAGCGCATCGACGCCTTGTTCGCGCGACCGGACAAACCGCTGCAACTGGATTTCGTGCGTGATCGCCTCAGCGTCGGCCATGCCTGCAACCGCCTGGGCAGCAATTACAGCGTCGACGGCGAGCGCCTGAAGATCGGCCCGATGGCACAGACCATGATGGCCTGCTCCGACAAAGCGCTGGCCGATCTGGATGGCGCGATCAGCCAACGCCTGCAAGGCCATCCCAAGCTAAGCCTGCACACCGAAGGCCATGCGCCCCAGTTGCGGCTGATCACCGACAACGGCGACACCCTGGTCTTCACCGGCCAGGCCACCGCCGAAACGCGCTACGGCGGCGAAGGCGAAACCCTATTCCTGGAAGTCGCCGCGCAGACCAAACCGTGCAGCCACCCGCTGACCCCAACATGCAGTGCCTGCAGGTGCGCGAGCGCAAATACGGCGACAACGGCGTGGTCACCGGTCCGCCGGGCGAATGGCAGCCGCTGTACCAGAGCATCGAGGGTTACACGCACGAAGCGGGCATCCGCAACGTGCTGCGCGTGCAGCGCTTCAACATCAAGAACCCGCCGGCGGATGCGCCGAACACCGCCTATGTGCTGGACATGGTGGTGGAGTCGGAAGTGGTGAAACCGTAATGCGATGAACCCTTCTCCCTCCGAGCGAGGGAGAAGGGTTGCGCCATCGAATGGCCGATAGACTCAGATCGCGGCACCCACGCGCTCACGCACTTCATTCATATCGCGCACCGGGCGCACCTCGATGCTGCCGAAACGCGCCCACGGAAATGCGGAAGCGATATGCAGGGCTTCGTCCATGTTTTCCGCTTCGATCAGGTTGAAGCCGCCGAGGTATTCCTTGGTCTCCGCGAACGGCCCGTCCACGATCGTGGTGCGGCCGTTGCGTACACGCAGGGTTCTGGACCGCTCCGGCGTTTCGAGCTGCTGGCAGTCGAGCAGCTTACCTTCCTCTTGCAGTTGATCCGCCTTGGCAAAGCAGCCGCGCATGAGGGTGGCGAACTCTACCTCGGGAAGGTTGGCGTGCAGGGAGGCATCGCAATAGATCATCGCCAGAAACTTCATGATGGTGTCGCACACATCGGGGGAAGTAGCCGATGGTAGTACATCCACCCTTACACGCCTCTCGCCCCGCGCCTCTGTCCGCGCTGATAACGTTGTCAGACTGCATCCGAATGCTTGATCGACGGCGCTGTCAACGCGTGACACATCTCTCGCAAAAATGGCTTGCTGCGATGCACTAAGGCTTTTCAAGCAAGTCGTCACAGTTTGCCCACAGCGCTAAAGACAACGTTGTCATTCAGGACGACAAAAGGTCGCTGCCCAGACGGCAGCGCGCACGGATACGGTGAAGCGAGCGCCATTCCTTCATGGCGACGACGCCATCGTCTTGGCGACCCACCTTTGGCAGTCAACGACAACGAGGAGACAGTCCCATGCGTGCAAAGCAATCGGTGGTGTGGTCACGTGTGATAACCGGCGCCTTGAGCAGCGCGGCAGGAGCGGCTATGTCCGTAAGTCTGCTTGCCCTGGCACCCATGCAAAACGCAGCCGCGGCAACCTTGCCCGACTGTGCGCCAGCGTGGAGTTCGACCGCCGTCTACGTGGGCGGCAATACTGCCAGCGAGAACGGCGTGAATTACCTCGCAAACTGGTGGACCCAGGGCAACGACCCGGCCACCAACAACGGCGGTTCGGGCTCGGGCCAGCCGTGGACCTCGCAGGGGGCCTGCGGCACCGGAACACCACCACCTCCCCCACCACCACCGCCTCCGCCCCCGCCGCCCGGTACAGGAGCCGGACTGTTGTTCAGCCCTTACAAGGACGTGACCATCAATCTCAACTGGAACACCAACACCATCCAGACCGCGGTCACCGGCACGGCGATTCCGCTCGTAGGCAATGGCAGCCTGGTATCGAACGATGTGCCCAAACTGGGCGCGATCTCTCTGGCTTTCGCAACCGGCGAATGCGGCGCGGAGAACTGGGGCGGCATCCCGGCGGCGAGCTTCGCCAGCGCCAACATCGGTGCCCTGTCGAACGCGGGCCTGAGCTATGTGGTTTCCACCGGCGGCGCCGCAGGCAGCTTTACTTGCTCCACGCCTTCGGGCATGGCCACGTTCCTGTCGACCTATATGTCACCACAGATGGTCGGTGTGGACTTTGATATCGAAGCTGGCCAGACACAGGCACAGGTCAACGCGCTGGTATCGGCCGCGGTCTATGCGCAAGGCCTGTATCCCAAGCTGCGCTTCTCGTTCACGCTTGCCACGCTGGGGGCTTCCGACGGCAGCTACGGCGGCCTGAACAGCCAGGGCGACATGGTGGTGAAGGCGGTCAAGGCCTCCACGCTGAAAAACTACACCATCAACCTGATGGTGATGGACTACGGCTCCGCCAGCGCGTCCATTTGCGTGGTAGCCAACGGCCAATGCGATATGGGGCAATCGGCCATCCAGGCGGCCAAGAACCTGCAGCACAGCTATGGCATTCCACTCAGCCAGATCGAGCTGACCCCGATGATCGGCATGAACGACGTGACCAGCGAAGTCTTCACCGCGGCAAATGTCGACACCATGGTGAACTACGCCGTGAGCAACGGCCTGGCCGGCGTGCATTTCTGGTCGCTGGACCGCGACACGCCGTGCTCGGGTTCGAGTCAGTGGGCCTCGCCCACCTGCAACTCGGTGAGCGGCACCACGCCGCTGCTGTACACCAAGCGCTTCCTGACCGATCTGGGTCGGTAAGCCCGCTTCGACCAAGGTGTCGGAAAAACCCCGAGTTAGCGCCTCGGGGTTTTTCATAGCCTCCTTGAAAGCCCGCAACCGGCAAACGCCTGCCTCTGCTTGGCTGGGACACGCCCGATTAAAGCAGGCCCGAATAAAGCACACCCGAGCAAAGCTGGCTGTATGATCGGCGCGGGAATTCAGGTCTGCATCGACCGACACGTCGATATCAAAGACCTTAGACGTACGACGACGCCACGTGCTGCCGCAGGGCCATGCCTTGCTGGCCGGCGTGGCCCATTATGGTTTGCGATTACGCAAGGAAGATCATGTCGTCCATACAGGCAATCGAACAGGCGCGGGCCACGCTGGCCGAGGCCAACAACAAACTGGAAAAGCTCCGCAACCTGGAGCCCTATCTGATCGACCTTTCCCTGCGTGAGAACCCGGTGGGATCGAATGTCGGACAGATACTCGCCGACAAACTCGACATCTTGCCGAAGCTCCGCGCGTTCGGCTTCAAGAACATCTCGCTGGGCACGCTCGACTACGCGATGCCGGATGAACTTGAAGTCGATGACGATTTCATGATGCATCTGCGCGACCGCGGCATCGACATGAGCGGGTGCTTCGCGTTCACCGCGCTGGGCATTGAAGATAACCACGGCGCATTCAAGCCGGACCCGTCACAGCTCAAGCTGCGCGACTACGGCGTGCCCAACACAGTGCACGAGATCTACCTGAGCAAGGAGGGCATGGCCGGCCAATACGATCTGGAAACGCTGCGGCGCAGCTTGCCGGCGAGCATCCGCTGGCTGCGCGAAAACATCCGCGGCGACGACGGCGGCGCGCCGCGCATCCTGATCAACATCGTGGATGGCTGCGACGCCTTCGCAGAAAACCTGGAAGACACCTGCGAGATCCTCAGCCTGCTGGCCGAACAACCCATCGAGGGCGTCACGATCGAGGACGACCGCGGCACCTATCTACCGTTTCAGGTGGGTGCCTTCGTCGCGGTGGCACGCAGCCTTCTACCCCAACCGCTCAAGATTCTGGTGCATATCCACTCGGGCGCCGGTTTCGAGAATGCGTCCGTCATCGAAGCGCTGCTGAACGGCGCGGATGGCGTCTGGGGCGGCTTACCCAAGCGCGCGGCGATCATCGGCCACGCCTCGCTGGGCGAATTGATCGCCAACCTGGTGCGCGTCGGCAATCCGCACATGCGGGATGCCTATCGCCTGGAACAGTTGCTGCCGCTGGCGACCGGCTTCCAGACGCTCGACGAAAACGGCCCCGTACCCGACGACCTTCCGATCCTGGGCCACAACGCCTACCGGCTCACCTATAGCGGCTTCGCACAGTGTCATGGCCGCTTCATGGACCTCCCTCCCGAAGCCATTGGCGGCGCCTACGGTTACCGCGTGTGCCCCCAGATCAGCGATGAAGCAGTGATCGCCGGGCGCCTCGCGGAAGTCACCGGACGGCCAGCAAAAAGCTTTCCGGATCGCATCACGCGACACATGATTCGCCTGATGCGGCGTGATCTGCGCGCCGGTCTTCGGATCGCTTACGACGAGCCCGGCAATCTGCTGGCGCTGCTTGCGCGGGCATCCGCCGATAGCGCCGCGCCACACCATCCCCCATCCGAACCGCTCGTGCGATCGCCTTGAAGGAATCGCCGGGGCCGCAACCTCACGCCCCGGCTGCCGCTCGACCCGCATGGGAGATTGAAAACGATGCTCGCTACCGAGAAACCAAGCGACACCGAAAGCGCCGTCTATCGAACGCTGCTGGAATCAACCAACGCCATCCCCTGGAAGATCGACTGGCAGACCGCGCAGTTCGCCTACATCGGCCCCCAGATCGAGAACCTGCTCGGCTGGCATCCCGCGAGTTGGGTGACCGTGCAGGACTGGGCCGACCGCATGCATCCAGATGACCGCGCGTGGGCCGTGGATTTTTGTATCGCGCAATCCAAAGCCGGCGTCGATCATGAAGCCGACTATCGCGCGCAGCACAAGAACGGCGAGTACATCTGGATCCGCGACGTCGTGCACGTCGTCCGCAACCAGGATGGCTCGGTCGAGTCGCTGATCGGCTTCATGTTCGACATCAGCGAGCGCAAGCGCACCGAAGAAAAGCTGCTCAGCCTGCAACGCGAACTGGAAGAGCTGTCGTTCAAGGACGGCTTGACCGGCGTCGCCAACCGGCGCCGGTTCGACACCGTGGTGGAACGCGAATGGCGCGATGCGCAACAGACCGGGCAGCCGCTATCGCTGGTCATGCTCGACATCGATTATTTCAAGCAATACAACGACCACTACGGGCACCTCCAAGGGGACCACTGCCTGAAGCAGGTAGCCCGCATGCTCGGCACGATCACGTCGCGACCGCGCGATTTCCTGGCGCGCTTCGGCGGTGAGGAATTTGTACTGGTGCTGCCCGCAACCGACGAACGTACCGCCCTCGATATCGCGGTGCGCTGCCGCGACCTGATCGCGCAGGCGCATATCCCTCACGAGCGATCCGGCATCGGCACCACGCTCACCGCCAGCCTTGGCGTATGCACCATGATCCCCTCGCCGGAGGATGAACTGCAGCCCTTTATCGAGCGCGCGGACAGGCGGCTCTATCAGGCCAAGCAGCAGGGACGGAATGGCATCGTCACCAGTTTTCGATGAAGGCCGACATCCCTAGAGCCCGTCCAAAGGCCCCGCGTAGCCCGTGCGGCGACTTTGAACAGGCCATTACGGCGCAATCACGGACAAGCGTGTATGCCATGGATATATAAACCGTAGCCTTCACCATCATGAGCCGCCTGTACGACCTATCGTCCCAAGCCCTGCGCGCACTCTACGATGCGCGTGTCGCCACCCCGCCGGTGCTCGACGCCGCTGTACGGTTTCCCGACGCCCGCCGCTTTGTCGATGCCTGGCCAGCGCTGCGCGACGAAGCCGTCGCTTTGATGGACCGCCTGCAGGCCGTGCCGCGCTTCCATGAACTGATGGCCGAGCAGGCGGCGATCTCCGCCAACGACGAACATGATTGGCGGATGTTCCTGCTGAAGGTCTATGGCAACGACGTCACGCCGAACCTGGCCGCATGCCCTCGCTTGGCCGAGCTGATCGCGTCCTCCCCGGACGTGCTCTCTGCCGCACTCTCGTTCCTCGCGCCGCACAAGCGAGTCCCTCGGCATCGAGGCCCCTTCAAGGGCGTGCTGCGCTTTCAGCTCGGCCTATCCGTGCCGCTCCAGGCAGACGGCCGCCCCGCCGCCGTCCTCTGGCTGGCCGACGACGAACATCGGATCGGCAATGGTCAGGCGCTGCTGTGGGACGACACTTATCCACACGAGGTCTGGAACGACAGCGACCAATGGCGCATCGCCCTGCTGCTCGATGTCCGGCGGCGCGGCATGCCGCTCGACATGGCTCTGCTATCCCGGGCACTGATAGCGGGCATTGGCACGGTGGCGCGCTGGCGCTTGCCAGCGATGGTTCAACGGCCGAGAGGCCACGAAGAACCTACGTAACCCATGGCAGGAGCGCACCCTGCGCGTGACAATCGATGCGCTTTCTTGACCTGGCCGCTTACGCAGCGGGCGAGCAGTTCAATACAGAACCAGAGATTTTGAACAGGCTCTAAGGCGCCATGCCAAAGGAGCGCCGCGCTCCATTTACCAGGCAATCCGGCGCCACATCGCCACCCTGCTCAACGACGCAAGTCTTGAACTCCGCCGGCAAGTCGCCGAGCTCCTGACTCGTGCCCACGGCCAATGCGAGATGCTTGAACGACGGTGCCTGGCACCGCTTGCCAACCGCAGCGACCACCCCGCACTCGGCGGGAAACAGCACGAAATGGCATTGGCCGCTCGCGCTGCCCAGACATTCGAAGGTGGCCAGGCCTGCCTGCACATGCACGCGGCCATGGACCACGTCGCGGCCGTCCGCGCTGCTGCGTATCTCGGTGGTGCTGCCGCCCGTGCAACCCACCAGGGCGAGAAGGTAATAGATGAAAGCGAGAACGCTGCGCATGGTTCACCTCAGATCGATGTCTGACCGGTTCGTTTTGCGTTGTTCCTTCCGCATCGCGGGAAGGATGGGGGGGAAGGACGACGCCTTGCGTGCACGTCCTTCTGCTTGAGATCACATCGTGCGAAACAACGTCATGAACGGCTGACTCACCGTCAGCGTCTCCGGGCGGTTTCGCAGCCTGATGGTGCCCTTGCCGCTGTCGTCGCGAACGATCGACGCGACGGCTTTCAGGTTGACGATGGTGGAGCGATGGATCTGCTTGAACGTCATCGGATCGAGCACATCTAGCAGTTCACGGATGGGCTTGCGCAACAGCGCTTCGCCCGATGCCGTCATCACCGTGGTGTATTTGTTGTCGGCGCGGAAATACACCACGTCGTCGATCAGAATCAGCTGTGTCTCGCGACCGCTGCTGGCCGTGATCCAGGTGAGCGGCGTCTGCGCACCCGCGGGCAAGAGCCGGGTGCCGAGCTGACGCATCAGTGTCGCCAACGCATCCGCATCGATGCCACCGCCCTGCCCTGTTCGCGACTTCACGCGCTGCACAGTGGCCGCCAGGCGTTCTGGTGCAATGGGCTTGAGCAGGTAATCGATAGCGCCGCGCTCGAAGGCATCGACGGCGTAATGGTCGTAGGCCGTGACGAATACGATCTGAGTGGCTGGACTGATTTCCATGCTTGCCGTCGCGACTTCCAGCCCGGTCAGACCTGGCATGCGGATGTCCAGGAAAGCCACTTCAGGCCGATGCTCGGCTATCGCCTCCAGCGCACTGGCGCCATCCTCGCACGCTGCAACGACATCCAGTTCCGGCCATGCCTTCGCCAGCAGTTCCAGCAGCGCCTGGCGTAGCAGGGCCTCGTCTTCGGCAATCACGCACTTAGCCATGGCGACCATCCTTGCCCGACAATGCCGGCACCGTAAGCGTTGCGGCCACGCCGCTGGGGAAGTTCGCAACGATAGTCAGCGAAGCCGCCGCGCCATAGACCAGGCGCAGACGTTCGCGTACGTTCTTCAAGCCGATGCCGGTACCGCTGCTGGCGTCGCTGAAGCCGCGGCCATCGTCCGCCACAGTGACTGACACCTTGCCCTCGCCTCCGCGACCCAGCAACCAGATGGTGCCGCCACCAGGCTTGGGTTCCAGACCGTGCTTTACCGCGTTCTCCACCAGGGTTTGCAGCATCATCGGCGGCATTGGCGTGACGTGCAGCTCAGTGGCGACATCGATCTGCACTTTGAGGCGATCGCCCATGCGAATGCGCAGAATTTCCAGATAGGCGTGCGAGCGTTCCAGCTCCGCGCCCAACGTAGACAATGCCTCATCGGTGCGCGGCAGCGAATGGCGCAGATAGGCGATGAGGTGACCAAGCATCTCGTCGGCCCGTGCGGGGTCGGTACGCGTCAGGTACTGCGCGCTGGCCAGTGTGTTGTAGAGGAAGTGCGGTTCTACCTGCGCATGCAACAAATTCAGCCGGGCCACGGTCAGCTCTTTCTCGGTCTCCGTCTGCGTGACGGCAGCCTGTTCGCCGCGGCGGCGCTCGGCGATGCGACGTGTGATGGCACGGGTGATTGCATCTGCGTTTTCCAGATTAGTGCCATCGTCCACACGGAACCAGTCGCTCCATGCACCATTGCCCGGCTCGCAGATCAGCGTAACGCTGCCGGTGCCGTCACCTGGCGTCACCGTCGCCAGGATCTGGTTGTCTTTGCGGCCGAACCAGTCGAATACGCTAAAACGCGTCGGCAACTTGTTGCCGTAGGGGTCGAGACGCCTCACCTTGGCGCGAATCTGCAGGCTGTCCCTGGCACTTTCGATTGCTTCGGTGCGCGGCAGTTCGCGAATGGCGGCATCCAGCAAGTCGAAGGCTTCGCCCGCTTCAAACGGAATCTCCACCTGACGCCGCTGCCGGTTGGCGAGTGCGCTGCTATCCACACGTCCGGCGATCAGCCGGACCCGGCGCACGTGGGAAAACGCACCAGTGATTACCATGCCGAGCATGGCATACGCCACCACGAAGAACGGCCAGACGGGCCCTAGATAGTTGCCATTGTGCGCTATGTTCCATAGCACCACGGCGAGCATGAAGGCGAGGGACCAGGCCAACGCCAGACGTATCACGAAGAAGAAGCTGGCAATCACGGCGATCCCTGTGTGCGGCTTTGATGGGTGGGGAGAATAGCCGCGGGCACGACGCCATAGGCTGGCGATGCGACCAAGCCGGTGCTGGCGCGACGGAACGGGCTAGGCAGGGGGTGAAAGAGGTTGGGATGCCACACCGTGTGCTGAAAAGCTCATAGGGGGAGAGGGTGTCGCAAGGGCTCACCCCCTCCCAGCCTCCCCCTGCAAGCAAGGGGAGGAGCTAATGCTCGCGACACCGTGCTCCCTCCCTTGCTTGCGACGCGAAGCTAGTCCCGTGGGACAGGGGAGGTTGGGAGGGGGTAAGCCCTTGCGACCACCTTGCAAGCCAAAAACTTCACTAAATCGCCTTTGCTTGTCATCAACAAAGACCGGCCAGGCAACCTCAAACCGCCCCCTGCTGGATATGCCCCCTATCCACCAGCTCTTCCACCTTGCCATTGATATACAGCCGCTTGTTCAAACGCGGGTAGTCGCAGACGTCTTGCTCCAACCGCTGCCCGGCCACCAGCAGCACCAGCGGCTCATCACCGGTGTTGGTCACCGTATGCGCCGGGCCGCCCCTGGCGAAACCGAGGAAATCGCCGGCGGCGATGTTGTAGTGCTGCTCATCGATGACCGCCTCGCCATCACCGGAAAGCACGTAGACACACTCTTCCTCATAAAGATGCCGGTGATACTCCGCGGCGTCATGACCCGGCATAAGCGTCACCATGAGAAAGCCAAACTGCGTGATGCCTGTGGCATCGCTCAGGGCTTTCTTGAGACGAACCGCATTCGGGTTGAGCGTGTGAACCGAACGTTCCGCGTCCATGGCGTCGATGACGGCGGCCTTCAAGAGCTCGCGTGGCTGGTTCATCGTGCCGTCCTCAGATATGTCATGGAGCATCGAGTATCCTGCGCCGGTCGTAGCGCAACAATCACGATTCGTACGTGGAGCAACGCATGCACGGAAAGTTGGCCACCTGTCTTTGTGCCCTGCTATTGGCCATGCCCACTTGGGCGCAATCCGCCGGAGGCGCGAAACCCGCCGATGCCGTTCGTCTGCAAACCGTCACGGTCATCGGCATACAGCCTGGACCGGGGCTGTGGAAGGTGAGCAAGGGCGGCCATGTGATGTGGGTGCTCGGTACGCTGGCGCCCTTGCCCAAGCACATGAAGTGGCGTTCGACCCAGGTCGAGCAGGCGATTGCGCAATCGCAGGAACTGCTCGAACCGCCCTCGGCCGAGCTGAAGATGTACGAGGGCCTCTTCAACAAGCTGGCACTGCAGCCTTCCACGTACAGCGCGAGCAGGAATCCCGATGGCGCCCACCTGCAGCAGATACTGACGCCGGAGATGTTTGCACGCTGGCAGGCGCTCAAGCTTCAGTACATCGGCGACGACAGCGGTATCGAACGCCGGCGGCCGATCCTGGTGGCGATGACGCTGTACGACAAGGCGCTGAACGTCGCTGCCCTCACCGATGCGACCGACGTCACCGATACCGTGATGAAGCTGGCCCGCAAGCACGACGTCAAAAGAACGCCGGTCAAGTATCAGCTGATGGTCGGCGCTTCTACCGACGCGGCGGAAACGCTCAAGCAGATCAACCAGCGCGATCTGGGTTGCCTCGATCAGACCATGGGCATCATCGAGCACGACATGGCCGCGCTCACCACGCGCGCCAACGCCTGGGCGACGGGCGACATAACGACCCTGCGCGACCTATCGCCGGAGGGACGCTACGACGGCTGCCTGGTGAGCGTGGCCAATGCCGACTTCGCGCAGCAACTAGGTCTCGAAAACCTGCCCGAACGCATCGAGGTCACCTGGCTGGCCGCCGCCCGATCCGCACTCGCGCGCAACACACAAACGTTCGCCGTGCTGCCGATGTCGCAGGTGCTTTCGCCCGACGGCTTCGTGGCCAAACTCAAGGCCGAAGGCTATAGCGTGCAGTCGCCGGAAGAGCAGGAGCTGTAGCCTCCCTCTCGAACGTGCGCCACCAGCGTTCGCCGGTGCGAGGCGCGTTGAGGTCGAGCCGTTCGCCCATCCGCGGCGTCGACAATGTAATGCCGCGCTCGGCTGCCAACGCCGTCACCTGCTCGAACGGCTCCTGCCAGCGATGCATCGCCAGATCGAAGGTGCCGTTATGAATCGGCATCAGCCAACGGCCACGAAGATCCTGATGCGCCTGCACCGTCTGCACCGGTTGCATATGCACATAGGGCCATTGCGAATCGTAAGCACCGGTTTCCAGCAAGGTGACATCGAACGGCCCCAAGCGCTCGCCGATGGTCTTGAAGCCATCGAAGTAACCAGTATCGCCACTGAAGAACAATCGCAGATCGTCATCGACGATCACCCATGACGCCCACAGCGTCCGGTTGCCATCGAACAGGCCGCGCCCGGAGAAATGTTGCGCCGGGGTTGCCGTCAGCCGCAGACCGTCGACGTCGATGCCCTGCCACCAATCGAACTGGCGCACTTTGGCGGCGTCCACACCCCAGTCGATCAGGCGATCGCCCACACCCAGCGGCGTCAAGAACACCTCGGTCGTAGCGGCTAAACGCAAGACAGTGGCGCGGTCGAGATGATCGTAGTGATCGTGCGACAGGATCACGCCACGCATCGGTGGCAACTCCTCCAATGAAATCGGCGGCGCGTGAAAGCGCTTGGGGCCCATCCATTGGAACGGCGACGCGCGATCGGCGAATACCGGGTCGGTCAGCCAATAACCGCCGCGCAATTTCAGCAGCAATGTCGAGTGGCCAAGACGAAACAGGCTGCGATCCGGTGCGGCATCCAACTGCGCACGGCTCAGCGACTGCACCGGTAACGGAGTGGCCGGCACGGTGCCGGCAGGCTTGTTGAAGAAAACGTTCCACATGATGCGCAGCATCTTGCCCAGGCCATCGGCCGGGCGCGGCGCTGGATTGCGGAACTGGCCGTGATGGTGCTGCGGCGAGGCCGGATACGAGGCAACGGGAGAACGGAACCCTGTGGAC
This sequence comes from Dyella subtropica, assembly GCF_026283965.1. Classification (GTDB taxonomy): domain Bacteria; phylum Pseudomonadota; class Gammaproteobacteria; order Xanthomonadales; family Rhodanobacteraceae; genus Dyella_D; species Dyella_D subtropica. Next base: position 70,054 of record NZ_JAPDPD010000013.1, read on the forward strand.
AGCTGAGCGATCACGGTTTTCATAGGGCCCTCGAGGGCATGTCAGGGAAGACGGCACAAACTACACCGCGCAGTGTAGTTTCAGCTTTCCACAAAAGTAAACCCACCAGTGTAAAATCCTGGCATGCAGCGCCCATCCGAACCCCAACGCCTGACCGACCGCAAACGTGCGGCCATCATCGAGGCCGCCATCGACGAGTTCCGCGCGGCGGGCTACGAAGCCACCAGCATGGACCGCATCGCCGCCCGGGCCGGCACTTCCAAACGCACCGTCTACAACCACTTTCCCAGCAAGGAAACGCTGTTCGCCGAAATCCTGCGACAGCTGTGGGAGGCGAGCATCGCGGGCGAGGAACTCTCCTATCGAGCCGATCGCCCATTGCGCGATCAACTGCTGGAACTGCTCGCGCAAAAACTACGCCTGCTCAACGACGAGGCCTTCGCCTCCCTGGCCCGCGTCGCCATCGCTGCCGGCATCCATTCGACCGAACGTGCGCGAGACATGGTCGCGCGCATGGGCGAACGGGAAGAAGGGTTGACCGTGTGGGTCCGCGCCGCCGCCGCGGATGGACGTCTAAAAGCCAAGGACCCTGTCTTCGCCTCGCACCAGCTCCAGGGCATGGTGAAAGGCTTCGCGTTCTGGCCGCAGATCACCTTGGGCCAGCCACCGCTGAGCGCCAAGGAGCAAAAGCGGGTGGCCGAATCGGCCGTGGATATGTTCCTGGCTTACTACGCCTGACGAAGGGTTTTAGAGCCACCTGTTAGCGTCGAATCTCAGCTGCGCGAGCTCTGGGCTCCCTCCCCTGCTTGCGACGCAAAGCTAGTCCCGTGGGACAGGGGAGGGCTGGGGAGGGGTGAGTACTTGAGAAAGCGTTTCGGGAGAGGTTTTCGCAAGCGTTCACCCCCTCCCGACCTCCCCTGCGAGCAGGGGGAGGGGAACATCGCGCCAGCTGAGATTCGACGCGAACCAGGTCCCCAGAGGAGAGAGGAAGCAGGGGGCGAACACCTTGAAAGGGATGAGTTTCAAAGCCTGTCCTCATAGACGCTCCCGAAACACTCACCAGGTGTAGGCTCCCAACCATGGCCAAGACCCGCCAAGACTTGGAGATGATGCTCGCCGAGCTGGATGCAGCGATTCCGCGGCTGCTCGCGGAGTATCCCGATCCCAATGATTTCTGGCCCAACTTCAACAGCCTTGCCGCCGAAGCCGTGGAAGATGCCGGCGCAGCCGATGAGTCTGGTGAAGACATCGGCACCGACGATCACGCCTGGGTGTGCGAACAGCTGGACAACATCATGGCCAGACATCACCTGGTGCCGCCGCCGGATCAGATCTGAGCGCACCCACGCCGCGCCAGCAGCCACTCAAAGCGCCGCTGACATCTCCGCCAACTTCGCCACCGTATTCATATTGCGCGCGGTGCCGTTCTTCGCAACGCCGATCTTGAGCTTGGAGTCGGCCATGCCGTCGCCATAGAACACGTAGATCTCACGCTTGCCAAGCCGGATCTCCTCGCCGTTGTGGCCGGAGATGGTTTTCAAGGCGTCGGCGGGCGGAGCGTCATCGAGAAAAATGGCGACGGTGCGATTGCCCGGTGCTTTGGGAAACGGATTCGCCTTGCCGACCTCCGCCATCTCGGCAGCCGTACGCACCAACACACCCACGGGCTTGCCCGCGTAGACCTGCAAGCGCGCTTCGAGAGCGGCCTTGAGCTGGCTCGCCGATTTCTTGCTGCGAAACACCACATTGCCGCTGGCGATATACGTGCGCACGTTCTCGAAGCCCACCTCCTCACACATGGCCTTGAGTTCCACCATGGGTAGCTTCCCCGTGCCGCCGACATTGACCGCACGCAACAGCGCTACATAGACAGTCATGCGCATCTCCCAATCATCTTTCCAGAGGGCGAAAGTATCGCCGCAAGTGCAGTCCCACAAGACTGCGCGCTCGCTCCTCGCACACCCCGCCGAACTGATCGCACTCGCGCTTTTGATCCCGTCAGGTGAAAGTCAACTCGGAATTTTTCGTGTTGCGATGGTGTTACACCGAAGAGAAGATGACGTCCCCGTTGCAGCAGGAGGCACGCAAAGGGAGCGAAGTCAGCAAGGGGGCTGACTCGAAATCATGCGTGCGTTTCGCCCGAATGGGCGACGCAATACGCGCGCGCCATCAGGTTGCCCGGCGTTCTTGTGCGCCTTAAGGCCTCAATTTCAATTTGAAGCACTTCAAACGTCTCGTTCGTCAGACGCTCGTTCATGGGCGGCTGCGACGGTCGTTGCCCGGCTGGCAGGCATGCCTGCGCCGGCACCCGACATCAGGCTTCGCAGAGCACGGCACTGGCCGGATCGCGTGCAAGGGGGGCACGCGTCCATAAGGCCTTGGGAGGGGCCCCCTTCTTGTCATGAATAAAGACACAGGAAGAAAGCATGAAGCATCAAGAGCGTTCGCCGTCGAACCATCGCGCAGGTAGTGCGCCGACCTTGCTGGCAGCGATGATCGCCATCGCCCTGGCCATCCCCTCGCCGAGTCACGCGCAGAACTTCGTGCCGGCCGGCCCGGGCGTCGAAGTGGGGCCCAATGGCAACATGAATGGCGCCGACTTGCCGCAACCGGGGCAGCCCACCAATGTGCCGCCGAATTTCGGCACGCAGTCCGGTGCGATCCAGACCATTGCGGTCAATCCGTTCAATCCGAATCTCATGCTGGTCGGCTCGCCTAACGGCGGCATTTTCCGCAGTACCGACGCCGGCAAGACATGGACGCCCATGATCGATGGCAAGGCTTCGCTGTCAATGGGCGGCATCAGCTTCGACACCACCGACGCCAGTGGCATGACCGTCATCGCCGGCATCGGCAACGATAGTTCGGGCGCACCGGATCCCTATATCGCCAACCGCGGCGGGATCACCAACAAGGGACTGCTCTATTCGACCAACGGCGGCGCGAGTTGGACGAACCTAGGCCAGGGAACCTTGCCGGACGTCAGTTTCTTGAACGTCGTGGCGCGCGGCAGCGTCATCATGGCCGCCGGGTTCGAGGAAGAAAAAGCCAACACCACCAGCGGCCTTTACCGCAGCACCGATGGCGGCAAGAGCTTTGCGAGGGTCGACCAGATCAGCAGCTCAGGCCTTCCGCCAGGAGCGACCTCGGCGCTAGTCGGCGATCCCAAGGATCCCAATCGCTTCTACGTGGGCGTGACTGGCACCAGCAACACGGCCGTCTACACCAGCACCGACAGCGGCAAGACCTGGACCCAGATTTTCAGCGCCGCCAATGCCAATGGCGCGATCAATACCGGCACCAACACCATGTTGCGCCTGGCGGCGGGGCCGGGGGGTTCGGTTTTAGTGGGCGTCGTCAATGCCGGCGCGGGCCAGATGACCAATGCCTTCCTGTCGCAGAATAACGGCAAGAGCTGGACCGATCTCAGCGCGGCCCTTGCCGCCAATACCGTGTCCAATGGCAGCGGGCCGTCGACGAATCCGTCCACCGGTTCGAACATGCAGGCAGACCACCAGGGCGACGATGCTGTGCGTGCGATTGCCTTGAGTGCGCAACTCGCCAAGTACGGCGAGTCCAGCCCCAACCTCTCCATCAACCCGGGCGGGCAGGCCACGATTCACTCCGTGGTAGCTATCGACCCGAACAACCCGAACGTGGTCTATCTCGCGGGTGATCGCGTCGGTGCCATTCCCGGGCCGACCGGTGCTCCCGGTTGGTCGGCAGCGGCGATGCGCGTGACGGTGAATGCCGATGGCAGCCTCGCCTATGCCCCGCTGACCGACAACTTCACATCCGATCACTCGACGGTACATCCGGACTGCCGCGCGTTTGCGTTCGATGGCAATGGCAATCTGCTGATGGGCACGGACGGCGGCGTCTACTACCGCACCAACCCCTCCAGCACGAGCGGCTACTGGCGCGGCCTAAACTGGGGGCGCCAGGCGCTGGAGATCTACAGCGCGAGCCTCGATCCCAACAGCGGCCTGATCGCCGTGGCAGCACAGGACAATGGCGAAGCCATGCAGAGCGGCAAAAACCGCTCGATCTACAACGTGGTGGGCGGCGGCGACGGCACGGTGGCTGCCATCAACGGGCAGAGCACGCCAGGTTCCAGCTACACCTATGTGGCCAGCCAATACCTGGGCGGATTCACTCGCTTCAGGACGGACGCGAAAGGCAACTTCCTCGACAAGACCAGCACGGATATCTATTTCGCCCCGGATGCGGGTGGTGCGTTTTCGACTGACCAATATGGCAATGTCGAAATCGATGCCAATACGGTCAACTTCGTACCCAGCTTCAAGCTCAACAATGTCGACAAGAGCCTGATGGTGCTTGGTGTGAATCCAGGCGTGATGGTGGCCCAGGACGACTTCACCACCGCGCCAACGCCGTATACGAACGGCGACACGGCCTGCGTCGGCGGCTGCTACAAGATCCTGCAATCCTACTTCGGCGGCGCTACCGCGTTGGTCTCGTCACTGGATTTCGGCACGCAGGACAACAAATACGCTTTGCTGGCGGGTACCTTCCTCTACACGAATCAGCAGACCGGCCAAATGGCGCGCCTGTTCGTAAGCACGGGCACCTCGATCGATACCATCAACATGCAGCCGGTGTACTCCTACCCGGTGTCGATGCGTGCGCCCGGTGCGGTGCTGTTCGATCCACGCAGCCAGAATCGCTTCTTTGCAGCCTCCCCGGATGCGCCGGGCATCGGCTTCCTGTGGAGCACCACCGACGGCGGCGCAACGGGCACCAACCTTACGCGCAATCTGCCAACCAACTTCATCCGACCAGGCTCCCTGGGCTTCATCAACAGCAATGGCGTGAACGCGTTGCTCGTGGGCGGTTTGAACTCGGCGGACAACGCGGGCAATCCGCTGGTGGCGGCCGACAGCGATGCCAATGGCGCGTTGAGCAACTGGCGCCGATTCGGCTCCGGCCTGCCCAATGCGCAAGTCTCCGTCATCGACTACCAGCCGGCGCTGGATGCCATGGCGATCGGCACGTTTGGCCGTGGCGCCTTCATGCTCTATGACGTCACCAGCAACTTCGCGCAGGCGAAGGTGTTGCAGTTCGGCCTGGCCAACAACGACTCCAACCCGGATGCCTCCCTCCTGTCCGGCAATCGCCCGCTGATCAAATACGGCAGCGGCACGCTGACGATCAACGGCGCAGCTGCCTACAGCGGCGGCACCACGGTCAACAGCGGCGCGCTGGTGCTCAACGGCTCGGTGCAGAACGATCTTTCGCTGGCGGCAGCCGGCACGCTTGCGGGCAGCGGCTCGGTGGGCGGCACGCTGCATGTGCTCGGCGGCACCGTGCAACCGGGCAGCGCCACCGGCACAACCCTGACGGTGGGTGCGTTGAACAACACCGGCGGCGGGGCGCTGCAGGTGAGTTACAACCCGGCTACCGGGCAGAACACGCAGCTGGCGATCACCGGAAATGCCGACATAACCGGCATGATGCTCTCGCTGACGCAGGCCGGCAGCGCAGCGCCGCAGTTCTATCGCCTCTATAACCTGCTCAAGGCGGGCAGCTTGACCGGTCAGTTCGTCAATGCGGGCAACGGCTGGGTGAGCACGCCAACCAGCACGGCCGTATCGGCATCGAGCGTCTCCCAGGCGATTCCCACTGGCGGTGCACCTGCATCGACGCAGCAGCGCATCAGTTACAGCATGGTGCCCAACAGCGTGATGCTCGAAATGATCCAGCCGATCAACTGGACGGCAACTGCCGGCAACAGCAATCAGCGCTCTGTCGGCAACGCGTTGAACACCTTGCAGTACAGCGGCTCATCCAGCTTCCTCGCGGCGCTGAACAACGTCGCCGCCGGCAGCATGCCAAGGAACCTCGATGCGATCTCGGGCGAGAGCAGCGTGGCGGCTGCCCGGTCAGTCGACCTGGCCACCGACCGGTTCCTGTCCACCATCGGCGCACAGATGCTGGATGCACCCGGCTGCCGCGATGCGCGCAACGAGCAGGTCACCAGTTGCCACCCGCTCGGCAAGGACATCGGCGAACACCGCTTGTGGGCCGAAGGCATGAACATCAGCAGCCGCCTGCGCGGCGAGTTCAACCCCAACTACTTCTCCGGTGGCGGCATCGCGGCGGGTCTGGAGATCTCGCTGGGCGAGCATGGAAAGATCGGTGGCGCTCTCGGTTACAGTGAAGTCTCCACTCAAGTACCGAACCTGTCCTCCAAGGTGCGCTCGCATTACGGAATGGTGGCGCTCTACGGCGACTACCAGGCCGGCCCGTGGTTCATCGGCGGCGTGCTGAGCCAGAGCGACGGCGCGAACTATGCAGACCGCACCATCAACCTCGGTGCCGGCGGCGTACAGAACGTCAACGCAAAGCCAGGGCTTTCGTCCACCGCGTTCCGGCTGAACTCGGGGTTCAACTTCCGCTTCGCGCATGACTGGTACGTAACGCCGTATGGCGAAGTGACGCGCGCCAAGTCCTCGCAAGAGTCGTACACCGAATCGGGAAGCAGTCCGCTGGCGTTGTCTTACTCGGGCATCAACCAGACCCGCTACCAGGGCGAACTGGGCATGAAACTCGGCAAGTCGTTCTCCACGGGCAGCATGACCATCGAACCTTATGCCAGTCTCGCCGAAGTGTTTGCCTGGGGCGATCGCGCACCGTCGGCCCAGGCGTCGTTCACCAGCGCACCCGGCACAAGCTTCCTGGTCCGCGGCAACGCCCTGCCCTCGTCCTGGATCACCGCGCAGGCCGGCCTGCATCTCGCATTGAACAAGTCGACATTGATCGACGTGAGCTACCAGGGCGTACTCGACAGTCGCCTGCGTGACGACCGGTTCAACGCAGGGCTTTCCTGGCGGTTCTGAGGCGTCGCTCCGTGGGGACGGGGGTAGTTAACTACCCCCGTCCCTGAGGTTGCTCTGTTGCTCTGATGTTGCTGTTGCTGTTGCTGGTGTTGGAAAACGGAAGCAAAGCGTGCCTCCACAAGGATCGGATGTCTGTCGGGAAGCACCGCAGTCGCATGACAGAACTGCACTCTGACCCGGGTTTTGGCAGCTCATATTGATACGCACTGTGTGCTCCATTGCCACCAACGTTCTCCGTAACATCACCAACTGCATTGCTTGGAACAACAAAACGCCCGCATCAGGCGGGCGTTTTGTTGACACTACTCGACGTTCATTTCGATTGGTTGACCGACAAGGTTTTCGCCTCCTCGCTCCCTAAATGCCTCAAGAAACCCCCGCCAATGGCGAACGGCATCATGGAACTGGCGGTAGGTGAAAAGTTGTGGCCGACCTTCGGAGTGCGAGTACTCGCCACTGTATTCGTTAGAGATACAAATGAACCCAGGCCCCGCCATCGGAGGACGAAGCCAAACATACTTCTCGTTGACGCTCCAATCTGGCAAATCAGGGTTCTCAGGCTTATATCCACCTCGTTCCGACGACTCAATCAGCACTTCGAGTTCAGCCAGTGCTTTGGCGCTGGACTCGGATACTAGATCGAGTAGCGTTTCCGTCACTGAACGATTTATACCGCTCTCATCCACGAAGTAAAACTGTGGACGCAGAGATCCACTAGGAAGTTTTGTTACTTCAGCGACCAATCGTTTCATGGCGTCTGCTATGGGTAGCCGCGCCAAAGTGGCACGTTCTTTGTTGGTGGGAAGAACCTAAAATCTACACTATTTGAGGAGCCGATCCAGCTTCCGTTGACCTGCTGCATCCGACCAAGGAACGCTTGACTCATCTCACCCTTCGCCTGAGCAAGCGACCAATAGAGAAAGGGGTCAGAGACATTTTCAGAGAAAGGGGTCAGAGACATTTTCCGACACAGACAAATGTCTCTGACCCCTTATTTTCTGCGAGAAGCCCTTGTCAGGTCGTGGCCGTTCCCTAGCGCACGAGAACTCATCCGGCGGCTGCGATATCCAGAGGCCGATCTACTCCAAGAGCTTGTTTTACCGATGTGAAACGTGGGGATACCTCAGCCTCTGACCCCTTATTTTGGACAAAACGCCCGCGCAAGGCGGGCGTTTTGTCTGGAGCAGAGGACGTCCACTCGGCCGACCGATGCGCAACCTATGACAAAGCGCCATTAACTCGATCCGCTTTTTGGTCTTCGGTCAGCGCCGCCCACAACAAGTGTGTAGAGGCAGGAATATCAAGATCGACAAACTCTACCGGCTGAACTTCCTGCCACGACTTCATATTGGGCGATGAGCACACCGGGCACTGTGGATGCCGCCCAATATGAAACGGCCGTCCCTCAGAGTCAGGATCACACGCAACCGTACCGTAGATTCGACGCAAGATATCCGCACGCCTGTTAGCCGGCACACCAGTCAAACTTGGGTGCCGTTGCAAAAGCACATCCACCTCTTTGTAAGTGGGGTCGGCAATCGCATTTACGTACACCATCTCAGCACCCGTTTCGCTGCGAAGAAGAAACTCTCCGTACGCGTCGACGGGAAGTTCGGGCACACGAAAAGTATGACCTGATGGCTCACACTGGTATTCAAAAATTTGGAGTCTCATGGCTTCGCCGGCGATATCGCATAAGGGGTAAGAACTTCGTTGTAGTTGTTCAAGATCGCGTAGTTGACCTTACCAGGGGCACGCTCCGAGTAATACTTGATGACGTTGTAACGCTGCGCACTGGCCTGGCTACCTATCGATTGAAAAGAGAAAAGGGGTCAGAGACATTTTCCGACACAGACAAATGTCTCTAACCCCTTATTTTATTTGGCTGACAAATGTCTCTGACCCCTTATTTTATGGCTCTGACCCCTTATTTGGCTTGACCCCTTATTTGGCTTCGAACCAGCATTCTGAATAGTCGCGACCCTCGGCACCCGTGTTGCAGCAGGATCGCGCGCGGACCGAGCCATGAAGGGGTGGGCCTTGAAGCCCGTGACTCTGTGCGACGCATGGCGCGCACCTGGACGGACTCCGCGATGACCGATGAGTGTTTGGACCACCGCAGGCCGCCTAGGCGACCTGCAGCCAGAACGGTGACTGGCGCGATCTTGGCGCCGCTGAAACACAGCGGCTGGCGATCATCTGCATCACGGGACATCATGCCATCCGGCTAGGCCGGAGCCGGGCGTTTATGACTCTATTGACTCGAACGGCGAAATGGAGACCCCTTTCTCTCTGGCGGTTCTGAGGCACTGTACCTCGGGCGGACGGGGTAGTTAACTACCCCCGCCCCGCTTTCTAGTCCTGCTTTCCGCCGAGAATCATTGACGTGCTGATGAAGATCGGTGGAAGGCACTGGCAGATGCACGACAAACCCGTAACCTGATCTGACATCACTGGATTCCAGACCACGTCCTAGCCACTCGCCGGAGCCCCGCTCATGAAGACGAAACAGCTCGCCAGACTCATCGTTTGTGCTCTGTTTGCCACATGGATGACAGGGGCTTCGCCGACGGCTTGGGCAAGCGAAAAGCACGAGCTGACCTGGGGCATCTGCGGCCATCCAAGCAACAACCAGCCGCTGTGGAGTGACCAGGCCGCTCAGTTTGCAACCCTGGAGTTGCGCGGGTTCAAGACGTATCGCTTCGACATTCCGCTCACCAGCCACACCCCCGAAGCGATCACGATGCTCCAGAAGATGGTCGACCTGGCCAAGGAGCATCACGTTACGCTTCACCCCATTCTCTACGTGCCCTTCACCTGGAGCGACCCGACCGACGGCGGCAAATACCCCGAGACGGACGCCGGCCTGGAAGCTCAGGGCTACGATCGCGTGTATCCGGTGGCCCTGCAATTTGCCGGCAGCATCCATGACTGGGAATTGCAGAACGAGCTGACTTTGCGCAAGAGCTTCAAGAGTGGCGCAGGGCTATCCAAAGACGACTACGCGACGCCTGTCGCCAAGCAGTGGGCGGCCGTATTGCGCGGCATGTCCCGAGCCATCCACGATGCCGGCGCCAAGACCGGCGAACCCTTGCGCACCGTGGTCAATACCGTTTATGCCGATTTCGGCTTTGTGCCGTTTCTCGAATCGCAAGGCGTAAAGGTCGACAAGCTCGCCTACCACTACTACTACGGCGCCGACACCGACCCGTACAAGGTCAGCGTTTCCTCCGGCACGGTCGATCTGTTTGCCGAGCTTAAGAAAATCGGCAAGCCCATCATTGTCAATGAGTTCAATGCCGGCGAGATTTATTCGCCAACGCGAAGCATGCCGTATGACGACGCCAAGGCTCTGGTAGGCCTCAAGCGGCATATCGATTACCTCCGTGAGCAGACCGAGGCGAATATCGAAGGTGTCGAGTTCTACGAGCTCTACGACGAGCCGAGCAAGCGCGGGGTGGAGTCCAACTTCGGCCTGATGAAAGACCCCGGCCATCCAAAGACACAGATGTTACTTGCCGCGGCCTACACGTGCGGCGAACTCGGCAAGGACGAGCGGGCCAAGCTCGTGGCGAGCGGGCTTTTCACCGAGAAGAGCCTGGCGACACGATTGGCAACGTGTCATGCGGGCAACCCGTAGCGGATCCTCTATCGAGACCTCAGGGACGGAGGTAGTTGATCGCGTTCAACCTCCCCCGCCCCTCAGAGCCTCACCCCCTTCCTCAGATTTTCTTCTGACCCACAGGCGCCAGCATCGCCATCAAGCCGCGGGTGATGTTCGACGAGAACACGGTTAGATGAACCTCATCGTCGATCACCGCCCGAGCGGATATGCAGGCTCGGGTAGCGGCGAGACTTCGGCACCTTCTCGAACGCCTGTGCGTTGCGCACCATGTCGGCGTGTGACTTCCGACATGCCCCGATCGCTGCGGGAATGAGGAGATGGGTGGCCCATCCAAGACACCAGGCGGCCTTAGTGCCGGTAGCATTTTGAGCTGACCGCTTTTCAAGTCATGATGAACAACATCGCCGCGACCTGAAGGATTCCCCCATGCATACAAAGAACACGATGGACGCCGATCCAAACCTGGAGGATGCCAAGGCGCTCATCGACTCGCCAACCGCCATGCAACGCCCAAGGCATAGCGCGTTGGACACGATAGAAACGGCGGCCCTGGATGAAGTCCAGCACGAAGCCGCGTTGCGGGAATCGGTTCTGCGTTCGCCTCGATAGGCAGGCGTGTCACGCGAGCCCCACTCAGGAAGCGGATCAGGTTGGCTCATCGGATAGCGCGCAACCAACCTGACCCACTACCTACCGCTCTAAAACAACTTCAAGCGCCCAGGCTCACAGGCCTCACTCAAGGCGCAGTAAACGACTTGCTCGCAAAACTCAGACGCCGGAACTTGCTGTCGGCCGCGCCGACGGCGATGACGTAAGGATGTCCGCTGACCAGTCTGGCTTCGCTCAGATCGGCGGCACCCTGGGGGCCCATGACCAGGGTTTGCCACATCGTGGCGTTGCCCTGACCGCTGCTGGCGATGGCGGGATCAAGCACGAATACCAACGTCATCATCGCGCCGCCGGGCGGCGTCCAGCTGACGCTGTTGCCGCTGAGCGATACCGAGAAATTGCTCGGCGTGTTCTTGCCCACGGCGAACAACTCGAACGTGCCCTTCGGCGCGATGAAGTAGCTGATGCAGGATGGGATATCGATGTGCTGCTTGCCGCCGGCCACGGTGAAAGTGCCCGAGTAAGCGCCCTTGGCCGCGGAGTAAGTGCCATCCACCGAGCCCTTTTGCTGCGTGCCGTCCAGGGTGCCGCTCCAGCTGGCATTCAACGACGCAGCCTTCTTGACGCCGGCGATCGTGCCCACGTTGCTGCTCTGGCAGCCGACGTAGGTGAAGTACATGCTGCCGGAGAAGCTGCTGTCGGATGCCGGCAGATTCAGATACACCGAGCCCATGGTGGGGTCTTCGGGATTGGTGATCGGGTCTTCCTGGTAATAGCCCACATAGACGCCACCCGGAGGCGACCCGGCGTTGGGTGTGGCGCCAGCAGCGGGATTGGCTGCCCAGGCGCATACGGGCAAGACAGCGCAGAAGACAAGGGCGCGGAGAGAAAGAGAGAGCCGCTTCATAGGCGTCAGGAACCGAACTTCAGCAAGGGCAGACCGACTTGCTTGCGGCAGCCGTTGCGCATGGCCTGCTCTTCTTTCACCGTCTCATCCAACGACGACGACTTGCCGCCGCCCTGTACCGACGCCATCGCACGCTCCGCAAACTTGGCACCGAAACACTTGCAGTATTCGCCCAGCTTGGGGTTCCCCTTCAGATCCGCCTCGCCATAAGGCGCCGGGATACCGGTGGCCTGGTTGGCGCACATATCGGCGTACTGCTGCGTAGCCTGCGACGGCACGGTGTCCGCGTGAGCCGGCGACAGCGTCACGGCATTGACGACGACGCCAAGCGCCAAGCTGAGCACGGCGCCGGACAAAGCCGCCGAAACATTGCGAAGTAACTTCATTGTTTTCCACCTAGTCATGGTTACGAACGTTGAAAACTTGGAACACGCGGATGCCCAGCGTGCATGGTGACTAGTACGCGCTGTTCCCTAGCTGCGTGGAGCAGACGTGCCAAGCCCTGGCAGCTGGAGGATCGACTCGGTCGATACCATCGCTTGAGAATTGTCGCAGGAAAACGCCACAGCGCGGAGACCATCCGTTGACTCATTCGTGGACGGGTGGCGACGCTTACTTAGGAACGACTGGCGATCGAATCGATGAATTGATCGAAGACAGCCAGGCTGTTCTCAAGTGCGGCCTCCTCGTCCAGCTCCCAGCTCGGGAACTGCCCGTCGACATACATGCGGGCAAGTCCGTAGACCAGCGCGCGGCTGCCGATCTGATAGCGCATGACATCACCCGGGCGCAGCAGGCCCTGCGCCTGCGCCTGCTCCAACAAGGCGGTGACCCGAGCACGAATGGCGTCGTTGCGACTGCGCAACGATGAGGTCTCGAAATCGATGACCGCGCGGTTGGAGATCACTTGAAAATGCGTCGGGTTGGCTATGGCCCAGCGCAGGAAGGCGTGGCCGATGGCGCGAAACTGCAAAAGAGGGTTGGAGCCAGCCTCCTGCGCCAGGCCGCGCTCGACTTCTGCCGTCAGGCGCGTCATCGCCTCTTCGGCTACGGCGGTCAGCAAGGCCGTGCGGTTGGCGAAATGCCGGAACGGCGCGGCGGGAGATACGCCTGCCGCTCTCGCCACCTCACGTACGGTGATGTTCTCCAGCCCACCGGCTTCGATCAGCTGCACCGCCGTTTCGATCAGCGTTTGCTGCAGGTTGCCGTGGTGATAAGGCCGCTGCGGAGCCGACTTTCCGCGAGCTTTGCGTTGGCGCGTTGGAGGGGATGGCATACGCCATTCTAGCAATCCGTAGCGGCGCGGAGGTTCGACTTGACGGCCTTCAGAGGCCAATGTAATCATCGCTTACATTGACTCGTCCATCCCATGAGGAACATGTCGTGCTGAAAACAAGTCGCTCGTCCATCGCCTTTGCTTTCCTCTTGTTTGCGTCGGTACCCGCCGTGTTTGCACAAGAACATGCCATGCCGGCAACGGCAGCTGCTGCTGCCATGGAAGCACCCGCAACACTGACGGTAGAACCTGCAATAGCTGGCCCTTTGGCGAAGGGCCTCGCGGTGATTCCATTCCATGCGACCCACGTAAAAATCATGCCTGTCTATGGCCAGGCAGCACTTGGTGTGCAGCCGCGCCTCGGGCATTTGCATGTAAGCGTCGATGGAAGCGCATGGCATTGGCTGCAAGCCAGCGATGAACCCGTGGTCATACAGGGACTGCCAGCCGGCAGGCATAGCGTCCGGCTGGAACTGGCCGATGCCAACCACCGCGAGCTTGACGTTAAAACGGTGGAGTTCGAGATTCCCAAGCAGCCTTGAGCAACTCGTGCAGTGGATAGGGCGGCGCCACGGTTGTCCTGGCGCCGCACACCGCACCTGCCGTCGACAACTTTGACCGCAAGAAACGGATGTCGCCTACCCGAGCGATCTGTGATTTTCGCCTTCCACTCAAAGCCAGTCGAACGGAAGGTTCAAACACATGGGACAGCTGTCGAAGAAAGTAGCCATCGTCACCGGCGCAAGCTCGGGAATTGGATACGAAGCGGCCAAACTATTCGCTAAAGAAGGCGCAAAAGTCGTCGTGGCTGCGCGTCGTCAGCACGAGCTCGATGCGCTGGTTGCCGAGATCGAGCGTGAAGGCGGCGAAGCGGTGGCCATCGCCGGTGACGTAAGAGATGAGCAGCTGGCCCGTGCCTTGGTGGAGACCGCGGTCAGCCGGTTTGGCGGCCTGGATATCGCTTTCAACAATGTCGGTTCGACCGGCGATGCCGTACCGGTGCCTGATATTTCAGTGGATGCCTGGCGCGAGACGCTCGACATCAACCTGACCAGCGCATTTCTCGGCGCGAAGTATCAAATCCCGGCCATGGCGGAGCGAGGTGGCGGCTCCATCATTTTTACCTCCACCTTTGTCGGCCACACCGTGGGCTTCCCCGGCATGGGGGCGTATGCGGCGAGCAAAGCCGGCTTGATCGGCCTCACCCAAGTGATTGCCGCAGAATTCGGCGCCAAGGGCATCCGCGCCAACGCCCTTCTGCCCGGTGGCACCGACACACCCATGGGCCGTGCCACCGTCAATACACCCGAGGCGCGCGCCTTCGTCGAAGGCTTGCACGCACTGAAGCGTCTTGCGCTACCCGAGGAGATTGCGCGATCGGCGCTCTACCTCGCTTCCGATGCCTCCAGTTTCACGACGGGGTCGGCGCTCATGGTGGATGGCGGGGTGTCCATCACTCGGACGTGAGAGCGTAGCGAGCTCGGGCATCTCGATCCCTCTATGCATCAAACCGTAGATGGCTGACTCGTAGACAGGAAAGGCCCGGATATAACGGTTGCGATCAAGACTTCGCCAGGAGCTGGAGCGCCATCCATGGCGCAGCGTAGGTCCAGGCACCCACAACCATCGGCTCAGGCGCCGCCAAAGATCGCAACCGCCTGCTCGTTGAAGCCATTGACGAGGTCGTGCTCGCCCGGGCCAACATTGGCACGGAACATCTTGGCGGCCTCGACCACGATCTCGTCCGCATCCGTGCCAAGGATCGTCATCGCTTCAGCAATGAACTGATCGAGCGGCATGGCTTGCTCGGCCTCCTGGCTGTTCATGAGTTCGGTGCGTACCCAGGGCGGCGCGATCTCAATCACGCGAACACCCGTATGCCGGAGCATGAAGCGCTGCGACAGGATGTAGGAGTGAAGCGCTGCCTTGGTCGATGAATAGATGCCGGTGACGGCCATCGGCACGAAGGCAAGCGCGGAAGTCGTGTACGCCACGACCGCGTTGTCCTTGCTCTTCAAGTGCTCGATCAGCGCCGATGTCATGCGGATCGGCCCCATCAAATTTGTCGAGATGGTCGAGGTCAGCAGAGCGTCGTCGATCTTCCCGGCAACGGTATCGGCTTGCATGATGCCGGCATTGTTGATGAGGACATTGAGTTCGGGATGATCGACGATCAATGTCGCGGCCACGCGATCGATGCTGGCCGGATCGGCGATGTCGAGCTCAACCGCTTCCATACCGGGATTGGCTGCGATCACGTCGTTGAGATGACTGCGCCGCCGGCCGGCGATAATGACCTTGTTGCCCAGCTTGTGCAGCGCTTCGGCGAAGCCGCGACCGATGCCCGAGCCACCGCCGGTAATAAGGATCGTGTTGCCTGTGAGTTTCATGAGCGTTCTCCGTAGATGAGATCAGGCGGGAAAGCGATTGCCGAACATCGGCAATCCACTCTTGGATTCGGCTTGCGTTGCTTCGTCTTGCAGCACATCCCAGTGCTCGGCGAGCTTGCCGTTTTCGATGCGCACGACGTCCGTGGCGATCCACGCCGCCGGACGGCCGATACCGGAAAAACGTCCATGCACGATGACGTAATCGCCCTCGGCCAGGATCAGTCCATGCTCGTAACGCAAGGTGCTGGGGATGCTGCGGATCAGATTGAACAGGCCTTCGCGGCCCGGCTCGATATGCGCGCTGTGCTGGATGTACTTGTCGGACCAGAAGTGCTCGGCGGCTTCGTAGTCGCGCTTGTTGAACAGCGTGTCGAATGCCTCGAGGACAAGGGCCTTGTTCTGTTCGGATGAGGTCTTTGACATGGTCGTTCCCTCTTCGATGGTTGGTAGTTCAGGTGGCAGTGCGCCCAGCGCGGATTTATCGATGTTGCTCTAAGCACTGTGGTTAGCGGCTGGCATGAGGCTGAAATCACAATGGTGATCACCATTGATGAAGGGTATGATGATGCCGCTTTCGGGTGATTGTCAATGGTGATCACCATTGTAATTTCAGGCAAGCCATGACCGGGTTGCCAGACAGGAGTGGCCACATGGGCGTTTCAAAGCAGCAAGCTGTTGAAAACAAACGATCTATTGTCGCCGCCGCGGAAAAGCTCTTCCGCGAGCGCGGCGTGGCGGCGGTGGGTTTGACCGAGCTGACCAAGGCTGCGGGCTTCACCCAAGGCGGCTTCTACAACCACTTCAAATCGAAGGACGCCTTGGTCGCTGCCGTCATGGAGAAGGCGATGGAAGATGGCGCGGCCCAGCTCGTCGCCGGCATCCAGGCGTCGAAGGCCGCCGCGGCCGATCCCATGAAGCGGCACATCGAGTGGTACTTGTCCCCGGATCACCTCGCCAACATCGAAGCGGGTTGTCCGTTGACGGCGTTCGCCGGCGATGTGCGGCGACTCGGCAAGGAAGCGCGACAGTCCTATGCGCGCGGACTGACATGGAATGTCGATCAGCTAGCGGGCGTGATCGACGGCGAGAACCCACAAGAGAGAAGAAAAAAGGCCATCGCTCTATTCAGCCAGATGGTTGGCTCGCTGATGCTTTCGCGCGCTGTCGTCGAGGTTGATCCTGACCTCGCCGAGGAAATACTGAAGGATGGACGTCAGCAGTTGCTGCAAGCCATCGAGGGATGCACTCCGGGTATTTGAGATTTCTGTTCGCTAACCACCTGGTGCGCTCAGAGCCTGGTCAAAATCTCTACGCCGGAACATGGGGGGGCAGGAGCTGTGGGGTGTCTTTTGTGTTCGCGTTCTCCAGGTCGCGATAACGCAAACATCGAAGCGGCAACGCCACTGGACCCCGGCCTGCGCCGGGGTGACGACAGTGAGAGGTTGTCGCGAGCGCCGCCAGAGAATGCGCCATCTGGGCATGCGCGTTAAGAGGACGTCCCATAGGCGAAGCCTGGGCAATTTTTTGCAGAAGCGGGCGCGCCCTCGTGGTTTGACGAGTGCGCTTCGCTCGTTCGGAGCGTTAGGTTTTCAGACGGTTACTGGGATCGCAAAGTTAGCTTTGGCCCATGCCGCAAACGTCGTCGGCTGCTGGCCGGCGACTCTGTTGGCGAGCGCGATCGCGTCGCGCGAATCCGAGCCGAGATAGGTGTGCGCTTCGAAGTAGGCGAGCATCGCCGCGACGTCCTCGGCGCCTGGGAACCAGCCCGCAAAAACCTCGCGCGGGACTCGCTGGAACGAGAACTCGTTTCCTTGGCGATTCAGGGTGGCGATGACCTCGCTGAAGCTCAAGAAGTCGCCGACCAGCGGCAAATGGTCACCGTGCCCGGCGAGTTCCGGCTGCGCGAACGCTCCAGCCACGATGCGGCCGAGTTCAGTGATGTCGCCCATGTGGATGACTCGCCGCTCGGGATCAAGCGGCAGCGCCCAACCCGCGGTGCCGTCCGCTTGTTTCTGCGGGGCCATGGCGCCGAGCAGGTTTTGGTAATAGAACGGAGCAATGACAAACGTGTGGTAGGCAAATCCGGCTTCGCTCACGAGACGTTCGACCTTCGCTTTGTCCGTGAAATGCGGAACGTTGATCTTGCCGTGGCTGATCGTCTCCACGTTCGGGAGCGTCGACCAGATCAGGTGTTGCACGCCGGCGTCTTTCGCCGCGTTGACGGCGGCGAGTGCCTGCTTGGGCTCATCCGCACCGGCTTCCCAGGCATTGGTCACCAGGAAAACGCCGTGCGCTCCGGCAAACGCGGCTTTAAGTGTTTCCGGGCGATTGAAATCCGCCAGAACGACTTCGTCGCCCAGCTTCGGATGCTTGGCCGGATCGCGCGTCAACGCGCACTTTGAATTGACCACTCGCCTGCAGCGCGCGCACAACAGCGCCGCCTTGCTGACCGGTTGCGCCGACGACGGCGATGAGCTTCTGGGTGTTCGACATGATTGTTCTCCAATGGGTGTTTTTTGGGCGGTGCTACTTCACGCAGGTAGCCGTTTCATGAGTCTTATCTCTGAACGGACTTACTGCTTGAGTGCTTCGGCCGAAATGAGCAGCTTGGCTTTCATGCTGAAGCCGTACGCCTTGCCATAGTCGACGCCGAAATCGCCGCGATCGAATTCGCCGACCGCGTCGACGCCACACACTTCGCGCTTGAGCATCGGATGCGGCATGCACTTGAAGGAGTTGATCGTCAACGTCAGCGGTTTGGTCACACCGTGCATCGTCAGGTTGCCGATGACAGAGGCCGGCTTGTCGCCCTCGAACTTGATCGTGCCCTTGTAGGTCGCCTCCGGGAACTTCGTCGCAGCGAAGAACTGATCCGACTGCAGCGCCTGGTCGAGCTTCGCGTCGCCGGTGTGGACCGATGCAATGGCGGTCGTCACCTCAACAGTGCCCGTCCTTGCCTCGCGATCGAGCGTCACCGTGCCCTGCGACTTGTCGAACTTGCCACGCCAGACCGACAGGCCGCCGAAGTGGTCGGCCTCGAAGCTCGGGTACGTGTGGGTCGGATCAAACTGGTACGTCGACACGTCCGCGAATGCCGAAAACGACAGCGAGGCGACGAGTGCCCCAGCCGCGATCATCAGATGCTTCTTCACATCACTCTCCTTCTTCATGGGATGCCCTCCAGGTATTTGACTTGCCATGCCGGCAGCCAGGAAGCGGCTGTCTACTGCGTGACACCGCTAACTTGAGGGTTGAAAGCGCTCATCACCAGATGGAAAAATAGGATTGGTTTAATCCATTTTTGGATAACTCGAATGCTCGACCTGAATGATCTGGCGATGTTCGTCCAGGTGGTGCGCGCCGGCAGTTTCTCCGAGGCGGCGCGACGTCTGCGTATGCCGGCAAATACGCTGAGCCGGCGCATCGATCAACTCGAAGGGCAACTTGGCACGCGTCTGCTGCATCGCTCGACACGCAAACTCGCGCCGAGCGCGGAAGGTCAGGCGCTGTTCGAACGCTATGCGCCGGCGCTTGATCAGATCTTGGAAATCGAGCGGCTCCATGCAGATGTGCAGGCACCGTCCGGCTCGGTTCGCGTCACCGCGATGGCCGGCCTGTTCGAATTCTTCCGCATGGAATGGCTGGCCGAGTTCTACACGCGCTATCCACACGTCCGCATCGACTTCCTGCTCGACGATACGCCGACCGATCTGATCGCCGAGCGCATCGATCTGGCCGTGCGCATGGGCATCGAGACCGGTAGCGGCTTCAAGGTACGTCGGCTTGCGCCGAATGCATTGATCCTCGCGGCGAGTCCGGCCTATCTGAAACGGCGCCCTTCGCCGCGCACACTGCGCGAGCTGGCCGAGCACGACTGCCTGACGATTTCCAATCGCCAGGGTCGCACCATGTGGCGTCTGCAGGGTCCACGCGGTAGTCAGGAGGTGTCGGTCAACAGCCGGTTTGCAGTCAACGATATGCGCGTGCTGGTCCAAGCTTGCAGGGCGGGGCTGGGTATTGCACTGCTACCACAGCTGCTGGTTGAGCCCCTCATCGCGAAGGGGCAACTCACACACGTGCTGCCCACCTATCGGCGCGCAAGCACCGAACTCGGCCTGCAGCTCGTATACACGAGCCGTCCACCCGTGCCACCCGCGGTAGCGGTCTTCGGCGATTTTCTATGGGAGAAGCTCAGCGAAGCGATGACAAGCCTTTCACAGAGCTAAGACAGCCGACAAGAGATTGAATCCTTCAGCGGGGAGCGTCGGCTGCATGCCCGATACTGGTCTCGATTCATCTAAGCCAGTCCTCTAGGAATGCAGCCGTGCACCCGCTTCAGAAGGGACCGCCTGGGTCGAAAGCGGACATCGCCAACTCTGCGAAATCAAAGTATCCACTTACTCGACAAGGTTCTTTCCCTGGATGAGCCGCTTGGCCAGGCGGGGTTGATGCAGCTGCTCGATCCACCACTTCAGCGCGCGCCCCTCCTGGTCGCTGCGCCAGGCAAGATAGAGAACATTCGGCTCGCGTGGATCGACCACGCGTCGTTCCACAAGCTCGCCGCTCTTGAGCATCGCGCTGATGCGCTGCCGGGGTAGCCAGCCCACACCGAGCCCGTCGCGTTGCGCTAATGCCTTGGCGCGCATGCTTGGCACCGCAAGCGTGGCCTGTCCGCCAAGAACACCATAGACCTTGCCTTCGCTTCGGCGCGAAGTGTCCGCAACGACCACCGAGCGATGGGCGGTGATCATGTCGGGTGTCAGCGGTTCGTTCGACTTGGCCAAGGGGTGCCGAGGCGAGATGGCAAACACCCAGTCAATCACACCCAGCTCATGCCAGCGCAGGTTCGGCATGGCGGGCGGCTCGTTGGTGGCGCCGATAACCAAATCGGCTCGCCCTTCACGCAGTGCCTCCCATGTACCACCTAGCACTTCATGCGTCATACGCAATGCGACTCCGGATTGCTGCGCGTCGAACGCACGAATGATCGGCATCAGCAGCTCGAACTCCATGAGCTCGTCCGTCACGATCCATAGCCGATCTTCCCAGCCGCCAGCCACCTGCTTTACGCGTCGGGTCAGGCGGGCAACATCGAGGCTGAGGCGAGCAGCCTCCTGCGCCAGCAGCTGACCGGCAGGCGTCAGCTGCAACCGATAGCGGCGCCTATCGAACAGAAGCGCATCGAAACGCGCCTCCAGCTGCCGCGCCGCGTGCGAAACGGTTGACGGTGCCTTGCCCAGCCGAACGGCCGCGCGGGAAAGGCTTCCGCTGTCGCGAATGGCTTCAAGCAAGGCCAATTCGTCTTCGGACAACATATTCGATCCTTTCGAACGAGTACGGCAACGAGATGGTACGGCAAGTGCGCACCGGCCGCGCAACATGACGTCCAACGCTCCACCCCCAACCCATCACTGGAGAACACCATGAACCGCTTCGAAGGCAAAACCGTTTTGGTCACCGGCGGCAATAGCGGCATCGGCCTGGCCACTGCTCAGGCCTACGCCGAAGAAGGTGCCCGCGTCATCATCACCGGCCGCGATCGGACCTCTCTTGAGAAGGCCGTAGCCACTTTGGGCCCAAAGGCAGTGGCCATTCGCAACGACGCCAGCACCGTTGCGAGCGCCAGGGAGTTGGCCGGCAACCTCAGTGCGCAAGGCATCCTGCTGGATGCTGTCTTTCTCAACGCGGGCAGCGCCAAGTTCTCGCCGTTCCCGGATGTCGACGAGTCATTCTGGGATCAGATATTCAACGTGAACGTGAAGGGGCTGTATTTCCAGATCCAGGCGCTGCTGCCGCTGCTCAATCAAGGCGCGTCGTTGGTCATCAACGGCTCCATCAACGCGCATATCGGCATGCCGGGCTCATCGGTCTACGCGGCCAGCAAGGCAGCGGTGATCTCCCTGGCCAAGACGCTTTCCGCCGAACTCTTGTCGCGTGGCGCGCGTGTCAACGTGGTTAGCCCCGGCCCCGTGGAAACGCCACTGTACGGGAAGCTCGGTCTGGACGAGGCCTCTTTGAAGGCGACGGCCGCTCAGATCCAGGCTCAGGTACCGCTTGGCCGCTTTGGCAAGCCGGCCGAAATCGCATCGACGGTACTGCACCTGTCCTCACCCGAATCCGCCTTCATCGTCGGCACGGAAATCATTGCCGACGGAGGCATGAGTCAGCTCTGAGGTCGGACATAGACCGGCACTGCATCCCCCGTCGATGGCGCGCCTCGATCACGTGCACCTAACCCTGTCTCCGGTGAATTAGCCCTTGTGACGAAGCAGCGCCGCCGCTTCGTTACGGCCAGCGGATCCCATCCGTCACCGCGAGACACCTATTCCGGAGTCAATCTCATGTTTCGTTTCCTGCTCGGTACAGCCTTGTCCATGGCGCTCAGTCTGCCCGCAGTGGCCGACGTCAAGCCCTTTCCGACGTCCTTCAAAACCCAGGACATCCAGACAAATGGCGCCACTATCCACGTCCGCGTGGGTGGAAAAGGCCCGACCGTCGTCCTGCTACATGGCTTTGGCGACACCGGCGATATGTGGGCTCCATTGGCCGCGAACCTCGCCAGCGACCACACGGTCGTCGTGCCTGACCTGCGCGGCATGGGCCTTTCATCACATCCAGAGAGCGGTTACGACAAGAAGACCCAGGCGGCAGACATACGCGCTGTGTTGACCAGGCTCGGCGTCGACCATGCCGTGATCGTGGGGCACGACATCGGGACCATGGTGGCCTATGCCTACGCTGCGCGTTACCCCCACAAAACCGATCGCCTTATTGTGATGGACGCCCCCGTCCCTGGCATTGCGCCGTGGGACCAGATCGTTCGCTCCCCCCAGCTATGGCATTTCGACTTTGGCGGACCGGACATGGAGCGTCTCGTCGCGGGTCGTGAACGCATCTATCTTGATCGATTCTGGAACGAGTTCGCGGGTGATCCGGGCAAGGTCGACGAAGGCACGCGCCAGCACTACGCGGAACTCTATGCCCACCCAGGCGCCATGCATTCCGCTTTCGCCCAGTTCCGTTCCATCCGGCAAGATGTCGAGGACAACAAAGCGTCGTCAGCCACAAAGCTGACTATGCCGGTGCTTGCCATTGGGGGAGAAAAGTCGTTCGGCGCCAATGAGGCGATCGTGATGCGGAATGCGGCAAGCAACGTGACCGAACTTGTGATCCCCCACGCCGGCCACTGGCTCATGGAGGAGGCACCGGACACAACCATCACCGCGGTACGCAACTTTGCTGACGGCAAGCCCATCAGGTAACCCGTGACATGCGGATTTCCATGCCCTGAAAGGGTCCGTTTTGGGTTGCGACTTCAGCCCAATGCGGACCTTGTTGATGCGCAGTCGGCACAGGCGCTTCACTGCCATCGTGCCGACGGCGCCACCGATCAGAGCCTGGTCAACCGTCTTTGCTGAAGGCCCGATATGCCGCCAGCGTATCCAGCGATTCGCGCAGCAGCTTGATCTTTCCGCGCTCCGCGACAAGTCGCCCGGCATAGGTCTGGCGATAGAGTTTGCCGGTAGAAAGCACGGGCGCTTCAACACTGTATTCGCCGAAAGCCTGATCGGGCGTTTCGATAAAGATGTGGATGTCCTGAAAACGGAAGTCCGGGACGTTGGCCAGCAAGCTGGAAATGAACTTCTCGATGGCAGCCGGCCCCTGTGCACGAGCGTCGATGCCCATTGAAGCCAGCGCCGGCAATTCGAGTACGCCATCGTCGGCGAACAGTGCGGCTACAGCCGCGGGATCCTGTATCTCGGAGAGATAGGCCCGCAGCAATTGCGCGGGGGTCAAGGCAACGTTGTCTTTGAGGGTGGTGTTCATGGAAGTCTACCTCTACGTATGAGGGCTTATGCCGACGCGCTTAACGTAGCCCCGTGGCATTGACTGATAAAGTCGCCCATAAAGCATTCTTTATCCACCTGCATGGACAATCGCCATGGACCAGCTGCTTGCCATCCGTGCCTTCGCCCGCGTAGTCGAGGTTGGCAACTTCACCAAGGCCGCTGATTCGCTGCAGCTTCCGAAGGCAACGGTCAGCAAGCTGGTGCAAACGCTAGAAGCGCACCTGGGTGTGCAATTGCTTCAGCGCACGACACGCCGCATCGTCGTCACTCCTGATGGCTCCGCGTACTATGAAAAGAGTGCGCGCGTGCTGAAGGAACTGGAGGACATCGATGCGAGCTTCAGCGCCGCCCATGCACGCCCGCGCGGACATCTGCGCGTGGACCTGGGTTCTTCGGTAGCAAGCAGCCTGCTCGTACCTGCGCTTCCGGATTTCCTCGCTCGCTATCCGGATATCCGCATCGACCTCGGCGTGTCTGATCGTCACGTGGACCTTATCGGCGACAACGTCGATTGCGTGATCCGCGGTGGCGCACTCACCGATCCCGGCCTGGTCGCGCGCACCATCGGTCGCGCGAGCTGGATCACCTGTGCCTCACCCGACTACGTCAAGCGCCATGGCAAGCCGAAACATCCGCATGATCTGGAGGAGACGCATCCGGTGGTGAACTATCTTTCCGCCCTCACCGGGCGACCCCATCCGATGCACTTCGAGAACAACGGGCGCCGGCTTCAGATCAGCGCCCGCCATGCCGTAGGGATCAATGAGAGCAACGCTCACTTTGCCGCCGGGCTGGCCGGCCTCGGCGTGATCCAGACTTTCGCCTTTATCGCTCGTGATGCCGTAGCCAGAGGCGATCTTGTCGAAGTGCTGCCACGTTGGCGCCCCAAGCCCTACCCCCTGCATCTCGTCTACCCGCCGAACCGCCATCTGTCGCAACGTCTGCGTGTGTTCATCGATTGGCTAGCGGATCGCTTCGAGACGCAGCTCGAGCCGAAGGGCTCCAAGAGCTAGTCACCGCGTGAGTCGAGGCAAAGTCCGCCCCAGATAGGAGGCGGACTTTCTTGACCGGCGCGACTAGACGCGGGACTCCTGCTCGTTGAAGGAATACTCAGCCGTGGGGCGGGGCGGCGTTGAGATCCATCCACATCACTTCCCAAATATGACCGTCTGGATCCTCGAAGCTGCGGCCATACATGAAGCCGTAGTCCTGCACGGGCGTGGGGTCCGCCTTGCCGCCGGCACCACTCGCTTTGTCGACCAGGCTGGACACCTCTTCGCGACCATCCGCTGACAGACACAGCAGTACCTGTGCATCCACGTGCGCATCGACGATCCGCTTGCTCGTGAACTGGCGCCACTTGTCGTGTGTGAGAAGCATCGCGTAAATCGTATCGGAGAACACCATGCACGCTGCGGTGTCGTCACTGAATGCGGGATTGTTGACTGCACCAACGGCCTCGTAGAACGCCATTGATCGCTTTAGGTCGGTCACCGGCAGGTTAACGAAGATCTTCTTGCTCATTATTTTGACCTTTGGATGTAAGCCGCGGCAGGATGACCGCGGCGTCTTACTGACGAGTGGGAAGGTGGGAAATCGACAAGAGCTGAAAAATGCGTATCCGATGTGAGGGCGGCCACCGATTTCATTTTGGGTTGACGAGCTTGCCGGGCGAGTGTGGTCGCTGCAAGGCCCCCGGGACATCGCCGGCCGGAGTTCGGTGCTGCAAGGGAGGCACATGGTCGAGACGCGGCATGGCGCACGCCCTTGCCCTGAGAAAGCCCGGGCTGCCCCCCCTTCCATCATTGGACGCACCGCAGTGCGGCAAGGCAACACCAACTGGCCCCAAAGCATGGGATCGCTGATTAGCGTCGAGCCAGGTGAGACCATGAGAACCCGCACCATACGCCACATTCCCGGCCCTACCTTCACAGGAGAGACCCCGTGACCGTGATCAGCAAGAACGCGAGAATTGCAGGGTTCATCTACCTATTACTTACCATCGCCGCACCCTTTCGCCTTATCTATATCCCCGGCAAGCTGTTCGTGAGTGGCGACGCCACGGCGACGGCCAGCAACATCGCCGCGCATGAGTCGCTCTTTCGCCTCGGCATCTTTAGCGATCTGCTCTGCGGGGTCATCTTGATCTTTCTGGTGCTGGCGCTTTACCGCTTGTTCAAGGGAGTGAGCCGGAGTCACGCCGTGCTGATGGTGATCCTGGGCGGCGTGATGCCCGCTGCCATCGACTTCTTCAACGTGCTGAACGACGCTGCCGCCCTGCTGCTTGTACGCGGGGCCGATTTCTTGGCCGTGTTCGACAAACCTCAGCGGGATGCCTTGGCCATGCTGTTCCTCCGTCTGCATGGCCAGGAAGTCGTTGCCGCCGAAATCCTCTGGGGCTTATGGCTGTTCCCCCTGGCGATGCTTGTGCTTCGGTCGGGTTTCCTGCCTCGCCTCCTCGGCGTCTGGCTGATCATCAACGGCTTCGCGTATCTGGCCCTGAGCGTCTCGGGCCTCCTGTTTCCGCGCTACGAAGACACCGTCGCCAGCTTCACCTTCCCTGCCCAACTCGGCGAGGTGGCTTTCATGTTGTGGCTCTTGATCATGGGTGCCAAGGAAAAGCCAGCGATGGCTCGAGCGGCTTGATAGCGACAAGTGCGCTGAGAAATATAAGCAGCGACGCTACCTATGGTCAGTTGCCATCAACTAACGCGGCCCGGCGTTGCGCGTGGACTTCGACGGTGAGGTGCGACAACCCTTTCAGCTGCCGAAGCATCGCGTGATAGAAGGAAGGCCCGCGCTGGGACTCTTGGGTAATGACGGAAATCACCGCGCCGTAGTGACCCGGGCCAAGACGCCAGACGTGCAAGTCGATCAGCCGGTCGCCGGCTGTTTCGACGACGGCCCGCACTTTGTCGGTCATCGCATTGCCTGGGTTGATGTCCATCAGAATCCCGCCGGTATTGCGCACCAGGCCGTACGACCAGTTGGCAATCACCAAGGCGCCGACCATGCCGGCGACGGGATCCATCCACATCCAGCCGAACGTCTTGGCCAGGAGCAGGCCGATGATGGCGAGTACCGAGACGGCGGCATCGGCGATGACGTGAATGTAAGCGGCGCGCATATTGTGATCGCGCGTGTCTATGCCATGCGCGTGATGATCGTGCTCTTCAAACGCGACCGAGTACTCACCCTCCGGAAGCCTGACCACCGCCATGAAGGCGTACGGCTCGGGGATGGCCGTCGTGGATTCCAGAAAGTCGGAGGTCCGGGATAACGTGAAATCCTGACGTGCACCGTTCGGGCGAATGGTCGTTACCGTTATCGCCTGCGTTGGCAGCTGAGCGCCTTCGGCTTGAGCCTGGAGACGAAAAACAGGCGGTACGCCCTCCTCAAAAATCGATAGGGCGAACACGCCGCCGGCTGTCTCGATGTGCCGCACTTCATCGTCGTGGCTATGTTCGGCATGGTCATCGTGCCCGTGGCTATGGCTATGTCCATGATGATCGTCGCCACTCAATAACCACGCACTGACGACGTTGACCAGCAAGCCGACCACGGCAATCGGAATCGCCTCGCCGAAGCGAATCGGTACGGGCGACATGAAGCGGGAGATCGCCTCATATCCGATCAGCATCGCGATCATCGCCAGGATGATCGCGCTGGTGAATCCCGCGAGGTCGCCGAGCTTGCCGGTTCCGAATACAAAACGGGTGTCGTTGGCATGTTTCCGTGCGTACGTATAGGCGAGCGCGGCGATCAGCATCGCGCCGGCATGGGTGGACATATGCAGGCCGTCCGCCACCAGCGCGAGTGAACCGAACAGGTTGCCGCCGATAATCTCGACCAGCATCATCGTGCCGCAGAGTGCGATAACCGCCCAGGTCTTGCGCTCATTCTTCTCGTGACCCGGCCCTAGAAACACGTGGTCATGATCCATTGCGAACGGGGTGTCGTAAAAATCACTCATGGCAGGCTCGCTAGGGATGAAGTGAAAGTTGTTGTTGGCGCCCGATCTTGATCGGGCGGGTGCACAGGTGAGGTTCGCCGGATGCGGCGAGTTCGCCGGTCGATAACCGCGCGACTCGCCGCGATGTACCCGATCAGCATCCTCCGCAAGGGCTCAGATTTCCAGGTGAACGCGTGCGCCGAAGATGCGTACCGGCCCCTTGCGATCGGCGTTGTAGCCCGGGTTGTCGATTTGCTGGAAATCCGGGCTTATCTGCACACCCTTGATGATCTGGAAGTTGTAGTAAATCTCGTACGCCCTCTCGCGCCCGTAGTGGGTGAGCTGGCCGTCCCCGAGGAACCCGCCCACACCGCCGGCGGCAAGATAATCCCGGTGATCCCGATTCAGTCCAGCGGACGAAAAGGCGATGCCCAGCGTGTCGTTGGGCCGTCCCCAGCGCGTGCCCTTGATGAAGACGCCGCCTGAAAACACATCGTCGATCTCGGTGAATGCGTATTCCTCGACCTTGTCATCGGCCTTGCTGGCGCGGAAGAACACGCCGACATCATCGGCGACGCTTTGCTCCAGGCTGAGGCCATAGCCCGTCTTGCTGGCATCCTTGCGTACCGATGTCACATCGGGAGCACCGCCTGTGACCAGGGCGGCATTGATCGCATCGCGATAGTTGCCAGCGAAAGCGCGGTTGCGAAACACCATGACGCGGACCAGGCCCGGCAGGTCGCCGATCTTGTGATCGTGCTCCAGTTCGAACTGATCGCCGTGATAGCGACCGATGTTGTAGTTGAGCTTGGGCCCGTTGGCGATCTTCGGTTCCATGAAGCGGCCGACGCGCACCGCCCAGTCATCCCAATACAGTTCTGCCGCGCCCCCGATGGTGTAGGCACGCGCATCCGCCGCGTAGTCCCAGGCGCCATGCGTGATCATGGACCAGTTGAGGAACTGCGTGCGCGGGTCATTGGCATAGGTGCTTTTTTCGAAGATGTCGGTCTGCGTGATCTTGCCTACCGTGACAACCAGACGTTCCCTTTGATAGTTGCTGGCCAGCTGGTTCGGGCCCGCATCGACATGGAACGCATCGCCACCGAGATTGAAGGTCTGGCGCAAAAAAGCGCGCGCATAGTAGCCGCGTGGTTTGACGCCCCCATTCTTTTGGATCTCGCCATTGTTGATGCTCGCAAGGCCGAACAGGTGCGAGAGCGGCAGGCCTTCGACAGCTTCGGGATTGACGTATAGCTCGCCGCCTTTCCAGAAGCGTGCGCCGAGGTAGGCGGTAAACGTCATCGTATAGCTGCGCTCAGCGGCCGGGGTCAGGCTCTGTGGACCGGCATAAGGCGCAGAGAACCCGTTCTTGTGCTGCCACACATAGGTGGTCTGCGCGTGGGCGCTCCAGCGGTCTTCGCTGGTGTCCGTGCTTTCGGGCGACGGAGACATGCGGGGCAGCGTCGCGCGATCGTCCGGCAGGTCGGCCGCGGTGGGGGTGCCGACGACATCGGCGGCATGCGTCACGGTGCCAAAACAACCGGCGACGATAGCAATCCAGAGCGCGCCGCGACGTGCTTGGAGCGTGGTGTTGATGAACGTTCTGAACATGGGACACCTTGAATAAACAAACTAGGTAAAGGGACGAGCGATTCATAGTCAGGCAAAGCGGGGCCGCAGCGCCCGCCGCGAGGAAGCCGGCGCCTTGAGAACGAGTCGGAGCGGAATCAGTGCTTGGCGATGATCATCTGCACTACCTTGACGATTGCCATGATCAGTGCCGCCGCCAGATAGGCGCGCAATACACCGAGCCACAGGCGGCGGCGCATGCTCAAGTGCGCCGGCGGCAGCTTGTTCAGCGGAGGCATGCGCCAGTGCTCCCGGCCGCTGCGATCGATGACCTCGGCCGTCGAGGAGACGCGGCGACGGTTGATGATCATCATGGCCAACGCGCCCACGGCGGCCAGCGCCATGCCGCCAATCAGGATCGAAAGGATCTGCGCACTGGTGATGGACGGATACAGCACCGAACCCGTCAGGATGATCGACAGCAGCACCAATACGGCGACCACGGCACCGGTGAATAGATTGGTGATCCGGGTATTCACCCAGGGGCCAAGCACGGCTTTGTCATTGCAGAGCAGCAGCAGAAAAACCGAAGCGCCGGGCAACAGGATGCCGGCCAGGGTCTGTACCGCATTGGTGATGAGGCCCAGCGGCGCGTTGGGCAGCAATACCAGCCCGGCGGCGACGGCGATCAACACGGCATAGACGCCGTAGAACGTCTTGGCTTCCTTCGGCTTGCGATGCAGCGAATGACGCAGAGAGAGCACGTCGCCGATTGCATAAGCGGTCGAGAGCGATACGGCGGCGGCGCCGATGATGCTGGCGTCGATCAGTGCGATGGAGAACAACACCGCTGGTGTCGCACCCACGTATTTCGCCACGCCGGCCGCCACGGCAGCGGCATCGGTGAACTGGCCCATTTCAGGCCGCCCCGCAAACGTTGCGGCGCTGAAACCCATCATCGCCACCGCGCCGATGATCACCAGCACGATGCCGATCACCAGATCGATCTTTTCGTAGGTCATGAAGCGCGGCGTGATGCGCTTGTCGATCACATAGCTTTGTTGGAAGAACAGCTGCCACGGTGCAACGGTGGTGCCGACGATGGCGATGATCAGCAGCATCACCTCGCTCAACGGCGCGCCCTTGGGCATGCCCGGTACGACCAGGTCGTGGGCGAGCTGGCCGACCGGTGGATGCACCATCACCAACACGGGAATCAGCAGCAGACTGCCCAATACCAACATCAGCGAGAAGCGCTCGAAGCGACGGAAGTTGCCCGTGCTTGCCGCAACAACGATGAGCAGGGCCGATATCGCCACACCCCAACCCCGCGATATGCCCAGATGATCGAGACCGAGGCTGATGCCGATGAATTCAGTGACGATGGTAAGAGCGTTGAGGATGAATAGGTCGATGACACTAAAGGCGCCCCAGAATTTGCCGAATCGTTCGAGGATCAAGCGTGCATGCCCCACACCGGTGACGGTGCCCAATCGCAAGACCATTTCCTGATTCACATAGAGCACGGGGATCAGAAGACTTAGCGTCCACAACAGAACCGTCCCGTAGTTCTGGCCGGCCTGCGTATAAGTGCTGAAGGCACCGGCATCGTTGTCGCCGACCATCACGATCAGGCCGGGGCCGAGAATCGCGAGCAAAGTGCGAAATCTGGCGCGCCAACTGGTGCGCCTTGCCGTGTCATGGTGTGCGATGGTGCCCAGCGCGCCCTTGATGTCGCCCACGTGGGCGCTATCGAGCACGGCGGTGTCCTGGTATTCGGTTGTTTCCAGCGTATTGAGCATGCAGCACCAAGGGTGGAGGCGATCGCGAGGATCGCTATGGCGAATCGGAGGGCCCTGCCTACAGCAGGCAGGGCAAGTCAAAGCGGGCAGCGCGACTAGTGCGACGCGGCGAACACCTGAGTGGGAGCGATCGGCGCGCGACTCGACGGGTGTTCTCCCATCCCATGCTGCACACGGTGCAACAAGGTTCGTCGCGGCTTGAAGTCATCGCGAAGGCCGTCCAGCACCTGGAAAGTCTTTGCGATATCGCCGTGGTGATCCCAACCGACATAGAGATCGAGATTCATCGCGCCGCATTCCGGAAACGTGCGCACGATGAGGTGCATGTCTTCGGTCATCAGCGCGCCCGCCACACCATCCCGACCGGAGCGAGTGAAGAAGTCGTGGGTAATTTCCACGCGATGGCGCATGACATGCTCCACGCAGATGGCACGGATGGCGGCGGGCTCGCGCAAGGCCTCGACCGAAGTGCGGCAATCGAACCATTCGCCGAGGAAGTGGATGCTATTCATGGCTGGGTACTCGTGCAGGATCGCCAGCCGCAGGCGAACGCGCGCGGGCGTCTCTCACAAGCCGTGCATGACTTGCGACGGGAGCACTTGGCGTTCGGTAGAGATGCGGCGTGGCTGTAGCTAGGAAAAATCAATGCAGCGAGCGGCCCCTGGATGGGCGCGGCTCGCGGTTTCCCCGAGTATCAGCAAGATGGAGGGCGCATGTCGGCGTGCATGCCCATGCGTTGCATGCGCACAAGATCGGCGAATGGATGGGCGGAAGACGCCATGGACACGCCGCGTAAACCGCGTAGCGATGTCGAACGGCGAGTGCAGCAGGGACGTACCGCATGCACCGAAGGCATGGCGGGTTTTGCGTGGGCGCGCTGTCGGCGCCCCAACGATGATTGAAAGAGGTTCATGGCCACCTCCTGTGCGCCGGCGACGGCGCAGGAGGCGGCTGGACTTTCCTAGTCGAGGAAAGCGCCAGCCGACCGGATGCGGTCGCAGACGTCCAAGTTGTTTACAGATAGCGCCAACATCGAATGCAACGATTCAACATTGGCGCTGCGACTAGGGTAACTGTCCATATCTCGCAGGTTGGTAACGGGGTAAGTGCCTTGAATGGTGCAGAAGGCGCGGGCAAGGTAACGAGGCGCTGTCACCCTGTCAACGATTTTTCTCAGTCTTTTCTTGGCGCTACAAGACCACCACGCCAGTGCGAAGCAACGCCTCGCCGCCGGTTGCCGCATCCTACCCCCCAGGATAGGATCGGGCAATGACTACTCATACGTCTCATCCGAGCATCATCAAGCGGCTCAAGCGGGCCGAGGGCCACCTCAAGAGCATCATCACGATGCTGGAAGAGGATCGCAGTTGCCTGGACATCGCGCAGCAGCTT
This sequence comes from Dyella subtropica, assembly GCF_026283965.1. Lineage (GTDB taxonomy): Bacteria > Pseudomonadota > Gammaproteobacteria > Xanthomonadales > Rhodanobacteraceae > Dyella_D > Dyella_D subtropica. Next base: position 102,286 of record NZ_JAPDPD010000013.1, read on the forward strand.
CAGGCCGTGGAAAGCGCCATCAGCAGCGCCAAGAAAACCCTCGTACACGACCACATCGATCACTGCCTTGAACATGCACTGCAGAGCAGGAAGCAGAGCAGCAGTGAGAGCATCCGCGAGTTCAAGGCCATCACGAAGTATCTCTAAGAGCCTGTTCAAAGTCTTGGAGAAGCTTGATGTGGTTTTTGGCTTCCTCTCCCCGGAGGGGGCCTGATTAGCGTCGACTCTCAGCTACGTGTGCGGTTAGCTCCCTCCCTTGCTTGCGACGCAAAGCTAGTCCCGTGGGACAGGGGAGGGCTGGGGAGGGGTGAGTGCTTGAGAAAGCGTTTCGGGAGAGGTTTTCGCAAGGGCTCACCCCCTCCCAGCCTCCCCCTGCAAGCAAGGGGAGGGGCAAAACCGCCAGCTGAGACTCGACGCCAATCAGGTTCGCGCGAGAGCACGGTCACAAGCACTATGCCTTTCTGTGGACTCGTTGCGCTCGCATCCAATACGTCCGGGTGCGCTCGAGGCTCGGGCCGTCGCCCTCCATCACTTTAGGCATATCGCGATCGGCATCACCCGGGATCGAGTTCGAGCCGCGCCACCTTGTAGAACGCGCCGGGGCTATCGAGGTTCTGCCCTTTGGCAGATGGCAGCGCCATCGCGCGCGCCACATCATTGACTCGCTGTCGAACCAGCAGGTCGCGCCAGGCCACGATCTGCAACACCTTGTAGGCGGGATCGGATTCCATCAGCGCGGCAAAGGTGGCATCAAGCGGCCGCAGATGCGCAAGCCTACGGTGGTAGGTGTCCTCGTACGAAAGCGGCTCGATGACGTCGAGCGGTGGCAAGCGGGAAGTTCGACAGCGCTATAACCGGGCATGAGGTGGAAAGTCCCGGCATCACCTCATGCCCGCATGTTGCCAATGCGCCCCGTGGCACGGCGGGGAAGCAACGATGTGGGAGTGCATGGGTGCATCGCCAGTGCACTGCGGTGGTCGCTGCATCTCTTGTTTCGCCCGGCGCCCTGCAATCGGAGGGTCTCATGGAAACCGTTGTACTTTCGGGCGAGATCAGAGTCGCCGACGTCGAACTCTTCCTGTTGGCCAACGGAATCGTCGTGCTGGCGACCTCGCGCACCGTGGCAAGGCGGATTTTGCATGAAATGCGCGAACGCCTCCCACCCGATGGTGGACTGTGGAGCGAGGAGGACGACGAGGATCTCTGGGGGCTGGAGCATCAGTTCGTCGACGGCATCCTCGACCGCGGATGGACCCACTTCCTCGTGTACGGCCCAACGTTCTCGCTGCCGATCGGTTACGCCCGGGGCTATGTTCGGCGCGCCATCGAGGCATGGCGCGCGAACGGAACGCCGCTGGAGTTTCATCACCAGACCACATGACCATGGGGAGCCAAGGAGTGACTTATGCATCCCATACATTCAGCAGTGCATTCGATCTTCGTGTTCGTCGTGCTCGTACTGGCAGTGGTTCCCATCTGGAAGATCGTTTCCAAGGCGGGATACCACGGCGCGTGGTCTCTCTTGATGTTCGTGCCGCTGGTCAACCTGATCATGCTGTACGTCTTCGCTTTTAATACATGGCCGATGGAGCGAGGACGCACTCCGTAACCATCGAAGACGGTGTCGCGAGGCTATGCGTTGCCGCAACGGACGCATCGAACTTGCGGCACTCCGCTTCCATCCCCTATGCGCGGGCCTTGCTCGCGCCTGCCGGCGTGACTGACGCCCGTGCCGGCCGACGGCCCGCCGTGATCGGGCCGCCCATGGCTCTGCAAACATCAATGCGTCACGCTTCCCATGCAACCCTTCACACGCCACCCAGGCCACTCGGATCATCGGATTCATGAGTGCCCGGCGCCGTACCCACCTCGCATGGAACTCGCTCGATGAGCCAAGCCGTACCGAATGACACCAAGTCCGACCCATCGCGCGCCATGGGCCGGTCCGGTCTCGCTGCCATGGGGCTGTCCGCCCTGGGTATCGTCTTCGGCGATATCGGCACCAGCCCGCTCTACACGCTCAAGACCGTTCTCAGCATGACCGGCGGTGCGGCAACGCCCGAGGTCGTGCTGGGCGTGCTCTCGTTGATCGTGTGGACGCTCATCATCGTGACGTCGGTGAAATACGTCGCCTTTGCAATGAGCATCGACAACGACGGCGAAGGCGGCATTCTCGCGTTGATGTCCTTGCTTGGCATCAAACAGCATCAACGGCCGATCATCGTCGCCGTTGGACTGTTCGGTGCCGCACTTATTTACGGCGACGGCGCGATCACCCCGGCGATCTCAGTGCTATCCGCACTCGAAGGTCTCAACATCGCCACGCCGGCGGTGAAGCCCTACATCCTGCCGGCCGCCGTGGCGATCCTCATCGCGCTCTTTGCGGTGCAGGCCCAGGGCACGGCGCGTATCGGCAAGGCCTTTGGGCCGATCATGGCGGTCTGGTTTCTGGCGATCGCGGTCCTCGGCATCACGGGTGTGGTGAAGCATCCCGTGGTGCTCAAGGCGCTGAACCCGCTGTACGGCTTTCACTATCTGTTCTCGCATGGGTATGCGAGCTTCCTCGTGCTGGGCGGTGTCTTTCTCTGCGTGACCGGTGCGGAGGCGCTGTACGCCGACATGGGGCATTTCGGTGCGCGCCCGATCCGCATCGCCTGGTCCGCGATTGTGCTTCCCAGCCTGCTCCTCAACTACGCTGGGCAGTCGGCCCTCGTGCTCGATGGCGTACCGACCACCGACAACATCTTCTACCGACTCTGCCCGCCGTCCTTGCTCATACCGTTTGTGATCCTGGCCACGATCGCCACGATTATTGCGAGCCAGTCGATCATCACGGGTGCGTTCTCCATGACCCGGCAGGCGATTCACCTGCGCTGGCTGCCGCGCTTACAAATCGTGCAGACCTCCGAGGTGGGTTACGGCCAGATCTATACGCCTGCGGTGAATTGGCTGCTGATGGTCGTCACCGTGAGCCTCACTCTGTTCTTCGGCAAGTCCGACAACCTGGCCTCGGCCTATGGCATCGCCGTATCGGGCACGATGCTGCTCACCACCGGCCTGCTGTTTATCGCCATGCGCGATATCTGGGGCTGGAGTTTGTGGGCCAGTGCCGCGGTGGCCGGCGCCTTCCTGTGCGTGGACGGGAGTTTCTTCCTGGCGAACCTGGTGAAGGTGGCCGAGGGTGGCTACGTCCCACTGCTGCTGGCCGCGTTGGTCTATGGGGTGATGCTGATCTGGCGCCGGGGACTGACGGCGGTAGCGCAGCAGCTCAGCGAAAAGGTCGTACCCATCGGCGACTTCATGCAATCGATCAGGTCGCAGAATATCCCCCGCGTTCCGGGCACTGGCGTGTTCCTCACCCGGACCGAGCGCCAGACGCCACCGGTGATGATCTGGCATGTGAAACATAATCGCGCATTGCACGAGAAGCTTTTTGTCGTGGGCGTGGTGATTGAATCGGTGCCGTGGCTCAAGGATGCCGAGCGCGTTCGCGTGGTCGAAGTGCAACCCAATTATTGGTGCGCCACGGCGCGCTTCGGCTTCATGGAAAAGCCCGATATTCCGGCGGCATTGCAACTGGCCTGCCTACAAGACCGTTCACTGATACTCAGCGACCTCGTGTACTACGTAAGCGAACTCAACATCGTGCAGCGCGATGAGCCGCCACGGATGCCAAAATGGCAGTGGGGACTCTTTGCGACGATGGAGCGCAACTCCGTGCACGTCAGCGATTACTTCCGGCTTCCCAATGATGGCGTGGTGCTGATTGGGCGGCGGGTGGCGATTTAGTCGTCGAATCTCAGCTAGCGCGATGTTCCCCTCCCCTTGCTTGCAGGGGGAGGTCGGGAGGGGGTGAGCCCTTGCGAAAACCTCTCCCGAAACGCTTTCTCAAGTACCCACCCCTCCCCAGCCCTCCCCTGCAAGCAAGGGAGGGAGCTAACAGCTCGCGTCGCTGAGATTCGATGCCGTTACCTACTGTCACCCGCATCCGCTCTAGCCCCACGCAACCACTCCCTCGGCGACACACCCACCTTCTGCGCAAACACGCGCGATAGAGCCGAAGCGCTGGCGTAACCCAAGTCGTTGGCGATCACCTTGAGCGCCGCGCCGTTACGCAGCTTTGACTGCGCAATGGTCAACCGCCAGTGCGCCAGGTAATCGCCGGGCGTCTCGCCGACCTGTGCCTTGAACGTGGCCGCGAATGCACTGCGCGACATGCCGGCGTGCTCAGCCAGGCTTTGCACGCTCCAAGGCGAGCCCGGTTGTTCGTGCATGGCGGTGAGCGCGCGGGCGATGTGAGGATCGGCCAAGCCCATCATGAGTCCAGCCGGTAGCGCCGCTTCTTCCGGGTGATCGAGCAACCAACGCAGCAACTGCAGCAACAGCACTTCAAAAAGGCGATCCGCCAAGTGACGCTGGCCGCAGCGCACTTGCTCGGTTTCGGCAAACAGCAAGGCCAGTGTGTGCTGCAGCGCTTCCGCCCGCGCCAGCGGCACCACCACCAAAGGCGGCAGTGCGCGCGCCAGGGGATGATGCACGCCACCTTCGAACTCCAGCGTGGCGCAGGTGAAGTCGGCGCCCTCACGCGGCGCGTTGTGAAAGTGATGTGCCAGCGGCCGCGGATAGAACAACAAGCTGGGTTCGCGCACCTCGATGCGCTTGGGCGCACCCGAGCCCGCGCGATGCGTCACCGCCATCTCACCGCGACGCATCACATGCAGAAAGCCCAGCCCCGGCCGCTCCGCAAATCGCGTCACGCCGCACAGCGGGCCCGCATGAAACAAGTGGGAGCGCACCCGAAAGCGCTCGAGCAAGGCCGAGAGCCTATCGATATCCAGGTTCGAGGTTGCGTCGCTCATTTGGACGATTAGCCATGTTTCTTGGAGATTTCGTAGCCAATAGTATCCGAAGCAAGGCCACACTGTCCGGGTGCAGAAGCTGGCTTGCCACCTCGGCCGATCGCACGAACCCTCATCGCAACGTACGAACTTTGATCCGGAGAACCACTATGTCCCGCGTCCCCCTTCTCGATACCACCACCGCCCCCGTCGACAGCCGCGCGCTGCTGCAACAGATCCACCAGACCTTCGGGGCCACGCCGAACATGTTCAAGGCCGTGGCCAACTCGCCTGCCGCGCTCGGCAGCATGTGGGGATCATTCGGCGCCCTCGGCGGCGGCTCGATACCGGCCAAACTCGGCGAGCAGATCGCCGTGGCCGTGGCCGACCGCAACCGCTGCGAATATTGCCTCGCTGCGCACACCGCACTGGGCCGCAACGCTGGCGCCACCCTGGAAGAAATGGCATCGGCCCAGGCCGGCCACTCTGACGACGCCAAAACGGCCGCCGCGCTGGAGTTCGCCTTGAAGCTCGTCGATCACCGTGGCCAGCTTGGCAACACCGACGTAGCGCGCCTGCATGCCGTGGGCTTTTCCGACGGCGAGATCGTGGAAATCCTCGCGCACGTGGCACTGAACCTGTTCACCAACTACGTCAACGTGGCGTTTGCCGTGCCGGTGGATTTCCCCGCCGTGAAGCTGCGCGCGGCTGCGTAAGCACCGCGCTGTGATGATGCTCGCCCTGGGCGCGGTAGCGACGGAAGCACGTCATACCGCTCTCAGCTAGTGCGACTCCTCCCTCCCCCTGCTTGCGACACAAAGCTAGTCCCGTGGGACAGGGGGAGGCTGGGCGAATCGGCGATCTGCGAGGGGCTTAGCCCCAACACGCGACGCATGCAGCGGGCCATGTGGCTTGGGTGTGCGAAGCCCGCCTCCAGCGCAATATCCGTCAGGCTCCTTCCGCCTTCGAGCAGGCGTATCCGCGCGCGTTCTACGCGCCGCTCAAGGACAAAGCGATGAACCGGCATACCCACCGCTTGCTTGAACAGCGGCTTGAAGTGCGAAAGGCTGAATCCAGCGACGCTCGCAAGCTCAGCGAGTGTGAGGTCTTCGTCGAGATGTGCCTCGACGTATTCGATCACGTGGCGCAGTCGCCATGCCGGCAGCGCACGACTCGGCTTGGTGTTCGACATCCCCCTGCGCGATTGCAGCACGAGCAAACGCGCAGCGAGCGCGGAGGCGAGACTGTCCGCGAATATGCGGCCACCCGGATAGGAGTCGTGATCTTCGGCTTGCATCATCCAGCCAATGCGCTCGATCTGAGGGTCGCGCAGGTGAATCGATGGCGCGAGTGCGGCATCGCGTGAACTCACGCCCATGGCATCCGCCGTGTCCAGCAAGAGCGAAGGCGTCAACCGGAGCAGCAGCGATCGCGCTGGCTGCGACAGAGTCCAACGCGTGGACGACTGCGCAGGCACGACGCAGAACTGGCCGTGGATGCGAGTCCCTTGCCGCTCGTAGTTGCCCATGCGATAGGAGACCGGCACCGGCCCGCCCAGATGAAGGCAAAGCACATGACGGTCATCCACCGGCGAATCGAACACCCCGGATGGCACCGGTGAAGTGAGCACGTCGAGCTGCGGCAAACGATGCTGACCGGCACTCGACAGCAGCGCGGCCGGAGGGCTGGGGTAGCACGAGGGGCGATCGGTCATAGGTTGATCTTTCTACGCGCCCCGGTTCTGTAGCCAGTGCCGAAAATCATCCTTCTGTATCCGGCACCGGCCGTTTGTGCGCGCCTGGCCTTGGCGGCGCTGCCAGCATGCTCGGCAGGCACACCTTGTATGGAGATTCGAGATGAAGCGCAGACAGTTCATGGCATTGACCGGCGCCACGCTTGCCGCCAGTGTCGTCGGCACGTGTATAGCGCGCGTGACTCCCGGCCGCAGCGCTACAGGCGCAGGCCCGTCCAAACCGACAGACGCGGCAGCGTTTCGCGCAGAGCGACGCTTCGCCGACCTCCCCTTCGGCAAGATCGCCTATGTCGAGCGGGGCTCGGGTGATGCAGCGCTGTTTCTGCATGGCGCGCCACTCAACGGCTTTCAATGGCGCGGCGCCATCGATCGGTTGTCGCCCTATCGGCGATGCGTGGCACCCGACTTCATGGGCCTTGGATACTCCGAGGTTCCCGAGCACCAATCGCTAGCAGCCGACGCCCAAGTTGCGATGCTCGCAGCCCTGCTCGACAAGCTGGCGATCTCCAAGGTCGATATCGTCGCCAGCGATAGCGGCGGCGCGGTCGCGCAGCTGTTTGTGGTCCGTTATCCCGAGCGTGTGCGGACGCTGCTGCTGACCAATTGCGACGTCGAGATCGACAGCCCTCCGCCCAAGGTCATGCCGGCCATTGAGATGGCGCGCGCCGGAACACTCGCGGATGCCACGGCCAAGTGGCTTAGCGACAAAGCGCTGGCACGTTCGACGTTCGGTGCAGCCGTCTATCACGACCCCAGCCGCTTCGCCGACGAAACCATCGAGTACTACGTCACGCCACTCGTCAGCTCGCCGCTGCGCAAGGCGCAATACCACGCGTTCCACATCGCGCTGGAGCCTAATCCACTGAAGGGTATCGAGGCGGCACTCAAGCGCAGCACGGTACCAGTACGGATCGTATGGGGCGCCAGTGACGACATCTTCTCGCAAGCGGACGCCGACTACCTCGACCACACCTTTCCGAAGTCACAAGGCATCCGCCGCGTGCCCGGAGCGAAGCTGTTCTTTCAGGAGGAATACCCTGATGTCATTGCCGAGGAAGCGAGGCGGTTGTGGAGTGTTGCTTGAGTTCCTCTTATGCCAGTGCCTGACCGGCGTCGAATCTCAGCTGGCGATTCTCCTCTCCCCTGCTCGCAGGCTGTGAACATCTCACGTGACATGGAGCTCCTTTTCCGCGGCAGCGGTTCGAAAGCCCGCGGCAGGCGAACCAATGCACGCAGACGCGACAACCTAGCGATACGTCACTGGACCCCGGCCTGCGCCGGGGCGACGAAGTAGAAGCGGTGTCGCCAGCACCCACCCCAACCCTCTCCTCGGAGGGGAGAGGGAGCAGAAACATACTTGCGAGCTCAGGTGACTTCGCTACCCAACCGCATATTGATGCCCAGCGCCGTAGCCAACTCGCGCATCGGCTCGTTGTCACGCGTTAGCGTCATCCAGCCGGCATAGCTGCCATCGTCGGTTTCCCAGGCCCACAAGGTATAACCGTGTGGCGTCAGGCTGTCGTAGGCCATGGCGAATAGCGATGCCGCATCGACGTCGGCATGGAAGTCGTCATCGTCCGGATCGCCATCCCATTCGACCGACAGATTCCAGCGCGACGTCAGCTCATCGATCGCCTGCACCAAGGCGCGCGTGTCATCGGCATCGACGTGAAAACCCGAACGCCAGTCGATCACCTGGCTGATCACCCGAATCGGCTCGATCTCAGCCCCATCGGCATGACCTACGGCATCGCGGTAAGCCGCGAACTGCTGCATCGCCGTTTCTTCGTCGCCCGGATTGATCAGCAGCAGCAGCTGCCAGACACAGGCCTCTACCGAGTCGTCGCCCTCCTCGCCGTCGTCGAAAGGGTGTTCGGTATCGAAATCGTCGTCAGAGGGGCTCATGGGTGCACTACAAAAGGTCGAGACCACATGATCGCGCTCGCGCGGCCCGTTGCAAAGCACCGCTTGGCCTGATGCCAGGAATATGGGTAAACAACGACGAATCACCAACACCCGGCGATTCACTTCAACATCAGGCCAGCCACTTTCCTACCGGGGTTCGCGGCTAATCAGGCCCTGGCAAGCACGGACTCCTCCCGTGCGCGCCCTCAAAACATCCTATTGACGTATAGTCATACAAATAATAAGTTCGGCGGAAAGCAAGTGCCGAAGGTTACGTGAATCTTACGGCGCAGCTGGCTTCGGCGAACTTGGGGAAGTTCGTCGGCTGAGGGCTGGAGACGGCCGTCAGTGCCATCCGCGCGCTTGATCAATGCAAGCAAATTTCACTGCATGACGTATGGCGTCACGCAGCGAGGGAGGCTGCGTCGTCCTGACGCAGGCGCATCTAAAACTTGGGGGGAACCAACTGCATGAAGCATTCGTTTCCGCGGCCAACGCGTGCCGCATATAAGCGTTCAACACTTACCGTGGCGCTTGGCATCTGTCTTGGATCGATGTCGATGGGTATCCATGCACAGTCAGCCAACGGTTCGATTTTTGGTGACGCCAAGAGTGGCTCCATCATCACCATCGAGAACCTCGGCACCGGCAGTAAGCGCGACATCACGGTCGGGTCGGATGGTCACTACTCGCTTCCGCAATTGCAGACTGGTGACTACCGCGTGAGCGTCGAAGGTGAGTCGCGCAATGTGCACGTTGCGGTCGGTACCGGTAGCCAACTCAACTTTACCGGCATCAATGCGAGCACCTTGGCAGCGATCCAGGTCCAGGGCACCACAGTCAACCCGATCGACGTGTCCTCGGTCGAGTCGACCACGGTGTTCTCCAAGGAGCAATTGGCGAATCTACCGGTTGCGCGCGACACGTCCGCTGTTGCCCTATTGGCTCCGGGTACGGTGAAAGCGGACTCCGCGTTCGGCACACCCTCCTTCGGCGGCGCTTCCGCAGCTGAGAACGCGTACTACATCAACGGCTTCGACGTCACCAATATCCGCAACTTCCTGTCTTACGCGTCGCTGCCGTTCAACGCGGTCGCCGAAGAGCAGGTCAAGACCGGCGGCTACGGTGCGGAATACGGCCGTTCGCTCGGCGGCGTGATCAGCCTGGTCACCCAACGAGGTAGCAACCAATGGCATTACGGCGCCATGGCGATGTGGACACCGGACTTCTGGCGTGAGCAACCGCGCAACGAGCTTGATCGCCGCTATCCCGGTAACTATTACAAGTTCAGTCAGGCGAACAAGGAAAAGGAGCTGCAGTCCAACGTCTATGTCAGCGGACCGCTGGTGAAAGACAAGCTGTTTGTGTTCGCGATGCTTCAGGGCGAGTCTCACTCGTGGAGCAACTACGGCAAAGAAACCAGCAGCTACAACTGGAACAATTCGCCTTCCGGCATCCTCAAGCTGGACTGGAACATCACCGACAAGCACATTCTTGAATTTACCGGTATCGACAATCGCAAAACCGATCATCACAAGAACTACACCAACGATGATGCGCAAGGCAACATCGTCCACCCGTATGCCACCAGCTTCAACACGCCGACCACCGAGAGCCGCAATACCTACGGCGGGCATGTGGAAATCCTGAAGTACACGGGTTACCTCACCGACAACTTCACCTTGTCCGCCCAATACGGCGATCTCAGGAATGCCGACGGTACGCGCGATCCGCGCAATTTCCACAGCGGCAATTGCCCTTGGGCGCTGGACGGCCGCAATTACCCAGGTCATCCCGGTGATAACGGGCACAGCATCCCATTGACCAACCTGGGTTGCTTCGATCCCAACGCACTGACGTCCTACGACACCAAGCCAGCCAACGAGTCCGATCATCGCAAGGCCGGGCGCCTCGATCTGGAGTGGCGGCTGGGCGATCACGATGTGCGCTTCGGTTACGACGGCGAGAAGTTCACCTCGACCCACATCGGCACCACCATCACCGGTGGCGTCTACTATCGCTACTACAGCTATACCCAAGGCATGATCAACGGCGTGACCCCGCCGGCTGGCACCACGGAATACGTGCGCGTTCGCTACGACAACACGCCGAGTGGGTCCTTTGAAGTGGACAACACTGCCGCCTATCTGGAAGACAACTGGAAGATCAACGACAGATGGCTGCTGTACGTCGGCCTGCGCGACGAGACGTTCAACAACAAGAATAGCGCGGGCAAGAGCTTCGCCAAGAAGGACAACCTGTTCGCACCTCGCCTCGGTCTCTCTTGGGACATTACCGGCGATTCGACCAACAAGCTGTCCGCCACGCTGGGCCGGTATTACATACCTATCGCCTCCAACACCAATATCCGCACCAGCGCAGCTGAACTCTTCACGCACGACTACTACACCTTCAGCGGCGTTGACCCCGCCACCGGTGCGCCAATCACCCTGGGCCAGAAACTGGGTGCCACCCAGGTGCTTGGAAACGGCGTGACCCCCAATCCCGGCAGTGTGGTCGCGACCAGCCTGAAGCCGATGTCCCAGGACGAGCTGATCGTCAGCTTCGAGCACGCATTCAATCAAGCGTGGACGGGCGGTGTCCGCGGTGTGATGCGCCAAGTCAACAACGGCATGGACGATACCTGCTGGCATGGCGCGTTCGACAACTGGGCAGCCGATCACGGCTATACCAATTTCAATTCAGGGCAATTGGCTAACTGCGTCGTGGTCAATCCCGGCAAATCCAATGCGTTCAATCTGGATCTGCAGGGCGACGGCAAGCTCACCAATGTGACGATTCCCGCCAAATATTTCATGCTGCCCGACTACAGGCGCAAGTACAGCGCCTTGGAGTTCTTCTTTGAGCACGCCTGGGATGGCAAGTGGTCATTGCAAGGTTCGTATACGTGGTCGCACAGCTACGGCACCAGCGAAGGCTATGTGGAATCCAACCTTCAGCAGTCCGATGCGGGCATCAGTCAGTCGTTTGACTTCCCCACGCTGGAGCACGGCGACAACGGCAACCTACCCAACGATCGTCGCCACGCGTTCAAACTGTTTGGCGCGTATCAGGTCGCATCAGAGTGGCGCCTGTCGGCTAACTTGCTGGTGCAGTCGGGCCGACCCCAGAGCTGCTTCGGCATCGTTCCGCTGGAGTCGCCTGACTACGGCAACCTTGCCAATGGAAGCGGCGGCGCAGGCGGTTACAACGCAAGCAGTTTCTACTGCAATGCAGGCGGCACCCACCCGGTCGTGATCAACGGCACCAGTTACGACGCGCCGAATCAGGTGTTGGGCCATCGCGGCACGGCGGGCACCACGCCCTGGCTGTATCAGTTTGATGTTGGTGTGCAGTGGATGCCGAAGATCTCGGAAGGCAAGGTGACCTTGCGCGCCGACATCTTCAACGTGTTCAACCGGCAGACGCCGGTGCGTACCAACCCATTCCATGAGTACCGCAATCCGGACGTGGCGGGCGGCATCACGATCGATCCGAACTATCACCAGGTGGACGACTATCAGCAGCCACGTTACGTGCAGATCACCGCGCGGTACGACTTCTGATCGGATAGTGAAAAGGCAAACCCCGGCTCTATGGGGTTTGCCCGTTTGAATATAGAAATCCCAACAACCCATTTGGCCCGATCTCATTACTCCCCAATGAGGTCGGGCATTTTTGTATGCGGAAGCTTCGCCCGACAAAGGGCTTATGGGCGGGCTGTCATCAGAGCACTACTGAGCCCAATCAGTCGTCCAGAGGAGCGGCCAGCCCAGGTCCGTCCACTGAGGCACCCAGAACTTGCCGCTGTCGCTGACGGGTGCGTAGCTGCTGCCCGGAACGACATACAGCGTGTTGTTGCGCCAGGTATTGCCGAACGCCGTCTCCCAGCGATTGTCGCCGTCATAGACGCTATAGAGGGCGGAGTTGGTTGGCATCAGATCGGTGCCGTATACGTTCCCGGTGAAAGTGTCGTTGGTGTTGCCTGCGCCATCCCCGCCAAAGTCCACCGTGTTGTGCCAGCCGGACACGTAGTTGTTGGTCACAGTGACGTGGTCGTAGTAGGCCGTGCTGTACTGAAGCGCGATAGCTTCGTTGTTCGCCACCGCGATAAGAGTGTTGTGGTTGATGGTGAGGTAGGCAACCGTATCGCCGTCGTTGGACAAGATCCCGTCCGTATGGTCGACACCGCCGCCGTCGGCGCGTGGATCGTGAATGTACGAGTCGCTTATGGTTACCGGCTGCTGCTGACTGGATAGGCCAATTTCGGCGGCGTCGGCCAAGCCCCAGAAATTTGAATGATCGACGGAGAAGCTGCCCGCGTTGTAGTTGGGGGCATCCTCAACCTGATTCACACCGTACGCCACGCCTTGCTCGTAAGACACCGGCGGCGCGCTTATGCCCGAAGGTTTGAACGTGGAGTAGGAGATAACAAGGTTGTTGCCGTTCGAGTATTTGACGAGAGCCTGGCTACCGTTGCCAAAACCATTGAAATCGGACTCGAACAGACACCCAATAAACGTGACGTTGACGGGTGTGCCCGGGATACCGGCCGTGCCGACTTCCACACCACTGGGGAAATAGCAGTAGCTGTACGTCTTGTTGCTATCGATCGGGCCGGAGCATGCGGTGCCGTTCGGAATGGGCGAGTACGTGGTGAGGTGTCCGGGGTAACCCGGTGCGGCCTGATATCCGGTGTTGGTGGCGTTTGGCCAAGTGGTAGGGGCCTGTACCAGATGCGTGCGGGGAGCCATCAGGTTGGCCCACTGTGTGGAAGCGGGCGAGGCTGATGCGGCAGAGCCATAGCCTGCTCCACCAACGGACAGTGCTAGAACGATAGAAGCAGCCAACCGGGAAGAACGCATTTCCATTGTGAACTCCGATATTGAATTTGGAGAGATCCAGACAAGTCTTCATTCGTCATTCCGGCTTTCACCGGATGACGACTTGTTCAGAGCATCCTTAGAGGTGTGCGAGTCGTCGCCCCTGATAGTCAGTGGCGCGTGTTTCTCATCGCATCTTTGGGGATAAGCCGTAGTGAGCGATGGAGGAAGGAACGTACGCGACGAAGATCGCGAAATGTGTGACGTGATGCGATGAATTGCGCGGCATCAGGCGGTAGCACAAACAGTCACATGTCATCGTTCGCTTGTGATGAATTATGTATTCATCAATGGGGCTCATGGATGCCGATCCTTCTCTCCATCACGTGCGCACCTTGATGCGAAAGAGCACATGACAATGAGCATCTCTCAAGGGAACCTCGAATAACTCGTTATCAATTTCGTCATCCCGGCGAAAACCGGGACCCAGCGACTTTACGTTCTTGAAGAGCGAAGACACTGGATTCCGTCTTTCGCCGGAATGACGAGCAAAGAGAGGCAATTCGAAGCTCCCCTAAGAACAGAGACAAGCTCACTTACCAACAATGGATAAGTGAAACTGATCCCGTTGCCGTGGGGATCCATCCCTGAACATCTACTCCGCCTTCGCTCGCTCCATGGCCTCATGGAAAGCAGCCTCATGTCGCTGCACTTTTTCCTTGTCGCAGTGCTTGCATGCGCACCCTGCTCCTTTTCCCGTCAACATCACTTCCGAGTTCTGGTTGCACTTCTTGCAACGACCGATCCCGCTTGATGCAAGTTCGAAGTAGGCACTGAACCAGCGGCATTCGGTGTTCGGCAGCTTTGCTGCGAGCCATGCGTATTCCTGCATCGGCAACCGCCCACCCACACCGAGTTCCTTCAGGTTCTTGAGGTTAGCCAGTGGCCGAAGCGAATGGACGCTCGATGTGTCGACAGTCAGCGTCTGCAGCCATGTCATGTGTGCAAAGGGTTCAAGCGACGCGACTTTTTGCCGAGTCCACATGCTTCCGGTCACTGAGAGCGACTCCAGCCCGGTAAGCGCCAGGAGAGGCGAGAAATCCGTGATCGACTTGAAATTCTCGATGTGCAATTGCTTCAGATCGGACAGAGCCGCCAACGGCTCTACCGATTCGACTTTGGTCGACTTTCCTATGGATAGGTAGCGCAGCTTCCTCAGGTGCTCGATGGCGCGGAGACTTTTGACGTTGCTTCCCTTGGTGTTGAAGCATTCCAGATCATGTATCTGGCAAGCGGCGTCAAATAGAGGCTGCGTCACGTGCGTCCATAGAGACAGCCAGCGGACGTGCTGAAGCTCGGGTAGCTTCAGACACCATTGGCGGATTGCCTGCTTCTTTTCCGTTTCCGAAACCCGTCCAAGATCCCAACTCAGGGTCAGGCGCTCGCCGCCGTCGTAATCCGCGACGTTGACGATCGACCTTGGCCATCGCGAGGTGTGGAAGGGTGACAACGTCATCGCGTAGGGCGTTTCGCTTTGCATGCGTCCTTATTCCCGAACGTTCGGTGGGCATCCCTTGCGGAGAATAGGGCTGGGCGATGGCGATGTCTGCCAAAGAGACGTCTTCTTCGTGAAAGCCAAGTCCCAAGCGAAGCTTAGCTACCTCCGCCCCTTTCTGCGTACCGCTATGGCGCTTGTCGATGGCGTTCGCTTCCTCAACAAGCGCATGCGGGATGAAATGCCCGACGCCAAACTGGAAACGATGCCGAGCACCATTTTCTAGCGCGATGCTCTTTGATTGAGCCATCAAGGGGCTGCGAACGCAGCAAGTGGAACGGGGCGCAATTGTGAACCCGCCCCGTCATCGTGTTATCGCGAGGTGACTGCCTTCTCAGCAAGGAAGCGTTCCGACGGCACGACTTCCAGCCACGGCTGCGCACCCAGCGCCCGCTCCAGGAAGGCGCGGTGCGAGGCGCCGATGACCAGGAACGTACGCTCACCATCGACACTGGCCAAAACCCGGTCAAGCCGCGCAACGAGCTCGGCATTGCGTGCATTCCATAGCAGCAACCTTCGCGCACCGGCCGTCCCTGCCGACGGCTTTTCAAACACGTCCCATTCGGAAGCGCGATCGAGCTTCGCGTAGTCGCTGCCATTGAACCAATGCAGCGTGTCGAGCAGCGCTCCCTCGCCGGTCGTTGGCTGCCAGTGCGCGTCGAAGGCCTGCTTCAGCCGTTCAATGGAAGCCTTCAGCTCCGGCCGCTCAAAGAAAACTGTCAACTCGGGCACCAACGCCATCATGGTGACCTCGTCCTCGAACGTGTCCACCGCATAGATGCGATGAAGACCGCTGCGCTTTGCGAGTGCCACCGCGATCGCCGCCGGCTCCTTGGGACTGTCGCGGAGTTTGTCGAGGCTGGCCACGGTCTCGGCATCGAGCGCCTTGATGGCCTCGGCACGTTCACCCTCGCCCAGCTCCGACCAGTTCAGGACCGCCGACCACATCTCGTAGCCGGCAAGCTGCAGCTGGACCAGCCGCACGCGCTCGCCTGTGCTCAACTGCCCCCAATGCGCCAACAGCGTGATGGCTTGCGAGCGCGCATCCGCGGGTGACACACCAAGCGCAAGCTGTTGTGGCATGCCCAACTGAACCTGCTTCTCGGCAAACGTGGATAGCCGGCTGGCATTGCCCGCCACGTCATGAAGAGCCGTTTCAATCCCCGCACCATCCATGGCCTCGATGCAAACCGCAGTCGGCGCATACGTAGCAAGCGACGCGATGACTCTTTCGGCCTGCGCCGCCGTAGGCGCAGGCTTCAGGGAAGCCAGATGAGCGGAGCCCAACACCATGACGCTGGGCTGCGCCATGGCACTTGTCCCCATCAGAAGCCCGATGGCCAGAGCGAGAGCCTGACGAGTCATTCGACGACATTCCATTTCCACTCTCCTTATGCCCAAAGGCTAACGGCAGCAGACATTAGGGACCGGTGACATACAAGGAGCGTGCTGGACGTAATGACCTGTCGTTTGTCATGACCCCCATTTGGCGGATCGCAGAAATGAGCAGCGGGGTCGCCATTTTCCCGTCCCATTCGACCGGGAGATTCCGGCGCGAGGCCGGCTCATCGATCGCCTGCGCCAAGGCGCCCGTCATCCCGGCGAAGCTGGGATGACGAGCTTGATCGGGTTCGAAGCCCCTATGTTGCGGTCCAACCTTGCTAGTTCGCGTTACAGATCGCGATGGAGCGACGCCGAACTGTAGTAGAGCTCGCCCAACTGCGAATCACGCCCCTCTACGAGGCCAGCGCGAAATCGATCGCTGCGCACACCGCGGCCGCCTGCGCAGCATTGCACTGCTCGGGGCTAGCCTGGGGACTGTCGGGATAGACTTCCGTGGTCGTGGTGTAGCGCGCGGGGGTGATGCTTGCGCAGAGTCCGAGTTTCTTCAGCGGATAGTTGATGACACCCGGCGCGACCACGGCCGAGCCGATGATCTGGCCGTTGCTGTCAGCGGGGGCGATGTGGGTGACCTTGGCGACCGCCGCGATCACCGCCTGCTGGAATGCGGGTTGCGGATTCTCGCTGTCGTCCACCACGTAGAAACCATCCGGAATCTCACCGGGTTCGAAAGCCGCACCGTCGCGCGCGGCCAACGCCGGCCGGAACTCCGATTCATCGGTGTCGGTGGTCTCGTGCAGATCGATATGCACCAGCACGCGGTCGCGGAAAGGTGCGACCAAGCGCATGAGGGCCGCTGATTCCTGCGCCGGACTGTTGTCGCGGAACGAACGGTTCGGGTCTATCGCCTGCGGATTCCAGCGATGGATGCGCTCGTAGGCCCAGGGGCTGACGCAGGGAGCAACAACAAGATTGGCGCGGCCTGCGTAGGCTTCCGCATACCGGTCGACAAACTGCAACGCCCCGTGCACGCCGCTGGTCTCGTAGCCATGCACGCCGCCCGTTACCAGCACGCAGGGGAGCTCATGCTTCCAATGACGGCTCTTGATCGCCACCAGCGGATAGCTGTCGGGTGAGTAATCAAGACGGCCGTACTCCACCACGTCGAAACGCGAACGCAGCGCTTCCACCGCGCTCAACACATCCGCCGCGTAGCTGCGCTGGCGCGTCTGCCGCGCCAGCCAGGCGGCAACATCCGCGGGGCCCCAGGGCGTGCCGGGCGTACCGATGGGATAGGTGGCTTGGTTCGTCATGGCGTGACTGGCTCCAAAGTGCATCGGGGTAAGGCGACGGAATGTAGCACTGCTGGGTATGAGGCCGGAGCCACCTTCAAGCAACGACGCCGCCGCACCTCCCCCCTTACTGGTGCGTGTCTAGGGATTGGTACCAAACACCCGCCGATAGACACTGGGTGTTGCGGTCAGCATTTGCCTGACCCGCTCTTGTGTGAGGCTTCGCCAGGCCCAGCGGATGATCAGCGGCCGCTGGCGAAACGGGAAGAAGCCCACCTTGCCGGGCTCGATGACTCCCTGTGCGATGGCTATTACAAACTGGCCGTTACCGGCCAAGCAAAGCCAATGAGCATCAATCTCCAGTATCTCGCCGGACCGGGCGTTCCCTGTATGCGGGTGCCACCGATGAACGACGCGCAAGCTCGATGCCGGCATCCCCACCCCATGCACCATGGCGCGCTGTTCTGCGAACGAAGCATTCAACACTTCGTCCCCTGACTCACCATCGAAACTCCAGAACCGGTACGTCACCGCCGGCACCAGCATCACAAACGCAGCAAACCCAAGCATGAACCACATCGCCGGACGTCCTAGTTTTCCGTTAGCAGAAATTGACTGATCCTTCGCCTGAGCGCCAGATCATCAATCGATTTGGCCTCATCGTCCGCGGCTATTGCGTACTCGCGAGCCAGAGAGTGCTCGCCGAGATTCTTGTAGCGTTCGGCCAGCGCAAACCTGATGGAGGCACGATAAGGCCGTGCATCATCTCCAACCGCTAGATCGAGCGCCATAAAGTAGAGATCCAGCGACGCCCTGTCATCGATCGTGAAGTCCGCGAGGCTCTCCCACAGGAACGGATGGTCACGCCCCTCCAGACTCTGCGCCTCGCAGTATTCCTTGAGCTCGTTGTAATGACTCCAGTAACGATCCTTTCTGTCTTCGTTGACGAGAAGAACCGCCAGATCCATAACCCGGCTCCATATGTCGTTCGCGAGTTCCATCTTCCCCACCCGGGCCTATAACGGCCGTTTGCTCACCCGTGTCCCATGCCAGCCATTTGGTTGCCGGCTTCATTGACCGACTCGATGGCAACACATTCTTCATTACGAGGACCGATAGCGTAGCTGATCGATCAGCTCACTCAGCCTCGCTTTTGACCACTGTCGCACCATGGCCTCGCCGCCCATGCGTGTCGGACTGTCTTCGAGGGCGTGGCTGTGGCGATGCGACCTGAGATCACGGGACGACAGTGCGATCTGTATGCGCCGCGCATGCAGCACCACGATCTGCCTAGCGCTCAGATGCAACGAGGCCGGGCGAGGCCTCGAGCAGCCAGGCGCTGGGACTCTGCGGGGGAGATGGTCACCCTGGTTCGACCTCCGGGCCAGCGTGGCCAACGCCGATGGTCCAGATCCCCTTCGTGTTCTTGTAGGCGGTCAGACGCTCGCCTTCGGCTTCCACGAGGAAGCTTTCAAGACGAGGAGTTAATTTCCAGGCCAGGTGTTGCTCCTACCGTAGGACAACGCCGATTGCTACGGATCAGTAGGGAACGGTAAGGTTTGCCACGAAATGGATAGAACAGCCCGAACGGAGCCTCGGTGATGAAGAAGATGGCATGTGGGTTTGTATCGATGTTGCTGTTGTCGCCCACGCTGTGGGGCACGGCCACCTCAGCACAAGACGAGCAGGCGGTGGTTTCCAGGCTGTACGGGCTACGGCCATCGTATGGCCAATGTCTATTGAAGGCTGGTGATGCCACCGCACCAAACAAGGGGTGCATGGAGGTAGAACTGGACTACCAGGACAAGCGCCTAAATAAGGCTTATCAAGCAATGATGGCTAAGCTAAGCCCTGCACTAAGGGTAAAGCTCAAAGCTGAAGAAGCCGTGTGGATTCAGTATCGGGATAATCGCTGTGCATCGGTTGTAGACGATATCGAGCGTCCCGAGCTAGAGCCATTGAGCTGCAAAGTTGATGAAACAGGAAAACAAGCAACGGACATGGAGGCCAGACTGTTTGCTCAATAGTGCGCCTAATGGCTTCGGCGTAGATGTGATGAAATCAGGCCAGGTTCGTCCTTCGGATTTCCTGACTAGCAATGAGGCAACCCGGCCCCGTTCTATATAGCTTCTTTTCAAAAAATGAGGCAATCAATGGTGACCTCGTTTTAACCGAATTGCACGGCAATGACTGGCTAAGCCACCGACACGTCCCAGTCACGGCGCCACCGTGCTGATGTCTTCGACATACACCAACTCACACGCGCCGTTTCCGGTGTCTTCGCGTGTCATCGACGTATGCCACTGCCAACCATCCGGCCGACTTGCATCGACAAGAAATCCCTCTAGATGCACCAGCTGCCCCGGACGTATCCGCTCCAGCGAATGACGGACCATGTCGTCGGAAGGGATCATGTGCATATTGGCGCTGGAGGTTTCGATATCACGTTGTGGAATCGGAAACTCTTGAACGTGCCAGTAGTAGAAGCGGTTGGATTGGCTGATGGTGATCTTTGCCAACACGGCGCTGTCGGACATGCGCCCCCAGCCAAGCGCGAGATCCACCGGGGCAAGCGAGGCGCCGGCATCGTAGCGATAGTCTTCCCGTGAAAGAACACGGGCAGTCAACTCGAAGCGAGCACGTGTCGTGAGGGTTACGTCACCTCGCTGCAGTTGCGTGCCGTGGTCGATATCGACCTGTAGAGGTGCATCCGGCGCGAGTATCCCTGGCGCCTGCGCCACGGGCCGTTGCCGCCACGTATGAAGCGCGCCCCAGCCGATCAACAGGAAGAGCAATGCGAGAACCCACTTCTGCATAAGCGCTCAATACCTCACTAGCTTCAACGATGAAAAGGGCAACGCGCCTCAACTCGCCTTCGGCGGAAGCGCCGCGCACCCAGTCCGGGAAACATTACGATAAGACTCCCGACCAATCGCTGCTCCGTAACGTCAGCATCAAGAAAGGGGGACCCTATCTTTCTTCGATACTAAGCCCCCTTCTTCGCCCTCTGGCAACGCCAGGGGCAATGAATTCCCGGGCTTAACTAACCCCCGTTCCGCACCGCCTTCGCGTGAGAAGTCATTGGCAGATCGACCCGCGGCGATATTGTAAGGTTTGGCGTCAGCGTTTTTCGCCGATGGGCTGGGGATGCTCTGAGCAAGTCTACGCAAATGAGGCCGGAGCACTCCCACCGTGACCATCGCACCGATTTCAACTACCAAGAGCCCATGATGAAAGCGACGAAAGGTCTGTGCAGTCTGTTGATGTTGTTGATTCTTCCGTTTGCCGCGCAGGCGGGCGATACCCCCGGCACCTACACCCACTATCAGTTCGCTCCTTCGGTGACCGCGCTCGATTCGGTCGACTACGGCATCACCGTGCAAACCGATCCGGGCTACCGCGCCGATGTGTACTGGAGCAACCAGTTCAGCCTGGTCGGCACGGGCTCTGGCGGTTACACGGGGATGCAAAGCAACGGTGGAAGCCACCGGATGTTTCTGTTCTCGATCTGGGATGCGACCGAAGCCAAGCCGGGTAGCGAAGGCAGCTATTGCGTGAGTTTCGGCGGCGAGGGCGTGGGCAAGAGTTGCCGCATGGCGCATGAGTGGCAGCAGGGACATACCTATCGCTTTCATGTGGCCTATGAGGGCGATCAATGGCTGGGTGTCACCGTCACCGACCTGGCCACCGGCGGCTCATTCAAGCTGGGCAGCATTCGCACGGCCTCGAACGGTATCTCGCCTCACGGCATGGTCAACTGGACCGAGTACTTCGAGTGGAGCTCCGCCAATGCCAATTGCTTCAACCAGCCTTACGCCAGCGCAGCCTTTGACTTGCCCCGCGGCAATGGCGGCAACGCGGTAGCGAGCATCTCCGGCACCAGCCTGAGCAAAACCTGCACCGGTTATAGCCAGGCCACCAAAACGGCTTCCGGCAGCGTGCAGCGCAATGCGATCGGCAATTCGTTGCGCGGTGCGGTAATCAGCGCGAACGATGTTTGCATCGATGCGAGCGGCGGGGCCCGTAGCAATGTTCCGGCGATCACCTACAGCTGTACCGGCGGCGAAAACCAGGCCTGGGTGCTCGGGGTGGATCACACACTGCGGCTTCAGAACAACCTGTGCCTGGATGTTGCCAACGGCAATACCTCGCCAGGCGCCCAAGTCATCGTTTACAGCTGTAACAATGGCCGCAATCAACAGTGGAGCCAGATCGGTACGCAGCTGCGCAGCGACCTGTCCGGTCTTTGCTTGACCTCGTCAGCCCAGGGTGCGCAGTTGACGATGCAACGGTGCACTGGCGCGGCCAATCAGAACTGGCGGTTGCCACTGCCGCGGAACTGACTCGCCGCGCTCTGGCGCTGCCGTGCATAAAGAAAGCTGGCAAAAGAACGGATCGGAGGTAGCTAAGCGTAGTGGCTATCCCCGTCCCGTTTCTCTCGTTCAAATTAGTGCTCACGTTTTCGCCTGCACGCGGCGCGCGCCTGTCTTCGACACCGCCGATGTACCGCTCGCCGGCCCCTGATTCAGTGCCAGCGTGCCTGGTATGTGCTGTTTGCCCCAACGCACAAACGCGAGTAGCACGTCGCCCAGAGCGCTTCCCTTCGGGGTGAGTGTGTAGGAGTACCGCGTGGGGTGCTGCTGATACGGGGTTCGAAGGACGATACCGGCGGCTTCCAGCCGCTTAAGACGCTCGGCAAGGATGTTGGTGGGAATGCGCTCCATCGAATCCGCGAGCTCGCCGTAGGTGCGCTTGCCGTGCAGCAAGTCGCGCACCACGAGTAACGACCATTTGTCGCCCACGACGTCCAGCGAATTGGCGACCGCACAGGCGGAGCGCGTGAAGGTCTTCGCGGTACTCATGTCCACTTCTCCATGGCCTGCTCAGGTCACTTGCAGACTGCAAGTCATGATGCTACGTTGCCTTGCAACTTGCAAAATGCAAGTAACCAAGGAGAGCGTCATGGCAACCAATGTCATTCCCCGCGCTACCGAATCCCGGCCAAGCGGGCTTAGCCGTATGCCCTTGAGCGTTACAGCCGTACTGATCGCCTGGTTCCTGCTCGTCGTATCGCTCGGTTCGGCTGGCGCATTCGTCGGCCGTCCCGGCATGCCGCCCTTTGGCATTGCCATCGGCGTCGCTACACCGCTGTTGCTGTTCTTTGCGTGGCTGCGGCTCTCGGAGTCCTTCCGCCACTTCGTTCTCTCGCTTGATCTTCGTCTTATTGCGGCCATGCAGGCCTGGCGATGGGCTGGCCTGGGCTTCCTCTTCCTCTATGCGTACAACGTGCTGCCCGCCATGTTCGCCCTGCCCGCTGGCATCGGCGATATGGCCATCGGCATCACCGCCCCCTGGATAGCCGTCACTCTTGCGCGTCAGCCCGCCTTCGCCGCCAGCGCCGGCTTCATCCGCTGGAATGTGCTTGGCATCATCGACCTGGTGGTGGCGCTCAGCCTGGGCACGCTGAGTGCCACGCTCACCACAGGCGCTCCTGGGGAAATCAGCACCGCGCCCATGGCGTCACTGCCGCTGCTGCTGATTCCAGCATTTCTCGTGCCGTTGTTTCTGATGCTGCACGCGGCGGCGTTGATGCAGAGTCGGCGGTAACCCATCGCTGAGCAGGCTGAACCGCGGGGCGCTTTTCACCGCGTACGCAAGATCGACGGCGGCATTCCCAGCAGGCGCTGAAAACTGCGGCGCATGCGCTCGGTATCGCCGAACCCGCACTCGGTCGCGACGCGATGCAGCGAGGCCGCGCCGCTTTCCAGTGCGGCGCGCGCTGCCTCCACCCGCAACTTTTCTACGGCCTTGGCCGGCGTGAGGCCGGTCTCCGCCAGGAAGGCTCGCGCGAAGTGGCGCGGGCTCATGCAAGCATGCTCGGCCAGGTCGCCTACATGGTGGCGCGCGCTCAAGTGGCGGCGCACATGATCGAGCAGCGGCCTGAAGCGGCCTTGCGCGGAGTCCATCTCGATCAATGCCGAGAATTGCGACTGCCCGCCCGGCCGCCGATAGTAGACGACGAGCTGCCGCGCCACCGCGCGCGCGATGCGCTCGCCGAGGTCCTCGGCGACCAGCGCCAGTGCCAGGTCGATGCCGGCGCTGATGCCCGCGCTGGTCCAGATGCTGCCGTCGTTGACGTAGATATGGTCGACTTCCAACTGTACTTGCGGGAACTGGCGTGCGAACTGCTCGCTACGGTACCAGTGAGTCGTGGCGCGCTTGCCGTCGAGCACCCCGGTGGCCGCAAGCAGCAAGCTGCCCGTGCACGCGCTGGTCACGCGCGCGCCGCGCTTCGCGCAGCGTTGCACGAAGCGGCGCGTGCGCGCGTCGGTCATGGCGGCATCGACGCCGTCGCCGCCGGCCACTAGCAAGGTGTCGACCTGACTCGCTGGCGGCAGACCCTCGCAGGCCCAGCGCACGCCCGACGAACTGCGCACCAGGCCCGGCTGCGCGGCCACGATCCGCAGCGCGTAGTACCCGTCCCGATAGCGGCTCGCCACTTCGAACGCGGCGATAGGCCCCGCCGCATCGAGCAGTTGGAAGTCGGGATAGACAAGCACCGCTATACGGTGAGACATGGCAGAAAACGTGGGATATAGGACATTGCTGCCGCCAACTTAGATCGCGATGCTGCGAGGCGTCAACCGACTCCAGCGAGATCCGCGCCATGACCGCCTCCCCATTCATCATCGTTTTCGCGCTGTATGACCGCGTCACCCAGCTCGATTTCACCGGCCCCCACGAGGTGTTCTGGCGTCTGCCCGGGGCGCAATGCGTGGTGGCCTCTGCCAACGGCGGCGACATCCAGGCCGACAGCGGCCTCACGATCACCCACGTGCAGCGGCTGGCCGACATACCGCACGCCGACCTCTTGTGCGTGCCCGGCGGCTTCGGCGTGATCGAGGCGATAGAAGATGCTGATTTCATGCGCGAAGTGCGCCGGCTGGCGGGTGGCGCCCGCTATGTCACCTCGGTGTGCAACGGGTCCGTTGTGCTTGGCGCGGCAGGGCTGCTCCGCGGCAAACGCGCGGCCTGCCACTGGGCCTGGCGCGACCTGCCGCCGCCGTTCGGTGCAATTGCGGACGAGGACCGTGTGGTGCAAGACGGGTATCTCATCACCGGCGGCGGCGTCACCGCGGGCATCGACATGGCACTTTCGGTGATGGCCGACATTGCCGGCGTCGCGCATGCGCAGTCGGTGCAGCTCGGTATCGAATACGCGCCGGCGCCGCCGTTCGACTGCGGGCGCCCCGAGCGAGCGCCGCCGCCGATCCTCCAGGCAGTAACGACACGGCTGGACCGGCTGCGCCCGGATCGCCATGCGGCGGTGCAAAGGGTTGCGGAGAAACTTTGAGGGGTGAATGGGTCTGCCTTGTTGCCGGCAATGCCCAGCGAAATGGTGACCCCGTTCTTATAGTTCGCCCACCAAGGGTGCAGGCACGTCAATATGGCACGTCGCCCTCATGTTTCCAGGCGGATATTCAGGCGGATATACGTCGTTGTATCTAATCCAGCCACTTCTAAGGGCAATCTGCTGTTCAATGGTTGCCCACTGGCCGCCGTAAGCAGCGGGATAGACTTCTAGTTCGAGATTATCCAAAAGCTTCGGGCGAAATGTCACGCCGCCAAACAGTGCAATTCCGGAGAGAGGCGCAAGGAGATCTCCGCGTGGGTCGAAATAGACGCCCTTAGCAATGAAAGTAACTTCCCCACCTTCTTTTAGAAAGCGGGCAAATTCTTCCTCTGTGGGATACCTGTACAGGTGGTTCCAAGTCACGGCACCACCGTGCTGATGTCTTCGACATACACCAACTCACACGCGCCGTTTCCGGTGTCTTCGCGTGTCATCGACGTATGCCACTGCCAACCATCCGGCCGGCTGGCATCGACAAGAAATCCCTCCAAATGCACTAGCTGCCCCGGACGTATCCGCTCCAGCGAATGACGGACCATGTCGTCGGAAGGGATCATGTGCATATTGGCGCTGGAGGTTTCGATATCGCGCCGCGGAATCGGAAACTCCCGAACGCTCCAGTAATAGAAGCGATTGGATTGGCTGATGCTGATCTTTGCCAACACGGCGCTGTCGGACATGCGCCCCCAGCCAAGCGCGAGATCCACCGGGGCAAGCGAGGCGCCGGCATCGTAGCGATAGTCTTCCCGTGAAAGAACACGGGCAGTCAACTCGAAGCGAGCACGTGTCGTGAGGGTTACGTCACCTCGCTGTAGTTGCGTGCCGTGATCGATATCGACCTGTTGAGGTGCATCCGGCGCAAGTATCCCCGGCGCCTGCTCCACTGGCCGCTGCCGCCACCAGTGAAGCGCGCCCCAGCCGATCAACAGAAAGAGAAATGCCAGCCCCCACTTCCGCATAAGTGCTCAATACCTCACTGGCCGCAGCGACATAAGGGCCGCGCGCCCAAATTTGCCTTCGTCTTCGACAGGAGCGCCACTCGTAACAGACTATCCCTAGGGCCGAAGCTATTGATCTTGACCGATTGATTACCGGCCAAGATCACCACCAATGACCCACAACGCCCAGCGCGCTGTCAGATATCCCGTGCTCTGCTCTCCGCCCCTGGAAGTGCGGGAGGCGCCACTTCAGCTTCGGCCATGAAACGGTGATAGGCGAAGTTGCCCCGCACGCCGCTGATAAAGCACAGCAGCAGAATGATGCCGAGAAAGATGCCGAAGCGCATCGATTCCGGCTGCGTGACGATCTGGAAGATCTTTTCGATCACGAACAAGCACAGCCCGGCGATCGCGAAACCCTTGGATCGCGCGTGAATACGCCATGCGATCACCGCAAACAGCACCGCATCCAGATAAGCCGAGGGGTGGATACCTGCAATGCCGGCAGCAGTGAAGATGCTGACGGTCGCCATGATGGCCGTTACGACGGCACAAAATACGGCGGCCCACATGCCTTGATTGGATGCTTGAACAGCGTCGGCGACATTCCCGAACGTCGGCCAGTACCAGCGTACCGGCTGATTGCGACTTGCCATGTTTTTCCCCTGTGATGTGACGGCTCCCCTCGCCGCGCCTAAAAGCTAGCACGGCGGCCAGGCGGTGGCTTGGTGTGCCTCTTCAGGGTCCTGCTTGGCGTCGAATCTCAGCGGCACATTGTTTCCGCCTCCCTTGCCCGTCCCAGTGGGACGAGCAAGGGAGGGAGCGAATTGCCTCCGCTCCCTCTGCTACAAACGTGTCAGCCGCAGCAATTACCGGCTGATGAAACGGTACTCGAGCATGCCGGACACCAGCACCGGGCTATTGGTGCCTCTAAGGAAGCGATTGGACTTGGCCTGGTAACGATCAACATTCACACCGACGCTGAGCTGCGGGGTAATGTCATAGCCAAGCCCGCCGCCGAAGTACAGGTTGGTGTCGTTGGTCGTTGCTTCACCGACGTAGGAGCCCTGCGCTGTCAGCTTCGACCGGGAGAAGAACACACCCAGTCGCGCGCTGACGTACCAGTTTTCGGCAAAGGTCCAGCGACCGTTGGCGCCCAGCGTCCAGCCCGAGACATTGAGCCTCAGTTTGAGGGGATACCTGGAATCCCCATTGACCCATCCATTGAACTCGGGCCTGCCCAGGTCGACATACCCCGCCTCCACGCCCCAGGTATCACGCCAGCGATAACCTGCATTGAGGTTGTAACCCCAACTGTCCTTATCGGTGAGACCGGAAATGTTGGAGTGCGACATGCCCGCACCCGCATTGACAAAGAAGTGGCTGGGATCCGCGTCACCGGCGTGCGCAGCAAACGAAGAAACAGCCATTGCCGCGCCCAGCGACGCAGCCAGAAACAAGTGACGCATGAATACCTATCCCTAGTGAGTTTGAAATGCGCTCATGGCGCGACATACATCCCATAGCAGGCCATGTTGCGCCCACTCATTACCTTGTCCACATCTCCATGGATCAAACAAAAACCACCATCAACATTCCGCACATCCGTTCCGCGCAAAGCACGACGCCCAGATGCATCGCCTAGAGCGACACTCCCGGTATTCGACACCTGATATACGAACGCCCGCCGTCGCGGGCTGCGAATCGCGCATGATCACCCGCACCTTCTATGCCGCCAGCTTCTGCTGGAGCAGACCGTACTTTGGTTCCGCGAACTGACAAGCGTAGAAAAGCCGTCCACCTGGCTCAAATCGCATTCCCTGCTCCCTCGGATTGATTGCTGAACACGGGCTTCGGCGGCAGACATTAGCAGCATGCGTGGAGGTGCGCGAGTGAGCTTGTGCACAGTCCGCGGGCCATCCTGGAGGCCACCCGTCCAGCCAACGGGTTCGGCTAGGACGCTTGGATGATCACTGCGGATTGAGCCACTCGCAACGATCGAGGATCGATGTGAAGTTCGTCGGTGCTTAGGGCCATAGAAGTAGCGACTCGGCCTTTCTTCCTGGGATGCGGTTACTGGTTAACTACTCCCGCCCTGTATTTCGAAATATGGCAACCTGACCCTTTCTTTGTTCTGCCCGCCGGACTAAGGGGTTTGGGTCTTAGCTACCTCGACCCTTGAGGCTTGGCCTTGAAAGTCCAACCCGGGTTTTCGACCCGCTTCTTCCGCGAACTCAGATTTTAGTACCGTCAATTTGCTATTCGATACGGCGTTTTATCACGGGATCGTAAAAACCGTAAACGTGAACGATGTAATACACCTCACTCGGCCTCGAGCTAGCTGCGAAGCAGTTTGGAATAAGCACTTTTAGTTCTTGCCATCCCCACCACTGCTTTCGAATCCATACTTGATACTCCTTTGCGGAAACGTCCTCGTCTGGGTTTCCAAGAGTTTGGTGAACCTCCCCCAAAGTCATGGAGAGCAAGGCTTTGTTCCATGACAAAGGCGCATTCGCCGCGTAAATATGCGAGACCATCGCCGGGTAAGCGTATCGCCACGCCAAAGCCATGGTCGCAAGTATGACCATGGCCATCAAAATGAACCGCCTTCTTCCGTTACTTAGCTGCATGTGCATCGCTTATATACTGGAGTGCCTTGCGGTGATGTTGTCGGATCCCATGGCCATCCGGTTTCATGGGCGCCCGTAGCCGTCCCCGCTCCAATGGTCGATTTTCCTGGCACCTTAACAATCGCAACATGCCCAGAAGCATCAGAATAATGGTGCGAAACGGCAACGATATCACCAGGCTGTGGTGTGGCGACGACCGGAAAATGCGGGATGTCCTTTGTCGGGTCCGCCCAATCGCCCGCACTTATCGGCTCACCAAACCCCAGCCATCTTTTTGGCCCTACACCGGTCCCGCTCAGCATATCTCCAACAAACGTATTGCATTTATTCGTATTGGGACCGGGCGCGTGATCGCCTGCGTAGGAATAGACAGAGGCCAGATTTGGCTTGCTTGCCGTGGCTTGAGCGGTATTGAGAACATTGCTGCAGTCACAGAGCCCCAAGGGATCGATGTAGCCCAGCGGATTCCCTCCCACGTAGGCATACGTGTTCAAGCCAACCCGAGGGTCGGAGTGCTGTTCTTGTAGAGCTAGATGCCCAACCTGGGTTTCGGCTCCCAGCGAAATGGTGGCGGGTTCAAATCCTGGTTGCTGTGGAAGTGAACCTAAAATCCTCAAGCTGCCTTTCGATCTGACGGCAGGTAGGACAGTAGAAAACCGTGCCATGGGTGGTGCCCTCAACCCAACAGGGACCCTGCACGAATGAGTTGGCATAAGGGCAACTACTCCGATACGACGCCTCGCCATTACTCGCTGGAGCAAAAGTCCCGTAAATGATCGGAACCGAATCCTCAGTAAGCTCGTCACCATGCAAATGGCAGTAATTGAAGATGCTCAGGGAATCCTCAAGCGACAGCTTCGGCATGGATAACTCTTTGCAGAGCTTATCGATCATCCTCTCCTGCCAGTAGAAGAGGCGCCCCTTTGTGCGAGACTTGAAATGAAGACTGGCGAGAAATCTATGCGCATCCTCCTCTCCGAGGATGCGATGAAGTTCCGATCGAATGAAATCCTTATCGAACATGCGAAACATCAGGAAACCTCAGGGTCAGAGTGCAGTTCTGGTAGAGCTTGCTCTGAATGTCAAACATGACCCGGGTTTCTTTAAAGTCCAACCTGACCCGGGATTCCGCAAGTCACTTGAGCGTGCATTGAATGTCGAAATGATCACGCGATAACATTGCCGTTCGCAGTCAATCGCCCCATATGAGGCTCGCAACAAAGCTGAAGAAGGCGAGCAATTGGATAGCTATCGCAACACGCAACATCACTACTCGCCGTACCACGGATGTTGGCGCCGAGCATAGATATAAGACTTTCCAGCGCAATGGCCCTAGGCGATAAATCGCTTGATCGAGAACCGGCGTAAAAAGGGCCTCTGCATATTTTGGATCGGCCGATGTAATCGCCCTCCAGCTCGCACCTGCCAGGACAAGCACTGCAAGCCAACTGACGACGGAGGCACAGGCAAAGATTGTAGTTAGCACCATTTTGAGATCGACAGAAAGAAACAAGAAGCAGCCATTTGTCACTCAAAAATACGAGAATATGTGGTCAGAGATATTTTATAGACTTATTCTCTTCGATAAATGTCTCTGACCCCTTTATTTTGACCCCTTTATTTGCCCGGACGACGAAATGGTGACCCGGGTTTCCAGACCCGGGTTTCCACGGACTCCGATTCCCGGACCTCATCCGGCCAGCCTACTGGTTTCCCTTTGTGCTGACGGTATGCGTTGGGTGGCAGCTCCCGTCACCGCAATCGATTGCCACGTCGTAGGAGCCGCACGAGGCGACGAAGATCGAGTTACCGTCGGCTCGAACCGCTCCGCATCGCAATTGATTGGCAACGCTCTGAGCCATCGACATCGTAGCCCCATCGGTCGGGGCGGTTTGAGATGCTTGAGTTGAGGCATCGGCAGTAGTCGCGGGTGCTGCAGAAGTTACGGTGGGCGCTGTCGGCGCGACCGAGGCAGTCGCCGCAGTCGCCATGGCGCCAACTTCGTAACGAGAAAGGTGATTCTTGATCGCCAGCCGGACCCCATCCGCGAATGGATTCTGGTCGCCATGCGGCTTCATTGAGGCAACGGTCCGGGTAAACACCTTCTTGCCATCGATATCCGTGTCGATGTAGATGATGTAGACGGATGCCTTGTCTGGGTTCTCCGTGCTGGTATACATGCCGCGCAGATACTCGTCCGAAGTGCTACTAAAGGTCCTTTCGTCGACGATGCTGGTCTGGGAGGACGCATCATGTGAAGCCATTGCGTTTCCAATGAGCCCACCCAACACGCCACCAACCCCTGCGCCGAGAGCACCCGAGCGGAGCTGCGACCGCATGTTTTCATAGATCACGAAGTGATAGACCGTCACTTGGGGCTGATGGTCCATCGCAGCGAATTTCTCAAAAGCCTCATGCTGTAGCAAACGGACTGGTGGCGGCGACAGCTTGGCGTCTCCTGCGCGCAGGATCCCGTACTCCTTGCTTGTGATCAGCAAGCTGAAAATCTTGCCCTCTTTTTCCGCAGAGGGCCTCATGTCGCGCAGTTGGAGCGAATCGGATTTGGCCATATCCGTCACGTTGATCTTCGTGACAACGGGAGT
Source organism: Dyella subtropica (assembly GCF_026283965.1). Classification (GTDB taxonomy): domain Bacteria; phylum Pseudomonadota; class Gammaproteobacteria; order Xanthomonadales; family Rhodanobacteraceae; genus Dyella_D; species Dyella_D subtropica. The sequence goes on from NZ_JAPDPD010000013.1 coordinate 133,378, forward strand.
GCAGCCGGCGCATGCCAGCATCAATAGAGCGAAAAGGTGCCGCCTCATAAATCCCCTGTTTAGTAAGCCCCCCCCCGGCAAAGCCGGGGGCTTTAGTGATGTGAGCCGCTCAAAGAGCGCTGACGGGGAGAAATAATGGGTCAGAAACATTTACAGAAGGAGAAAAATTGTCTCTGACCATTTATTCGAAATGGCGCCCCCTTTTTTTTGCCTTCCGGGTCAGCTCATTAATCGAAACCAGTCACGCACGGTTAGCTGCAGGCGTAAAACTTCATCTTCAGCCAGCGGACTGCAATGCGCGATTGGATTTCGTAGCGCATTAAGGCTAGCCATGACTTTCTCGACAGCCTTCTTGCTATTGAATAGGCCTCCGAAAATATCCCAGTTAGAAGAAATAACTACCGATAGCTCGCCGAACGTCGTGTAATCAAGTTCATCCAATGATCGTCGAGTCACTCCGGCATCGAGCTCCTTCTGAATTCGACTGGAGACATCAGCCTGAATGTTTGCCGGAATACGCGACGAACTCCACCAATCCTCGCGCTTCTCGGTTGACTCAATCGTCTGGGCCACTAACTCTCGAATGGATTTCTCTAGTGAATAGAAAATCTCGTAGTGCTTCGCCATTGCCGCGGCCTCGGTTCGCACGGCAGAATCAAACTGGGGATAGTAAACATCCTCAACCCTTTGAGATATCACTGGCATGTGACCAAGCTCAACACCATGCGCTCGAGCCACGCGACTTAAGTCTTCCGCCAGCATCTGATTAGTCATTCCGAAGGCTTTAATCCGTTCTAGCATCTTCCTACTCCTCACCCGAGAGAAGATGCTCCTTCAGGCTGCGAAAGATTGCATTGAAAACCGCCTGGTCTGCCGTTACAGGGAGGTTTAGATTGATGGTGTACGACAAACTAAGACCCCTCTTAGTCCCTTTATGGGCCGTTGAAGCACTTAGGTCCTTTGGCGGCGTCTCGCGGACAAGCGGCAACTCTTCCGCTACAGAGCTGCCTTCGACAGCCTCAAAATTAGCAAATGTCTTCAGTGCCTTGATTGCGGAAAGTGTGAGTGCAGCTGCTCGACTATCTGCCTCCGCACCCGTTACCTGCACGATGAGTGCGAGAAGATCCTTGTCCGATAGCTGGTAAAAGTATTCGTTGGCCTGCCCAAGATCTTTGTAACCGACCTTAATTGCTTCAGCCACCGCCGCCCCACCAGTTGCGGGGTTACGAAATCTTTTGTAGATATTGGTTGGCGTACCATCCGGTGCAACGAATCCAATACGCTTCAAAAAAGGGGGAATATTGCCACCGGTTCCGCCCTTTATCTGCAGAACAGTTGTAACGAAGTCTTTTGTAACTCGCTCCGGTGTCGCCGCAGAACGAATCTTTTCTAGAGCGCTCTTGATCGAACCCGGGGTAGTTACATAAGGGAGACTCGCTGCCATAAACCCTCCTGGTTTAGCACTTCGATGACTGCATTGGCACTACTTTCGTGGATTACATACAACAAAGGGCAGCATCGCTGCCGCCCTTGTCGCTATACCTTTTTTGAGTTGAATCACCCGCACTTGCTGTATCCACAATTCAAACAAGTCTGACACCCATCCATCAGCACCAGCGCCTGCGTATTGCACTTGGCGCAGAGGGTGGCGCCGGGCGGGAAGCCGTTGGCGTTGGTGGGTTCAGCGCTTGCTTCAACGGCAGGCTTGGCGCTCTTGCCGTTGGCAGCCGCTTCATAAGCAGCGCGCTTCTCGGCGATGAGCTTGCGGGTGGACTCGTCCATCTCCGGATCGTGAATCAGCCCGATCATCTTCATATGCTGCTCAATCACCGCGCCGATCTCGGCGACGATACTGGGCATGTAGACGCCGCCGGCTTTGAAGTAGCCGCCGCGCGGGTCGAAAACGGCCTTCATCTCTTCCGCGAGGAAGGTGATGTCGCCGCCTTTGCGGAAGACAGCGGAGATGATGCGGGTGAGCGCCACGATCCACTGGAAGTGGTCCATGTTCTTCGAGTTGATGAAGATCTCGAAGGGGCGGCGCTGCTCATGCTGGGTGCCGGCGTTGAGCACGATGTCGTTGACGGTGACGTACAACGCGTGTTCGAACAGCGGCGACTTGATCTTGTAGGTGGAGCCGATGAGCGTCTCGGGGCGCTCCAGGCTCTCGTGCATCTGGATCACTTCCGCCTTGGGGGCCTCTTTGGGCGCGGCGGGAGCGGTGGCAAGCGCGGCTTTGTCCTCGGGCTTGACGACGTTGTAGCCCTTGATCTTCTTTTCGATCTTGATCGCCATAGGAGTGTGCTTTTTCAGTTGCGTTGGCGTGAGGTGTCGGCGCGCGGCGGGCCGAATACGCTCCGGCCCGGCGCAAGGGCCGGGCCGGAGCGTGGGTGTTGCTTACTTCTTGCGGGCAGCCTTCTTGGCCGGCTTGCGCGCGACCTTGACGCTTGCCTTCTTGCTGGCAGTGGACCTCTTGACCGCTTTCTTGGCGGTTTTCTTACCGGCGGCCTTCTTGGCCGTCTTCTTCACGGCGACTTTCTTTGCCGTCTTTTTGCTGCTGACCTTCTTTGCTGCCTTCTTTGCCGTCTTTTTCACGGCCTTCTTGGCGCCGCTCTTTTTAGCGACCTTCTTCGCGACCTTCTTCACAGCCTTCTTGGCGGAAGCGGCTTTCTTGGCGACCTTCTTCACTGCCTTCTTGACGGCCTTTTTCGCCGTCTTCTTGGCGCCGGCTTTCTTGGCGGCCTTCTTCACCGCTTTCTTGGCGGCAGCCTTCTTGGCGGTCTTCTTCACCGCTTTCTTGGCAGCAGCCTTCTTGGCCGGAGCGGCCTTCTTGGCAGCGGCGGCCTTTTTCTTGGCCGGCTTGCGAGCCTTCTTGGCCTTGGGGGCCGGGGTTTCGGCCGAAGCGGCCGGGGCTTCCGGCATGGCCGGGGTCATTTCAATTACTTCGAATTCGGTATCAATGGACATCTGGGTTTCCCCTCCGACGTGAGTTCAGTACTTGGCGTGGGCCTGCGTGTATCAAGGCTTCGAACATCGAACCGAGCGTAGGCCAACAGCTTCGAGAAGCTGCTGGCCTGCACTTAGAACTTGCCGTAATAGCCTTCCTTCAAGGCATCGAATAGGTTGGCGGCTGTGTGCATTTCGCCGTCGTATTCCACTTCTTCGTTGCCCTTCAGTTCGATAACGCTACCGTCTTCCAATTCGAAGCGGTAGAGGGTGCTCTCAAGATCGGCTTCTTTGACCAACACACCCTGGAACGCTGCAGGGTTGAAACGGAAGGTCGTGCAGCCCTTGAGGCCCTGCTTATAGGCGTAGAAGTAGATGTCCTTGAAGTCTTCGTAAGGATAGTCGGTCGGCACGTTCGCCGTCTTGGAAATCGACGAATCGATCCATTTTTGCGACGCGGCCTGGATGTCGACGTGCTCCTTGGGCGAGATGTCGTCAGCGGCGACGAAGTATTCCGGCAGCTTGTTCTGCGCGTCGTCGGTGAACGGCATCGCGTTGGCGTTGATCAAGCCGCGGTAGGCGAGCAGCTCGTAGCTGAACACCTCGACCTTTTCCTTGGTCTTGCGGCCTTCGCGGATCACGTTGCGCGAATAGTGGTGGGCGAAGCTCGGCTCGATGCCGTTGCTGGCGTTGTTGGCGAGCGACAGCGAGATGGTGCCGGTGGGCGCGATCGAGCTGTGGTGGGTGAAGCGCGCGCCGGTTTCGGCGAGCTGGGCCACCAGGTTCGGCGCCACGGTGGCGACGCGCTGCATGTAGCGGCTGTACTTGGCGTGCAGCACGCGACCGGGGATGGTGTCGCCCACTTTGTAGCCGTCGGCGGCCATTTCTGGACGCTTGCGCAGCATGTCGCCGGTGACGGTGAAGTCCTTCTGCAGGATCGGGGCCGGGCCCTTTTCCTTGGCGAGATCGAGGGCGACCTCCCAGCCGGCCACGGCCATTTCGCGCGAGACGTCTTCGGTGAAGCTCACCGCGTCGGCGGAGCCGTAGCGCATCTTGAGCATGGTCAGCGTGCTGCCGAGGCCCAGGAAGCCCATGCCGTGACGGCGCTTGCCGAGGATCTCGTTGCGCTGCTGCTCCAGCGGCAGGCCGTTGATCTCCACCACGTTGTCGAGCATGCGGGTGAACACCTTGACCACGTCGCGGTATTCGTCCCAGTCGAAGCGGGCCTTGGGGCCGAACGGGTCGCGCACGAAGGTGGTGAGGTTGATCGAACCGAGCAGGCAGGAGCCGTACGGCGGCAGCGGCTGCTCGCCGCAGGGGTTGGTGGCACGAATATGCTCGCACCACCAGTTGTTGTTCATCTCGTTGACCTTGTCGATCAAGATGAACCCGGGCTCGGCGTAGTCGTACGTCGAGACCATGATCATGTCCCACAGATGGCGGGCGCGGATGTGGCCGTAGATCTTGCAGGCGACCAGGCCGTCGTCGCGCTCCACGTAGTTCTCGTGGGTGGGCCACTCGCGCCACACGACCTGGGAAGCGTCGGCGAGGTCGACTTCGCTCTGCTCCTTGACGTGCACCGGGAACACCAGCGGCCAGTCCTGGTCGTGCTCCACCGCTTGCATGAAGCCGTCGGTGATCAGCAGCGACAGGTTGAACTGACGCAGGCGGCCGTCTTCGCGCTTGGCGCGAATGAATTCCTTGGCGTCGGGGTGGCTGATGTCGAACGTGCCCATCTGCGCACCGCGGCGACCGCCGGCGGAGGAGACGGTGAAGCACATCTTGTCGTAGATATCCATGAAGGACAGCGGGCCGCTGGTGTAGGCGCCCGCGCCCGACACATAGGCGCCGCGCGGACGCAGCGTGCTGAACTCGTAGCCGATGCCGCAGCCGGCCTTCAGGGTGAGGCCCGCCTCGTGCACCTTCTCCAGGATGTCGTCCATGGAGTCGCGGATGGTGCCGGACACGGTGCAGTTGATGGTGGACGTGGCCGGCTTGTGCGCCAGCGCACCGGCGTTGGAGGTGATGCGCCCGGCCGGAATCGCACCGCGACGCAGCGCCCACACGAAGCGCTCGTTCCAGTGCTCACGGAGTTCCGGCGTGGCTTCCACGTCGGAGAGTGCGCGTGCGACGCGCTGATAGGTTTCGTCGACGCTACCGTCGACGGGTTCACCCGACTTGGCTTTCAGTCGGTATTTTTTGTCCCAGATGTCATACGACGCTGGCTGCAGCGGAATCATTGCAGTGCCATCTCGATTGATTTCCGGACTCACGGCTGGTGCACGCACGGTGCTCATCGGCTTCCTGACCTCCCGGTGTAGCCTTGCGGCCCCGTTGGTTTCTTATAGTTGTAGTTGGCTTATCCGTCCGCTCGGCGGCGTCGTTGTTGGCGCGAAGCCGTGCCTGACGTTCCCTGCCGGACTGCGACCGCCCCCCTTAGAGCTGTCAGCATGACACCAGCACTTGTTAAAACGCCGGCATCCATACACAAGATGTTGTGGTGCGAACGGAGGTGAACGTTACCCCCGTGAATGTCTCATGTCAAAGAGTTTTGCGAGGGTTGGACGGTGGGAAGCGCGGGTGTTGTGGTGAGCTGGATGTCGGTGGATTTTTGGTACCAAGGAGTCGCCATGTAGGAGCGCACCCTGTGCGTGACAAACCGGCAGGATTGCCGGTTTGCACGGCGTAAGCCGCCTTCCGGTGAGGGCCATGGAAGGCCCGAATGAAAGCCCTGCGTTAGCAGGGCTGCAGGTCAACCAGCACGGTCCTTTCGGACCGTTTCGCGCACAGGGTGCGCTCCTACAGGTGCATCGCCGGGGGCGGGTTTTTAAGATGCAATGCTGCCGCTGGAATGGTCTTCAAAAGTCACGTTTGCTTTCGCCAAGGAGCTTTTATGCATCACCGTCGCATTCGTCCTGTTGCCATCTTGCTCACCGCCCTGCTCGCTGCTCTGCCCCTTGCCAGTCGTGCCGCACTGCCACCAGTCGTTGACGGACAAGTGCTGCCGTCGCTGGCGCCGATGCTGGAGAAGGTGACGCCGGCGGTGGTGAATATCTCCACCAAGACGCGGGTGCAGGTGCGCGACCCGTTCTTCGACGACCCGATGTTCCGCCAGTTCTTCGGCCTGCCCGGCGCGCAGCGCCAGCGCGTTGCGCAGAGTCTGGGTTCGGGCGTGATCGTGGATGCGGCCAAGGGTTATGTACTGACCAACAACCATGTGGTGGGCGGCGCGGACGACATCACGGTGACCTTGCAAGATGGGCGCGACTTCAAGGGCAAGCTGATCGGCACCGACCCGGACACGGATGTGGCGGTGGTGCAGATTCAAGCCACGGGGCTGCAGGCGCTGCCGATGGCGGATTCGTCGAAGCTGCGCGTGGGTGATTTTGTGGTGGCGGTAGGCGACCCGTTCGGGTTGGGGCAGACGGTGACGTCGGGCATCGTCTCGGCGCTGCAGCGCTCGGGCCTGGGTGGCACGGGCTATCAGAACTTCATCCAGACCGATGCCTCGATCAATCCGGGCAACTCGGGCGGTGCGCTGGTGAATCTGCGCGGCGAGCTGGTGGGCATCAACACCATGATCTTCTCGCCCTCGGGCGGCAACGTGGGCATCGGCTTTGCTATTCCCACCGATTTGAGCCGTGAGGTGATGCAGCAACTCATCGCGCACGGCAAGGTGAGCCGCGGCAACCTGGGCCTGGAAACGCAGGACATCACGCCGCGCATCGCCCAGGTGTTGGGCCTGAAGAACACCAGTGGCGTGGTGGTGACGCGGGTGAGTACGGGTTCCGCGGCGGATGGTGCGGATATCCAGATCGGCGACGTGCTCACTGCCATCGACGGCAAGCCGCTGCGCAACGCGCAGGAGCTGCGCAATGCCGAGGGCCTGTTGCCGGTGGGTAGCGCCGTGAAGCTGAGCGTGCAACGCAATGGCACCACGCGCGACGTGCTCGCCAAGCTCACGCCAGAAAAACTGGCCACGCTGGAAGGTGCAAGCTTGGATGCGCGCCTGGCCGGCGTGACGTTCAGTGAGCTGTCGCAGAACCTGCGCAGCCAAGGTGTGGGTGGCGTGTCGGTGGGTGCAGTGCGCGCCGGCAGCCGTGCGGCACAAGCGGGATTGAGCGCCAACGATATCGTGATCGGCGTCGGCAACCTGCGCATTCCCAACCTGAGCACTCTGAAGCGCCTGACAGGAGTGAACCCACGCCAACTGGTGCTGGTGGTGTCGGGGGATGAAGGCGTGCGCTACATCGACATCCGCTGATGTGCAGGAGCGCACAGGGTGCGCTCCTTCGGTGAAGTGTCGCAGCGGGGCTTGATTCGGTGACGACAGGCTGAACCACGATGCGATCACGCGCACATCACGGCGCTTTCCTTAACGCAAGCGCGTGAACTCGCTTGATGTTTCGCCAGCGGACGGATGAAATACCAAGGCTTCACCCATCTATGCGCGCCATTGACGGCAGTACGCAGTCCTTACTCAGTCGAACCCCGGGGTTTCCCAACACTATGTCCTTCCGTCTCGCACGCATCCTTTCCGTGGCGCTGATTGGCGTCTGCGCCGCCACTGCGGTGGTCGCCGCACCCAAAGCCAAAACCTCCAGCAAGAAATCCGCCCAGCCTGCCGTCCCCGCCCTGGTGTGGCGCGGCGATGTCGCCACCGCGCGCGGCATCGTGACCGACGTGGCCAAGGCCTATGAAAAGGCCGGCAAGGGCAAGATCGAAGTGCAGCCCTTCAACACGGCCTCCGGCCTGGATGCGGTCGCCAGGGGCTCGGCGGATTTCGCCGGCAGCGCGCGCGGCCCCGATGGCACGGCGGAAAGCAGCCTGCAGTTCACGCCCGTAGCGTGGGATGCGCTGGTGATGATCACCTACCCGTCCAACCCTGTGAGCAGCCTCACGCTGAAGCAGGTGCATGACATCTACTACGGCAAAATCACCAATTGGAAAGATGTGGGCGGCCGCGATGAGCCGATCGATCTTTATGCCGTGGCCAGCCCGGGCGACGGCGTGGAATACAGCCTGCGCAAGCTGCTGTTTGGTCGTGGCAACCAGCCGGTGGCCGCGCCGCGTTTGTACGTGAATACCGCGAAGTTGGAAGAAGCGGTGGCGCTCGATCCCAAGGCGATGGGTGTGACCACGCTGGCCGGCATCAACGGCAACAGCAAGGTCAAGATGATCCACATCAACGGCACGCCGGCGAGCACGGCGACGGTGAAGGATGGCAGCTACCCGCTGTTCATTCCGGTGTACCTGATCACCAACGAGAGCAGCCCGAAGGCCGCGCAGGTGCACACCTTTATCGAATTCCTCAGCACCGACCCGGTGCGCACCATTGCTCGTCAGCATCAGCTGGTACCGTATGACGAGGCTCCGGCGCTGGTCGACCTCGACAGGTCGCGCCGCCCGACGATCCTCGCCGAAGTCGGCGCCCGCCCGGTAGCCGAAGAGCCGGCGCCGGTCGCTGCACCGGGTGCGACGTACGCCGCGCGCTCCGCAATCGCCCCGACCTCGGAGCACACTCAAGAGGCCAAGCAGGCACTCGAAACGCGCAATGAAGAAAGCGCTGCCAAGAAGGCCGAAGCCAGCGCGGATGCCAAGACCTATACCGTGGTCAAGGGCGACACGCTGTCGGTGATCGCCAAGAAGTTCTCGGCAACCGTGTCCGACCTGCGTAGCTGGAATGGCCTGAAGAACGACAACGTGCGCATCGGCCAGGTGCTGAAGGTCAGCGCGCAGTAGGAGCCCGTTTGTGGCCTCCCCGTGGCCCGCGTTGTCGTTGAGTGGCAGTCAGGTGGTAGCGCGTGGCGCAGCGCCTGGCTGGCTGCCAGGCCAAGCCGCGCGCTGCCGCATGGCGGCCACTCAACGACAACCCTCCGGGCCAGCTCTGGTTGCGCACAGGCCGGCATCATCACTCAGTCGTGTACCGACGTACACTCCTTCGTTCTTCCTTGTCCCGCACGTAACCAGAGCCGGCGCGGGCTACGGGAAGACCATAAACAGGCTCCAGCGCTGACGTGCGCATCCTCGCTCTCACGCTGGATCTCGACGACACCCTGTGGCCGGTACTGCCGGCCCTGGAACGCGCCGACCGCGAGCTGGATGCGTACCTGCGCCAGCACTACCCTGACGTAGCGCGCGCATGGTCCATCCCGGCCATGCGCGCCCTGCGTGCCCAGGTGGCAATCGAACGCACCGACCTGGCCCACGACTTCACCGCGCAGCGCCATATCACCATGCAGCGCGCGTTCGCTGCCTGCGGCATCGCCGAGGCGCCGCTGGAAGCGTTGTGGGAGGTCTACTTCACCGCCCGCAACAGCGTGGAGTTGTATGCAGACAGCCTGCCCGCGCTGAAGCGCATCACCGCCAGCCGCCCGGTGGCCAGCCTGACCAACGGCAACGCGGACCTCGACCTGATCGGCATTCGTGCGCACTTCGCGCACCACATCTGCGCACGCGACACCGGCGCAGCCAAGCCGGATCGACGCATCTTCACTACCGCAGCCGAACGCCTGGGCGTGATGCCCGGCGAGATCCTGCACGTCGGCGACGATCCGGAGCTCGATGTGGTCGGCGCGCGCGAAGCCGGATTGCGTACGGCGTGGATCAATCGCGAGCGACATCCCTGGCCCGGTGCGATGGGCCCTGCACCCGATCTCGACCTGCCGGATATGGGTGCGCTGGCCGACTGGCTGGATGCGCACCCCGCTAGCCCAGCGTAGGCATCACACGCGAAAGCGCGCATCATTTACCTCCATTGTCTTTGCAAACAGGCGTGCTGCCGCACGTCGAATGGAGCCCCATGTCCGCACTGATCGAACGCAAATCCGGCGACCGCCAGAGCATCGCCATCGAAACTGTTGATGCCGCGCACTTCACGGCAAGCAAGCGCCGCCTCAGCGCCGCGCAGCGACGCTGGCTGACCGAAACCGGTTTCGAACCTGCGCCCGGCGCTTTTGCCTTGCTGTCCGACGCCAACGGCAAACTGGTGCGCGTGCTGGCTGGTGTAGATGTGTCGGATGCGCTGGGTGCACTTGCCCACCTGCCACGCCTGTTGCCGGAAGGCAGCTATTACCTCGCCGCCGAGGGTGTACTCGCCGATCCGTTGCAAGCGGCCTTGGGCTGGGCCCTGGGCGCGTACGAATTCACCCGCTACCGCAAAGCCAAGCGTGCGCCAGCCAAGCTCGCCGTGCCGGTCGCCGACCTGCAGCTGCTCACGCCACTGGTGGAAGCCACCGCGCAGGTGCGCGACTTGGTCAACACACCCACCGAAGACATGGGCCCGAAGCACCTCGCCGAAGCGGTGAACCAGCTCGGCAAGACCTACAAGGCCAAGGTGCGCGAATGGGTAGGCGACGAACTGCTCAAGGCCAACTTCCCCACCATCCACGCGGTGGGCCGCGCCAGCCATCGCTCGCCGCGCTTGATCGAGCTGAGCTGGGGCAAGGCCGATCATCCGAAGTTGGCGGTGATCGGCAAGGGCGTGTGCTTCGACACCGGCGGCCTGGACCTCAAGCCTTCCGACGGCATGCGCTGGATGAAGAAGGACATGGGCGGCGCCGCGCATGCCATCGCGCTGGCGCGCCTGATCATGGAAGCGAAACTGCCGGTTCGTCTGACCTTGCTGATTCCCGCCGTCGAAAACGCCGTGAGCGGCAACGCACTACGCCCAGGCGAAGTGGTGATCACGCGTGCCGGCCTTAGCGTGGAAATCGACAACACCGATGCGGAAGGCCGTCTGGTGCTGTGCGATGCACTGGCTTATGCGAGCGAGCAGCAGCCTGATCTGATCGTCGACTTCGCTACGCTCACGGGTGCTGCGCGCGTGGCGCTGGGCCCCGATCTGCCCGCGCTATTCGCCAATCGCGATGAACTGGCCGATGGCGTGATAGCCGCCGGTCGCGTGGTGAACGATCCGCTGTGGCGTCTGCCGCTGTGGCGTCCGTATCGCAAGATGCTTGAGTCCTACCTTGCCGATTTCGCCAATGCGGGCGCGTCGCGTCATGCGGGCGCGATTACCGCTGCGCTGTATTTGGAGCGCTTTGTGCCGGAGACCACGGCATGGATGCATTTGGATACGTATGCGTGGAATGACGCGGATCGGCCCGGGCGTCCACGGGGTGGTGAGGCGATGGGGTTGAGAGCGTTCTTTGCTTTCCTGCAGCAGCGGTATTCGCGCTGAGCTTCTTTGGGAAAGTGAAGCCTTATCGCAAGGGCCTACCCCTCCCCAGCCCTCCCCTGCAAGCAAGGGAGGGGGCGGTCTTTGCAAGCCTTTAGCCCCTCCCCTTGCTTGCAGGGGGAGGCTGGGAGGGGGTAGGCCCTTGCGACAGCCTCTCCAACTCCCGCCATATCTCCTCCAACACCTCATCCGTGCGCAATAGCACATCGTCATTCCAAAACCGCCGCACGCGGTAACCCAACCGCCCCAACTTGGTCGTGCGCTCCGCGTCGTAGGCCTGCGCATCAAGATGCTGCCCTCCGTCGAGTTCGACGATCAATCGCGCAGAGATGCAGACGAAGTCGACGATGTATCCCGCTAGCGGGTATTGGCGTCGAAATTTATATTTGGCTATTTGTTCGCGTTGCAGGAAACGCCATAGGTGGCGCTCCGCATCGGTGCTGTTGTTGTGCAGGTCGCGAGCACGTTGGCGGATGAGTTGCATGTGGACTCCTTGCAGATGGGCTGTAAAGAGTTATCCGTTGCTGGCTGTGCGCCGCTAGCGGATATGAGCGCGAGCGGATGTCATCCAGAGCCTACGTCGTGAGAGGGCGTCGCAAGGGCTTACCCCCTCTCAGCCTCCCCCTGCAAGCAAGGGGAGGAGCTAAAAGCCCTCGCCCCTTACGTTCGGACATCGCCGGCATGACCTTCGGCGATGTCGCGTGCCGGCGTTCGCTGCCATCCTTGGGGCTTCGCCCATCGAGACCCGCTCATGACGAACCCTCGCCCCCGCCTGCTCGCCCTTGGGCTGGCCACCTTGCTCGCCACCAGCGCTGTCTGGGCGGCTGACACGACCACCAAAGCGCCCACCCAGCCACCGATCAGCGCACAGACACAGCGCTCGGGCGGCACGATGCCGGCGGAGCAGCGTCGACTGAATTTCGATCATGCCGAGCTGCATTTCACGGTGGACCCGGCCAAGCAGAGCTTGGACGCCATGGCGCGGCTCACCTTCAGCGCGCGCGAAGCGACCGACGTGCTGCTGCTCGATTTGGATCACAACCTGACGATCAGCGGCATCTCGCTGGATGGGACAGCGCTCGCGACTACGGCCTGGAGCAATCCGGACGGTCGTCTGCGTATCCAGCTACCTAAGCCCCTGGCCAAGGATGGCAAGACCACGGTGGAGATCCGCTACGGCGGCAAGCCGCATGTGGCGCAGCGTGCGCCGTGGGATGGCGGCTTCGTGTGGAGCCATACCGAAGACGGTCAACCGTGGATCGCCACGGCGGTGGAGGGTGAAGGCTGCGATCTGTTCTGGCCGTGTATCGATCAGCCGCAGGGCAAGCCCGATCTGGTCGACACTTACATCACCGTACCCAAGACGCTCGCTGCGCCAGGCAACGGTGAGTTGGTGGATATCAAGGACGAGGGCGCGAACCATATCTATCACTGGCGCGCCAAGCACCCGACGACTTACGCCATCTCCCTCAACATCGGTCCGTTCGAGGTGCTGAAGGGCGATTACCGCAGCCGCTACGGCAATACGATTCCGATGCAGATGTGGTATCTGCGCGGTCACGAAGCACAGGCGAAGCAGCTGTTTGGCGAGTTCCCGCGCATGCTGGATTTCTTCGAAGCGCAGATCGGCCCCTACCCGTTTGGCGACGAGAAGATGGGCGTGGTGGAAACGCCGCACTTGGGTATGGAGCACCAGACCATCAATGCCTACGGCAACGGTTATCAGCGCAGCGAGTACGGCTTCGACTGGCTGCTGCAGCATGAGTTTTCGCATGAGTGGTTCGGCAACCAGGTGACCAACACCGATTGGGACGACATGTGGCTCCATGAGAGCTTCGGCACCTACATGCAGCCGCTGTACAGCCAGTACCTCTACGGCGACATGCCGTATTTCTCCATGCTGCAGAACGAACGCACCATGGTGAAGAACGCCTACCCGGTCGTGGCGGGCCGCAGCCAGTTCGAGCACGAGGTGTACGACGCCGATCACGGTCCCGGCAACGACATCTACTACAAGGGCTCGCTGGCGCTGCACACGCTGCGGCAGATGATCGGCGATCGGATGTTCTTCGATACCGTGCGTCGCCTGGTCTATGGCCGCCCAGACCCCAAGCCGGGCAACTTCGCGCCGCACTATGCGACGACGAAGGACTACATCGACATCGTCAATCAAGTAACCGGACGCGATCTGCGCTGGTTCTTCGACGTCTATCTCTATGAAGCGGCGTTGCCGAAGCTGGATGTGAAGCACGAGGGCGACGTGCTCAACTTGCGCTGGGAGGTGCCACACGGCAAACCGTTCCCGATGCCGATCGAAGTGCAGGTGGGAGACACGTTGCGAACGGTGCCGATGACCAACGGCGAAGGTCATGTCGACGCGCCAGCGGGGGCGCTGGTGATCGTCGACCCGCGCAGCAAGGTGCTGCGCGAGTTGCCGCATATTCCGGAGTTCCAGCAGTGGAAGAAGGAACAGGCCGCCAAGAAGGCGAAGGCGACCAAGTAAGCGACTAGCCCAACTGCGGTGGCGGCAGGCGGTCTTCCGTCGTGCCGCCGCCCAGCGCGTTGCGGAAGCGCTGCAAGTTTCGCAAGGGCTTATCCCTCCCCAACCTCAAACACCGCTGTACGCAGCCGGCACATAGGGCATCCAGCTAATGCCACTGAACCAGCGCAATTTGAGATACGCCGGCAAACCCAGAACCAGGGACCACCGATTCACCGGATGGATATCGTTCCTCGCCACCTGTAGTGCGTCATGAGGCAGGTCAAAACCCTCCCTGCCATCGGCCCTCATCCAGCGCACCAGGCCACGCATGGCTCCACGACGCTGCCGCTGCGCGCGGATCGCATCCTCATAGGGGAACGTGGCGTCGCGACCATGCTCCCGAAATAGCCGCTCTTGCCAGACGAACAACGACTGCAGCTTAGGGTGGTGACTGAAGTGCGGAACGATGCGCAACGGCCGCAATAGTGAGGCGAGCGTCAGGTCTGCCGCCGTGAATTGTTCGCCTACCAGGAACCGGTCACGCTCAAGCTTCTCAGCGAGGGGAAGCAGCAGCGCTTCCAACGCTTCGTAGACTCCATCCTGCTGGTTGCGATGAAAGCGGAAACGCAGCGTCAACATCATGCCGAGCACCGGCGCGGCCAGCCTGCGCCAGCCACGGCGTGTGAACAGGCCGCCGCATACGTTGGGCATGAATAGCTGCGCCAGCGTCTGCGGACACTCCATGATGACCTGGGTGTAGCCGAGACGGCGGGCATACAGCCCGAGCGTAGAGTCGAGCCTCAACATCCATTGCCATGCTTGTTCGCGCTCTACGGGATCGAGCGGAAACAATCGCCGCTCGGGATACGCCTCATCCAGATAGCGGATGATCGGTGACGAATCGCTGATCGCCACACCAGTAGCGGTGTCGTGAATCAGGGGCACGGTCTGGGGGCAGTCGAAGCGTTGCATTTCCTTCTTGGTGAACGCGACGATATCGATACCGCGCCAGGGCAGCCGTTTGAAATCCAGCGCCCACCGCACCTTCTCCACGTAGTGCGACCAGTGCAGCTTGTATAGCTCGATCATGACCCGCCTCCGTGAGTGGTTCTGCACGGATGGGGATGCCGTTGATCTGATGCAAGGCGACGGTCGGCGCATGCGCGCTATCGCAAGCACCCACCCCTCACCCCAACCCTCTCCCCGTGCACAAATCGGTGAACGAGGGAGAGGGAGCTGGGAGTTGCGCACAAAAAAAGGCGGCGCATATGCGCCACCCTTTTCGTTTCAAGCTGCGTTGGTCAGTGTGTAACCGGGCTCGACAGCTTTTCGGGTGCGGCGGCTGCCGTGGTGTTGGTCGAGAAGCGCCCACCGTACGGCAACACTTCCGCTGCCAGTTTGGCATCGCCCTTGATGAGGCCCAGGGCGTCGAACAGGATGTGCGCGGTTTCGTCGAGCTGCGGGTCGGTTGCCTTTTTGGCTTCCTTTTCCTGCTTCAGCTCGGACTTCAGGCTGCGCTCGTTCGGATTGAGGCCGTCGTCCAGGTTGTCCTTGTCGTCATCGGCGAGGGATGCGCTACCGTCGATAGCCTTGTGACGAGCACGGAAATCGGCCTGGATGGCGTCCTGATCCTTGCGCTCGGCCTGGCGCTGGGCGAGGTTGAGCGAGATAGAGGTCTTGTCGCGCATTTTGCGGTACTGCGCCAGCTCGTCGAGCATCAGCTTCCACGCCGGCAACTTGGCCACCCGCTCCTCGTGCTTGCCTTGCAGCTGGCCCAGATAAGCCTTGAGGTCGGCTACCGGCTTGTATTCGGGGGCCGGCGCGATCTGCGTCCACGGCAGCGCGTTGTCGTAGGTGGATTCACCGAAGTCCTTCTCGTCGCCGTTCTTGGGGAAGGCGATGTCGGGGGTTACGCCCTTGAGCTGGGTAGAGCCGCCGTTGATGCGGAAGAACTCGGCAATGGTCATCTTCAGCTCGCCGAGCTCCGGCTTTTCCTTGTTGGCGCGGTTGCTGAAACGGTCGAGGTCGACCAGGTTCTGCACTGTGCCCTTCCCGAAGGTCGGCTGGCCGACGATCAGACCGCGGCCGTAATCTTGGATGGCGGCCGCGAAGATCTCCGAGGCCGAGGCCGAGCCGCGGTTGACCAGCACCGCCATCGGGCCGCTCCAGGCCATGCCCGGATCGTCGTCGCCCTGCACGTCGACCGCGCCACGTGCGTCGCGCACCTGCACCACTGGGCCCTTGTCGATGAACAGGCCAGTGAGTTCGTTGGCTTCGGTGAGCGAACCGCCGCCGTTGTTGCGCAGGTCCATCACTACGCCTTCCACGCCCGCCGCCTTCAGCTCGCCGAGCAGCTTGGCGACGTCGCGGGTGGCGCTCTTGAAGTTCTTGTCGCCCTCGCGACGCGCACCGAAGTCGGAATAGAAGGTGGGCAGCTCGATCACGCCGATCTTGCGGCTGACGTTGCCGTCCTTGATGTCGAGGATCTTTTTCTTGGCCGCTTGCTCTTCGATGCTCACCTTTTGGCGCACCAGCGAAATCACTTCGTGCTTGCCATCAAGGCCGGCATCGGCGGGCACGATTTCCAGACGGACGGTGGTGTCCTTCTTGCCGCGGATACGGTTGACCACGTCGTCGAGGCGCCAGCCGATCACGTCGACCATGGCACCATCGGTACCCTGGCCGATCGCCACGATGCGGTCGCCTACGTGCACCTTGCCGGACTTGGCCGCCGGGCCCGCCGGTACGACTTCGCGGATCTGGGTGTATTCGTCGCGCGCCTGCAGCACCGCACCGATGCCTTCCAGCGAGAGCTTCATCGAGATGTCGAAATTTTCCGCCGCACGCGGACCGAGGTAATCGGTATGCGGGTCGGTGGATTCGGCGTAGGCATTCATGAAGCTCTGGAATGCGTCCTCACCGTCGAGCTGGCGCACGCGCTCGATGTAGCTGGCGTAGCGCTTGTCGAGCGTTTTGCGGATTTCGTCGTCGGGCTTGCCAGCGAGTTTGAGGCGCAGCCAGTCATTCATGGTCCGCTGACGCCACAGCGTGTCGAGCTCCGCCTGATCCTTCGGCCAGTCGGATTTCTTGCGATCGAAGGTGTAGCTCTCGTTGCCGGAGAAGTCGAAACCCTTCTTCAGCAGCTCGCGCGCATAGCTCATGCGATCGACGGCGCGCTGGATGTACAGGTTGAACACCGAGAACGGGCCGGACAGGTTCTGGTTCCAGATGGCGTCGTCGAACTGCGTTTTCAGCGGCACGAACTTGGCCATGTCGGTCTGGGTGAAGAACACCTTCTCGCCGTCGAGCGCGTCGAAGTAGGCCTTGTAGATCTTGGCCGACATCGCGTCGTCGAGTGGTTGCGACTCGTAGTGGAAGCGGGTGAGGAAGCGCGCGGAGAGCTGCGCCGCCTGTGCTTGTGTTGGAGTCGCCGTCAGCGGTAGCGACGATGCCTTGCGGCCCGTGGTGCCGGCGCCGAGATCGGCAGCCGACTGCGCGTACGCACCGGTAAGGGTGAAAGCAAGCAGCAGAGCGAGCGAAGGACGCAGTTTCATGGAGTTCTCTTTAAGCGAGCTCAGTGACACCGGCTGCATGGGCCTGCAGATCGGCGTGGTAGGACGAACGCACCAGCGGGCCGGAGGCGACGTGGCCGAAGCCCATCTCCTCACCAGCTTCGCGCAGCGCCTCGAATTCTTCCGGCGTCCAGTAGCGCACCACCGGGTGATGGTGCGGCGTGGGCTGCAGGTACTGGCCAATAGTGATCATGTCGACGTCATGCGCGCGTAAATCGCGCATGGTTTCCAGCACCTGTTCCATGGTTTCGCCCAGGCCCAGCATGATGCCGGACTTGGTCGGCACCTCCGGATGCTGCGCCTTGAAGCGCTTGAGCAGGTCCAGCGACCACTGGTAATCGGCACCCGGGCGCACTTCGCGATAGAGGTGCGGCACGGTTTCCAGGTTGTGGTTGAACACGTCCGGCGGGAAATCCTTGAGCACTTCCAGCGCGCGTTCCATGCGGCCCTTGCCACGGAAGTCGGGCGTGAGGATTTCGATCTTGATGTTCGGGCTGGCATGGCGCACCGCGCGGATGCATGAGGCGAAGTGCTCGGCACCGCCGTCGCGCAGATCGTCGCGATCCACCGAGGTGATCACCACGTAGCGCAGGCGCATATCGCGGATGGTCTCGGCCAGACGCGCGGGCTCCAGCGGATCGGGCGCGGCCGGGCGGCCATGGGCCACGTCGCAGAATGAACAGCGGCGGGTGCAGACCTCGCCGAGGATCATGAAGGTGGCGGTGCCCTTGCTGAAACATTCGTGGATGTTCGGGCAGGAGGCTTCCTCACACACCGTGACCAACGCGTTTTCGCGCAGGCGTGCCTTGAGCTGCTGCACGGCATTGCCTTGCGGCAACCGCACGCGGATCCAACTGGGCTTGCGCAAGGTCGGCACGGCTGTGTCGAAGCCCGCACGATTCAGCGCGATCTTGTCGTTGCCGATTTGCTTGTCGACCGCCGGGGTGCCGGAGACGACGCTGATCGGGATGACCTTGGAAGAGGAAATTTCACTCATGTAGGCAAGCTCAGACCGCTGCGCGCGCGGGTAGTTCGGGGAGGTGGGGAGCGGCGGGCTCTGCATCGAAACCAAACTGGCGGCAAAACTCGCCGATCAGCACGTCTTCGACGTCCGCCAGCCGCGACGGACCGCCCAAGTCTAGCACCTGGGTGACGGCCAAACCCTTGTAGCCACAAGGGTTGATGCGGTGGTACGGCTCCAGATCCATGTCCACGTTGAAGGCCAGGCCGTGGAAGCTGCAGCCGCGCCGCACACGCAAGCCCAGCGCAGCCACCTTGGCGCCGGCCACGTAGACGCCCGGGGCGCCTTCCAGCCGCTCGGCGCCGATGTTCCAGTGCTCCAGCGTATCGATGATGGCCTGCTCGATCTTGCAGACCAGCTCGCGCACGCCCAGGCCGGCGCGGCGAAGGTCGATCAGCGGGTAGGCCACGATCTGGCCGGGGCCGTGGTACGTCACCTGGCCACCGCGATCCACCGGCACCACGGGGATGTCGCCTGGTGCCAGCACGTGCTCCATCTTGCCTGCCTGCCCCAGGGTGAACACCGGATCGTGCTCCAGCAGCCAGAGTTCGTCGGGGGTATCCGGGCCGCGCGCGTCGGTGAACGCGCTCATCGCCTTCCAGGTCGCCTCGTAGGGTTGGCGGCCGAGGCGGCGGATCTTCAACGGGAGGGACATGGTCAACGGGGGACTTGGAGGAAAGGAGTCTGGCCGATCTGCGGCCAGGCATGGGGGCTTGCAAGGGGCCTGAACGGCGAGGAGCCGGGCGACCTTGCGATCGAATCCCAGCTCCCTGCCCGTTTCATTCCCGTTGCGACGGCGTCACAGCGTAAAGCGGATATCCGGATCGGCACGCAGCGTGCTGTGCGCCAGGTCGTATTGCTCACGGTTGTCGCAGTGGAAGCTCACCGTCACTGAGAGGAAATTACCCTCACGCGACTGGCGGTGCTTCACTGTTTCATGCAGCACGTGCAGGCCGATGCCTTCGAGGATCTGTGGCACGCGCGCGGGCAGATCCGCGCTGGCGTTGCCCATGGCGGTGATCTCGAACTCGCCAGGGAACTGGAAGCCCTGGCCTTCTTGCTGCGGCTGGATCGAATCGATGTCTTTCATCGCAACACCTCAGCTCACTTCTTCGCTTCGTCGGGCTTCTTGTCGCTGTGGAACCACAGCATGATGCTGTCCCACAGGCGGGCGAAGAAGCCGCCCTGCGGCGCATCGGCCAGCGCAACCAACGGCACGTTCTGCACCGGCTGGCCGTCCAGCGTGACGCGCAAGGTGCCGACCTGCTGGCCCTTGGTGAACGGCGCGATCAGCGTGACTGGCACGTCCATGGTGGCCTTGAGCTTGTCGTAGTCGCCACGCTTGACGGTGACCAGCACGTTATCGCTCACACCAAGCGGCAGCTGGTTGTCCTTACCCTTCCACAGGCGCGGCGTGGCCAGCGGCTTGTTGGCGTCGTAGAGCTTGTGGGTTTCGTAGAAACGGAAACCGTAATTCATCAGTGCCAGCGCTGAATCGGCGCGCGCCTTCTCGCTGCTGGCGCCCATCACGATGGCGATCATGCGGGCATCGCCTTGCTTGGCCGACGCGGCGAGGCAGTAGCCGGCAGCGGCGGTATGGCCGGTCTTGATGCCGTCGACGGTCTGGTCGCGCCACAGCAGCAGATTGCGGTTGTGCTGCTTGATGCCGTTCCACTCGAAGTCTTTGATCGCGGAGATCGCGTAGTCCTCGGGAAAGTCGTGGATCAGCGCGCGCGACAGCAGGGCGATATCGCGGGCCGTGGTGTAGTGATTGGCGATCGGGTAACCCGAAGCGTTCTGGAAGTTCGAGTTCACCATGCCAAGCTGCTTGGCATACGCGTTCATCAGATTGGCGAACGCGGGCTCGGAGCCGGCAGTGTGCTCGGCCAGGGCGATAGCGGCGTCGTTACCGGACTGGATGATCATGCCGAACAGCAGATCCTTGAGCGGCACCTGGCTGTTGAGCTTGAGGAAGCTGGTGGAGCCGTCGGTGGCCGCACCGCCGCCGCGCCACGCGTTCTCGCTGATGGTGACCGGATCGACCATGTGGATCTTGCCATTGGCGACCTCGGCGGAGACCACGTAGTCGGTCATCACCTTGGTGATCGAGGCCGGCTCGACGCGCAGATCCGGTTCCTTCGAAGCGAGGATCTGACCGGTGGCGTAATCCATCAGCACCCAGCTCTTGCCGTCCACATCCGGCGGCGGCGGCACCGGCGCCTCGGGCATCACCGGACGCGGCACCGGGGTGGGCTTGGGCGGGGTCTGCTGGGCGACGGCGGTGCCGATCACCAAGGCGGCGACGGCAAGTGAGGAAAGGGTACGGCGGAGTAGGCTCATCGTTCTTTTCGGTCCGGTTTCGGTGTGGCTGGCGCCGGAGCGCCTGGCAGGGCAAAGCGTCAGTCTACCGCGACCTGTGGCCGGGGCAGACCCATGTTCTCGATTCGGGCGGTCACTTCGTCCGCGCGGTCAACGTCGGCCAACGGCCCTACTCGCACGCGACGGACATTACGGCCGTTGATTTGGGCATCCACCACCTGTACCGGCGCGAAATTGGCGGAGCGCAGCTGCTGCGCCACCCGTTCGGCATTAGTGTTATCGGCGAACGCGCCCACTTGCAGATAGATACCGGGTCGCGATGCGCCAGCGGTAACAGACGGTGGTGCTGGTGGCGGAGGCAGATCCTGTAGCGGCTCGCCCGGCGTGATCGCGCGCACTTCGACCAGGCCGGTACCCTTGGGCCATACGCCGATCTTTACGGCGGCAGCGAAGGACAGGTCGATCAAGCGGTTCTCGTGGAACGGGCCGCGATCGTTGATGCGGACGATCACGCTCTTGCCATTGTCCAGATTGGTGACGCGCGCGTAGCTGGGCAGCGGCAGCGTCTTGTGAGCGGCAGAGAACTGGTACATGTCGTATTCCTCGAGGCTCGAGGTCTTGTACCCGTGAAATTTGTTGCCGTAGAACGAGGCGATACCGCGTTCCACGTAGCCGTTGGGATTCGGCAGCACGCGATAAGTCTGGCCCAGCACCGAGTACGGCGATTTATTGCCGTACAGCGCGCGCGGCTCCACCTTGGGTTCCGGTTCCACCAGCTTGCTGATATCCGGCGGGGGGCCGGAGGGGACGCTGTCGTCATTGTCGCGATAACGGCTGCTCTGCGACTTGCTCACATCGTCGTAGACGCCACCGCGGTTGCTGCCGGCGCTACTACTGCTCTGACCAGCGCTGCGACCTGCCGTATTGACGCCACCGGATTTCGAAGGCCGCGGTTTGCCGCCGCCGCAGCCGGTCAGCATCAAGGCGACCACAGCCAGCAGCGACAGCGAAAGCGCTGACTTCATCGGGCCGCCTCTTGCTCGCGCACACCAGCAGCAATGGCCTGCGCCAGCTGGTGCACTGCCAGCGCGTACAGCGGGCTGCGGTTGTAGCGGGTGATCACGTAGAAATTCTGGAAGGTGAACCAGTACTCTGGCCCGTCCGGCCCTTCCAAAGTTTGCAAGCTACTAGGCAAGCCTGGATCAAACGATTGCAGCGGCGCATAGCCCCAAGCCATCAGCTGCTCCAGCGGCCATTGCGGCTTGGAATCCTTGACCGTAATGGGCCGGGCCGCGGCGTCGGGTTGCGCACGCGCAACCACAGGCGCGCCGGTCACCCAGCCATGCTTGGCGAAGTAGTTGGCGACGCTGGCCAGAATGTCCGGCAGCGAATCGTGCAGGTCGATGCGACCGTCACCGTCTTCATCTACGCCGAAATCGCGGATGCTGGACGGCATGAACTGCCCCCAGCCCTGGGCGCCGGCATAGGAGCCGGTGAGCGAGTCCAGCGGACCACCGAGCTGGTTGTCCGGCAGGCTCAGCAGCACTTTGAGTTGCTCGCGGAAAAACGTGGCGCGCGGCGGGTAATACAGGCCAAGGGTAACCAGCGCATCGAGCACCTTGTACTTGCCGGTGTTGCGACCGTAGAACGTTTCTACGCCAACGATCGCCACGATGTATTCCGGTGCCACGCCGTACTCGCGGCCGATCTTCTCCAGCAGATCGCGATGCTCACGATAGAACGCGACGCCGTCGTCGATGCGCTTGTCCGTCATGAAGATCGGGCGATAGTCCTTCCAGGCCTTGCCTTCGGCTGGCCGGCTGATCGCGTCGAGAATGCTCTGCTGTTTCTTCGCACCATCGAGCAGCGCGTTAAGCGCCTGCGGATCCTTGCCGGTCTCCTTGGCAACTTCGCGAACCAGCTGGTCCTGCCCTGGATGTGTTTCGGCCCATGCAGGTGCGAGTGCCGCAGCAAGCCAAAGGCCGAAGACGGCGAACAATCGGGAGGGACGCGGCACGGTATTCGAGGTCATAGGCTAGTTCGTGAGCGTAGCGGCATGCGCGCAGAGCCTAGCACGCACGGTGGCGCAAACCCGGGCAACAATGTGTCTGTCCCAGGCGCTTAGTTCAGTCGTGCATTTTGCGGTTGGCGTAGATCGACATCAGCACGCCGAAGCCGGTGAGCAGGGACACCGCCGAGGTACCGCCATAACTGACCAGCGGCATCGGCACACCCACCACCGGCAACATACCGGCGACCATGCCGCCGTTGACGAACACGTAGACGAAGAAGCTCATGCCGATGGCGCCGGCGAGCAGACGCGAGTAAGTGTCGCGCGCTTCCATCGCAATCCACAGGCAGCGGCCGATGATGAAAGCGTAGAGCGCCATGATGCCGATCACGCCGATCAGCCCGAACTCTTCGGAGAACACGGCGAAGATGAAGTCAGTGGTGTGTTCGGGCAGAAAATCCAGACGTGACTGCGTGCCGTGCTGCCAGCCTTTGCCGAACGTGCCGCCGGAACCCACCGCAATCTGCGACTGAATAATGTGCCAGCCGTTGCCGAGCGGATCGGATTCGGGATCGAGCAGGGTGCGCACGCGATTGCGCTGGTATTCGCGCATGAAATGCCATGCCACCGGAATCATGCCGCCGACGGCGGCGAGCAGGCTGCCGATCTTCCACCACGCCATGCCCGACAAAAACAGCGCGAAGGCACCGGCGGCGGACACCAGCAGGGCCGTGCCGAGGTCCGGCTGTTCGGCGATCAGTCCGGCCGGGATCGCGATCAGGATGCCCACGGCGATGATGTCTTTCCAGCTGGGTGGCAATTGGCGCGGATGCAGGTACCAGGCCACCATCATCGGCACGGTGAGCTTGAGCAGCTCGGACGGCTGGAACGACAGCACGCCCAGATCCAGCCAGCGCTTGGAACCACTGCGCACCTGACCCAGCGTCGCCACCACCAGCAATAGCGCGATGCTGCCCGCGTACAGCCAGGGCGTCCATCCGCGCAGCACGGCCGGCGGAATACGCGAGATCAGCAGCAACAGAACGGCGCCCATCACGAAGCGAGCGGCCTGGCTGGTGATCATCGCCACGCTGCCACCACTGGCGCTGTACAGCGTCATCAGCCCGCAGATCCCGAGCAGTAGCAGGCCAAACGCCAACGGCAGATCAATACGCGGTCGCGTCATCACGCGCCGCAGGAACCGCTGCAAGCGCAGTTGGAGGACCTCGATCATGGATTGCCTCCGTCTTCCGGCGCGGCGGTGCTGGAGCTGTCGGACGGCAGCCCAGCAGGCATATCGGCGGGCGTGGCCACAGGTGTGTCCTCAAATTCTTCCGGCGCATTCGGCACCGTCACGGTGCCTTTTTCCGGCGTGTTCTGTGCCGGCACGGCGCCGCCTTGTGCCGCCAGCCATGCCTCCATGACCTTGCGCACGATAGGACCTGCGTCCGCGGCACCCCAGGCACCCGATTCCAGCATCGCCACCACGGCGATACGCGGTGCCTCGGTGGGCGTATAGGCGATGAACCAGGCGCGATGGCGCGTGGCCAGGTAGGCCGTGTTCTTGTTGGTGTCGTAGTCGTTGGTGCGACGGGAGAAGCGCTCGGCGGTACCGCTCTTGCCGGCCACCACGTAGGGGAACCCGTTGAACACGCCCGCCTCCCTGGCGGTGCCACCGGCGCCGTAAATCACCGCTTCCATGCCCTGGTTCACCACATTCCAGTCACTGGGCTTGCGGATCACCGAGGGGCCGCTCGGTGGATTGGCCAGCGGCACCGGGCGCTCCTTCACCGCGGCCGTGGCCATGACCAGCCGTGGTTCGTAAGGCGTGCCGTGGCCTGCGAACGTTGCTGTGGCATGGGCCAGCTGCAATGAGGTGACGTTCCAATAACCCTGGCCGATGCCCGCAATCACGGTTTCACCAGGAAACCAACCGTATTTGCTGCGGGTGGCCTTCCACTCACGTGAGGGCAAGATGCCCTCCGCCTCGCCCAGCAGGTCGATGCCGGTCTTCTTGCCGAAGCCCAGGCTGCCCATCCAGCTGGCGAGACGATCGATGCCCATGTCCAGCGCGAGCTTGTAGAAGTACGTGTTAGTGGACAGCTGAATCGCACGCACCATGTTTACCGTGCCGTTGCCACCGCGAACGTCATCACGATAACAACGCTGCTGGCCTGGGATGCAGAACTCGCCAGTGGAGAGCACGGTGTCCTCTGGCCGGCGTATGCCATATTTCAGACCACCCAGAGCGAGAAACGGTTTCACTGTCGAACCGGGCGGATAGGCGCTCTTCAGCGCGCGGTTGAGCAGTGGCTTGTCTTCGGCCGCTGTGTAGGTAGCGTAGTCGGCACGGCTGATGCCGTTGACGAACAGATTGGGGTCGAAGCTGGGCACGCTGACCATCGCCAGCACCTGGCCATTGCGCGGATCGATCGCCACCGCCGACCCAGGCCGGCCATCGAACGCATCATTGGCCGCCTTTTGCACGCGCACGTCGATGCCCAGGTAGAGGTTCTTTCCGGGCGTGGGTGGGTGGGTTTCAAGCACGCGCTGGACGCGACCATCCGCATTCACCTCGACCAACTCGTAGCCGGGCTCGCCATGCAGCATGTCCTCGTAAGAGCGCTCCAACCCGCTGCGACCCACGTGACTGGTGCCCTTGTAGCGATCGGCGTCGAGCCGGTTCATGTCATCCGCATCGATGCGCCCCACATAACCCACCACGTGTGCGAACAACGAACCATAGGGGTAACGCCGCGTGAGATAGGGCACCACGTCCAACCCAGGGAAACGCCAGCGGTTGATGGCGAAGCGGGCGATCTCGTCCTCGGTGAGGTGCAGCTTCAGCGGAACGCTGTCGAAGCGTCGGTTCTGCCTGAGCTGCTTCTTGAATGCGTCGATATCGTCGTCGTCCAGTGGCACCACATCGCGGATCGCCGACAACATCGTCTTCATGTCGGGCACCTGCTCGGGCACTACTTCCAGCCGGAATGCGGGCACATTGTCGGCCAGCAGCACGCCGTTGCGGTCAAAAATGAGGCCGCGCGCAGGCGGGATCGCACGCGGCTTGACGCGGTTGTTTTCCGAACGCAACGCGAACTCGTCGTGGCGATGCACCTGCAGGTACACATAGCGCGAGACCAAAACGCTCAGGCCCAGCAGGATCAGCACGAAACCGGCCAGTGCGCGCACCCGAAACAATGCGCTTTCGCCACGGGTATCCTTGATCGAGCGCCGACGTAATGCCATGGCGCTACTGCAGACGCATGCGCATGCGCAGGTCGTCCATGAGCAGGAACAGGAACGGCCACAGCGCGGCGCCGACGAAGGGCGAGATCCACCAAGTGGCCGGTGGCAGCGGCTCGCCGGCAAAGGTGTGCACGATCAGCAACAGAACCCGATCGTTTAGCAGCAAAGCAAGCACGGCCAGCGTCTGCTGCCACATCGGGAAGAAACGCAGGCGCGAACGGAAACGCAGCGCGATGAACACCAGCGCGCACAAGCGCAGTGCCTGTTCGCCGAGCAGCACGCCATCGAGCAAGTCGGCGAACAAGCCGATGACGAAAGCCAGGCCAAGGTTTACCCGGTCATTGGATTCCAGCGACCAATAGAGCAAGAACAGCGCCGGCCAATACGGCTTGAACGGCTGTAGCGGGCCCGGCAGCGGAACCAGCATCGACAGCAGCGCAAAGGCCAGCGTGCCGACGAACCACAGCAGGTTTACGCGTTGCTTGTTCATGGCTGTGCCGCCGGGACCGTAGTGGCCGAGGCCGGCGCCGATGGCTTAGCCACGGTCGCCCCCGGAAGCGCCTGCGTGGGCGCTGCCGCGGCATCGGACGGGCTCGGTGCCATATCTGTCGGCGGTCCCATCGGAGCACTCGGCGCAGGCGGTCCCACGGGCTCTGGCTGGTCGTGCAACAACAGTACGTACTCGCTACGGTCAAGATCGGCGGCGGGGCGCGCATGCGCCTCAAGGAACAAACCCGAAGGCGATTGACCGATCGAGCCTACTTCGCCCACGGGGAAGCCCGGCGGGAACCGCCCTCCCAAACCAGAGGTCAGCAGCTTGTCACCAGCGCGCACGTCGGCGGCCATCGGCACATTGGGCAGACTCAGCATGCCGCCGTCACGCGCACCGTAGGCCACGGTCCGCAGCCCGGTGCGTTCGACAACGACCGGCACGGCATGGTTTGGGTCGGAAACCAGCATCAGGACCGAGGTAGTTGGCAGCACCTCGATGATCTGGCCCATCACACCGTGCGCATCGATCACTGCCTGCCCCTGCTTCACACCCTCGCGGGCGCCCAGGCTCAGCATCAACCGATGCGGTGAGCCGCCGAGGTCCACGCCGATGACGCGCGCGAGCTGCACGTTGAGCTCCAGGCTGCGCTGGGTGGCGAGCAGTTCCTTCAGACGCTCGTTCTGCTCCGCTACGGCGGCCATGCGGTTGAGCTTGGCGTTGGCCAGCAGCAGGTCCTCGCGCAGACGCTGGTTCTGCTCAGTGAGCAGTTTGCGATCCGCGAAGGCTACGCTCAGAGTGCGCATGCCGGCCGCAGGCAACCCGGCAAGCCGGTAGATCGGCTCGACCACGACCGAGGTCGCATAGCGCATACGCCACATCCAGCCATTGCGATGGTCGAGCACCATCAGCACCATGGCCAGGGCCAAATAAAAGATAAGGCGCAGGGTGCCGGCTACAGAGCCGGCGAACAGGGGCGAGGAATCCTCGCGCGCGAGCGCCATCGCCTACCCCTTGCCGATGCTTTATTCGGCAGCGAAGAAATCGCTGCCGTGCTGATCGATCAGCTCCAGCGCCTTGCCGCCACCGCGGGCCACGCAAGTCAGCGGCTCATCAGCCACCTGTACGTGCAGGCCGGTCTCCTCGGAGATCAGGCGATCCAGGTCACGCAGCAGCGCACCGCCACCGGTCAGCACGATGCCGCGCTCGGCCACGTCGGAGCAGAGTTCCGGCGGGGTCTGCTCCAGCGCCGACTTGACCGCAGCCACGATGCCGGACAGCGGCTCATGCAGCGCTTCCAGCACTTCGTTGGAGTTGATAGTAAACATGCGTGGCACGCCTTCGGCCAGGTTGCGGCCGGAGATTTCGATCTCGCGCACGACGGTCTGCGGGAAGGCGCAGCCGATTTCCATCTTGATGCGCTCAGCGGTGGATTCACCGATCAAGGTGCCGTGGTTGCGACGGACGTAGTTGATGATGGCCTCG
This sequence comes from Dyella subtropica, assembly GCF_026283965.1. Taxonomy (GTDB): domain Bacteria; phylum Pseudomonadota; class Gammaproteobacteria; order Xanthomonadales; family Rhodanobacteraceae; genus Dyella_D; species Dyella_D subtropica. The sequence goes on from NZ_JAPDPD010000013.1 coordinate 161,129, forward strand.
TCGAAGCGATCGCCGCCGACGCGCACCGACTGCGAATAGACAATGCCATTGAGAGAGATCACGGCTACTTCGGAGGTACCGCCGCCGATATCCAGCACCATCGAGCCACGCGCCTCATGCACCGGGATACCGGCGCCAATGGCGGCGGCCATAGGCTCTTCAATCAGGAACACGTCACGGGCGCCGGCGCCTTCAGCCGATTCCTTGATGGCACGGCGTTCGACCTGGGTGGAACCACAGGGGACGCAGACCAGCACGCGCGGGCTCGGACGCAACAGGCGCGAGCGGTGCACCTGCTTGATGAAGTGCTGCAGCATAGCCTCGGTCATCGAGAAGTTGGCGATCACGCCGTCCTTCATCGGGCGCACCGTGGCGATGTTGCCCGGAGTGCGGCCCAACATCTTCTTGGCGTCGCTACCGACTGCCGCGACCGCACGCGGGCCGCCCGGACCACGATCCTGACGGATCGCCACCACCGACGGCTCGTTCAGGACGATGCCCTGACCGCGCACATAAATCAGCGTATTGGCCGTGCCGAGGTCGATGGAGATGTCGTTGGAAAAGATGCCGCGAAACTTCTTGAACATGGGTCCGCCGCGTGCCGGCAATGGTGACAAAGTGAGCGCGCCAGTCTAGTCAGCCAAACCCTTGTACGCAAGGACATTCTCGTTAAGAAAGCCTTGTACGACGGGATGATATGCGTGTTTTCCACTTCGCAGTTCAGCTTGCTGGCAGCGCAAAAAGTCGCCGAGTCGCGCGGATGTCGGTAAGATTGATTGCTTTGGTTAGGCCACTCCGCCTGGCCCTTGGTCCGACCGCGCTTGCGCGGCCTGTTCACTCGCTCGGGGACACCCACGCACCATGTCTGCCGTCATCTGCGGTTCGTTGGCATACGACACCATCATGGTCTTCCAGGACCAGTTCAAGAACCACATCCTGCCCGATCAGGTGCACATCCTGAACGTCTCGTTCCTGGTGCCTCGCATGCGCCGGGAATTCGGTGGCTGCGCCGGCAACATTGCGTACAACCTTAAGCTGCTCGGCGGCGACCCGCTGCCGGTGGCCACGGTGGGTCAGGATTTCGCGCCATATCGCGCGCACATGGAGCAATGCGGCATTCGCCTCGACTATGTGCGCGAATTCAGCGACCAGTTCACGCCGCAGTGCTTCATCACCACGGACCTGGACAACAACCAGATCACGGCTTTCCATCCGGGCGCCATGTCCAGCGCACACGAAAACCACGTGCGTGACATCCCGGAGATCGGCTTTGCTATCGTCGCGCCGGATGGCCGCGAGGCCATGCTGCAGCACGTGGACGAGTTCGCGTCGCGCGGCGTGCCTTTCATCTTCGATCCAGGCCAGGCCATGCCGCTCTTCAATGGTGAAGAGTTCCGCGCCATGATCGAGAAGGCCACCTATGTGATCGTCAACGACTACGAGTCGCAACTGCTGCAGTCGCGCACCGGCTGGAGTGCAGAAGAGATCGCCCAACGAGTGAAGGCTTACATTGTCACGCTCGGCCCACGCGGCTCGCTGATCCACACCGACGGCATCACGCACGAAATTCCGCCGGCCCGTGAGCGCAAGGTCGTCGACCCGACCGGTTGCGGCGATGCTTATCGTGCGGGTCTGATCTTCGGCATCATGCACGGCAAGGACTGGCAGACGATTGGCCGCATGGCGTCGCTGATGGGCGCGCTCAAGGTTGAATTCCCGGGCACGCAGAATCAGCGCTTTGACTACGCGCAATTTGCTACGGAATTCAGAGAGCAGTTCGGTTATTCACTGGATTGATGCAAATCGCAGCTGTTGGTAAGCACAAAGCCCCGCATCACGCGGGGCTTTGTCGTTTCAGGGTGATAGAAAATCCTTCTAGCCCCACCAACCTCATCGCATTCCTTTGGATCGCACTCCCTTGCAGGGAGTGAGAATGCGGATGCTCATGCCATCACCGGTCACGCTCAATTCGATGCGCCGATCGATATGGCAGCTCTATAGCCTAGTCGTGTGCGACTTCCCCGAAAAGGGCTAAAGGCAGACACGTAGGTCGTGTACAGCACGCTACGACTCTCTGAATCATGCAATGCCGCTAACGGTTCTAGCTCAACAAGCATGCTCAAGGAAAAATGCCTTACCAGGGGGCAAAGTGTTTTTCATCACCGCAAAGAAAAACCCTCCGTAGCGCGAGCTACGGAGGGTTTGGGATGAAGCCCCTGGCGGTGACCTACTCTTGCATGGGCAATGCCACACTACCATCGGCGCAGCTGCGTTTCACTTCCGAGTTCG
>NZ_JAPDPD010000014.1 GCF_026283965.1 Dyella subtropica
GGCCCGGGCGTCGGCGAAGGCAGACTGGCTGTCTGTCGAGGCGGCGCCCGGGCCGCAGGCGAGCTGACACCGCGGCCCCCACATGTGAATACTAAAGACGGGGTGATGCCCAGAAGGCTCGCGGTGCGTGCCGCGCGGCTTGCCAAGGCGACCAGCCTTCCCGGCGCCACGCAACACGCACCGCGAGCCTTCTGGGCATCATGCCGCCTTCGTTGAATAGATCAGAGCACCCCTATGAATCGCGCCATGAGCGAGCAGGCAGGTTTCGATATCCGGAAATTCCAGCGCTGGAAGCGCCCCTTCGAGGTGGGCGTCTGGTTGCTGTCCATCCTGCTCAATACCGTGTTCAACGGTTTGGTCGCCTGGTTCGACACCGTATATCGAGCCCATCGCACCTCCGGCATCGAGCCGTGGATCTGGGAGGTGAGCAGCGGCCTGACGATCCTGGCTCTGGTGCCGCTGGTGGTCATGGCGGCGCGGCGTTGGCCGTTCCGGTTCGACAGCTGGCGGCGCAGCCTGAAGGTGCACCTGTTGCTCAGCGTCCCGTTCAGTCTGGCCCATGTCGGGATCATGGTGGCGCTGCGCCACCTGGCCTATGCCGTCATGGGCAGCCAGTACGATTTCGGTAGCGATTGGCTGCAGCAGTTGGGCTACGAGTACCTCAAAGATATCCGCACCTACTTCCTGTTCGTCGGGCTGATCTCGCTCTATGGCTTCGTGCTGCGCCGCCTGCAGGGCGAGGCGAGCCTGCTCGCAGAGCCCGACGTGGGTCCGCCGGTGGAGCCGGTGGAGCGGCCGGAGCGTTTCCTGGTGCGCAAGCTGGGCAAGGAATTCCTGATCGCCGCCCGCGAGATCGAGTGGCTGCAGGCTTCAGGCAACTACGTGAACCTGCATGTGCGCGGGCGCGACTATCCGCTGCGCGCCACCATGGCCGGGATTGAAGATCGCCTTGATCCCGGACGCTTTGTGCGAGTGCATCGCAGCTACGTGGTCAACCTCGATTACCTGGCCGAAATCGAACCGCTGGACACTGGCGATGCCCGTTTGTCGTTGCGCGACGGCGCGAAAATTCCCTGCAGCCGGCGCTACCGCGCGTTGTTGCGGGAGCGTTTCGGTGAGGCCGTAGTCACCCTGTAGGAGCCCACCCTGTGGGCGAAAGCCCTGCGCTAGCAGGGCCGATGTTCTAAAGGCGCGGCCCTATCGGGCCGTTTCGCGCACAGGGTGCGCTCCTACAGTTGCGCCGTCCTGCTAGCCGTTCCACTCTAAGCGCCTTCTTGTCACCGGACCTTGCCGATGAACCTGCCGCGCTTCCGTTCCGTCGCTACCGCCCTGGGCGTCATGCTCGTGTTTGCCGGCTGCACGCCGTCGGGTGATCAGGCGGCTCCGGCAGCCCAGGCGCCGGCTCAGGCGCAGGCCGATGAAGCGGCGAAGAAGCTGGACACCTACCATCAGCTGTTGCGCATCGGTAACGACGAAATGGCTACCACGATGGGCAAGGACATCGTCAGCCGTTATCCCGACAGCGCGGCGGCCAAGGAAGTGCAGCAGAGCCTGCCCGAGATCGAAAAGCGCTGGAAGGAAACCAGCGAGAAGAATCGCCTGCAGGGTTTGTGGCTGTATCAGGTGTCGCCGATGCAAGGCGGCACGCAATCCACGGCCACCATCTATAGCAGCCAGCCTTCCGGCAACGATCGCGTGCGCCTGGTGCTGCGCCGGCATACCGAGTGGGGCCAGAACGCATTCCTCTACAGCGGTGGTGCCCATGGCTTCGTGTGCAAGGCCAATTGCACGCTGCACACGGTGGTGGACGGCAAGGACACCGGCATCAAGGCCTTCGCACCCAGCACCGGTGAGCCGGCGCTGATGATCCGCGATGACAAGGCATTCATTGCCATGCTGGAGAAGGCGAAGAAGATCACCATCGACGTCACCATGCAGGATGGCGAGAAGAAATTGCAGCTGGTGTATGAAGTCGGTGGCTTCGATCCCGCCAAGTGGCAAAGCGTCAGCAAGGGCAAGAAGAAATGAATGCCCGTTCATAAGGAATGTGCACTGATCGGGGCATCGCGCGTTCTTGCGATAGTCCCCCACACGGAGGTCGTCCCCATGTTTGCCAAACGTCTTTTGATCGGTGCAGTACTCGCCACGTCGCTGGCTGCCTGCGCCAGCGTGCCTTACGCGCAGCGTATGAGCGATCGTCAGGCAGCGTATGCCGCCGCCGCCGGCGAGCCGGTACGCAGTTTCCGCTTCTTCGAGCTGTATTCGTGGGAGCCGCTGGGCAACAGCCAGCTCGCCGTCTACACCCGGCCGAATCAGGCATGGCTGCTGAGTGTGAGCGGGCCTTGCCCGGATCTGGAATTCACCAACGCCATTGGCCTCACTTCCAACATGAGTGAAGTGTCGATCAACTTCGACAAGGTGCTTACCGGTCGTACCTTCCCTTGCACCATCTCGCAGATCCGGCCGATCGATGTCGCCAAGATGAGGGCAGTGGAACACGAGCAGCGCAAGATCGAGGCTGCGTCGCGTCCGCAAGATCCCGCCGCCAAGAACTGATGTCCGAGGTATGAGCGAGCCTGAAATCTACTGCCCGTTGTGCACCTGGCGTCCGGCGGGCAGTAGCCGCTGGCGGTGTTCATCGATGATGGGTGGATGCGACACGGTGTGGAACACGTTCTGGACCGGTGGCGTTTGCCCGGGTTGCAGCTACCGCTGGGAAATCACTATTTGCCTCGCCTGCAAGAAGTTCTCGCCGCACGAAAACTGGTATCACTGGCCGCCGCGGCCGATCGACGAGATCGAGCGACAACTCGAAGCAGAACGCTCGTAACGCTGTCGCAAGCAGTGAGCCGTCCTAGTTGAGAAACAGCCTTTCGGCGATCCTCGCCAGCGGCTTTTCCACCAGATGCTGCACGCGTGGCGGCAGGTCCAGCGGTTTGAGCAGCATCTTCACCGTCATCTCGGCCGGGATGTTCCGGCGCAGCAGCGCTTGCGCCCGGCCGGTGATGCGCTTGAACTCGGCCTGGTCCTCCTTGTGCTGCGGATAGCACTGGTTGAACACGTGGCGCAGGGCGATGTCGCTGTCCTCGCTCTTGATCTCGTTCACCCGCTTGAGGATGGTGCGGAACACCTTGTAGCGGCCGAAGCCCTCGCGTTCGCGGTACAGCCGGTAGTGATGGTAGAAGTGCTTGAAGTGGCGCACTTCGTCGCTCTTGATGCGGTTGGTGAGCTGTTTGAGCACCGGCTCGTCGGTGATGTCATTGAGGGCGCGGTACAAGCTGGCGGTGCCGGTCTCCACCACGCAGCGCGCGGCCAGTTCGAGGCCGCGGCTGGTCTCCAGCTGGTCCGTGGTGCACACCGCGCCGTACTCTTGCCAGAACGACTGAAAGCCGCGCTCCCAATCGAACTCCGGCCATACCTTTCTCACATAGGCAGCGAGGGCGCGGCCGTGCTGCAACTCCTCGTGCTCCCAATGCTGGCTCAGCCAGGTCTGCAGGGTCTCGTCGCCAGCGAAGTGGTCGACGAGGTTGTGCGTATAGAGGTCCGAGCCGCTCTCGACGAAAGAGGAGCTGCAGAGGAGAAAGAAGAGGTCTTCGTTGTGGCGGATTCGCTCGAATTCGATCCGATCGAGGTCCAGGCTTTCCAGACTCCAGGGCAAGGAGATGTTGTAGCTCACGCGGGATTTCCTGTGCGGGCCCGGGCCGGTTCGTTACGGGGCGTACGCCGGCCTGGCATGACTGTTCTGTGACAACAGCATACGACGAGACCGCCGCGGTGGATTAATGCCTACCGACCTATAGCGAGCGCCTGGTCTGGACGAGTAAAGGTCCGGGCGTGATATATGGCCAAGCCGGCCGGTTCCGGCGAGTTGAGACGGTGCGCGCAGGAGCGCGCACGACCAGCGGAGCTGGCCCGAAGGGCACGCACTATGGATGGTGCGAGTAAAGGGAAGCAAAGCCCTCTTCAACACTACTGTCAGGGCACCACGGTCACTGGCACGCGCGCACCGGCCAGCACGTCGGTGGATACCGAGCCGAGCAGCCAGCGCGCCAGTGCACCGCGTTCGGTGTGGCCGATCACGATGTGGTCGATGCCGTGTTGCTTGACCTGCTGCAGCAGCGCGTCGCCTGGATTGCCGGGGACGACTTCCACGTCGATGAGCGCTTCCGCCTCTGGCGCCATGGTCTTCAGTTCCGCCAGCAGTTCGTTGGCGCGCTGAGCACCGGAGTCGGCCATCACCAGTGCGCAGGTATCCGCAGCGCCTTCGATCAACTTCACCGCGTTCACCACGCGTACCCGGCCACCGCCTGCGCGTGCCAGCTCGACCGCGTAGCGGAACGCACGCTGCGACGAAGCGGAGCCGTCATAGCCGACCAGTGCGTATTTGAGCATGAGGTTGCCTACCTGGCCTTACTCGGTGACTTCGTGGCAGCGATGCTCGACATGGGTGTTCTTGGCCTGCTGGTGCTCCTCGATTTTCTTGCCCGCATAGCCGCCGCCCACGGCGCCGGCCACCGTCGCCAGTGTCCGTCCCTTGCCACTGCCGATCTGGTTGCCCAGCAAGCCGCCGGCAACGCCGCCGATCGCCATGCCGGCGATCTGGTTGGAGTCTTTAGGCGTGTCCTGCACGGTCACGTCTTCGCACACCGTGCGGGTCCTTGGCTGGGTGACGGCGGTGGACTTGGTCGTCTTGTGTTTGGTGGTCTTGTGTTGGGGCGTGGCGTGATGGGCTGTCGTGCTGCTCGTCGCGGGCGCAGGGTTGCTAGATGGGGCGGTGGTTTGAGCGTAAAGGTCGCTGCTGGCGAGCAGCAGAAGAGACAGGCCAGCGGCGAGTGCGGTCTGCAGTTTCATGGCGTCCTCTCCCTTGGTGACCTTGGGGGAATAAGTCTGCGCGCAGCCTTGTTAGCGACAGATCAACGAGCCCGCGAAAGCGGGCATCCACGCCGCAATCACATGCAGTAGCGAAGTCTGAACATCGCCACTCGCCCTTGCCGGACCGTTCAGCGGAGCGGTCTACCATGGCCAGTGCACCAACCCTTACTACCGCGAAAGGAGATGACCATGATCAAGCGTTCTATGGGAATGGCAGCGCTGATATTGGCGGTCGCAGGCGGCATGACCGCATGGCCGGTGACGCATGCGCAGGCGGCTGAGGCGAGCGTGGATTGCGACCTCAAGTTCAACCTTACCGGTTGGTCGATCCTGTACAAGCACGCCGAGGGCTCGGGCGCGATTAGCTGCAAAAACGGGCAACATTCGGCAGTGAAGATCAACGTCGTGGGCGGCGGCCTTACCGCAGGCAAGTTCCGCATCGACAACGGCAAGGGCGAGATCACCCACGTTCGTGGCATCGAGGATGTCTTCGGCGACTACGTGCAGGCGGGTGCCGAGGCTGGCGTGGTCAAGAGCGGTACGGTGCAGCTGTTGACCAAGGGCACGACCTCGTTGGCCCTGGAGGGTACGGGCGAAGGCATCAACCTGGGCGTATCGGTGGGCAAGTTCACCATCAGCAAGCCGTAAAAACATGATGGCAGGTTGACGAAGGGCGCCATGGGGCGCCCTTCGTCGTTGCTACGCGTACACTTCGCCTGCTTACCCCCACATCTGGAGTCACGTCATGCGCCGTAACGTCCTGCTACTCATGTTGATCCTGCTGGTTGGGCTGATGGCCCCCGCGTTCGCCGACGAGGCGCCCACGGCCTTGCCGCAGTCTGGTCAGGCCGCGCCCGATTTCCGCCTGCAAGACCAGAACGGTAAATGGCACGCAGCGTCCGATTATCGCGGCCACTGGCTGGTGCTGTACTTCTATCCCAAGGATTTCACGCCGGGCTGCACCACGGAGGTCTGCACCTTCCGCGACGACATCGCCAAGCTGCGCAAGGCCGGTGCCGATGTGGTGGGTGTGAGTCTGGATGACGTGAAATCGCACGCCGAGTTCGCCGCCAAGTATCACGTGCCGTTCCCGCTGCTGGCCGATGCCGAGCGCAAGATGTCGGAAGCCTATGGCGTGCTCACCTCCAAGATGGGTATGCACTACGCCAAGCGCACCACCTTCATCGTTGACCCGCAGGGCAAGGTCGCCAAGGTCTACCAGGATGTCGACCCAGAGAAGAATTCCGCCCAGGTGCTGGCGGATCTGGCGACGCTGAAGGCCGCGTCCTGATGCCATTGAAGGCTCATGGCCATGCGGCAAATCCCTTTCCGGGGTTTGCCGCATGGCGCCTGGTGCTGTGGTTGTTGCTCATGCTGGCAGTCTTTGGTTGCCTGCAGTACGCGCGTCACGCCGAGTACATCTATCTCGCCGCCTCCCTCGCGGTGATTGTGGTCAGCGCCGGTTGCATCCTGCGGCAAGCGTGGGCGCGCGACGCCATGCGCGTGGTGGCGGTGCTGCTGGCCGTGTGGTCACTGGTCACCGGTGGGGTGATGCTGACGCAGTGGAGTCAGCTCGAGGAAGCCAGGCAGGCGGCACAAGCCCAGCCACAGATGGCCGAGCTGGCGATGATGATGGTCGAGCGCGCTCGCCGTACCTATCAGATCGTGTTGGTGTTCAAGGCGATAGCTGTGCCCGTGATGCTGTGGCTGGCCTGGCAGCTTGGGCGCCCGTCGGTGAGCGCCCAGTTCAGAACACGGGGAGCATGAGCGGATTCAGCGAAGGTTGGTAAGCGGCAGGGTATCGCTGCTTTCTTCGTTATTGAGGATGTTGCATGCGCCGGTCCCCGCTTCTGTTTTCTCTGATCCTGGCTTTTGGCAGCGTTGGCCTGCACGCGCAGGATCTGGCCACGACCTGCCAAGCCAGCAGCAGCTACGACCTGACGCTGAAAGCCGCCAGCGTGATGTTCGATCGGCCGCAGCCGGCGCCGTTCCATGTTGAGCTGCAGGATGGCAACCTGCGTACCGATGGCGCGCCGGTGCATTTGAATGCCGAGGATCAGGATCGGCTGGCGCTGTTCGAACGGGAGTTGCGCGCGCTCGCGCCACGCGCCAAAGCGGTCGCGCAAAACGGCGTGGATATCCTGGCCCAGGCGGTGCGCGAAGAAGCTGCTGGCATGGGACTTGGCGCTGACACACAGGCCGAACTGAACCAACGCCTCGCCTCGCGTGTGGCGGAGCTGAAGCAGCGCATCGCTACCAGCAATAGCACGCATGATTGGCAGGGCGACATGGCCGACCAATACGCCAGCCAGATCGCCAGCGATCTGTTGCCCTTGCTGGCTGGCGACCTCGGCCAGCAGGCCGTTCAGGCGGCCCTGAGCGGTGACCTGCAAGCCGCTGCCAGCCTACGCGATCGTGCCTCCGATCTCGCCACCCAGTTGCGTCCGCGACTGGAGCGCCGGATGCAGGCCTTGCGCCCACAAATCCAGGCGCTGTGCCCCTCGATCCGGCACCTGGCTGAATTGCAGCAGGGTGTACGCGGGGGTAAGGGACAGCCGCTCAACCTGTTGCAGATCGCTCAGTAACAACGGGAGCTGAGCGATCGAGGGCTTGGCCGGGCGGATTAATGTCTTGCTAAGTGAGCGAGTTCGAGGATAGCGACGGTCTGGTCTCATCCCTCGAACCGCCCGGAGGCGGTCACCGTGTCGCATCTCAACCACCCGCTCTATAACGCCCTGATCCGTCGCGGCATCGACGATCGCGACCTGCATCGGCGGGCGATGGCGCAGGTGCGCGACCCGGCGCTGCAGATGCTGCTGTTCGAAAACCTGCAGACGCTCGACTCGTTGATCGACGACCTGCAAGGCCAGGTTCGTGCCGACGGCGGCGTGCCGGCCGAACACGGCAGCATGGCCGGGACCCTGCAGAGCCTGCTGGCGGACGTTTTCACTCGTTTCTCCGCGCATCGTGATACCGCCTGGGTGCAACGCCTGGCGAGTCACGAGTGCGGTCTGTTGCACAGCTTCGAGCGGCGTTTGCAGCGGGCGCCGGTGGAATCTCGCGGTGTGCTGGGACGCCAATTGAGTCGCCTTTACGGCATGCACAAAGATATGCACTGTCTCGCCGGGACCACCCACGGTTGAGCGATGACTATGCCTACGGCGCAGGACCTGCTGGATTTCTGGTTCGATTCCGCCCATGAGGTGCGCTGGTTCGACCGTGATGATGCTTTCGATGCCCGGATACGCGAACGCTTCGGCGTACTGCATGCCAAAGCCGCGCGCGGCGAACTCGCCGCGTGGGCGGAAACGCCTGACAGCTGGCTGGCACTGCTGATCCTGCTGGACCAGTTCAGTCGCAATCTGTATCGCGATGATTCACGGGCATTCGCCTGCGATCTGCAAGCGCAGACACTGGCCCTTGCCGGCATTGTGCGCGGCCATGACACGGCGTTGCCGTTGCTCCGCCGGAGCTTTGCTTACTTGCCGCTGGAACATGCCGAGGATGCCGCCCTACAGCAACGCTCTGTCGACCTGTTTGGCGGTTTATGCACGCAGGCGCCGAACGACGAGCGTTATGCGGACTACCTTGGCTATGCGCGCCGCCATCAGGCGGTGATCGATCGTTTCGGGCGCTTCCCCCATCGCAATGCCATCCTCGGTCGGCGCTCAACGCCGGCCGAGGAAAGCTACCTCGCCGAACCCGGTGCAGGTTTCTAGTCTTACTCATCTCGAGGAAAGGAGATCCGTCATGCGTCGCTATTTGCTGATTCCGCTGTTGCTGATCAGCCTTGCCGCCGATGCCACGAGCACATTGCGCGTTGGCAGCCAAGTATTGACCGTGGGAGACAGCGCCCTGCGCGCGATACAGCTGTTGGGCGAGCCCGAATTCAAAGAGCCGGTGGAGAACGACGAAGGCGCTTATCTCGGCGAGCGCTGGCAGTACCAGCGCGACAACGGCCGAATCACCATGATCACCATCATCTACGGCAAGGTCAGCCTGATAGAAGACCGCTCGCGCTGACACGAACAACTCGGCAAGTCCTACAACCTCGGCTGGTGTGGCGCGGATGCCGCCCTGATTCTGGCGCGGCTATGGTTTCCCGACACGTGCCGTTGCCGTGGCTGACTGGGAATGTTTATGCGCCGGATTTTCTTGTTGGTGTTGTTGGCGTGGGCATGGGATGCCCGCGCCTCCGACACGCTGCGGGTCGGCAACAAGGTGCTGACCACCGGCGATAGCGCCGCACGGGTGGTTGAGCTGCTCGGTAAACCCACGCATAAGGCGCGTGGGAACAAGGCCGGCAGTGGCAAGTCCAGCAGCGCCAAGCACAAAGGGAAGAAGCCCGAGGCGAAGGGGGGCGAGCGGTGGCAATACCGGCGCGGCAGTCGTACCACCACGATCACCATGGTGGACGGCAAGGTGGCTCATATCGATGAGCGGGGGTAGTGCACGTGGCGGTGGCGTCGAGCGTCATGCGATAAAGGCGGCGATCCAAGGGGAGGCCGTTCTATGTCGCAGTATTCGTCCACGCAAGGTCCATCGGCTGGCAGCCTGCTAAGGGCCCGAGTCGAGGGTGGACACGGCAAGGTCACCAATATCGAGTTGTTCTTCGATTTGGTCTTTGTCTACGCGATCACGCAGCTCTCGCACACGTTGTTGCAGGCATTGAATCTGGTAGGCGCCGTCCACGTACTGCTGTTGTTTCTGGCCGTTTGGTGGGTATGGGTGTTCACCGGTTGGATCACCAATTGGCTGGACCCCGAGCGCCTTGCCGTCCGCGTGATGTTGTTGGCACTCACCTTCGCCGGCCTGCTGTTGTCGACCTCGTTGCCCGACGCGTTCGGCGAGCATGGCCTGCTGTTCGCAGGTGCGTTTGTGGCCATGCAGGTGGGCCGGACGTTGTTCATGCTGTGGGCGATGGGTCGGGACGCGCCTGCGGCGAACCGGCGCAACATCATCCGCATTGCCGTGTGGCTGTCTTGCTCTGGCGTGTTCTGGCTGATCGGCGGATCATTGGGAGGCGAAATCAGGTTCGCCTTCTGGGTGGTGGCGCTGACCATCGAATACCTTGGCCCCGCTGCGTATTTCTACGTGCCGGGCCTAGGCCGTTCGAGTACTGCCGAGTGGGACGTGGAGGGTGGTCACCTGGCTGAACGTTTCAGCCTGTTCGTGATCATCGCGCTGGGCGAATCGGTGGTGGTGACCGGTTCCAGCTTCGCCCAGACGGCGCGGCAAGCCGATACGATCTTCGCTTTCGCCGTCGCCTTTCTCGGTTGCGTGGCGATGTGGTGGATCTACTTCGACCTCGCTGCCGACCGCGCCAGTCACGCGATCCGCCACTCCTCCGATCCGGGGCGCACGGCGCGGCTCGGCTATACCTATCTGCATTTGTTGATCGTGGCTGGCATTGTGGTGAGTGCCGTGGGTGATGAGTTGAGCCTCAGCCAGCCGCATGCGCGCTGCGATATCGCCAGCGTGGCGGTGCTGATCGGTGGTCCTGCGCTCTATTTGTTGGGCAATGCGCTGTTCAAGATGACCGTCAACCAGATCAGCTTTCCGCTGTCGCACCTAGTCGGACTGGGCCTGCTGGTGCTTCTGGTGGCACCCGCCTTTCTGCTGTCGGTGCTGTGGCTGTCGGCGCTGACCACCGCGGTGCTGATTCTGGTGGCGGCATGGGAAACGCTGTCGTTGCGCTCGGTGCGTCGCATGTTGAGCGAAGAGGCGAGTCACTGATTTGGTTTTGCTCCCTCTCCCCCGTTTACCGATTTGTGCACGGGGGAGAGGATTGAGGTGAGGGTCGGGTGCTCGCGATAACCTCTCACCGTCGTCACCCCGGCGTAGGCCGGGGTCCAGTGGCATTGCCGTTTGATGTTCGCGTTGTCGCAACCTGGTTCGCCTGCGGCGGGCTTTCGAACCGCTGCCGCGGTCCGAGTCACTTTTCTCTGCTTGCCCAGAGAGCTGACCACCGCGGTGCTGATTCTGGTGGCGGCATGGGAAACGCTGTCGTTGCGCTCGGTGCGTCGCATGTTGAGCGAAGAGGCGAGTCACTGATTTGGTTTTGCTCCCTCTCCCCCGTTTACCGATTTGTGCACGGGGGAGAGGATTGAGGTGAGGGTCGGGTGCTCGCGATAACCTCTCACCGTCGTCACCCCGGCGTAGGCCGGGGTCCAGTGGCATTGCCGTTTGATGTTCGCGTTGTCGCAACCTGGTTCGCCTGCGGCGGGCTTTCGAACCGCTGCCGCGGTCCGAGTCACTTTTCTCTGCTTGCCCAGAGAAAAGTAAGGCGGACTCTGGATACAAGTGCAACACCCCGATGGAAACCCCAAGAGCAAAACGGGGGCTAAGCTTGTTGGAGAGATGCGAGCAAACGTTCGGACGTCCATTTGACTGGTGAGGTTTCTGCTTCGCGTATCAGGGCGATGATGCGTTCGTTGACTGGGGCGCGTCTGCCGAGGCGAGTAGCCAGTTCCACGATTTCGCCATGCAGGGCGTCGACTTCAGTGCGCCGGCCCGCCTGCAGGTCTTCCCAGGTCGAGGAGCGCGCCAGGGGATCGATCGCCAGCATGCGCGGTGCAATGCGCGTGAACAGCGCATCCGGTAGTTCCAATACCCGTGGCAGCCAACTTGCGGGTAGTGGTGTCAGTCGCGCCAGCGGCAGGCCGGCAGCGGCAAAAACTGACAGGGCTTCGCGCTGGGCCAAGGCCAGGCAGCGTCGCCAACCGCGTTCAGCCAGTTGCTGCCGCAGTGGCACGTTGGATAGGGCGTTGATGGCGTTGTTGAGATTGAACAGCAGCTTGGCGCGTTGGACGGCCGGCATGTCCTGTCGTTGCTGCAAGGGAAGTCCCGCTGCCTCAAAGACAGGAAGAAAACGCGCGAGCGCCGGGTGTTCTTCGACCATCAGCTCGCCGCTCGAACCTTGATGAAACACGCCGGGCGACTGCTGTAGCACGTTGAACGGCACCATGCCTGCGAGCACGGTGCGGCCGGGCAGGGTGTTGCGCAGGATTTCGGCGTTGCGCAGGCCGTTCTGGAAGCTGATGACCAGTGCGTCTGGCGGCAACACATCGGCCAGTTCGCGGCCCGCTTGCGCGGTATCGGCCGATTTCACCGTGACCAGCACCAGCGATGCGACGGCCGCCTGCGGCTCTGTTTGGATGTCCAAAGATGTGCCTGAAATGACCCGATGGAAGCCTTGTAGGTCGCTCAGGGTCAGACCGCGCTCACGCAGCACATGGGCCATGCGCGCACGGCCGATCAGGCGTACGGCGATCTGATCATGCAGTCGCCCGCCGAGATAGCAGCCGACACTACCAGCGCCATAGACGACGATAGCTGGGCGATCGCTCATGCGACGGCCGCCGCGGCGGCACGTCCGGCGACGCGTCCGGAGAAAAGACAGCCACCGAGAAAGCTGCCCTCAAGCGCGCGATAGCCATGCAGGCCACCACCGCCAAAGCCGGCCGCCTCGCCGGCTGCGTACAGGCCCGGCAGCGGCTGGCCATTGTGGCCGAGCACGCGCGCCTGCAGGTCGGTCTCAAGTCCCCCCAGCGTTTTGCGGGTGAGGATGTTGAGCCGCACAGCGATCAGCGGTCCATTCGCCGGATCGAGCAACCGATGCGGTTTCGCCACGCGCACCAGCTTGTCGCCGCGGTAACGGCGCGCATTGTGGATGGCCATCACCTGGCCGTCTTTGGCGTAGGGGTTGTCGAACTGCAAGTCGCGCGCCTCGATCTCGCGGCGGACCAGCGCTGCGTCGAGCAGGCCGTTGCCGGCCAGCGCATTCATGCCGGCGACCAATTCCTCCAGCGTGTCTCGCACGATGAAGTCGCGGCCATGCTGTTTGAATGCCTCCACCGGCGCAGGCGCACCCTTGCCGACGGCGCGCTTCGCCACCTGGCGCCAGCTCTTGTTGGTGAGGTCGGGATTTTGTTCGGAACCCGATAACGCGAACTCACGCCGGATGATCTGCTGGTCGAGGATGAACCAGCTGTAGTCGTAGCTGGTGCCGCGCAAGTATTCCAGCGTGCCCAACGTGTCGAAGCCTGGCCACAGCGGGCCCGGCAGTCGCTTGCCCGTGGCGTCGAACCATAGCGAAGAAGGGCCGGGCAAAATGCGGATCGCATGCATCGGCCAGATGGGGTTCCAGTTCTCGATGCCCTCGACGTAGTGCCACATGCGATCGCGATTGATCAGCCGCGCGCCGGCTGTCTCGCTGATCCCGAGCATACGGCCATCCACATGAGCGGGCACGCCGCTGAGCATGTGAGTCGGCGGCTCGCCAAGACGCTGCGGCCAGTTTTGGCGCACCAGTTCATGATTGGCACCGATACCGCCGGAGGCGACGATCACGGCCTGCGCACGATGTTCGAAGTGGCCGATCGCATCGCGCGAACTCGGCTTGCCGCGCTCCATCGCATCATCGGCCAGTACGCTGCCGCGCGCACCGACGACGGTGCCGTTCTCGACGATCAGTTCATCCACGCGATGACGGAAGCCGAATTGCAGCAGGCCTTTCGTTTGCGCCTCGCGAGCGCGCCGCACGAACGGTTCGATCACACCCGGCCCGGTGCCCCAGGTGACATGAAAACGCGGTACCGAATTGCCATGACCATAAGCGCCGTGCCCGCCACGTTCGGCCCAACCCACCACCGGAAACCAGCGCATGCCCATCGCATGCAGCCACGGACGTTTCTCGCCAGCGGCGAAATCCACATAGGCTTCGGCCCAGCGGCGCGGCCAGTGATCCTCCGGCCGGTCGAACGCTGCGGTGCCCATCCAGTCGGCTAGGGCGAGCGCGTGCGAGTCACGCACACCCATGCGCCGTTGTTCCGGTGAGTTGACGAAGAACAGGCCGCCGAAGGACCAGAACGCCTGGCCACCCAGGCTCTGTTCCGGCTCCTGATCCAGCACCAGCACCCGCTTGCCAGCGTCGGTCAGCTCGGTGGCGGCCACCAGGCCAGCCAGGCCAGCGCCGATCACGATCACATCGCACCTGTCCCGCATGTCCCCGTTCCCCGTCGCGAACCAAGCCCCCAACTTAGCGTGTCGCGAGATGGCTGCCTATGCGCATTGCGCCATGACGCAGCTATGACCGATGGCAGGGCATGACGCCTGGCCCATGTTCGGCTACTAGCCGCGGCGCATCGTGCCATCACGAGCCGAGGGACGAGCGGCCGGCCATGCAGAGACCGCAAACAGGCTCTAAGGGAGGCACTTATGCGTACGACGTTTACTGCCATCACGCTGGCGCTCGGCTTGGTGCTTGGTGCGCCGGCTCAGGCGCGCGAGATTCACATCAATCATCCGGCCTGCGGTTACGACACGCCTTACAACCTGCAGGTCGATGACTCGGGCATCCGCTTCGATCGCGAAAGCGGTATGCCGGGCAAGGTATTCATGCACGATGGCTTTGTGCGTGTGGATGGCCGTGATCTAGCCGTCTCCGCCGACGATGCCGTCCGCCTGCGTCAGTATGAAACCAGCGTGCGCGCGCTGCTGCCGGAAGTGGCTGGCGTCGCGCGCGACGGCGTGGATATCGGCTTCACCGCGATGCGCGCGGTGATGATGACCTTCGCCGAAAACGAGAGCGAACGCCGCCAGATGGTGGGGCGCCTGGACGAGCGGCGCGCCCAGGCGCTGGCGCAGATCGATGGCTCGCTCGGCCATGGCGTGTGGAAGCACGACGCGATCAGCGACGTCGTGGCTGACAGCATCCAGGACTCCGTGTCCGAACTGGTCAGCAAGGTCACGGCCGGCGCGGTGAAAGCGGCGTTGAGTGGCGATCAGAGCAAGGTGGCTGCCTTGCAGGCGCGCGCCGATACGCTGGACAAGACCATCGATAAAGAAGTCAACGCACGCGCCGACAAGCTTGAGGTGCGCGCACGCGCGTTATGCCCTCGCTTACAGGCGCTGGAGCAATTGCAACAGCAGTTCCAGTTCCGCCTTGCCGACGGCTCGCGCTTGGAGCTGATGACACACGACAAGGACGAGCAGAAGAAGGCAACAACCGGTAAGGAACCCAAAGTCGCGCTGCGCTGAGCGGCTTTCCAGGGCCCCAGTTTCTCCCTCGTGGTTGGCCCTGATGCCGCGCCCCTTCCCCGGGGCGCGGCTTTTTTTATCCTGTACCAGGGATGCTCTGATCTATTCCGCGTACCCGGCATGACGTCCAGAAGGCCCGCAGGCTGCGCCGCGCGGCCAGTCTGCCCGGCGTCGCGCAACACAACCTGCGGGCCTTCTGGACGTCACCCCATCATTCAATTCAACACGTTGGGGCCGCTCTGTATGCACGCAGCGCTTCGCCCCAGCGTCTCGACAGACGGCCAGTCTGCCTTCCTCGCTCCTCAGAGCCGAGTCCATCCATGGACTCTCCCCGCGTGCGCCGCTGCGGCAAACCGCTGCGCGCATACAGGGCGGTGACGGGTACGCGGAATAGATCAGAGCATCCCTAGTCCTACAGAACCTTGATGGCTCGCCTGCTAGGCTTCGCGCCTCGTTTCACAGGTTTGGGTTCTGATCCATGCACGATTTACTCGCGCGTCTGCATCTGTCCGAAGACGTCATTCAACTCATCACCAATCTCGTCAGTGCGCTGCTGATCCTGCTGGTAGGCATCTGGCTGGCGGCGCGCGCGGCCAATATCGCGCAGCGCGCCATGCGGCGCGCCAATCTCGATTCCACGCTGAGCGGTTTCCTGCGCAACCTGATCAACGGCGTGCTGATCGTGTTGCTGGTGGTGATGGCGTTGCAGCAACTCGGCATTCCCTCGGCGCCGTTGATCGCCGCGCTGAGCACGGCTGGCCTGGCGATCGGCCTCGCCCTGCAAGGCTCGCTGAGCAACCTGGCCTGGGGCGTGTTGCTGATCGTGTTCCGTCCATTCCGCGTTGGCGACTTTATCCATGCCGGTGGCATCGACGGCACCGTGGAGAGTGTCAACCTGATGCACACCGTGCTGGTGCTGCCGGACAACCGCGAGGCGGTGGTGCCCAACGGCAAGATCGGGGCCGACGCCATCATCAACTTCAACCGGCGCGGCACGCGTCGCCTCGAGCTGAAGGTGGGCATCGGTTACAAGGACGACATCGGCAAGGCAATGAACGCGGTGCAGCAGCTGTTCGCCGCCGACCCGCGCATCCTGCGTGACCCCGCGCCGGGCGTGTGGACCGACAGCCTGGGCGAGAGTGCGGTGTATCTGGTGGTGCGCGCCTTCGTGCGCAGCGGCGACATCTGGGCCACACAGACCGATCTGCTGCGCGCGATCAAGGAGCGCTTCGAGGCCGAGGGCATTCGCATCCCGTTCCCGCAGCGCGAGCTGACCGTGGTGCAGGGACGCCTGGTGGACTGACTGGGTCGCGCGCCTGTCATTGGTTGGGTCGACGCGAGGCGCCCTCGCTGCCTGCGCCCCTGGTGCATACATACGTATGCGCATGGTACCTGCGGCCAGTGTTGAGCCAGACGAAATCGTTAATCCTTCGCTATGATTGGGCTCTTGCGCGCCGCCATCCCCGGGCGCTGCGCCATCGCCATCCGTAGGAGAAACCATGGCCGACCTTAAAGAAGCCCGCGTCCCCGACATCGGTCACGACAATGTCCCGGTGATCGAGGTTCTGGTGAAACCCGGCGACAAGGTCGCGAAAGAGCAGAGTCTGATCACTCTGGAATCAGACAAGGCCACCATGGAAGTCCCGGCGCCGTTCGCCGGTACCATCAAGGAAATGAAGCTCAAAGTGGGCGACGAAGTTTCCGAGGGCGCTGTGATCGCGATCATCGAGGCCGATGAGGCCGGTGCCGCGCCGGCCCAGCCGGAAGCGCCCAAGGCCGCCGCTCCGGCGCCTGCACCGGCTCCTGCCAAAGCGGCCGAGCCCAGCCGTGCCGAACCCGCGAAGCCCGCCACTGCCGGCGGCGTGCGCGAGGCCCTGGTGCCGGACATCGGTGGCCACGAAGGCGTGCCCGTGATCGAGGTGCTGGTGAAGGTTGGCGATACCGTCGCCAAGGACCAAAGCCTGATCACCCTGGAGTCGGACAAGGCCACCATGGAAGTGCCCGCGCCGTTCGGCGGCGTGGTCAAGGAACTCAAGGTCAAGGTGGGCGATGAGCTCTCCGAAGGCAACGTGATCGCGCTGATCGAAAGCGCGGACGCCGCCCCGGTATCCGCGCCCGTTGCGGCCAAGGTCGAAGCGCCGAAGGTGGAAGAGAAGCCGGCCCCGATCGGCGGCCGCGGCATCCTGCCGGGCAACGCGCCAGAAGGCGACGTGGCACCCACCGCACGCCCGCCGTTCGATTCGCGCATCGTCATGCCGGGTGATGCGCCTTACGCCAGCCCCGCGATCCGCGCCTTTGCGCGCGAGCTTGGGGTGGACGTCCATCAGGTAAAGGGTACGGGTCGCGGCAGCCGCATCATGCGTGAGGACGTTACGGCCTACGTCAAGCATGCGCTGGCCTCCGGTGCACGCCCCACCGGCGCACCGCAGGCGACCGGCGGCGGGCTCAACCTGCTGCCGTGGCCCAAGGTCGACTTCGCCAAGTTCGGCGAGATCGAAGAGAAGCCGCTGTCGCGCATCCAGAAGATTTCCGGCGCCAACCTCGCCCGCAACTGGGCGATGATCCCGCACGTTACCCAGCACGAAGACGCCGACATCACCGAGCTGGAAGCCTTCCGCAAGAAGCTCGGCGAAGAGAACAAAGACCTCAAGGTCACCCCGCTGGTGTTCCAGATCAAGGCGGTGGTCGCGGCGCTGAAGAAATTCCCGCAGTTCAATGCATCGCTCGACGTGAGCGGCGAAAAGCTGATCCTCAAGAAGTATTTCCACATCGGCATCGCGGTGGACACGCCCGATGGCCTGGTGGTGCCGGTGATCCGCGATTGCGACAAGAAGGGTTTGATCGACCTGGCGCTGGAGCTGGGCGAGATCTCCAAGAAGGCGCGCGATAAGAAGCTCGGCCCGAACGAGATGTCCGGCGGCTGCTTCTCCATCTCCTCGCTGGGCGGCATCGGCGGCACCGCGTTCACGCCGATCGTCAACGCGCCGGAAGTCGCCATCCTCGGCGTCTCCAAGGCGCAGACCAAGCCGGTGTGGAATGGCAAGGAGTTCGCGCCGCGCTTGATCCTGCCGCTGTCGCTGTCCTACGACCATCGCGTGATCGACGGGGCACTCGCCGCGCGCTTCGCTTCCTTCCTCGCCACCCAGCTCGGCGACATCCGCCGCCTGCTGCTCTGACCGAGACGGTGAGGCGGTGCTAAGAGCCTGCTCCCTATCTTTTCGTAGCCCGCGTTGAGTGTCGCCGGGCGCCAGGTGGTGGAGCGTGGCGCAGCGCCTGGCTGGCTGCCAGGCCAAGCCGCGCGCCGCCGCATGGCGCCCGGCGACACTCAACCCGAAGGGCCGGGTCTGTTTGCACGCCAGCCGGCGTCATCGTTCGGTCGTGTACGGACGTACACTTCCTCACTCTTCCTTGGCTGGCGTGCAAACAGATCCCGGCGCGGGCCACGAAAAGATAGAGAGCAGGCTCTTATGCGCTCCCACCAAGCCACGTCCGCACTGACCGCCTTGGCCAGTGCGGACGCGGGCACCGTCCCCGGCAATTGGCTCGGTTCGCGGTTGCTTCATACCGACGACTTCGACCTTTCCCTGGGGGCGGTGATCGCCGCCTGTCTGCTGTTTCTGGCATGTCTGGCGCTGTCGGCGATACTGCGTCATTTGCTGAGGCGCTATGCGCGCAGGCACGAGAACGTCAATCCATCGGCCGTCTATACCGTTGGTCGACTAACCCACTATCTGTTGCTCACGCTCGGTGTGCTGCTGGCGCTCAACGCCACCGGCATTCCGATGGCGCGGTTCACGGTGTTCGCTGGCGCGCTCGGTGTCGGCCTGGGCTTTGGCCTGCAGGCGATCTTCAACAACTTCGTTTGCGGCCTGATTCTGTTGTTCGACCGCAGCCTTCGAGTGGGCGATTTCGTGGAGCTGGCCTCCGGTGTGCATGGTGTGGTGCGGGGTATCCACATCCGGGCCACGCGAGTCACCACCAACGACGATCTCGACATTCTGGTGCCGAACTCGGAATTCGTGACTGGCCAAGTCGTCAATTGGACCGTGCGCGAGGGCCTGCGCCGGCTGAAAGTGCCTTTTCATGTCGCCTACGGCAGCGATAAGGAACAAGTGAAGGAAGCGGCGCTGGACGCCGCGCGCGCCGTGCCTCACACCTATGCCTTCGAAGGGCCGCACGCGCCGCAGGTATGGTTGGCGGAATTCGGCGACTGGGCATTGAAGTTTCAGTTGGTGGTATGGCTCAACGCCGATGCCACGCGCAGGCCCGGTGCCGCGACGGCAGCCTATAACTGGGCTTTGCATTCGGCTTTGCAGGCGCACGGCATCCGCATTCCGCTACCGCAATACGACGTGCGCCTGCGCGACGCGCAGGCCGTGACGGCTACCGATAGTTCTCCCCATTGATCACAGGCGGACGCCGGTTACCGGCTCCGCTCGAACACCCAAGGAAACAGCATGGCCAACACCATTGAAATCAAAGTTCCCGATATCGGCGGCCACGACGGCGTGCCGGTGATCGAAGTGCTGGTGAAGGCCGGCGACACGGTGACCAAGGACCAGAGCCTGATTACGCTGGAGTCGGACAAGGCGACGATGGAGATTCCGTCGAGCGCCGCCGGCACCATCAAAGAGCTGAAGGTGAAAGTGGGCGACGAGCTGTCCGAAGGTTCGGTGATCGCTGTGCTCGAAGTCGCCGGTGACGCCGCTGCTCCCAAGGCGGAAGCGCCGAAGGCCGCATCCGCACCGACGCCCGCCGCGCCTGCTCCGGCCAAGGCCGCCGCACCGGCACCTCAGGCAGCAGGCGCCTCCGGTCGCACCGCAGACATCGAATGCAAACTCGTCGTGCTGGGTTCCGGTCCGGGCGGCTACACGGCGGCCTTCCGCGCCGCCGATCTCGGCGTCGACACCGTACTGGTAGAACGCTACGCCACCCTCGGCGGCGTCTGCCTCAATGTCGGCTGCATTCCGTCCAAGGCGCTGCTGCACGCCGCCGCCGTCATTGACGAGGCCGAAGCGATGGCCGCACACGGCGTCAGCTTCGGCAAGCCCAAGCTAGACCTCGACAAGTTGCGCGGCTTCAAGAACAAAGTGGTCGGCCAGCTCACCGGCGGCCTGAGCAGCATGGCCAAGCAGCGCAAGGTGCGCACCGTGCAAGGCGTCGGCACCTTCGTGTCGCCGCATGAGATGGAAGTAGAGACGGCCGAAGGCAAGAAGCTGATCCGTTTCGAGAACGCCATCATCGCTGCCGGATCGCAGTCGGTGAAGCTGCCCGCGTTCCCGTGGGACGACGAGCGCATCGTGGATTCCACCGGCGCACTCGAATTGAAAGACGTGCCGGCCAAGTTGCTCGTCGTGGGCGGCGGCATCATCGGTCTGGAGATGGCCACCGTATACGCCGCGCTCGGCAGCGAAGTGACCGTGGTCGAGTTCATGGACCAGCTCATTCCGGGTGCCGATGCCGACCTGATCCGGCCGCTGGCCAAGCGCCTCGGCGGCAAGCTCAAGGGCGTGCATCTCAAGACCAAGGTGGTCGAGGCCAAGGCTACCAAGAAGGGCATCGAGGTCAGCTACGAAGGCGAGAGCATTCCCGAAACCAAGCTGTTCGATCGCGTGCTGGTCTCCGTGGGCCGCTCACCGAACGGCAGCAAGATTGGCGCTGAGAAGGCTGGCGTCGCCGTCACCGAGCGCGGCTTCATCAATGTCGACACGCAGATGCGCACCAACGTGCCGCACATCTACGCCATCGGCGATCTGGTCGGCCAGCCGATGCTGGCGCACAAGGCCACGCACGAAGCCCGCGTTGCCGCGGAAGTGGTCGCCGGCATGAAGAGCTACTTCGATGCGCGTGTGATTCCGTCCGTTGCCTTCACCGATCCGGAAGTGGCATGGGTGGGCGTGACCGAGCGCGAGGCGAAGGAAAAGGGCCTCAAGATCGGCGTGGGCAAGTTCCCGTGGGTGGCCAGCGGCCGTGCCATCGGCATCGACCGCACCGAGGGCTTCACCAAGCTGCTGTTCGACGAAGAGACCCATCGCGTGGTCGGCGGCGCCATCGTCGGCCCGCATGCCGGCGATCTGATTGCCGAGATCACCCATGCGATCGAGATGGGCAGCGAAGCCGCCGACATCGGCCTCACCATCCATCCGCATCCGACGCTGAGCGAATCGGTGGGCATGGCGGCGGAGGTGTACGAAGGCACCATCACCGATCTGTACCTTCCGAAGCGGAAGTGATGCTCCGGTTGCGGTGAAAAAAGCCCGGGCTGGTCCCGGGCTTTTTTTACGACCCTACGCGTGCGGCCGCTGATCCGCCGGCAGGTTGGTTTCGATCTTCTTTGTCAGGTTGTCCAGCATATTGACGAGCTCGCTCGCCGCGCCAGCCATCTGATTGACCACGCGTAGAAGCTCGCGCGGCTGATAGTCGTCGGCCTGGACGTCCAGCATCGCATCGATCATGCGCGGTCCATCGAGAACCATCGGTATATCCTGGGCCTGAATGGTACCGCTGAGGGTCTGCATCGCGTAAATGGTGGAGTAGTTCCGCAACCGTTCGCTTTCTATCCAGCCAGCGGACTGGTTGGCCACTGTTACATCCCAGGCTTCGCGGCGCAGCATCGGCCAGCGGTAGTCGAGGTAGAGTCCGTGCGGCGTGGCCTGTCGTACATGGCGGTGAATCACCTCATCCGGCACATGCGCCTTCAGGTCGCTGCTCAGCGCATCGCGCAGCGCACTCAGTTCGCGCAGGCGGGCGGCATCGTGTTCGCGAACGCGGCGAATCTCGGCGAGGTTCTGCTGGATCTCCGCTTCGATCTTGGCGCCGGCCTCGGCAGCCGCATGCCGATGGTGTGTGTGCTCGATCCACGCTTCCAATCCCAGCGCGGTGAGGATGCTGAGCACGATCATCAGGTAATGCTTGGAAAAATCTTTCAGCGAATGAAGGCGTTCTTTCGGCAGTTCGAGGTGCATGCGTGACTCCGCTGTTTGTCGATCCGGGTCGATGGTGCGGCTTACGGGCTGTGGGCGGACGTGAAAAAGTTCGCAGGGACAGACTCATCCGGACACGATGCATGCGGCCGGCTTTTTGGTGGTTCAGGAGGCCTGCGCTGGCTTTGCAGTGTCGGGGCTTCCGTTCGGCAGCGCTGCGGCAAGCTGCTTTTCCAGCAGGCCGAGGTTGTTCACCATTTGGCGTTGCATGGCGATCATCTGGCTGATGACATGCAGGAATTCGCGCGGCTGAGCCTCATCGGTCTGCAGGTCGGCGACCGTGTCGACCAGCCCTGTGCCGGTCATCAGTATCGAGATGTTCTCGGTCATCGCGGCGGCGGAGTCGCGCTGGTTGGCATAGGCGGCGGAGTAGCGTTGCACGCGCTCATGGTCGATCCAGCTGACCGCCTGGTTCGCTACGCCCACGTCCCAGGCTTCGTGGCGCAGGGAGGGAAAGCGGAGGCCCAGATCGAAACGGTCTTTCGCCTGCTCCAGGATGTGCCGCTTGATGGTGTCTTCCGGGACGCGTGCTTTGAAATCCTCGATCAGTGAGTCACGGATTTTGGAGAGCCGCTTCAGCTGTTCGGCATCATGCTCCAGGGCAGCGTGGGTTTCGGTCAGATTGGTACGGATCTCCGCCTCGATCTGCTGGCTGGCCACCTCAGCAGCATGGGTGTGGTGCGAACGCTCAATCCACGCCTCCAGCCCCAGCGCGGTGAGGATACTGAGCACGATCATCAGATAGTGCTTGGAGAAGTCCTTGAGCGAATGAAGGCGCCCTTTCGGGAGTTCGAGGTGCATGCTGCGAATCCAGGCTGATGGGTGGTGATCGGGGAGCCGGAGCGTAACTGATTGGCCGCAGGAATCGCAGTGCGGCGAACTGGGGGGGGCTGACGATCCATAAGCGCCACGGCGTATTGAGTACTCTCAAGAGCAGCCCAACATCCCTGGGTTCGATAAGTGCAGTGGTAAAGGAGATCGTTATGACACTGAAGGTTTGTCTTGCCGGAGCTACCGGCTGGGCCGGTTCCGAACTGGCTCGCGGCATCGCGGCCACCGATGATCTCCATCTGGTCAGTGCGATTTCGCGTAAACATGCCGGCCAGCCGCTTGGTGCCGTACTCGGTGAAAGCCGTCTCGATACGCCGGTGTTCGCCAGTGCGACAGAAGCCTTGGCGCAGCCCTGCGATGTATTCGTGGAATACACCAAGCCCGACAGCGCCAAGGCCAACATCCTCGCCGCGCTGGCGCATGGTGCGCATGTCGTCGTGGGCACCTCGGGCCTCACTGACGAGGACTACGCGCAGATCGACGAGGTGGCACGCAAGCACCAGCGCGCTGTGCTGGCCTGCGGCAACTTTGCGCTCACCATGGTGCTGATGCAGAAGTTCGCCGAGATGGCGGCGAAGTACATCCCCAGCTGGGAGATTATCGACTACGCCTATGAGGGCAAGCCGGATGCGCCGAGCGGCACCGTGCGCGAGCTAGCCGGGCGCCTTGGCAAGGTGCGCCAACCGGAGCTGGCCGTGCCGCTGGAGCAGACCAACGGCGTGCGCGAAACCCGCGGCGGTACCTTGGCCGGAACGCAGGTGCATGCCGTGCGCCTGCCGGGCTTCGTGCTTGGTGCCGAGGTGATCTTCGGCATGCCCGACCAGACGCTGACGCTCAGGCACAACGCTGGCGGCAGCGCGAAGCCTTATGTGGATGGCGCGCTGCTGGCGATCCGCAAGGTATCCACCCTGGTCGGATTGTATCGGGGCCTGGATGCGGTGCTGGACGTCTAAGCGTCTAGCTTTGGGCCTTGCCCACGATGGCGGGCACGGACTTCACCAGGTGCGCCTCCAGCTGCCTGAGGTGCGACTGGGTTTGGGTCGTGACGTTGATCATCTGGCGCAGCACGACCAGGTATTCGACCGGGTCGACCTCCATGCCGAGGGTAACCCGTGTGCGCAGCGTGGACATATGCGGCGCGTCGAGGGTGATGGTGCTGTCGTGAGTCATCCAGGATGCGGCATCACGCAGTTCGGCATAGGCCGCTGAGTACTGGCGCAGCTTGGCGGCGTCTACCCAGCTGGCGGACTGGTTGGCGACGGAAACATCCCATGCCTGGCTGGCGAACACTGGCCAATTGAGGCTGAGCCCGAAGTCATCCTTCCTGGCCTGGATATGCTGGTTGATGGTGGCCGCCGGTACGCCCTCGCGGATGTCTTTGGTGATCGCCGCGTCCAGGTCACGCATCGGTTGGAAGCGCTCTTCGTTGGTCTTGAGCGAGCTGCGTACATCCGCCAGGGCGCCGCGCAGTTCATTCTCAATTTGTGCGCTCGCTGATGCGGCGGCGTGCTCGTGATGGGTGTGCTCGATCCATGCCTCCAGTCCCAGCGCGGTCAGGATGCTGAGCACAATCATCAGATAGTGCTTGGCGAACTCCTTGAACGAATGCGTCGAGACCTTGGGTATTTCGATATGCATGTCGCGTTCCGGGTGGGGCTGGCGGACGCGCAGCGTACCCGATACGCAGGCACCTGTTCATGGGTCCGGTGGGCCGGCTCCAAAAAGAAAGGCCGCCGGGGGTACCGGCGGCAAACTGGGAAGATCCTGCTGCCCGGCCAGAGATAGGCCGGGCGGCGGTACAGCTTTTTGGATTACAGCGAGAAGTCGTATTCGGCGTTCAACTGCACGTAGCGCGGTGGCTGGAAGGCCGTCGGCATCTTGTACGTCGAACCGAACAGCGAGGTGCCGCCAGTTTGGCCGGTTTCGCCCGACTGGTTGACCGAGGTGACCATTTGCTTGTTGAACACGTTGAACACGTTCGCGCGCAGGGTCAGGCCCTTCACCCAATGCGGCTTGTACTGCACGTTGGCGTCCACGTTCCAAGTGTTCGGCGTGCGGCCGGCGCTGCCCTGGTTGATCTGCTGGTTATGGCACATGTTGTAGACGCCCGTGCCATAAGCGCCTCCGATGGTTCCATCGATCGGGTTGAGGCCATAGCAGCTGATCGGTATGCCGGTCTGGAACACGCCGTTTGCGCCGACCGTCCACTCCTCGTTGATCTGCCAGGCACCGTAGACCTTGAAGGTGTGGCGGTGGTCGTTCGGCAAATAGCCGTTCGAGCCGATCATCAACTCCGGATAGTCGAACAAGTAGGACGTGCCGGTATCGGTCTGCTTGTTGTTGGAGTTGACCAGGCCTTCGGTATTGCCCCACAGGCGCGACCACACGTACGAAGCCTTCACGTAGAACCGGTTGTCGAACGCGCGCTCGGCCGTCAGTTCCAGTGCTTCATACTTGCGCTTGTAGGCCGGCTCGCCGATCTGTGCTGCGTTGAGGTTGATCGGGTAGAGCTTGCCGCTGGTGTCGAGCGGGAACAGCAGGCTGGCGCTGCTGCCTGGGTTGTAGATGAAGCAGCCACCCGGGATGTTCGGGTCCACCGAGCCAAGCTGGTTGGTCGGCAGGTTGGTGCCGAAGTGCGCATTAGCGTAGGCGTACACCGGACGCAGGTCGCACGAGTCGTCGGTGCCGTTGATCACCTTGCGATATGTGCCCTTGACGCCGAATGTCCAGTTCTGCACCTGCTGCTGCGCGCCCAGGATGAACTCACGCTGCTTGAACGGACGCAGGTTGGTGGCCGCCGACGAGTGCGGGTTCGGTGTGACGCCGGTCTCGCCGTTGTAGATGGTCGGAGCGTAGTTCGTATTCAGCGCAATCAGCCCCGCAGGAACCGGAGCTAGGCCTAGCGGCTTGCCGGTCTTCGGGTCGACGCCGGTATAGGTGTAGAACTGGTAGCCGAAGAGCGAGGCCGAGGCACCACGCAGCGAAACTTCGGCGTCCAGCGGCAGCGAGTAGTCGCCGGCGCTGCCGTAGACCTTCAGCGTCGAGTCGCCGTGAACGTCCCACGAGAAGCCGAGGCGTGGCTGCCAGCTGTTGGACATCTTCACATAGTCCTGGCCCTGGCCGTTCTGGTCCTTGAAGCCGTCATTGCGGACGCCGATGCGCAGCAACAGGTTACTGGTGATCTGCCACTTGTCCTGCAGGTAGAACGCCTTCTGTTGAAGCGTCGCCTTCGCGCCGGTAGCGAACGTCGTGGCCTGCACGACGCTGTCGACTGGGTTCGGTGTCGCGTCGTAGCCCAGATAGGCCGTCGGCAGGCTCTGATAGGTGAAGCCCGCGCCGCCTTCGCTTGCTGCACCGGCAAACGTCTTGAAGCGGGTCTGTTGCCAACCGGCCGTCAGGTC
The DNA here is from genome assembly GCF_026283965.1 of Dyella subtropica. GTDB lineage: Bacteria > Pseudomonadota > Gammaproteobacteria > Xanthomonadales > Rhodanobacteraceae > Dyella_D > Dyella_D subtropica. The sequence continues at coordinate 26,129 of NZ_JAPDPD010000014.1, forward strand.
GTGATCGCCGAGCTTGTACTCGAGGTCGAGGCGGGCATTCTTGGTCGTGTCCTTGCTGTTCGGAATGCCCAGTGTGCCAACGAAGCTGCAGCTGTAGTTCGTATAAGGGGTCACGCCCGGAACGTTGTTGACGATCGCGTTACGGCTATCGGTGATCGCCGGGCAACCCGGTGCATTGATCGCGTTGAAGATGTTGCCGTCATACGACTCTTGCACACCGTTGGCCGCTGTGGCGCGGTTGGAGCGATGATTGATCGATTCGCCATACATCGCCTGCACGCTGAAGTCGTCTGTGATGTACGAGGTGTACTTCAGGATGTGGTTGGCACCGCCGGTCTTGTCGTAGATCTGGCCAAGATAGTTGTAGTGGTACGGGACGTTGTTGGCGTCGTAGTTGTAGTCGTACACCGAGGTCGTGCGCTTACGGGTGTTGTCGAAGCCCGTGTATTCCAGCAGGTTGCTCGCGTTGATGTTCCAGTCCAGCTTCACCAGGTAGGTAGGATTGGTGGTCTTGACCTTGTCGTAGCCCGGACCAACCGCCTGAGTGCTGCCGTAAGCGGCGTCAGTGGTACGCGTGCCGCCCACGAGGGCGAACACGAACAACTTGTCCTTGATCACCGGGCCACCCAGCCAGGCGTTCCAGCGCGTGCTGAAGTCGAGCGCGCCACCGCCACCGCCGCCTTGGGCGCCAGCATTCGCCGCGTTACCGGTGAGGAAGTTGCGATTCAGCGCGTTCGACTGGAACAGCGTGCCGTTGTTCTCGTAGATGTTCTTCTGTTTCGCCTGCCAGAACTCAGGGTTATAAGTGATGTCGGCACCGCCCTTCCACTCGTTGGTGCCGCGCTTGGTCTGCACCGAGATCACGCCACCGGTGGAGTTGCCGTATTCGGGGCCGTAGCCGCCGTTCTGCACTTCTTCCTGGTCGATGGCTTCGAACGGAACCTCGGAGAACGTCAGGCTCTGGAACATATTGCTGACGTTGAAACCGTTGACGTAGTAGCTGTTCTCGGCAACCGAGGCGCCGCCGACCGAAGCGAGGTTTCCGAACGCGCTGTCGCCGCGCGAGACGCCGGGCGCCAGCAGGGCGACGGACGTCTGGTTGCGCGCAATGGGCAGGCTCTTCATTTGGTCGGCGGTGAGCACGGTGGCCGTCTGCACCGAGGACACGTCGATCGCGGGCAGGGCGTTCGCTACCACGTTAATGGTGCTCAGCTGCTGTGCCGAGGCAGCGGGAGCGGCGGCCGTGGCCAGATTGAGATTGAAGCCCTGGCCGGCGACGACACGGATATCGCGACTGGTGGTCTGACCGTTCTCGGTGACATTTACCCGGTAGGTGCCGGGCTGCACCGAGCTGACGTTGAACTTGCCGTCCTTCTCGACCGTCACTTCACGCGACTGATTATTGCCGAGGTTGATCACTTCCACCTTGGCGCCCGCGTCGGCCGTGCCGAACACGGAGCCCACGGTGCTTTGCGCCTGGGCAGCGCCGCAACCAAGGCCAAGGGCCATGGCGACGGCGAGAACCATGTGACGCTGACGGATTACGTGGTTAAACCTGCGATGCAGCATTGACTCCCCTCCTGGTAGCTTGCCTGCGCCTCGTGCGGCGCGTGCCGATTTGTCATCTCCTGACGAGCCTGTTGTTTCTTTTGGCAACAGTTCCCCCGATTCGCCCGGATTGCCCTGGCGAATGGCTGTCGATTTACAACAGTGATGGCTGAGTCAGTCTCCCCACCTGCGGGAATGTCATTGGGTGACGACATTCGCAGGAGCCAAGACAGTAACTGCAGAAACAATTGTTACGCAATGGTTGTTTTTACGTGACCGTATTTTTAACGGCCAACCGCGATTTACTTGCCATGGGCGGCGCTTGAGTCGCAAGAAATAACAGCGGCGAAGTGATTTATTTTTGACGATATCTTTGACAGTCGCGGTAAATCGAGCGTGCTCTTTGCGTAATTAATTGCGACGCGGCGGGCGTCGGTAGTTATCCTGGGCCGAAAAGGTCGCTTTGTGCGATGTAGCTATCCCTTTCCACAAAGCTGGAAAGCCCCACACCCACCAAGCGATAGCGGCTCTCGGCCGGCCGCTCCACGCGGGCACGCAGGGCGCAGGCCAGGTCAGCCAGCTCGACGGCCGAAGCGGGGCGTGTGGAGGGTGTGAGGCTTCGGGTCAGCGTATGGAAGTCCGACGTTTTCAGCTTCAGTACCACCGTGCGTGCGATGCGGCCGTGTTCGCCTTCTGCTTCACGCTCATGCGCCGCCCAGGTTTTCTCGGCGAGCCGGCGGATATGCGGCTCGAGTTCGTCCAGGGTCAGATCGTGCTCGAAGGTATCTTCGGCGGAGACCTGCAAGGTCGGGCGATCAGACTGCACGGGATGATCGTCGATACCGAGCGACAGCTCATGCAGGCGGCGCCCCCAGCGACCGAACTGTTGTTCCAGGTCTTGCGGCGGCATGTTGCGTAAGTCACCCACGGTGGCGATGCCCAGCGCGGCGAGTTTGGTTTCCATCACCTTGCCGACGCCAGGCAGGCGACCCACGGCGATCGGTGCCAGAAACGTCAGCACCTGTTGTGGGCGGATCACAAACAGGCCATCGGGCTTGTTCCAGTCGGAGGCGATCTTGGCCAGGAATTTGTTCGGCGCGACACCCGCGGAAGCGGTGAGCTGCGTTTCCTCGCGGATGGCCGCGCGAATCGCTTCGGCGGTAGCGGTCGCCGAGGGCAGGCCGGTCAGGGTAGTGGTGACATCGAGATAAGCTTCGTCCAGCGACAGCGGCTCGATCAGATCGGTATGTCGGGCGAAGATTTCGCGCACTTGTCGCGACACGGCCTTGTAGCGCGAGAAATCCGGCGGCACGAAGATCGCCTGCGGACACAACCGCTCGGCGCGCACCGCCGGCATCGCCGAGCGCACGCCAAATTTTCGCGCCTCATAGCTCGCCGCGCACACCACCGAGCGCGCACCGCGCCACGCTACCACCACCGGCTTGCCGCGCAGCGACGGGTCGTCGCGTTGCTCCACCGACGCGTAGAACGCGTCCATGTCGACATGCAGAATTTTGCGCGTGGTTGGGGACACGAAAGGCGTGGTCGATGAGGTGGTGAGCGCCAAGAGTTAAGCACGGAACGGGCAAGACATGCCTGATCCTGCGAGTTGTTTGCCCATTCCTGTGGCCGGCATTGAACCTGTCGATCACACCCGCAGATCACACCCGCTTGCCACCCGCCTTGTCAGGATGAAGGTGGCTCACCGCGAGGAATGATCGATGAAGATTTTGATGGTGCTCACGTCGCATGACCAACTGGGCAGCACGGGCCACAAGACCGGCTTCTGGCTGGAAGAGTTCGCTGCGCCGTACTACACGTTCAAGGACGCGGGTGCGGAGATCGTGCTCGCTTCACCCAAGGGCGGGCAGCCGCCGTTGGATCCCAAGAGTGATGCGCCCGACACGCAGACTGAAGCCACCCATCGTTTCCGCGCCGACGCCCCGGCGACGAAAGCGCTGGCTTCCACCCTCAAGCTCAGCGAAGCGGTGAAAGGGCAGTACGACGCCGTGTTCTATCCGGGCGGCCATGGGCCGCTGTGGGATCTGGCCGAGGACCAGGATTCGATTCGACTTATCGAGCGCAGCTACGCTGCTGGCAAGCCGGTCGGTGCGGTGTGTCATGCACCGGCGGTGTTTCGCCATACCAAGCGTGCCGATGGCCGGTCGCTGGTGCAGGGCAAGTCGGTCACTGGTTTTACCAACAGCGAAGAAGCGGCCGTGGGCCTGACCGACGTGGTGCCATTTCTCGTCGAAGACATGCTCAAGGCCAACGGCGGCCACTATTCCAAGAAGGCCGATTGGCAGGCTTATGCCATCACCGACGGCAATCTGATCACGGGACAGAACCCGGCCTCGTCGGTGAGTGTCGCGAAAGCGATGCTTGCGTTGTTGCGCGCGGAAGGTTGACGGCCTTCTTGTCCCTGGCCCGTTCGGGCCAGGGATGCCAGCACTCATGCGCCCAACACGAGTAACTCGTGCCGTCGGCGTGAGTCGATCGGCGCCTCACCGCGCTCATGCAAGCCATAGTCGCGCACCACGTCCGCCACGCGAATGCGGTAGTCGGCAAAGATACCCGCCCGACCGGCGTGCTGGGCTTCGCGATGGGATTCCATCGCGCGCCATTGCTTGACCGCTGTTTCATCGCGCCAGAAGGACAGCGATAGCAGCTTGCCGGGCAGGGTGAGGCTTTCGAAGCGTTCGATGGAAAGAAAGCCGTCCACACCGTCCAGCAAAGGGCGCAGGTCGGTGGCGATGTCCAGATAGGCCTTCCGCATACCCGGTGCGGGCTGCACTTCGAAGATCACCGCGATCATGCGTGTGCCGCCATCAAGCCGGCGGGCAGGTTGAAGGCCCCATCCACGACTTCCACGAACGAGCGTTCCTCGCGCCGGATGAAACGTTGCGCCTGCGCCATGGCGAAGTTGGCGGCGCCTTCGGGGTCGGACTTCAAGCGGGTGCGATAGGCCTCATAGGCGGCCAGGCTATCGAAGGCGATCAAGGCCCAGGCGATGTCGTTGCTGCCTTCATGCGGCAGGAAGTAGCCGATGAGGTGGCCTCCGCAGCGCGGGATGATGCGGCCCCAGTGTTCTGCATACGTCTTGAAGGCCTCACGCTGAAACGGGTCGATCTCGTAACGAATCAGGCAAGCGATGCTCATGGTGATTCCTTGGTGGTTGTGGCCACCTTAGCTGCCGTACGCCGCCGAACGTTTCGTCCACGAGCGAAGCGTGAGCGCGAATGTGGCGAAGGTCATCCGCTTTTCTGTCCGCTCTCAGGTTATTGTCGGTGCCCATGACCGAGACGACATCCAGTTCTTACCTCCGCCGCCTGGGCACTTGGGACGCAGCCGCCATTGTGATTGGCGGCGTGATTGGCGGCGGTATCTTCCGCAGCGCTTCCACCGTGGCCGAGCGCACTTCATCGGGCTGGCAGTTGCTGACACTGTGGGCCATCGGTGGGCTGCTTACCCTGACGGGTGTGCTGTGTTACGCGGAACTCGGTGCGAGGCGACCGCAAGCAGGCGGCATCTACATCTACTTGCGCGAGGCCTTCGGTCAGCTGCCAGCGTTTCTGTTTGGCTGGTGCATGGCGCTGATCAACTACCCCGGCAGCGTGGCGGCGGTGGCGACCACGTTCGCGGACTATTTCTGCGCGGCCGTCGGTCTCCCTCTGCTATGGGTGAAGCCGGTGGCGGCGGGGGGCATCACGCTCATCGTTGGCGTGAACTTCTTCGGCATTCGCGCTGGTGCGCGCATGCAAAATCTTTTCACCGTGCTCAAGCTCGGCGCGATTGTGATGCTGGTGGTGACGGGGCTGGTGTTTGCACGCGGACATCTAGGTGTGGCGCTGGAACCTGATACCTCGCGCCCGGTGGCGCCGTGGGCGTTCCTCGGCGCGCTGTTGCCGGTGTTGTTTACCTATGGCGGTTTTCATTACCTCAACGATTTGGCCGGTGAGGTGAAAGAGCCACAGCGCACCTTGCCGCGCGCGCTTGGGCTCGGGCTGGCCGGTGTCGTGGTGTGCTACGTGCTGGTCAACCTGGCCTATCTCGCCGGTCTCGGTCATGCGGGCCTCGCGGCCAGTCACGCGCCCGCGGCGGACCTGATGCGTCACCTGTTCGGAGACGCCGGTGCGCGCCTGATCGCGGTGGGCATCGCGTGTTCCACCTTCGGCTACTGCAGCATCGCCATCGCTGGTGGTGCGCGTGTGCTGCAGACCATGGGCGCGGACGGCATGTTCTTCAGCGCTGTCGGCCGCATCGACCCGCGTTCGCGCGCGCCGCAGGTGGCGTTGGCGGTGCTGGGTGGGTGGGCGATCGTGCTGGTGTTGTCGGGCAGCTTCGGTCAGTTGCTCAACTACACCACGGTGGGCGAGTGGCTGTTCCATGCGTTCGGCATCGCCACGCTGTTCTGGTATCGCCGCCGCTTTGCTAACGAACCTTCGCCGTATCGCGTGCCGTTTTATCCGCTGCTGCCGTTGTTGTTCGTGGTCACCGTGCTCGGCGTGATCATCGCCACCACGCTTGATTCGCCGGGCGATGCGGGGATGAGTTTGCTGTTGGTGCTAGCGGGTGCGCCGGTGTACTTCGTGTGGCGGGCCTGGCAGCGCCGTCAACTGGCGTAAAGCACACGCGCTTAGTCGCCTGCTCTTAGCATGCCTATGAGTGCGCGTAAACCTGCGGAGACATAGCGTCGGCTGGGGTAGTAAAGAAACAGGTCGTCTTCGTACGCACACCAGTCGTCCAGGCAGCGGATCAGCGCTCCGCTTGCCAGATGTTTGGTGACGCGGTAGTCCCAAACGTAGGCGAGGCCGCATCCCTGCAGGGCTGCTTCGATCATGAGTTCATGCTCATCGAGCGTGATCGACCCGTTCACTTCGACGTCGACCACGTCGCCATCGCGCTCGAAGTGCCAGTTGAGCAAAGCGCCGCTGGGGTAGCGGTATCGAACACAGGCGTGCTCGCGTAGATCGCCCGGCGTCATCGGGATACTGCGCCCCTTGAAATACGCCGGGGAGCCGATGACGGCGAAACGCAGCCGCGGCTTGATGCGCACGGCGACCATGTCTTGGGACAGCCGTTCGCCAAAGCGGATACCCGCATCGAAGCCCTCTTCGACGATATCCAGCAAGCGATCGGTGGCGATGACGTCGAGATGCAGGCCCGGGTTCTGTTTCAGCAGCGGCCCCATGACATCCCGAAACACGAATGGCGCGATGGAGTTGGGTACCGTCAGCCGAACCGTGCCAAACGGCGTGCCGCGAAACGCATTGAGGCCGTCCAGCGCCTGATCGATCTGCTCGAACGCGGGGCGCAGCTCGGTGAGCAGGCGCTCGCCGGCCTCGGTCAGCGAAACGCTGCGGGTCGTGCGATGAAACAGCCGCACACCGACCCGTTCTTCCAGGTTGCGAATGGCATGGCTGATGGCCGACGAGGCTACGCCGCGCTCGATCGCGGCTTTGCGAAAACTGCTCTGCCGGGCCACCGCCAGAAAGGTGGAAAGCTCCGCCAGTTCGGCGCGTTGCATGGTTTGCGCTCCGATGATTGATCTATTGAATTCACTACTCTGTTCTGGATTGTACGCATGGATATATTTATTGGGAGGGCCCAACTATCGCTCACCGGTGGGCGGCTTCGTTGGAAGTCGCCCCGCCCGGGCGAAACCTCACCTATAGAGAGAACCCCATGTCATCGATCCGTTTGAAGACCCTGGAGGGCAAAGTCGCCCTCGTTACTGGCGCCAGCTCCGGTATTGGCCGAGCCACCGCGTTGGAACTCGCCAGGCGCGGCGCCAAGGTCGTCGCCAGTGCGCGGCGCCAGCCGGAGATCGACGCGCTCGTCGCGCAGATCCAGCAGGAAGGCTTCGAGGCCACCGCCGTGGTGGCCGATATCAATGTCGAGCAAGATGTGATCGACCTGGTGGCGAAGACCGTCGCTACCTATGGCCGTATCGATATCGCTTTCAACAATGCCGGCACCGAGGGTGAGTTCACGCCCTTTGTCGAGCAGTCGAACCAGGCGTACGACACGATCTTCAACGCCAATGTGCGTGGCGTGTTCTGGTCCATGAAGCACCAGGCCCGCGCCATGCTGGCGCAGGGCGGCGGCACCATCATCAACAATGCCTCGATGGGCGGCGTCATCGGCTTCGGCAATGCGGCGCTTTACATCGCCAGCAAGCATGCGGTGATGGGGCTGACCAAGACCGCTTCCATCGAATGGTTCAAGCAGGGCGTGCGCGTCAATGCCATCTGCCCCGGCCTGATCGACACACCGTTCCAGGATCGTATCTGGCCATCCGAACAGGCCAAGGCCGATTTCGGTGCGGCATCGGTGCCGGGCCGGATGGGTACGCCAGAAGAAATGGCTGCGGTCGTGGCGTTCCTGGCTTCCGACGATGCTTCCTTTGTGTCGGGGCATGGCCTGCTTGCCGATGCGGGCTACTCGATCGCCTGAGCAGGCTGCCACGCGTCTCCTGGCCTTGCACGTCGCAGGGCCAGGAAGCGGCATGGCAAGTCGCCCTTCATACGTAAGAGGCATACTCGAACCTTCTCTCGCGCGAAGACTCGGGCATGAACAAACTTCTTGGCATCGGTTTGTGCAGTTTCGCCCTGCTGGCGGCCTGTCATGCATCGACTGACATGGCCGTGACCGATCTCGCGCAGACCGGATCAGCATCGCGTATCACGCTGGACCAAGTGCAACGTGTGGGGTCGCCGGAGAAGGCCAGCGATGGCCAGCTGCAGCAGCGCTACGCGTTTCAGCCAACCGTACAGCCGCAGTTGGTGATTTCACCTTTGCACGGCAGCTGGGATCGGTCGACGCAAGGCGAATTGCACTTGCATGTGCAGAACGCGATGGATTGGGCGGTGACGCTCACCGTCGATATCGACGGCGTCGGCAAGGACCAGCACCTGCACGCCAACATCGCGTTGCCCGCCGGTCCAGCCCAGACCGTGGTGGTGCCGCTACACGCCGCCTCGCCGCGCGCGCAAGGCATGCAAGTGGCGCCGCCCATGCCATATGACGCGAACGGCCATCGCATCCTGGTCGCCACCACGGTGGAGGGGGCGCTGGATCTCAAGCAAGTCGGCGCGATCCGTCTGGGCATGCCCGCACCGCAAGCGCCGCAAACGCTGCTGCTGGGACGCATCGAGACGAAGGCGGGCGACGGGGCGCTGAGTGATGCTTATGCCGGCATCGTCGATCGCTATGGGCAATACACGCGCGGCCAGTGGCCGGAGAAGATCGACACCGACGAGACGCTGCGTTCTGCGCAAGCGAAAGCGCAGGCCGATCTGGCCGGTGCGCACGAAGCCGCTCAGCGCGATATCTATGGCGGTCGTTTGGATGCGCCGGTCTTCAAATCCAGCGGCTGGTTCCGCACGGAACGGCGCGATGGCCGCTGGCAGTTGGTGACGCCAGAGGGGCACGCCTTCTTCTCGCTCGGCGTGAATGCGGTGGTGCCCGATGGTGGCCGCAGTTATGTGGAAGGCCGCGAGTCGATGTTCAAGGATCTGCCGCCGGCCAGCGGCGAGTGGAGCGCGTTCTACGGCAGCGGCGACAACCGCCGGACCGAAGCGGGCTCGGCCGCTGGCATCGGCTACAACCACGGCCACTGGTTCGATTTCTACGCCGCCAATCTCTATCGCCTCGATGGCAAGGACTGGCCCGCCGCGTGGCGCACGCGCACCCTGGATCGCTTGCATGGCTGGGGCTTCAATACGCTGGGCAACTGGAGCGATGACGCCTTGGCCAAGGCGCACAAGCTGGCCTACACGCGCTCCATCAATATCGCCGGTGAGTTCGGCAACGTGTCCAGTGGCTACGACTACTGGGGGCGCATGCCCGATCCCTTCGATCCGCGTTTTGCGCAGGCCGCCGAAACCGCGGTGGCAAATGCGGTGAAGGATGTGCGTGATGATCCATGGCTGCTCGGCTACTTCGCTGACAACGAGCTGGCGTGGGCCGGGCAGGGGCCGCAAGGGCGTTGGGGATTAGCGCAGGGTACGTTGCGTGGCGAAGCGCGCAGTCATGCCAAGCAGGCGTTTATCGCGGCGTTGAAACAGAAGTACGGCGAGCCGGCGAAGCTGGCGGCGGCCTGGGGTATCACGCTGGCATCGTGGGAGGCATTGAACGCCACCAACTTCGCCGCGCCCGATCCCAGCGAAGCACATCCCGCCGTCGCGGCCGACTACAGCACGTGGCTGAAGCAGTACGCCGATCAATACTTCCGCACCGTCGCGGAAGCGATCCGCCGGCATGATCCGCATCACCTGTTCCTCGGTGGCCGCTTCGCGGTGAACACGCCAGAAGCCGTCGCCGCCTGCGCGCAATACTGCGACGTGATCAGTTTCAACAGCTACACCGACGTACCGCAGCACGGTGTCGACATAGCCGCCGTGGCGAAGCTCGGCAAACCGGCGCTGATCACCGAATTCCACTTCGGCTCCGACGACCGCGGTCCGTTCGGCAAGGGCGTGGTGTCGGTATGGAACGAGCAGCAGCGCGGCGAGGCGTACGCGCGCTATATCGATGCCGCCATGAAAGACCCAAACATCGTCGGCGCACACTGGTTCCAGTACGCCGACCAGCCGGCCAGCGGCCGCCTGCTCGACGGCGAGAACGCGCATATCGGGCTGGTGGGGATAACCGACGTGCCGTTCGGCGGGTTCGTGAAGGCGGTGAGCGACGCGAACCGCAAGCTGCCTTGATCGACGGAGGGATAGGTCGCTGTATCTCGGAGACTTTGAACGGGCTCTCAGGCGCATCCCTTTCAAGTGACGCATCGGCATGGAGCTGCTCTTTTGACGCGGCAGAACCTGATGGCCTCCAGATGAGCGAGGGTTTGCGTTTGATCTTGGGGTCCCCTGTGCAGCGGTGAGGGCTGGACGATAAGGCCCGCAGGGGCATGGGCAAGGATGCCCATGCCTTTTCGACACGACAGGGACGTCGTGTCGAAAAGCCCGGCCAGACCTCACGGACCCGCAGGCGAAGCCGGAGGGCGCGGAACCGGGGTGGCCTCTCTTTTGGTTACTTTTCTCTGGCCAAACAGAGAAAAGTGACCCGGCCTCCGGCAGGAGGACGGAAGCCCGCGGCAGGCGAGCCAGGTCGCGACAACGCGAGCATCAAACGGCAACGCCACTGGACCCCGGCCTACGCCGGGGTGACGAAGTAGAAGCAGTGTCGCGAGCACCCGCCCCTCACCCCCAATCCTCTCCCTCGCACACAAATCGGTAACCGGGGAGACAAGGCAGGGGGCGAGCGCCTTGAAAAGGATGGCTCTCAGGCGCTGAGACGGGCAAAGTGCTATCTTGATTATCGGCCCGATAATCAAATGCGCATCCCATGCCCCGTTCCGACCATGGTGGATCCCGTCCCGGCGCTGGCCGCCCTGCGGGCGAGGCCAGCCAGCGCATTCGCGTGCCGGAAAGCCAGGTGCCGGCGGTGCTGGCCTATCTGGACGCCTACCGCCAACCCGCGTCGCTGGAGGCGCCGCGCCCGGTATCGCTGAACCCCTCGACGGTCGCGCTCACCGCCTTCACCAGCCGGGTGCCGGCGGGTCTGCCAAGTGCCGCGGACGACCATGTCGACGAGGTGGTCGATCTCAATGAACACCTCGTCCTTCCGGGGCATGAGCCGAGCACCTTCATCATCCGGGTATCCGGCTGGTCGATGATCGGCGCGGGCATTTTCGATAACGACGAAGTGCTGGTGGATCGCGCGCTGAAGGCACGGCAGGGCGACATCGTGGTGGCGATCGTCAACGGTGAGTTGTCGATCAAGCGCCTCGGCAAGGTGGATGGCCATATCGCCCTGCTGCCCGAGAACGCGCACTTCAAACCCATCGTATTCAAGGAAGGCGAAACCCTGGAGATCTGGGGTGTTGTCACCAAGTGCCTGCGCAATCTGCGCTGAGCGGCCATGGGCAACGTCGTCGCGCTGTCGTCACTGATCCAGGGCCGCCAGGTCTGGAAGGGACAGGCGGCGCCGATTCCGGGCAGCAGCCCGACGGGATGGCAGCTGCTCGATGCCGCGCTGCCGACCGGCGGCTGGCCCGACGCGGCGCTGACGGAAATCCTGCTGCCCGCGGATGGCGTCGGCGAGCTGCAGCTGGTGCTGCCCACCCTGGCGCGCCTCACCCAGGCAGGCCGCAGCGTGATGGTGATCGCGCCGCCGTATACGCCTTATGTTCTTGGCTGGGAACGGCGCGGTGTGGCGATGTCGCAGGTGGACATCGTGATGGCCGATATGCGCGACGCGCTGTGGGCGGCCGAGCAATGCCTGCGCTCGGGCAGTTGCGCGGCGGTGCTGGCCTGGCCGACGCAGGCGGACGACCGCGCGCTGCGCCGGTTGCAGGTGGCCGCCGATACCGGCAAGGCGCTGGCCTTCGTCTTCCGCGACCGGCGCCATGCGGTGCAGGCGTCTCCGGCGGCCTTGCGGCTGGAACTGGAAACGGAGCCTTCACTGCAAGTGCGCGTGCGCAAGTGCCGCGGCGGCAACGCGCCTGCACAGCCCGTGCCCTTGCACGCCGGCTGGTCATGAGAGCCTGTTCAATACCTCCGCGCGGCCCGAGTTGGCCCGCTGTGGGCACCAGCTGGCGATGCGCGGCTTGGCCTGACAGCCAGTCAGGCGCTGCGCCACGCCCCACCACCTGGCACCCACAGCGAACCAACTCGGGCTGCTCAGAGATATTGAACAGGCTCTGAGGAGGGCGCGTCATGCTGTGGGCCTGCGTACTGCTGCCGCATCTGGCGCTGGATGGTGTCCTTCGACGCCGCCCTTCCTCTGACGCGCCTTTGGCGCTGGTGACCGGGTCGGCGCAGGCGCGCACGATCTTCGCCGCCAATGCGCCGGCTCGCGCCGCCGGTTTGCGCGCTGGGCAACGTCTGTCGGCAGCGCAGGCTTTGCTGAGCCAGTTCGAGACGATCGAGCACGACCCGGAGGCGGTGAAACGCTGGCATCGTTTTCTGGCCGCATGGGCGTATCGCTACAGCTCCGAGGTGACGTTGTTCCCGCACGCGATCGTGCTGGAGGTGAGCCGGAGTCTCGGTCTGTTCGGACCCTGGCCGCGCTTTGAGCGCTTGCTGCGCGACGATCTTGTGTCGCTGGGTTTTCGCCATCGCGTGACGCTGGCGCCGACCGCGCATGCCGCCTATGTGTTGGCGGGCATGCACGATGGCCTGGCGGTGACCACGCCGGAGACTTTGCAGCGTGCGCTGGGCGCGGTGTCGATCGCGCATGCTCGCCTTCCGCCGAAAGCCGCTGCATCTCTGCCGATGATGGGCATCCGTCAGCTGGGGCAGTTGCTGAGCTTGCCGCGCGCCAGCTTGCAGCGCCGCTTCGGCAGCGAATTGCTGGACTACCTGGATCGGCTGACCGGCGACGCACCCGAGTTGATGGAAGGCTATCGGCCACCCGATACGCTGGACCTGCGCATGGAGTGGACGCATGAGATCGAGCAGGTCGAGGCGCTGATGTTTCCACTGCGCCGATTGACCGGCGATCTTGCCGCGTACCTGGCGGGACGCGACGGTGGTGTGCAGCGCTTCGTGCTGGAACTGGAGCATCGCGCGGGAGCGCCGACGCGCGTGAACGTGGGCCTGCTCGCTGCAGAGCGCGATGGCGCGCTGTTGTTCGAATGCGCGCGTGGACGGCTGGAGCGCCTGGAGCTTCCGCAGCCCGTCGTGGCGATGCGACTGATGGCGCGTGAGCTTCCGCCGTTCGTGCCGGCCGGGCGCGATCTGTTCGATACGCGCCCCGCGAACGCCATGCCGTTGGAGCAGTTGCGTGAGCGTTTGCGTGCGCGGCTTGGTGAGCGCGCCATCCATCGGTTGCGGCGCACGATCGATCCCCGTCCCGAACATGCGCAGACGACAGCCGAGGACATGAGGCTTCCGCCGGTGGTGACATCACTGCCACGCCCGACCTGGCTGCTTGGCACGCCGATACCGCTGCGCGGACAAGTCACGGTACTGGCCGGCCCGGAGCGCATGGAAACAGGCTGGTGGGACGGCGGCGATCTGCGCCGCGACTACTACGTAGTGCGCACTGCGCAAGGGCAGCGTGCCTGGGTATTCTGTCCGCCGGGTGAGCCGGGCCAATGGATGCTGCACGGGTGGTTCGCATGAACACCTATGCCGAGCTGCATTGCCTGTCGAATTTTTCGTTCCAGCGGGGCGCGTCGAGTGCGCGCGAGTTGTTCGATCGCGCCAAGGCATGTGGCTACTCCGCGCTGGCGATCACCGACGAGTGTTCGCTGGCCGGCATCGTGCGTGCGCATGAAGCCGCGCGCGATACCGAGATCCAACTGATCGTCGGCGCCGAATTCCAGCTGGACGATGGTCCGAAGCTGGTGCTGCTGTGCGAGAACCTGGCCGGTTACAGCGCGTTGTGCGCCTTGATCACGCGTGGCCGGCGTGCGGCAGAGAAGGGGCGTTATCGCGTTTCACGGCACGACCTGGCCGATGGCTTGCCCGGCACGCTGGCGCTGTGGATACCCGCGGCCGAACCGGATCGCGAACACGGTGCATGGTTGCGCTCACTGTTCGGCGATCGCCTGTGGCTGGCGGTGGAGCTGCATTGCGGGCCGGACGACGCCCAGCGCCTGCGGACACTCGAAACTCTGGCGGCATCGCTCGGTATAGCGATGGTGGCTGCTGGCGATGTTCACATGCATGTGCGTCGTCGTCGTGCCTTGCAGGATGTGCTGACGGCGATTCGCCATCACCTCACCATGGCGGAAGCCGGCGCGGTGCTGTTCAAGAATGGCGAGCGTCATTTGCGCACACGCGATGCGCTGGCGGCGATTTACCCCGCGGCCTTGATGGAAGAAAGCGTGCGCATCGCCGGACGTTGCCATTTCAGTCTGACGGAGTTGCGCTACCGCTATCCCGCCGAGTTGGTGCCGGCAGGGCATACGCCGGCCACGTGGCTGCGGCATTTGACGGAGAAGGGCATCCGCTGGCGTTGGCCGAGTGGCGCGCCGGCCAAGGCGCTCGCCCAGATCGAGCACGAGCTTGGACTGATTGCCGCGCTCGGCTACGAATCCTATTTCCTCACTGTGCAGGACATCGTCCGTTTCGCCCGTGACGAAAACATCCTTTGCCAAGGGCGCGGTTCGGCGGCGAATTCCGCTGTCTGCTATGTGCTGGGCGTGACCGAGGTGGATCCGGATCGCATCAATCTGCTGGTCGAACGTTTCATTTCCATCGAGCGTAACGAGCCACCGGATATCGACGTCGATTTCGAGCACGAGCGGCGCGAGGAAGTGATCCAGTACATCTATCGCAAATACGGTCGCGACCGCGCCGCGCTGGCGGCCACTGTCATCAGCTATCGCGGCAAGAGCGCCGTGCGCGACGTGGCGCGTACCCTGGGTCTGCCGACCGACCAGATCGATATGCTGTCCAAGGTGCTGGCGTGGTGGGATGGTGAGGAGCCGCTGGACGGGCCATTGCGCGAGCGCGGTTTCGACCCGGCCAGCCCGGTACTGCAGCGCGTGTTGAAGCTCACGGCCGAGCTGCTGGATGCTCCGCGCCACCTGTCGCAACACGTGGGCGGCTTCGTAATCTCCGACCAGCCGCTGTCGCAACTGGTGCCGGTCGAGAATGCCGCCATGCCTGATCGCACCATCATCCAGTGGGACAAGGACGATCTGGATGCGTTGGGCTTGCTCAAGGTGGATTGCCTCGCGCTCGGCATGCTGACTTGCGTGCGTAAATGCCTGGATCTGCTGCGCCAGCATCGCGGCAAGGATCTGACGCCCGACACCATCCCGAAAGAGGATCCCGATACTTACGCCATGATCCAGCGCGCCGACACCATCGGTGTGTTCCAGATCGAAAGTCGTGCGCAGATGGCCATGCTCCCGCGGTTGCTGCCAAAGAATTTCTACGACCTGGTGATCGAAGTGGCGATCGTGCGGCCGGGGCCGATCCAGGGCGACATGGTGCACCCGTATCTGCGACGCCGGCGTGGTGAGGAGGGTGTCGACTATCCATCTGAAAAGCTGAAGCCGGTGTTCGAGCGCACGTTGGGCGTACCGTTGTTCCAGGAGCAAGTCATGAAGTTGGCTATCGTGGCGGCCGACTACACGCCCGGTGAGGCTGATCAACTGCGTCGCGCGATGGCCGCCTGGAAGCGGCATGGCGGTATGGAAAAACACCGCGAACGCATTACCCAGGGCATGCTTAAAAATGGCTACACCGCCGAATTCGCGGCGCGCCTGTTCGAGCAGATCAAGGGCTTCGGCTCCTATGGTTTTCCCGAGAGCCACGCCGCGAGTTTCGCCGGCATCGTCTACGCCAGCAGCTGGCTGAAATGCCATGAGCCGGCGGCGTTCACCTGCGCCTTGCTCAATGCGCAGCCGATGGGTTTCTACGGACCGAGCCAGATCGTGCAGGACGCACAGCGTCATGGCGTGACGGTGCGGCCGGTCGATGTGCGTTACAGCGAGTGGGACAACACGCTGGAAGCCGACGCGAGCGGTTCGCTGATGCTGCGGCTCGGACTCCGTCAGGTACGCGGATTCAGAGAGGACGTTGCACATCGTTTGTCAGGCGCGCGTCAGCACGGTGCCTTCAGCGACATGGCCGACCTATGCGCACGCGCCGGACTCGATAGCCACCATCAGGAGGCGTTGGCCGAAGCGGGCGCCTTGCGCGGCCTGGCCGGCCATCGCCACCGCGCACGGTGGGCCATCGCCGGTGTCGAGCCGCAGCTGCCGTTGTTCGGTCACGCGAGTCCAAAGGAACAGGCCATCGTGCTGCCGCCGCCATCGCAGGCCGAAGACACCCTGGCTGATTACGCGCGCGTGGGTCTGAGCCTGGGGCCGCATCCCATGCAGCAGATTCGTGCCCGATTGCGGGCCGCGCGTTGCGTGGATTCACGCGCGCTACGCGATCGCCCCCATGCCAGCCAAGTGCGCACCGCCGGCTTGGTCACACAGCGCCAGCGACCGCAGACCGCAAGCGGCGTCACCTTCATCACGCTGGAAGACGAGTACGGGCCGATCAATATCGTTGTCTGGAGTCAGGTCGCCGAGAGGCAGCGACGCGTTTTTCTGGAGGCGCGCCTGATGGGCGTCGATGGGCAATGGGAGCAGGTGGATGGTGTCAGTCATTTGATCGCGCATCGGCTGATCGATATGAGCGAACTGCTTGGGCCGCTCGACAGTCGGTCGAGGGACTTTCATTGAGGCGCTTTCAACCAGAAGCGAACACTCTTCAAATCATGACGTTCTCAGGACTGTTCATGGATCGGCTGTTTGCCGAGTGCGTTATTAAAGCGAGAGTTGCTCAGAAGGTTTGCAACCGGGGCCGCAAGCACGGAGCGCTGCCCGCACACCCGGCTTGCGGCCCCCGGCTGCAAGCCTTCTGAGCCTCTGAAGAGCTCATCGGGCCGCGCCATGCGATTGAGATGGCGAACAAGCAGCCACCCACACCTACGACCCAATGGAACCGGTTTGTCAGTCGACGAGTTGGTTACGCCGGCTAGATCGGAAGACCTGTCTCGATGACGGAACAAATAGCCGTCTCTGCATCAGGCACAGGCTCAGGTACAACGAACTCAAGGCAAGACCCCGCCATATGCCGACGTCGCTGCTGCCAACACCAACAACGAGTTCAGATGCAGAGAACAAGAAGAGCAATCCTGTTGCGACCAGGCAAATGTTCCGCAAGCGGTATTCGCGAGATAGGCGACTGGTGAAGGTCTTCATGCAGCCATTGTGCGGTTGCATTCCATAAAGATGCGATATGGCGGAATCGGCTCGCCATATAGATAGCGTAAATTCTTTGCCGTTGCGGATAGCGTCCGTAGCGGATTCAACCTCCCAGTGCATCAGCCGGCGCCAAGCCATCGCGACAACCGAACGGCAACGACACTGGACCCCGGTCTGCGCCGGGGTGACGAAGTTGAAACGGTGTCGCGAGCACCCGCCCCTCACCTCAATCCTCTCCCCCGTGCACAAATCGGTAAACGGGGGAGAGGAGGCAGGTTGCAGACGTCTTGAAAGGGATGGCTTTAAGACGTCACCAATCCGTAGGCCGATAGTCCTTCAAGAATTGGCCCCACACGTGTTCCCCGGTGTTGATGCCGTGGATGATCGGGTCGACGATGCGTGCGGCGCCGTCGACGATGTCGAGCGGCGGGTGGAAGCGCTCTTCGACGACCTTGCGCGCGGCGATGTCCGCCGGGTCTTCGTCGGTCACCCAGCCGGTGTCGACGCTGTTCATGTGGATGCCGTCGTTCTGGTAATCGGTCGCCGACGTGCGCGTCATCATGTTGAGCGCGGCCTTGGCCATATTGGTGTGGGGGTGGCGCGTGGTTTTGAAGTTACGGTAGAACTGGCCTTCCATCGCGGACACGTTGACGATGTGTTTGTCGCGCTCGGGTGTGCGCAGCATCAGCGGCTTGAGTCGCGCATTGATGATGAATGGCGCGATCGCGTTGACCAATTGCACTTCCAGGAGTTCGACTGAGGGCACTTCAGCCATCAGTAGCCGCCAGGAATTGCGGCCACGCAGGTCGACCTGTTGCAGGTCCTGGTCGAGCCTGCCTTCGGGAAACAGGTGGTGTTGCGCCAGCAGTTCCTCGGGCAGCAGCGGCAGTTGCGACAGTTCAGCGGCACGAGTCAGTCCGGCCATGTTGGAGGCGTTGCCGCGCGGCATCATCATCGAAGTGCCGGCTTCGGGAAGCATGTGCGAGTTGCGCAACCCTTCGTAGTGACCGACCAGCTTGCGTACGGTTTCCGGCATGTCATGCAGCGCGGCGGTTTCGCTTTCCATCATGTGCGCATAGAAATCCGGTGGGCGGCGCACGGTCTGGCAGGCGTTGTTGACGATGAAATCCAGTCGCGACCGGGTGGCGGTCAATTCCTGGCAAAACGCCTCCACGCTGGGTGTGTGGCGTAGATCGAGGCCGTATATCTGTAGACGGTGTTCCCAGTCGCCAAAGTCGGGTTCTTCTGCGTAGCGTGCCGCTGAGTCGCGTGGAAAACGCGTGGTGACAATCAATTCGGCACCCGCGCGCAGCAACTTCAGCCCCGCCTGATAACCGATCTTTACCCGGCCGCCGGTGAGTAGCGCGACGCGGCCGCGCAGGTCGGCGGTTTCGGTGCGCTTGGCGTAATTGAACGGCGCACACGTCGGGCACAGTTGGTCGTAAAAGAAATGGATGGCCGAATACTTCTGCTTGCACACATAGCAATGCTGCGGCTCGATCGACTCGCGTGGCTGCACGGCATCCGCGGCGGCCTGATCGTCAGCGACATGTTTGTCGTGTGGCTCGAAGCCGACCGGTGCGAACACATTCGGCGTTGTGAATACCGGTTTGCGTCGCAATGCGCGAATGCCGGTTTGATGCAGCACCGAATCGTCAGCCTGAATCTTCGAGGCATGTCGCGCCTTCTCCGCCGCTTTCAGCTTCGCGCGACGTGTGGCGGGATCAGGGTGGTAGACGCTGGCGACCGCTTGATGCAGGCGAGCGCGGTCCGGGGCTGGGAGTTGTTCCAGCCGTTGCGGGTCGGCAGCAAGCCATTCCAGGAGCTCCGTCGCAGCGCGCAGGTTGTCGAGGAGGGCATGGTCTGCGTCATCTTGCGAAGGCAGGGTGGAAGTGGTGTTCGTCAAAATACTTTCCGGAGTCGGGTGGCCAGGCGATCAGCATCACCATCGGGATAAAAATGTCGCCGCAGGGGCGTCGGCTTTGCCGCTAGCGCATCCGCCGCGGAGTTTCAGCCCAACAGGCTGCTGGCCGCGCCGAACGCAATGAGCATGATCACCGCCACCGCCAGGCAGGCGCTGGTGGGTTTGATGCGGCGCGAGTCGAAGCGTGGCACCAGGCGCCACAGCAGCGCCGCGCCGATCACCATGTTGGCGACCATGAAGGCCCGCCACCAGGCGGTCTTGATCACGGCGGCGGCATCGAACTGCGCGCCGGTGCGCAGCAGCACGAGAGCGATGACTACCACGTCGATCATCATCCACAGCAGGCAGGCGAGGTAGGTGCGGTTGAACACCACCGGGCAGCGCTCGATCCAGCGCAGCACAGCCCAGGCGATGATGGCGATGAACAAGGCGCCTATGCTGCTGTAGAGCACCCACCACAGCAGGCTGCTGAGCAGGACGAGGAAGGTGTTCATGCGGATTCCCCTAAGCCGAGGCGGCGCAGCAGTTTGTCCATCAGCCAGGCTGGGCCGATCAGCAGGTAAGCGAGATCGGTGAGGAAGCTGGGGCGGCGTCCTTCGATGGCGTGACCGATGAATTGGCCGACCCAGGCCACGGCGAATACGCCGAGCGCGCACCACAGCAGCGTCATCGATCCCAGTTGGCGATAGAGCAATTCGGTAAGCAGGTCGAGCAGCACGAAAAAGATCAGCAATGCACCGGCCAGCTTGCGCGAATGCTTCCAGTACCAGGCGAATGCCAGGACTTGCGCACCCACGGACCAGAACCCCGGCCGTCCGAGCATCGATGGCACCGGCAGGGTCCATAGCAGGGCCACCACGCACCACACGATCAACGGCACGCAGATCCAGTGCAGCAGCCGGTTGGTGGGATGCTGGTGATCGCGGCTGTAGCTGTCGAGCCAGTCGCGCATGCTGCGTGGACCTTGTGTGTCGTCGGTGGGCTGCATCAGAGGGTCCTTAGTGCGCGCTGCTTTTGGAGAACAGGTTGAGCACCAGTACGCCGGCCACGATCAGGCCGATACCGAGCATGCCGGCGAAGTCGAGCTTTTGCCGGTAAGCCACCACCCCGATCAGGGCGATCAACGCCGTGCCGACCCCCGACCACACCGCGTAGGCGATGCCGATGGGGATGTGGCGCAGGGTGAGGCTGAGGCAATAGAAGGCGACGCCATAGCCGGCTATCACGGCGATGCTCGGAACCAGTTTGCTGAAACCTTCGGAGGCTTTCAGCGCACTGGTTCCGATGACCTCGGCGACGATTGCGATGCCGAGATAGAGCCAGGCGTTCATCCACTCAATCCAGTGTGATGCCGGCGAGACGTTGCAGTGCTTCGGCGTACTTGGCGGAGGTGCCAGCGATGACGTCGGCGGGCACGCGCGGGCCCGGCGCCTGCTTGTTCCAGCCCTGCGTTTCCAGGTAATCGCGCACGAACTGCTTGTCGTAGCTCGGCGGGCTGATGCCTACGCGGTACTGATCGGCCGGCCAATATCGCGTGGAGTCCGGCGTCAGCATTTCGTCCATGATGTAGAGCTTGCCGTCCTCGTCCGTGCCAAATTCGAACTTGGTGTCGGCGAGGATGATGCCGCGCTCGGTGGCATAGGCAGCTGCCCACCGATAGATGGTCAGCGTCGCTTCGCGCACTTGTTCGGCGAGATCGGCGCCAACGGCGGAGACCACCGCATCGAAGCTCACGTTCTCGTCGTGATCGCCCACGGCGGCCTTGGTCGACGGTGTGAAGATCGGTTCCGGCAGTTGCTGCGCCTGCTGCAGGTCGGCGGGCAGCTTGATGCCGCACAGCGAGCCAGTGGCTTGGTAGTCCTTCCAGCCCGAGCCAATCAGATAGCCGCGTGCAATGGCTTCCACCGGCACCGGCTTCAGGCGGCGCGTGACCACGGCGCGCTTTTCGTACAGCTTCAGGTCGGTGCCGGCAGGCAGCACGTCGCTGAGCGGCGTATGTAGCAGGTGGTTGGGCACCAGGTGTTCGGTCTTGCCGAACCAGAAATTGGAGATTTGCGTAAGCATCTCGCCCTTGCCGGGGATCGGGTCGGGCAGCACGACGTCGAACGCCGAGAGGCGGTCGGTGGCCACGATGACGAGGCGGTTGCCTGGCAGCGCATAGACGTCGCGCACCTTGCCGCGATGGATCAGTTCCAGGCCGGGCAGGTTCGATTGCAGCAAGGTGGTGGGCACGACGGGCTCCTGGGCGATGCGATGGGGCAGGTGAGCGCGACATTGTACCGGCTGATGCCTGTCCTGCAGTCAGAGGGCTGGCCGCAGCACCCCGGGAAGTGCCGATTGGGCTGCTAGAATCGCTCCCCTTTAACCCCATGTGTGGCCGATGCGAATCGTACTGACAGCGGCGCTCAGTCTTGCCGCCAGCCTGCCCACTCTCGCCGCACCGGCCGCGAAGCCTGTGCGCCTGGGCCTGTGCGCGGCCTGCCATGGGGAGACTGGCATGGCACAGATTCCCGGCGCCCCTCATCTCGCGGGCCAGAAGCTGGATTACCTGCGCGAAGCCCTCAAGCAATACCGCGATGGTCGCCGCAACGTGCCGCTGATGCGCGCCGCCATCGGCCCGGTCAGCGACTCCGATCTGGATGAGCTGGCGCGCTGGTACAGCGCGCAATCGCCGCAGCCCCAGGAAAAGGACAAGGGCAAGCCATGAACGTGTCCTGGACCCTGCTGCTCGCCTTTCTCGGCTTGATCTTTGGCCACGGTCTGCCCGGGGCCATCGTGGGCGGCATCGCCGGTTTCATCATCGATAGCCTGAAGCAGGGCCAGCGTCGCCGCGCTACGCCCGAGGCCGGCGGCTACATCGGTCCGCTGTTCGCTTTGCTGGGCGCGGTGGCGAAATCGGATGGGCGCGTGTCGGAGGCGGAGATCGCCGTCGCCGAACGCCTGATGTCGCGCATGGGCCTGGACGTCGAGCAGCGCAAGCAGGCCATCGGCAGTTTCAATAGCGGCAAGCAGCCTGAGTTCGATGTAACCCCTGCCATCGATGGCCTGCGCCAGTGGGTGGGCATGCGTCGTGACCATGCCTTCCCGGTACTCGACGTAGTGATCGAAACCGTGCTGGCCGAGGGCAATCCGCCGCCGGAGAAAATGTCGATCCTGCGCCAGCTGGCCTTTGCGCTGCGCGTCAGCGATATGGAGCTGATGGCGCTGATGGCGATGAAGGGCTACGCCTGGAACGCCGCCGCTGGCGGCCAACGTCGCGGTTACGGCACGGGTTCCAGCGGCGGCAGCTATGTGCCGCCTCAGCGCAACACCAACGGTCCTGATCCCTACACCGTGCTCGGCATCGAGCGCAGCGTGGACGACCGCGCGGTGAAGCGGGCCTATCGCAAGCTGATTTCCGAGCACCACCCCGACCGCCTCGGCGATCTGCCCGAAGACATGCGCAAGCGTGCCGAATCCCGCGCTAGCGAGATCAACGCGGCTTACGAGCGGATCAAGGCGGATCGCGGGTTCAAATGAACTCGTTCAAATAACATCGACGTGCAGGAGCCCACCCTGTGGGCGACCCTCGCATGCGACAGCGTTACCACTTCGGATCGCGCACAGGGTGCGCTCCTACAGGATTCACGTCATGAGCAAGCAAAGCGCCGTCATCGCCCCATCCATTCTCTCCGCCGACTTCGCCCGCCTCGGCGAGGACACCGCCAAGGCGCTGGCGGCCGGTGCCGATTGGGTACATTTCGACGTGATGGACAACCACTACGTGCCCAACCTCACCATCGGGCCGCTGGTGCTCAAGTCACTGCGCGACTACGGGATCACCGTGCCGATCGATGTGCATCTGATGGTGAAGCCGGTGGACCGCATCGTGCCTGACTTCGCCAAGGCCGGCGCCAGCCTGATCAGCTTCCACCCGGAAGCCAGCGAGCATGTGGATCGCACTATCGGTCTGATCAAAGACTCGGGTTGCCAGGCTGGTCTGGTGTTCAACCCGGCTACGCCACTGAGCTGGCTGGATCACGTGCTCGACAAGTTGGACCTGGTGCTGATCATGTCGGTCAACCCCGGTTTTGGCGGCCAGAAGTTCATCCCCGGCGCGCTGGACAAGCTGCGCGAGGTGCGCCGCCGCATCGACGAGAGCGGTCGTGCGATCCGGCTTGAAGTGGATGGTGGCGTCACCGCCGACAACATCGGCCAAATCGCTGCGGCGGGCGCCGACACCTTCGTGGCCGGTTCGGCCATCTTCAATGCGCCGGACTACCGCACGGTCATCGAAGCCATGCGCAAGGCCATTGGCTAAGCCATTGCGCAAATAAAAATCCCGGCGCAGGGGAGGCGCCGGGAAAAGGACGTCGGAACGACGTTCAGAGGAGACCACATTGGCTGCACCCGATGCTCCTGCGTGCTCCACGGCAATGGAACGGGTGCCCACCGCAAATTGAGACAGGCTTCCACCCGATTGGTTCCCGGTGGTTACAGTTTTCTGTTGAACAAGAAAAAGCCCCGCGCAAGGCGGGGCAGGAACTCACCAACGGGGGCGGGATCTTCCTTGAGGGCGGTTACAAGAGACTGCCAGTCCGGGTTGGGCTCCTCGCCCTAGTGACCGGCACGATTCCCTTCGCACCGGCCACCCCCATGCGTTCCACGGCAACTCTACGGAGTCGGTTCAAGTCCACGGGGGCTCAGTGGATGCTCATGATCAGGCCGAGCAGCAGGGCGCCAAGCGCCAGCGTCACGCGCAGGGGTTCAAAGCTGCGCAGTTCGGCGTTTGGGTCGACGTTGGGTTGGCTGTGCTTTGACATGGGTGCCGCTCCGCTTAGGTGTGTGCCATTGGGCACTACCGAAGGGCATTTGCGGTGATATGAAATGGCGCAGCGAAGGCAGCTTCTGGCAAATGGCCGGCGCGCCAACCGATATGTAAAGAACAGGGTAGCTTGGTTACTGTCGATCAAACGGAGTGTTGGTCATGCCAAAAATGTGGGTGAGAAAAGCGTCGTTCTTTTATCTGCTGATGGTGGGGGGCATGGCTTCTGCGCATGCGAGCGGCACGTGGCAGGACGCTCGCTCAGTGGCGTCCAGTCTGGCGGATGCGAAAACCGCGAAGTCGGATCAAGGGCTGGCCGATTTGCAACAAACGAATTGCCCTGCGGGTCTCGAACGCTTTGTGCCGGGCAGCTACTACTACTGCGTCGGCGTGCGTGACTTGGCCAGAAACGAGCCTGAAAACGGTGCAGCCATGCTCAAGACCGCGGCGGGATGGGGCAACAAATCGGCGCAATATCTGTTGGGCGTTAGCTATTACAGGGGCGCGGGTTTGCCGATGGATCGCGCGCAAGGTTTGGCTTGGCTGGAGCTGGCTGCAGAGCGCAAAGATCCGACCTATATCGCGGCTCTTCAGGAAGCCATGAGAGAGGCGACTCCGGACGAGCAGGCCAAGGCAAGCACGCTGTGGCAAAGCATGGTTTCCACCTATGGGGATAGTCACGCAGCCCGACGCGCAGAGCGACGCTATCGGCACGAGCGCGATGTTCTGATGCAGAACGAGGTGTACGGCTCCAAGGTCTGTATTGCCGGCATCACCTCGGTGGATGTTGCCCGGGCTGACCCGAGAGTTCCCGACTATGACTCCGAGTCCCAGTGCAGGAACGCCCAGCCGGTGGCTTTGGCGGCAGCCAAGCTGGATACGTTCGAGGATCAATTGCTGGAAGGCTGGTCGGGCCACGTGAGCGTGGGACAGCTACAGCAGGTGTCTTCACCCCGAAACTGAAAGGGCGGGCTGCCGGCATCGTGTGGCAAAATGCGGGCGGCCTTCTCTTGCGCCTTGCGCACAAGGTTCGGGCATAGCACGCTGCGCACCATTGTCAGACAGGGAACCGCCATGGGCCGCAGTATTGCCATCGTCGAAGACGAGCCGCTGATCCGCGCGAACTACGTCGAGGCGTTGAATCGCTTCGGCTACGACACGCGCGGCTATGGTTCGCGCCAGGAGGCTTCCAGCGCCTTCGCCATGCGCTTGCCAGAATTGGTGATCATCGACATCGGCCTGGGCGATGAGCCGGAGGGCGGTTTCGACCTGTGTCGCGAGTTGCGCGCAAAGTCGGCGACGCTGCCGATCATCTTCCTCACCGCGCGCGATTCGGATTTCGACGTGATCTCCGGCCTGCGCCTGGGCGCGGACGATTACCTCAGCAAGGACACCAGCTTGCATCAGCTGGCGGCACGCATCGCGGCACTGTTTCGCCGCATCGAGTCGTTGAAGGCGCCGGCTTCCAGCGAGACGGTGATCGAGCATGGCCCGCTCAAGCTCGAATCCGAGCGCATGCGCATCACTTGGAACAGCGAAGAAATCCCGCTCACCGTTACCGAGTTCTGGATGGTGCATACGCTGGTGCGCTTCCCCGGTCATGTGAAGAACCGCGACCAGCTGATGCGCGAAGCTGAGCTGGTGGTGGACGATGCCACCATCACCTCGCACATCAAGCGTATTCGCAAGAAGTTCATCGCCATCGCGCCGGAGTTCGATGCCATCGAGACAGTGCACGGCGTGGGTTATCGCTGGAGACCGTGATGCGCACGTGGCTGCTTGGTTTTCTGCTTGCGCTTGCGTCGATGGCGCAGGCCGGTGAGGCGTCTGGCGAGAAGACAGCGATGATTTATGGCAAGCCTGACGGCGCCGTGCCGGGCTGGTCTATCGTCACGTTGGTGCCCCAAGGTTGGACACAGGATTGTTGCCAATACGCCAAAGCCATCGGCGTCAATCTGGTGCTTTATCGCGGTGAATGGACGGGTGAACCGAATCGGGTGATGGTGCTCAACGTCTGGCCCCAAAAGCTGCCGACGCTGGCAGCGGAGTGGCAGGACGACAAAAAGCACTATCTGCAACGCGATCCGGCTGCCAAGGTGTCCGCGTTTGCGGTCAACAACCCGAAGATGGCCTGCCAGGGTGGCCTGTATCAGGGCACCGATCATATGGACGACGTCGTGGTGTTCTGCGACCCCGGCAAAGCCGCCGGCATCCACCTCAGCTGGTCGATGACCGTAGCGGCCAACGATGCGTCGCGTGGAGAGGTGCTTGAGCGCTTCAAGCGGGTCGTCGAGCAATCCATCTATATGAAATACGAGCCCGGGCACCGTCCGGCGGATGCGACCAAGCGTTGAATAGTCCCTCGATGCCGGCGGCCGGCGATAAAGTGGCGCCATGACGCTCCGCCGCAAGCTGCTTCTTGTCGCCCTGTGCACGCTGGCTTTGCCGGTGGGCGGCTGGTTGTACGTGCGACAGATGGAAATGCTGTTGCGCGAAGGACAGGAACAGGCGTTGGTGGCATCGGCACGGGCGGTGGCGCGCAGCTTGGTAGTGACTCATGCGCCGCTGCCACAGGGCGACGCCGGCTGGTATGTGCAGCGGACGGCCAACCCGATCACGGTAGACGGTTACGGTGACGACTGGGCGCCGTTGACGCCGTGGAGCCAGCCGCTGGAGGGGCACGGCAAACTGCTGCTGGCCGAGGACAAGGATTGGCTTTACGTCTACATCGATGTGCGCAGCACGCATCGCACGCGCGCGGACGCGGAGGACGCCAACGCACTTGCGGCCGATCACCTGATCCTGGGGTTGGACAAGGGCGGGCAGCAGCGTCGCTATTTGCTGGCGAGTGCCGCGCCTGGGCCGGTCACGGCGCGACCACTGGACCCTGCTGTGGAGAAATTCCCCGATTTGCTGGTTGCGCAATGGCAAGAAGATGGTAGCGGCTATCGCGTGGAGCTGCGCCTGCCTCGAAGCCTGGGTTTGGAAGGGCTTGGTGTCGGCGTGCACGATGCATCCGCTGCCACCGGCACCGACCCGCAGTCGGTCGAGATGCGTCCGCTGCTGAGTTATTCCGCAACGCTGTCGAAGGAGTTGTCCCAGCTCGCACCGGACAACGTGCAGGCGCGCGTGCTGGCGCCGCAGGGATGGCTGCTCGCGCGCAGCGGCCGGCTCGGTACGGCAACGGCCGCGGCTTCCGATCAGCCGGGCTGGTTCGCTTCGCTGATCTATCGTTCGCTGCTCGCCAATCGCCTCGAGAATGCAGAGCCCTGGACCGATGACGCGCCACGGCTGGACGTGACCGAAGTAAAGGCGGCACGCGACGGCAACCCGGCCACCTTGTGGCGACGTGGCGAGGCGCGCGGCAGCGTGGTGTTGGCCGCTGCTGTGCCGGTTGGCCAGGGCGGCAAGGTGCAAGGCGTGTTGCTGCTGGAGCAGGCAAGCCGCGCTGTACCCCTGCTGGCCAACCGTGCATTGCTGGGTTTGTTGATGACCAGCTTCGGCGTGTTGCTGGTGGCAGGCGCCATCTTGCTGGCCTTCGCGACCCGCTTGAGCTTCCGCCTGGCTCGTCTTCGCGACGCCGCCGAGCAGGCGCAGGTCAACGATGGCCGTCTGGACGGCCAGGTGATGATCGGCAAATTCCCGATGACTGACGCCGAGGACGAGATCGGCGACCTCGCACGCAGCTTCGAGAGCCTGCTGGAAGTGGTCGGCGGCTATACCGACTACCTGCGCACGCTCGCGTCCAAGCTGTCCCACGAATTGAATACGCCGCTGGCCATCGTGAAGTCCTCGCTGGACAACCTGGAGCACTCCCTATTGGATCGGGCGGCGCTGCCACCCGACGCGGCGCCCTACCTGGCGCGTGCGCGTGACGGTGTGGCGCGATTGGGAGCACTGGTGCGCGCGATGAGCGAAGCCAGCAGGATGGAGCGAGCCATCGCCGCCGCCGAGCCGGAAGACGTCGATCTGGTCGAAGTCGTGCGCGGTTGCGCCGACGCCTACCGCCCCCTGGCCGGCACACGGCGACTGGATTGCCTGCTGCCGAAGACGCCTCTGCATCTGCATTGCGCACCAGAACTGATCGCCCAGGCGCTGGACAAACTCTTCGACAACGCCCTTTCGTTTACACCGGAAACCGGCTGGTTGCGCCTGAGTCTGCGCGCCATCGACCACGGCGCGGAGATCGAGCTGGCCAATCAAGGTTCGCCGTTGCCGGCCGCGATGCACGGGCGCCTGTTCGATTCGTTGGTGAGCCTGCGCGACAAAGCCACACCAGGCGATGCCCCCCATCTTGGCCTCGGGCTCTACGTAGTGAGGCTGGTAGCCGAACGCCACCACGGCGTGGCCTCAGCGCGCAATCTCGACGATGCCAGCGGCGTCGCCTTCACGCTGCGTCTGCACGGTATGCCGCGTCAACGCCTGTAGGAGCGCACAGGGTGCGCTCCTACAAAAACGTCAAGGCGAAGCCAGCGCCACCCTCCGCACGATCCAGCCCCCCGCCTCATGCAGCACTTCAATCTGCCGCGTACTCGGCGCACCGCAGTCGCCGGCCTTCTCCCGGCAGGCGGCAAGGGAAACCCGCAGATGCTGGTCATCGCTCAATTCGAAATCTGTCAGCCGCTCGGTCGCCTGGCTGGCGGCATTTTCCAATGCCGTGCCGATGAAGACACCGCTGCGAAACACATATAGCTGCAGGTTGTCTGGGTGGCAGGCGCTGTCGTAGCCAGAAGCGGCTTCAGCTACGTAAGTATCGCCTTTGCGTTGCGCGCGACCGGTGAGCAGGCGCTGGCCACCGGTCAGCAGGAAGCGGTCCTCGTCATTGCGCGGACCGGGTGCGGCTGCGCAATGCGTGGTGTCGGGGCGGACAGTGGTGTTGTCTTCGTCATCCGCGGCTTCCAGCGGTTGCAGCGGGCGCGGAATGTACGGCTGCTGCACGAGTGCAGCCGGCGGCGGCTGCAGTGGCCGATGCAGCCACAGCGTCAGGCCCACCACGCCGATCAGCAGGCTGGTTACGGCCCAGCCGCGTCCGCGCGTGCCGGGATGGCGAAGCAGCCATAGCAGCGTGCCCAGGCCCAGCAACAGGGCGATCGATGCCAGTGCAGGCCATAGCAGGGCCAATACGGAAACGCAGACAGCAGCGATGGCCCAGCGCGAGACCGCGGTGCTGGGCTGGTTGGGCATCGGTGGCGGAGTCGCGGTGGCATGCGTCGCTGGCAGGGGTGGGGGGAGCGAGGCTTTGTGCGCGGTCGATGCCGGCGCCCACGGAAACCATTGCTGCCCGCCGTCGTGACACCACTGGTCGCCCGCTTCGGCGTAGCGGGAAAGCACCGACTGAGGCAGCGGGCCACGCAGCTGTCCTTGGCGTAACAGCCAGACAAGAGGCGCGTCGTCGGGTGCCACGTGGGCCTCGACGCCCATCTCTTCCAGTTGCGCAGCCTGCGCCTGCGCTGCGGCCTGTTCCAGTCCGCGACGGATTAGCAATGGCGCGCGTTCGAATACGCGTTGGCGGAAGTCGGCGCCCTCCATGCCGAAGGCACCGGCCATGCGCTCATGCACAGCAGCGGGATCCTGGCCGTCCAGCAGGCGGCCAGTGAGCACAAGGCAATAAAGATCCATGTCCAATCCCCCGAGGCGCCGAGTCCTGCGCCGATGTCCCAAGGGTAGGTGTGTGCCCGAGGGTGCACAAGCGGGATTTCGGTTCGTTGCACGGCTATGCCTACAATGGCCGCCCCAAGTTCCTCCCGTTTGGCCTTCCGGATCCCCGCAACGTGATCTCCCGAGACGAATTCGACGCGCTGGTTGCCCAGGGCCACACGCGCATCCCGCTGGTGCGCGAGGTGTTCTCCGACCTCGATACGCCGCTGTCGGTGTACCTGAAACTGGCTGATGGCCCGTACACCTTTCTCTTCGAGTCGGTCGAGGGTGGCGCCACCTGGGGGCGCTATTCGATCATTGGTTTGCCGGCGAAGCGCGTGTACCGCCTGCGCGGGCACGAGCTGGAAGTGGAGGATTCAGGCGAAATCACCGAGCGTCGCCATCTCGACGATCCGCTGGGCGAAATCGAGAAGCTGCGTCTGCAGTACGACGTGCCGCGCCTGCCGCAACTACCCGCCTTCAGCGGCGGCCTGGTTGGCTATTTCGGTTTCGAAACCATCGGCTACATCGAGCCGCGCCTGGCGCAGTGGGATCGCGCCGATGAGCTGGGCACGCCCGATGTGCTGCTGATGCTCGCTGAAGAAGTGGCCGTGTTCGACAACCTCAAGGGTCGGTTGTACCTGATCGTGCACGCCGACCCGTCGCAGCCGCATGCCTATGCGGAGGCGCAGCGCCGATTGGATGCGCTGGTGTACCGCCTGCGCCAGGGTGGCGCTTCGTACCCGCAGCTGACTCAGTCCATCGCGCTGGATGAGGGCGATTTCAAATCCTCCTTCACCAAGGAAGAGTTCGAGGCGATGGTGGAGCGTGCGAAGGAATACATCCGCGCCGGCGACATCTTCCAGGTGGTGCCCTCGCAGCGTCTGAGCATCGGTTTCCATGCACGCCCAGTGGACGTGTATCGCGCATTGCGTGCACTCAATCCCTCGCCGTACATGTATTTCGTCGATCTCGGCGGGACGCAGATCGTTGGTTCCTCGCCGGAGATTCTGGCGCGTCTGAAGGACGGCAAGGTGGTGGTGCGGCCGCTGGCTGGTACCCGCAAGCGCGGCGCCACCGAGGAAGAAGATCTGGCGCTGGAAGCTGAGCTGCTGGCCGATCCGAAAGAGCGCGCCGAGCATGTGATGCTGATCGACCTTGGCCGCAACGACATCGGCCGCATCAGCGAGACCGGCAGCGTGGAAGTGAGCGAATCGTTCGCCATCGAACGCTACTCGCACGTAATGCACATCGTCTCGCAGGTGCAAGGCAGGGCCCGTCCGGGGTTGGGTTACATGGACGTGCTCAAGGCGACGTTCCCCGCTGGCACGCTCAGCGGCGCGCCGAAGATCCGCGCGCTGGAAATCATCCAGGAGCTGGAGCCGTACAAGCGCAACATCTACGCCGGGGCGATCGGCTGGATCGGCTGGTGGGGTGATGCGGATACCGCCATCGCCATTCGCACCGCCGTGATCCAGGACGGCCGCCTGCACGTGCAGGCCGGCGCCGGCATCGTCTATGACTCCGATCCCGCCGCCGAGTGGGAGGAGACCATGAACAAGGGGCGCGCGCTGTTTCGCGCGGTGGCGCAGGCGGCGAAAGGGCTTTAGGCTGATGCTCGGTCACTCATCAAGGATGACGCTGTGAGCCTTTCCATCATGCGATACGGCATCGTTGCGCTGCCGCTGTTGTATTCGCTCACGGCATCCGCGCGTGAGCCGTCCACGTTGCCGTGGGCGGACGATCCGTATAGCCGCATGAAAGCGATGGCGATGCTGCAGTCGCTCAACGCCGATCTATTGAGTCACCCAAGCGCGACGCTGACGCTGGAACGCTGGTGCGGCGCGCATCATCTGGCCCATGACGCCAAGGTGGTGGCGCGACGTGTGCGTGGTGCGAACAAACCCTTGCCGGAAGGCGCGCGCGAACTGCTTGGTATTGGCGCGGATGAGGTGGTGCGCTACCGCCAGGTGCAGCTGGTCTGCGGCAACTTGGTGCTGTCCGAGGCGGATAACTGGTATGTGCCATCGCGGTTGAGCGACGAAATGAACCGCGAGCTGGACGGCACGGACGTGCCGTTCGGCAAGGTGGTGCAGTCGCTGCATTTCCGTCGACAGACACTTTCGGCAGAGTTGTTGTGGTCGCCGCTGCCGCCGGGTTGGGATGTGGAAGGGGCGTCGCTGCCACCCTCCACACAAGAACCGTTGCGGATTCCTACGCATGTGTTGCAACACCGGGCGATCCTGGTGGCGCAGGACAGTCGGCCTTTCAGCCTGGTGGTGGAGAGCTATACGTCGAACGTACTTGCGATGCCGTCGACGGTGTTGCGGCCCACTCCCTAGCGTCGTCCCTTGCCCTGTCAGGGGGGCGAGGCTTGCGCCAACCTGGCGCCAATGGCACACGTTCCAGTCATTTCGAGGTGCGGGCGTGGCGACGCGCACAGGTCATCTGTGGCATCAAATGGCCGGCTATACTGTAGATTCCCTTGCGGCCCTGGGTGTCGCATGTCTGCAGGCTCGCCATGCTCTTGATGATCGACAACTACGACAGCTTCACCTTCAACCTCGTGCAATATCTGGGCGAGCTGGGACAGGAGGTGAAGGTGGTGCGAAACGATGCGCTCGACGTGACCGGCATCCGCGCGCTGCGGCCGTCGCACATCATGATTTCGCCGGGGCCGGGCACACCGGATGATGCCGGCGTATCGCTCGATGTGCTGCGCGAACTGTCGGGCGAGATTCCAGTGTTCGGTGTATGCCTGGGGCATCAGGCGATCGGTCAGGCTTTCGGCGGCAAGGTGATCCGGGCCAAGCAGATCATGCATGGCAAGACGTCGCCGGTACGCCATCGCGGCCAGGGCGTGTTCGCCGGCCTGCCGAATCCGTTCGAGGCTACGCGCTATCACTCGCTGGTGGTGGAGCAGTCTTCGTTGCCCGACTGTCTCGAAGTGACCGCGTGGACGGAGAACCCCGACGGTTCCATCGACGAAATCATGGGCCTGCGCCACAAGACGCTGGCGGTGGAGGGGGTGCAGTTTCATCCCGAATCGATCCTGACCCAGCACGGCCACGATCTGTTGCGTAACTTCATTGGCTTGCCGCTGAAGCTGGCCGCATGAGCGGGCAGGGACGCAGCATCACCATCACGCCGCAGGAAGCGCTGCAACGCACGATCGAGCACCGCGAGATTTTCCACGACGAGATGATCGAGCTGATGCGGCAGATCATGCGCGGCGAGGTGAGTCCGCTGATGACCGCGGCGATCATCACGGGCCTGCGCGTGAAAAAAGAAACCGTAGGCGAGATCACCGGTGCCGCACGTGTGATGCGCGAACTGGCGGCCAAGGTGGAGGCGCCGCCGCACGATCATTTCGTCGACATCGTCGGCACGGGCGGCGATGGCGCGTCCAGTTTCAATATTTCCACTGCGTCGATGTTCGTGGCCGCCGCCGCGGGGGCGCGTATCGCCAAGCATGGCGGGCGCAGCGTGTCGTCCAAGTCAGGCAGCGCCGATGTGCTGGAGGCGTTGGGCGCATCGATCGACCTGTCGGCGGCCAAGGTGGCGCAATGCATGGCCGAGACCGATATCGGCTTCATGTTCGCGCCTAACCATCATCCGGCGATGAAAGTCGTGGCGCCGGTGCGCAAGGAAATGGGGGTGCGCACCCTGTTCAACATCCTGGGGCCGCTGACCAACCCGGCTGGGGCGCCGAACATCCTGATGGGCGTGTTCCACCCCGACCTGGTGGGCATCCAGGTGCGCGTGCTGCAGCAGTTGGGCGCGCGTCACGCGCTGGTGGTGTGGGGGCGCGACGGGATGGACGAAATCTCGCTGGGCGCGGCAACCCTGGTCGGCGAGCTGCGCAACGGCGAAGTGCGTGAATATGAGGTGGAGCCGGAGGACTTCGGCCTGGCCATGGCCTCCAGCCGCAACCTGCGCGTGGAGAACGCCGCGGAGTCCCGGGCCATGCTGCTGGACGCGCTGGAAGGGCGTGGTGGCGTGCCGCACGACATTGTCTGCCTCAATGCCGGTGCGGCGCTGTATGCGGCTGATGTCGTGAATTCGATCGGCGACGGCATCGAGCTGGCACGCGCGACCATTGCCAGAGGGGCCGCTCGTGCAAAAATGGACGCTTTCGTGGCGACCACCCGGCGTCTTGCCCAGGCATAGGCCAAAGGCTGTAGGGGCGCACATCTTGTGCGTGTAGCGCCAACGGCGTGGTGACGTTGTACCCTTACTCGCGCACTGCCCTGCGCTCCTGACGAACACAGCCGACCATGACCGACATCCTGCAACGCATCCTGACGCGAAAGACGGAAGAAATCGCCGAACGCAGCGCCAGGTTGCCGCTGGCCGAACTCTCCGCGCGTGCAGCCGACACACCGGAGACGCGAGGCTTTGCCGCCGCCATCGAAGCGAAGATCGAGGCCGGCCTGCCGGCGGTGATCGCCGAGGTGAAGAAGGCCAGCCCGAGCAAGGGTGTGATCCGTCCCGATTTCGATCCGGCCGCGATCGCGCGCAGCTACGAGAAGGGCGGGGCGGCCTGCCTCTCCGTGCTGACGGACAAGGATTTTTTCCACGGCAGCGAGGACTTTCTTCGGCTGGCACGTGATGCCTGTTCGCTGCCAGTGTTGCGCAAGGATTTCGTGATCGATCCGTACCAGGTATACGAAGCGCGCGTGATCGGTGCGGACTGCATCCTGCTCATCGTCGCTGCGCTGGGTGATGCGGCCCTGCTCGAGCTTTCGTTGCTGGCAGCGGACCTGGATCTGGACGTGTTGTGCGAAGTGCATGACGCCGAGGAGCTGGAGCGCGCACTGGCCCTGCCGGTGCCGCTGATCGGCGTGAACAATCGCAACTTGCGCACGTTCCAGACCTCGCTGGAGACCTCGCTGGATCTGCAGCAGCTGATGGAATATGACCGCATCCTGGTCAGCGAGTCGGGTATCCACACGCCTGGCGATGTGGAGCTGTTGCGCGATGCCGGCATCAATGCGTTTCTGGTTGGTGAGGCCTTCATGCGCGCCGACGATCCGGGCGCCGAGTTGAAGCGGCTGTTCACCGCGCTCTGACCCATATGTTTGCAGGGGAAGATGTGAAGGTCATGCCAGGGACGGTGGACGCGAGAGCTTATGTGCCGCGCACCGTATTGTTCGATTTCGATGGTGTGCTGTTTCGCGGGGACTCGTTTGGCGTGTTCATGCGCGAGCGCTTCGGCCAGTCGCTGTTCCGTCGCCTGATGCTGGTGCCAGCCTTGCCGTGGATGCTGGTGACCTGGCCGATTTCATGGCGGCTCCCGATACGAACCGCCGTGCATATCGGGCTGCTCGGGCTGAGCGAGCGGCGTTATACGGAGGCAGCTGCGGCCTTTGCGGCCTCGCTGGTGCGCCGCCCGGGCCAGTTTTCCCGCGATGGCCTGCATGCACTGCGCCGCCATCAGGCGGCTGGTGATCGAGTGATTGTGGTGACCGGCTGCGAGCAGACGGTGGTCAGGGGCATTCTCGACCAGCTGGGGCTCGATGAGCTGGAAGTACTCGCTTCGGAACTGAAGCCTGGGCTTTTGGGGATGCGCGTCAAGTTCCACAACGTGGGGCGACGCAAGCTGGTCAAGCTGAAGGCGGCCGGCGTGGTGGAGTGGCAGCTGGCGTACAGCGATTCGCTGCAGGACATTCCCATGTTGAAGCCGGCGACTGAGGCCGTGCTGGTCAATGGCACGCCCAAGGTGTGCAAGCGGCTGGAAAAGGTCTTGGGTCGCACGATCACCCGCGTCGACTGGTTCTGATCCAGCCGGCATGGTCACTTGTTTTGTGGTCGTCAGAGTGATTATGTTAGTGCTTACATAATTACTGAGTTCCGTCCATGTACCTGTCTTCGCTCGCCGAGCTGGCGCTCGGCAGTCGTCTCAAAGCACTCAGCGATCACTTTTACGGTGCAGCCGACGAGGTTTATCGCGCCTGCAACGCGCAGATCGAATCGCGCTGGTTCCCGGTGTTGCGCTATCTGTGGGAAAACGGGCCAAGCACGGTTGGCGATGTGGCGTCCGCCATCGGCCAGACCCACTCCGCCGTCAGCCAGCTGGCTGACAAGCTGGTGCGCGCCGGCATGCTCAGGCGCAAGCGCGATCCCGCGGACGGTCGGCGCAGCGTGCTCACTCTCACGGATAAGGCGAACCGTTCGTTGTCCGGGCTCGGTTTGATCTGGTGTTCGATCCGGCGCGGCGCGGTGGCGGCGCTGGGAAGCGAGGGCGAAAAACTGCTGTCGGCGCTGGCTGCGTGCGAGAAGGCCCTGCAGGAACGGCCGATCGTCGACACCATCCTGGCCGAGCACGCCGCGCTGAGCTCCGCGCCGCTGGAGATCGTGCCTTACGAGCCTGTGCTGGCCGGGCACTTCTATCGCCTCAATGCGCAATGGCTGCAGCGGCACTTCCAGTTGGAGGAGATCGATCGCCAGATGTTGAGCGACCCGGAGCGTTATGTATTGGCGCCTGGTGGGGTGCTGCTGTTCGCCCGGCTGGGCGGCGAGGTCATCGGCACCTGCGCCTTGCTGCAGGAATCGCCGGGTGTGTACGAGCTCTCGAAGATGTGTGTGGACGAGACCTTCCGAGGGCTCGGCGCCGGCCGGCAGCTGCTCGATGGCGTGATCGCCGAGTTTCATCGGCGCGGCGGGAAGGAGCTGTTCCTGGAATCCAATAGCCGCTTGAAGACCGCACTGCGCATGTATGAGCAGGCGGGTTTCGTCATGCAGCCGGGCACGCGGGCAGGCTCGCACTACGAGCGGGCCGATGTGTACATGATTTACGCGCCGCCGACAGCGTCGGTGCGAAAGAAGGCGCGCAAGAGCTGAGCGGCCCCGCAAAGCAACATCCCGGCTTGCGCCGGGATGTTTGTGCAAGAGTGAGCAGTGAAGCTGGCGCTTAGCGCGTGCCTCGCACCACGATGGTCTTGCCAGCCACGTCGATCATCCCCTGCTCCTCCAACTGCTTGAGCACGCGGCCCACCATTTCGCGCGAGCAGCCGACGATGCGGCTCACTTCCTGGCGCGAGATGCGGATCTGGGTGCCTTCCGGGTGGCTCATGGCGTCCGGCTCCTGGCACAGATCCAGCAGCGTGCGGGAGATGCGGTTGGTGACGTCCATGAAGGCCATGCGGCTGACCTGGCGTGAGGTGCGCAGCAGGCGATGGGTGAGCTGTGAGCCGATGGCGAACAGGATCTTCGGGCATTCCTCACGCAGCGGGCCTTCCATCAGATGGAACAGGCGCTCGTAGCTGATTTCGGCCATTTCGCACGGCGTGCGGGTGCGCACCATGGATTCGCGCTGCGCCTGCTCCACAAATAGGCCCATTTCGCCGATGAACTGGCCACGGCTGAGGTAGGCCAGGATCAGCTCCCGCCCCTGCTCGTCCTCGGTGCAGACGGCCAGCGAGCCGTCGATGATGTAGTACAGCGTATTGGCCGGGTCGCCCGGACGGATGATGGCCGTCTTGCCCGGGTAGCGACGGCGGTGGCAGAGGGCCAGGAACCGCTCCATCGACGCCGGGTCAGGCGCAAAGTTGGCAGGAGCCTGGGATCGTTCAAAAGCTTGTTGTAGTTGGTATTTGAGTTGCGCCACGATCTGTCCTAACGAAGTAGGGTCAAGCCTGCCGCCAAAGCGGCAGGGCTCGCAGGTCTAAATCAGTCCCCGCGGCATTATGGCAAACAAGTCGAGCCTGCCAAGGTTCAGTTTTTCCTTTTTTTGCCGCATACTTCACGATCTTTCGGTCGCGACCCCTGTCGCATGCCGGTCACAAGGGTCGCGGAAGCTTGATGCTTTCGCGTCGAACTATCCAGCGGGGACCCTTGTCGCTAACCCGCCTCTGCTGCTGGCCTCATTCCGGCCTGGAGAGTCGCTGTGGTGAAACCACTCCCGCGCCTGCGTCTGCAAGGCTTCAACAACCTGACCAAGGCTTTGAGCTTTAACATCTACGACATCTGCTATGCGGTGTCGGAAGAGCAGCGCCAGCGCTATATCGAATACATCGATGAGCAGTACGACGCCGATCGTCTGACCCAGATCCTGACGGATGTGGCGGAGATCATTGGCGCCAACATCCTAAACATTGCGCGTCAGGACTACGATCCGCAAGGGGCTTCGGTCACGATCCTCATCTCCGAGGAGCCCGTGATCGAGAAGCTGGGTCGCGACACCATCTCCGGTGCCGTGGTCGCGCACATGGACAAGAGCCACATCACCGTCCACACCTACCCCGAAACGCATCCGCACAACGGCATCGCGACCTTCCGCGCGGACATCGACGTGGCCACCTGCGGCGTGATCTCGCCGCTGAAGGCGTTGAACTACCTGATCGACAGCTTCGAGTCGGACATCGTGGTCACCGACTACCGCGTGCGTGGCTTCACCCGCGATATCAAGGGCAAGAAGCACTTTATCGATCACAAGATCAACTCGGTGCAGGACTACCTGGCCAAGCACATCCGCCAGAAGTACGAGATGTTCGACGTCAACGTGTACCAGGAAAACATGTTCCACACGAAGATGCACATCAAGGACTTCGACCTCGATACATATTTGTTCGAGGCCCATGCGGACGACCTGTCGTTCAAGGAGCGCCAGCGCATCGAGTCGCTGCTGCGGCGCGAGATCGAGGAGCTGTTCCACGGTCGCAACCTGATGTAACAAAAGAAACCCGCCTTTCGGCGGGTTTCTTTTGTTAGGGGCCGCTGCGCGGGCGGTTAGGCGTAAGGAGTAAGTGAGCATTGACTCACTCGAGGCCGCAACGCGGCCAACTCACTTGCTCACAAGGCGGCAAGGCCGCCGCTCACAGCCTGTAAGCCACTGTTTTCATCACCAGTGAGCTCAGGTGCATCAGTGAGGGGATGGGGAACGGCAGGTCGATGCCGCCGCGTTCCTTCGCGTTTCGGGCATGACGTATTTCATCGGCCTGCATCTGTGCCAGCACGGCGCGGGAGCGCTCGTCCTGGGGCGGCAGCTTGTCGAGGTGTTCCTCCAGATGCGCTTCGACCTGGCGCTCGGTCTCGACCACGAAGCCCAGGCTTACTGGATCGCCGGCCAGCGCGGCAAGGGCGCCGATGGCGTAGCTGCCGGCATACCACAGCGGGTTGAGCAGGCTGGGGCGGCTATCCAGTTCTTTCAGGCGGTCGGCACACCAGGCGAGGTGGTCGGTTTCCTCGGCGGCGGCGTGCTGCAGGTGTTCGCGGTTTGCTTCGCGGCGCGCCAGCGCGGCCTGGCCGTCGTACAGCGCCTGTGCGCAGACCTCGCCGGTGTGGTTGATGCGCATCAGGCCGGCGGCGTGGCGGCGTTCGGCGTCATCCATGTCGGCTTCATCGATATCGGCGGCGGGGGATGGGCGCGCGGCCTCGGGGCTGCCGGCGACGGTCTGCAGTGCGCGATCCAAGCCGATCAGCAGTCGATCGAGGGGTGAAAGGGTGCGGGCGTTCATGGCGGCCTCCATCAAGATTCCAGTTGTTGCGCAAGCAGCACGAGCGGATGCTGATGCGGCCAGCGGTGACCCGCGTCATTCATGCCGGCAGCAAGATGCAGTCGGCAACCGATATTGGACGACAACAGTCGTTGCGGCGCCAAGGTGGCGACCTGCCGCAGGGTCTCGTCGCGAAGGCGGGCGGCGCGCTCCGGGAACTCCAGCATATGGCTGCCGGCGGCGCCGCAGCAGTGGGGCGGCTGCGGCAGCGCCTTGGTGTCCAGGCTGGGTATTCGCTGTAGCAATTGCAAAAGGGCTGCATCGCTCTGCGCTACGTTGATCTGGGTGCAGGGCAGGTGCAGCGCCACATGTTCTGGTAGCGGGCGGAACGACAGGCGATCGGCGCGGGCGACGAGCAAAGTCACTGGGTCGGTCACTGGTGTGCCGGGGAGGGCGCGCCGCAGTGTGCCGATACATCCGGGGGTGATCGAAACCAGATGGCTTGCGCCGGCCTCTTTCCAGGCGGCCCGCACCTGTCGTGCTGCCTGTTCGGCCGATTCAGTCTCGCCGCCGTGCAGATCCATGGCGCCGCAACAGAAGGCTGGCAGCTCGATCACCCGGTAGCCAGCTGCACGCAGCAAAACGATGGCGGCCTGCTGGGCTTCGGCGTCTTCGACGCTGGCAATGCAGCCTGGGAAAACGGCGACGGTCTCGATCTCCGGCGCGTCGCTTGATGTTGAGGCGTGGCGTGGCGCTTTGGGGAGGCCTTCCGTCGGCCACAGGGCCAGAGCGGCGCGTACAGGGGAGCGGGGCGACAGGAGTTTCTGGAGCAGGGGCTTCCAATAGGCGAAACCAGCCCATTTGGCGAGCTTTCGGAGGCGCCGCCAGCGCGCCGGATGCCTGATGAGTTCGAGTTCCCGGCTCGGTCGCTGCGGCGATGGTCCGAGCAGGGCGCGCGTTTCCACCAGCAGCTCGCCATACTGCACGTTGGCGGGGCATACCTTTTCGCAGTTCAAGCAGCCCAGGCAGTGATCCAGATGCTGGCGTAGCGCAGGGGTGACCGATACCTGCTCCCGGGCCAGGGCGGCGGCGATGGCGATGCGGCCGCGGGGTGATTCCGCCTCGTTCCGATCCAGCGCATAGGTGGGGCAAACGGGCAGGCATAGACCGCACTGCACGCATTGGTCGGCCAGTGCGGCAATGCGCATGGGGGGCTTTTCATCGAGCATATTGTTCATGCTATCATCGCCAGCTCGCAGCCCGCCGGTCGGTGGGCTTGCGCGATAGATGACAGCTCCGCTATCATCTCGCGCCTTTGCTCCACCGATTATGCCAACCGCCACTTTGGCGGCAGACTAGGTATTCCGAAATGAAAACGTTCAGCGCCAAGCCGGAAAGCGTCAAGCGCGACTGGTTCGTGATCGACGCCACGGACAAGACGCTCGGTCGTCTTTCGACCGAGATCGCCCGCCGTCTGCGCGGCAAGCACAAGCCGGAGTTCACCCCGCACGTCGACACCGGCGATTACATCGTCGTGGTCAACGCCGAGAAGGTGGCCGTCACGGGTGCCAAGCTGGACGACAAGAAGTACCACCGTTTCACCGGCTATGTCGGCAACCTGAAGACCACGAGTCTGAAGGACCTGCTGGCTACCCACCCCGAGCGCGTGATCGAGATCGCCGTGAAGGGCATGCTGCCGAAGAACCCGCTGGGCCGTGCCATGTACCGCAAGCTCAAGGTCTACGGCGGCGCCGAACATCCGCATACCGCACAGCAGCCGCAGGCGCTGGAACTCTAAGGAATCATCATGGCGATCCAGCAGAATTACGGCACCGGCCGCCGCAAGACCTCCGCCGCCCGCGTGTTCCTGCGCAAGGGCAAGGGCGAGATCATTGTCAACGGCAAGACTCTCGAGCAGTTCTTCGGTCGTGAGACCTCGTGCATGATCGTGCGCCAGCCGCTCGAACTGATCGAAGCTACTGACAAGTTCGACATCAAGGTGACGGTCGCCGGTGGCGGCATCACCGGTCAGGCCGGCGCGATCCGCCTGGGCATCGCCCGCGCGCTGATCGAGTATGACGAAAGCCTGAAGTCCCCGCTGCGCAAGGCTGGCTTCGTGACGCGCGACGCCCGTGAGGTCGAGCGTAAGAAAGTCGGTCTGCACAAAGCACGTCGCGCTACCCAGTTCTCGAAGCGTTAATTCTCCTTGGAGAGCGGCTCTTTGGGGAGCTGCTTCTCAGAGAGCAATCGTTTCGACAGTACGGCGCCCCAGGTCAGAGCGCGTCGCACTGCGAGTTATTGGGAGATCGTCTAACGGTAGGACAACGGACTCTGACTCCGTTTATCTAGGTTCGAATCCTAGTCTCCCAGCCAAAAACAAAAGACCCGCCCTAGTGGCGGGTCTTTTGTTTTTGGCTGGGAGACAGGAGACGACCCACGTTCGACAAATTTGTCTGGAACTTGTTGGACAGCGCGCTAGCGCTGGCCCCCGCAAAGCGGGGGTTGGTCCCATGGATGGGACCAACAATCCTAGTCCCGCAAGCTCGAGAAGGCCTGCCCAAGTGGAGGAACTCCCACCTTCGGGTCGGATGCTCCCATCCCGTCACATTTAATGCGCCCACCCTCAGAGTAAGGTCTCCGATTGCCGTCCGCGCATGGTGCGCGAAAAGGAGGCAAACATGGCTACGCAAAAGAGGGTTCCGAACCAGGCCCTGACGCTAGAGGGCCTGATCGAAAAATATGGCATCGCCGCTCTTGGGGCGCTGCGCAATCCCGCGCTGTGGGACGTTATCGTCCCGATGGGGCCGGCCAAGAATGGGGTGCTTTCGGCTGCGGCAAAGAAGCAGCTACAGGCTGAGCTGAGCGCCGTCTACGGCGCCCTGCTCAGCAACGCGAAGGCAGGTGATGCAGTTTCCGGCGCTTTCGCAGCGCAGGTGGCGATAA
Organism: Dyella subtropica; assembly: GCF_026283965.1. Taxonomy (GTDB): domain Bacteria; phylum Pseudomonadota; class Gammaproteobacteria; order Xanthomonadales; family Rhodanobacteraceae; genus Dyella_D; species Dyella_D subtropica. The sequence continues at coordinate 68,146 of NZ_JAPDPD010000014.1, forward strand.
GCAAGGCCGCCATCCACTAAGTCTTTCGACGTCACGTCCGCCAGAGATGGCGGACGTGACTGGAGTTGCTTACATCTCGCGATCACCGATAAGCACTACATCGGCAGCGCGCTGAGCGAACAGCCCGACGGCGACGATGCCCGGGATCTGATTGAGGTCTTTCTCCAGCGCAACGGGATCGGCAATCTGCCAGCCGTGCACGTCGATGATCCAGTTGCCGTTGTCGGTGACCACGCCGTCGCGCCACACCGGATGGCCGCCACGCTTGACGATCTCGCGACCGATCAGGCTGCGCGCCATCGGAATCACCTCGATCGGCAGCGGAAACTTGCCAAGCAAGTCCACGCGCTTGCTCGAATCGATGATGCACACGAACTTGTCGCTCGCCGCGGCCACGATTTTCTCGCGAGTCAGCGCGGCGCCGCCGCCCTTGATCAGGCGCTTGTAGGGGTCGCATTCGTCGGCGCCGTCGACATAGAGCGAGAGCGGTCCGGTGGCGTTGAGATCGAGCACGGGAATGCCAAGCTTCTTCAGCTGTGCCGTCGATTGCTCGGAGCTGGAAACGGCGCCCTGGATGCGGTCCTTCAGGTCGGCCAGCGCGTCGATGAAGAACGCCACGGTGGAGCCAGTGCCGACGCCCACGATGGCGCCGTCCTCGACGTAGCGGATGGCGGCTTCGCCAGCCAGGCGTTTCTCGTTTGCGTTGCTCATGGCGTGGGTTCCGGGTATCGGTAGAAAATCATTCGAGCGTGAGGATGTGTCGCCACTCGGCAGCGCCGACCGGCATCACTGAAAGACGATTGCCCTTGCGCACCAGCGGCATCTCGACGAGGGCGGGATCGGCCTGCAGTGCTTTCAGCGTAATAGTGCGCTTGAGCTTTTTTACGAACTTCACTTCCACCAGCATCCAGCGCGGGTTGTCGCGCGAACTGGCGGCGTCGAAGTACTTGCTCTTGGGATCGAACTGGCTGGGGTCGGGATAGGCGTCGGTCGCTACTTCGGCGACGCCGACGATGCCTGGCTCGGCGCAGTTGGAGTGGTAGAAGAACACCTTGTCGCCGACCCGCATGCCATCGCGCATGAAGTTGCGCGCCTGGTAATTGCGCACGCCGTCCCAAGCTTCCTGGCCCTTGCGCTTGAGGTCGTCGATGGAAAAGGCGTCCGGTTCGGACTTCATCAGCCAGTGGTTCATGCGTGGGCTTCTCCGTCCGCGCCGGGGGCGTGGCAGTCGATCAGTTCCTGGTCGGTAGCGATGTAGTCGAGTTGTACGTCCCAGTGCGCCGCATCGATCTTCGGTAGCTCCTGAAAGGCGTAGCCGATACCGACCAGCAGCGGCTCAGTGGGTCGAGCCTGCTTCTTGAGGAAGGCAAAGCTGCGATCGTAGTAGCCGCCGCCGTAGCCGAGCCGATGGCCGCGACGGTCGAAGGCGAGCAATGGAACCAGCACCAGATCAAGTTGGAAAGGCTCAAGCAGCTCGGTGGGCGAGACTGGTTCTGGGATGCCGAAGCGGTTGGGCTGCACGTCTTCGCCGGATCGCCAGGGGGCGAAACGCAGGTGCGTTTCCGGGCCCATCACGGGCAGCAGGAATTGCTGGCCGCGCGCGGCCAGCGGCGGAATGACGAGGTTCAGCGGCAACTCGCCGTTGCTGGCCCAATAGCCGGCAACGCGCACGTCGGTGAGGTATTCGGGTAGCTGCTCGAGGCTGCGCCGCAGGCCCTGGGCAGCGGCCATGCGCTGCGGCGGCGTCAGTGCGCGACGGCGTTCGGCCAGCTGCTGGCGTAGTTCGCGTCGCTGGGCGGTGGCGTCCACGGTGACGCATCTCCTCAAGAGAACGCCCGCAGCGGCTGCTGCGGGCGGTTCCGCGGGCCCGGCCGATGTCGGAACAAACTCGGCCGTAGCGGTAAAAAAAGGTGGCGTAAACCGCGATGCCGCTACCCACCAAACGACCTTGATCCACGATGGATCAGGTGGGAGGGCCACATGGTCTCGAGGCTTTCCGCACGCAGCGGACATGCACAACAACCGATGAAAAGCCGACCCGGGGCCGTATTTAGGAACAAGGCAAATGTAAGAGTGTGCTGGCGCACACCGCAGTAAACGCCGAGGACTATTTTAGTGGTGCGTCGAGTGCGGCATCAAGCTTGCGACGCAGGGCGGCCAAACTGTCGCTAACGCCCTGGTCATGACCGCTGTGCTGCTTGCGCAGCGCCAGGAACTCATGAGTGATGCTGATGGCCGCCAGCACAGCCAGGCGATCGAAGCCTGGCGTCTTGGCGTTGGCACGCAGTTCACGCATCTTGCGGTCGAGGTAAGCCGCCGACTCGAGCAGGCCCTCGCGTTCTTCCGGCGCGCAGGCGATCAGGAATTCGCGGTCGATCAGTCGCAGCGCGACCGGTTCACTGGGGGTGCTCATCAGGGTACTCAGCCGTTGTTCTCGAGCGCCTTCAGGCGCTGGATCATTGCCTCGACGCGACTGCGCGCCTGCTCGTTGCGGGCCATCAGGCCGGCGCGTTCGCTGGCCAGCTGTTCCTGGCTATGCCGCAGGCTGCGGTTTTCCTCGGTGAGCCGGCGCACCATCTCGAGCAGGCGATCGAGCTGTTCGCCAAGCGCGGCGATTTCCTGCTTGACGGGGTCAGGCTTGACGGGGTCGGGCGTGCTCATGCGGGGAACTATAACAGGAGGTTTGGCGAAGTCAGCAGGCTCTACGGCGCTTTGCGAAACAGTGCATTAAACTGCTCGCTTACCCTTCGAGGAGTACTGCCATGACGGCTATGGAGCTGATCGGCCATGAGGACCTGGACGGTGTCGCACGGCGGCTGCAGCTGGCTGTGGACGCCAGCGAACTGCATGGCTCCCTATGCGGCTATCTCTCAGGGGGCGGTCGATTGGGTAAGCAATCCCTGCTGGCGGTGCTGCAGCTGGATGGCCATGAGCCGGTCAAGCCGTCGGTGCATGACCAGGCCATGCTGGACGGTCTTGTCCGTCAGAGCGAGGCGGAACTGGCCGATCCTGAGCTCGGCTTCGAGCCGCTTTTGCCCCCCGACGACCGTCCGCTCGCCGAACGCGCGGAGGCGCTCGTGGATTGGTGCCGCGGTTTCCTGGGCGGCTTTGGGCTGGTGGGCGCCGAGCCCCAGCGCAAGCTGTCCGATGAAGCGCAGGAAATCCTGCGCGACTTTGCTGCCATTGCCAGCTCCGAGTTCGAGTTGGGCAACGAGTCCGAAGACGAAGATGCGCTGATTGAAGTCCACGAGTTCGTGCGCATCGGCGCCATGCTGCTGCACGCCGAATGCGTCGGCGGCCGCAACAAGCCCAACAGCGATACGGTGCATTGAATATCCTGCCTGACGAGTTCGCCCGCCGTCGGCGTCAGCTGATGAAGATGGCGGGCGAGGATGCGGTATTGCTGGTCGCTGCCGCACCCGAGCGCATCCGCAACGCAGACGCCACCTGGCCGTACCGGCAGGACTCGGATCTGCACTACCTGTCCGGTTTTCCCGAACCGGATGCTGTGCTGGCCCTGCTGCCGGGTCGACAGCACGGCGAGGCGGTGCTGTTCTGTCGCGAGCGTGACGCCGAACACGAGCGTTGGCACGGTGAGTCCATCGGTACCGAGCGCTCGGTCAGCGAGCACGGCATGGACGATGCGTTTCCCATCGATGACATCGACGACATCCTGCCTGGCATGATCGAGGGCAGGGCGCGCGTCTATTGCCACTTCGGGCGCGAGCCGGAATTCGACGCACGCCTGCTCGGCTGGATGCGCCGGTTGCGCCAGCTGCGCGGCGGCGGCGTGGTACCCAAGGAATTCGTCGCACTCGGCCATCTGCTGCACGACCTGCGCCTGTACAAGTCGCGCGCGGAACTGAAGCTGATGCGCGCCTCCGCCGATATCGCCTCTGAGGCGCACCTCGCCGCAATGCAGGTCGCGCTGCCTGGACGACATGAATACGAGGTGGAAGCAGAACTGACGCGCGTCATGCGCAGCCGCGGCGCCGTGCCAGCCTTCCCGCCCATCGTCGCCGCTGGCGCGAATGCCTGCGTAATGCACTACCAGGCCAATCGCGCACCTTTGCGCGATGGTGACCTATTGCTGATCGACGCTGGCGCCGAACTGGATTGCTACGCCTCCGACATCAGTCGCAGCTTCCCCGTCAGCGGGCGGTATAGCCGCGAACAGCGCGCGCTCTACGAGGTGGTGCTGGCCGCGCAACAGGCCGCCATTGAGGAAGTGCGGCCAGGACAGTCGTTCAGTGCGGCGCATGACGCCGCGGTGCGGATGATTGCCGAAGGCCTGTGCTCGCTCGGCCTGCTCAAGGGTGATGCCGACACCGCCATCGCCGAGGGTAGCTACAAGCATTTCTTTCCGGCCAAGACCGGGCATTGGCTGGGTCTGGATGTACATGACGTGGGCGACTATCGCGTCGACGGCGAGCCGCGTTTGCTGGAGCCGGGCATGGTGGTGACGGTGGAGCCGGGTATCTATGTGCCCGTGAATGAACGTTCGGTGGCCGAGCGCTGGCGTGGCATCGGCATACGCATCGAAGATGATGTGGCGGTAACGCGCGAGGGTAACGAAGTGCTGACGGCCGCGGTGCCCAAACAGCCGGAAGAAATCGAAGACTTGCTTTCGCGGCGTTGAGCCATCGCGCCACCGTCGCCTGCGGGCCGTTTCGTTTCAGTGATCGGTGTCCTGCGATTCGGCCTTGCGATGCGCTTCATCTGAAGCATGCACCTCGTACCACATCGCATTGAGAATGCCGAAAGCGCAGGCGAGGCCGAGACCGAGAATCCAGGAGAAGTACCACATGGTCAGAGTGCTCCGCTCAGTAGGTGTGGCTGGAGTCGCGAACATGCTCGAGCGTCACGCGCCCGCGCAGTACACGATAGACCCAGCTGGTGTAGAGGATGATCAGCGGCATGAAGATTGCCGTGGCGCCGAGCATCAATCCCAGCGTGCTGCGGCTGGATGAGGCGTCCCACACGGTGAGGCTGGAGCGTGGGTCGAGGCTGGACGGTAACAGGAACGGGAACAATGCAAAGCCGGCCGAGAGGATGGTGCCCACCACCATCAGGCTGCTGCTGAGAAAGCCGCCCAGGCCGCGCTTGCCGACGGTCAGTTGCACGCCCACAGCGCCGAGCAGGGCCAGCACCGGTGCTGCCCAGAACCACGGATATTGCAGGTAGCTGGCGAACCAGCTGCTGCCGCGAGCCACATCCTTGAACAGCGGGTTGGATACGCCGCCGGTCACGGTCGGCCCCACGATGGCGTAGCCAGGTATGCCATAGGCCAGCCAGATGCCAGCGAGCACGTACACGACCACATAGATCAGCGTGAACCAGCGAGCGAATATGGCAGCGCGCACCGCAATGGTCTCGTCGGCTTTCATCGCGGCCCAACAGGCGCCGTGTGCAAGCAACATGCTCAGCGACACCAGGCCGGCTGCCAGGGCGAATGGATGCAGCAGATCGAAGAAGCCACCGTGCCAGCTCATGCGCAGATCGCCGTCGAACTGGAACGGCACACCAAGGAACAGATTGCCGAAGGCCACGCCGGAAATCAGCATCACCACCACGCCGGATGCCACCAGCACCCAGTCCCACAGGTTGCGCCAGCGCTGGTCGTGGATCTTGCCGCGGAAGTTGAAGCCGACCGGCCGCAATATAAAAGCGATCAGCACCAGGCAGATCGCCAGGTACATGCCGGAGAACGACACCGCATAGAGCATCGGCCACGCAGCGAAGGCCGCGCCGCCGCCGAGGATGAACCACACCTGGTTGCCCTCCCAGGTGGGCTCGATGGTCTCCAGCAAGACCAGGCGTTCTTCATCGTTGCGCCCCAGCACACGCAGCAGCGCGGCGATGCCGAAGTCGAAACCGTCCATGACGGCGAAGCCGATCAGCAGGATGCCGAGCAAGGCCCACCAGATGACCCGCAGGGTGTCGTAGTCGAACATGATGTTCTCCTCAGGCCTTGGCTGCAGCGAGGGAAGGCGAGTCGGTGGTCGGCCATAGGCCGAGCCCATCCGGCCCCTTGCGCGCAAACTTCACCATCAGCGTCGCATCGATCACGGCCAGCGCGGTGTAGAACAGCACGAAGCCGCCGAGCGACGTCCATACCTGGCCAGCGGTCACTGACGACACACCAAGCGCTGTCGGCAAGATGCCTTCGATCGCCCACGGCTGGCGGCCGTACTCGGCCACGATCCAACCCAGTTCCGCGGCTACCCACGGCAGCGGCAGGCTCCACAAGGCGAGCTTGAGATACCAGCGCTTGTCGTCGAGCTTGCGCTTGCTGGCTAGCCAGAACGAATACGCGAATAGCGCGATGAAGTAGAAGCCACAGGCCACCATGACGCGGAACGCCCAGAACAGTACCGGCACGTTGGGAATGGTGCTGTCCGCGGCCTTCTGGATGTCCGCCGGCGTGGCCTGGCGCGGATCGTCGATGAAGTGCTTCAGCAGCAGCGCGTAGCCGAGATCCTTGTCATGCGCCGCGAGAATCGCCTTGGCCTGCGCATTGTTTTTGTCTGCACGCAACACCAGCATGGCGTCATACGCCTGGATGCCGTTGTCGATCTTGCCCTTGGTTTCCTCGATCAGGTTGGTGATGCCGGGAATAGGTTTGTCGATAGAGCGTGTGCCGATCAGGCCCATCACCCACGGCAGCCGCAGCGCGTAATGCGTAGTGCGGTTCTGCACATCGGGAATGCCGAACACGGTGAACGAGGCGGGAGCCGGTTCGGTCTCCCACATCGCCTCGATTGCGGCCATCTTCATTTTCTGGTTTTCGGAAACGGCATAACCCGACTCGTCACCCAGCACCACCACGGAAAGCGCCGCGGCGAGACCGAAGCTGGCCGCGACTGTCATCGAACGCTTGGCAAAATCCACATTGCGTCCGCGCAGCAGATACCAGGCGCTGATGGAGAGCACGAACATCGCACCCATCACGTAACCGGCACTCACCGTGTGCACGAACTTGGCTTGGGCCACCGGGTTGAACATCACCTCGCTGAAGGAGGTGACTTCCATACGCATGGTTTCGGCGTTAAAGGCTGAGCCCACCGGGTTCTGCATCCAGCCGTTGGCGATCAGAATCCACAGCGCGGAAAGACTGGTAGCCAGTGCGAGGAACCAGGTGACCAGCAAGTGCTTCACTCTGGAGATGCGCTTCCAGCCCATGAAGAACAGGCCAACCAGCGTGCCCTCCAGGAAGAACGCCATCAAGCCTTCGATCGCCAGTGGCGTACCGAACACATCGCCCACGTAGTGCGCGTAGTAAGCCCAGTTCATGCCGAACTGGAACTCCATGGTGACGCCGGTGGCGACACCCATCGCGAAGTTGATGCCGAACAGCACGCCCCAGAACTGGGTCATGCGCTTCCACACTTCGCGTCCGGTCATCACGTAAACGCTCTCCATGATGGCGAGCATCCACACCAAGCCCAGCGTGAGTGGTACGAAAAGAAAGTGATAAAGCGCTGTCAGTGCAAATTGCAGGCGTGACAGGGTGACGACATCGGCATCGATGATCATGGATGACCTTTGTGCGCAGCGGAAGATGAGGCGGCTGGAGCGAGCAGATGCTCGATGGCGACCGGGCGGGTATCGGGGCGGGGGTGTGGAGCGATGGCGATCCACCAGATCAGCGTGAGTAACGCGATCTTGGCGATGACGATAAGAATCAACTTGCGAGCCAGTCGACGAAGCTGCCGACTTTCGTGCGAGGTGCTGTTGGATTGGGTAAGCGGCATGGACATCCGGTGTTCCCCTGCATCAGCTGCGAGGCAGGATACGCTCGGGATATGTCGATGTCGCGCGAAGCAATGCCGCAGTGGCGGAGTGACGCAGGCGGTTGACCTGGAGCTATCGTGAGCGGTTGCTCAATCGCTTTCGATACGCTTGCCGTGAACGGCTCGAAGGGCGATGCGGCCCCACACTGGGGCCGCATGTTCAACACTCTGCGTTAGAGCAAAGCAAACGCATCCCGCGTCAAATTTTCTGGTGCGCCATCGGTGCACATCACATCGTCTTCGATGCGGATACCGCCGTAGGGGCGGAAGACGTTCACTTTGTTCCAATCGATGTCGCCCGCGAACGGCTTGTCGCGCAGTTCGTCGAGCAGCATGTCGATGAAGTACAGGCCCGGCTCGATGGTGACCACCATGCCCGGCTCCAGCACCCGCGTCATGCGCAGGTAGGGATGCCCGGCCGGACGCGGAATGCTGCCGCCGCTTTCGCTCTGCTGGAAACCGGCGACGTCATGCACCTGCAAACCGATCGGATGGCCCAGGCCGTGCGGGAAGAACGCGGCGGTGACGCCGGATGCCACTGCACTCTCCGCGCTCATGCGGATCAACCCATGCTCACGCAGCACATTGGCTAGTACGTGATGGGCGTGGATGTGCAGTTCCGGATAGCTCTGCCCGGTGCGCACTTTGGCGACGAAACCGAGCTGCGCGGTTTCCACGCTATTGATCAGCGCCTGGAATTCGGTGTGACCGGCGGCGGCATATGTGCGAGTGATGTCGCTGGCGTAACCAGCCGCGCTGGCGCCGGCGTCGATAAGGAACGAGCGGCTTGTCGTCGGCGGCTGCCGGTCGAAATGGGTGTAGTGCAGCACGGCACCGTGTTCGTTGAGGCCGACAATGCTGGCGTAGGGCAGTTCGGCATCGATAGCGCCGGCAGCAGCGAGGTAGGCCTGGTGAATGCCCAGCTCGCTGGCGCCATCGCGAAATGCCTGTTCCGCGGCGCGGTGCGCGCGGGCACCGATACGGCTCGCCTGGCGCATCAGTTCCAGTTCGTAAGGGGTCTTGTACGAGCGGTGATAGTGCAGGTAGTCGACGACCGCTTGCGGGTTGTTCGCCTCGGCACCTGCGACGACAGGGCATTCGGGTGCGATCACCGCGCGGCGCGTTTCGGCGCCGGGCAGCTGGGCGACGGCTTCGGCGGCAGTGCGCACGACCGTGATATCGAAATGTTCCACCCAGTAGCCGTTCGGCGCTTCCGGCGCCACGTGCCAGTAGTCGTGTGGCTGCAGGAACACCAGCCGCGTCTTACGCCCTGGCGTATGTACGATCCAGCTGCCGGGCGCGTCGGTGAGCGGTAGCCAATGGCGAAAATGCGGGCTGGCAACGAATGGGTAGTGTTGGTCGTCGAGGAATTTGCCCGGCGGAGTGCCGGCGGCAATCACCAGGTGATCGAAGCCACCGAGGGCCAGTGCCTTGTCCGCGCGCTCGCGCAGGGTGGCCATGTGCTGCGGGTAGAGCGGGGCGAGGCGATCGGTCATGCGAGGTTCCTGACTAGGCGGCGCGTTCCGCGCCGAAACGCGAATCATCGCGCGCCCGCAGCGACGCTGCCAGCTTTAGACGTGGGCAGCTTTAGACGTAGGAGCCGGGAAGCTCCAGCCAGCTGTTGAGCAATGCGGCATCGTCGTTGGTGATCGCGATGATGCGATAGCCAGCCCAGATTTGGCCGGGACTGGCCGCAGTGGTCTGCCATTGCACCTGGATGCCGAGTTCGATCGCTTGTAGTCCGCTGCCCAGGCCGGGCAGGCCGACGCTGACCTGGTAGACCGCGTCGCTTCTTGGCGGCTCGGTGCTGATCAGCAGCATGCCGGTGATCGACAGATTGCCAAGGTAAGCCATGGGCTGACCGGTGATGACGTTGGTCACTACGGCAGTGAAGTCGACGCGCTTGCGTTGGGCGCGGCGTTGATCGATGGCGGTGCTGTTGGCGCTCATGATCCATCGGCTCCGGGATGCAGGTTGTCGGACTGCAAATGCGCGGCTCGCCGTAGGTTGCTGGTGAGCGCAGCCCAGGCGCGATCGAGCAGGGTCTCGCGTTCGGGCGGCACCGCGCGCGCCTGGTTGCTGGCGATCTCGCGAGCTAGCTGTCGCAGCGTCTTTTCGCCGGCGCGCGTGCCCCGGCGAGTGACAAACAGTGCGTTGTCGGAGACCGGCGAGAACCACGCCAGCTTGAGTCGCGTCGTCTTGCTGCTGTCCGGATCGGCGAATTCAAACCACGCCCCCGGTGGCAGCTGGCACAGCCGGTCATGGATGCGTTGTTCGTGATCTTCCAGTTGCGGCGCCTGCGGCATAGTCGATTCGCAGGCTTGCCGTTCGCCAAGGCGCTGGTGCTGCTCGAGCTTCAACGCCAGCTTGTCGGTGTCGGGCTCCTCGCCCGTCTCCTGCTCGTCCTGCGGCAAGGTGAGCAGGCGCAGCGCGACCTGGGCGGCTTCGTCGCCATGCATGCCGATCTGCTGCAGTCCGTTTTCGATGTCCAGTTGCAGCTGTAGGCGATCATGGACGGGTATGGTGCCGAGCAGTTGATCGGTGATCTGCAGGCGGGCTGTGAAGACCTCATTCTCTTCGCCGTGGCGCAGCAAAGTCAGTGCGAGCACGTCCGACCACGCGCGCTCCAGCAAGGTGCGCAGCAGGCCTCGCGGAGGGGTTTGTTTGAAGCGCTCCGCCATCAGGCCGGCAGCACGCTGGCGGGCCTGCTCCAGTCGCTCGCGCCCCTGCATGGCTTCGACATGGAGGCGTTCGGCGGCCTGCGCCTTGCAGTTCAGCTGCTCGATGCGGCCTTCGACATCGCTGAGCAGGTTGGCGTAGAGGGCTTCGCTGGGCTGTTGCAGCCGCGCGTGCGCGATCCACTGGGCCAGTTTGCCGGCCAGGACACGGTCCTCTTCGCCTTCAGGGCCGCTCAGCCATTCGTTGACCACGTCGCCCACGGTAGAAAGCAGTTGGCGTGCCGGGTGTTCACGCTGGTCGAAGAAGCTGTGATCGGCCACGACCAGGCGCAACAGTGGCAGTTCCAGGCCGCTGAGCAGAGTATGGGCGCTGGCACTGCCGTGCAGTTGTTGCCTGATTTGCTCGAACAATAGGCCGACCAACTCCACCATGTCGCTGTGTTCCTTCGACAGGTGAGTGTGCGTCTCGGGGTCGATGTGGCCGGCGTTGAGCTGCATCAGCAGCTCGTTGTGCAGGCGGTGTGCGCTGCGCTGCTCATTGCCGGCACGGCCGGCGAGGCTGGTCAGATGTAGTTGCAGGGCGTTGAGCGCTTCCTGCAGTTCGTCGAGGCTGGCGGTGCGGCCACCGTCGACCAGCGACCAGCCCCCCAGGCCGGTGCGGCGCTGCGCAAGCAGGTTGCGCAGCGTTTCCAGCACGGCGATGTTGTCGCCGTGCGCCGCGCCGGTGGTGGGCTCGGCGGCGGCGGTCGTCACATCGGGCGCCGTGGCGTTGCCGCGATCGATGCTCAGCTGAGTCACCGGGAATGCGCGCAATCGCGGCAAGATGCCGTCGCCGCGCAGGAGCTCATTGATGGTTTCGTACAGTGGGTTGAGTTCCTGGATCACCGCGTGCTCGAAGCTCTCCAGCATCAACAGGCCGTGGTCGCCAGGGATCTGCAACGCATCACCCGCCTCGCGGAAGGCGCAGGCCAGCGCCTGGGGGCCTAAGGGCAGATCCTCGCCTTCCAGCGGCGGCACGCCGACCAGCACGGCCATGCGATAGCCGAGTTCGTGCAACGCCAGGCTGTTGCGGGCTTCACCGCGCGCAATGATTTTCTCCAGCGCCGCGCCTTGTTCGTGGGCGGTCTCGTCCAGCAGCTCCAGCGTCAGGCTGACCGGCTCGGCGGCGACCGGCTCGACGGGGTCCTCGCCCATCCGGCGGAAGCGATCACGCAGGTCGGCCATGAAGCGCCGCTCGAACAGCTCCTGCTCGCTCTGCAGGCGCCCCCGGATCACCAGGAAGCGTTGCTGTTCCAATGGGTCACGGGATTGCATAGCGTGCGCGTAAAATCGCCGCTCAAGGTCCGCAAGGCCGCGCCGAAGCGGCGGCGCCAGCCAATCCAAGCAGAAGGTGTGAACCTCCTCGATCAGCCGGCGCGCGCGCGGAGACCACCGCGGGTTGTCGAGGCGGTCACCTCGGCTGGACGCAAGTGGCTGGCGGCTATCCTGGTGCTCGACATCCATGGCTGGATCCTGTCGTTCCCCGGGGGTGGCGGCAGTCTATGCCTGTTCGGGGTAGCTCGCCATGGTTAGGGATGCTCTGATCTATTCAACCTAGGCGTCACCGCTGTGTCAGCTCGCCTGCGTCGAATAGATCAGAGCATCCCTGGTTCAGCCGAGGAAGCTGGCGATGACGTCGTTGAGGAAGCGCTGCCCCAGGGCGGTGGTTTGCAGGCGCAGCGGGTCCGTGGTGAGCCAGCCTCGCTGGCGGGCTGCGGCAAGCGCCGGGGCGATGCGGTCCAGTGGCAGGCTGGTGCGCTCGCTGAACTCGGCCATCGGCACGCCGTCGACCAGGCGCAGCGCATTGAGCATGTATTCGAACGGTAGCTCGTCGTCAGCGACGGGGTTGTCACCGCCGATGCGACCGGGGCCACCCGCGGCGTCGAGCCAGGTGCGCGGGTGCCGGGCCTTCCAGCGCCGGCGCACACTGCCGTCGGTGGCATCGCTGAGCTTGCCGTGTGCTCCGGCGCCGATGCCGAGATAGTCACCGAACTGCCAGTAGTTGAGATTGTGCACGCAGCGCCGGCCGGGGCGGGCATAGGCCGAGATCTCATACTGACCGTAGCCGGCGTCCGCCAGCCGTTGTTCGCAGGCCTCCTGCATAGCCCAGGCGTGATCGTCGTCGGGCAACGGCGGCGGGTTGGCCGCAAAGGCGGTGTTCGGTTCCAGGGTGAGCTGGTAGTGCGAGATGTGCGTCGGCTGAAGCGCGATGGCGCGCTCCACGTCGGCCAAGGCGCCTTCTAGCGACTGCTCCGGCAGCGCGTACATCAGGTCGAGATTGAAGTTGTCGTAGCCGGCGTCCTGCGCCGACTTCACCGCCGTTTCCGCCTCGCTGGCGGAATGGATGCGGCCCAGGCGCTTGAGCTTGTCGTCGTCGAAACTCTGGATACCGAACGAAAGGCGGTTCACCCCCGCGGCAAGATAGCCGTCGAAACGGCCGTGCTCGACCGTGCCGGGGTTGGTCTCCAGGGTGATCTCGGCGCCATCGGCCAGTGGCAGACGCTCGCGTACGCCATCGAGGAAGCGGTCGATCAGTTCGGGAGCGAACAAGCTGGGCGTGCCGCCGCCGAAGAAGATGCTCTGTACCGTGCGGCCTTCCAGTGCGTCGCCGAAATCGACGCGATCGGCGTCCAGGTCGGCCAGCAACAGCTCGGTGTAGAGCGCATACGGCGGCGGGTCGCTACGCAGACCGTGCGAGTTGAAATCGCAGTACGGGCATTTCTTCACGCACCATGGCATGTGGACGTACAGCGACAGCGGTGGTGCGATCAGCGGCATGATTCAGTCGTGGCGCAGTTCGGCCAGTTGCGCATGCAAGGCAACGAGTGCCTTGCCGCGATGGCTGAGACGGTTTTTCAGGGACGATTCGAGTTCGGCTGCGCTGGACGTCTGGCCGTCCGGAAGGAATAGTGGGTCGTAGCCGAAACCCTGCGCGCCGCGCTGTTCAGTGAGTACATGACCGTGCCAGCGGCCTTCGGCGATCAGCGGTGCCGGATCGTCGGCGTGCTGCACCAGCACCAGCACGCAGATGAAGAAGGCGCCGCGCTGTTCGGTGGGCAGGCCCTCCAGTTCGCGCAGCAGCTTCGCGTTGTTGGCCGAGGCGTCGCCGTGGGTGCCGCTGTAGCGTGCCGAGTACAGGCCGGGTGCACCACGCAGATGCGTCACGCACAGGCCGGAGTCGTCGCCCAGCGCGGGCATGCCGGTGATGCGCGAGGCGTTGCGTGCTTTCAGCAAAGCGTTCTCGACGAAGGTGAGGCCGGTTTCCTCCACGTCGTCGACGCCCAGGCTGCCTTGTGTGACGACGTCGAAGCCGCTGTCGGCGAACAGGTCGTTGAATTCGGCAAGTTTGCCGCGGTTGCTGCTGGCGAGAACGAGGTGTGACTTGGCGGTGTGTGACATGGCTTAGTCGGTGAGGTTGGCGAATTCGGGGGCGTAGTCGACCTGGCCGCGATAGCCCTGCAAGCCGTTTTCACAAAGGGCCAGCGCCATGAACGCATCGCCGCCGCCATAGGTGTCTTGCAGGTCGAAGCTGGAGGCGGGTGTGAAACCGAAACGGCCGTAGTACGCGGGATCGCCAAGCACAACGACCGCGCGAAATGAGCTGACAGTCAAAGCTAGCAACGCTTCGCGGATCAGCGCCGTGCCTATGCCGCGGCGTTGCAACGCCGGTGTCACCGCCATCGGCGCCAGACCCAGCGCCTGGGCGTCGTCGCCGTGCTCGATGCGGATGGGCGAGAACAGGACGTGCGCGACGACTTCGCCATTCTGTTCGGCGAGCAGCTCGAACGTGTTGCGGCGGGAAGCATGTAGCTGCTCCACCAGCCGCGCCTCGTCCTCGCGCCCGAAAGCCGCACGGTGGACGACGAGGATCTCATTGAGATCGTCGGGATCGGGGCGGGGACGGCGGATCAGCAGGGGCATGGTCAGCTCTGGGCGAGCGCGGCGCGTTGCGCGGCGACCAGTTCGACGACGCCCTTTTCGGCCAGGGCCAGCAGGGTGTCCATTTCGTCGCGACGGAAAGCATGGCCTTCGGCCGTGCCCTGCACCTCGATGAAGCCGCCGCCGTCGTTCATGACGACGTTCATATCCGTGTCGCAGTTGGAATCCTCGGCGTAGTCGAGGTCCAGCACGGGCACACCCTGGTAGATACCTACCGATACGGCCGCTACGGCGCCGAACACCGGGTTGCGGCGCAGGTTCTCGCGCTTCATCAGCAGATTCACAGCGTCGACCAGGGCCACGTAGGCACCGGTGATGGCCGCCGTGCGGGTGCCGCCGTCGGCCTGGATCACGTCGCAGTCGAGGGTGATGACGCGCTCGCCCAGGGCCTGGCGGTCCACGCAGGCGCGCAGGCTGCGGCCGATCAGGCGCTGGATTTCCATGGTGCGGCCGCCTTGGCCGCCGCGCGCGGCTTCGCGCTGCATGCGGGTGTTGGTGGCGCGGGGCAGCATGCCGTATTCCGCGGTAACCCAGCCTTCGCCCTTGCCGCGCAGCCACGGTGGCACGCGGTCTTCGATGCTGGCGGTGCAGAGCACCTTGGTGTCGCCGAAGCTGACCAGCACCGAGCCTTCGGCATGGCGGGTGTAGTGGCGCTCAATGGTGACTGTGCGCAGCTGGTCGCTGGCGCGGCCGCTGGGGCGGATAGGGGAATTCATGGGATGCGGAGGCCTGGATTGGGCAAGGCAGGGTGGGAGAGTTTACCATTGCGCCCTTTCAAGCCGCCCGCGGCAGGGTTTTTCCATGATTCGCAGCATGACCGCCTACGCCTTTGCCGAGTCCACCGGCCCCGTTGGCACGCTCAGCTGTGAGCTGCGCACGGTGAACCACCGCTACCTGGAACTGAGCCCGCGCCTGCCCGACGACTTGCGCAGCTTCGAGTCCGCCTTGCGCGAACGTATTGCCGCAAAGCTGTCGCGCGGCAAGCTGGACCTCACGGTGCGTCTGCGCAGCGAGGCGCGCGGCGATGCGCTGCAAGTCAATCAGACCGTGTTGACGCGACTGTCTGAGCTGTCGCTGGATCTAGAGTCGCGCTTTCCGAGGCTTAGCATCGAGCTCACCGAGCTGTTGCGTTTTCCCGGTGTGATGCAGCAGGCCGAGGTGGATCAGGACGAACTCCAAGCCGCATTGTTCGGCGTGCTCGATGACGCCCTTGATGCTCTCACCGCCACACGTGAGCGCGAAGGCGCCAAGCTGGCCGATCTGCTGAAGGAGCGCCTGGACGGCATCGAGCGCATCGTCGCCGACGTGCGCGGCTGGATGCCGCAGATCCGTGAGGGTCTGCGTACCCGGCTGGAAACGCGCTTGGCTGATCTAAAACAGCCTGCTGATCCTGGTCGCCTGGAACAGGAACTGGTGATGCAGATCACCCGCGTCGACGTGGACGAGGAGTTGGACCGTCTCACCGCCCATATCGCCGAGGCCCGCCGCGTGCTGGGTTTGAAGGAGCCCGTGGGTCGCCGTCTGGACTTTTTGATGCAGGAGTTCAACCGAGAGGCGAACACGCTCGGCTCCAAGTCGGTGGACCCGCGCAGCACCAATGCAGCGGTGGAGCTGAAGGTGCTGATCGAGCAGATGCGCGAGCAGGTACAGAACATCGAATGAGTACGCCCGTACCCGAGGCCCAATCACTGGAAGGCACCTTGTTCGTGGTGGCCGCGCCTTCGGGTGCGGGCAAGTCCACCTTGGTCAACGCGCTGCTTGAGCGCGAGCCTGCGATTTCGCTGTCTGTCTCGCACACCACGCGTCCGCCTCGCCCAGGCGAGCAGTACGGCCGGCACTACTACTTTGTCGAGCGTACCGAGTTCGAGCGCGAGATTGCCGAGGGCATCTTCCTCGAGCACGCCGAAGTGCACGGCAACCTTTACGGCACCTCACGCACCACCGTGGCGGAGTTGCTGTGTCAGGGTAAGGACGTGCTGCTGGAGATCGACTGGCAGGGCGCGCGACAGATCCGCAAGAGCAAGCCGGATTGCGTCAGCGTGTTTATCCTGCCGCCGTCGCGGTTGGAGCTGGAGCGGCGCCTGCGCGGACGGGCTTCGGACAGTGCCGAGGTGATCGAGCGCCGTCTGCATAATTCGCGCGAAGAGATCGCCCACGCGGACGAGTTCGACTACATCATCGTCAACGACCGCTTCGAAGATGCACTGGGCGACCTGCAATCCATCGTGCGTGCCGTGCGTCAGCGCAGTGGCCTGCAGTGGCGGCGCCACGAGGCGCTGATCGCGGAGCTGCTGGCCTGAACCCTTGCCAAGCAGCGGCAGGGCGCCTTGCGTAGCCTTCGCGGCCGTCTTCGGCTACTTTGGTTGTCTTTCACCTGGCAGCTTCGCCCATGACTGACTCCGTTCGCGCCAAGCCCGATGACAGCGCCATCGTGCGCGTCCGTGGCCTGACCACGGTGCTCAACGGCAAGACCATCTTCGATGCGCTGGATCTGGACATTCCGCGCGGCAAGGTCACCGCCATCATGGGCCCCAGCGGCACCGGCAAGACCACCTTGCTCAAGCACATCACCGGACAGATGCGCGGCCAGGCCGGCGACGTGTCGGTGGATGGGCAGAACGTACAGGCGCTGACACGCGAGCAACTGTTCGAGCTGCGCGAGCGCATCGGCTATCTGTTTCAGAACTCAGCGCTGCTGACCGACTTCGACGTATTCGAGAACGTCGCGTTCCCGCTGCGTCAGCACACCGAATTGCCTGAGGTGCTGATCCGCAACATCGTGTTGACCAAGCTGCAGGCGGTGGGCCTGCGCGGTGCCGCGCGGCTGATGCCAACCGAGCTGTCCGGCGGCATGGCGCGGCGCGTGGCGCTGGCGCGCGCGATCGTGTTCGATCCCATGCTGATTCTTTACGACGAGCCCTTCGTCGGCCTCGATCCGATCGCGCTGAACCAGGTGCTCAAGCTGATCCGTACGCTCAATCAGACGCTGGGTATCACTAGTGTGCTGGTGGCGCACGAGCTGGCGGCGGTGCAGCAGGTGGCCGACCACGTTTACCTGATTGCCAACGGCAAGGTCGTCGCGCACGGCGACCCCAAGACCATCGCCAGCGATGGCTCGCCGTGGACACGGCAATTCTTTGGCGGCGAGGCCGATGGCCCGGTGCCGTTCCAATACCCAGCGGGCGATTACGCCACCTCGCTCGGCTTCAAGGGGGGCGCATGAACGCGCAACTGGCACGCGACAACATCGTCATCCGATCGCTGAGCCAGATCGGCGACTGCGCCCTGTTCCTGCTGCAGATTCTGGCCGCCATCCCCCGTAGCCTGAAGCATTCTCGCGAGACGATTCGCCAGCTGTGGTTTGTCGGTGCGATGAGCTTGATCATCATCATGGTCTGCGGCCTGTTCGTGGGCATGGTGCTGGGCCTGCAGCTGTATGACGTGCTGTCGATCTTCGGCGGGACCTCGGCCACCGGCACGGTGGTGGCGATCGCGATCTATCGCGAGCTGGGGCCGGTGGTGACCGCGCTGCTGTTCGCAGGCCGCGCGGGCACCTCGGTGACTGCGGAAATCGGTCTGATGCGCGCCACTGATCAAATTGCCGCGATGGAGATGATGGCGGTTGATCCCATCGCCTACGTCGCCGTGCCGCGCTTTCTCGCAGGCGTGGTCGCCATGCCACTGCTGTGCTGCGTATTCTGCGCGCTGGGCATCTTCGGTGGCCATCTGGTCGGTGTGAGCTGGTTGGGCATCGACAACGGCACGTTCTGGTCGAACATGACGGCTACGGTCGAACTGGTGAAGGATGTGATCAACGGCGTGCTGTGGAAGAGCGTGGTGTTCGGCGCCGTGGTCTCCTTGATTGCCGTGTTCCAGGGCTACACCACGCCGCCGACCAGCGAAGGTGTGGCCTATGCCACCACACGTACTGTGGTGGCCTCGTCGATCGCCATCCTGGCGCTCGACTTCGTGCTCACCGCATTCCTGATGTGAGTGCCTGATGTGAGCACTCCCATGGCGACCCCCATGACGACATTTTCCAACCACTTTTTGAGGATCGTGCCGTGAGTCAGAGACCATCCTATGCCGTCGGCACCGGCCTGTTTATCGTGCTCGGTTTCACCGCGCTCGGTTATCTCGCCACCCAGACCACCTCCGTGGCCAACACTAGTCGCGGCCCGAGTTACACGATCGAGGCGCACTTCGCCAATATCGGCCAGCTCAAGGAGCGTGCGCCGGTGAAAGTGGCGGGTGTGCGTATCGGCCAGGTGCAGTCGATCGTGCTCGATCCGGGTAAGGAGACAGCCGATGTGAAGCTGTCCATCGACAAGCGCTACGACAAGATTCCCGAGGACTCCGTTGCGACGATCTTCACCAGTGGTCTGCTTGGCGACCAGTACGTGGGCATCCAGTACGGCAACTCGACGAAGATCGTCGCCGACGGCAGCACCCTGGGGCTGACCCGCCCGGCGCAGCAGTTGGAGGAAATGCTCGGCAAGTTCTTTGGTGCCGGCGGTGCGGCGGACAATCTTTCAGGCAGCTATACGGTCAAGGCGCGCTTCACCAATGTCGGCGCGCTCTCCGCGGGTGCGCCGGTGAAGATGGCCGGTGTGGCCATTGGCAGCGTGCAGTCGGTGAGGGCCGATCCGGTCAAGCTGGATGCCGAGGTGGTGCTGGCGATCGACAAGAAATACAGCCAGATCCCCGACGATTCGGCCGCTGCAGTGTTCACCAGCGGTTTGATCGGTACGCAGTATGTTGCGATCCAGCCCGGCGGCTCGCCGGACATGCTCAAGAGCGGCGATGAGTTGGTGTTGACCCAATCGGCCCTGCAGCTCGAAGACCTGATCGGCAAGTTCCTGGTCAATGGCTCACCAAGCGACAAGAAGCCCGCCGACAACGCCAGCGCGTCCAATCCCCCGGCCGGCAAGCATTGAGCCGGCCTTCCCCAAGGCTGATACCAGGCCGATCTTCCAGGAGTGTCCCCATGATGTTGCGTAGTTTGGCTCTTGCCACCGCCATCGTATTCGGTGGCGTGATTGCCACACCGGTCTTCGCTCAGAACGCCGCCCAGGCGCCGGCCTCCAGCCAGGCACCCGTGCAAGTGGCGCAGGCCATCGTCGATCAGCTCGGCAATGCCATCGATGGGCACCAGGCCGAGCTGAAGAAGGATCAGGAAAAGCTGATCTCGGTGATCGATGACGTGTTCCTGCCGCATTTCGATATCGATTACGCGTCGATTTTGGTGCTCGGTCAGCATGCACGCGAGGCTTCGCCCGAGCAGCGCGAGCGCTTCGCCAAGGCGTTCTACAATTCCATTACTCACCGCTATGCCGAGGGTCTGATCAACTACACCCGCGGCCGCGTGAAGGTGCTGCCGTTCAGCGGTGACCTCAATGACAAGCGCACCGTGGTGCGCACCCAGGTCGTGCTGGACGACGGCAAGACCGTGTCGGTGGATTACGCCTTCCGCAAGAGCCACAGCGGCGACTGGAAGGCTTACGACGTGATCATCGAAGGCATCTCCTACGTCACCAACTATCGCAACCAGGTCGATGCCGAGATCCGCAAGGTCGGCATCGACAAGCTGATTTCGAACCTGGAGACCCAGGGCTCGAAGGCGCTGGAGACGTTGGAGAAGGAAGGCAAGGCGACGCAGTGATGGCAGACGTACACGCCACCTTCCAGCTCGCCGAATCCGCACCGGATACCTTGCAGGTATCCGGTGCGCTTACCTTCGCCACGGCGGCGGATGCGCTGTCGGCGATCAATGCGGCGGTAGCCCGTAACGGTCGTCGTCAGATTGACTTGGCTGGCGTGCAGCACAGCGACAGCGCAGGCCTTGCCTGTGTGCTGGCCGTGTTGTCGGAGGCAGCGAAGCAGGGGTGCAAGTTGGCCTTGCGCAATGTGCCGGAGGGGATGCGCGTGCTGGCCCAGGTTTGTGAGGTCGATGCGCTGATTGCCTGACGAGCACTCGGTACGGGATAAAAAAGAAGGGGCCTTGCGGCCCCTTCTTTCGTACTCGGTTTCAGTTCTGGCTCGGCGGCTGCTTGGCGGGCTCGCTGGCCGGAGGCTGCTCTGAGGACTGCTTCTTCTCCCACTTGTGCTGCTCGTCGAGCAACTCCTCAGGATCGAAGTTGCCGTCCTTCAGGCCCTGCATCCGTTCGATCACGTCGGTCGGCGGGTTGCCGTCATAGATCTGGTAGATGCGCTGCTGGCGATAGGCATCACGCAGAAACGCGTACGGATCGTAGGCCGACTGCAGGAAGCTCTCCGCATCGATAGCGCGTGCGCGTAGCGTCACCAGGTACAGCGCCGACGGCAGATAGTACTGGCCGGCCTTGAAGCTGTGGTTGCGCGAGTAGTAGCTCAGCGGATCGAAGAAGTAGCTGTCCACCGGCAGGCGCCACACATCGCGCACTGTGGTCGGGCCGATGAGTGGCAGCATCAGGAAGTCGCCCTCCGGCACGCCCCAGCGGGCGAGGGTGATGCCGAAATCGTTGTCTTCCAGCGGCAGACCGAGCTGGCTGGCCGGGTCGAAGAAGCCGCCGATACCCAGCGTCAGATTGACCAGGAAACGTCCGGTGCTGCGTGCAGCCTGCATCGGGCGGGCCTGCAGCAGGTCGTTCGCCACCGTGATTGGCATGCGGATATTGGTGAAGAAGTCGCTCACCGCGCGGCGGACCGGGGGATTGGTCACGTTGCGGTAGCCCACAGCCACCGGACGAATGACCGCCTTGTCGACTGAATCGTTGAAGGCGTACACCTTGCGGTTGAATTGCTCGTGCGGATCATCCATGCGCGGTTTGGCGATGGTGCAGCCGGTCAAGAGCGCCACAGCGAGCAGCGGCAGGCAGCGCAGCAGAGGGTGTCGGATGATGGACGACATCGGCATCAGGGGATCCGTTAGGGTGTAAAAGTGTACTTCCTAGTACTCATATTGTGTACCGTCTGGCAGTCTCGCGGCTTGGCACTGCAGGTCTGCTGAACCGCGCATCATACGGCTATGCTGCATTGCCAGCAAAGCGCCCGCTGGCTACACTGGCGGCCTATAAGTCGCTTTATTCTTTAAGGATTTCACATGGCACGCATTACCGTGGAAGACTGCCTCGACGTAGTCGACAACCGATTCGAGCTGGTGCTGATGGCGACCAAGCGCGCCCGCCAGCTGTCCAAGGGTGCCGAACCGGCGGTCAACCCCAATCACGACAAGCCCACCGTGCTTGCCCTTCGCGAGATTGCGGATCGCCGCATCGACCAGGCCACTATCGACGAGATCGACAAGGCCGAGCGCGAGCGCGCCGAGCGCGAAGCGCTGGAGTGGGCTGCGGCAGAAGTTGACGACGACCTCTCCAAGGGCGGTGACGACTGATGGATGGCGCTGGCTGTAAACGAAGCTCCGCGCGCGCCGGTTCCGCCGGCGTTATGTGCGAGTGCGTCGTTTCAGCTGGTTTAGAAGTTCTCTGCCAGCGTTGCGAGGTGGCTGCCTGAGCGGCGGCCAACCTTCCGTGCCGGCCGCCACGCATCCCGACACTGTGGATACGTCGGCATTGCCTCCGTATGTGCTCGCCCTGAAGGAGCGCGTAGCCTACCTGCCAGAGCCGCAGGTGATGCGTGTGATTCGCGCCTACGAAGTCGGTGCGCAAGCTCATGAAGGGCAAGCGCGCAAAAGCGGCGAGCCGTATATCACGCATCCAGTCGCCGTGGCCGGCATCCTGGCCGAACTCGGTCTCGATGCCGAGACCATCATCGCGGCGATCCTGCATGACACCCTCGAAGACACCGCGCTGAGTCGCGGCGAACTCGCGAGAGAGTTTGGCGAAGCCGTGGCCGAACTGGTCGACGGCGTTACCAAGCTGGACAAGATGAGCTTCAGCAGCCGCCAAGAGGCCGATGCGGAGAGCTTCCGCAAAATGCTGCTGGCGATGGCGCGCGACCTGCGCGTGATCCTGATCAAGCTGGCCGACCGCCTGCACAACATGCGCACGCTGGGTGCGAAGGATGCGCCATCGCGTCGCCGCATTGCGCGCGAAACGCTGGAGATCTACGCGCCGATCGCGCAGCGCCTGGGCATGAACAAGTTCAAGGCGGAGCTGCAGGATCTGGGCTTTCGCGCGCTGCACCCCGACCGCTATCGCGTGATCAGCGAGCGCATCCGCGCCGCGCTGGGCAACCGTCGCGAGGCCATGGGCAAGATCGAGGCCGCGCTGTCGACCCGGCTCACGGCTGAGCATCTAACGTCGCGTGTGATCGGCCGCATCAAGTCGCCGTGGAGCATCTATTCGAAGATGCGCGGCGAGCACAAAAGCTTTGCGCAGCTGATGGACGTGTACGGCTTTCGTGTGGTGGTGGACAGCGCGATGAG
The DNA here is from genome assembly GCF_026283965.1 of Dyella subtropica. GTDB lineage: Bacteria > Pseudomonadota > Gammaproteobacteria > Xanthomonadales > Rhodanobacteraceae > Dyella_D > Dyella_D subtropica. Next base: position 90,960 of record NZ_JAPDPD010000014.1, read on the forward strand.
CTGCTACATGGGGCTGGGCGCCGTCCACTCGCTGTACAAGCCGGTCGATCGTCGCTTCAAAGACTTCATCGCCATACCCAAGGCCAACGGCTATCAATCACTGCACACGGTGCTGCTGGGGCCGTTCGGCGCGCCGATCGAGGTGCAGATACGCACCGCAGAAATGGACTCGGTGGCTGAGCGCGGCGTGGCCGCGCACTGGGCCTACAAGACTGACAGCGGCCCGGCGAACAGCGCGCAGGCGCGCGCACGAGAATGGCTTTCTTCGCTCGCCGACAGCCAGGCTAATACCGCTTCGTCGGCGGAATTCATCGAGAACGTAAAGATCGACCTGTTCCCGGACGAGGTCTATCTGTTCACGCCGCGCGGCGACATTCTTTCGTTGCCGCGCAATGCCACCGCGCTCGATTTCGCCTATGCCGTGCATACCGACGTGGGCGATCACGCCGTGGCCGCGCGCGTCGACAAGAAGCTGCTGCCTCTGCGCACACGGCTGGAGTCGGGACAGCTGGTGGAGATCATCACTGCACCGTCGGCCGTGCCGAATCCGGCGTGGTTGGAATCGGTGGTCACCGGCAAGGCGCGTACCGCGATCCGCCAGTACCTCAAGCACCTCCAGCACGAGGATGCCGTCGATTTCGGCCATCGCATGCTCGACCGCGCGCTCGATGCGCAGGGCAGCAGTCTCGATGCCATTCCGCCGGCGGTGCTGGATCGCTTCCTGGAGGCCTCCAAGTTCAAGCGCCTGGAGGAGCTGCTTTCCGACATCGCCCTGGGCAACCGCATGCCGGACGTGGTGGCGGGTCAGTTGCTGGCGGCGCGCGGTAAGCAGAAGGGCGAGGCCGTACCGACGGCGCATGTGACGGAGAAGATCCGCATCACGGGCGCCGAGCGCGGCGTGTTGAGCTTTGGCAATTGCTGCCATCCGCTGCCGGGCGACGAGATCATCGGCTATCTGTCGTCGGGCAAGGGCATTGTCGTGCACCGCGTCGAATGTCCGAACGTGGTGGAGCTGCGCAAATCGCCCGAACGTTGCGTGGCGATCGAATGGGACCGCGATGTGCAGGGCGATTACCGCGCCGAGCTGCGCATCGAAGTCATCAACCGTCCCGGCGTGCTGGCAACGGTGGCTGCCGCGATCGCTGCAGCCAACTCGAATATTGAGAACGTGGAATACGTTGAGCGCGATGCTGCGGCTGCGACTTTGCTGTTTGCGCTCGAGGTGAGGAATCGCAAGCACCTTGCGGATGTGATCCGCCGCGTGCGCCGTACCGGCGTCGTCAGCGGTGCCTACCGCTATCCCTTGTAGGAGCGCACCCCTGGGCCGTGTCCAGGGCAGATTCTGTCGCGATGAGCGCGCCGCGGCGTGATTCACGCCCCGCAGGCTTTTCGCCCACAGGGCGGGCTCCTACACTTGGCCCTTTCCCGTTCGAGGTTTGCGCCATGTCCCGCAGCATCATCACCACTGACAAGGCTCCGGCCGCGATCGGCCCCTATTCACAGGCCGTGCGTGCCGGCAACACGGTGTATTTCTCCGGGCAGATTCCGCTGGACCCGACCACCGGCAACCTGGTGGATGGCGACATCGCCGCGCAGACCTGCCAGGTGTTCGACAATCTCAAGGCGGTAGCCGAGGCGGCGGGCGGTTCGTTGTCGAAGATCGTCCGCGTCGGCATCTACGTCACCGATCTGGCCCATTTCATTACCGTGAACGCGGTGATGGCAGAGTATTTCCAGGCGCCTTACCCGGCACGTTCCACCATCGAAGTGTCGGCGTTGCCCAAGGGCGCCGAAGTGGAAGTGGATGCCGTCATGGTGCTGGACTGATCCCACCATTCGGCTGGGGCTGACACTGATAGTCGACGCGCCCGCTACGCGAGCGCGATGAGCTCCGGTAGGCTTGCGGCAATGCCTGCTCGACCGAACAGCCCCGCCATGGATGCTTCACACACCGCCGGCCTCACGCCCGTTGCGGCGCTACCCGGCATCGGTCCCGCTCTGGCGGAAGCGCTGGGGCGACTGGGGCTCGAGCGGGTGCAGGACTTATGGTTCCACTTGCCGCTGCGTTACGAGGACCGCACTCGCATCAGCACCATCGCCGAGCTGCGTGCGGGCGAGCGGGTGCAAGTGCAAGGTGTGGTGGAAGCTGTTGAACGCGGCTTTCGCTATCGGCCGCAATTGAAAGTCGCTATCGGCGACGATTCCCGGCAAACGCTGCTGCTGCGCTTCTTCCACTTTCATCGCGCCCAGGCCGAGCAGTTGCAGCCTGGGCGACGCCTGTTGGTGTTCGGCGAGGCGCGCCAGGGCGCACACGGGTTGGAGATGGTGCATCCGCAGTACCAGCGCCTTGCCGATGACGCGGAGCCTTCGATGGAAGACCGGCTCACACCGGTGTACCCAAGCACCGAAGGCCTGGGTCAGAAGCGGATCACCAGCGTGATCGCCAAGGCCCTTGCGCTGCTGCCCTCGGATGAGCAGCTTGAGCTGATCCCTCCTGAATTGGGCGCAGCGCATGGGCTCACTTCCTTGCGCGATGCGCTGATGTACGTCCATCGACCACCGGCGGATGCACATGTGGGACAGCTGATGCTTGGTCGCCATCCCGCTCAGCAGCGGCTGGCTTTCGAAGAATTGCTGACCCAGCACATCAGTCTCAAACGTATGCGAGCGGCGGTGCGCCGTCGACATGCGCCAGTGCTGGGGGGCGATGGCGGCCTGCGAAAACGTTTGCTGGAAGGCTTGCCGTTTCAGTTGACCGGTGCGCAGCAGCGCGTATCGGATGACGTCGCCACGGATATCGCGCAGCCGAGGCCGATGCTGCGCCTGGTGCAGGGCGACGTGGGCAGCGGCAAGACGGTGGTGGCTGCGCTGGCCGCGCTCGCGGCGACCGAGGCCGGCCATCAGGTCGCTTTGATGGCACCTACCGAGCTGCTGGCCGAGCAGCACCTGCGCAATTTCCGTCAATGGCTGCAGCCACTGGATATCGAAGTCGAGTGGCTGGCCGGCAAGGTGGTTGGCAAGGCGCGCCAGCAAGCGCTAGCGCGCGTAGCGGCCGGAGTGCCAATCGTGGTCGGCACGCATGCATTGATGCAGGAGGGTGTGGCTTTTGCGCGGCTGGGGCTGGTCATCGTCGACGAACAGCATCGTTTCGGTGTGCAGCAGCGACTCGCACTGCGCGACAAGGGGCTGGAAGGCGATCAAGTGCCGCACCAACTTGTACTTACGGCGACGCCGATTCCGCGCACACTGGCCATGAGTGCCTACGCAGACTTGGACGTTTCCTCCATCGACGAGCTACCGCCAGGGCGCACGCCGGTGCAAACCATTGCCATCTCCAATGGGCGTCGCATCGAGGTGATCGAGCGTATCCATGCGGCCTGTCGCGAAGGTCGCCAGGTGTATTGGGTTTGCACGTTGATCGAGGAGTCGGAACAGCTGCGTGCTCAAGCCGCCGAGGTGGCGCATGCCGAGCTTTCTGCGGCCTTGATGGATTGCAAGGTGGGCCTGATCCACGGTCGCATGAAGCCGAAGGAAAAGCAGGCCGTGATGGATGCTTTCAAGGCCGGTGAACTTGCCGTGCTGGTGGCGACTACGGTGATCGAGGTGGGCGTGGATGTGCCCAATGCGAGTCTGATGGTGATCGAGAACAGCGAGCGCCTGGGGCTGGCCCAGTTGCACCAGTTGCGCGGGCGCGTCGGGCGTGGCGCCGTCGCCTCGAATTGTGTGCTGCTCTACCAGCCGCCGCTGGGTCAGCTTGCACGCGAACGCCTGCAAGTGATGCGCGACACCAACGACGGTTTCCGTATCGCCGAGAAGGATCTGGAGCTGCGTGGTCCAGGCGAAGTGTTGGGTACGCGGCAGACGGGGCAGCTCAGCTTCCGCATCGCCGACCTGGCCCGCGACGCGCACTTGCTGCCGGCAGTACAGCAAGTGGGTTCGGAGATGTTGCGGCACCATCCGAAGCGCGCCGAACAGTTGATCGAACGTTGGGTGGGCGTGGCTGCGCGTTACGCGCATGCGTGAGTATGAGCAGAGGTGGTGCCGCATTTCGCTGGCCCTTTTGCTCTGTTCCCCATTCCCCATAAGCTACGTGCCCAACCCAAAGGTCCACTCATGAGCAAGCCGCAACTCCTCATCGACACCGATCCGGGCGTGGACGACGCGCTGGCCATCCTGATGGCGCATGCGCACGCCGATATCGCCGGTCTCAGCATCGCTGCTGGCAACGTTGGTCTTGAGCACACGGTGCGCAATGCACGTACGCTGGTGGATCTGGTGGGCGCGACCGTGTCGGTGTTCGGCGGTTGCCCGACGCCGCTGGTGCGCGCGCCGGAAGAGGATGCTGCTTTCGTGCATGGCACGGATGGCTTTGGCGATGTCGGGTTCCCCGAGCCCAAGGTCGCAGCGGCGGACGAGCAGGCCGCGCTGGCCTTGTTGCGTCTGACCCGCGAGCGCCCCGGCGAACTGACCCTTGTGGCGCTGGCGCCGTTGACCAATGTCGCCTTGGCGTTGCGGCTTGATCCCGGCCTGCCAAAGCGCGTGAAGCGTCTGGTGGTGATGGGGGGCGCGGTGACCGGGCAGGGCAACACGGGCAAGGTGCCGGCCGAGTTCAATATCGGCTTCGATCCCGAGGCGGCGCACGTAGTGTTCGAGGCGTTTCCGCGCTTCGACCTGGTCGATTGGGAAGCCACCCTGCGCCATGCCTTCGACGAAGCGGAGTTCGATGGCTGGCTGTCCGCTGGCGACCATCGCGCAAAGTTCTTCGGCCAGGTGTTCCGTACCGCCCGTTCTTTCAACGTCAAGCACAGGCGTCGTGGCATCATCGCGGCGGATGCGCTGGCTATGGCGGTGGCGATCGATCCTTCCATCATTACCCGCAGCGAGGAACGGCATGTGGCAGTGGAGTTGGATGGGCGGTTGACCCGCGGTGCTACGGTTGTCGACTGGGCCCGTCGTCTGGGTCATCCGGCCAATGCCCGTATCGTGCTGGATGTGGATCAGGCGCGGTTCGCAGCTATGGTGAGACGGGCGCTCGGCGCCTCTTGATTAGCGTCTTGGTACGCCTCGCTTAGGCAAGTCCCTGAGCGACTTGCCAATGCCGGCGACCTATCGTTACAATACCGCTCTTTTCACCCACCGCTTTGAGTCCGTCATGAAGCCCGATACCCATCCGAATTACCGCCCGGTGGTGTTCCAGGACCTGTCGTCCGAGTTCGCGTTCCTTACGCGTTCGACGATTGCCACCAAGGAAACCGTCAAGTGGGAAGACGGCAACGAGTACCCGCTGGTCAAGGTGGATATCTCCAGCCATTCCCATCCGTTCTACACCGGCAAGCAGAAGACGCTGGACGTGGGCGGTCGCGTCGACAAGTTCCGTCGCCGCTACGCGCAGAAGTAATTCGCGCTAGGCGTGGTCGCCAGGCCTCCGGCTCTGGCTTCCCGTAACACGGACATGGGGCGAGCGTAAGCTCGCCCCATGTTTTTTCGTGTCCGCCATCCGACCATGCGCTAAGGGATGTTCACCGGATCGATGTGCGATAATGGCCGGTATTGCATCGTTGCCACCCCCGGGCACGATGTTTCTACATTCCCTCGCCGGTAGGCACACGCTACGTGTCGGCCGGTGGTGACATACGTGAAGGAGGTTTCCGTGTCCGATACCAAGATTGTCAAGCTGGTGGATGAGTCGAGCAACCGCAGCAGTGAGCTGCCCCTGCTGAGCGGTACGCTCGGTCCGGCATGCATCGACATCGGCACCCTCTACAAGGATACAGGCCACTTCACCTACGACCCGGGCTACGGCAGCACTGCCAGCACCAAGAGCGCCATCACCTACATCGATGGCGACGAGGGCGTGTTGTTGTACCGCGGCTACCCGATCGAACAGCTGGCCGAGAAGTCCAGCTTCCTCGAGGTGGCCTACCTGTTGCTCAACGGCGAGTTGCCGAGCAAGACGCAGTTCAACGATTTTGACCACCAGATCACGCATCACACGATGATGCATGAGTCGCACAAGGACTTCTTCAAGGGCTTCCATCACGACGCGCATCCGATGGCCATGCTGGCTGCCTCGGTGGCTTCGCTGTCGGCGTTCTACCACGACAAGCTCGACGTGGATAACGCGGAAGACCGCAAACTGGCTGCGATTCGCCTGATCGCGAAGATGCCGACCATCGCCGCCGCCTGCTACCGCTATTCCATCGGCTGGCCGTTCCGTTACCCGCGCAACAACCTCGCGTATGTTGACCGCTTCCTGCACATGATGTTCGAAGTGCCGAGCGAGCCGCTGGAGATGAGTCCGGTTGCCGCCAAGGCGTTGGATCTGCTGTTCATCCTGCACGCCGATCACGAGCAGAACGCATCCACCTCCACGGTGCGTCTGGTCGGTTCCACCGGCGCCAACCCCTACGCTTCGATCGCTGCGGGCATCACCGCGCTGTGGGGCCCGGCACATGGCGGCGCCAACGAAGCCGTGCTGAAGATGCTTGAAGAGATTGGCACGGCGGACAAGGTCGAGACCGCCGTCAAGCGCGCCAAGGACAAGAACGACAACTTCCGCCTGATGGGCTTCGGTCATCGTGTCTACAAGAACTTCGATCCGCGCGCCAAGATCATCCGCGAGATGTGCCACAAGGTGCTCGCCGAGCTGGGTGTCAACGATCCGCTGCTCGACGTGGCGATGAAGCTGGAAGAGGCTGCGCTGAAGGACGACTACTTCGTCGAGCGCAAGCTGTACCCGAACGTCGATTTCTACTCCGGCATCATCTACAAGGCGTTGGGTATTCCGACCGAGATGTTCACCGTGATGTTCGCCATCGCGCGCACCGCTGGCTGGATCGCGCATTGGATCGAGCAGCACGAAACGCCCGGCTCGCGCATCGGCCGTCCGCGTCAGATCTACACCGGTGCCGGCGTGCGCGATTACGTGTCGGCCGACAAGCGCTAAGTCACCGCAGTATTAAAACGAAAAACGCCCGGCATTGCCGGGCGTTTTTCGTTGGGGCTTTCGTAATCAGCGCAAGGCGGCTGCGAGCTTGCGTTCGAAGTCGTCTGCGTCATCGCTCTCGGCGAGCAGGGTTTCCACGGTGGCCAGCGAGGCACGCCGCATAGGTTTCTCGTCGATGCGGTCCAGTGGCGGCTGGCGCAGCGCGTCGATCGGGAACACCGTGATGTCGAAGGGCAGGCCGTCGGCGGCGAACAGCAGGACAGGGTACTCGGCCTGTTCATCGCGGCTGGCGCGTAAGCGTCGGGTCTGCGTCTCGACGGGGACACCGTGCTCATGCAGGAACAGCACGACCGCTTCGGGATCGTCGGCGAATACATGCAAGCAAACCGCTGAATGGCCGTCGGCGGTGCCGTCAAGCACGGCGCCGACCAGACGCGGTTCGTAGGCACGTAGGAAGCGCATGGCCTCGATGGCGGCTTCGCGCCGTTCTTGCAGCAGCTGCGGCTGGCTCTCGGCATGGAAGATGCGCTGATGCTCGCGCAGCGCATCCTCGATCTCGTTGTTGCGGGGCAGGGCCTGCGCGTCGAGGATGCCCAGACGCTCGGCGGCCTTGAGCTTGGCGTGATGAAAGTCGCGGATACCGTGTTCGCTCATCAACCGCGCCGCTTCCTGGGCGATGCGTCGACGATTGCGCTGGACGCGGTCGTGCGCGTGGATGTGATGGTGTTCGCCTCGCGCCATGGTCGTGATCCCTCCTCAGTCAATAATGCGGACGTCTATGTGGGAGGAGCTGCCGTCGTGCGGCCTTGCATCGGACCGGCGGTAGCCGCCGATCCGTCGCTGTCAAAAGATGTCGTAGGCGTGCTGCTGGTCGGGGTCCTCTTGCTGCTGGCTGGCCTGCTGGCGCAGGCGGTCCACGTCTTCCACCTTGAACATCTCGGACATGCTGTTGGGGTCGCCGGCGCCGGAAGGCAAGCCACTTGACCGGTTGATCTGCACCGTACTGATACCCGGCGGCATCGACAAGGTGGTGGAGGGCACGTCCTTGAGCGCGGCGCCCATGTAGCCCATCCATATGGGCAGCGCGGCCTTGGCGCCGAACTCGCCACGGCCCAGCGAACTGAAATCGTCGAAGCCTACCCATACCGCGGTCGACAGGTCGCCATTGAAGCCGACGAACCAGGCGTCGCGATGCTCGTTGGTGGAACCCGTCTTGCCGGCCAGGTCGTCACGGCCAAGCGCCATGGCGGCCGCGCCGGTGCCGCGCTTGACCACATCCTGCATCAGCGACGTCACCAGGTAATCGTTGCGAACGTCGATCACTTGTGGTGCCAGCACGGGCGGGTGGGTGCCACCGCCATGGGCGTCCGCGGGCAGCACGGCGTCGCCGGGGGCAGTAGGCACCACCGAGCTGGCACTTGCTATGGAGTTGGCAGGAATGGGGTTGCTGGCTGGCGGCGGGCCTGGCGGACGCGTGTCGAGCAGGCGTTCCTGGCAGGTGCGGCAGGCGCGTGCAGGGTTGGCCACATACACGGGCTTGCCGTCGCGGTCGTCGATCTCGCTGATGAAGTACGGCGTTACCAGATAGCCGCCATTGGCGAACGCGGCATAGCCGCGCGCCATGCCCATCGGCGACACCGAAGCGGTGCCCAGCGCCATCGAGAGATTGGGCGGTAGCGCATCCAGGGAGAAGCCGAAGCGCGTGATGTAGTCGCGGGCGTAGCGCACGCCGATCGCGTCGAGCAAGCGCACCGAGACCAGGTTCTTAGATTTCACCAACGCTTCACGCAGGCGGATCGGCCCATCAAATTTGTCGTCGTCGTTGGACGGAGTCCACAAACCGTCCGGCCGTGATGGATCGGGCAAGGCTAGTGGCGCGTCGTTGACGATGGAGGCCGGCGTGAAGCCGCGCTCGAAGGCCGCCGAGTAGATGTAAGGCTTGAAGCTCGAACCTGGCTGGCGCGCGGCCATCACGGCGCGGTTGAACTTGCTTCGCAAGAAATTGAAGCCGCCCACCAGTGCCTGCAGCGAGCCATCCTCCGGATTGACCGAAGCCAGTGCGCCTTGCACTTTCGGGATCTGGGTCAGCTGCCACTCGCCTTTCTCGTCGCGCGACAGGCGAATGATGTCGCCGCGTTTGAGCACGGTGCTCACGCTTTTGGGTGCTGCCCCAATCCGGGTTTCGCTGATATAGGGACGCGCCCAGTCGACGGATGCCATGCCCAGCTTGGTCTGCTCGCGGCTGGACAGGTACACGGTCGCTTCGCTAGCGGACACCGCCGTGACGATGCCAGGGTGCATGCTGGCGATGTCGGTGTAGCTTGACAGCACCCGGTCGTAGTCTTCGTTGCCGGCGTTGTCCGCCAGTTCCTGGTGATCCTCCGGTCCGCGCCAGCCGTGGCGGCGGTCGTAGTCGATCAGGCCGGCACGCAGCGAGTCGACGGCGGCCTGCTGGCGAGCGCTCTGTACCGTGGTCTTGATCACGTAGCCCTCGGTGAGGGCGTCGTTGCCCAGGCGATCCAGCGCCTGCAGGCGGACCATTTCGGCCAGGTAGGGCGCATCCACCTCGATCGGCGGCTCATGCGGATAAGCGCTGTTCGGCTCGTTGACGGCCTGGTCGTGCTCGGCCTTGGTGATGTAGCGATTCTGCAGCATTTGGCCCAGCACCCAGTTACGGCGTGCGATGGCGCGTTTGGGATTATTGAGCGGGTTGACCACCGAGGGTAGCTGGAAGGTGGAGGCGATCAAGGCACACTCGGCCACGCTCAGCTGGTCCAGCGACTTACCGTAGTAATACGAGGCTGCCGCCGCCACGCCGTAGGAGCGGTGGCCGAGGAACATCTTGTTCAGATAAAGCTCAAGGATCTGATCCTTGCTCAGCTGGTTCTCCATACGCAGGGCGATGAAGATCTCGGTGAGCTTGCGTGAATACAACTTCTCGGGGCTGAGGAAGAAGTTCCTCGCGACCTGTTGGGTAATGGTGGAGCCGCCAGGCCCCTTGTCGCCACCGGAGACGACGACATGCCAGCCGGCGCGGGCAATGCCGTGCCAGTCCACGCCTGGGTGGCTGTAGAAATCGGCGTCCTCGGCTGACAGCACGGCGTGCTTCAGCCGCTCCGGCACGTCAGCGATAGTCACGGGGATACGACGGGTTTCGCCGAAACTTGCGATCAGCTTTCCGTCCGCGCTCATCACGCGCAGTGGAACTTGCATGTGGTAATCCTTCAGTGCAGCGACTGAAGGCATGCGGGGGGAAACCAGCCAATAAGCCACACCCACCGCGGCGACAGCCAGCAGTAATCCGGTGAAAGCAAGGATCAGCACCCAGCGCAGCAAACGCTTGAGAATTTGCATGGTGTGGAGTTTGCGAGACCTGAGTCAAAACACGACAGAGTATAGATGTAGCACTATCGCCTGAATGGGTGGTGGCCGGCACATTCCCTGCACATTCCGGTGAGGCAGAGCAAGAAATGCGCCACCGAAGGGATCGCGCTAAGTGTGCAAGCCATCACGCCAAACAGTCGAGAAAGTTGTCGTAGGCCATTGCCAATACGTCAATTTTTGGATTTAATGCCGACGCGCACTCGCCGCACATACGGTGCGGGCGCCCAGGGGCAAGGGGGAAAATCGTGGGGCTCTTTACACCCAAGAAGCCGTCGCTTGTTGGCGTCGATATCAGTTCGACCGCCGTCAAGCTGCTGCAGCTCAGTCAGACCGGTGGCCGTTATCGCGTGGAGCACTACGCGGTCGAGCCACTGCCCCCCAATGCCGTGGTCGAGAAGAACATCGTCGAGATCGAGGCGGTAGGCGAAGCGATTCGACGCGCGCTCGCACGATCCGGTTCCAAGCTCAAGCATGCGGCTGCTGCCGTGGCGGGCTCGGCGGTGATTACGCGCATCATCCCGATGTCGAGCGACCTGTCCGACGATGACCTCGAAGGACAGATCCAGGTCGAAGCCAATCAATACATTCCGTACCCGATCGAGGAAGTGAGCCTCGATTTCGAAGTGCTCGGTCCGGTGCGCGACAACCCCGAAATGAACAACGTGCTGCTCGCGGCCTCGCGTACCGAGAACGTTGATATGCGCGTCGCCGCGCTGGATCTGGGCGGCCTCGCCACCAAGGTCGTCGACGTCGAAGCGTTCGCGATGGAGAATGCCTTCGCGATGGTGGCTGACCAGCTCAACGTCGGCCGTGACGCGTTGGTCGCCGTCATCGATATCGGCGCCACCATGACCACGCTGTCCGTGCTGCGCAACCAGCGGACTATCTATTCGCGCGAACAGGTCTTTGGCGGCAAGCAGCTCACCGACGAGATCATGCGCCGCTACGGCCTTTCCTATGAGGAAGCCGGCCGCGCCAAGCGCAAGGGCGGTTTGCCGGAGTCATACGAAAGCGAAGCCCTGGAACCGTTCAAGGAATCGCTGATCCAGCAGATCAGCCGTTTGCTGCAGTTCTTCTTCGCCGGCAGTGAATACAGCAAAGTCGACCAGGTCGTGCTGGCCGGCGGTTGCGCGTCCATCGAAGGCATCGGCCCGATGCTCGAAGAGCAGCTCGGCGTGTCTTGTGTCGTCGCCAATCCGCTGGCGCGCATGTCGCTGTCTTCGCGCGTGCAGGCGCAGCAGCTGGCCCAGGACGCACCCGCGTTGATGATTGCGGTCGGCCTCGCCATGAGGAGCTTCGACTGATGGCACTCATCAACCTACTTCCCTGGCGCAACGAGCGCCGCAAGCAACGAGAGCGTGAGTTCTTCATGCAGCTCGGTGCGGCCTTTGTGGCAGCCCTGCTGTTTATGCTGCTGTGGGTGCTCTGGATGGACCAGCGCATCGACAATCAGAACGAGCGCAACACCTACCTGCAAGGCGAGATCAAGCAGATCGACGACCGCATCGCCAAGATCAAGGATCTGGAGAAAGTGCGCGAGCGGCTGCTGGCCCGCAAGCAGATCATCGAGCAGCTGCAGGCGAACCGTTCGCAGATGGTCCATCTGTTCGATGAACTGGTGAAGACCATCCCGGCCAGCGCACGCCTTGGTGGCCTCAAGCAAAATGGTGAGTCGCTGACGCTCGACGGCGTGGCGCAGTCCAACGCCAGCGTCGCCGAATACATGCGCAACATCGAGTCCTCACCGTGGATGGGTCATGCCGACCTGCGCAAGACCGAGAATACGCACGGCGATTCGCGCATGCCGTATGCCTTCGGCCTGGACGTCGCCCTGAGCAAGCCCAAGGCGGATGAAAATGCAGACGCAGAACAACGCACGCCAGTCCTCGTGCCTGGGGTCAGTGCAGCGGCCGCATCGGCAACGCCTGCCGGGGCGGGTTCAGTCGCGGCACGCCAGGCGTTGACCCCGGCCGTGCAGGCCGCGACGGCGACGCCGCCGGCCAAGCCGGCTCCTGCTACGCGGGAGGCGCCGAAGCCGGCGAATACCGCAGGGACGGGCCTGCCAGGTAATGGAGGAGCCAAGCCATGAAGTTCCTCAACGACCTGCGCAATCTCGACCGCAACAACATTGGCGGGTGGCCGAAGTCGGTCAAAATCTTCTTCACCGGACTGCTGTTCGGCTTGGTAGTACTGCTCGGCTGGTATGTGTTCGTCAGCGATCAGCAGAACACGCTTGAGCAGCAGGCCAACAAGGAGGAGCAGCTCAAACAGGAGTTCTCCCAGAAGCAGGCCAAGGCGGTCAATCTCGAAGCGCTGCAGCAGCAGCTCGATGAGATGCAGGACATGCTGCGCCAATTGCTGCGCCAGCTGCCCAGCAAGACCGAAATGCCGGAGTTGCTGATAGACATTTCGCAGACTGCGTTGTCGGCAGGCCTGGAAACCGAGCTGTTCCAGCCAGGCGCCGAGGTGCCGAAGGATTTCTACGCTGAGAAGCCGATCCAGTTGCGCATGGTGGGCACCTACCATCAGTTCGGCACCTTCATCAGCGGCGTGGCCTCGCTACCTCGCGTCGTGATCCTGACCTTGCATGACGTGTCGCTGACGCCGAAGGACAAGAACGGTCAGCTAGTGCTGCAGGGCACAGTCAAAACCTATCGTTATCTGGAAGACGAAGAGAGCGTCGAGGCCAAGGCAGCCAATGCCAAGTCGCAGTCGGGCGCCAAGACCGGGGGGCGGAAATGAGCAAGTTGATAGCCCTTAAGTCCGCTCACGTGGTACGCGCCGCGCTGGTGCTCGGTGCCGTCCTGGTGCTCGGAGGCTGCACGCGCGGCATGTCCGATCTGCGCGACTGGGTTTCCCAGGAGAGGCAGAAGAAAGGCGCGCCGATCCCGCCGCTGCCAGTCATCAAGACCTTTGAAACCTTCCTGTACAACGACCAGGACAAGCGTGATCCGTTCAGCCCGAGTACGGCCGAACTGGACAACGGCGCGGCGAATGCCGGGCCGCGGCCCGATCAGGATCGCACCAAGGAGCCATTGGAAGTGTTCGCGCTCGACAGTCTCAAGATGGTCGGCACCGTAGGGACCGGTGGCGGCACTGAAGTGCTGATCAAGGACCCGGGTGGCGTGATCCATCGCGTCCATCGCGGCGAATACATGGGCCAGAACTACGGTCACGTCACCGCCATCAGCGAAGACCACATTGAACTGGTCGAGTTGGTATCCAACGGTAATGGCGGCTGGATGGAACGCTCAGCCAGCATCGCGCTTGGCGAGAAATAAGAATCACAGGGGCTGATGCAATGACCTACCTAATCAAACCTGTTCGGGGCCGTGTCATGCGCCAAGCGAGTCGTCGCCTGATCACTGGATTGCTGATCGTCAGTGCTGCGTGGTCAAGCATCGCGGCGGCGGCCACCAACACCTTGAAGGAGATCAGCTACGACACGCTGCCTGGCGGCCGTATCGAGCTGCATTTGAACTTCACGGGGCCGGCGCCGGAGCCGAAGATTTTCACCACCGGCAACCCGCCGCGTATTGCGATCGACTTCAGTGATACCGACAACGCGGCGGCGCGCCACCTCGATATCGGCAAGGGCTCGACTTCGGGCGTGTCCGCGGTAGCCGCCGGCGGCCGTACCCGCGTCATCGTCGAACTGATGCGCGATTCGTCATATCGCACGCGTGTCGACGGCAACAGCCTCGTGTTCACGGTCAACAATGGTACCGACGCGCAGACCACGACCACCGCCTCCACCATCGATCCATCCAAGGCGTTGCCTTCCTCGGCGAGCGGTCCGGCGGTGTCGAATATCGACTTCCGCCGCGGGCCGAATGGCGAAGGTCGGGTGCTGATCAATTTCAGTGGCGCTGGCGCCAGCGCCGACATGAAGCGTGAGAACGACAAGGTGGTGGTCAATCTCGACCACGTGAATCTGCCGCAGAACCTGGCTCAACGCCTCGATGTGCTCGACTTCGCCACGCCGGTGCAGTCGATCGTCACTAAGGGCGGTGCCCGCGGTGGCGCACACATGGAAATCGCAACCAAGGGCAGCGTCGAAACCTCGGCCTACCAGACGGCCGACCAGTATGTGGTCGAAGTCGCGCCCAAGAAAAAGGATCCCAAGGCCGGTCCTGATGGCAAGTCTCTACGCGGCCAGGATCCGGTTTACAACGGTAACCGCGTCACCTTCAATTTCCAGGACATCCCGGTCCGCTCGGTGCTGCAGCTGATCGCCGACATGTCGGGCCAGAATCTGGTGGCCTCCGACACGGTGGGTGGTGCCATCACCCTGCGCCTTGTCAACGTGCCGTGGGATCAAGCGCTGGACGTGGTGCTGCGTGCCAAGGGCCTGGACAAGCGCCGCAACGGCAACGTGATCTGGATCGCGCCGCAGGATGAGTTGGCGAAGTACGAGCAGAGTGTGGCCGATGCCCGCATCAAGGCGGAGGACAATGCCGAGCTGGTCACCGACTACGTGCCGATCAGCTACGGCAAAGCGCAGGACATCGCGAAGCTGTTGACCCAGGGCCCGGCAGGTGGCGGTGGCGGAGGTGGTGCTGGCGGCAGCTCGCACGGGTTCCTTTCCGCACGCGGCAGCGTCTCGTTCGATGAGCGCACCAACACTCTGCTGCTCAACGACAGTGCACAGAAGATCCGCGAACTGCGCGAGTTGATAGCGGTACTCGACAAACCGGTGCAGCAGGTGCTGATCGAGTCGCGCATCGTGGTGGCCAGCGACACCTTCACCCGCGAGCTGGGTGCCAAGTTCGGTGTACAGGGGAAAGTCAACAACACGCAGTTCCAGAACGCGGCTACTGCGATCCCCAATCTGCAAGCAGGTCTGGGCGGTGGCAATGTGACCTCGTTTGGGGGAACGGACAACGGCAACGGCTCGGCTGGTGGCAAAGGCTTGAACGTGAACCTTCCCACTACCCTGCAGGGAGGTAGCTTCGGCCTGGCGATTCTCGGTGCGAACTATGCGATCGACCTTGAGCTGTCGGCCGCCCAGACCGAAGGCCGTGGCGAAGTGGTCTCCAGTCCGCGCGTGATTACGGCGAACCAGCAGGAAGCCATTATTCGCCAGGGTCAGCAGATCGGCTATGTCACCTTCCAGAACGGCGGCGCCGCTGGTGGCGGCCAACCGACCGCTTCTGTGCAGTTCAAAGACGCGGTGCTGGAGCTGAAGGTGACGCCGACGATCACGGCCGATAACCGTGTCTATCTCGCCATCAATGTGAAGAAGGATGCGCTGGCCCAGTTCGTCGATACGCCGAATGGCAAGGTGCCGCAGATCGATACGCGTGAGATCAACACCTCAGTGCTGGTGGACAACGGCCAGACCGTGGTGCTCGGCGGCATCTACGAGATCACCAAGGCGAATGCCACCACCAAGGTGCCGGGTTTGGGCGATATCCCGGGCGTGGGCATTCTGTTCCGCAAGACTTCGCGCCAGAGCGACAAGGCGGAGCTACTGATCTTCGTGACGCCGCGCATTTTGAGCGAAAGCCTGCGCTGAGCACCGCACAAGGCATGATGAAAGGGGCGGCTCAGGCCGCCCTTTTTCTTTGAGCTGGCGCGGGCCTATGCCATCAGTTGCGGGGGCGGGTGCCGCCTGCGGCGGCTAAACTTCTGTGAATGGCTGCGGTCTGTAGCCGCACGAAGCACAACGGAATTCTTGATGGACATGCCCCAGGTTCACCCTTCCTCACGCCTGCAACAGGCGTTCACCAAACTGCGTGAGGAACTGCAGCAAAGCATCATCGGCCAGCCCCACCTGATCGATTGCCTGCTGGTGGCGCTGCTGGCCGATGGGCATTTGCTGGTCGAAGGCGCACCAGGTCTGGCCAAGACAACCGCGGTGAAGGCGCTAGCGGCTTGTATCGAGGCGGACTTCCATCGCGTGCAGTTCACTCCCGACTTGCTGCCCGCCGATCTCACCGGCACGGATATCTTCCGAACCCAGTCCGGCAGCTTCGAATTCGAGCGCGGACCGTTGTTTCACAACATCGTGCTGGCCGATGAGATCAACCGCGCGCCGGCCAAGGTGCAATCGGCGCTGCTTGAAGCGATGGCGGAGCGGCAGATCACTATAGGCCGCAGCACCTGGCGTCTGCCGGAGCTGTTCATGGTGATGGCGACGCAGAACCCGATCGAACAGGAAGGCACTTTCGCCTTGCCCGAAGCGCAGCTGGACCGCTTCGTCATGCACGTCACCATCGGCTATCCGGATGCACCGTCGGAATTGGCCATTCTGCGTCTGGCGCGGGAGCAGGCGCGCCGCAGCCTGCATCCGCAGCCACCGGCACGTGCCACGCTCAGCCAGTCCGACGTATTTGCCGCGCGCGAGGCCGTGCTGTCGGTGCACATGGCTCCTGCGCTTGAGGCCTACCTGACCCAATTGGTGCTGGCCAGTCGCGACGCCGGCGCCTACGGCCCCGAGCTGAAACGCTGGATCGCCTGGGGTGCGAGTCCGCGCGCCACCATCGCACTGGATCGTTGCGCACGTGCGCATGCCTGGCTGGCGGGGCGCGACTATGTGCTGCCGGAAGACATCCATGCCATCGCCCACGACGTGCTGCGTCACCGCGTATTGCTGAGCTATGAAGCCGAGGCAGAGGGCGTGCGCAGCGATCAGGTGGTCTCGCGTCTCCTGGATCTCGTGCCGCTTCCGTGAGTGCCGTATTGCTACAGCGCGCCGAGGGTGATGGCCGCGCGAGCGTTTCCCTGGCTGAGTTGCTGGCTTTGCGCGCCAAAGTGGCGCGAGCGGCCCTGCCAAAGCTGAATAGCCGAGTGGCCCCTGCGGGTCAGCAGTCCAGCCGTCTATACGGCCGCGGCATGGACTACGCGGAGTCCCGCGCCTACCAGCCCGGCGATGACATTCGCCGGCTCGACTGGCGGCTCACGGCGCGCAGCGGCAAGCTGCACACCAAGCTGTTCCAGGAAGAACGCGAAGGAAGAGTGCTGATTTTGCTGGACACGCATGCCAGCATGCGCTTCGGTACTCGCGTGCGCTTCAAGTCGGTGCAAGCAGCACGTGCCGCAGCGACGGCTGCCTGGCTGGCCGTGCGCGCTGGGGAGCGCGTGGGCGCCATGGCCTTTGGCGAGCGCACGCACATGCTGCGACCGCAGGGAGGTACACGGGGTGCGCTGGCGCTTTGCGGCGCGCTGGCGGATTGGGATATCGATCCTGCTGCAGGGCGCAACGAGCCCTTGTCAGAGGCCTTGTTGCGGGCAGCACGGTTGATGCACGGCGCCAGCCGCGTGCTACTGGTGAGCGATGGGCTCAGTTGCGACGAGCCGGCACGGGGGCGCCTGCTCGATCTCTCGCGCCGCGCCGGTGTCAGTGTGCTGATCGTCGGCGACGCGCTTGAGTTGGCGACAGCGCCGGCCGGCCGCTATCCCTTGGAGCATGCCGGCGTGCGCCGCGAGGTGGTGCTGCAGGCGGAGCGTCAGCGACGCGAATTCCAACAGACCCTGGGCGCCGGTCAGGTCCGCCTGGCCGCGTTGGCCCAATCACTAGGCTTGCGGCATCGAAGCATCGATACCGCGGTCGATCCGCTGGAAGCGGTAAGCGGTCTGCTGGGTGGAGCGAGGTCCGCGTCATGATGCTGCCTGTCGCCACACCATCCCCGCCGCAACCTACCGGTCCGGTTTTGCGTGACATCCACCTGCCGCCCGATCCCTCCTGGTGGCCGCCGGCACCGGGCTGGTGGGTGCTCGCTGCACTGACGTTGTTGCTGGCGTGTCTCGGGTGGTGGATGGCCTGGCGGCATCGGTGTTGGCGGCGTCGCGTCGAGGCGGTTCTATCGGAGATCGACGCGATCGAGCAACGCCATGCGCAGCGGCCCGATGCGTTGGCCGCCGGCTTGCATCAGTGGCTGCGGCGCGGAGCGCGCATATACGACCCCATGGCGACGCATCATCGTGGCGATGCTTGGCGTCGCTGTCTGGCCGTAGTGCCTGTCGACGCGGCCACACTGGACAGCTTGATGACGTTGGAGTCGGTGATGTACCGACCCACCACCACAGTAGATGTGCACGACCTCGCCGGGGCCACGCGCCGATGGCTGGCGCTTGCTTTGAAGCAACGAGCCATGCGCAAAAAACTCAAGTCTCCTGTATTGCGTGCCTCCTTAGAGCGCGGACATGTCTGAATTCGCCTGGCCCTGGATCGTCCTGGTGCTGCCGTTGCCCTGGTTGCTACGGCGCTGGCTGCGTCCGGCGGCACCGGATCAGGCATTGCATCTGCCGCATCCGGGCCTTCATCTGGCGAGTGTGGTGGAGCAAGCGCCAACGGGCGCTCGCACTTGGCTATTGGTGCTCGCGTGGCTATGCATGGTCGGCGCGGCGGCGCGGCCTCAATGGGTGGGGCCGCCGCAAGCGCAGCAGCGCAGCGGTCGCGCCTTGATGCTCGCGGTCGACCTCTCCGGCAGTATGCGCACCGAAGACATGGAGCTGGCCGGTCAGGTGGTCAGCCGTTTCGGTGCCGTCGAAGCGATTGCCGGTGATTTCATTTCGCGCCGGAGCGGCGACGAACTCGGGCTGATCCTGTTCGGCACCCGCGCATTCTTAGTGACGCCTCTCACCTACGATCTCTCCGCCGTGAGTGCTCAATTGCAGAGCTCCACCGTTGGCCTGGCCGGTACCGAGACCGCCATCGGCGATGCGATCGCCGTGGCCGCGAAGCGCCTGTCCTCCCTGCCGGAGCCCGCACGTGTGCTGGTGCTGCTCACGGACGGCGTGAACAACGCTGGCAACATCACGCCGTTGGACGCGGCGCGCGCCGCGAAGGCGGCCGGCATACGCGTATACACCATTGGCATCGGTGCGACCGAAATGCGCGTGCCGGATTTCTTCGGCACGCGCGTGGTCAATCCTTCGGCCGATCTGGACGAAGGCATGTTGCGCTCGCTCGCCACACAGACCGGTGGCCGTTACTTCCGCGCGACCGACACCAACGAGTTGGCTGCAGCGTACCGAGCCATCGATGCGCTGGAGCCGATGCCGCAGCAAGGTCCGGAGCTGCGTCCGCGCCACGAATTGTTTCGCTGGCCGCTGCTGGCCGGCATGTTGTGTCTGTTGTTCGCCCTGGCACCCAGCGCACGCCGCCCCGTACCGGCGGTGAACGCATGAGCGCGATGTGGCAGCAGTTTCATTTTCTGCGGCCGTGGTGGCTGCTTGGCTTGCTGGCTTTGCCGCTGCTATGGGCGATGGCCTCACGCGGCAGCCACGCGCAGCGTGAGCTGTCGAAGCTGGTCGATCCCGAATTGCTGCCGCATCTGCTGCAGGGGCGTGCCGGTTACCGGCACTTGCCGCCGATGTTGATCGCTTTGGGCTGGACACTGTGCACGCTCGCGCTGGCCGGCCCCGCCTGGAGTCGAATCGCTACGCCGCTGTATGCGAATCGGACGGCGCAGGTGATTGCCGTGTCGTTGTCGCAACACATGTTGTCGCGGGATGTCGCCCCCAGTCGTATCGACCGTGCACGGTACAAAGTGCGCGATCTGCTGGCAGCGAACCGGGACGGCCTCAATGGCCTGGTCGCCTACGCGGGCGAAGCTTTCGTGGTGGCGCCGCTGACTTCAGACGTCGGCAGTCTCAACGATCTGCTCGACGCACTCGCGCCAGACACGATGCCTGCCGATGGCAATAACGCGGCGCAGGCGATCGAACGAAGCGCAGGCTTGATCCGCGACGCCAAGGTCGGTGGTGGATCGATGATTCTGGTCACGGATAGCACTGATGCCGCCGCAGTGGCGGCTGCGCGCAAAGCCCGCAATGAGGGCATCAGCGTATCGGTGCTTGCCGTGGGCACGCCGCAGGGCGGTCCTGTTCCATCGGGCGATGGCGGTCTCCTGCGCGGCGAGCGTGGCGATGTGGTTCTCGCGCAGCGGGATGACGCGTCATTGCGGGCGTTGACCGAGGCGGGTGGGGGTCGCTTCGTGCCGATGAGCGATGACCATCAGGATATCGATGCACTCCACCTCTCCAGCCCCACCGCAGGCGAGGCGGCGACGGCGAGTGGTTTGGTGAGCGAAGAATGGCAGGATCGTGGCCCCTGGTTGTTGCTGCCGCTGCTGCCCATCGTCGCGCTGGCGTTTCGCCGTGGCTGGTTGCTGATGTTGCCGTTGTTGCTGCTGCCGCTTATGCCAGGTAACGCCCAGGCTGGCAGTTGGAGCGATCTGTGGCGACGGCCGGACCAACAGGCGGCACAAGCGCTGCGGCAAGGGCAAGCGAAACAGGCACAACAACTGGCCCGCGACCCGGCCTTGCGCGGCGCGGCCGCCTATCGTGCTGGCGATTACGCAGCTGCATCCCAGGCCTTGCAAGACGTGCCTGGCGCCGATGCGGCTTACAACCTCGGCAATGCTCTCGCCATGCAGGGCCGCTATCAGGAAGCATTGGCTGCGTACGATCGTGCGCTGAAGCAGAACCCAGCGAGCGAGGACACCAAAGCCAACCGCAAGGCCGTCGAGGATTGGCTGCGCAAGCAGCCACCGCCGCCGCAGCAGAACAAGAACACTCAAGACAAGAGCGGGCAGGACAAGGGCGACGATCACTCTTCCTCCGAGCCCAAGAGCGGCGAAAGCAAGCAAGGCGAGAACGGTCAGCCCTCATCGTCAGGGAAACAGGGCCAGGATCAGGCCGGCGCTCAGGGGCAACCCTCCGATCAGGCACACGATCCCTCGGGCTCCGGCAAAGACAGCGAACAGACAAAGAACGCATCTTCATCCGCCGCTGCGAAGCCGCTCACGGCACAGGAACAGGCCGAGCAAAAAGCGCGCGCAGAACAAGCGCAGCAGGCGTTGCAGCAGCAAATGAACCGCGCGCTGGAGGCGCAGGGCAAGCCGGCTTCCGATAAAAAGGACGCTGGTCATGAACTGGGTGCCGTAGCCGCGGATGACCCGCAATCCAAATTGCCTGCCGACGTCCGCCGCTCGCTGCAACGCGTGCCGGACGATCCGGGCGCGCTGTTGCGGCGCAAGTTCGAACTGGAATATCGGCAGCGCCACGGCGCGAATGCCGGGGAGGGTGACTGATCGTGCTGGCCCGTCGCATGTCCTGGTGTTTGTGCTTGCTGCTGTGGTGCTTGCCTTGGCTGGCCTCGGCCGCCGACGTGCAGGCCACGCTCGATCGCAACAAGGTGCAGCTCGGCGAAGCGGTGACGCTGAATCTGCGTGTGGCAGGCGGCGGTGCTTTCAGCGCGCCGGACCTGAGTGCACTGTCCGGCGATTTCACCGTGCTTGGCACGTCCAGCAACACCAGCCTCAGCATCGTCAATGGCCAGCGCAGCGCGGAACTCGTCTACGGCGTGGCGCTGCGGCCCAAGCGTATCGGCAGCCTGTCGATTCCCGCGCTGAACTTTGCCGGCGGCGCCACCGTGCCGTTACAGCTGGAGGTGGTGCCGCCGGATAGCCAGGCCGTGGTGGAGGGGCGCAAGGATCTGTTCGTCGAAGCTACGGCGGAGCCGCAACGCGCCTACGTTGGCGAGCAAATGACGTATGTAGTGCGTCTGTACTTCGCTGCCAGTCTCAGCAATGGTGCCATGGACGAGCCCCAGGCGAACGGTGCGGAGCTGAGCAAACTCGGCGGCGACCTCAATTACCAGGCCGAGCGCGGTAGCCGTCGCTACAACGTGATCGAACGGCGTTACGCGCTGATACCGCAGCATGCGGGGCGGATCGAGATACCACCGGTGTCGTTCCAGGGCGAGCTGATCGACATGGCTGACCCGAACAGCTTTTTCGGCAGCACGCGGCCGGTATCCGCCGCTTCGCCGGCCGTGTCGATCGATGTGCGCCCCGTGCCGGACAGCGCGGGTAAGACCGCGTGGCTACCGGCGCGCGAACTCTCGCTCACCCTCGAAGACAGTCCGACCCAGGGCGAACTGCGTGTGGGGCAGCCGCTCAACCTCAGCATGACCTTGCAGGCCACCGGCCTTCCCTATGAAGCCCTGCCGGCGCTCAGCTTGCCCGCGCTCGAAGGCGCCACGGTTTATCCGGACAAGCCGGTCAACGGCACCCATCTCAGTGGTTCTTGGCTGGTTGGGCGGCGTCAGCAGGCGTTCTCGGTCGTGCCCAGTCGCCCGGGTGAGCTGACCATCCCCGAGACCACGCTGACCTGGTGGAACGTCCAGACAGACAAGCTGGAAGTCGCCCGCGTTCCGGCACAGCACTACACCGTGCTGCCAGCGGTGGGCGCTGCAGCGACAACCGCGGCTGCTGTGCAGACGACAGCCGCCGCTCCGGTCGAGCCCAGCGAATCGGCCATGCCGCACCACGCGGTGCCGTGGCGCTGGATCGCTCTGGGCAGCGGCGGTCTGTGGTTGCTCAGCCTGCTCGGTTGGCTGGCGTGGCGCCGTCATCGGCTCGCGGAACCGAAGCGGGTCGCTGATGCCACGCCAGCGACGCCCCGTCACCTGCAGGCGGCGTTTCTCGCTGCGACGCGCAGCGAGGACGCCGCGTCGCAGGCCCATGCCCTGCTGGCCTGGGCACGCGCGGAGCGCCCGGGATGGTCGAATCTGGGTGCGCTGGCATCCGCGTTGTCGTCGGAGCCACAACGCGAGGCGATCCACGCTCTGCAGCGCAAGCTCTACGCAGGTGCCGGCGAGGCGGGATGGGGTGAACGCCTGGCGGCGGCATTCCGCGACGGCTTCCATTGGCGCGCATCCGGCGACACGTCGACCTCATCGGCGCTGCCGCCGCTGTATCCGTTCAAGCTGGATTGAGCGCCTCACGCCAGACCGACGCCATGCGCGCGTCGAAGCAGCACAGTTGCACCTGCATCTCGGCATGTTGCAGCAGGCATTCGCGCAAGGCAGCCAGTGCTACCGGCGCTGCGCGTTCGGGTGGATAGCCGTAGACGCCGCAGCTGATCGCCGGGAAAGCGATCGTATGCAAGCCATGCGCGGCGGCGAGTTGCAGGCTCTCCCGGTAGCAGCTCGCCAGCAGTGCAGGCTCGTCGCGGTCGCCGCCGTGCCAGATCGGCCCCACCGTATGGATGACATAGCGCGCCGGCAGCGCAAATCCGCCGGTGATGCGCGCTTCACCGACCGGGCAACGCACGCCAGGACTGACTTGAGGCAGGGCACGGCAAGCTTCCAGTAGCCCTGGGCCTGCGGCGCGGTGGATGGCGCCATCCACGCCGCCGCCCCCGAGCAGGGCCGGGTTGGCGGCGTTCACAATGGCATCGACCCCAAGGCGAGTAATGTCGGCGATGACGATCTCGATGTTCATGGCGTGGTTCCGCGGATTCTTGCGGGTCTCCCGCACATCATGACGGCTGCGTAGACTGGCTGAGAGCATCCCTGGAGGTTAGGCGGTCATGACCAAGACGGAAGACATCTCGTTCGGTTACCTGCTTAACGACGTGACCTTGCTGTTCCGTAAGCACTTCGACCGGCGTGCGGTGAAATTCGGCCTGACTCGCGCGCAATGGCGCGCGACCAAGGTGTTGTACCACCGCGAGGGTTTGCGTCAAACCGAGCTGGCCGAATTCCTGGAGATGGAGCCGATCGCGGTGGGGCGTGTGATCGACCGTCTGCAATCCGCCGGCTTCGTGGAGCGCCGGCCCGACCCG
The DNA here is from genome assembly GCF_026283965.1 of Dyella subtropica. Classification (GTDB taxonomy): domain Bacteria; phylum Pseudomonadota; class Gammaproteobacteria; order Xanthomonadales; family Rhodanobacteraceae; genus Dyella_D; species Dyella_D subtropica. The sequence continues at coordinate 114,871 of NZ_JAPDPD010000014.1, forward strand.
CGCGACCGCCGCGCATGGCGCCTGTATGTCACGGAACAGGCTCGTGGGGTCGTCGCCGATATGGAGCTGATCGGGCGCGGCCTGCGCAAGGACGCCACACGCGGCATCGAGCTGGCCGAGCTGCAGCAGGCGATGGACGTGCTCACCCGCATCAAGGACAACCTGCAGGCGCTGGATCAGCCGACGGATGGTGAGGCGCTTTGACGAGTCCAGTCGGAAGAGAGTTGCGGATTCAAGGCTGACCAGTGCCATCAGTCTCTGTGATGGCGTTGAATTCCGTGGGCATAGTGACGGTCTTTGTTTACCGAAAACCCGATACCGCAAACCCGTGCCAACGCTGGCATGCTTGCGCTATCCCCGCGCCAGTCGAACACGGCCGCGACCGAACTGCCCATAGCGAGTCCCCATGCCCTGGAAGAAATTACTCCTGATTGTGTTGCTGTTGGCGGTGCTCGCCGTCGCCATGCTGGCATTTCGCGGTCACGGTACGGCATCGTCCGGCGACAAGGCGGCTGCTTCGACGGCGAGCGCGGAAGTGCCCGTGCAGGTGGCCACCGCCATGCGTGGCGACGTGGATCTCAGCCTCAAATTGGTGGGCCGCGCCGAAGCCTGGTCCACCGTGACTTTGCGTTCGCGTGTTTCCGGGCAGTTGCAGGTGCTGGCGTTTACTCCCGGCGCACAGGTGAAAAAGGGCGCGTTGCTGGTGCAGATCGACCCTAGCCTGCTCAAGGCCCAACTGGACCAGACGCGCGGTGCCGTGGCGCGCGATCAGGCGCAGCTGCTCAAGGCCCAGGCCGACCAGCAGCGCTACAGCGACATGCTCGCCAAGGGCTTCGTCTCCAAGGCCGACTACGATACCTATCAAGCCAATCTTGCCGTGGCCAAAGCGGTGCTGCAGAGCGATCTCGCCGCCCAGGAAACCGCGCAAACCCAACTCGACTACTCTCGCATCGTCGCGCCGTTCGATGGCGTCGCCGGTGCGCCGCTGGTATGGCCAGGCGCACAGATCACTGCCGACAGCACCGACATCCTGGTGCTCAATCAGATTGAGCCCATCCGTATCGCCTTCAACATTCCCGAGGACAGCCTCGCCGCCGTGCGCGCCGCGCAGGCGCGTGGCGATGTGCCGGTGCAGGCGGTGATCCCTGGCGACAAGGGCGCGCCGCTGAGCGGCACGCTGGAATTCATCGACAATGCCGTCGATGTCACCACCGGCACCATCGTGCTGAAGGGGCGTTTCGACAACGCCGACCACCGCCTTACCCCTGGTCAGTTCGTGCAGCTCACCCTGCCCACCACGCGCATCGCCAACGCGGTGAACGTGCCGGTGGAGGCGTTGCAGAGTTCGTCCAAAGGCAGTTTCGTGTTCGTGCTCGGCCATGACGGCAAGGTGCAGCAGCGCTATGTGACCCCCGGTCCGACGTCGGGTGGGCGACTGGTGGTCGACAAGGGACTGGAGGCGGGCGAGCAAGTGGTGACGGAAGGCCAAATGCTGCTGATCGACGGCAGCCGCGCGCGCGTGAAGACGGGCGGGTAAGAGCCTGTTTATGGTCTCCCCGTGGCCCGCGTTGCTGTTGAGTGGCTGTCAGGTGGCAGCGCGTGGCGCAGCACCTGGCTGGCTGCCAGGTCAAGCTGGGCGCTGCCGCATGGCGGCCAATCAACAGCAACCCTCCGGGCCGGGTCTGTTTGCCCGCAGGCCGGCGTCATCACTCAGTCGTGTACGGCCGTACACTCCTTCGTTCTTCCTTGGCCTGCGTGCAAACAGATCCCGGCGCGGGCTACGGGGAGACCATAAACAGGCTCTAATGCCATGAATCTGCCTGAGCTTTGTATTCGACGGCCGGTGATGACCACGCTGCTGATGGCGGCATTGTTGGTGTTCGGCATCGCGGCGTATCCGCGTCTGCCGGTGAACGAACTGCCGAACGTCGACTTCCCCACCATCAACATCAGCGCCAACCTGCCGGGTGCTTCGCCGGAGACCATGGCGTCGGCGGTGGCGACGCCGTTGGAGGCGCAGTTGTCGACCATCGCCGGCATCAGCTCGATGAGTTCGACCAGCGCACTGGGCTCCACCTCGATCACGCTCACCTTCGAGTTGGAACGCAATATCGATGGTGCTGCGCAGGACGTGCAGTCGGCCATCTCCGCTGCGTTGCGTCAGCTGCCGAAAGAGATGACCACGCCGCCCACCTTTCGCAAAGTGAACCCGGCGGATGCGCCGATCCTGTTCCTCACCGTGACGTCGTCCACACTGCCTTTGTCGCAGGTGGACGAGTACGCGGAGACGGAGCTGGCGCAGCGCCTGTCGATGGTCGATGGCGTGGCGCAAGTGAATGTGTACGGATCGCAGAAATACGCCGTCCGGGTCAGCGTGAGTCCGGAGCGGCTGGTGGCCAGCGGCGTCGGCATCGATCAAGTGCAAAACGCCATCGCCAGCGCCAATGTGAACCAGGCGACCGGTTCGCTCTACGGCAGTCGGCAGCAGTTGCCGATTCGCAGCGAGGGGCAGCTGATGCGCGCGGCCGCCTATAACGACATCGTGGTGGCCTACCGCAACGGTGCGCCTGTACGCATCGGCGACCTGGGTCACGCCAGCGACAGCGTGCAGAACGACCAAGCCGCCAGTTGGTATAACGGCGAGCGCGCCATCGTGCTGGCCATCCAGCGCCAGCCCGGCGCCAACACGGTGGAAACGGTCAATCGCATCAAGGCGGTGCTGCCCGGCTTCACGGCCGGCCTGCCGCCTTCGGTCAAGCTCAACACCTTGTACGACCGCTCGCTGTCCATCCGCGCCTCGGTCGACGATGTGCAGTTCACCTTGTTGCTGGCCGGTGTGCTGGTGGTGCTGGTGATCTATCTGTTCCTCGGCAATTTCTCGGCCACGCTGATTCCGGCAGTGGCTTTGCCGATCTCGGTGATCGGTACCTTTGGCGTGATGTTCGCGCTGGGCTACAGCCTCGACAATCTTTCGTTGCTGGCGCTCACGCTCGCGGTCGGCTTTGTGGTGGACGACGCCATCGTGATGCTGGAAAACATCGTGCGTCACATGGAAGCCGGTCTGCCGCCGTACGAGGCGGCGCTGAAAGGCGCGAGCGAAATCGGCTTCACCATTTTTTCCATGACGCTGTCGCTGATCGCTGTGTTCATCCCGGTGATGTTCATGGGTGGCATTGTGGGCCGTCTGTTTCACGAGTTTGCGGTGACTATCAGCGTCTCCATCCTGATCTCCGGCATCGTCGCCATCACGCTGACGCCGATGCTGTGCAGTCGCTTCATCAAGGCGCACGACCACGAGAAGAAGAACTGGCTGATCGCGGGTTTCGATCGTGGCTTCGGCGCGGTGCAGCGAGGCTATGCCAGCAGTCTGCGCTGGTGCATGGATCGACCTCGCGTGGTACTGGCTGGCTTCGCCCTGAGTCTGTTGGCGACCGCGCTGTTGTTCTCTATCGCGCCGAAAGACTTCATTCCCGCGGGCGACACCGGTCAGCTGCGCGTGACCACCGAGGGCCCGCAGGACGTTTCCTTCGACAGCATGGCGGCGCGGCAGCAGAAGCTGGCGGAGATTGTCGCGAACGATCCGAACATCGCTGCCTATATGTCCAGCGTCGGTGCCGGCGGTCCGCGCAGCACGGTCAACAATGGCTCGCTGCTGTTGCTGCTGAAACCCGCCAGCGATCGCAAACTTGACCCGGACGGCATCATCCAGGAGCTGCGCAAGAAATTCGCACCGGTGCCGGGCATCCGTACCTACATCCAGAACCCGCCGTCGATTCAGATCGGTGGCCGCCAGTCCAAGGCGCAGTACCAATACACGCTGCAATCGATCGATCTGCCGCAGCTGTACGACTGGAGCGGCCGGGTGACCCAGGCCTTCCAGCAGCTACCGGGTTTTCAGGACGTCACCAACGACCTCGATCTCAACAGCCCGGCGATCATGGTGGAGGTGAACCGAGAAAAGCTCGGTCCGCTGGGCTTGACCATGGCGCAGGTGCAGTCGGCGCTGGGCACAGCATTCGGGCAAAACCAGATATCCACCATTTATGGTGCGGCCACGCAGTACTGGGTGATCCTGCAAGTCTCGCGTTCGCTGCAAAGCGATCCGAATGTGCTCTCGCAGCTCTACGTTGCCTCCGAAACCGGCAAGCTGGTGCCGCTAGCTACCGTGGCCACTTTCACGCGCAAGCCGCAGGTGCTCACGGTGAACCACCAGGGCCAGCTGCCGGCGGTCACCGTATCGTTCAACCTGGCACCGGGCGTGAGTCTTAGTGAAGCGGTGACGCGCATCGATGCGGCCATGCGCAAGATGGGTCTGCCCGCTACCATCAGCGGCAGTGTGCAGGGCACGGCGCAGGCGTTTCAGGATTCCATGCAAGGAATGGGCATGCTCCTGCTGTTGGCGGTGTTCGTGATCTATCTGGTGCTGGGCATTTTGTACGAAAGCTTCATCCATCCGCTCACGATTCTTTCGGGACTTCCTGCGGCAGCGGTGGGCGCACTGATTACGCTAGTGCTGTTCCACGCCTCGCTGGATTTGTTCGCTTTTGTCGGCATCGTGATGCTGATCGGCATCGTGAAGAAGAACGCGATCATGATGATCGACTTTGCGCTGGAGCGTCAGCGTGACGAGGGTATGGCGCCCGCGATCGCTATCTATGAAGCGTGCCGTGTGCGTTTTCGTCCCATCATGATGACGACGATGGCGGCGTTCGCGGGTACGTTGCCGATCGCACTGGGTGTGGGCGCGGGTGCGGAGACGCGGCGGCCGCTGGGTCTTGCTGTGGTGGGTGGTTTGGCGGTGTCGCAGGTGTTGACGTTGTATTTGACGCCGGTGATTTATTTGTATTTGGATCGGTTGCAGGGGCGGTTTTCTAAGGGTGGGAATGGGGCTTCTGCTGAGGCTCGTGCGAGCTGATGCCTTAGCAGCTTTAGCGCCCTATCCCTTCGGGCGAGGGCTGGGGATAGGGTTCAGTCGTTGTGATGTCCCCTCCTACTTCGTCATTCCGGCGTAGGCCGGAATCCAGAGCGTTTCCGCTTGGTTGTCGCGTCTGCTTGCCCGGGCTCGCCTGCGGCGGGCTTCCGAACCGCTGCCGCGGTCCGGGTCACTTTCTCTTTGCTGGTCCACGCACCCGCAGGAACGGGTGCGAACAGCGCAGCTGGCCCGAAGGGCGGAGGGCATGGATGCCCGGAGTAAAGAGAAAGTAACCAAAGAGAAATGGCCTGGGAGCACAGCGGTGTGCTCCGTAGCTACACGTCTTCCAGTGTCAGGCGTCGAGATAGTTTTCTTCGGGAGCTTATCTTGCGCCCTCACCGCTCACCGCTGCGCGGAGCTTCTGCTCCCTCCCCTGCAAGCAGGGGAGGGTTGGGGAGGGGTGAGTACTTGAGAAGGCGCTTAAATCCCGTGCAACAAAAAAGGCGGCCATGGGCCGCCTTTTTTGTTGGTGCAGTGAAACCGATCAATCGCTCGCGCCATCCTTCGCAAACGCACCTGGCGCCGAACCAAAGTCGCCATCGGCTTGTGCGGCCATGTACGAGAAGGCCGCATAGACGGCTACGTTCTGAGCCAGTTCCCGCGGGTCGATTTTGTCGAGGGTGTCGTTGGCGGTGTGGTGGTAGTCGAAGTAGTCGGTGCCGTCCTGGGTGAGGGTAAGGGCGGCCATGCCTTTGCCGTGCATCTGGGACAGGTCGGAGCCGCCGCCGCCGGGGAGCTTGGCGTCGTAGGCGACGCCGACGGGTTCGATCACTTTGGCGATCTGCTCGATGGCGCCGATGGCACTCGGTTTCACGCTGGCGCTCATACGCCAGATTTTGCGGGCGCCAAAGTCGGATTCGGTGCCGAGCTGGTGCTTGCCGACATCTGTCGCATGCTTGTCGGCGTAGGCACGACCGCCCCACAGGCCCATTTCTTCGTTGGCGAAGGCGATGACGCGGATGGTGCGATCGGGGCGCTGCGGCAGGTCGCGGATCATTTTGCCGGCGGCCATGGCAATCGCCACACCTGCGCCGTCATCGATGGCGCCGGTGCCCGGATCCCACGAGTCGAGGTGACCACCGATGGCGACGACCTGGTCGGGATGCTTCTTGCCGGTGATTTCGCCGATGACGTTGGCGCCGGTGTAGCTGCCGTTGAAGCCGACGTCGAGATCGAGCTTCACGCTGACCGGTTTGCCATAGGCCAGCACGCGCTCGAGCTGATCGGCATCCGGGTTGGAGAGTGCGGCAGCGGGGATGGCGTCTTTCGGATCGCGGAAACCGGTGACGCCAGTGTGTGGCGTGCGGCTATGCGCATCGGTACCGGCGGAGCGCAGCAGAAAGGCGGCTGCACCCATCTTGGCGGCGATCACCGGGCCGCCCACGCGCACGCCGGAACCGATGGCGTAGTCGTGGCCGTCCTTGTGGCGCTCCATGCGCGGGCCGACATAGACGATCTTGCCCTTCACGCTGGCCGGGTCGGCGTTCTTCAGCGCATCCAGGCTGTCGAACTTCACAACTTCGGCGGTGAGGCCGCCCTTGGGCGTGCCGGCGGAATAGCCCAGCGCGATCAGCGAGAGCGGCTGCGGGAACGGCGCGACGATTTCCGCGTGTTCGCTATGGCGCTCCCACAGCGGGTAGGTGACGGTCTCGGTGTAAACCTTGTCGTAGCCCAGTTCCTTGAACTTGGCCACAGCCCAGTCGCGGGCGCGCTGGTCGTTCGGGCCACCGGCGAGGCGTGCACCAATCTCGGTGGTCAGCGATTCCACGATTTTGTAGCCGGTGTTGTCGTCCATGGCCTTGTCACGCAGTTGCTCCGCCGTTTTCACGGCGTTCTGCGGGATCACGGTGGCCTTGTCGGCGGCGCTGGCGAGGCCAGTGGCAAGAGCGAGACTGGCGGCGAGCAAAGTAAGAGGCAGACGGCGCATCGGGGACTCCTCGGGGAAACCACGATTATGGCGTTGCGCCTGCAAGTCGCTTAGGCCAGAAGTCATGCTCATAAGTAATAAAGGCCGGACGCCTTTACAGGCCCCGGCCTTCGATGCTGACGACAGGCTTACTTCTTCAGCAGATCGCGGATCTCGGTCAGCAGCACCTCGGTCGCCGGCGGCGCGGGGGGCGCAGCCTGCTGCTTGCGGGTGAGCCGGTTGATGGCCTTGACCACCAGGAAGATGGTGAACGCGATGATCACGAACTGGATCATCACGTTGATGAAGGCGCCGTACTGAATCGCCACCTCGGCGATCTTGTGTTTGGGGTCGCTGTCGTCTGCCGGCTTGAGCACCCATTTCATGGCGGAGAAATCGATGCCGCCGGTGAGCACGCCGATCGGCGGCATGATGATCTGGTCGACCAGCGAGGTGACGATCTTGCCGAAGGCGCCGCCGATGACCACGCCGACTGCAAGGTCAATGACGTTGCCGCGCATGGCAAATTCTTTGAACTCTTTGATCATGCTCATGCTGCTCTCCAATGCTATGTATTAGCTTCGTATGGCGGAGCGACTTTAACCCAGCGTTCCGACCCACGAACAGGTCGCTCAGGCCACTCGGCCATCCAGCGTGGCGATGCCTTCCAGCTGGGCATGAAAATGGTCGCCGCGTTGCAAGGCTGCCACGCCGGCCGGTGTGCCGGTAAAGATCAGGTCGCCCGCCTTCAGCTCGAACAACGTGGACAGGATGGCGATGATTTCCGCCACGCTATGCACCATGTCCCCGAGATGGGTCTGCTGACGCACGCTGCCGTTGATGCTCAGGCTTAGCAGGGTGTCCGCGTTGGGCTGGACTTCCGTGGCGGGACGCAAGGCCGAGACCGGTGCGGAATGATCGAAAGCTTTTGCGACATCCCACGGATGGCTCTTGGCCTTGACCACGGCCTGCAGGTCGCGGCGAGTCAGGTCCAGGCCGACGCCGTAGCCCCAGATCAGCGACTCTGCGCGCTCAACGGGCACGTCGCGGCCGCCCGCGCCCAGCGCCACCACCATTTCCACTTCGTGATGCAGATCGGAGGTGGCTTGCGGGTAGGGCACGTCAGCTCCATCGGCCACCACGGCGTCGGCCGGCTTGCAGAAGAACAGCGGCGTGTCCTTGTCTACCGTGGTACCCATTTCGCGGGCGTGCTCGGCGTAGTTGCGGCCGATGCAGAATACGCGGCGTACCGGGAAGCGTTGGTCACTGCCTACAATAGGCAGGCTCGGAACAGATGAGGGCGGGATGACGTATGACATGGCGGGGAGGTTAGCAGTTCGACTGCCCTGGACCGATGACCGATAGATGTCGCGTCCAGAATCGCCTGTGCCGCTTTATCCATGTCGATTCCGGGGGTACAAGTTCGACGTATAAGGAGACAGCTGCCACCGAGACCCGGGCTCCACCCGCCCGATTCAGGTGACACCTGTCATTGCCAACGACTGATGGGGTGCTCTGGCTGCCGTGCGGCCCGTCCCTCATCGTGTCGGCCATCGTGCAACTGGCTGGGGCCAGGTAGGGAGCAGGTGTGAAGAACGCGGATCTTTTGAAGGAATTGCGCATCGAGCGTCACCAGCGCGACGAGCACAACCAGGGCCCGGGGCGGTGGCCATGGATCGTGGGCGCCGTGGTGCTGGTGCTTGCGGTGGCAGGGGCGCTGGGTTGGATGCTGCTGGGCCGCAGCGCGCTTGAAGTACAGACCGCCACGGCCGTCGCGCCCAGCGCCAGCACCGGGGCAGGTGCGGTGCTGCAGGCGACGGGCTACATCACGGCGCGCCGCCAGGCCACCGTCTCGGCACAGATCACCGGCACGCTGACCGAGGTGCTGATCGAAGAGGGCGACCACGTCGAGAAGGGGCAGGTGTTGGCCCGATTGGACGACAACGGCTATCGCGCCGCGCTGGATTCCGCCAAGGCCAATACCCTGGCCGCGCAGGCGCAGGTCGTGCAGTTGCAGGCGCAACTGGATCAGGCACAGCACGATGCCGTCCGCATGCACACCCTGGTTGCGAGCGGGCTGGTTTCCAAGCAGCAGGATGAGCAGGCGCGCACGCTGGCCGCCAGCACGGCCGCACAGCTCAACGCGCAGCGCAAGCTGGCCGCCGCTGCGCAGGCGCAGACCACGCAGGCGCAGGTCAACTTCGACTACACCGTGGTGCACGCGCCGTTCACCGGCGTGATTACGCAGAAAGCGGCCCAGGTAGGTGAGATCATTTCGCCACTGTCTGCCGGTGGCGGTTTCACCCGCACGGGCGTGGGCACGATCGTGGATATGGATTCGCTGGAAATCGACGTGGACGTCAACGAGGCCTACATCGGCAGAGTGAAGGCGAGCATGCCAGCCGAGGCCGTACTCGACGCCTACCCGGACTGGAAAATCCCCGCTCACGTCATCGCCATTGTGCCCGCCGCCGACCGCGGCAAGGCCACGGTGAAAGTGCGCGTGGCGCTGGACCAGAAAGACCCGCGCATCGTGCCGGACATGGGCGTTCGCGTGTCGTTCCTGGAGCAGGCCGCGAAGCATGAAACCGCGCAGATGCCGAAAGGCGTGCTGGTGCCGGGCAAGGCCATCGCACAGCGCGATGGGCACGCGGCGGTTTTCGTGGTGAGCGACGACACGGCGCATCAACGCACGGTGGAGCCGTCGGCGCAGGCGTATGGCGATCTGCGCCTGCTGCCCGCCGCGGTGCAGGCGGGCGAAACGGTGGTGGTCTCGCCATCGGCGGAATTGAAAGACGGCATGCGCGTGAAGCAGGCCGGCAAGCAGTAACTATCGCTGCACGACATCCAAGGTCAACGAAGCATCGGAGAGCAGGTATGAACATGGGTACGTTGATTGAAATCCGCGATCTTTCCAAGGTGTACGAGCGCGGCAAGCAGAAAGTGGAAGTACTGCATCACATCAACCTCGACATTGCCGAAGGCGAGTTCCTTGCGCTGATGGGGCCTTCGGGCTCGGGCAAGACCACCTTGCTCAATTTGATGGGTGGATTGGATTCACCCAGTGGCGGCAGCATCAGCGTGGGCGGCCAGCGCATCAACCAGCTCAGCGCCGGTGATCTGGCCAAGTGGCGCGCGGCCAATGTCGGTTTCGTGTTCCAGTTCTACAACCTGATGCCGATGCTGTCGGCGCAGCGCAACGTGGAGCTGCCGCTGTTGCTGACCAAGCTGTCGGCCGCGCAGCGACGCAAGAATGCCAGCATCGCGTTGCAGCTGGTGGGATTGGAGGATCGCGGCTCGCACAAGCCGAGCGAACTGTCCGGTGGTCAGCAGCAGCGCGTGGCGATCGCGCGCGCCATCGTCTCCGACCCGACCCTGTTGGTCTGCGACGAGCCCACCGGCGATCTGGATCGTCAGTCCGCCGAGGACGTGCTCGGCTTGCTGCGCATACTCAATCGCGAGCATGGCAAGACGATTGTGATGGTCACCCATGATCCGAAGGCAGCGGAGTACGCGAATCACACGCTGCATCTGGACAAGGGCACCTTGGTCGAGCAGGTCGTGGCGTGAGGACATCGCGATGAAATATCTTCATCTCATCTGGGCTTCGCTGTTCAGGCGCAAGACCCGCACCATTCTTACGCTGGTTTCCATCATCGCGGCGTTCCTGCTGTTCGGTTTGCTCGATGCGGTGCGCGTCTCGTTCGCCGAGGCAGGCCAGTCGGCGAATGGCGCCGAGCGCTTGCAGACCGGTGCACGTCTGTCCTTCATCCAGCCTCTGCCGCAAGGACTCGGTGCGCAGATCGCGGCGGTCAACGGCGTCAAGGACGTGGCCTATGCCAACTGGTTCGGCGGTGCCTATCAGGATCCGCACAATCAGATTTTCACCTTCGCGGTGAGCCCGAACTATCTGGATGTCTATCCTGAGGTCGAGGTTGCTCCAGAGCAGCGCCAGGCCTTCGACAAGAGTCTCAATGGCATCCTGGCGGGCGAAGTCATCGTCAAGAAATACGGCTGGAAGGTTGGCGACAAGATCCCGCTGCAGTCGCAGATTTTCCCCAACAAGGATGGCAGCAAGAACTGGAATTTCGAACTGCTCGGCGTCATGCATTCCAAGGATGAAAAGGCCTTCCAAAGCCAGATGATCGTCATGCATTGGAAAAACTTCGACGAGTCCACGCCCTACAATCGCGGCATGGTCGGCTGGTATATCAGCCGCGTCACCGACCTGAATCAAGCGGATCGCGTGGCCAAGAGCATCGATGCGCTGTCCGCCAATTCCGACCACGAGACGAAGACCCAGACCGAACAGGCGGCGACCAAGAATTGGATCAAGCAGATGGCCGACATCGGCCTCATCGTGACGTCGATCATGGGCGCGGTGTTCTTCACCCTGGTGCTGTTGACCGGCAATACGATGATGCAGGCCGTGCGCGAGCGCACCTCGGAGCTGGCCGTGCTCAAGACCATTGGTTTTTCCAGCCATAGCGTGTTGGCCATGGTTTTGGCGGAATCCGTGCTGCTGCTCTTGCTCGGCGGTGTGATCGGCCTGGGCTTGGTGAGTCTGCTGGCTCCCATCCTGACCTCGTCTAGCGGCGGCATGATCACTCACGCCAGTGTGGGTCCCAAGAGTTGGGCATTGGGCGTCGGGCTGGCCGTCGCGATCGGATTGATTATCGGTGGCCTTCCCGCGTGGCGTGCAATGCGCCTGAATATCGTCGACGCATTGGCCGGGCGCTAAGGAGCGATGCCATGAAATTTTTGATCGGTCTTCTTACCTTCGTGGTCGTCATCGCCGGCGTGGCCTTGTTTCTCTCGCTACCTTGGCCAGGCCTGCTGGTCTTGCTGGTCGTGCTGGCCTTGTGGATGTGGCTGACCCGGCACGGTCGGCAGGCGGCATCGATCACGGCCGTTGGCGTCAGCACGATGGCGCAGCGCCTGGGCTCTTCCGCGGTCATCGTCATCGGCATCGCCGGTGTGGTCGGTGTGCTGGTCGCGATGTTCGCGATGGCAGAGGGATATAGCGAAACCCTGCGCCGTACCGGCTCCGAAGATACGGCGATCGTGATGCGAGGCGCTTCCGCGGCGGAGGTTTCCTCGGTACTCGATCACGACAGCGCGCTGGTCATTGCGCAGGCGCCTGGCATTGCCAAGGACGACCATGGCAAGCCGATTGCCTCGCCGGAGCTGGTCGTCGCCGCCAACCTGCCGATGAAGGGAGGCAACCCGGAAGAGGATTTCGGCAGCGTGCAATTGCGCGGCATCGGCGATGAGGCCTGGCAGCTTCGCACCAACGCGAAGATCATCGCCGGGCGTAAGTTCGAGCCTGGCAAGTACGAGCTGGTCGCCGGCAAGGGTGCACAGCGTCAGTTCGCCGGGCTCGAGCCGGGGAAGGAGATCAAGCTGGGCAACCAGAAATGGACCGTCACCGGCATCTTCGCTTCGAACGATGCGATGGACTCCGAGTTGTGGGCGGATGCGGGCGTGGTTGGCCCCGCCTATCGGCGCGGTTCCAGTGTGACCACGGTGTTTGCGCGCCTCACTGGGCCCGCCGCCTTTGATCAGTTCAAGGCGGCGCTGAGCTCGGACCCGCGTCTGCAGGTCGATGCAACGACCACGCTGGACTATTTCAGCAAGCAGTCCGAAGGCACCTCCAAGGCCATTACCATCATCGGCATCGTGGTCGGCGTGATCATGGCGATCGGCGCGGTGTTCGGCGCGCTCAACACGATGTTCGCGGCGATCGCGGCACGTGCGCGCGAAATTGCCACCTTGCGTGCGATTGGCTTCCGCGGCCTGCCGGTGGTCATGGCAGTCATGCTGGAAACCATGATGCTTGCCTTGATCGGCGGTGCGCTCGGCGGTGCGTTAGCCTGGCTTATCTTCAATGGCTATACCGCATCGACGCTGGCAGCCGGTACCACTGGCCAGCTGACGTTCGAGTTCAGGGTGACGCCGTCGCTGCTTTGGGTCGGCCTCAAATGGGCGTTGGCGATCGGCTTTATCGGTGGCCTGTTTCCGGCGCTGCGCGCCGCGCGGTTGCCGGTGACTACGGCCTTGCGCGAGCTTTGATGTAACAACGGGATGGAGGGTCACCTCCATCCCGCTTTTGTAGGAGCCCGCCCTATGGGCGACCCACGGAGCATTCACGGCATCACGGGCGGCACGTAAGTCAGCGTCAACCCAAGCAGCCACAGTAACCCAAGCACCAGCGGCACATGCACCACCAGCTGCATGAAGGTGAAACCCACCACGTCGCGCGCCTTCAAGCCCAGCACGCCGAGCAGCGGCAGCATCCAGAACGGATTGATCAGGTTCGGCAAGGCCTCGGCCGCGTTGTACACCTGCACCGCCCAGCCGAGATGCACATGCAGGTCGTTCGCCGCCTGCATCACATATGGCGCTTCCACCAGCCACTTGCCGCCGCCCGAAGGCACGAAGAAGCCAAGCACGGCCGAATAGACGCCCATCACCAACGAGAAGGTGTCGGTCGAGGCGATGTGTACGAACAGGCCCGAGAGCCGGTGCGCCAGCGTTTCATCGGCAAATCCCGGTGCGTGCGTGAGCAGCGTGGCGATGCCGCCGTAGAGCGGGAACTGGATCAGCACGCCCGCCGTACTTGGCACCGCTCGCGCGACGGCATTGAGGAAACTGCGCGGCCGCCAATGCAGCAGCAGACCCAGCGTCAGGAACAGGAAGTTGTAGGTGTTGAGGTTGGCGATGGCCGTCACCGCGGGCTTGGTGGCGAACTCGTAACCCAGCCAACCGAGACCGAGCAGGCCGATGAGCACCGACAAGAGCGGGCTGTATTCCAGCCACTCGCCGGGTCGTGTGCGTGGTGGCAGAGGCGGCGTGGCGTTTTCGGTCACGCCGAAATCCTGCGCGGTACGCGCACTTGCATCCGAGGGCGCGGTGAACCAGCAGATCAGCAGCGACACCGCGATCAACGCAGCCGTCAGCACCATCGATTGCCACAAGAAAATCGTCTGACTGAAAGGCAGCACGCCCGTGATGTTGAGCAGCCCCGGCGGCATGCTCTTTGGGTTCGCCTGCAACTGCGCGGCCGACGAAGAAAGCCCCATCGCCCATACCGCACCCAGGCCCAGGTACGCAGCTGCACCAGCGGCGCGGTAATCCATGCGCAAGTCTTCGCGCCGTGCCAGTGCGCGCACCAGCAATCCGCCGAACACCAGCGAAAAGCCCCACGACAACAACGACGCCAGCATGCTGACCAAGCCGACGTAGCAAATCGCACCGCGCCCACTGCGCGGCACACGTGCAAGCAGATCAATGAAGCGCGCCACGATCGGTGCGGTGGCCACCACGTAGCCGCCGATCACCACGAATGCCATCTGCATGGTGAAGGGGATCAGGCTCCAGAAGCCGTCGCCAAACGCATTCACCGTTACGGTTGGCGTGGCGCCAAAACCCAGCGCTGCCGCGGCCACGATCACGACGCATAGTGCGGCGAATACCCATGCATCGGGAAACCAGCGCTCCGCCCAGGCCGAACTGCGTAGTGCTGCGCGTGCCAGCGCACCTTCTTTCGCGGTTTGCATAGATCCGCCTCCCTCGCCTAGTCGAGCGATGGTCCGCCATCGGGGAGGGGCGGGCAATACGCTATGGTCGCAAGTGTGTGACTAGGGCCGGGAAAGGTGATGGCTGGGTTGAGCGGGTTGTAGACGAGTGGGGTCGATTAGGTCTTCGCCCGCTGCTTGAACAGCGTGATGATGGCCACGCCCAGCAGGATGATCGCCATGCCGGCGAGATCATAGGGGCCCACATGTTCGCCGACCAATAGCACACCGAACAGCACCGCTACGGGAGGATTGACGTAGGCATAGCTGGTCGCCAAGGCTGGCCGTGCATGTTTCAGCACGTAGAGATAGGCGCTGAAGGCGACGATCGAACCGAAGATCGCCAGATAGCCGACCGCCAGCGTGGCACGCAGTGTTGGCTGTGCGGGCAAGTGTTCGCCGGCACCGAAGCCCACCATCAGCAGGGCGACGCTGGCGCAGAGCATTTGTGCTGCGGTATTCATGGGGCCTGCGGGCATGTCCTGGCGTTTGCTCCAGATCGAGCCGAAGGCCCAGCTGCCCGCGGCCACGATCAGGGCGATCGCACCCACTCGCGACGCCGACAGCCCCGTGCCAAGGTTCAGCACCACCACACCGGCAAAACCGATGAGCAGCCCGATGGTTTCGCGCCGGGTCGGCCATTGCCCGTACATGCCCGAGAACACAGCGGCGAACAACGGCATGCTGGCGACCGCGACCGCGGAGATGCCGGAACCCACGCTTTGCTCCGCAAAACACACCAAGCCATTGCCGAAGCCGAGCAGCAGCACGCCGGTGATCGCCGCATTGCGCCACTGACGCAAGGTCGGAGCGGCCATACCGCGTAAACGGAGGAAGCCGAAGAGCAGCACGCCGGCGCACAAGAAGCGCACGCCTGCGAGTAGGAACGGCGGGTAGCTTTCCAGCGCATAGCGGATGCCCAGGTAGGTCGAACCCCAGATCACGTACAGCGCGAACAGGCCAAGCGGAATCAACACTCGCGCGTCGGCGACGGAGGCGGACACCGCGCTGGTGGCGGGTGAGACGGACGAGTCGGTCATGAGCGGAGATGGGGAGGCAGACATCGCGGCGCGGATGCTCGGACTAGTCTAATGGGTCACCAAGATAATTCGTGGCGAAGTCCGGCAGTAGCGAGCACTTTGCAAGACAGGCTTGAGGCGGGATCAAGACGGTCAGCATTCGTTGTAGGAGCGCACAGGGTACGCTCCTACAAGGCCTTATCCCGTTTGGGCGTGTCGCGGTGCCACCGTGTTGCGGCGCTCGCGAGCCAGTAGTTCGCGTTTGCGCTCGACGCCCCAGCGCCAGCCACCCAGCGTGCCGTCTTCACGCACGATGCGATGGCAAGGCACGATCAATGCCACCCGATTACTGCCACAAGCGCGACCGACCGCACGCGCCGCTTTGGG
Source organism: Dyella subtropica (assembly GCF_026283965.1). GTDB lineage: Bacteria > Pseudomonadota > Gammaproteobacteria > Xanthomonadales > Rhodanobacteraceae > Dyella_D > Dyella_D subtropica. The sequence continues at coordinate 130,732 of NZ_JAPDPD010000014.1, forward strand.
CATGCCGAGCTCGGCGGCAAGTTCGCCATAGCTCTTGGTGACACCTTGCGGGATGCGGGTCAGCGCATCCCAAACGCGCCACTGGAAGGCAGTGGCAGCGATATCCAGCGGGGGCAGGGCTGGCGCTTCCGCATCGCTCCAGCCCAGTTCCGAAGCGATGTGTGCGATCACGGCATCCAGCCATTCCTCGCGCCCGGCATCCACGCGTTCACGCCCGGCATGCGGGAATTCGTCTTTGAGACGGGCTTCGAGTTCCGCGTCGTTGGCGCCCAGGGTTACGGCGCAGATGCCGCGCGTGGTGGTGGCGACAAGCAATCGTCCCAAGGGCGTATCGGTGGTGGTGTAACGGATGCTGGCGCCAGCGCCGCCGGCCCGGTAACTGGCTGGCGTCATGCCGAGCAGGCGGTCGCTGTGTTCGTACACACGGCTGCCGGAACCAAAACCGGCGTCGTAGACGGCATCAGTGACGGCTGCGCCGTCGCGCAATGCTGCCTTCAGCTGGCCGAAACGGCGAGCGCGATGGTATTCGGCTGGACTCACCCCGTAGCGGCGGCGGAAGGCGCGCTGCAGATGGGTAGGACTGAGCTTGGCGGCCTTGGCCAACGTTTCCAGGTTGGGTGCCTGTTCGGCGCGCTCGATCAGCGCGCGGACGTGTTCCAGGGCGATCTCAGTGGTGTTGCGCGTGTTCATGACGGCATCGCAGTTCGGATGCCGTCAGATTAGTCGGGAGGGACCGCGACAGCTATCCGGATATTGCTCAGTGAGCCGCCGGGCCGGTCTGGCGCAGCACCACGAACTCGCCTTCGAGCACTTCCGGTTTATGGGTGCCCGCCGCGGTACGCTGCGTGGCACGGCCACGCGTCCACTGACGCAAGGCCAGGAACAGGCCGCCGCCGACCAGCAGCACACCAGCCACCACCAACCCGAATACCAGCAGCACGCCCAGCAAGGCCACGCCGATCAGCAGCGACAGGGCACGGACCAGTGGATGACGGGAACGACGCGGAGAAGGCAGCACGAAACGCATGTGTTAAAAATCCGTGTGGTAAAATCAATGACTTACGTGCGTAACGATGGGGCTTTCAAGCCTGTGAGACAAGTGCCGATGGATACAGTTACCCCCGAGCAGTCGCTTTGCCGTCTGGACGATATCCCTGACGGGGAAGCCATCGCCGTCGACGCCACATTACGCGACGGCGATGAAAGTGTGATCGTGCTGCGCAAGGGCGAGGTCGTGCATGCCTACCTCAATATCTGCCCGCATGCGGGCCGTCGGTTGGACTGGGCGCCGGGCAAATTTCTGCTGAAGAACGATGTGCTAGTTTGCGCGGCGCACGGGGCCAGCTTCAATGCAGGGGATGGCTTGTGCATCGGAGGGCCGTGCCGTGGCGAACATCTGCGGGCGGTAGCCGTTGAGGTGGTGGATGGCGAGGTGCGGCTGACCTAGGAGCCTGTCGGACTTGAGTCGGCCGGGCTGCAAATCCGCCTGCGCGGTCCATATTTCCGTCGATTCTTGACCCATAGAACCACTATGGGCCTGCGACTCGCCGAAAATCTGTCCTCGCGCAGTCGAATTTTCGCCTCGACCACTCAAGTCCGACAGGCTCCTAGCCTTTCGTGCTGTGTCTCGTATCAGCGGAACATCAGGTTGATCACCACCAGGGTGATCGCCAGTACCAATCCTGTCAGCGGCAGGCCCACTCGCAGGAAATCCTTGCCGCGATAGCCGCCCGGGCCAGCCACCATCATTAGCGCGGGATGGCCCGAGGTGAGCAGGAAGGTGTTGGAGGACGACACCGCGACGATCAGCGCATAGGCCGACGGATTGCCGCCCGTGGCCACCGCCACGCTGATGGCGACGGGCACCATCATCACGGTGGCGCCCACGTTGGACATCACCTGCGAGAACAGCAGGGTGAGCACGGCCAGCGACAGCTGCAGCAACCAGGGCGAGGCGCTGCCGAGATGCGTCAACACTTCCTGCGCGACCCAGGCGGCGGTGCCGGTGGCGTCCATCGACCAGCCCAGCGGAATCAGGCAGGCGGTGACAAAGATGGTTTTCCAGTTGATGGCCTTGTAGGCCTCGTCCATGTTCAGCACGCCGGTGAGCAGCATGCCGATGGCGCCGGTCATCATCGCCACGGAGAGATCGAGGTGTGTAAATAGCGCCAGGGACTTGGCCAGCACGAAGAACCCCACGGCCTGCCAGATCTTGCCGGGGCGTTGTTCTTCCTTCGGGATGTCGGTGACGACCACCAGATCCTTGTCTTCGGTCGCCAAAGCGAGATCACGCCAGCTGCTGTGCAACACCAGCGTGTCACCGGCGCGTAGGCTTACCGAGCGCACGTCGTCGCGAAACACCTGATCGCCACGGTTCACCGCCAGTACCGAGATGCCATAGCGCTTGCGCAGACGCAGATCGCCGACGGATTGCTTGAGAAAGCGTGAGCTCGGCGGAATCACCGCCTCGGAAATACCGGCGCGGGAGGGATTGAACAGCTCACCCAATTGGCGCATGCGCGGCGACAGCCTGCACAGCTGGTTGTTGGCGAAATGATTGAGTTGCTCGCGCGGCCCCAGCACGCCGAGCACCGAGCCTACCCAGATCACGTGATCCACCGGCGGCGCCATGCGCGCTTCGGTGCCGCTCTTGATGGCCAGGATCAGCGGCGCGCCATAGAGCTGCTCCACTTCGCCGATGCTCATGCCCACCAGCGGGCTCTCCGCGGTGACGGTCAGCTCGGCCGTTTCGCCGACGATGCCGTAGGTCTCCGCAAAGTAGCTCTCAGTGCGACCCGGTGTGACCTTGAGGCGCTCATCCTCGCGCTCCGGCAGCAGCTTGCGCGAGAAGAGATAGAAAAACAGCACGCCCGTCAGCGCCAGCACCAAACCCACCGGCGTCACGCTAAACAGACCGAACTTCGGAATCGTATGTGCGCCAGCCGGCAGGTTGGCGTTGGCGCTGGCGATCAGGTCGTTGAGGACGATCAGCGGCGAGTTCGCGATCAGTGTGGTGTTGGTGGCGGTGAGGATGCAGAACGCCATCGGCAGCAACAGCCGCGATATGGGCACGCCGGTGCGCGCTGCCAGGCGGCTGGTGACCGGGATCATCAGCGCTGCGAGCGCCTGGCTGGGGATCACTGCGCTGAACAGGCTGGTGACGAGGTTGATCACCACGCCCAGCCGCGACTCCATGCCGCGCGCCATGCGCATCACGAAATTGGCGGTAAGGCCGAGCACGCCGGCGCGGTCCAGGCCCGCGCCCATGATCATGATCGCGATGATGGCGATAACCGCGTTACCGGCGAAGCCGTTGAACACGCGTTCGGAGGGAATCAGGCCGGTGAGGCCGATCACCACCACCACCAGCAAGGCCACCATGTCGGCGCGGATCCATTCCAGCACCAGCATCAGCATGGTGAAGCCCACCAGCCCGAGTACCAGGATCATTTCGGGGGTGAGCGAGAGTCCCACTAGCTGGCGTCCCTTAGAGCCTGTTCAATATCTTTTCGTAGCCCGCGTTGCCGTTGAGTGGCCGCCAGGTGGTAGTGCGCGGCGCAGCGCCTGGCTGGCTGCCAGGCCAAGCCGCGCGCTGCCGCCTGGTGGCCACTCAACGGTAACCCTCCGGGCCGGGTCTGTTTGCACCCATGCCTGCGTCATCACTCAGTTGTGTACGGACGTACACGCCTTCGTTCTTCCTTGGCCTGCGCGCAAACAGCTCCCGGCGCGGGCCACGAAAAGATATTGAACAGGCTCTACGACCCAGTGAACCGAGGTGGATGCGGTGGTGCAGTGGCTGCTTCACGCTGCGACGGCTAGTCCCTGTTTGAGCGACGAGTATAAGCGTGGTGGCGGGAGAGCTGGTGAATCGATGCCTACGCTGTGAGGCGCAACACGCTCCCACGGGTGCTCACACCTTGCGATAAAGCAGATCCCACACACCGTGGCCCAATTTGAGCCCGCGCCGCTCGAAGTGCGTCTCGATGCGCCACTCCGGTTTCTCGGCGTACTGACCGGCCCCGAGCTGGTTGCGCCAATCCGGCGCGGCTTCCATCACTTCCACCATGTACTCGGCATACGGCTGCCAGTCGGTCGCCAGATGCAGCAGGCCGTTGGGTGCCATGCGCGAGGCGAGCAGGGCGACGAACTCGGGCTGGATGATGCGTCGCTTGTTGTGGCGTTTCTTGTGCCAGGGATCGGGAAACCAGATGCGCGCTTCGGCCAGTGTGCCAGCGGCGATCTCGTGCTCCAGTACCTCGACCGCGTCATGCTTGTACAAGTGCACGTTGGAGGCATCGCGTGAGGCCAGCGCATTCATCAGGCGGCCCACGCCCGGGCCGTGCACCTCGATGCCGAGGTAGTCGCGTGCCTGGTCATGCTCGCTGGCCCAGGCCAGCGCCTCACCATTGCCGAAGCCGATTTCCATCACTAGCGGCGCCTGGCGGCCGAAGCGCGCGGCGAAGTCCTGCGTGGTGCCGGTGTAGTCGATGCCGAAGCGAGCCCAGTGCGCGTCGAAGGCGCGCTGCTGCGCTAACGTCATGCGTCCCTCACGCAGCACGAAGCTGCGGATGCGGCGCATGTACTCGGGCTTGCTGGCGTCGTCGTGGGTCATGGAAATTCCGGAGCGTTCAACTCCCTCCCCTGCTCGCAGGGGAGGGTCGGGGAGGGGTGAGTACTTGAGACAGAGCCTGGGGAAGGTTTTCGCAAGGGCTCAACCCTCCCAACCCCCTGCAGGCAGGGGGCGAGGCGTTCAACCAATCGTGCCGTCGATCGGGCTCGATGCAGAGGCAAAGCGCTTGCGCGGAATGCGCCCGGCACGGAAGGCGGCGCGGCCGGCCTGGATGGCGAGCTTCATCGCATGCGCCATCAGCACTGGATCTTTCGCACCGGCGATGGCGGTATTCATCAGCACGCCGTCGCAGCCCAGCTCCATGGCGATAGCCGCATCCGATGCGGTGCCCACGCCAGCGTCGACGATGATCGGCACCTTGGCGTTCTCGATGATCTCGAGCAGGTTGTAGCGGTTCTGGATGCCCAGGCCCGAGCCGATCGGCGCGGCCAGCGGCATCACCGCGACGCAGCCGATGTCTTCCAGGCGCTTGGCCAGGATCGGGTCGTCGCTGGTGTAGACCATCACGTCGAAGCCGTCAGCGACCAGCGTCTCGGCGGCCTTGAGGGTTTCCACCACGTCGGGGAACAGCGTGCGCTGGTCGCCCAGCACTTCCAGCTTCACCAGTTTGTGGCCGTCCAGCAGTTCGCGTGCGAGCTTGCAGGTGCGTACGGCGTCGACGGCGTTGTAGCAGCCGGCGGTGTTGGGCAGCAGGGTGAATTCTTCGGGCGGCAATGCGTCCAGCAAATTGGGTTGGCCGGCGTCCTGGCCGATATTCACGCGACGGATCGCCACGGTGACGATGTCCGCGCCAGCGGCCTGTGAGGCGCGGCGGGTTTCATCGAAGTCCTTGTATTTACCGGTGCCGGTGAGCAGGCGGGAGCCGTAGCTTTTGCCGGCAATGATCAGCGGATCGGTGGTATCGAGCGTTTTGGTATTCATGGCGTGATCTTGGGGCGGGGTGGGGCGCGGCTGGGGTTAGCCGCCGCCGATGGCGTGGACGATCTCGACCTGGTCGCCTTCGGCCAGCACCCAGCGGATGTGCATGCTGCGAGGGACGATTTCGCGGTTCACTTCCACTGCTACGCGGCGGTCGCCGTAGCCGGCTTCCTGCAGCAATTGGGCGACGGTGGTTCCGTTGGCGCAGTCACGTGGGCTGCCATTGAGCGTGATTTGCATCCGCCCATTGTACCGGCTGTGGTGGTGGATGCTGGGTTCGGGAACAAAAAAGCCCGGCTTGCGCCGGGCCTTGGAGTGAGCGGACGCTCAGTTGTGCTGATCGTCTTTGTTTCGGGGGCGATGATCGTCGCGGTTCTGTGGTGGCGCGGCGTGCGGCTGCTCGTGAGGCGGTGGCGGGTTGTTATGTGGCATCTGCTGCTGCATCGGCTGCGGCTGCGGCTGCGGCATGGGCTGTGGCCGCGGTGGCGGCTGGTAAGCCCGCTGCTCGATGGCCGGCGGCGGTTCGCGCATGCGCGATGGCTCCATGCGTGGCTGCGGTTCGGGGCGTTGGGTCTGGTACTCCGGACGTGGCGCAGGGTTGTCGACGCGCAGGTTGCCATAGTCGCGACCAGCGCGTTGCGGCATCGGCTCCGCGCGATCCACGGCGGGGTTAGGCCTGCTCTCTATGGGAGTGTTCACCCCGCGCGGATTGCGGATCTCCGGTTGAGCCGCGGGCGGCTGTTCTGTGACGCGGTTGTAGTGCGCTACGTCGGGCAGGGTGCCGCGTGGCTGAGCCGGGGCGGCCTGTTGGGCAGCGCGCGCACGGTCATCCTGCGCGTTGGGGATGTAGCTCACGCCAGGGCGAGGGGCCTCGTTCTGCGGAACCGGCGGGTGATTTCTCGGGTTTTGTGCTGCGGCGTCCGCATTGGCGTTCGGGTGCACAAAGCGAGCCGAAGGCAGCTCGTTCGGGCGCATGGCCGGGCGATCGGCGGCTTCCGCGCGGCGCGGGTTGACGTCGGCGGCCGTCGCCGGGGCGGCCATCGTCGGCGTCTGGCGATTGCCGACCGGCGGCAATCGAGCCGGTACGGTGGTTTCATTGCCTGGCGCGGAGCGGCCTGGTCCGGCCTGCGCATTCAGCAGCCGTACGTTCGACGGCATCCCGACGGCAGGCGTTGGCGCCCCGATCGCAGGGCGTTGCGCAAAGCCGGTGGGGCGCGCGCTATCCGGCTGGATCGTCTGGCGATTGGCGAAGTTGGCCGGCGGCGCGTGGCGGGCCACCACTTCGCGCTGGAATCCGCTGACGGGCAGGGGCTGCGCCTGCGGATTGCGGGGCGGGGCGAAGCTGGCCTGGTTCGGGCGGATGTTCACCCCACGCGGAAGCACCGGCGCGGCGGCGAGCTGGTGCGGGTCCATCTGCACCAGGTTGCGGCGCACATTTTGCGCGGAGGCAAAGTTCTGCCCGGACACGGCGGTGAGGGCGTGCGGTACTTCGCGATTCGCATAGGCGATGCGCGGCTGCGGCTGACCGTTGCGGAAGTAGTTGTACTGGTTGTTGATGTTGTTGATCACCGTGGTGCGGTTATAGGTGTTGTGCACGTTGATATTGGTGACGTTGACGTTGGTGTAGTAGTTGCGGCTGGCGCGGTACCACGGGTTGTAGACATCGCGCGGTCCCAGCGGGAACCAACCCACTGGCGCGCCACCGCCGACACCGATGGAGACGCTCCAGTTGTTGCCCCCGACGAAAGCCACCAGTGCCGGCGCATACACCGGACGCACTTCGACCGGTCCTGGCACCCAGCCCCAGGCACCGCTTACGTAGGCCCAGCGGCCGTAGTGATAAGGCGCGAAGCCCCATGGCGAGTCGTCCACCCAGGTCCAGCCCCAAGGGGCGACATAGGCCCAGTGGCCGTCGCGATAGGGCGCCCAGTCCACGGCGACGCGGGCCGGGTACCAGACGGCGCCATATTCGGGGTCGCTGCGCCAGTCGCCGTATTGATCCAGGTCCTGGTAGCCGACGACTTCTTCCGATACGTAGCGGCGGCTGGGCGAACGGGTGTAGCGCTGGTCGCGCTCGTAGCACCAGTCGTCGAAGGCATCGCCGCCGCCGCCGAGGTCATTCAGCGTCACATTGTTGAGCGAGGAATCGTCGAACTCGTAGCGAGTGCCCGCGTCCACCTGACGTTGCGCGCCGTTCTCGCCATACACCGTAGCGCGGCCGCGGAAGGCGGTGACTTCCGTGGTGCGGCCGTTGCGGTCCACATCCACGCGGAACGTGCCGGGACGATCGACCACCAAGGCCACGGTGGGCGTGTCGATCTCATAACTTTGCCCTTGGCCCAGGTTGCGCACGGCCAGGTTGAGCGTGCCCTGGGTCAGCTCTACCTGGGCCATCTGGTCGTTGAGGTCGAGGAAACCGAAGTTGGTGTTCTGCGCCATGCGCAGGCTGCCGCCACCCAATTCCAACTCGGCCTTGCCGTGCGAGCCGGTGGAGAGACGATCGCCGTTGGTTAGCGGGCGGTTGACGCTGGCATCGCTCCAGTCTTTGGCCCCGGCAGGCAGAAAGCCCAAATCGCCGGACAGAAAGGACAGTCGCGCCACGCGTGAGGGCGGGTCGCCGGCATCACCATCGGACTGGGCTTGCGCCAGGCCCGCTGCGCACAGCAGCAGCGACGCGGCGAGTAACGCCCAGTTGCGTGGAATGAATGGGAACGAGATACGCATGGCATTCTCCTTGAACGCTTGCACGGTGCGCCCGAAAGAACGTGTATGACCACTGGGCGCTGACGGCCTGATTATGCGCACGCTACGTTCGGCCCAGCGTGTGTTGAGGTGGCCCATCCAGAGAGAGCATTCAGCCGGCCGCCATGTGCGGTTCACTACGCATTCGGTTGCGCCTCAGCGCATCCAAAGATTCGGCGCGGGCCACGCGGAGGTCTTGAACAGGCTTTAGGGCAGTTCCAAACATCGCTGGTCCCGGGTTACCATCCGCCGACGTTGCGGGTGTAGCTCAATGGTAGAGCTGTAGCTTCCCAAGCTACTGACGAGGGTTCGATTCCCTTCACCCGCTCCAACCTGCTCCCGTCCCCACTGAGCCTTTCCGAAACCCTGCGGCGTGCGCTGATGATGGCGGATGTGATCACCCGGTCTCCGATGACTTTGGGCTGGCGGGAGCGTTTAGCGTTGCCTGAACTCGGCATCGCTTCGCTCAAGGCCAAGCTCGACACTGGCGCGCGCAGCAGTTCGCTGCACGTGGATACCCTCGAAAGCTTCGAGCGCGAAGGCGCCACCTGGCTGCGCTTTACCGTCAGCCCGGGGCGTCGGCATCATCTGAGCACACAGTGCGAGGTGCCTGCGCTGGATCGCCGCATCGTGACCGACACCGGTGGCCGGCGTACTGAGCGGTGGTTCATCCGCAGCGAAATATTGCTGGCCGGACAACGCTTCAGCGTCGACATCAACCTCACCGACCGCCGCCATATGCTGTTTCCCATGCTGTTGGGCCGTACGGCCCTGCTGGGGCGCTTCGCGGTGGATCCAGCGCTCTCCTATACCCAGCCGCGCGTCTTGCCCGTGGCCACGGATGCCCCATGAAGATAGCTATTCTTTCGCGCAACACCCGCCTGTACTCCACTCAGCGCCTGGTCGAGGTGGCGCGCGAGCGCGGCCACGTGGTGCGCGTGCTCGATCCGTTGCGTTGCTATGTGCGCATCGCGCCGGGCGATGTGGCGATTCGCTACAAGGGCAAGCCCCTGCGCGACATCGACGCGGTCATCCCACGCATCGGCACCAACAGCACCTTCTATGGCACCGCCGTGCTGCGCCAATTGGAAATGATGGGCGTGTACACCCCCAATCCTTCCGACGCGGTGCTGCGCGCGCGCGACAAACTGCGCGCGCTGCAGATCCTCTCCGCTCAAGGTCTGGACATGCCGGTCACCGTGTTCGGCGATAACCCGGACGACACCTCCGACGTGCTGGCGATGCTGGGCGACCCGCCGCATGTGATCAAACTCAATGAAGGCAGCCAGGGCACGGGCGTAGTGCTGGCGGAGAAGCGCAGCGCCTCGCAGAGCGTGATCGAAGCGTTCCGCGGTCTGTACGCGAACTTCATCGTGCAGGAGTTCATCGGTGAGGCGAACGGCAGCGACCTGCGCTGCTTCGTGGTCGGCAACAAGGTAGTGGCCGCCATGCAGCGCGACGCCAGTCCGGGCGAGTTTCGCGCCAACCTGCATCGAGGGGCCACGGCGGTGGCTGCCACGCTCAGTACAGAGGAGAGGCAGATCTCCGTGCGCGCCGCCAAGGCGCTGGGGCTTGGCATCGCCGGTGTCGACCTGTTGCGCTCGAAGCGCGGGCCGCTGATCCTGGAAGTGAATGCCTCCCCGGGCCTGGAGGGCATCGAGGCGGCCACCGGTGTGGATGTGTCCGCCCACATCATTCGCCACTTGGAACAGAACGCGAAGAAGTGACACGACAGGAGGCAGGTGTCGATCGATCGTGCTTTCGGCCGGCTCTGCTGAACGGTTAACAGCGAAGTGAGTACGGGTTAACCCCACCGTAACTCGAATCACCCTATAAAGTCCCCACTGCAATTTGCTCGGCACTTCAACCGCTAAGGTCTAGTGACAGCAGATTACGGTATCGGGGCAGTAGCTTGGGCCCGGGTGAGGCGGCTTCGTCGCGCACCCGGGCCTTTTTCTTTGCCCCATGCGTTGCCTGTCGCCCGGCAGGTATTCAACTACCGCCCGCCAGGCGCCACCTTCCGCGATGCAAGCTTGTTAAGCTTGTCGCCATGGCCGGCCGGGTGCCGGCGGCGACACGGAGTGGCATATGCGTGTACTGGTGATCGAAGACAACAGTGATCTCGCTACCAATATCGGTGACTACCTGGAAGATCGCGGCCATGTGGTCGATTTCGCAGGCGACGGCGTGACAGGACTCCACCTTGCCGTGGTGCACGACTTCGACGTCATCGTGCTCGACCTGACCCTGCCCGGCATGGATGGCCTGGACGTAGCACGCAAGCTGCGCCATGAAGCGCACAAACAGACGCCTGTGCTAATGCTGACCGCGCGCGACGCGCTGGAGCAAAAGCTCACCGGTTTCGAGTCCGGCGCCGACGACTACATGACCAAGCCCTTCGCGCTGCAGGAACTGGCCGCACGCCTGGAAGTGCTGGCGCGTCGCGGCAAGGGTCCGCAGAGCCGCGTGCTCAAGGTGGCCGATCTCACCTACAACCTGGACACGCTCACCGTCAGCCGCGAGGGCAAATCGATCCAGCTCAATCCGATCGGTTTGAAGCTGCTGCAGGCGTTGATGGAAGCCAGTCCGTCGGTGGTGACACGACAGGACCTGGAGCAGCGGGTATGGGGCGAAGAGCTACCGGACAGCGACAGCCTGCGCGTGCACATCCACGGCTTGCGCGCCGCTATCGACAAACCGTTCGAAAAGCCGCTGATTCATACGCGGCATGGCATTGGATATCGGATGGTCGAGCCGGATGCGGTCCAGGCGTAAGCTCAGGTTTCGCCTGATCGTTTCGTTCGCGCTGTTCGGTTTCGGACTTAGTGCGCTGTTTGCATTCTCTGCGTTGAATATCCGCACGAGAGTGGAAGACCAGCTGGTGAATGCCAGTCTGCTCGACGACGCCAAATGGGCCGCTCAACAGGCTTACGAGCATCCTGACCAGCCTGGTACGGGATCGCGCCTATTGACCGGCATGATCAAGAGCGAGCGCACGCTCTACAAGGCACCACTGGCGTGGCAGAACCTGCCCACGGGCGTGCATGACATCAATGAGCCCGGCGACGATAGGCAAATCCATCACTACAAGCTTGCCGTCTATCGCGAGAACGGCATCATCAGCTTTATCCGCTATGACGTGTCGCGCGAGGAGCTTGGCAAGCGTCAGCTGCTGACCGCTGTCATTGGCGCAGTATTCCTGTTCGGGCTGATTTCACTGGCGCTTGGCCTGTGGCTGTCACGCAAGGTGCTCAAGCCGGTCAGCGAGCTGGCCGCACGCATCCGCCACTTCCGCAAGAACGGCAAGGTCGAGCCGCTCGCCCCACATTTCGCCGACGACGAAGTCGGCGAGCTCGCGCTGGCGCTGGACGAGTATTCGAACCGCTTGACCGCTATGGTGGAACGCGACCGCGAGTTCAACTCCGACGTGAGCCATGAACTGCGCACACCACTGGCGGTGATCGCCAGCACCACCGAGTTGCTGCAGGGCTCCCCGGATCTCACCGATAAGTTGCGCGAGCGCCTCAAGCGCATCGAGCGAGCATCGCGTCAGGCCACGGAACTGATCGAAGCGTTGTTGCTGTTGTCTCGTGCCGAACGTCGCGGCCCCACCCGTGGCGAAACCACCGATGTGGCCAAGGTGGCTTCCGACGTGATCGAAAGCCAGCGTCCGCAGATGCGCGACAAGCCGCTCGGTGTCGAGTTGGTGGTGAACGCATCGTTGAACATCAACGCCCCGGCCTCGGTATTGTCGGTGGCGCTGACCAATCTGATCGGCAATGCCATCAAGTACACGCTCGAAGGCATGGTGACGGTGAAGGTGGAAAAAGATCGCATCGACATCGTCGATACCGGTCCGGGCATCAAGCCGGAAGATGCGGAGCGACTGTTCCAGCGTGGCGTGCGCGGCGAAGGTGCGGGTGGCAGTGGCGCGGGGCTGGGGCTGGCCATTGTGCGGCGCCTGTGCGAACTCTACGGCTGGGACGTGTCTATGCGTCCGCGCGCCGACACTAACGGCGCCATCGCCAGCATTGTATTTCAATAATATTTCGCTCGCTGCGATGTGCGGGCGCATGCGCTTTTAAATACATTAATCGTTTGACAAGCATTTCATGTTTGATCTGTTAACGCGTCCATATAATGTGTTCCTTGACGCGGATTTCATGTATTTGAAAATGGCGTGTATTGATTCGATTCGTCGCTTGAGAATATTTCGCCATTAATTTCGCATTTCGGGAAACAAATGCTGTTGCGTTGCACAAAACGTGACGTAATGCACACTTCCCCCCGTGGACAAATTCCAGGCCCGGCATAGACACTCGCTGCCGAGAGCGGTCAGGGGCCTTTGTTCCAGCGTATCTCCATCTACGCAAGGCGGAATCCCCATTCCGTTGTCGAGTGGTTATCCAGTGAGCAGTCATACCTGATGTCGGCGCCTGAAAGGCGGCGATGCGGATGGCTGTGTGTATAAAAAATAATGTCACGCGGGATTTTGAAACTTGGTCGATATCGGCCAGGGCGGCTGTGTTCGGCCGCGATTATGGGTGGGCTTCCCGGTCGGGGCTAATCCAAGGTCCGGGTAAATACAGTCGGCAATGGCGTTTTTCGCGGTGCAGTGGAAGCGTGCGGCGATAGCGGCGACAGGAGGTAATGCGATGAATGACAAGCGCGACGATACCCTGCCTTTGACGACCGCTCAGCGCGGCCTGTGGGTGAATCACAAAATAGACGCTGGCGGCGCGATCATGAATATCGCCGAGGCCGTGGAAATCTGCGGGCCGATCGAACCGGAGCTGTTCCGCCACGCGCTACACCGCCTCGTCGACGAGGCCGAGATGGCGCGCATCCATATCGTTGAGCACGACGGCAAGCCGAGGCAGGTGATCCGTCCTGTCTATCCAGGCAACTTCCCGTTCTTCGACATGAGCGCGGAGGCAGACCCGCGCGCCGCTGCCGAAGCGTGGATGCAGGACGAGTTCTCGCGGAACCCGGACCTGGAGCAGGACCCGTTATGGGCCAGTGCTTTGTTCAAACTGGCCGACGAGCGCTACGTCTGGTATCAGCGCGCGCATCACATCGTGCTCGACGGCTACGGTGGGGGACTGTTGGCGCGGCGTTTGGCGGAGCTGTACACGGCCTTGGCGGAAGGGCGCGAACCCGCGCCGTGTGAATTCAGCCCTGCAGCAACGGCAGTCGAAATGGAAACCGCGTACCGCCACTCGGACCGCTTCCGCCGCGACCGCGAGTACTGGATGCAGCAGCTGGCCGGGCTGCCCGAGGCGGTCACCCTGTCGCGCCACCACCACCACCATCGTCCTGGCCTGGGCGACCGCCTGTGCCGCAGCACGGGCTACCTGTCGCCGGAAACCGCGCGGCGGCTCAGCGAGCTGGGCAAGGTGACGGGCGCGAGCCTGCCGCAGGTCCTGATCGGCCTGGTAGCGGCGTACTACCACCGCGTCACCGGCGCCGACGACCTGGTCTTCGGTATGCCGGTGTCGGCGCGGCTCAACGCCGCGGCGCGTCAGGCACCGGGAATGTTCGCCAACGTGGTGGCGATCCGCCTGCATTTCGCGCCGGACATCACAGCCGCCCAGCTGTTCGAGCAAGTGTCGCGCGTGGTGCGGCAGGCACTGCGTCACCAGCAGTACCGCTACGAAGACGTGCGCCGCGATCTTGCACAAGTCGGCCAGGGGCGCAGCGTGGCCTGGCTAGGGATCAATATCGAACCTTTCGACTACCAGCTCGATTTCGCCGGCGCCGGCACGGTGTCGCACAACCTGTCGAACAGTTCGGCGGAAGACTTGATGGTGTTCGTCTATGACCGCGGCACGGATTCCGGCCTGCGGTTCGACTTGGACGCCAATCCGCTGCTGTACGGCATGGAAGAGCTGGATGAGCATCTGCGCCGCCTATGCCGCTTGATCGAGAGCGTGCTGGCTGATCCGTCCGTGCCTTTGCAGCAGGTTGATCTGCTTGGCGAGGAAGAACGGCATCGCCTGTTGGTGGCGTGGAATGACACAGCCGGGCCGGTCGAACCGGTCGGCTTGCCTGCGCGGGTCGCGCGGCAGGCCGCGCTGACACCCGACGCACCCGCGGTAGTCTTCGGCGACATCGTGTTGAGCTATCGCGAACTGCACCAGCGCAGCCTGCGCCAGGCGCGGCAACTGATCGCCGACGGCATCGAGCCCGGCGATATCGTCGCGGTAGCGCTGCCGCGCAGCGAACAGTTGTTGATCGTGCTGCTGGCCATCATGCATGCCGGCGCGGCCTATCTGCCGATCGACCCGGACGGCCCGGCCGAGCGCATCGCCATGGTGCTGGATGATGCCGCGCCGATCACCCTGATAGCTACCAGCGAGATCCACGACCGCCTGGCCATAGGGGGCGTAGCGCGGCTGTTGCCGGAGCAGTTCGACGACTCCACGTTGGATCAGTGGCTAGAGCCAGACTTCAGTCGGCCCGACGGTGTTGCTTATGTGCTCTATACCTCCGGTTCGACCGGCCGCCCAAAGGGCGTGGAGGTGACGCACGGTAATCTCGCCAACTTTCTGCAGGGCATGACGCTGCAGCTCAAACCCATGGCTGGCGACCGCTTCCTCGCCGTCACCACGGTGATCTTCGACATCGCGGGACTCGAGCTGTACCTGCCGCTGACGGTAGGCGCCTGTGTCGTGATGGCTGGCAATGGCGCCGCACAGCAGCCGCTGGAACTGGCGCGCCTGATCCGGCGCAGCGGTGTCACGCATGTGCAGGCTACGCCTTCGCTCTGGCGCATCTTGCTGGCCAGTCCGGAAACCCACCTGGCACAGGTGCATGTGCTGGTCGGCGGCGAGGCCCTCAGTGCGGAACTCGCCGCACGGCTCAAGGCCGCCGCGGCACGGGTGACCCAGTTCTACGGTCCTACCGAAACGACGGTGTGGTCCACGGCATGCGAACTCGAGGCGATCGGTTCCGGCACACCGCCGATCGGACGCCCCATTCTCAACACCCGCCTTTACGTCCTGGATGCCGCACGAAGGCCGGCAGTGACGGGCGCCATCGGCGAGCTCTGCATCGGCGGCGCGGGAGTGGCCAAGGGCTATCTGCACCGTCCGCAGCTGACCGAAGAACGTTTTCCGCTCGATCCCTTCGCCGACGACGGCAGCCGCATGTATTGCACGGGCGACCTGGTGCGCTGGCGCGACGACGGACTGCTCGAATTCATCGGGCGCGCCGACACCCAAGTGAAGATTCGCGGGCACCGCGTCGAATTGGGCGAGATCGAAAGTTTGCTGGCCCAGCACTTTGGGGTCGCCGCCGCGGCGGTGACTGCGCCGCGCGACGCCCATGGCGCGGTGGCGCTGGCCGCCTATGTCGTGCCGCGCGACGCCTCCGTGCTGGATCTCGACGAGTTGCGTGTGTTTCTGGGGCGCCGGTTGCCGGAGCACATGCTGCCGGGCAGCTTCACCCTGCTGGACGCCATGCCGCTGACGCCCAGCGGCAAGCTCGACCGTCGCGCGCTGCCGGCGCCGGACCGTGCCGGCAGCGCGGCCTTCGTCGAGCCGGGTACCCCCGTCGAGCGCAAATTGGCGGGGTTGTGGCAGCGTCTGCTGCGCGTCGAGCGGGTGGGCCTGCACGACCATTTCTTCGAACTCGGCGGAGACTCGCTGACCGCCATCGAGATGGTGGCGAGCTTCCCTGAGGAGTTCGGTATGGAGCTGCCCTTGGGCAGCCTGTTCGAGGCCTCCACGGTGGCCAGCCTGGCGGTCCTTATTGAGCGGCTCAACGGCGGGCACGACGATCCGCTGGGTGAGGTGCTCGTGTTGCGCGCGCCGCCCAAGTTACGCGAGGTCGGCAAGGCACAGCCGCGGCCGGTGTTCTGCATCCACCCGATCATAGGGCTCAGCCTGGGCTTCTCCAGCTTGCTGCGCCATCTGGATCCCGCCGTGCCGGTGTATGGCTTGCAGTCGCGCGGCCTGCGCGGGGACACGCGATTACCGGGCAGCATGGAGGAGGTGGCAGGCGATTACTTGGCGCAGATCCGGAGCATCCAGCCGGAAGGGCCGTACCGGCTGGTCGGGCGTTCGCTGGGCGGCCTGATCGGCCACGCCATGGCCGAGCAGTTGCTGGCGATGGGAGAACGGGTAGAGCTGCTGGCCATGATCGACAGCTACCTGTTCACGACCAGCGAGCGCTACCGGCCGCGCGAAGAAGCCAAGGAAGTACGGGCCGCCTTGAGTTTCCTGGGGCTGCACCATCACGCGCGCGAGAACGCGCCACAGACCCTCAAAGAGCTAGCCGCCCTGCTGCTGCATAGCTACAACGCGCGCTCGATCCCGCTGGTGCAAGAGATCATCAAGAGCCATCCGCAATTCATCGAGCACTTGTTCGCGGTGATGCGCAACAACCTGGATCTGGCGCGGCAATACGCACCGCACAGGGTGGATCTGGATCTGCTCTATTTCCACGCTACCGAGAGCGAAGGTGACCTGGACGGGATCCTCGATCATCGGCCCTCGGCGTGGCGGCCCTTTGTCGCGCGGCGCATCGAAGTGCATGAGCTGGCCTGCCACCATGAGGCGGTATTGGATCCCGCGCCGGCAGCGCAGATCGGCACGGTCTTGCGGCATCGCCTGTCCGATATCCTGGAGGAACGCGTGCCAGCCGCACTGCCGGTGCTGCCGGCGGCGCAGCAGGATCTCGCTGCGGTGTATGCCTGAGTGGGCCGCGGGCATGCATAAACCCATCGTGATCTTCACTATCGGTACCCAGGGCGACGTGCGGCCTTGCGTGGCGCTGGGGCAGGGGCTGCGTCGCGCGGGCTATCCGGTGCGCATCGCGACCAGCGGCAACTTTGCCGGGCTGGTGCGCGAGGCGGGCCTGGAGTTCTTCCCGTTGACCGCCGATTTCCAGGCCATGCTGGAGGCCGATCGCAGCATCGCCGATCAGGGCCTGGACCTGCGTGCGATGGCGCGCATCTTCCGCGAGCGCTACGCGCAATGGGCCGTGCACTGGGTCGACGAAGGGCTGGCGGCGAGCGAGAACGCCGGCCTGCTGATCGGGGTCAGCAACAGCACCCTGCTGGCCAAGGCGCTGTCCGAACGGCGCGGGGTGCCGTTCGCGATCGCGCGGCTGCAGCCGTTGACGCCTTCGCGCCTGCTGCCGCCCATGGTGCTGAGCGGTTCGCGCGAACGCCTGCCCGGCGCGCTCAGTCTTGCAGCACACCATCTGCTGTATCTGCTGGTGTGGCATGTGATGCGTCCGGCGATCAACGACATCGTGCGACCGCAGCTGGGTCTGCCTCGCTATCCCTGGCACGGTCCTTATCTTGGGCGCGGGGCGCTGGACGCCAAGGTGATCAACGGCTTCAGCCGGCACGTGCTGGCGCGGCCGGCGGACTGGCCTGACAGCTCCCAGGTCACCGGCTACTGGTTTTTCGATCCGCCGGCCTGGACCCCGCCGACCGACCTCGGCGACTTCCTCGCCGCGGGACCGAAGCCGGTCTATATCGGTTTCGGCAGCATGGTCAGCAATCAGGCGGCGGCGTTCACCCGCACCGTGCTGGACGGGGTGCGCAAGAGCGGCCAGCGCGCGGTGCTCGCAGCCGGATGGGGGGGCCTGGACATCCCCGAAGGGATGCTGGACGAACAAATCTACGGCCTGCGCCAGGCGCCGCACGACTGGCTGTTTCCGCGTATGGCCGCCGCCGTGCATCACGGCGGTGCGGGCACGACGGCTGCGGCCGCACGCGCCGGCATTCCCTCGGCCGTCGTGCCCTTCTACGGCGACCAGCCGTTCTGGGCGCGCTGCCTGCAGCGCCGTGGCGTGGCGCCGCCTGCGCTGGATCGCGAGCGTCTGGACGCGAACGCCGTGGCGACGGCGCTAGCCGCGATGCAGCAGCCGTCCATGATCAAGGAGGCGGAAGCGCTGGGCCGTGCTGTGCGTGCTGAAGATGGCGTGGGCGAGGCCCTGCGTCAGTTGCGGCGCTGGGGCTTGCTCGGCGAGCCGGCCGCCATCGAAGCATCCCAAGGACAGAAATGGAGCGTGGCATGACGGCAAGGCGTCCCTTTGCGTTGTTCGAGCGCGGCATGTATTTGGACGGCCAGCGACCCGTAGCCTTGGTGCTGCCGGCGACCGTGGTCGGCGCGCTGGACGAGGAACGCCTGCGCCTCGCCCTGGATCGCGTGCAGGCCCGGCATGCCGTGCTGCA
The DNA here is from genome assembly GCF_026283965.1 of Dyella subtropica. Lineage (GTDB taxonomy): Bacteria > Pseudomonadota > Gammaproteobacteria > Xanthomonadales > Rhodanobacteraceae > Dyella_D > Dyella_D subtropica. The sequence continues at coordinate 149,211 of NZ_JAPDPD010000014.1, forward strand.
ATGCTTGGTGGAGCACGCCGCCGACGGGCATCCCTGGTTCGTGCAGCAGGCAACACCTCCGCCCATGGCCCTGCGTATCGTTGAGCGACAGACCGAAGACGATTGGCAGGAACAGGCACGCCTCGAATGCGAGCGCTTGTTCGACGGGCGGCGCCAGCCTCTGGTGCGCCTGGTCTGGCTCCGTGGTGCAGCGCGCAGTGAATTGTTGCTGAGCTGCCATCACTGCATTTGCGACGGCCTTTCGGCCGTGGGACTGATGCACGACATCCTCACTGCCTGTGGCCGCCCCGATGCGAAACTCGGGCGCCGTTTCGCGCTGAACAACAGCGAAGATGTCGTGCCACCCGAGGCGCGGGGCGACCGGTGGCTGCAACGGCGCGCCCGTTGGAAGGCTACATTGTTCAAATGGCTGATCCGCCTGCAGCGGATCGGCCCGCCGTTGAGCTACGGTCCGGCGTATACCTTGCGCTGGTCGATCGAGCCTGCGGCGATGCAGGCGCTGGTCCGGCGAAGCAAGCAGGAAGACGTTGGCGTGTTCGCCATCCTGAGTACGGCCTTCATGCTGGCCTGCTGGTCGGTGCGCGGCGCTCGCGGCGTGGAAAAATTCGTCGCGCCGGTCGATGTGCGGCGCTACCTGCCGGCGCTGCAAGGTGGCGCCCTGTTCACCATGGCACCGACCGTGCAGCTGTCGTTCGGCGGTCGCAAAACCATCAACGAGATGGCCGATTTCTGGGCGCTGGCGCGGGCCTTGAACGACGATATGCGCCGCAAGATCGACCGCCTGGCGTCAACGGTCTATGAGCGCCTGCTCGGCCTCGAAAGGCTGCATCCGCTGTTCGATCGCCTGATCGCCTATTCACGGTCGCGGCGCAGCGGCCGCAGCGTCTCACTGTCCTACCTGGGGCGGCTGGACGCCTCGACGCAGGACTACGGCAGCCTCCACCTGGAAGCCATTCATGCCCCTTCGGCGCTGCTGGAACCTACGCCTGCCAATCTGATCACCATGGTGGCTTTCGCAGAGCGGCTGGATATCGCTTTCATCTCGGACGAGAGCTCGCTTCCGTGTGCGCAGGCCGTGCAGATCCGCCTGCTGGCGATGGAGCTGTTGCAGACCGCCACTGCATTGCCGGCATCGGTCGCGTCCGGCATGAGCGCCGGCCCCTTGCCCGTGGAGAGCCTATGAAGAGCTACGGCCTGATCTTCGTGCTCTACCACCCCACCGAAGCGTTCTTGCGCAATCTGGACAAAGCCGCGGCGGCTGGGCAGAACCTGATCGCCGTGGACAACTCGCCGCAGCCGGACCTGGCGCTCTACGAGTTGCTGCGGCAGCGGGGTATGACGGTGCTGCACAACGCCAATCGCGGTGGGCTTGCTGGAGCCTACAACCGCGGTGCCGAAATACTGCTCGAACGCGGCTGCGAGGTGATCTTCCTGCTCGATCAGGATTCGGACATCGGCGAGAACTTCTTCGGCGCGATGATGCAGGCCTGCGAACACATGGAACGCGAGGAATTCATCCTCGGCCCGAAGATCTACGAGATCAACCTCGAAAAGTTCATGGTGGTGCTGCCGCCCGGACGACGCTGGCCCAAGCTGGTGAAGATGAGCGAGCCGACGGAAGGCCTGTTCGAAACCCTGTTCGTGATTTCCTCAGGCTCGGCGATTTCGGCGCCGGCCTATCGCCGCTTGGGTGCATTTCGCGAGGACTATTTCATTGAGTACATCGACATCGAGTACGGGTTGCGCGCCAACAGTCAGGGCATTCCGGTCTATATGAATGCGGCGGTGACGATGCGCCAGACCACGGGCGATATCGAGCGCCACGGCCGCATGTTCACCACCAATCATGCGGCCTGGCGGCGCTACTACGGAGCGCGCAACGGTGTTTTCACCCTGCGCATGTACCGGTCGCATTGGGCTCTGCATTGGCTGGGCGGCCTGCTGGCCCTGCACCAGTCGCTCAATGTCCTGCTGTTCGAGCCACAGAAATTGCGCAAGCTGCTAGCGGTCGCCTGGGGCTACATCGATGGACGTCTGGGGCGGCTGGGCACGTTCGAAAGCCTGCATCCACATATCGCTTCGTTCTGCAAAAAGATGCCGGCGCGGCGCGAAGCGCTCGCTGGTGGCTCGTCGGTCACGGCGAAATAGAGGCCATGAAGCGCAAACTCACCACGATCGAATACCTGATCGACGGCAACCTCAGTTATCGGCTCGCCATCGCCGGCGAGCTATCGATGGAACGCCTGCGCGCCGCGCTGGACCGCGTGCAAGGTAAACATCCGGCGCTGCGCATGCTGATCCGCGAAGAGCGCGACGGGCTGTACTACGAGCTGGATGCCGCTGGGCCGGTGCCTTTGCGTGCGGCGACGTGCATGTCGGAGCGGGATCTTGCCCGCGAAATCGAGCGTGAAGAGGCGATCACTTTCGCCCCTCACGAGCCGCAGCTGCGCGTGGCCTGGCTGCGCACCGATCATGGCGGGCTGTTGCTGATCACAACCGCGCACCGCATCTGCGACGGCATGAGTCTGCTGATCGTGGCGAAGGAGCTGCTCGGCGGGCTGCACCGCGAGCAAGCGCTGCTGCCGTATGCGCCGCTCAGTCCCCTGGACGTCGCCGGCGACGCGCATGGCCCGGACGAGTGGAAGCGCCGCTTGGCCGCCGCCGCGATCAATGGCCTGATCGGCCTGGTTCCGCCTTCGCGCCAGCCGCTGCTCCGCGATCCCGTGCGGCGGGAATGGCAAGTGGATGTGGGCCTGACTGCCGCCTTGAAGCACCGCTGCAGGCGTGAGCGGGTGTCCATGCACGCGGCCTTGCTGGCCGTCCTTGATCAGGCTTTGCAAGCGGCTCTGGGTAAGCGGGCGCCCACGCGCATCGACAGCCCGATCGATGCGCGGCGCGGGCGGCTGCCCCTGCTCAAGGACGACATGCTGTTCTTTGGCGGCGGCAGCTTCAAGATCGCGGTCGGCTGTGAGCGCGGCGCCGATTTGTGGGAGCGGGCGCGCGACATCTATCGGGAGATGGGCGAGAAGATCGAGCAGGAGCTGCAGGACATTCCCGGCAAGTACCGCTTCTGCGAGATGCTCAAGCCGCCTTCGGACGACAAGGTCCGCTCCATTGTGCGGCTCGGTGATGCGTTGAGCCGCAATGGCAACTGGAACCAGTTTTCCTTTTCCAACCTGGGGCCGATCGATCTGGTGGAACCGGATGCGCCGTTTCGCCTGGAGGAATTCAGCCTGTCCGTGCGCTCCTTCGGCGTGCGCATCCTCGGCCTCCTGGCCTTTTCGCTGCACGGCCAGTTGCGCTTCGTCTACGTGGGCGAGGAACAGTGCATGAGCCTGGCCGAGGTCGATGCACTGGAGCGCGTCTTCATGGAGCTGTTGCGGGAGCAGGTCGCCCGTGGGGAACGGGCGACCGAGCTTGCGAGGGTGTTAGAGCCGGCGAGTGAGTAGGTGGAGCGTTGTGGCCAGAGTTCACATCTCACATCGCGTCATTTCTCACGCCGCCTCATCCTGTGCGCAGGGCAGGGGATGTCACGGATGACGTGATGGGGCTGCTTACACCGGCTCCAGCCAACCCCACTGATCGTTGGTCTTGCCGTTGAACAAGCCAAAGAACAGCTCCTGCATACGACGCGTGACGCGCCCGGCCTTGCCGGCGCCAACCTGCTTGCCGTCCACCGAGCGGATCGGGGTGATCTCGGCAGCAGTGCCGCACATCAGCAGCTCGTCGGCGAGGTAGAGGAATTCGCGCGGGATATCGCGCTCGATCACTTCGATACCGTCCTCACGCGCCAGGGTGATCAGCGTGTGGCGGGTGATGCCGGTGAGGATCGAGGCGCTGGCCGGCGTGGTGTGCAGCACGCCGTCGAACACCAGGAACAGATTCTCGCCCGCACCCTCGCTGAGCAAGCCGGTGGAGGCCAGCGCGATGCCTTCGCCGAAACCGAGGCGGCGCGCTTCACGCGCGATCAGCTGGCCGGACAGGTAATTGCCACCCGCCTTGGCGCCCGCTGGGATGGTGTTGGGTGCGAAGCGCTGCCAGCTCGACACGCAGGCGTCGATGCCGCTTTCCAGTGCCTCCGGCCCGAGATAGGGGCCCATCGGCCAGGCGGCCACGGCCACGTCGATCGGCGTTTCAGCCGACAGCCCGAAACCGCCCAGGCCGCGGTAGGCCACCGGGCGCAGATAGGCCGCGCCGAGGCCGTTCTTCTTGATCACGTCGCGACACGCGGCGGCGATCTCGTCCTGCGTGTGCGGCAGCACCATGTCGTAGATCTTGGCCGACTGATACAACCGCTTGAGATGGTCGGTGAGGCGGAAGATCGCCGCGCCGTCCGGCGTGGCGTAGCTGCGAATGCCTTCGAACACCGAGGAACCGTAATGCAGCGCATGCGACATCACGTGCGTGGTGGCTTCATGCCAGGGCTTGATCTGGCCGTTCTGCCAGATCCATTCGGGATACTGCTGCGCCATGTCGGTTCTCCGGAAAAATGAGCGGCATGATACCTGCTGCCGTGTGAGCAGGCCTTTCAGCCAGCTTCCACGGCGTTATTCCGCGTTGCGCAGCCACAGGCAACCGGAGCGCCTGACGATGGCGAACCGGGTCTCGTGCGGTACGCCGCTGCCGTCGCTGGCGGCGGTGCGCAGTACCAATTGATGTTCGGACGGCGTGGGCGTGGGCGCTGGTGATGGATCGCCGCTGGCGCTGCCTCCGATGGGCGATGTGTCGAGGTTATAGATGTCGTTGGCCGGCGGTGGAGGCTGGTGCGACTCGGTCGTGTCTTCGCCGAAATCGAGCAGCGGCCGTTGCATCAGGGTCGTCAGCGCACGGATGTCCGCGACCGCGGCACTGCGCCCATAGCCACCCCATAGCATCAGGCCGGCCAGCCGATTGGGGTCGCGGGTGGCGAAGGCATCGGCCACGCTTTGGCGCAACTCGGCCACGTTGGAGGCGCAAAGGATCGGCGGCGGCTCGTTGGCCGGCGGGGCAAGGGCGGCGGGCGTGGATGGCCGTGGTGCGGCTTGTACCGGCGTCGCCTTCAACGCCGCGCACGGCTGGTCGGAAAACAGCGGGTTGCCGTCCGCGCCGATACAGCGATGGACACCGGTTTGTGCGAACGCGTGAGCGAAAGGCAGCAGGCACAACAACAAAAGAGCGAGGTACGGAAGGCGCATCCCGCCAGCATACGCTGGCGGCGCTGACTCAACCGTGCAGCCGGTCCAGAATCGCCTGCGTCGCCTTGGCGCGATTGAGTGTGTAGAAATGCAGCCCCGGTGCGCCGCCTTCCAGCAGGCGATGGCATAGCTGCGCCACCACGTCGGCACCCAGTTCGCGGATCGACTCGACATCGTCGCCATGCGCCTGCATGCGCTTGACGATCCAGCGCGGGATCTCGGCGCCGCAGGCATCGGAGAAGCGCTTGAGCTGGCTGAAATTGGAAATCGGCATGATGCCCGGCACGATCGGCACGCCCACGCCCAATCGCCGCGCGTCATCCACAAAACGGAAATAGGCATCGACGTTGAAGAAGTACTGGGTGATCGCACCGTTGGCGCCGGCCTCCACCTTGGCCTTGAAGTGGCGCAGATCGGCCAGCGCATCGTCGGCTTGCGGATGGGTCTCCGGGTAGGCCGCCACTTCGATGTGGAAATGGTCGCCGCTGTGTTGGCGAATGAAGCTGACCAGTTCAGCGGCATAGCGGAAGTCGCCCGGCGTCGCCATGCCCGAGGGCAGGTCACCGCGCAGCGCGACGACGCGGCGATAGCCGGCGGCGCGGTACGCATCCAGCAGTTCGGCGATCTCGGCGCGGCTGCCGCCCATGCAGGAAAGGTGCGGGGCTACGTCCAGGCCGTGATCACGATGCAGGCGGGCCACGGTGTCGCTGGTGTAACTGAGCGTGGAGCCGCCCGCGCCGAAGGTCACAGAGACGTAATCGGGCTCGTGCGCCTTCAGCAGCTTCGCGGCGCGATCGAGTTGTTCACGCTGTTCGTCGGTCTTGGGCGGGAAGAATTCGAAGCTGATCGACGGCATGGCAAAGGTCTCGGCTGGCGATGCCGGGAGTATATATCTCTTACTCGCGATAAAGCGATATATGCCGTTATGTGGGGGTGTCGCAAGGGCTTACCCCTCCCCAATCCTCCCCTGCAAGCAAGGGAGGGAGCAGGTCGCCGCGAGCTTCTAGCTCCTCCCCTTGCTTGCAGGGGGAGGCTGGGAGGGGGTAAGCCCTT
>NZ_JAPDPD010000015.1 GCF_026283965.1 Dyella subtropica
CCAGCGATCCCACATCAGCGCCTTCTGGGTGTCCGTGTAATGGATCCGGGGTCGTTGGGCCATTGGCAACACGCCTCCTGCTCAAGCAGTCTATGGGTGTTGCAACGACCGGCTGAATCCGCAACCCAATGCGGACATTTCGGGTGGTGAGACTGGGAGGGAATAAGTAAAAAGGAGTAAGAAGGGATCAGAGACATTTATCAGCCATCTCGATCTATGTCTGGATGATCTTTGTTGGTCGACAGTCGACCGCGTGGTCGAGTGACGGCCGTCCGTTTGAGTTCGGCCTAGATCGCCGCGTTTATCCCAGAAAATGTCTCTGACTCTGTCGTTGCGTATACCCCCTCTTCAATACTCATGGAGCTGCGCCGTGTCTCGCTGCTCCTGCGCTGGCGGGCAATTGGGGGCCTTCCGCTGCCGGGTGCGCGGGCGGGGATGCCGTTGCGGAACCTGATCCGGCATGGGCTTGCTGCGCGGGTGCTTGCGGCGAAGCAGGTTGCGAACCAGGTTGCGAACCGGATTGCGCACCAGGTGACGACGCGGTTTGTTGACCTGCGCCTGATGCCCCTCCGGATCCCGAAGTTGCAGGCGATGCGCCGGGCGGCGGGCGCAGGGCGCCGTTGAGATTGTTCGAACGAGCGGCCATGTCGGCTTGTTCAGCGCTGCGCTGTGCGGTGCGATCGGTGGAAAGGCGCGCCGCCTCGGCATCCGGATTGATCGTGTTGACCCGGATGCGTTCCACGTCGCCCACGCCGGCCAGCCGGCTCAACGGCACGTAGTCCGTGCGAAACACCAGTTCCACGCCGCTGCTCAAGTTGAGATCGGCGTGCGTGCTCTCGGTCGTCTGGGTCCGGTCGGTCGACACGTAGCCGATCGTGCTCTGGACTCTGGCCTCCATGCCCCACGGCCCGAATTTTGCTCCCCCGCTCACGTCCATCGAGGTGCGCGTATCGAATTGCGAGCCACGGTCGTTGGCCGCGACGCTGCTCGCGTCTATATGGAAATTCATGGCCGCATTGAGCCGTCCGCTCTCGATGACGATGCGTTGCAAGCCCATCTGCACCATGGTTGCGAGCAATTGCTGGCGGTTGCGGGCAAGCACCTGCTGGGCGAGCGGCACCATGCCCTCGGGATTGGAGGGCGAGACTGCGTCGTTCGGCCCCATTCCCAGTGCAGTGCGCAGCGCCGCTTCGGTCGGAGGGGTCGCGCTCGGGCGCAGCTCCAGCCGCGTCGCGGCATCGCGTTCGGCCTGCAATTCCTGTTGGCGCTGTTGGCGCTCCTCGGGTGGCAATCCCGCCAACTCCTCCGCGTCATCGGAGGCATCATCGCCGCCGGAGACCTGATAGGCGGTGGGGAAATGCTCGGCGAGCCACTGCCGTGCGCCGGCGATGCCGACATTGCTGTCGGCGAAGCCTTCGGTGGTCTGGGCGACGTTGCGGATCAAGCCGACGAACGCGGTCAGCTGCTGCTGGTTCGAATCGTTCATTGCCTTGAATACGCCGGTGATCAGCTCGGTCACGAAGCGTGGGAAGGAAACCGCGTTGAGCACGGCCTGGGTGGTGCCGGCCATGCGGTCGATGGCTGTGCCGGAATATTCCGTACCTGCGTTTTGTGCGAATGCGAGCGTCGGGCGAGGACGAGAGGCGGCTTCCTCGTTATTGAGCGCGATCGAACCGATTCGTACCAGTCCGGACGCGAGATCGCGTCGGGTGGCCGGATCGAGGGTGCTGAAGCCCTGCTGCGCGGACAGCAGGTCGCGAACATTGTGGCGAACCTCGGGTCGCATCGCATCACCACGGACTGAGCGACGATGTTTCATCTCAGCGTCCGAGCGCCGCCCAGGCGTTCTCCGACGATGGGGGCGGTGAAGCGGGTTGGTTGCTGAGACCCGTGTTCGGGGCGGAAGGCGTCTGGTCGTCAGGCTTCTCGCCAAGGCTGAGCGTTGCTTCTAGCCATTCGCCCGCCGAGGCAATCACCGGGTTGTCGGTCGTTACCAGCGGCGAGGCGGCAACCATGGCATCCGCAGTGTCGGCGAGCCAGGCGATCACCGTCATCCCGGCTTTGCCGCGTCGGACATAGGCGGTTGGCTGGCGCGGCTGTTGGTGTGAAAGCCGCCCGATGCCCGCCACCACGCCCCAAACGTCGCGCGCACCGAAGCAGTGGCGCAAGTCGGCATGGCTCAGTATGGAGAAGGCGTCCCTGAGCATGACGGCGATTTCGCTGGCCATAAACGCGGTCACCCCGGTGCAGGCGGCCCCAAGGTTTTCCGCGAGCGAACGGGCGGCGTTCCGCACCCGTGCCTGGTGATCGAACGTTCCATGCGGGTCGGCACTGGGCGTTTCGTCGAGTTTGTAGAGTTCCTCGCAGAGCTCGAGCATGCGATCCTCGAACTGGACATTTCGGTCGGCGTCCGCCGCGGCAGGGCCATACGAAGTGCCGAACAGCCGCGAGAAGAACGCTGCGCGTTCGCTGGCTGCGAGCTTCTCTGCGCGGTGCCGCCACCACTGAGCCACCAATGGTTCTGCACCGCCGAGATCGAGGCTTGCGGCACCGTCGGTGGACAGGCCGGCGAGGATCTCGACCGCGGGGATGACGCCCGCGGGTTCGAGATCGGCGGCCAGATAGAGCGAGGCCAGCGCGCGCAGCTGCGCCTTGTCGACATGCGCGGAAACCGGGTCGGGAAGGGCGATGTCGCCCAGCTCGTCAAGCGCGAACGCCAGACCTCGCGCCGTCGCGCGTTCGATCAGGCTTGCACCCGACCGGATGGCGGCGGCGAGCCCGGCATCCGCCAATGGGGCTATGTGCGTGCGCGCCATGGCTCAGTGCTGCCCGGCCGGCGCACCCGGGGCGGGGGCAGGCTTGTTGGGGTTGTAGGGCGTGGAATTGCCCTGGATGACCGACATCATTTCGGGCGTTGCCATCTTGTCCAGCGGCAGGTAGTCGCTCTTGAAGTTCACTCGGACCTCGCCCGAGAGTTTCGCTTTTACCTCGGCCTTGGATTCGCTGGTCTCGTCGAGCGCCGATCCCACGGTGGCCACATGTTCCTGCTCCGCCTCGAAGGAGGCGTCGGCGGAGATGGGCGAGTACCAGCCGCCGTAGTGGGCGTTGAGCGTTTCCTTGGATTTCTGGCTCTCGCGATCTTGCATCGACGCGGTGTGGTTGCGTTTCGCAGTGTCGGTGGCGCGCATGTCGAATATCACCTTGGCGTTGATCGAGCCGTCGGTGATGACGATGCGATTGATGCCGAGCATCACCATCGACGACAGCAGCTGCTGACGCTGTTTAGCCATCTGCAGTCGTGCGGCGGTGACAAGGCGCAGCTCGGACTTGTCGTCGGACAGGTCGGTCACCGGCGGGTCGAGGTTGTAGTTGCGGCTGATCTCGGCGAGCCGCTGCTCTGCGTTATCGCCCTGCGCTACCAGCCGCGCCGGGGCGGCGGCAGCTGCCGCGCCGCTGCTGCCGGCGTCGAACCCCTCGGAGCCTTCCTGCGCCTGCACCGACAGCACGTCCGGGCACGAGCCGGCGAGATAGTCGCGGCCGGCCCCCTCGCTGATGTTGTCGCTCATGAACTGAGCGGTGGTCTTGGCGACATTGGCGATCAGTTCGCCATAGGCGCGCATCTGCTCGATTGAGCTTTCGACAATCGCCTGGAAAACGTTCTTGATGAGGCCGCCCACGAATTTCGGAAAATCGACCTTCTGGACCATTTGGCCGAACTGCTCAACACCTTGCTTGACCGCGCCGGCCTGGAAGTCCTTGCCGGCGAAGCCGGGGTCCTTCGAGAGCTGGCGCTTGGTGGCGGTCACGGGATCTTCGTCGGCCATGGCCTCGGCAGCCAGTTGCTGCGCACGGACCGACGCTGAATCGGCAACCGGCGAAGAATGCTGCCCCTCAGTGGGACGAGCGAGGCCGGTAGAGGGCAGCTCGCCCTTCGCCTCGCGCTCGGCGATCTCTGCGTGCACGCCGTTGGGATCAGTCATATAGGCGAGCACGCGCACCGTATCGGCGGCGATGCGGCGGCGTTCGTCGTCGGGCAGGTCGAGAAAGGACGGTATGGCGGTGAGCAAGCGGCGTACTTCGGGCCGCGTCGCATCAAATGCGGCGGCGCTCGTGAGCGGCTGCTTCGGGTCAAATGCCGCGGGGGGAGCGGGCAGGCGCATGGCTCAGCCTCCCCTGGCTGGAGCCGGAGTGGCGGCCGGCGCAGGCGCGGGCGCGGGTGCGGCGGCCGGCGCCGCTTTCGCGCCGGGGAGCACGTTGGGATCGGCGGGTGTCGCGTTGCCGGTGATGGTGGCGATCATCTGCGGCGTCGCCATCTTGTCGAGCGGCAGGTAATCGCTCTTGAAATTGACGTCGACTTCGCCGGAGAGCTGGATCTTGGTCTGCATCGCCGCGTTGTTGGTTTCGGACGCGGCGGTCGACGCGGTGATGATCGGCTTGTTCTCGTATTGGTAGTCGCCTTTGGCGTAGTAATCGGCGCTGTACTGGTTACCGTTGCTCTTGTCATTGCTGGAGTCGTACTTGCCGCCGCTGTCGTAGGTTCCCTTGCCGGCATAGGTCGACTGGACGTTGCCGTACTTGTCGCGGGCAAGGTCGACTGCGCTGGCGTTGCGCTGCTTGGAGAGCGTGTCCTGCGCGCGCACGTCGTAGATGATCTTGGCGGAGATCTTGCCGTCGGTGACGACGATGCGGTTAATGCCCATCAGCACGATCGAGGCCAGCATCTGCTGGCGCTGTTTGGCGAGCTGCATCTTGAAGCGATTGACGATGGCCAGTTCCGAGGCCTCGTCCGAAAGATCGAAGGTGTCGCCGTCGCCCATCTGCAGGCGGGCGCGCACGGTCTTCGCCGCCGTATCGGGATCGACACCGTCGCGGACCTGCACGCGCGGGGTGGGCGTATCGCCGCTGTCGTCCATGCCGATCTGGAGCATGTCGGGAAACTGGTCGACCATGTTGTCGCGCGCCTGGTTCTCCGTCACATGCTCGTCGGCGAACTGGCTGAGCGATTTCGCCACCTGCGCGATCATGTCCTGATAGGCCTTCATCTGCTCGATCGAGCTGTGCGTAATCGATTGGAAGACACCGGTGATCAGACCGGCGACGAAGGTCGGGAACTGGACCTGGTTCAGCAGTTCGCCCGCCACCGCGGCACCTTCGCGCGCGGCCGATGCCTTGAACTCGGACTTGCCGATGTCGTCGACCGCCTGTTTATGGGTCGCAAAATCCGCCTCCTGCACCGGCTGAGTCGTATCGTCCAGTGCGTGCGCTGTGGCGGTGCCCAGCCCGCCCGGGATTTCGTTGCCGGCAACCCCTTCGGGCCGGGCCAGGTAATCGGCGATCAGCGCGGTGTTGCGGGCGATTTCGCGACGATCGTCCTCGGGCATGGCGTTGAATGCCTGCGACTTCGTCAGCATCTGCGCGACGCCATGACGCACTTCGTCGACTGGCACCGGCGGCGTGTGACGCGGGGGCGGCGCGATCATCGTGGGACGGGCAGCTTGCGGAAACATGGCGACCTCGTGGGGAACGCGGAACGAAGCGATTCAGTGAGCCAATGGAGTTGGCTTGTTCAGTTGGCTTGTTCAGTGGGCCGATTCATGAGCTTGGCCGAAAGCGTCCGCAGGCAGTTCAAACTCGATCGGGCGCAAGTAAAGGCTCACCCGCGCCGGCGAGACCGCATCCGTGCGCAGGCTGATGATCGAGAAGCGGCCCGGCCAATGGGCGTCCTCCGGCGTGAAAGCGCCCATCCATTGCTCCAGCGCCTGCAGTCCGCGCGGACGCTCAGCGAGCCCCATGGTCAGCAGGCTCAGGAACGAGGGCGGCACGTCGGGGATGGCCGAGAGCAGCACATAGATCTCGACATCGGGCCCGTCCGGCCCCATTCCGAACGCGAGCAGCGCGCCATGCGGCGGCAGTTCGAACCGTCCCCCGAGCACCAGCCCCAGGAGCTGCATGATGCTGGGCAGCCGATGGCCGATGCCAAGCGCATCCATCACCGGCTGGAGATCTGCGAGCCGCAGCTCACGGGTGCAGGCGAAGGTGAGTCGCTGGCCACCCATGTCGCGCTGGGCGGCCATGGTGGTGAACAGCGGCTTGAGGCCGGGCACCATCTGCAGCGCGGTCTGGACGATGCCGGCCAGATCGTAGGGCAGGTTGTCGATCATTCCGGCGCCGCCGGGAAGTTCGTAGAACACCTTGGATGCGTAGAGCCCATCGCGGTCGTAACTGGAGCCGAAGAAGGCGCCGTAGTTGAGGCCGCCGCCCGGTCGCGCGAAGCCACGAAAGGGTTCGCTCGACCGGTCGAACCAGTGCAGCGCTTCACGGCCGATGAAGTGGCGGATCAGCCTGCGCATTTCGCGCGTTGATTCGTCGCGGCGGTCGATGGAGGAAGCCTCCGGCGGCAGCGGTTCGATCGTGAAGCGCAGCTTGCCCGGCTGGTTTTCCGAGAAGCTGGGTTCAAACGGTACCGCCATCGGCATCAGCGCATTGTCGCGAAACCGCAGGTCGTCAGTGCCCTCGCCGAAGGTGCGCAGGAAGAGGTCGCGCGAGGGCGCGAAAGGATCGGTCGTGCCAAGGCTTCGTGCCGCGCTCTTCAAGCGGCGTTCGACCCGGTTGACGACCGATTCGCGGGGTGAGGTCATGGGCATGGTTCGGCTCCGTCAGTATTCGGGAATGGCGCAGCGCACGAACCACCGGCTTAGTGCCGGCGGTTCGTGTAGTAGCTGGCGCCGTTGTTCGAGCCGATGCCGTTGCCCGCCTTCACCGGTATGCCCGTGCCCAGGCCGATGCTGCCGCCGATATCGCCGATGCCGTCCAGCATCTCGCGTGCCATCTGCGGGATCTGCACCGGCTTCGAGGTCATCTGCGGCGCCTCGCGCGGCTGCGAGAACTGTTCGATCTGCGTATCGGAGGTGGCGGTATCGGCCAGCCACAGCTCGCACGCATTGACCAGATCGTAGTCGGTCGGATCGACGGTCGACTTGTGGTTCGACGAGACGTCGGGATTGGCGATCTGGTCGATGTTGAGCAGCGGACCGGTCGCCTTGTTGATGCGCGCGACGTTATTGGCCAGCCAGGCGGTGATGATCGTGCCGCAGGTCGCTAGCGTGCGATAGCGCGAGCTGGTCCGCGCGCCACCCAGTTCATAGGTCGCGACCTGGTCGATCACCTGCCACATGTCCTTGGAGGCGTAGCAGCCGCGGATCTCGGGGTCCTGCAACAGCTCGATCATGAACTTGACCTGCGACTGGATCTCGCGTGCGGCGTAATGCGCCATGCCGTAGCCATGCAGCGAGAGGTTGCCGGCGAGATCCCGCGCGGCCTTGCGTACCTGCTGGTGGTTGATCGGATTGGGAACGGTGGCGCGCAGCAATGCGTCGACTTCGGTCTGGCGCACGAATGACGAAACCGAGGAGACGAAACGGATCCACAGGTCGTTGAACTCGCGGTTGACCGCGGTGTTGGGATCTCCGCCCGGGATGCCCAGCGTGATGGCCGCGAAGTTCTTGCGCTCCTGCTCGGAAATGCGGTTCGGTGTCTCGCGCCAGTAGCGATAGAGCAGCTTGCCGGCATTGCCAGGGCCGATGGGAAGCGTCCCGTGCTGGAACTGTTCGACGATGCGGTCCACTACCTGGAACGCCTTGAGTTCGTCGAACATCGCGGCGACGATCATGGGGCCCATGACGCGCACGTTTTCGGAGACGATGTTTGCATCCTCCAGATCTTCGAGGTTCGGCAGATCGATACCGCCATCGGCGACCGAATCCTCGGTGCCGACGTTCTGGACCGTGTTCAGTTCCTCGTTGACTCGACGGCGCAACTGCGGCTCGTCGGTGCTGATCCCGCGGGCCAGCAGGCCGCGCATGACTCGGGCGAATTCCGTGGTGACCACGCCCGGGTTCTCGCCATCGCTGCCATCTGAATCGCCTTCGATGCATAGCAGTGCCAGCACCTTCTCGGCCAGATCGCCATAGGCATTGGCTTCGCCCACCGCGGCGTAGAACTCGCGGGTGAAGGGGTTCATGAGCGCATCGTTGGCATCCGGGGCGATTCGGGACGCCGTTGCATTGGACTTTCTGACCTTCACGGGTGGTGGTGTAGCGCCGTCTACAGCGAGGATGCCCAGCACCAGGGCGACCTGCGTGATCGATGTAGCCGTAGCGTCCGCTGGGGTCTGGCTATCGGTACCAAAGAAAAGCTGGCCGTCTTGCTCGGAGAGCAATGGCGGAGTGATCAGCGAGTTGCTATTGAGAAGTTCGCGCGTGGCGACGAACAGCGGGTCGCAGACCTCCGTGCCGCCATTGCCCACAAGACCGAGGATGGTTTTGCAAAGTTCGAGCTGCTGCTTCTCGGCGGCAACGAGTGGCCGCTTCAGTGAAGAGAGCCGGTTGACGATATCGACCAGCCCGTCACGGGCCCGGGTCTCGAGGACGGCGAGGTCGAGAAAGCGCACTTGATCATTGACGTTGAACATATTGCTTCTCCTGGAAATCCGGTCAGTTAGGGAGGGGCAGGATCAGGCGTGCAAGTCAGCCGTCATCGGCGCGTCCCTCCTTGGAAATCTCTGGCGTGCCACCGTCGTCGCCCGCCGCTACGTAGGTATCGATGCGCTGGGACAGCGCCTGCAGCGCCGCCGCGGCGTCGAGAATGCCGGCGCCGCAGCCCTCGGCTGCGCCGGGCGCAAAGGGGCGCGCGGTGGTGACGAGCAGATCGCGCACTGTCTCTCCGTCCAGCGGATAGGCGCGGCGTTGGGCATAGGCGACGAGTAGCGCCGCTGCGCCTGCGACGAACGGCGCGGCGAAGCTGGTCCCGGTCGCAAGCTGATAGGCATCTATCGCACTGGTCAGCACCTTTTCACCCGGTGCGCAAAGCGCGACGTGCTCGCCCCGCGTCGAGAAAGAGGTCGGTCGGCCGTTGTCGTCCACCGCGCCGACCGCGATCACCTGCGGATAGGCGGCGGGCCAATAGCGAGTAACGCTGCCGTTGTTGCCGCTCGCGGCAACGAGGATGCAGCCGCGGGCAGAGGCATAGGCGACCGTATCGGCATGCGGTTTCGGGCGGTGCGCGGCGACCGCTGAATCGTCGGTGCCAAAGCTCATGTTGATGACCTTGGCGCCGAGGTCGACCGCCAGCTTGAGCGCGCGGTCGAGGTCGGCAATCGCGCCGAGCCCGACCGCATGCGGCTTGCCGGGCAGGCGGGCAGCCGCCAGCGCGCGCATTGGCAGGATGCGGCAGTCGCCGCCGAGACCGCGCGGCATGGCAACACCCTCGGCAGCGATGATGCCGGCACAACCCATGCCGTGGCCGACGAAGCGGTCCTCGGGAAAATCGCCGCGATGGCCGTGGCCACTCAGCAGTTGCACCCCCGGCGAGAGATCGCCGGGCTCCATCCGCACCGTGTCGGCGCCCGCGCGGAACGCATGGGCGAATTCGGGATGCTGGCGAGCGATGCCGCTATCGATGAGGCCGACCACGACACCGCTGTCGCCCGGCTCGATGGCATGGGCCTCGGCCATGCGCACCATGGCACGGGCATCCTGCGCGGATGGCGCGGCTTGCGGCACGGGCGCCAGCCGACCGGGCGCGTCCATCGGCACCACCGCGACGTAGTTGGGTGTCACGCTTTCCACCGAGACGAGCTGGGCGAGCGAGTCGCACAAGGCAGCAATCGACACACCCGCCGGCACGCGCACCAGCAGCGTGCGGGACATGCCGGTGGCGTGCTCGACCGCGTCATATCCGCAATGTGCCTGCCCCGATATCCAGCGGTTGGCCACCGCGCTGAAGGGGCGCACCGCACGGAAGCAGCCGGCGAAAGCGGCGAGGATGCGGTCGACGGGACCGCCGTCAATGTATTGCGCCGCGGCCAGCGCGCCGCGCGTCACGTCGCGGATCGATGGCACGTGCTCGGGCGCTTCGCCGAGCGCCAGCTTGAGCATCAAACTGGTCGGCAGACTGAACTGCTGTTCGCCGGGCGCGGCCCAGGGAGTGCCGAGTACGCTGATCGTCATGGCCTCGTCTCCTCCTGATCAGGGATGGCGGCCAGGGTCATGGACCTGGGGGCGGGAACAGGCGTGGGCTCGGTGGCGGGCTCCACCGGTGACGGTACGAAGGCGCTCAGGTCGAAGGCCATGGCGGAACGGTGCCGACTGGTCGGCGACACGGCGAGTTCGCCGGCCCACTGGTCATGACCAGGCGCGAGCAATAGCTCGTCGTCCGCCGATTGCAGCACCGAGACCGGGCGATTGCCGATCCGTACCTGCGGCGCCTGTCCGCCATTGACGAGATTGCGGCCGACCACGCGCAGCAGCAGCGGTGCATCGGGCGAAGCATCGGCGGCCGGCGCCACGGGTTCGATCCGGTCGACCCGCGGCGCGGAAGCCCGGTCGAGCGCCTTGCGCAGCCGGTCCACGGACAAATTGGTGACGCGGCCGATGGTATGCACCATGTCGCGCTGTTCGGCCTGCTGAAACTGCTTGACCGTGCGCACGCCGGCCCACTCCAGCCGCTTGCGGTCTTCGGGCGAAAGTTCGTCGCCTAGTGAGTCGAGCGGCTGGTCCTTGCTGTCTTCGGAAAGCGCGATCGCGTTCTCTTCGATCGCCGGACGCGTAATGGTGGTGAAGACTAAGTGGAAGGTGCTGGTATCGGCTTCACCGGGTCCGGCGGGACGAATCCGGACCTCGCTCTCGACGAATTCGACATGGGCGCGCAAATCAAGATTGATGTCCTTGATGGCGAAGGTCAGTGGCAGGTTGAGGTTGCGCGCCTTGATCGCCATCGCCGCCTGCGCATTGTCGAGCTGGCTCTGCACGGCCTGGATGAAGTCCTCAAGGCGCAGAGTGGCGTTGCTGCTCACGGCGCCTCTCCGGCGGTCGGCACGGCTTGCAGGGTGATCGCCAATCTCGCCGGCTCCGGATCGAAGTCTGTGCGAGTGAGGAATTGCGGCAGGTTGCCGGCCAGCTCGACGCCGTCAGCCCCACGCGCGACATGCAGGTCGAGCGGCAGCTCCAACGCCAGCGATTGCACCTGCAAGCCCTGCGACGCACCTGCGGCCAGCAGTCCGGTCAAGTCGGCAAACGCACCGAGTGTCTCGCCCAGTGGCCGCCGCGAGGTCATGCTTGCGCTCCTGGGGCCCGCGCTCCTCGAGCGGACGCGGGAGCCGGTGTGGACGGTGTGGCAGGCGCCGCCGTGGCGGCTGGCACCGAGGGCGCAGTGACAGGTGCAGGCGTCGCCGCGGGAGCAGGCGCGGGCACAGAAGCTGCTGGCTGGACGGCGGCGACCGCGGCCGTCGGCACTGGCGGTGCGATGCGCGATCCGGGCCGGCTATGTCGCTCCAGCAAATTGCGTGAAGCCTCATCGACGAAACGGTCGAGCGGCAGCGTCTCCGACGCGAAATTGATGCTCACCTTTCCGGTCAGCGTTGCCCTGAGGTCGGAATCGGTTTGCGCATTGACGGCAACCGTCGACACCGTGGTGACGACATCGCTGGTCGTTCCTCTTCCACCCCAGGTCGTCTGTCCAGAGTTGGGGTCGTTCGACGTTGCATATTGCACGGCGGCCCGGTCGCGCGCCTTGGCCTGGAAATTGAGGCTGGCGGCAATCGTGCCGTCCTTGACCACCACACGCTGCATGCCCAGCAGCACCATGGTCGAAAGCGTCGAGAGCCGATGCTGGGCGACTCGCTCGCGCGCCTTGGGCAGCACCACGGACTCGAGCGTCTCCGTGTTGAACTCGCCATCGGCGGCACCGAAATCAGCGAGCCATGCGGGAGCGGGGGTCTGGCCGTCGTCGCCGGGCTTGGTCAACGGCGCGAGCCGGTAATCGCTACCGTCTTGCGTCAGCGTTACGTCATGCGGGTATTGCTCGACCAGCCAGGCGCGTGCTTGCCCGTCGGTGACGTTCTCCTGCGCGAACTGCTCAATCGGCTTGGCGACCGCGCCGACGAGATCGGCGAAGCTTTCCACCTGCTTGATCGAGCTGTCGACGATCGCATCGTAAGTGCCATGCACGAGGCTCGCGACAAAGGTCGGAAAGTCGATCGCCTCGGCCAGCGCCGACGCACGCCGGCCGATGGCGTCGGTCGCTTTCTCCTTGGGTGTTGTCGAGGCACCGGAGCCGCCGGCATTTCCGCTGTCAACATTTCCGTTGCCAACCGGAACCACTTGCTGGTTGGCGCCGTCCTGCCTGGTTGTGTCGGTCGATCCCGAGGTATCGACGATGTCGCGGCCGAACGCGTCGCGAGCAAACGCCATGGCGGGCGTCAACGCATCGCCAGTTGGAGGAGGGGGAATGTGGCGGGCCATTGCGCGTTTCCCTCAGGATCAGGCGGGTTGCACTTCACGCGCTGCGGGCCGCGTGTCGCTAACCGGAAGCGGGGGCGCGCTATCGGCGCCGTGAACGGTCTTGAACCTGCCGTCGCCGCTCAGCGCCACATCGGTCACCGCGACCTGATCCTCCTCGCCTGCGTGGCGGAACGTTGTGGTGATTCGCACATTGAGGCTTGCCCGTTCGGGGGCTCCGGAAGCGCGGCTGATGTCGGCGCGGACCTGCGCAGTCCAGCCGTCGAGCATTTGACCCTGGCCTGGCGAGATCGCCACGTCGCCCACGGCGCCGCCTTGCCAGGCCCAGTCGATCGTCACCGGTGCCGCCGTTCGTCCGCTCGGCCCATCGATGTAGGGCCAGTCGTCGAGGACGATGCGCTGGCCGGCCATGCGCGGCTGGCCGGCGCCGCCCGCTAATGCATTGGCGGGCTGGACCAAGCCTGTCAGTTGGGCAAGATCGTAGCTGCGCCCAGTGCTGTTCTCGGTTCGCCGGGTAAGCGTCACGCCGATGCCGAATTCGCCTCCCGGAAGCGGCGGCGCGGCAGCAAGCGCGTAGCCGACGCCCGCCGCGCTGCCTCGGTTGATGGTGTGGCCGGAGGTGCTGCCCGCGTAGACGAGCTGGATGCGGTCGATGTTGCCGGCGGCCTCAAACTCCCCGGTAAAGGCATCCCAGCTCATGATGTAGCGGCTGCCGGTGTTGTGTGTGGTGAGGTAGCTGCCCGCCGCACCCGGCGTGCCCACCACCCGGTCCCAAGGATCGGTGATGCGCACGTAGTACTGTCCGTCCTGGCGATACATGCCGGTAACGACGACGGCGTGGATGGCCTGCGCACCGGGGGTTGCCGAGACATCGGCGGTTACCCAGACCGGCCCGTTGGCCTCGACAATCTGGCGGAAGCCATCGGGTGTGTAGCAAGCGTTGGGATGGATCACGAGGCCGAGGCCGTTGACGAAGGCCCGCTTGTCCGCTGGCATCAGCCCGCCGCTCAACGAACTGTCCATACGGGCGCAACGCGCCAGCAATGTCGGATCGACCGACTGTCTGTCCCGCCAGCCGACCACCATCGCTGCGGCCGTCGCCCAGCAGCTCTTGTCGGTGGGCTGCGGGATCATCTCGATCTCGTCCCAGTTGATCGTCCAGTCGTCGGCGTCCAGAGCGCGCGATACGTCGTAACTGCTCCCGGTGCGTCGTTTCGGGTTTACGCCGTAGCCGACTTTGCCCCCCGGGGCCGGCGTCCCGGTGCCGAGCGCATAGCCGACGCCCGCCGCACTGCCTCGGTTGATCGTATGGCCGAAGGCGCCGCCCGAATGCATCAGCTGGATCACGCCGATGCCGGCTGCCGCCTCGTACTCCGAGACAAAGTCCTCGTAAGTCATGATGTAGCGGCTGCCGGTGGTGTGGGTGGGTGGGATAGTCCGCGCGCCGGGATGGCCCGGCGTTCCCACTACACGGTCCAGTGGATCGGTGATCCGCACGAAATAGGCACCGCCGCTGCGGTACATGCCCGTCACCACCACGGCATGGAAGAAACGGACCGGCGCGCGAACGACTTCGGCCACCCAGATCGGACCGTTGGCTTCAAGTAACTGGCGAAAGCCTTCGGGCGTGTAGCAGGCATTGGGTTGGATCGTGAGGGTCGAGGCATTCGCGAAGACCGACACCTCGGCCGGTTTCAGGCCATCTTGCATCTGCTGTTCGAGGCTGACGCACTGCGCCAGCCGCGTGGGGTCGACACTCTGGTTGTCGCGCCAGCCGAGCACCATCGAAGCGGCGGTCGACCAGCAGCCCATGTCGGTGGGTTGCGGGATCTGTTGCACCTCGTCCCAGTTCACGGTCCAGTCGTCGGCGTCCAGCGCGCGCGATACGCCCTGTGCGACCGATAGGGCCTGACCGATGCCGAAGAAGCCGCGGCTCGGGATCGGCGCCTTCAGATGGCCGACATACGCGAGCGTTCCCGAGGCCATCGTGCCGGTCGAGAGATTGGCAAGGTCGCCCGGCGCCACCCAGTTCGGCGGCACGCTGACAATCGGTCTGCCTGCATCCTGGAAGGCCTGGGCGACCAGTTGCGAGCAGAAGAGGGTTTCGGTGTCGGCGCCATCGCCAAGCTCGATGCGGCCGATGAAACGGCGGCAGCGCTCGGCGGCGTCGCCCGAAAGCAGATCGCAGGCGTGACGGTCGATCTGGTAGCTGGCGATGCGGATCAAGCCGACATAGTTGTAACTGCGATCGAGATAGCGCGCGGCGGCATCGGCAACCTGCTGCTTCTGCGTATCGGTCAGGTTGGGTACCCGGAAAGCGACCGCGAGGCGTGAATCGGCGAGCGCATCCGCGAGCGGGCGCAACTGGACGCCGGCGCCGGTCGACTCGATCACTTGTCCGCCTTGCCCGACGTAGAGCATCGCATGACTGATTTCGGCGCCAGAGCCGGCACGAATGACGGCGGAGCTCGCATGGCCGGTGGTACTGAGGATGATGTCGCCGATTTCCAGGGCGCTGGTGCCGATCGATAAGCCGCCGACGCCGGGGTCGAGCGGAATGTCGTCACTGAGCGCGCGCGCGCGGAAAGCAAGCGCCTGGCTGGCACCCTGCGGCTGGCAGGTGCGGCTGGTGACCAGCCGCATGAAGTAATCCCAGTCCCAGTTGCCGTCGGGGCACGAGGTATGGCCGGTGGAGGTGTCGGCCTCGCGATGGCCCATGATGGCGCTGCGGTTGACCGGCAGCTGATATTTGTCGCACAGCGACGAGACCAGCGCCGCCGAGGTTTCGTACTCGAGCTGGGTCGGCGCCTGCGCGTCGAAATGCTGGACGGTACCGTTGGGGCGCGGGTAGTCGGCGCCGCCGCGCTTCACCGCGATGTGCTCGATGCCGATGCTTCGTTTGTTTGAGCCCTTGCAATGCCAGGCTGTGTCGGCCTCGGAGACGAACTGGACGACTTCACCCGCCGGCCCGACCAGGTAATGCGAGCTCACCTTGGAAGCGGCGTTGGTGAAGGTATTGACCACCCGCTGGACGGTGGGTACGTCGGCGATGTGGATGATGATGCGGTCGATCGTCGTGCCGCCGCGCCCCTCGTCGAAATTCGGGCTGGCTTCAGTGCGGGTGACCAGGCTGTTCTCGCGCGCCCCGAGCGCTAGTGCACTGGCGGCTGCAGTCGGCGCGGCGGCTGAGCCGTCATCGTCGCTGTAGGGCGGCGTATCGATGCCATACGCTTCGGGATCGGCGCTCAGGCCTCGCGACCAAGTGTTGGAATTGGCCCCCATCCCTTGGGAGACAGCCGGGCGCGCTGCCGTTGCCGGCACAAGAGGCGTAGCCGCGACTGGAGCAGGCGCTGCAGGAATGGCGGAAGTTGCAGCATTCACGGGATTCGCAGGCGGTGCAGCGTGCAGCGGCGGAAGCGGGCCGAAGCCGTCGTCGTAATGGGTGTCGTTATGCGGCGAAGCGGGTTGGACTGCGGGTTGCGGAGCAGCTGCGGTGGCTCCAGGTGCAGCCGGCGCTGGCATGGCCGTGGCGCCCGGCTGGCTACTGTCGCCGGCCCAGTTCAATAGGGGGCCTTTGGCACGCGCGCTCCCGCGAGCCGGGAACATGCGCACTCTCCGCAGCGCCCGATCACTGAGCCCCGAGAGCGAGATATACGGACTGTTGGTGTTCGGCAGCACGTCGACCGTCCAGTTGTCGGCCGCTGGCGACGCCGCGGTAGCCAGGCCAAACCACAGCCGTTGCGCGCCCACGAAGCGCGCCAGCACCACCGGCGGCACCATGAACACCGTTTCATCGCGCGGGATCGACAGCAGGCCGTCTTCGCGGCTGGTGTAGAAGGTCGAGGACGTGCGGCCTTCCTTCCGCGTGAACAGGGCAGGGTCGGTGGCGATCGCCACTTCGGCGACGCTTGGGGCACGACCGACGCGGATGGTGAAGCCCAGCATCGGAAAGCGGTCGGTTACTGCCATGCGGTTGGGACGGAGTTGCGCTGCCATGTCTTCACCTCACCTTTGATTTGGACCGGGTTCGTCGCGCTGACCGCCCAGCGTTGGTTTGTTGCGCGCATCGATCGCACGCTGTTCGAATTCCTGCGGGGGGAGGATCGCCAGATCCGTTTCCGGTTCGGCGATGTCCGGAATTTCGTGGTGCGCCGCTTCGAACTGCGCGATCGAGCGCACGAGCAATTGGGCCAGCAGCTTGGCGTGGACCGGGCTGGCCGCGATGCGATTCATCAACTGCACACCGCCGGACTGAGGCTCTACCTGCCCGACATCGATCAGGAACTCGAAGGCGTTATGTCCGACCTCGAAATAGTTCGCATAGCTCGCCAGCAGCGGCCGGTGCGGGCCAGTCGGCTGCGCCGGGTCCGGGGGTAAATCCTGGAGTGGCTCGATGAGGTGCACGAGGGCCTTCTTGCATTCCGACAGGTTGCTATCGGTCTGCCTTCTGGCAAGTAGCGGGCCAACGCGTCGTCGTTGACGCAACAGCGTGATTTACTGCGGATTTACTCGGGCAGCAGGGGATTTGCAGAGGCTGCCGGTCTGTACCATGTGACAGTGGCACCGTCACACTGAGACATTGTCGCCGCCGGCCAAGTTGTATTTAGCCAGCTTGCGATACAGCGTCATTCGCGACCACTTCATCTGGCGCGCAGCTTCCATCTTGTTCCAGTTGGTCCGGCTCAGTACCGAGATCAGCCGGTCGCGCTCAAGTTCGCCGGCGGAGAAGTCCTGCTCGAACAGGCGGCGGAACGAGGGCGGCAGGTCGCCCAGGCCTAATGGACGCCCTTCGGGTGGATCAATGAACAGCGCCTCGATCATGTTGCGCAATTCGCGGACGTTACCCGGCCATTGGTAGTGGCACATGCATTTGAGCAAGGCTGGATCGGGGCGACCCACCCGCATTGCACGCCGCTGGTTATGTTCATCGATGAAGTGATCGGCGATCGAGCCGATGTCCTGCCGCCGCTCCCGCAGCGGCGGTATCTCGACCCTCGCAACATTCAGGCGATAGAACAGATCGGGACGGAAACGCCGCTCGGCGACCAAATCCTCCAGTCTTTCGTTGCTGGCGGCGACGATCCGGACGTCAATCGGACGTCGGCGCAGCGAGCCAATCGGTGTCACCGTGCGGTCTTCGAGCAGGCGTAACAGCTTGGCCTGGGTGGCGGGCAGCATCTCGCTGACCTCATCCAGAAAGATGGTGCCGCCGTCCGCTTCGACGAAGCGGCCGGGCAGGGCGTGGTCCGCGCCAGTGAAGGCACCGCGCTCGTGGCCGAACATCTCGGATTCGAAAAGACTGTCGGGCACGGCGGCGCAATTGACCGTGATGAACGGCTTGTCGGTTCGAGGGCTGAGCTGATGGACAGCGGTGGCGACACGTTCCTTACCGGTACCGGTTTCGCCGGTGATAAGCACCGTGGTATCGCTCTGAGCCACCTTTGTGAGATAGCGGCGCAGGTCGATCATGGCCGGACTTGAGCCATGCAACCCGAGCGAAGCCGCCAGCACAGCTCCCGTCGCGTTCATGCGCGGGCCGGTTCGCTAAAAGCTTGCTGGCGGCCGTTTCGTCGGAAAAGGCTGTTGCGTTGAAATCCTCGGACAAGCCGATCCGCCCAGGTCGTGCAGCCGTGGATGTGTTTGGCGCCCATCCGCAGTTCAAACCAGGCGGCTAACGGATGACATCCCGCCCCAATTTTCATCGCCATTCCCCCGTTTGATCTTGAGGAACAAGACAGCAATCCCTATTGCGGCCATAGCCGCGTGTCATGGTGTCGGCAGAAAAGCGAGTGTAGCGTCGGGCAGGGTGATGCCTAAGCGAAGACGCACGACGGCTTGTTTGCATCGCTCATGGCTGGACACCGAAAAGCTGGCTGCGAGAAGGCGATGCATGTTGTTGGTTTCATGGCCTTTTGGACGCGAGCTGGACGGCTTTTTGCTGTTGAGCTCCGCTTCTAAAAGGCGTACGCCCATGGCGTTATCGACACCTCAGCCGCTGCAGCGCAGCTACGCCTGGCTAAATCCCAATGCTTAGCAGCGCCGCCGACTACAGGCCTGATGGAAATCCTCCATCTCGTCGATACGTTGGCGCAGCCGTACAAACATGGGGTCGTGCCAAGAATCGATGAAGCCTGGATTGCCTATAGCCCGATGATGGTCTTCGGCTCCAGGTAAGCCTCCAAGCCGAAAACCCCGTATTCGCGACCAAGCCCCGATTGCTTGAAGCCACCGAACGGCGCCTTGGGTTCGTGGGCAAGCGTGTTGACCATAACCTGGCCGGCGTCGATACGTGCGGCAACGCGAGTCCCGTACATGCGGCGCTATCCGCATCGTCCGCGAGGGTTGCGACGCCGGCTTTCGCGCGCAGGACATCATTCCCGGCGATATGGTGGCGCTGCCCACGGGGCCACGGATCTCGCAGTCGATGCCTTGCAACTGCTCGTAGAAGGTCACGCTCGGTGTGAGCCACCACAGCACAGTAGGCGTGGAGAACTTTAGTCAGTGTCTTCCATGATCGTCATTTCAGTTATTTCGTTCAAAAACAAAGCCATACATGACTTCTCTGAGATCTTGAGTCATCGTCATGAGAGGCAGCTTGGCGCTTTCTGACACGATCTGAAGATGATCCATGCTTTCAGACACGATCCTTAAACGACCTGCCATTGACTTGTTTTCGCCATACCTCACTCTTTTCTGGCATCAGATTGACGTGGCATAAACTTGTAGCGGCGCAAGGTTCCACGATAAGTCGCCGCCTGGATCGTTATCGATGGACACACGATCCCACACTGAAGGGGTAGCTGCGTCCCGTTCGCCTACCGTCCTAACTCTTAAGAAGGGCTCCCTAGTTGTCTACCAGGGATGTTCAGCGAGAGTGCTGGGCGTGTGCTCACCATCCCGCATTGTTATCAGCATCGTCGGTACAGATAAAACGGTGTGGGTAACTGCAGGCGAACTTAGCGGACACGCCGTCACTGTTGACGTCGCTAGTGGGCAGCAGAAATCCTGTTTCAGGAACCCAACCGACGAGGAGCTGACTCGCGCGCAGCGCTGGGCGAAATTCTTAGAAGAGAGCGTCCAGGAAGGTCAGCTCGGAGTCGACCAAAGGAATCGGATCGCTAAAGAGATGGGCGTTTCTACACGCACCGTCCTGCGGCATCTGGATCGCTACCTCTTCGATCAAACACCTGCAAATCAACTTCCGGATAAGCCAGGGCCAGCGAGAGGATCCGAACTATTTTCGCCAGTAAAGAATGCTCTTATAGAAAAGGCGATTGAAGAGCTGTACGAAAGTGAGCAGCGCTCCAGTATCCGGGCCACAACCGATCGCGCCGGGCAATTGGCCGCAGCAGCAGGCATTAGCCCACCGTCATATACCGCTGTGCGATCCCGCGTTAGAAGGCGGGATCGCTGGAGAGCGGAGCGAAAGCGTCACGGACGTGTTCGTGGCAATGCATTGGCAGGGCCCGCTGGAAATGGCATCAAAGTTCGCGAATCACTGGCCCTTGTGCAAATGGATCATGCCATTGTCGACGTTATTGTCGTCGATCCAGAGTCTCGCGAGGAAATTGGGCGTCCATGGATCACATTGGCCATCGACGTGGCGACCCGATGCGTGGTCGGCTTCTATCTATCATTTGAGGCCCCGTCCCAAACCAGCGTCGCGCTGGCCTTGGAACACTGCTGCTGCCCCAAAGACGACTGGCTGAGAGAAATTGGCTACGAGGGTGAGTGGCTGCCGTTCGGCCTAATGAAGACAATTGGATGGGATAACGCCAAAACCTTCCGTGCTACGTCCCTCTGCACTGCGTGCAAAATGGCAGGCATTGAGCCAAGGTTTCGCCAGGTACGTACCCCAGTTCATGGCTGCTATATCGAGCGATACATTGGCACCTACATGGGAAAAGTTCATCTCCTTAAGGGAACGACATTCTCAAATACCAAAGATCGCGAAGACTACGACAGTCAGAAGAAAGCAGTCATGAGCTTGGCAGAGCTAATCAAATGGACGGCACACCAGATCAATGGCGTCTATCACAACACGCTCCACAAAGGGCTTGGAAAAACACCACTCGAAGCTTGGAATTCGGCCTGGACAAGAAGTGGTCAATATGAGCTCCCGCCGTTTCCCGCAGATCGTCGCGCGTTCCTTCTCTCACTGCTCCCCGGAGTCTACCGTCCTGTCACTCGAGAGGGCTTGCATCGCTTCAATTTGAAGTACTGGGATGACGCGCTTGTCCCCTTCATTGGCGACGGGAAGAAGTATTGGGTGGCTCACAATCCCCTCGATGTGAGTTGCGTATATTTTCGTCTCGGTGATGCCTACATCGATATCCCATGGCGTGACCGGACGCGTCGCCCGATTGCTCTGTTCGAATTGACAATGGCTAAGAAGGCTTTGAAGCGTGAACATAATTGCGCTTCAAGTGAAGCGGAAGTGTTCGAGCACATCAAAGAGATGCGGCGAATCGAGGATGTAGCAGATTCACTGACGCGTGAACAACGACGCATCAAAGCTCGCCGCCCCAGGGGTGGTCCCGCCCCCTTGTCCAAGGTGTCGTCGGATATCGACTACACGAAAGCCTCGGTCGCCTCACTCAACCCGATGGACAGCCTGCGATGAACACCGAGGCACATCTGGAAAGCGATACACTGAGCGTGCTCTTTCGCGGCCTGAACGATCGGGTGCAATGGATCCAGAGCGACCATTGGGTCAACACTCCAGCCACGCGGGCAGCGATCCAATGGATGGAATACCTTCTTCGCAGTGCGCGACGCAGTCGGCCGAGCTGCTTGCAAGTGGTAGCTGAGCCAGGGATGGGTAAAACGGCGCTTCTGGAAGCCTTTGGCAAACTCCATCCTGTGGCACCTACGACAGATCCGTTGCGCCTTAGTCGCCCACTTTTACTGGCCAATGTAACTCTAGGCGATGCAGGGGTTGCAGGATTACGCCATGCACTGATGAGAGCGGCGTGGCCCGAGGCAAGGGCAATCGAAAACCACTGCACAAAGGATGAGTGTGACGCGACCTTGAAGTGTCAGGGGGTGAAAATGCTTCTTCTCGATGAGGCAGGCGAGCTACTCAAGTGTGGACCATCGGCACACCTCCGTGTTTTGTCCGAACTGAAGCGGCTATCGAGCGAACACCAAATCAATATCGCGTGCGCTACGGTCGAAGGCTTGGACCATGCGTTGCACGCCGACATTCAGCTACGATCGAGGTTCAAGAAAACGCTTGCGATTAGGCCCTGGACCGAGTCTCAAGACTTCCGCAATTTCGTATTCGGCTTGGAACAGTACTTGCCGTTCCCCGAGCGATCTTATTTGGATCGCCCAGAGGTAATTCACTGGCTTCTACGTCATGGGAAGGGAAACACCGAGAACGTGGTAGAGCTCATTCGCCTCGCGGCACTATTTGCACTCGGGCGTGATGCGCCGTTTGTAGGCATGGCCGATTTCGAATTGGCCAGAACGGCGGAGCTACCGCCTCCTATCGCACTTGGTGCGGCAGCGTGAACCTGAAATCCATGGCCGGACTGGGCGTTCGACATGGACAGGGAGAGTCGCTGACATCATGGCTCAAAGCTGGCCCACTTGGCGCTGAGCCATGGGTCAGCAATCCAGGGAGGATCGGCGGACTCGTTCTACAAGATGCGGCGTATTGCGCTAAGTGCTGTTTCTCGGAACACGGTCGCAAGCGGTGGTATACCAAGACAGAATGGATCGATCCGCGCTACGTTATCTGCTCTGAACATGGGCTGCCACTCGTTAGATGCAGCAGATCACTGACCAGATTGCGGACTCCTGTGCTTTCTCAAGCGTTTCGCAGCGAAGCCAAATGCATTAGTAATTGGGTTGACGCCTGGAAGCAGCGCAGCCCGTGTACGCCAGGAGGTTGGTTGATTTGCCAAGATGACTGCCTTGAGGATCAGATCCTTTTGGCGTTTTCCGGGCAGGCATATGCGCCGAAAGCTTCGATACAAGCGTTCTGGCTTTCCCACTGGCGATTACGAGCTGAGGGGTGGCCATTGCCGTTGGCACCCCATACATGCCCTGCATTCCAGGTAGGCTTGATTGCGCGCCAAGCGGACCGACTCGCCCTTGTCGGTGCGGTTCAAAGGGTTTGGTCGTACCTAGTCTTTGAGAAAGAGCACGCTTGGCCGCCACTGCTCATTGAGCGGACCAGTTTTTTCCGCCTACAGGAAACCCTGCGCAGTTCATGGCCCCACTTGATGGACCGACTGCCACTTGTCTTCATTCCAGATGATTGACTGAAGACGGATTGGTTGCTCGATGGCATGTCATATCGATCGTACTCAGGGTGAGCGATGGTGGCCCGTCTCATGGCTTCCAAAGTTTGAAGGTTTCATTTTACGGCGCCAACAAAAGTTACGCCGTGATAGGTTCCTAGGTAACGATCATCGGGAAAAACCACGAGATTCTTGCCATCAGAGTGCACGGCGCTCGGATAGATCAAGCCGCCGAGCTTGGCACCCGGAGCAGGTTCAAAGACCTGAGCCAAGTACTCACAGACTACCTGGGAAGGCACATAGTCGATGTGCTCATGGCCATCCTTGGTCACCGGCATGCTGATGGCGTCGACAAAAGCCCGAATGAATAGAGCATGCTCGCGACCGTCTTTATTGGCGACGTCAAACAGTGACGGCACGACCGGCAACTGAGTCAAGTCAATGACTTCCAGCGGCTTCGTCAACGTGAATGCTGCGGTGA
Source organism: Dyella subtropica (assembly GCF_026283965.1). Classification (GTDB taxonomy): domain Bacteria; phylum Pseudomonadota; class Gammaproteobacteria; order Xanthomonadales; family Rhodanobacteraceae; genus Dyella_D; species Dyella_D subtropica. The sequence continues at coordinate 23,028 of NZ_JAPDPD010000015.1, forward strand.
ATACCGTTCGGCTCGTTCGGCCGGTGATCCCAATTTCACGGCGAGCAGTAGGCTTGTCGAAAGCGGTATAGAGGTAGGGAATGCCGGCTGGATTCATCCGGCCGGCAGACGTAATCTCTTTGGGAGGTGGCCCTAGCTGATTCGCGTCCGGCAACCAGATCTGGCCACGAGGGCGTATGCGAGAGCGGAAGACTTCAATCCCGGCCGGAAGAGTGCGAATTAGTGGACGGAGGTTCTCTGCGATCACAGGTAACACATCAGCCGTATCGACGTCATAAGGCGATGTGGATTCAGAGCGCGGGGTGGCCGCAAAATGGAAGCGGGTTTCGTGCTTAACGGTATGAGCGAACATACGCCAGCCTGCCGAGAGCACTTCGTGCGGATGGCTGCCTGCCCAATGGCCGTTAGCGGCAGGAACAAAGAAATCCCCGTTCGTTTCAGCATCGACTACCGCCTGGAAAAAGTCCGGATTGCCCCCGAAATCCAGGTTGTATAGGACCTCATGCACATCAATCGGCTGCACGACGAAGCCTCCGTCGTAAGGGACGCCGCCCAAGGCCGGCTCGCAGTAGTACATATGGATGGCGTCGTAGACAGCCTCTACCACGACATGGGACTCGGCCGCGATATCCACCACGTCGCTTTGACCACAGTAATCGCAGGTGTCAGCGCAAGCGGCGCCGTTGATCAAATCTTTCAGATACGGATCGTCGACACAGTCCGCGCACACGAAGGTTTCCGGCGCCGACCAGCCGCGCGCTTGGGCCTCCATCCATTCGGTTTTTACAAATCCCATCTCGTCCCCGCTCGCTGGTGTCGCTCCGTGGTCATAGCATGCCTGGCGTCGTCTTCCGCATGCAGATAGATCGACGTGGTGGCAACGGAACTGTGGCGCAAGTTCTGCTGGATGTGGTGAATGGGGGTGCCGTCGTCCGCTTGGTGCGAGGCGGCCGTGTGTCTGAGCCAATGCGTCGACACGCGCCGGAGTTGGGTGGCGCGCACCGGATCCTTAGCGTCCCAATGGTCAGCGATGCGACTGAAGGTGTCTTTGACGATGAGGTAGACCGCCGTCGGCGTGAGTGCATCATCGCGTCCCGCAATGCCAAGGATAAGTGGGCGTCGACTGCCGACCTCTGGCGTGGGCGATAATCCAAGAAAAGAGCGGTAGCGCGCGAAATCTTGAATCAGAGCGTCACCCAAAGGGATGCGGCCCTCGATACCGCCTTTGCCAATGACCCGAAGCCACCATCGGCCACGGACCATTTGCAAGTCCGTCTCCTGTGCCTGGGCGGCCTCCGACACTCTCAATGCCGTTTCGTACAGCAGGCGAAGCGTCCAGCGTGAACGTTCGTACCGTTGGTATTCGCGTGGCGTCAGGCGCGGCAAACAATCCAACTGGGCCAGCGCATCGGTCCATAGAGGGCGATCCAGGAAGCGCTCGATTCGGAGGGGCGCTTTGCGCGCGCTGCGGCGACGGGGCTGCAATGCGAATGGCGAGCCGGCTAGGTAGCCCGCGCGCACCAGGTAATTGAATAGGCCCGCCAAGATACCGATTGCTTGACGCCGACTTCGATCGGATAGCGGCCCGGCAAACAGGCGACGGTGATCCCCCCTACGTGCTAGCGCGTCGTCGCACCAGTCGGCGGGCGGGCTAGTCAAGAAGATCTCATAAGCCAGCACGTCCTCGCGGGTCAGGCTGGAAATTGCCTTGCCCCGCACCTGTGTCGCCCAGGCCAGCAGCCGTTCGGCTTCTTTACGGTAGCTGCGGAAGGTGTGGGGGGAGGCCATGTATTCGGCCAACCAGACGCTGATGGCGGCAACATCGGTGTCTGCGGCGATTTGGCGAGGCACCCCAGCCGGGGCGCGATTGACTCCGTGGGTGCCGGATAGCGCAGGTGGCAGCTCTACGCCGACTGCAATGGTCACGGTCATATCGGACATCGGGCTTTCCTCACTGCCGTGCACACCCTAGGGTAGGGTACACGGCAAATATTTTCTGATTATAGCAATTATCATAAATTTATCAGAGTAATCGTTATACATATAACGTAATACTGTGATATACATGTCGTGCGGTGGCTGAATTGGAGCCGCCCGGGAGCTGGAAATCTCATGGCGCGCACGAGCGATACCCGCACGTTGACCCGCAAAGCTGCTGCCCAATTGGCCACACAGGGTCGGCTGCCGCACACGTTGACCGTGGACCAGATCTACGAGGTCATCCGCCAAGGCAGTCGCACCACGATCAATGACGAGCTCAAACAGTGGAAAGCCGAGCGGGCGAAGTCCGATGCCCTGGCAGACACATTGCCGCCTCCCTTGGCCGATGCGATGTGCTCCCTGTGGGCCAGTGCCGTTGAGCAGGCCGCCGAGCAATTTGCGGCGGAGCGCGAGCACCTCACCGCTGCGCTGACCACCGTACAGGCGCAGGTCCACGAGCTCACCCTCGAGCGTGATGCGCAGGTCGTGCGGAGCACGACTCTTGATCAGGAAATAGCCTCGCTTACTGAGAGACTGGATGCGTTGCGCCAGTCGCTCGCTCGCATCGAAACCGCACATGCGGTGGCGATGGCCGAGGCCACCACGCTGCGTACCGAATTGGAACAGCTCCGTCACGACGCGGCCCTTGAACGCTCGGAAGCGCGGGCGTCCTATCACGCCGCGTTAGTCGAACATGACCAGGCCTTTCGCCAGGAATTGGACCAGGCTACTGACCGACTTCAACGTACTGAGGCCCAGATGCTCAAGCAGGTGGACGATGCCCGTGTTGCCCACCGGCGCACCGAGACGCAATTGACCCGCCTGCAGGAACAACACACCACGGCACGAACCGAGCTGGCCGAGGTGCGTCAGCGTGCACTGCGCGACCAGCAAGAGCTGACGGCATCGCGCCATGCCCTGGCGTCGGCACAGGAGCGCATTGCTCAACTGGAAACGCATGCGACCGAGCGTGATCGCGCGCTGGTAAGCGTGACCGCGCAGTACGAGGCCGCCAATCGGATCATTGCTACGTTGGAAGCCACGCTCAAAGCCAGCGGACGCCGCCCGCGATCACGCCCGCAGGCGCATTGACCTAGCGCTTACGCGGTGAGACCCAACCTCGTTATGCTTTCACGGAAGGGGAACACCATGACTACGACCTCACGGATCGAATGGACCGAGCAGACCTGGAACCCAACGATCGGGTGCACCAAGGTGTCAGCCGGTTGCAAGCATTGCTATGCGGAAACCCTGGCCAAACGCCTTCAGGCGATGGGGGTGGACGCCTATCGCCAGGGCTTTCGACTCAAGCAGCTTCCTGATCGGCTGGATGAGCCACGGTTGCGCAAGAAGCCGACGATCTACTTTGTCAATTCGATGAGCGACCTGTTCCACGAACGGATCCCGGATGCGTTTTTGGATGCCGTGATGGCGGTCATTGCCGATACGCCGCAGCACCGCTACCAGATTCTGACCAAACGTCACGAGCGGTTGGGTCAATACTTTAAACATCGGGCGGTTCCGGGCAACGTCTGGCTCGGTGTCTCGGTGGAAAATCGGCGCCACGGTGTTCCGCGGATCGACGTGTTGCGCACCATTCCAGCGCGCATTCGGTTTCTATCCTGCGAGCCGCTATTGGAAGATCTGGGTGCACTCGATCTCTCTGGCATTCACTGGGTCATTGTCGGGGGTGAGTCTGGCCATGGGGCTCGGCCGATGCATCCCGATTGGGCGCGTGCCATTCGCGCCCAATGCCAAACCCAGGGCGCCACATTCTTCTTCAAGCAATGGGGTGGCTGGGGGGCCGACGGCAAGCGTCGCTCAAAGAAAGCCAATGGCCGAGAGCTAGATGGGCGCCAATGGAACGGCATGCCGGAGACGGCCAGCGCCGCCATGGCCTGAGAGAGATCTACCGCGCGAACACCATCAGGGGGATGGGTATGAAGGGAGTCACGCAGCAAGCGCTGGAACATTACGAAGATCGCGAGCACTCGTTAGTCAAACACGCCATCCTGGCCTCGTACCTGCAACGATGCTTGATGATTGTCGGACAATGGTCGTCCAAGATCGCCTACATCGACTGCTTTGCGGGCCCCTGGAAATCCCAGATGTCCGATCTTTCCGACACGTCACCCGGGATCGCTATTCACCTGATGGCCGATTGCCAGGCCACCTTGCAGGAAAAGCACCACAAGCAGGTACGCGTGCGTTCGGTCTTCGTCGAATCGGACGCCCAGCGTGCGGACCTGCTCGATGCACACGTTCAACAAGCACCCACCAACATCGTGCGGCCGGAGATTTGGCGCAAGTCATTTCAAGACGCTATTCCGGAAATTCTCGCCTGGCTGGAACCGGACGAATTTGCCTTTGTGTTCGTTGATCCCTTCGGCTGGAAGGATGTCATTGAATCGTCCGTACTTGCGCCATTCCTGAAGCGCGATCGCACCGAGCTGTTGATTACCTTCATGTGGAACTTCATCAATCTGGCCACGGGCCATACCGAGCAGGAGGCCAATCTCACGGCCGTCTTTGGCAAGGACTGGCAGGCAGCCAATGCCTATAGCGGGGATGCCAAACATCGGCAGCTCATGAGGCGCTACCGCCAACAGCTCACCACAGCCTGCGATGGCAGCGGACTGAATCGATTACGCACGGCAGTGCTACCCGTTGAATACGCCAACAAGAAGAAAGTGATCTTCAATCTGGTCTACGCCACGCATAACGCCACCGGATTGGTGGTGTTTTGGGAGCAAGCCGAACATGTGGTTGCCCAGCAATCCCGATTGAAACTTCAACACCGTCTTGATCACGTGGCGAAGCAGCATGGACAAAATGACTTGTTCAATGCCGACGCGCATCAAGATGAACCGCATCTGCCGTCCTACGACCTCAAGCAAGCCTGGTTAGCGCGGCTGCCCAATGTAGACGATGTACTGGTGGTCGACACCATTGTCATGGCCGACCTAATCGAGGCGACCGATGGCCTGCTATCCGATTTGCAGAAGGCCCTTGGTGAACTGATCAAAGACGGGACCATCGAAAACGTGAATGCCAAGCGGCCACGCAAAGTCCACGTGGTGAACTACCGGAACAAGGAACAGTTGCGTCGTCTGAAGTGAAAAGGACACATGGATATTCATATCGACATCCGCCGCACACTGTCGCCGGCGGAATTTGGCCCCGAGGCGTTGTTGGCCAAGTACACCGGCACGATTTATCGGAGCTTGCCGCATCGCGTGGTGGGGCGTGCGCGCGCCTACGTGGTGCCGATCGAACAAGCACGAGACCACGGTCATCAGGCGCTTGACTTCCTGGATGTAGATGGCGATGTCTGGCCTTATCACGTCCTACTGTCGCGCCGCGAAGCCGGCGCTTTCTCCGCAGCAGTCAACCGTATTCTGGGGACCGATGAGGTCTTTAACCAGAATCTTCTGATCATTGACCGGGTGGACATTCTGCCGCGCTACCGCGGGCACGATTACGGATTGCAGGCGATGCACCTGATGCTGACGCATCTTTCGCTGGGTTGTCGTCTTGCAGCGATCAAGCCCTATCCGTTGCAACTCGAAGTACCTGGTGCCATGGGCGTAGATAGATCGTGGCATCAACGTTTGCAGTTGGAACGCTTTACCCTTACACCATCACAGGCCATGCGCAAGCTGCGCTCACACTACGCTTGCCTCGGATTCGCGCCGGTTCCGAGCACCGACTTTATGGTGCGTGATCTCGAAGACGGTTACCTCATGAACTGGGACAATATCGCTTCAGCGCAACGCGACGGTGTCCAAGAAATCGATTAACAGTAAGGAGCCACGGATATGCGATCCCTTCGAAGTGCCACCTTAACGGTCAGCCTGATGGCAGGCTGGGTGGTCGTTGGTTGTGCGCAAGCAGCCACGCCGGCCTATACGCCCGGCAGCTACGATTCGCAGAGCGACATCTTCGACGCCATGAGCGGCTTCAGGACGTTCAATGGCACGTCTCTTCTCGCGCTTTTACGCGGGCATGGCCTGCGCATCATGTACGTGCAGGTGAACACCGTGGAGTCCTTAGGCCCTCAAGATGGTGATATGCCGGGTGACGTGGTGTATGGCCTGCAGATCGAAGGCACCGCAACCGGAAAGCTGCCTTGCGATCTCGGCAGCATCCACGGCACCCACGCGGCGCCTTATACGGAAGAGTTCATCCGCCGTGCTGACGTATTCCCCGTACCGGATGAGCACAGCGACGTGCCCACCGGACCGCTGATGTTTTGGGCGGCCACAGGGCGATGCTCTAAGGCGTATTGAGCGGCGACCCGTAGTTCACGAGAAGGGCAACAGTCTATGGCCTCCCAAAATAGTGACCTGCTCAATGAAGTCCAGTTTGGCGCCTTGGTCCGTGCTCTTGCACAGGATGTTGTCGACGCGCATATCCACTGGGACCAGCACAATGCGCTTCAGGCACAACTCGAGAAATGGCCCCAGGTTCAAGCGGAAGCGTGGCCGTTTTGGGGCTATACCCTGACGGCTCATCGGCGCACCACCTTGGCCGCACTAGCCCGGGTGTTCGACCAGGAAGAGAATTCACTGCATCTATATGCGTGGCTGACGACGATTCGTAGCCACCTTCGTCTCTTCGGCAACCATCCCGTGCACCATCGCCCCAGCGACGACCCGTTCGCAAAGTGGCTGCCCGAGGGAGTGGTTGCGCCAGATACACAACAACTGGAAGACGACATCGCGCTCTGCGCGATTGCCGATCCCGATGTCCTGGCGCTCGTGCGCTATCGCAACAATCTTCTAGCCCACCGCGGGAGGAAGCTGTCGCTGCAAGGCGACGCGGCGAAACTGCCCACCTTGCTTTACGAACAAATCGATCGTCTGCTGGAGCGGGCACGCACGCTGCTCAATCGCTACAACTATATGTTCGACGCCTCCGTGTTTAGTATGACCCCTCTGGGCCATGACGCGGTGGAAACCGTCTTTGAGTGCGTGCAGCGCGATCTCGATCATCGCGAGGAGAAAGAGGCCGCTCGGATGGCCGCCGCTCAAGCCCGTGTACAGGAGTTCCAACACCACATCCAGCTCATCAATGCAACGGCCGAGGGCCGGGAGGATGAGGCCCGCGCAGAGCGTAAGGCACTCGCCGAGCGCTATGGCTATACCATCAATGATGCCGGTGATATTACCGGTGTGGTGCTCTTTCGAGGACCAAAGCAGACGCCCCATGATGGACGCAGGAAGTCGTGACGATAGCCTCATGCTGGGATTTCCCCCGACGCAGAGGTGTCACTATGAGTATAGTCTGGGCTTGCAACGGGGCGCGACTCGAGGCACGGAATGATGCGGGCAGGCTTCTTTACGAATGGGACAATGACGCCCCTTCGGAAATCGATTTGGCGTTGCTTGCGGTTGCATTGAACCGATGTCTAGGGGCAAATCGCGTTTTGCTAAGCCTCAGAAATGAGGTAACCACGTAAGCGTATCGGAAGGCTCATTCAATCCCAGCACGATCTCGGTGTGGAGGGGCTTTGCCGCGCGTGAGTTCACAGAGAGCTTCATCGACTCGCCGGTGGCAGCTCATGCGGTTGCTTTAGGGCGCTCGGTCCTAGAAACGGTGCTTTGCTGGCCTAGCACTCACATCAACTGCAGTTGTCAATCAGGTCCGTAGCGAACTTTGCGATGTCCGCCAACTGCGGCAAGCTGGCCAGCAGTGCTTTTATCACCGGTCGCTTAGGCGTCCCAGCCTTGAATTGTTCCTCGATCGTATCCACCACGTCCAAGGCTTCGCCGCGATCGGTTTCTGGAAGATCCGCAGCTTGTATGGCTTGCCGAAGACCTGAGATTCGTTCGTGAACCACGGCATCGTCACCGACAATGTTTGTCGATTGATCGACTGAATTGTGGTTGACCCGCGCGTTTGCGCCATGGAAATTGTAGGTGACGGACGACGCCGGCGATGCGGATGCCGGGAACGTGTGCGGTAGCTTATTGAGCTTCTCGACCCTCATCTGATAGTGGGGGCCGATCCCAGCAATGCCCTCATAAAAACCGGGATCAACGACGCGTAACGCTTCCTCTCCGCCATTGGACATCTTGCGAACCAGCATGTCGCCGGCTTCGATCAGCAGGTCGCCCCTGTGAATGAAAACGCGCCGATCCTGCACGCTCGCTTTGATGTTGTCATGGCGAGTGCCGTCCGCCTTGATCAGGGAAACTGTGTCTTTTGCCAGGCTATCGAACACGGAAGGTCCTTTTCGAGCATTGACGTTCTATTTTTACCATATCGGAATTCCCCGCGTCTCCAGCCTTATCGCGTGTCGTGGCTGCATCGGGGCTCGCCCAGATTTAGGGGCCCCCGGATCTGAGTGGGTTGACCACCGGGATAGAGCAGGAGCCTAGGTATCGCCACCAACAGGGCGGTGGCGCTGTCCACGCCCGCTGGCGTGGCACATGGCCTGAGCGATAAAGTTGTGTAGCAAGTGCTATCACTACTAGATAAGTCACTAGGAATTTCATCATGACAGAAGCCAGCATCGAGGTCTTCCAAGATCTACGCTTGAGAACCCTGCACACCGGTGCGTCCGTCCGTAATGCCATCCTGGATGAAGTGCGCGGGCCATGGCACCACGAATCGGAGAGGGAAGGGATGCTTCGAAGCGCTGGACCGCATCCCAAAGATGTTGTCGCTTTGGTGCGGGACTCGTTCGAAGGCATCGATAGATCGGCCCTCGTGTTATGGGAGGACGTGGATGGCTATCACGTCTCCAACATTGTGCCTGAGAAGGTTGGGCAACTTAGCATTGTGCAATACAACGCTATCCTCCAGGATTTTTTTGCGCGCATCGCAGAGCCAGCCTCGCGCACCGGAGCCTTTCGTGTTGAGATGACCTCGGCACAGCAATCGCTCGAGGATTGGCTCGATTCTGAAACGGCAGCGGCTTTGCGACGTTTCTCGAGAGCGGCCAATAAGTCGACAGGGGCATCGCACCCTTTGGACCAAGAGCGGTGGTTTCAATTTCTGATTAGCGCACATCGCTCCTCCGCACGGATGAGTCCGGGTGATCTTGTGCGATGGCTTAAGGAGGTAGAGAACTGGCCAGAGGATACCGCCCACGAGCTCGCGGTGGAATATGAGTTTACAAGCGCGCTGCTCCATACGTATGACGCTTCACAGTCATGAGCCTTACCTCTGGGGATATCACTGACCTAATTGGCCTGGGCGCCCCCATTCTGTGCGTCGACACCTGCACGATTCTCGATGTGATCCGCGATATCACACGCGAATCCGTGCTGGTGCACGATGTCAAGGCAGGCCTTTCGTTGCTGGCATCGGCGGAGACACGCACGGATCTCGTGGTGCTTGTTGCAGACCAAGTGATGACTGAATTGGCGGTACACCTGAGTGAAGTAGAACAGGAAGCGAGTACCAAGCTCACGAAATTTCAGGCGCAAGCACAACGGATCCACGACATCGCCGCAGAATTCGGTGCGAGCGGCGCGCTGCAAACGCATCACTTGCACGGTCACGTGGTGCGTGCCAGGGCTGTTTTGGACCGGTGGGTAGCTGTTGCCAAACCTGCACCCGGGAACGATGGCATCACAGCGCGCGCCTTTGCTCGGGTCAATGCACCGCGAACGCCGGCGCGTAAAGGCAAGGATTCCATGAAGGATTGTGTGGTGGTTGAGACATACATTGAAGCTGCGCAAGAGCTTCGGACGGCAGGACTTACCGTCCCCATCGTCTTTGCATCGTCAAATACGAAAGAGTATTACGTTTCGGGCGGGTCCCAACTCCCTTCCGACATTGCTGCCGATTTCCTGGCGGTGAAAATGGACTATGCGCCAAACTTCGGGGCTGCCAAGCACAATTTGGGTTTGTAGAGGACTGATCAGGGCCTCACTGTTCGTAAGGCTCTGTTGAAGGATGAGTCGTCACGATGTCGACTGATAGTGACACCTGAGCATCTAGCTGTAGGCGCCAGATTGCGTTCTTCGAAGCAAGCTCTTCAACAGCTCACGATCATCTTGAGTGTTAGTGAATTCAATAGGTTTTCGCCCACCAAGAGCCGGCAACGGCGTCGATAACCACTCGGTCACCCACTGCTTTGCGTCAAAATGGTGAGGATCGCCGCTTTCGTAGACCATTGTCTGTACTAGCTTCACCAGCTCATCAATGAACGATGAATGGCCATCGTGAGTGGAGGCCGGAACTGAATCTTGATTGCTTCGGTGGGACATAGCACAAGGCTACATCCGTTGGGGAGCAAATCCCAGCGGATGCGCCGCGTTTAGGGACTTGCTGACTTCGCTAGTACGGTGGCAGAAGATTTCATGCCCAAACTCACCGACATTTCATTGCCTTTCGGGGCGCCACCTTGGCCCTGTGGAGATCTCAAGGTCTTCCGGGACGAAACGCTTTCAAGCTGGTGGAACCGGACTCAGGATTCGGATCTTCCCCCTAAGGCAAGGGATCCTGATTATGGCCGTGTGCCTATAGCAGCAGCTGTGCAACATGGCCTTCCTGAGAAGGCTGCTGTAAAGGCGGGGGCTGCGCCTGATGCTTGGCTTTTGCCTCCCGAGCTGCGAACTCGCTTTTGCCAGGTCTGCTTATTTCAGGATTGGGCAAAAGGCAGGCCTCCGTATATGCGTAGAGCGTGGACTGTGGCTTGGCGCACCTGCTGTCCGTTACACAGTGAACTCTTCGACTCCAGTGATCAAATTTCCTTCATTGATGCACTCACGAGCTTCCGCCCCTCGATCCTTCGCTTGAAGACAGGCCGGAAGGTTGCCGCCGCCATAAACATCTTTGGTGATCGCAGGGCAATTCACCTAGAGCAGGCCCTGGCTTCGCCCTTGGCCCGATCTGGCCCGGCAAACTGGTTCCCAAAAGGCTTCGGCGTCAGCTCACTACGACGCGCATATGCGGCGATAATTCGAGCCTTGCTAGAACAATTTGGCATGGATTTCGCCGGACTTGATAGCGATTCATCTATTGCACTATTCAGGCGCCCTAGTAGGAACCAGTTAGCGCATTTGTTTGGTGGTGTCTATGAGATCTTTCCGGAGCGCAAGCAATTACACGCGGGCAGGGCGCGTGACGGCGTAACAGCAAGGGTGCCGCTTGGTCGCTTCACGGAACTCGATTTGTATACGCAGCATGTTCTCAATGTGTTTGCGGAGGCGATCATTTCTGAATGGTCAAGCTCGCCATTGCCTGCAAGCGCAAGCGGAATCCGTACGCGGGCAATCGTTCGCTATTTGCGGTGGGATGGATTCGATGACGTGCGAGATTTTGGGGCTCGCAGTATTTGGAAAGGAATCAGTGCGCTCCCAAACCGGAATCGGCTCGTTGAGTGCGCTGCGGCGTTTCCGAAGACAGCCCACGGGCCGCTAGCTGCCAGATTTCAACGAGGGAGGCTGCCAACAGATAGACTTCACCAAGACCGCCTGAGCTGCTGGGTAGCTAACTCACTTGGGTTGAGCCACGGAAGACCGGGCCGAAAACTCAGTCAAAACAATCCATGGCGAGAACTAAAGCGAGAAGACACTAACTAGAAACAGCGACTGTAGTTTGCGGATCGTCCTGCAAATCCAATTTGACATAATATACATTATGCGCAATTCGATGGGCACGGCGGGCGGCCGGCACGCTCCGTGCTTTCCTTCGTTCCCTCGTGCACGGAACGCCGGAATGCCCCGCAAGCGCTTGAATTGGCAGTACAACGAAGAACGCCAAGAATTCACCACGCCTGCGGGCGTGGTCAGACTCCGCGACGTCGCGGCGATCTTGGCCGATTACGCGCAATGCCGCATTGATCTCGTCGGAGCCTGGACCGGATGGCGAATCCGCGGCTCGCGCCTGATCCCACCGCACGGATCAGCACGCGGTCCCGCCATCACGCCGCACAACGCCGCTGCGTTCAACCGCTGGGTCAACAGTGAGCCACTGATGCCACGGCAGCCCGAGCGACAGCGCGCCCATTTGCGCCTCGTGCACAGCCGATAGCAGGCTCAGTCGCAAAAGCAGGTTAGCGCCCGCGCACTTTCCGCCTAGCCTCAGCCGCCCAATCCACAAAGGATTTCGCCTTGCGACGCGCATCGAGAAGGTACAAGCCGTACACGATCAGCATGCCGCCGACCACTTCAACGTAAGTCGAATCCATGACGCCCCCTAGTTGTGGCGAGAGGCTCCGAAAGGGTCGGGGTTCCACTCACCGTACGTGGGCGGAGTGTACGGCTTAGAGGTCACCCGGTCACGAACACGACCGCCAGGACCGCCCCCTGAGTCCGCTACCGGCTTTTGAGCCTCGACCGCAGGCTCAGGCCTGTCCCGAGACGCCACCGCTTGATTCTGCGAGCTGAGCGGCTCCTTGAAGGGGTTGTAGACGCCACCCTTGGAAAACTGGAGGCACATCGAGTGCGGGACTTCGGCGCGCGTGCCCTGCTCTGTGTGGCACAAACAACGTTCCGCACCGTTGTCATCCAGATACGACACGCAAAGAAGGTCCGGCTTAGACACCACCTTCTGCTCATCAAAAATCGGCGCACTCCACGGAATACCGGCCACACGCGGGATCTGGCGACGCACCCACTCGTCGGGTGACATTGGTGCCTTCGCGTCAGCCTTGCCATCTGACCTGGCCCCACCGAGCGACATACCCACGCCCTTCCCGGCATCCGCTTTATCCGAAGCCTGGGCCGAAGGGGCGGCGGGTTCAGCACGATGCTTCACGTAGACATAGCCGCCATACAGCAGTGCCGGCACCGCCAGGAGAACAAGCGCGCCTTTCTTGACGTAAGAAGGAACGCGCGCTTCGGCGGTATGCATGACCGCCGACGTGTAACAGGCCTGCGCCTCTTTCGAATAGATGTGGCGCGTCTTGCTCTCCACCGAGCGCACAGAACCCTTGCTGGTCGGCTTCTCCTGATACTCCGGCCACTCGTAGCGCTCCACCATGGTGCTGCGAAACTTACGCACGGTGTGCACGTGTCGGTCGATCAGCTTACGCACGTGCACATCGATCATCGACGGGTCTTGCGTGATCCACACAAAGTCGATCGCTAAGTGCCGGCTCTCGCTCAGGTCACGAATCCACGCAGGCAACGACGAAGAACCCGTGCGCACCGGAATAAACCGGTGTGCCTCATCCACATAGATGGTGGAGCCCGGCGGAAACGACTTCCAGTCCATCAGCTGCTCAACGGTGATCGCTTCCGCGAGATCGGGCCGGAGGTCTTTGATGTAGAGCTGATAGCGAGGGCGAACATCGTTCGCATCCTTGCTCCGAGCGAGTAGCTCTTCCACCACACCCAACGTCTTGCCCGCACCACGTAGACCACTACGAAGTTCAAAGCGCATAGCTGCTCCCTGTAGGCAGGACGATCTCACGCAAACTCGCCCGAACAAGTTCCGATGGAACTTGCCCGGTCGAGCCTGCACCGATCAACTCGCCTTGTAGATAGAAAAAAGCGGGGTTGGCGTGGGGGCCATGAATGTTGATCACATCCGAATAGATGTCTGGCCGCAGATGGTTCTGCTTTCGCCTTGCGTCGAGGTCAAAGGCGTAGCCGCGGGGCTTCGCCCCACACCCCTCTTCACCTTGTTGGCGGTGCCGTGCATGCAAACTCGCCCGAACAAGTTCCGGTGGAACTTGCCCGGTCAAGCTTGCGCCGGACAGTGTCGCTTCGAATGGCTTAAAAGCGAGGTTGGCGGGAGGGGGGATGGGAGGGTTAGCCCACCCTACACAGTTAGCCCCAACAGCCCTGCGCTTTCGCCCGGCTCCGAGATCAAGGGCGTATCCGCAGGGGTAACCCCTGCACCCCACTTCACGCTGTAGCTGACGCTGCGCATGCAAGACAGCCCGAACAAGTTCCATAGGAACTTGCCCGGTCAGCCCTGTCCGTGCATCGGCACATCGACCCATCACGCCGCTTTCTTGTTGCGAACGAGGTTGGACACACTCGATACCGCGTAGCGCGCCGCGATGGCACTAAGCACCATCGTCACGCATGCATCCATGCCAGTGAATCCGATGATGCCCAAGTAATAACTGGGTGCACCACCGAGAATGCCCCGGATCAGATCGCGAAAAGGTCCCACTGCAAACTTGTACGTGGTGAAGCTGAAGCCAAGCGAGAGCAACGCAGAAATCACGATGCTGCCTATGCGTGATTCCAGCACACCAACCAACCACGCGATGATTGCAGGCATGTCTGCGCCCTCACTTATTCGAACGAACGCCGCCGATAATCTCGGCACACTTCCACGCCGTTAGCGCGAGAAGAAGGATGCGAAACCACGGGCCGTACGTGCAGACCGGCCCCACGTCCGCATGAAAACTGCCGCTTTCTCCCAGCGGCACATCGGTGCTGTTGAACGGACACGACGTGCCGAAACCAAAACCGGACATGTCCAGCTGCGAGGTATCACCTACCGTCTGATCCGGTGAATCCAGCTCGCCAACGAGATGCTTGCCCCCATCGGGCGGCTGACTGCCGTCGCCGGAAACACCACACTTCGCCGCCCACGTATTCCGCGCCACGGCACACATCACCACATCGCCACTGCAGGCCGGCGGCGCAGAAGGCGCACCCACCGAACCACAGGCCGAATCTGTGTACTGCGGGTCTTTGTTCGGCCAGTGGTCTTCCACGAACTTGTAGTAGTTGCACGCCGACGACGCCCACATGCAGTAATCCGGCAAGGACTGCTCACGCGGCGTCGCGTTGCCGTGTACATAATCCGGGTCAGGCTGGGTCTGCGGCAGCGTGGTCGGGTCCACACCGTAGCGCGGCGCAAGCTGCTGCTTGAGCGCATCCATGTCGTGCGCAATCTCGGGCGTGATAATCGACGCACCCGTGTTCGGGTCCGTCAGCATCTGCGGCCACCAGTCTGGATTCTGATCAACCAAGTCGCTCAGCTGCCCATCACTCACCGGCGCCGGGTCCGTCGTGTACGAAGGGTCAGGGGTCGTCGGGCCGCCGGATGGATACCAGTAAACGCTGGTGTCGAACGTCCGCGTAATCGCCGGATGACCGAATCTCAGCGTCTGATACGTGCCAGTGGACTGGCAACTAGAGTCAACACTTGACGGCACACAACCCGTCAACTGGATATTGAACGGGCTCTCGTAGGCGCGCGCCTGCAAGATGGTCTGCTTTTCCTGAAGCATAAGCCCCGGCACCGAGCAGCCGTTACCACCAAACGCGCCCACCGAGGCGAAATACGGCCCACCCGCGCACGCCAGACTCGGCACCGTTTGACCCGGCTGCATCAGCTGACCGCTCACCGGATCGGTGTACCACTTGTAAATCTGGTAGGCCGTCAAGGCCGCGCCAACCCACGGCAACAAGCGCGAGCCCGCCGCAACACCTGCACGAAGAATGCCGCCCATGGTGGGGCCCGCAATCGTCACCGCTCGCGTCACATACGCCGCGTCATTGGACGCCGCCAGCGCACCTGCATCGTTTGCGGCGAGACGCATCTCATACGTCACCTTTGTCGCGATGCCACCGCCCGGCGCAACACCGGTCGGCACCGTCGCAATCGGCGTCACCACCGGCATGGTTGCTGCGTGCACTGAAGCAACACACAGCGACAACGCGAGTGCGATCAGTCGTCGTGTGAATCCGCAGTAACGAAAAGTATCCATCCCGCCCCCCACATGCCCAACAAAACGAAGTAGCCGCCAAAATCAGCGATTGTCATCACAGGACTCCTCTTCCGTTTAGCCGTCTGAACACCAGACGACTAAAAGGAAGGGGCGTAGCGCTCCGCCCCCTCCCGCTTAGGCGATCTTGCTCCAGGCGTACTTCAGGAAACGGATGCCCGCCTTCGCCGGACCGATCAGATTCACCGCCACCACGGCGGCCGCCAGCACTGCAAGCGGACCGGTCACGTCCATGGAGGTCGTGGTCTGCGCCATGGCAGCGCCGCCAAACGTACCGCCCACGACGGCGGCGATAACGCTCTTGCGAACCCAATTACCCAACTTCGACAGTTCGAACTTAATGGTCATGTCAGTACCCTCTCTGTGTGAGTTTCAATGCAGGACTTTCCATGCGTAGGCGCAGGCCCAAAGTCCCCAAATGGCCAGACCTATTGCGGTCCCGTCGCTCACCGAGAGCGGCGGGATCAACATCGGCGCCTGGACATACGCCACCTGCGTGCATACGCCGTTTGCATCGATGTTGGCTTGATCGCACACCACGTAAACGAGCTGTCCAGGCATCACCGTATCCCCCGATTAACCGTTAGCCGCTGCCGGCTTCACCGACTTCACCGACTGCGAGATCGGGCGCAGCACCACGCGGCTCATGGTCAGGCGGCCGTTAGAAACTGCGAAGGATTCGGGCTGAAGCTCGTACTCACCCGGCTGATGTTCTTTGCCCGGATCGACGGTGATCTGAAACGCGGTGGGCAGACCGTCGATTTCCAGCAAGCACCACTGCTTGACGCGATCACGTGTCACACCTTCCCACGTGGTCTGCACCTGCTCCGGCGCGCGATCGAGAACTTTGATTTTCATTGCTTGGTTTCCTCTTGGTCGATTCGATAGACCCACACCTCACCACCGGGGCCAATACACACACGCCAAGGCGAGGGGAGGAACTCGCCGGTAATCTTGTCCATGTAGCCGCCCGTCACCTTGCGGATATCCGCGCGACCTGAAAGCTCATCACGCACCCAAAACGGGGCCTGCCAATAACGAAGGTGACGACGCGCATCAGCGTCCAGGCCACCACAACCGTGCATACGCGCGCCCTTCGGATAACCAGCAGCGTCATTAGCCGTAGTTTTGCTCGCGTACTTCATGATGTAAGAGACGGGCTCGCGAGCCGTTTCCACTTTCGTCATCCCATGCGGCCACCAGCCCTGCGTGTCCACGAACGGGAGAAACTTGCCCTTCGGCAACCACAGAACAACGTGGTAGTGCATCGCGCCTTTCTTCGTCAGTTCAGCCACCCAAACGAAACGGCACTTGACCTTGCGACGTACACACCACTCGCGCAGTGCCTTGCGAAAACCAGTGAAGTGCCCGGGCCGCCAACCTCGAACATCGGCATAGGTCAGCGTGATGAACTTTTTGTTCCAACGCTGCGCTGCCAGCTCACTGTGCGCATCGAAATGCAACAAGCGAGCTGCGTGACCCACCGCGGTACGCATGCGCTTGACGCGCTGTGCATCACGGTTGATGAGCAGCTTTTCGCGAAGCGGCCGCTTGTCCGTGTCAGTTAGCGCCTTCGTGTCACTTGTTGCATTGTTGACAAGCCCCAGCCCCCCCGGCGCGCACGGCGCGCCGGGGGGGCTATCGCCCTGCCCCATTTTTGCCATGGCCCCGGCCTTTACCATTTCGGCGAAAGGAGCATCCATCGCGTTCTGCTGGGCCACGTACACACGGGCGCGACGAACGCTCTCACGTGCGCGCTGGGCCTCATAGCCACTCAACGTAGAACCAAACATTGGCGCTGCGTCAGTCATCGCTGGGAGCGTCCATGTCCATGGTCGTTTCGACGTTGTCCGCCATCGAATCAGCGGCCAACTCGAGCGCGAACGAAAGGAAAGTCTGCCCATGCTCAGCAGCGCGGTCGCGAAGATCGCGCACATGCACGACCAGCTCTTGAAGTTCGGCGGCCGTCACCGGCCCTGTGCATTCACTGAGCATCGTCTGTGTCCGGAAAGGTCAAAAGGAACGCGTGTATGCGCGCCATGAGCGCGTCACGATTCGGAAGCGTTGGCATCGGTGCCGCCCTGCCCTGCTGTGCCAACCACTCGTTGTGATAGACCGTGGCACGCCAAGCGCGAACCTGGGCATGGAGCTGCGGCGGAATATCACCTTGGTCGGTGCGGCCGATGATGTTGGCGGCGGTCCGCAAGCCAGCGAGCATGCCTTCGGCGTACACAGTGGCAGCGTCAACCTCGATTACTGTGTACTCGCGCGCCGTCATTTGGCATGCACCGAAAGGCCGCGAACACGGCGCTTGTTTCGCAGGCGGGCGAAGCGGAGGCGGTCGGAAACAATCAGCCCACCAACAAAGGCCAGCGTCGCGCACACCACCAAAAGACTCAGCTCAGTAGAAAGCCGGTAGAGAAAGCCAGCGCGGTCGATACAGAACATCAGAGCTGCACTCCCTGCCTGGCGCACTCCTCGCGCAACACTTGCGCGAATCGAACCCAGGCATCAGCAAGTTCAAGCTTGCCAACGGCACGCTCCGCCTCAGCCATACCGTCCACCGCAGTAAGCACAGCGTCCGCCTCATGAAACGTCAGCGTCAGGATTACGTCGGCTTGAAGGATGCGGTTCATGTCCGCACCCCCGTAAGAAGGTCGGCACAGCGCTCCAATGCCTCTGCGTGTTCGATGCTCTTGCGAGGGCGAAGCTCCGCAAGACGAAACTGGATCAGCGCGGCGTCGCACTCGGCTTGCGGCCGGCGGCGTTCGCGCATCGCGGTATCGATGCGCTGCTCTTCCGCATTCAACGGCTGGGTGGTCCTCATGACCGCACGCCTTCCAGCGTGGCCCGCTGTTGGGCAGAGAGATCGCGGAGACCGCGAACGAGGTAACCGGCCCAGAAGGCCAAGGCAACGAACGGGAGAGCGGCTAGCGCGGACATGAATGGTCCCTTGATGTCCCGAACTCGTGGACAGTGGGCGCATGTATAGTGGTCCGGGACATCCACTGTCAACAGGTTCGGGACATGAGCGCGTCAATCACACTACTTGACAAATACAAGAAAGCCTGCGCCATAGCGTCAGACAACGCTTGCGCGCAGTCTCTAGGCGTTGGGCGATCTGCTGTCAGCAAGTGGCGAAACGGCGAAGGCCACCCTGACGCGGACCTCGTTGAGCGCATGTGCGAAGCAACAGGCGAATCAATCGCCCGATGGATGCCGCTCATCGAAGCCGAACGCGCGCGCTCCCCTGCTGTCCGAAAGGCATGGCTTCGGCTTGCTCAAATCGCTGCAGCAGTCGCCCTAACCGTAGGCCTGGTGCCGGCTCACGCCGAGGCCATCACGACAGCTCAAACCGGTCTTTCAAATAGCCACGTATATACATTATGCGCAATTGCAGATGGGTTCGGCGGGCGGCCGGCACGCTCCGTGCTTTCCTTCGTTCCTGCAATCGGCTCTTTACGTTGTGCAGTAGCGGCAGAAACGCTGTGCAATCCAGGCAGCTTAGGCTGATCAAGATTGTCGGGCGGCAGCTAATGCTGGCGTTTTCATCGCGAGCGCGGCCGAATCTATGCAACGGCGTCGACTCCTGCTTGCGCCAGTTCTGCCCTAAAACTTGGGCCATCTTTTCAACTTCCGCCACCACGGCAGAAACCTTTCGCATTTCGCGCATGCAAAGCTCAGCAGCAGATAACGCATGCCATGTCTGCCGCTGCCAAGCTGTTCATCACCGGGCGAAGTCAGGCTGTCCTACTTCTGACTTCGACACTTAAGTTTGCGCACTAGCGGCAGCTGGTCTGTGCCAATGCTGCACCTAAGGCTGGGCCGCCGATGACATCGGCACCTAAAGCTGTGCCAATGAAACATTGGTGACTCTGCTCACCTTGGCTCAGTCCTAGCCGCACTTTTCCACCGGCAGTTCTGGGCCTCGACTAGTTCCGTGGAAAACGTGGTGATTGATTGCGAATTCCGCTGCTATTGATTGCGAAAGTCCGGGTCAATCACTGAAAAAACGCCGTTCAAACTCGACGATTACGACCCACCTCAGCTCCCTGTAATCTAACCCGAGCATTCTAGCGAGGCGCAGGTAATGTCGGTTCTACAGGCAGAGCGACGGCTACGACTACTAGAGATCGTCCAGATGGTTGTTTTGGAAAGCGGCAACCTCGAGGACTTCGATGCTGCTGCGTGGCTAGACGACTGGTTGCGCCATCCAGTTCCAGCGTTGAGCAACAATCTACCTGCTGAATATCTGAAATCTGACGAGGGCTGCCAAGTTCTCATCCAACTTCTTGGCCAGATGCGGTCTGGCGCCTACGCCTGACGGCTAGCCCCAGTTTCGGTGCTCTGTCCTTGGTCCTTGCGCCCCTAAAAGACCATTCCACCTATGAACCGGCGATCGAGTGTCAACGCAGCAACTGCATACCGCGACAGACTGCTCGAGCAAGCTCATGCCGAGGCATGGCCTACCTCGGAGACGGTCGGTCGCCAGCTTGGTGCCGACACGACCTGCGCATGCAAGGAGATCGCTGCAAAAGAGCGCGCCCTCGAGCGGCTGCTGGGTGTCTGGTCCCAGACCGATCGGACGTTCTATCACCCGCCTTTCCAGTTCGTATCCGATGGGTCAGTCCATCCGCGCCTTTACGCGCTGCTAAAGGCACTGAGTCAAAACCCAGCTCTCGTCCATTCGGCAGACCCCGGGGGCTGGGAGCGGCTCGGGTGGATGTATCAGCCCCGGGGCTCTCTCAGTGAACTATCCCTGGTGGAGGCGGCTTCTTCCTCGGGTATCGCAGAACGAGAAGGTCAGTTAGATAAAAGAGCGCGGACACCGGCGGAAGTTTTCCCGATCGCTCCCGATGCTGTCATCGGGCTTGCCGGGAGCGATGCTGCATGGGTGATGGATCGGCTATAGCCGTTTTCCGGCTGCTGCTTCCCCTGATGCCGCAGTCTTCGTGCCGCGGCCGACAACCCTATTTGAGAACACGCCCACCCGACGGCGCCTTCTTTCGTTGAGCACGCTTGGCTATTACCTTGGGTGCAACGGCAGCGGGCGCATTTGCTAGGTAAGCCTGTGAGAGCGCCTTGTCCAAGGCGGCTATCTGGCCTGTTTGGCGCGCGACTTCTTGCTCCAAGCGTCGTGCCTGATCGACTGCCAAATCAAGGCGGTTTTGTATCGCTGTTACGGCATCTCGGCTTGCGCGTTCAGTAGCCTCGTTCCGCAGCTGCCATTGTCTGGCCTCTTGCCGGGCGCGATCGACCTCGTGGTGGGACCGGTCCTCAATGGCTCGAATGTGAGCCTCTTGGCGCTCACGCTCTGTTTGCAACGAAGCTTGGTTTTCATCCAACTGAGCACGAAGTGCCTGGATTTGCGCGGATTGCTGGACGCATTGGTCTTGCAGTCGATCACGCTGTTGCACCAAGTCGGCTCGTAGAGCATGGCTATCCTGCAATTGGCCATCGAGCGTGGCGCAGGCGTGCTCGGCCAGACCCTGGGCCGTTCGTGCTTGAGCAACGTTGACCTCGGCCACCTGCAGGCGGCTTTCCCAATGTTTACGCTCCTGAGCCAGCTGAGCTTGCGTGGTTTCCAGGGCAGAGCGCTCGTTGGCAAAGCGGCCTTCTATCAGGCGCTCGGCCTGCTCGGTAGCCAAGCGCCATAGCTCGATCATCACCTGCCCCACCGCGTCAGGCACTTCCGGCAGGGCGCTCAACTGTCGCAAGCGCTCTCCCAACTGGCCGCGCCAGGTCTCGAGCATGCGGGTGATGGTGTTCGGCGAGCCGGTGCCCAGCGCGGCGCGCACCTTTTCGACAGTGGGATTCTCGCCGGCGCCCAGAATGGCGTCCGCCGCGGCGTTGACCTGCGCTTGAGTGATGCCTCGTGCCATACATCGGTCTCCTCGATCGGCGCCCTGCCCTTGCCTTGACGTACTCGCGATAAGTGATGATTATCGTGGGTAAGCGCCCTATTTCGTAGTATACATTACATATTATGAAAGATATTTCCATGATACCGACCCTCGCCCAGCCTGCGGCCAGCCTGGCGTTGCCGATCTCGTTGGCCCAGCAAGCGGCCGATGCGGTGCGCGAACTGCTCGCCGAAGCGGCGGCGGCCAACACCACCCGCAGCTACGCCAGCGCCCTGCGCTATTGGGCCGGCTGGCACGCGGCGCGCTACGGCATCGACCTGACCTTGCCGGTACCGGAAGCGACCGTGTTGCAGTTTGTGGTCGATCACGTGGTGCGCCGTTCCGCCGACGGCGAACTGGCCTGGGAACTGCCGCCGGCGGTCGATCAGGCCTTGGTCGCCGCAGAGCTCAAAGCCAAGCCCGGCCCGTGGACGCTGGCGACGGTTCGGCATCGGGTCGCCGTGCTGTCCACGGCGCATCGGCTCAAGCACGTGGCCAATCCGTGCGAGCAGCCGGCCATTCGCACCGTGCTGAGTCGGGCCGCCCGCGCCGCAGTCAAGCGCGGCGAGCGGCCGCGCAAGAAGACCGCGATCACCTTGGCCGAGCTCGAGGCGATGTTGGCCACCTGCGACGACAGCTTGGAAGGCCTGCGCGATCGCGCCCTGCTCTGCTTCGCCTTCGCCAGTGGCGGCCGCCGACGCAGTGAGGTCGCGGCCGCCGACCTGCGCGACCTGCGCCGGATCGGTCCACAGGGCTTCATTTATCGCCTGGAGCACAGCAAGACGCAGCAAGCCGGCGTTACGGCGTCGTCGACGCCGGACAAGCCGGTGCTCGATCGCGCGGCCCAGGCGTTGGACGCGTGGCTGGCCGCGGCCGGAATTAATGAGGGGGCGATGTTTCGGCGGCTATGGAAGCAGCGCGTGGGTCCTGCCCTGTCGCCGGCGGCGGTGGGTGAGATCGTGCAGCGGCGGGCACGGTTGGCGGGCCTGGAGGGGGACTTTGGTGGGCACAGCCTGCGCTCGGGCTTCGTGACCGAAGCCAGTCGCCAGGGCGTGTCGCTGCCCGCGATCATGGCGATGACCGAGCACCGCGCGGTGGCCAGCGTGATGGGGTATTTTCAAACGGGCAGCGCGGTGGATAATCCCGCAGCGCGTCTGCTTGACAACAACTAATCGGTAGCCGGATAGCCTGGCCGCCGGAGAGCAACTCGAAAGGTACAGATGCCTGGTCCATCACCACCCTCGTCGTGCCGTGGCTGCCTTTGGCGGGTTTTCCGCCGCCCTTGCCGCGCTGATTGCACGTAGTGATTCGTCGCTCTCCTCCCCGGATGGAGCCCAAGGCGCCGATTGCCCGACGCATCCTTGGCACGAACCCTGCTGGCCATCGAAATGGCTCCGCACAAGCCGATAGCTCGTGTTAGGACCGTAACTCCATTACGTAGGGAAACGGGAGGGAGCATGACGTTGCTCGACGATATCTATCAATGGTCCAGGGACCTGCCGGGATGGCAGCGCGACGCCCTTCGGCGGCTCTTCCAAAGCGCAAAATTGTCAGCAAATGACATTCAAGAGCTGATCGCCATGGTCAAACAGGAGCACGGCAAAGGCTCGGTCGCCGAGGTTCAGCCCCTGCCCCTTGACCTCAGCCACATCCCGCATGCGGGCATTCGCTCGACCATCACTTTGCTTGGGCTATCGGAACTTCAAAACGTCAACCGCTTCCCAACCGGCCGAGAGGCGAACTTCGCGGCGACGGGACTAAGCGTTCTCTTTGGGGAGAACGCGGCCGGCAAATCGGGTTACGCGCGTGTCCTCAAAAATGCGTGTCGAGCGCGCACCCGGCAACCTGTGCTGCCCAACGCGTTCGATTCGACTGAGCCACCCCCTGTTCCGTCGGCCAAGGTCACTTTCTCCGTGGACAACGGCACCCCGCAGACCGTGGCGTGGCAGCAAGGCGGCGACAGCAGTAGTGCCTTGGCCAGCGTTGCCGTTTACGACACCGCGTGCGGGGCTGACTACACCGCGAAGGAAGGCGCGAGCGACTACCAACCTTATGGGTTGCCACATCTCAATCGGCTTGCGGCGCTTCAAAGGCACATGCAGCAAGAAATCGAAAAAGAGCGTAATCAGGTCCGCGTGGATCCGAACGCTTTTGCCGACCTCAAAGGCGACACTGTAGTCGGGAACCTATTGTCGAGTCTCAGCAGGACCACCGACCTCGAGCGATTGCGCGCGCTCAGCACGTTGACACCAGTGGAATTGAAGCGAATTGAGGGGATCACGACCACGCTAAACACCATGGACCCCGCGCCCGCTGCGCGAACTGCCAACCTATTGGCTGACCGCATCGAGGGTATCGCCAACCTGGCGCGCGAAGCTCAACGATGGGTCAGTGAGGTAGCCCTTGATGAGGTGAAAAAGCGGAAGGATCGCCAACAAACCACACAGAGCGTGTGGGCCATCGCTCAACAGAAACTGCATCAATCCGAGTCCGGTGAAGATGCTGGCTTGCTCCCTGGTACGGGCAGCGATGTCTGGAAGGCGCTGTTTGAAGCTGCAGAGAAGTTCTCCACTGAGCAGGCGTATCCCGGGCATGCACATCCCAACGTCGATGACCACGCCCGGTGTGTGCTGTGCCAGTCGCCGCTCGCAGCAGATGCCAAGGCCCGCATGGTGCGGTTTGGCGAATTCGTGGCTAACGAAGCGTCGAAGGCAGCGAGCGATGCGAGCGACCAGATAACGACGACCATGGAAAAGATTGCGCAAGCCAATCTCAATCCAATAGACGCGCCGACGATGGAAGAGCTGGCTACACTCGATTCCGACCTACACGCCTTCGTCAAGACGACAATCGACAGTTGGAAAGCGCGCAGAGAATGGATACAGGCGGCAGTGACCTCGGGCGAGTGGTCGACCGCGCGGCCTTCGTTGCCGGAGGGTGACACGCTCGAAATTAGACTGCTGAGCAAGAGTCAAGTGCTACGCAACCAGGCCGGAGAACTCTTAAAGTCCCAAGATCCCAGATCCAAGGCGGCACTAGAGCAAGAGCAACGGGAGTTGAAGGCGAGGCAGGCGCTTGGGTCACGTATGGGTGATATTGAGCGATACGTCGCTGATTCCAGCCTGCACCACAACCTCAATGCCTGCGCGACTGCCCTCAACCCGCGACGTGTCTCCGTGAAAATGACAGAGCTGGCTAAGGCTCACGTAACAGAAGCGCTGGCCTCGGCATTGAACGCAGAACTCATCGCGTTGGGATATCGCAAGAAAGAGGCACACATTGCCGGACGCACGGATGTTGGCAATACGATGGTGACGCTGCGACTGAAAGATTGCCGGTTTGGCACCAATGATGTCCTTTCCGAAGGCGAACAGCGCACGGTTGGCCTGGCGCTTTTTATCGCCGAAGCACGCTTGAGCGGTCACGCTTCCACAATAGTCTTCGATGACCCAGCGACATCCTTGGATCATCGCAACCGACGTCGTATTGCTGAGCGCTTGGCAAAGTTGGCTCAGGAGCGTCCCGTTCTGATGTTAACTCACGATGCCGTCTTACTTACTGAGATCGATCGCGCAGCGAGGAAAAATGAGCAATCTGTCTCTTATCAAACCGTGGGCTGGGACACGAGCGATCCAGGCTTGGTCAGTCCCGGACTGACCTGGGAGACGATGGACGTCAACGCGCGCGCCCAAGAGTTAGAGGTCGCAGCGACGGAGCTCAGGAAGCAGATCGGCGATCACATGGATGCGCAGACGCAGGAAAAGGTGAAGGCTGCCTACACGAAGCTGCGCGGAACTATCGAACGCGCTGTGCGTGAGGTCTTCCTCAATAGCACCATCAAGCCCTATTCCGACGAGGTCTCAGTAGACAACTTCGGGGCCGTGATTGGTCATCCCCAATCAGAATGGGACAGCATCTACGAGATCTACGAACGCTGCTGCGAGGTCACCGATGCACATGACACCAATGGTGAGCATCAGCTAGCCATACCAGAAGTCTCAGAACTATTGAAGGATATTGCAACGTTTCAGACCTTGCTTGCCAATGCGGCGCGCCGAAAAAAGGACTACAACACACAGCGCGCGGAACGCAATACTGCGCGTAAGAAAGCGTTCGAGCGCAAGTCATGACAACCATTGGACTTTCTGTCCAAGTAGAAGGGTAAGTAGTCATGCATGAAATTATCTGCCCGCACTGCAAGAAAGCATTCAAGATTGATGAGGCCGGATATGCGGACATCTTGAAACAGGTCCACGACAGCGAGTTTGAGCTGCAGTTGCACGAGCGGCTTGAGCTAGCCGAGCAGGACAAGCGGAACGCTATCGAGCTCGCCAAGACTACGGTCGCCAGCGAGTTGCAGAGGGCTGCTGCAGCCAAGGACTCCGAGATCCAGGACCTGAAGGCCAAGCTTGATGCCGGCGAGGTCGAGCGGAAGCTGGCCGTGAACGAGGCCATGAGCATCGTTGAAAAGGAGCGTGATGCGCTCGCCAACGAACTTGAGCAGGCGAAGCAAGACAAGCAGGACGCTTCTGAGCTAGCTGAGGCGAAGCTCGTGAACGAACTACAGAGTACTGCGGCTAAGAAGGACGCGGAGATTCAGGACCTGAAGGCTAGGCTCGATGCCGTTGAGGTCGAACGGAAGCTCGCCGTGAACGAGGCCCTAAGCGTCGTCGAAAAAGAGCGGGACGCGCTCGCCAACGAACTTGAGAAGGCGAAGCAAGACAAGCAGGCTGCTTCCGAGCTAGCCGAGGCGAAGCTCGTGAACGAACTGCAAAGAGCTACGGCTAAAAAAGACGCTGAGATCCAAGGACTGAACGCCAAGATCGATACCATTGAGGTTGCGCAGAAGCTCTCGATCACCGAGGCCGTGAGTGCGGTCGAGAAGGAGCGCGACGAACTGAAGAACAGCCTCGAGCGAGCGGAGCTTGAGAAGCAGCTCGCAGAGAAGTCGCTCAAGGACAAGTATGAGACGCAGATCAAGGATCGCGATGACGCGATCGAGCGCCTCCGAGATATGAAGGCTCGCCTGTCGACCAAGATGGTTGGTGAAACTCTCGAGCAACACTGCGAGACCGAGTTCAACCGCATTCGATCGACAGCGTTTCCGAGGGCCTATTTCGAGAAGGACAACGACGCGCGGACTGGCAGTAAGGGCGACTATATCTTTCGCGACTCGGATGAGGCTGGCACTGAAATCGTCTCGATCATGTTCGAAATGAAGAACGAGAGCGATCGCACCGCGACGAAGAACAAGAACGAGGATTTCCTGAAGGAGCTAGACAAGGATCGTACCGAGAAGGAATGTGAGTATGCGGTGTTGGTCTCCCTGCTCGAACCTGACAGTGAGCTCTACAACACCGGGATTGTCGACATGTTTCACCGCTACCCGAAGATGTACATCGTCCGACCGCAGTTCTTTCTTCCAATGATTACGCTTCTGCGGAATGCGGCGATGAACTCGCTCAAGTACAAGTCGGAGCTGGCACTCGTTAAGGCGCAGAACATAGATATCACGAACTTCGAGACCGAACTCGAGACGTTCAAGACCGCTTTCGCGAAGAACTACGACCTCGCTTCCAGGCGCTTCCAAACGGCAATCGATGAGATCGATAAGTCGATCGATCACCTACAGAAGACAAAGGAAGCCCTGCTTGGCACAGATCGGAACCTTCGTCTTGCGAACGACAAAGCACAAGACGTAACGATAAAGAAGCTGAATAAGGGCAACCCGACGATGGCGGCCAAGTTCGCTGAGCTCAAGAATAATAGTCCTTCCGATGCGGAATGAATCAGGTCAAAGGGAAATTATGGGAATTGCAATCGATGGAATCGTCGCAAGCAAGATCGGCTTTGCGTCGCATCAGAATGCCGCCTCCCTACTTCGCGAACTGAGTATTTCCAATGAGGGTGATGCACCCTACGCTGAATTCACGGTCGAATTGATCGGCAGCTTGCCGTTTCTGGAAACGAAACGGTGGCATATCGATCTGCTACTGCCAGCAACAAGCGTTCGAATCGATGATCGCGACATCAGGCTGCAAGCTGGGTACCTCGCGGATATCTCCGAGAGCGTGCGGGCCGACGTGACGATTCGCGTCAACGCCAATGGCCAAACGGTGGCAGAAAAGAGCTACGCCGTTGAGCTGCTGGCGAAGCATGAGTGGGGCGGCGCTTATGCTATGCCCGAACTCCTAGCGGCGTTTTGCCTACCGAATGACCCCGCCACGGATCGCATTTTGAAGGGCGCGTCCGAGGTGCTTCGTCGCGCAAGCAAAAAGAATGCTCTGGACGGCTATACGGGACAGTCACGCACGCGAACATGGGAACTCGTCTCGGCCCTTTGGTCCAGTGTCTGCAACCTGGGTATCAGCTATGCCCTACCACCGGCGAGCTTTGAGACGCAGGGGCAAAAGATTCGCACACCCTCCGCTGTTGTGGACGGCGGGGTTGGTACCTGCCTCGACACGGCGCTTCTGTTTGCGGCAGCCTTGGAACAAGCCGGTCTCAACCCGTTGCTGATCCTGACCAAGGGCCACGCTTTGGTGGGCGCCTGGCTGCAGCCTCAGGAGTTCGCGCAACTCATCACCGAAGACGCGTCGTCCCTACGCAAGCGTATTGAGCTCAAAGAGTTGGTCGTGTTTGAGACCACGTTGGCGACGCAGTCGCCGCCGCCGGGCTTCAGCCATGCGGTCGACTTCGCGCGACGCGAGGTGAATGACGACGCCTTTCTGATGGCGATTGATATTCGTCGCGCCCGCATGCAACGCATTCGTCCATTGGCGTTGGCTGCCTCCCCCTCCCATCCCAGCGAGGCCGCGATGCCGATGAGCGCCACCGGGCAAGAAGCGCTGGAGGAAGCGCCACTCCTTCCGGGGTTCGATGTCGAAGTGGCCGTAGAGCCCGAGACGCCGGCGGGAAAGCTGCAGTTGTGGCAGCGCAAGCTTTTGGACCTGACAACTCGAAATCGATTGCTGCACGTGCCGGAGAGTGCCAAGGCGATTCGACTGCTCTGCCCTGACCCTGCTGCCCTCGAGGACCAACTGGCGGAAGGTAAGCGCATCCGCATCGTCGCCCTGCCGAATCTTGAGGCCGGCGGTCGCGATACGGAGCTCTACCAACAACAGAATCGGGAGAGTCTGCGCGAAGCGTATGCACTCAACGCCCTCAAGCGTGGCGAAGTCCTCGTGGCGCAAGACCAGGCCAAACTCGATGCTGCACTGGTGGACATGTACCGAAAGGCGCGTAGTGACCTGGACGAAGGCGGTGCCAACACTCTATTTCTTGCGATCGGGTTCCTTAAGTGGAAGAAAGCGGCGGACGACCCTAAGTCCTACTCGGCACCCTTGATTCTGCTGCCAGTGAAGCTTGAGCGGAAGAGCGCCGTGTCGGGCGTCACGATGGTCATGTTGGATGAGGAGCCGCGATTCAACCTGACGTTATTGGAGCTGCTTCGACACGACTTTGAACTGAGCATCCCGGGGCTCGATGGCGACCTCCCTACGGACGACGCAGGTATCGATGTGGCGGACATCTGGAACACCGTGCGACGCGCAGTACGCGACATGACGGGCTTTGAGGTCGCACCCGAACTTGTATTGGGCACGTTCTCGTTCTCCAAATACCTCATGTGGAAGGACCTGACGGATCGTTCCGAGCAACTCATGCAGAGCGCCATGGTTCGCCACCTGCTAGAGCGCAAGGTCGGGGGCGAAAGCTTCCAGACGCCTGGAGACTTTCCTCGTCCAGGGCAGCTCGACGCCTTGGTCGAGCCTCGCGACCTCTTCACGCCGCTACCGGCCGACTCCTCGCAGCTGGCAGCTGTCGTGGCGTCAGCAAGCGGGCACAGCTTCGTGTTGGATGGCCCTCCGGGCACAGGCAAGTCGCAAACCATCGCGAACATGATTGCTCACAACCTTGCCTTGGGACGTCGTGTTCTGTTTGTCGCAGAGAAGATGGCAGCGCTTGATGTGGTGAAGCGCCGTCTGGACGAGAAAGGCATTGGCGAGTTTTGTCTTGAGCTTCATTCGAGCAAGGCCTCCAAAGTGGAGGTGCTGAAACAATTGGAGCGCGCCTGGGATTCGCGCGACGCCCTGACGGTAGAAGAATGGCACGCCGAGACAGCGCGGATTAGCGAGCTTCGCGCGAAGCTCAATGGCGTGGTTAACGTACTGCATAGGCGCTGGCCCAACGGGTTGACCGTGCACCAGGCGATGGGTCGGGTCATTCGGGATGCGTCACCGACCACGCCTCGGCTCACTTGGGTCGCCGGTACGGCGCATGACGCGACGCACATGAGCCGGTTGCGTGATATTGCCAGGCGCCTCGAGCTCAATCGGCGAGCAGCCGAAACCGCGCCGAGCCATTTCTTGGCACTCAAGCAACCGGACTGGTCGAATAGCTGGCAAGCCGCGTTGGCCACGAACGCGCGGGAGGTCACCCGTACCATGGACGAGTGCCATGCGGCCTTTGTTCGTGTTCTGGAACTCACCAAGCTTCCGATCGAACGCGAGGACTACGCGGCCATTGCTGCTCTTTTGACTTTCGCCCGCTTGCTGCCGGACGCGTACGGGATGGATCTGAGCTTTGCTTTTGTGCCCGATGTGGCCACTCGACAGGCGACCGCCAAAAAAGGGCTCGGATTGGTGCGGGACTACAGCGGTGTCGAAGGTGGACTGTCCGTCCGCTACGACAGAGCAGCCTTGCGCCGCCTCGACCTTGACGGTCTGGAACGTCGCTGGGGCGAGGCCGCACAGAAGTTCTGGTTCCTTGCGAAGATAGCCAAAAAGAAAGTGACCCTGGAACTCGCCATCGCGAGCGGTGCTCAGGGCTTGCCGGATGTGGGTGCTGACCTTCCAAAGTTGCGCCAGTTGCGTGAGTTGCTCGACCAGATCGATTCATTGGAAAGCGAGCTGAAAGTCATGCCCGGCTGGGCGGGACTCGCAACGAACAGTGCGAAATTGGCGGACGCTTTGCGATTGGCGGACGAGTTTCGCGCCAACCTATCAACCATGGCCAAGGCGCCCGAGCACTTAGTTCTCTTGCGTCGCGCCGCGGCTCTATTGCTCGTGGATGGCAACGACCTGCTGGGTGCGGATGGAAATATCGCGACCGCGGCTGGTGCGCTTGCAAAAGCCCACGAGAGCATGCAGCAGACGCTTCGCGAGTTCGCGGAGTTATCGCGCACAAAGGAGACACCCGCCTCGCTGACGGAAATCAAGCAAGCCGCGCAGGACGTCCTGGGCCATGAGCCGCTGCTTAAGCCTTGGTGTGACTGGTGTCGTGTCAGGGATGAAGCGGTGGATCTGGGGCTGTCGTCGCTGGCGGAAGCGATCACCGATGGCAGCGCACAACACCATTCGGTGGACGATCTGTTCGAGGTCGCTTACGCACGCTGGTTTGCGATCAATGTGATCGATGGTGAGCCCTTGCTGCGCGGCTTTGTGTCAGCCGAGCACATGAGCGATATCGAGACCTATCGACGCGTGGATGAGAAGCTTGCTTCGCTGACGAGTCGGTATATTCGCGCCAAGTTGTGTGGCCTTATCCCAGACAAGAATGAGGCTCCGAAGAGTGGCGGGTTTGGTGTACTCAAGCATGAGCTTCAGAAGTCGCGTCGCCACAAGCCAGTGAGGCAGCTTGCCATGGAGATGGGGGATGCCATGCCCAAACTGGCGCCCTGCATGCTGATGAGTCCGCTTTCCATTGCTCAGTATCTGCCGGCCAATCAAGCACCCTTCGACTTGGTAATCTTCGACGAGGCCTCGCAAATCGCGCCATGGGATGCCATCGGTTCCATAGCGCGGGGCAAGCAGGTCGTGGTTGCGGGGGACCCGCGCCAAATGCCGCCCACCAGCTTCTTCAGCCGGGGATCGGCCGCCGATGATGATACGGAAGAGGATCTGGAAAGCATCCTCGATGAGTGTTTGGGTGCGGGCGTTCCGAGCCATCGACTGACGTGGCACTACCGCAGTCGGCACGAGAGTCTTATTGCCTTCTCGAACCATAATTACTACGACAGTGAACTTATCACGTTCCCGGCGGCCGAAACGCGCCCGAGCGCCGTGGAATGGTGTCGGGTGGACGGCGTGTACGCGCAAGGCAAAGGTAGGCATAACCAGATCGAGGCGAAGGCCGTTGTCGAGGCGACGGTCGCGCGCATACGAGATCCAGCCTTCATCGCTTCGGGCAAGTCCATTGGCATCATTACGCTCAACAGCGAGCAGCAAAAGCTCGTGAGTGACCTGCTCGACCAGGCCCGTGCCGAACACCCCGAGATCGAGCCGTTTTTTCAATTGGAACGAACAGAGCCGGTTGTCGTGAAGAACCTTGAGACCGTTCAGGGCGATGAGCGCGACGTGATCATCCTTGGAGTGGGTTATGGTCCGACGACACCAGGAGCGAAGGTCATGTCGATGAACTTCGGCCCGCTCAACCGTGAAGGTGGTTGGCGACGACTCAATGTGGCGGTCACGCGCGCTCGTCAGGAGCTGCTTGTCTTTACATCGTTTGACCCGTCGATGATCGATCTCAACCGCACTGCGGCGCGCGCAGTTCGCGACTTGCGCCATTTCATTGATTTCGCGCAGCGAGGCCCTCGGGCCTTGGGCGAGGCCATTCGCGGATCGGTTGGTTCCTATGACAGTCCATTTGAGCAGTTTGTCGCCGACGGCCTCCGCGCAAAGGGTTGGGATGTTGTTCCCCAGATTGGCGTTTCCCGTTTTCGAATCGACCTTGGTGTCATCCATCCTGACCGGCCGGGCGACTATCTTGTGGGCGTCGAATGCGATGGCGCGAGCTATCACAGCGCTGCCACAGCGCGTGATCGTGACAAAGTGCGCAGCGCGATCCTGCATGGGCTAGGCTGGAAATTGGTCAGGGTTTGGTCCACCGAGTGGTGGGTGGATCGCCTTGGTGCTCTTGAGCGTCTGCATGGGGAAATTACAGCGTTGCTACAAGCGTCAAGAGCTTTGGAGGCTGCCGCACGAGCCAAGGAAGCCGAGGCCTCCAATGAAGCTTCGGCGAACTCGAGCTTCGAGCAATCGGCTCCTGCTGATCTTGTTGCAGCTGTGACAGGAGCGACCTCGGTCGCGGTACCAAATCAAGCCGGGATGCTCATCAATTCAGCTGAAGAAAAGACCGCCCGTTTCGCGGATTTCACCGCTCCAGCGACGAAAATCACCCAGCGTGAACCCTATCGTGTGGCCTCTTACACCGAACTGGAGAGCGGCCTGGATCCGGACAACTTTCACGAGCCAAGCTATGAAGTGAAGCTTGCGACCCTGATCCACTGCATCCTGCGCCAAGAGGCGCCGATTCTGGATACGCTTTTAGTCCAGCGTGTGGCACGCGCGCACGGATTCCAACGAGCTGGGCGCCTCATTCGTGAACGCGTCCTGGCGATTGCCGAACGCAATCACTTTATTGAGCCAGACCCTCTCCAGGGCTCCTTTGTTTGGATCAACCCAGAAGATCTCAAAGGCTGGGATCGCTACCGAATCCCTGTAGTGGACGAGGAGCAGCGCTCGATTGAGGAGATCTCACTGCACGAGCTTCGGGCGGCCGCTCGCTCGATTTCGGCCGACGACCAGGCGCTGGAAGTGGCAAGAATCTTCGGGATCAGGCGGGTCTCGGTCCAAGCCCGGACACGAATCGAGCATGCAGTCCAAACAATGGATGCCTAAGATGTGGCCTCGCGAGTAATCACTCTGGCCTAACGTCCGCCTCCGGTCGAGAGCAGCCCCTCCCCTACCTCCGATAACACGGGCCATTCGCCATAGTCCAGTGTCCGCCTAAAGTGCAAGATTTAGCGGGTAGACGCACCGCACTCAAACTAGCCAATTTTGACTGCGCGAACCGACCTTCGCATTGTCTCTGCGAAAGAAGGCATGGCGCCATGTTCCGTCGCCAACTTATAGAACTCTTCGGCGGCGTCTTGCGGGTCGAGACCATACAGCCGAACGCAAGATCTGGCGTACGGTGTCAAATCATTGATGTCGCCACCAGTTAAGTACCCTGAGAAGGAGGATTCGCTTCTGAACTTGTCTATCACGGCGGGCGGCAGCTTGGGTCCGAAGATGAAGTACTCGAGATACCTGAGGAAGTTTGGGTGGCGGAGAATTTCATCGCCGGACGTTCCATTCTTCCTAAAGATGTCCTCGCGCGACTTGCCGCGCCCACCGGGATTAAAATCGGGATTGGTGAAGTAAGCGATGCGCGCCTCGGGCACCGCTTTCCTCTTGAGAAGGCGAATTGTTAGTTCGTACATTGGCTCTAACGAGGCCCGGATGCCGCCAAGATTTCCCCAGTTGAAGTTGATTCGTGAGAGGAGTGCCAATTCATCGTCCTTCAGCACTATGTCTGGATGCCTCATGGTGAACCCCAGTGTCCTTGTGAGATGTTAGGTCTTCCAGCTCTCGGTGCGGCTTCGCCTTGCTTTTGACCCGGCCATATCAGAACTCAGCAAAGCCATTCGTGTCACCTCGATCGGGCGCGGCAACGTCCATGTCGCTAGGAAACTATTGCCAGAAATCCGCGCTAAAATTGTTTAAACGTCTAGTATATGTATCGACTTTGGCTTGAAACGTTTGTGGGATTTCGGTTCCGTCACCGCCTTCTCTAAAATACTGCTTGACCGAATGCAGCCCTAATTTCATTAGATGGCCCCATTCGCGATACAGTCTTTCCTGTCGATCCAGCGCTTGTTTGGCAGCGCTTGGTTTTCGCTTTGACGGGGGCGTGGTGTAATCGGTCCGCGAGTCGACATCGTGAGTGAAGGTGATGCACGCCCGATTCCACTGATCCTCGATCGTTGAACGCCAACGGTAGCTCACCTTCACAGCCAAATGTTCAGTGAAAAGTTGCGGCGGACGGATTAGATCGTCAACGTAAAAGAGCTGCCCTTCTTTCTCTTCCGCTTTCATCCGGTCCTTCATCTGACCAACGGCATGCTCCAGATCATCACCAGCACAACGTGCCTGATACTCTGTCTCGGCCCGTTTTTTTGCTGCCTTCGCTTTGCCGTGCGCTGCCAGCGCCCTCGCGTACTCTCGAGACCTTGACGCAATGAAAGGTCCGCAACTTTCGAGACGAAGTATGCGCAAGGCATCTGGGCGCTCTTCGCATAGACACTGAGTGATCAGCTTTTTTAGCAGCTGGATGTCAAGCGCTTTCAGGGCGGGCTGCTCATCGAGGGGAATGTTGATTACACTCATGGCTTTCTTCTCTTTAAGTCATTGATGATCTTTCGAGACAAATTACCTGGCAATAAGTGCCTCTGCGCCACTGATAATCCCTGCAAAGGTGGCTATTCTCGAAGAAATCCGGACCCCTCGGGGTACTTCAAGACGTGACTATCAAGTAGCGCATATCTGTCTCAAATGCTGAGATCGGGACCAAGCAAGGGCGATTAGAGCGAGGCCCAAGAGCCTGGCCTGACCTCCACGCACTGCATAGACAGAATGCGACCCCGATCCACCGAGAGCCCCAGGGAGTGATGGGTCGTAGCCATGGGAAAGGCACGCATCTACTTAACAGCAGATCAGCATCGATAGGCTCGAGGGTGGTGCTCGCGCTACCCTCGATAACTCCGACTTAGCGCCCTGCCGTGGAGTCTGTTTTCGGCCAGGAGCGGGCGTTCGGTGCGTGAGTTCAGCCGTGCCGCGAAGCAGCGCCGGCTTGAATTGTTAGGTTACGCGCGCCTCAGCAATCGTGCCATCGTCGCCCGTGTGGTTAGTGCTGTCGTGGGTCTCTTGGAATACCAGGTCATCGACCGTTGGAATCCGGTCGTCGGCTCCTAGAATCCAGGTGCGAGACTTGAGGATGCTGTGCTCGTAGAAGCGCTTGCAATCCATGATGCCATCGATCGGGAGCCAGTGAGTGGCTTCGGGAAACAGCGCTGGGTTTATCGGATGTTTGGCGTTTGGATTGTGAAAGACCTCCATCTCGGCTGTCCAAGGCTCGTAGCGATACGGAGCCCAGAGGGCGCGGTACTCATCGCTATTCACGTCCATGCTGAAAGGGATGCCTCGCAATGCCCCTGGCGTGAAGTCAGCGAACTCGCCAATCCGCACGTAACGGTAATCCGTTGTGGGGCCGCCAAAGGACACCGGGACACGGCTCAACTTGGCCAACGTCGCGGCGTTCGAGAATATGACGGCTGAGAGATCTTCTCCTTCCGGTGTGGAGAATAGTCCTGCAGGAATTGGCTGCTCCCCCAGCAGTGTCTCGACCACCTCCGGTACGGCCACTCTTTTTCCGTCCTGTTCCAACTCGCGCACGTAAATCCCTGAGAGATAACCCAACAAAGCGGCTCGACTCCACACCATCGAGCCGGGCGCGTGGAAATCAGCGATGGCAATCGCGAAGGGCCGGCCGGCTACGTGGGGCATGTGGGCGTACCCCTTGTCCAGTTTGTTCTTGATCGTTTTGGCATATCGGACCGCCGCAGTGCCCAGCGTTAGCTCGCGTCGGTCTTGTGGGATGGGGGCTTCTTCGGTGTTGGCGTGATCGTAGCGCTCCGCCGGATTGGCGGTCACGGCCTCGACCCAGGCCTCGCCTCCCTTGCGGTTGGACACGTGGAAATCCGGTGACGGGCGGTCTTGGGTTACCAGGAGCCCCTGTTCCCGGAAGCTGGCGAGCAGCAGCGCCTCCCAGAGTCGGGAGTGGAAATTCTCGGTTCGACAATCGCTGGCCCAGTTGTCGTCCGGGTTCGGCATAGCCAGATACAACTGGTTGAGCATCCACGCCCCTCGATGCCGACTGGGATGGGCCAGCAACTTGAAGATGCCGCTGAGCTCTTTGCCCCTAAAATCTGGCAACGATGGCCGCCGCTTCGTGCCAGAAGGCACAGGGATCCGGCCCGCGGTTTCGTCGCACACCTGCCGAAGGATCGCCATGGCTTCCTCTTCGGTGAAGGCATCGTCCTCCCAGCGAAGCACAGCCCACACGTCGTCAACCCGCCGCCGCATGGTGAGAACGCCATGCCTGTTCGTCGTTGCGTTCCTGGTGAGCGCTCCAATGGTGATCCAGTCATAACTCCGCCACGCACTGACTGGCGGGTTCTCCCCGAAAGCCAGGCCGCGCGGCAGCGAAAGGGCGAAGACATCGAACATGCAACTGGGAAGCGGATCCATGGCATCCATCTCTATTGGGATGTTCCAACCCTTCATTTCCTTGGCAAAAAAAAACAAACAGGGGCTGCTTCCGCCTCATGGCCTCGTAGGCTTCGGCGCGCACCCCGAGCCGACGCCACTGGCGTTTTATCCCCGCCCGTCCCTACCCTCGATAACACGGGCTTATCGCCATGCTCCAAATCTGTTGCAGGCTATGAGCGGACGTTTAACACCTGCATCAAGCAGCTTGGGAAGGCCGTTTCATTTACGTCTATTTACGCTTGTTCTTTCGCCGCCCATCGGCAACCCCCTGAAGCAGGGCATGAGCCTTACTAGCTGTTCAGTCAAGACCAGCGTAACGGATAACAGCGGGAGGACAATGAGGCCTCCCGCCATAAGCGTTTGCTCCTAAGACTCTAATGCCTCCTGGATTGCTTGCTGAAGCTTGGCGTCGAAAGCGGGCTTACCCTCGACTTCAGTGAAGAAGGTCACAGGCTCTCCCCACTCCTGGCCCTGCCCACTTCCTGGGTTGTAATGCAGTTGGACTCCGCCAAGTCCGTGGTCCACACGGTAGAGCTCGACGTCAATCGTGCACACCTTGCCCATAACCCGTACCGTTATCCGGCCAGGAAGATTCACAGCGACCGAGACCCCCACTCCGATTCGCGTGTAGACTTCTTGCAGGCGACGCACCTCGTCCTGAATCTCCTTCTGCAGTTGAAGTAGTTCCTTGGGTACGTCCCCAGGACCGCGCGGCCCATTCTGTTCTTGTTGCTTTTGGATGGCGTCTAGAAACTCGTCCATTGATGACATGCGTCCACTCACTCATGGCTGGAGGTCCGTTTCTATAAGCTTCAACCCTGGCAAATGCAAGTGCCCATAAAACACGGAACATAGGACTGAGGCCGCGCAATCCCGGGAGGCGCTGAGGAATTCACATCCGCGCGCGACCGAAGGCAGAGTATCGCGCGCGCCACCGCTGAGCGCTGGTGTCCGCGGATGGGCCATGGCCGTTGCGCTTCCATAGTGATCAAGGATACGTCGCTACCCTGGTACCACAGAGCCAGTGGCGGTACGCGCATCAAAGATCCATTTCCGTTGTCGAACTCCTGATTGGGGACGGCGTTTACCGGTGCGATACGGGAGCATCATCTACGTCTTGTTCGTGACCATTAATTCCTTCTATGAAACAGGACTCTTTGGGGCGTTGACGAAAAACTACACTTATGCATTGATACTGCTTTACCTATGCTATCTGCTACGCGGCAGGTTCAAGGAAAACAAGCTCATCGACTTCCTGGCCGACATCAGCTTTCCGCTCTATCTGGTTCATTCCATGATCGGGTATGTCGCCATGCCCATCCTGATCAGCAAGGGCATTTCCTTCACGTTTGCATGGATGATCAGCTTGGGCTTGACCGTCTTTGTGGCATTCCTTGTCCATAGGTATGTCGAAATTCCCGCGAACAAATTCGGCAAGAAGCTGACCAGCCTCAGGGAAAACGGATTAGCCGAGTACGGCCGGTTGGCTTGATTGCAATGCCGGATATGGGCCCGCGGGCTGAGGGGGGCGCGTGCGGCCAGATCGGCGCACGCGCATGAAGTTACATCCGCTAAGTCGATGGGTAACCCGGCTTGCGGAGCGATCTCATCCGAACGTGGCCTGCGTAGCACTGGCCAACAAAACGGCGCGTATGGCGTGGGCCATGTTGCGCCACGGCACCGACTATCAACCCGCGATGGCAGCAACCTAAGAGGAACGTCTGAGTAAATCCTACCTACGATTGCGAAGCACCCTGCACGATGACGAACCGGTCGGACCGGCGTTGGCAAAACCCTGAAATGTCCACGTGCCATAAGCACGACGAAGCACTTGGGAGCCAACGCGCGACTAGCTCATCAAGGCCCAAATCTCTCTAGGAACGAGGCGATCAGAGGCCGGATATACGTAGGCAGTCGACACGGACGCCAGAGCTGCGGGATGCTTGCAAAGGGGAGGAGTCCATATACAGACACTCCTTCTGCCGGCTACCTGACTGGCACTAGAAAACACTATCGGATGCGTGATTCATGGCCCCTTTCCCGGTAGCAGGTATTTCTGCCAGAACAGTATCGAAGCGGCGTCGAAGTGGTTTCTATTCTGCTTCTTCTGAAAGCCGTGACCTTCGTCCTTGAACTCGAGAAACCACACGTCATTGCCATTCGCACGCACAGCGCTGGCGATTTGTAGACCCTCCGCGGCTGGCACGCGCGGGTCGTTCGCGCCAACGGCAACGAACAGCGGAGCGCTGATGTTCTTTGCATTCGTCGTCGGCGCTATACGTTCAAGAAATGCACGCATTTCAGGATCACGCTCGTCGCCGTATTCTGCCCGGCGCAGGTCTCGCCGGTAGCCTTCAGTATGCTCCAGAAACGTGACGAAATTGCTTTGTCCGACGAGCTCTATGCCCGCCTGCAAGCGTTTGCTGTAGTGCGTTAACGTGGATAAAACCATAAAGCCGCCATAGGAGCCGCCAAACACTCCAACGCGCTTAGCATCGAGTTCTCGGCGCGTGCCGACCCAATCGAGCAATGCGCCAATGTCTTTGACCGCATCCTCCCGCTTGAAGCCGTTGTCGAGCCCCAGATAAGTTTTGCCGTAGCCGGTCGAGCCGCGTACGTTTGGCATGATCACCGCCACGCCCAGTTCGTTCACCCAGAACGCTATTTGGGCGTTGAACAATGGCCGGGCCTGATCCTCCGGGCCACCGTGGATCTGAATAATGACTGGGAAAGGCCCTTTGCCCGGAGGGCGATAGTAGAAGGCGGGAATGCGGCGCGGCTTGCCTGCTACTTGGTCGAAAGTCGGAAAGTGTTCGAGCGAGGGCTCGACAAAGCGACTGGCATCGAGGCCGCCGACCTCGCTTGACGTCCAGCGCTCCAGCACCGGATGGGCCAGGTCGATGGCATAGAAGTCACCAGGCGACACGGCGGACATGAAAGTGAAGCCCAGCCGCTTGCTATCGGCGCTGAACGCCATCGAATCCACTTGCCCGCTCTTTAGTGCTGGCAACGCGACTTCGTGGCCCGACTTAAGATCGATCAAATGCAAAACATCAATGCCATCCTGATTAGCTGCGAATGCAAGGTATTGGCCATTTTTCGATAACGTAAAACCCTCAATGTCCCACGGGATATTCGCAGTAAGGCGCTGCATGAATACAGTTGCGAGATCACGATAGTGCAACTCGGCGAATTCGCCGGTTTCGTTCGATATGTAGTAAATGCCCTTGCCGTCACGCGAGAACTTCATCTCGTTATAGGCTGTCTTGTGCCCGGCATCGCCGATTCCCGTCATCGCACCGCTGGCGATATTCACAAGGTACGGGTGCGACTCTTCATCTGAAAGATACTGGCGCACCAGCAGTCGGGAGTCGTCCGGCGACCAGTCAAACACGTCCCAGGTGCCGCTGCGCTCCACAACGGCCTTGCTGGGTTTGCCGTCCAGTCCGACGATATGCACATCGCTATCGTTGCCGTTGCGCCGCGTGGTATCGAATGCTATGAGATCGCCACGATTGGACCAGACAGGGCCCTCGTTGCGTGACTTCCCATCGGTAAGCAATTGCGTCGCCCGCGTATCCAGGTCGAAGTAATAGATCTGGAAGAACTCCGCTCCTCCGATATCTTTGACAAACGCGAAGCCGTTACGCGATGGATTCACGGTAACGCTGCCCACCGGATCGGTGTAGAAGGTCAACTGCTGACGCGCATCACCAGGATGGTTAACCCAGTGCGCCTGGTAAGTGTCGCCAAAACGTGTGGAAATAATCGCGCCTTGCCCATTGGCAAGCCAGCCATCGAAATCCGCCCGCCGAATACCCTGATATCGCAGTAACCGATCGCCTAGCTCAACGGGAATCTCAGGAATACCCTCGGTAATGCAGTTTCCTTTTTCAACACGCTGGGGATTCGACTGGGCGTGGATCTGATGGGGGGCGCATGAGGATAAAAGTGCCGCAACAAGCAACGCGTATTTCATGGCATGCCTCACTGTGAAGTGGGTGTTCTGCTATGAAGCAACTAGAACGGCGTTTTTTACTTGACAAGAATGAATTTACCTTGAAAATATCTCGATGTAAAGATACTTGCTGTTAACATAACTGACCGGGAAGCCGACGATATGCCGAAGCCCCCTATCCCGCCGGGCAAGGATCGGGTCGACCAACTGCTGCGCGATTGGCAGCGCGAACGCCCGGATCTGAATGCCACGGCCACGGCCATGGCCGTGGTTGGCCGCATCCTTAATCTGGGGCGTGTCCTGGAGGCCAGGGCTAACGACTCCCTCAAGACGGTGGGGATCCACTACACCGATCTCGACGTGCTGGCCACCTTGCGACGGTCGGGAACGCCTTACCGACTCACACCTACTGTTTTGCGGCAGTCGGTGTTGATTACCTCCGGCGCCATGACTGCTTGTCTTAACCGCTTGGAAAAAGCCGGCCTGGTCATTCGCAACCCCGAAAACAGCGATCGCCGCTCCTTGACGGCAACGCTGACTCCCAAGGGGGTTGCACTGATCGATCGAGCAATCGTCGTGCGGTTTGCCGAAGCAGCGCAGGCCGTTTCCGAACTAAGTCGTACCGAACAGTACGAACTGTCCAAACTGCTGCGAAAACTTGGTATGTCACTGAGCTGACGGACCGCCGCTCGATTATTCTTGATGTGGATGCCGTGCCCACAGAGCATGCATATCAGCCCGCGATTCGCTTTGTCACGGGTAGAAGGCTTCACGACGAATGGCGCAACGAGGGTGTTGAACTGCGTGCATGGTGATAGCAGATCCTCGCAGAAGCCGTGCTGACATAGATTGGCTTTGGTCATTGCATCATTCCCGACGGATAGCCTCACGGATTTCATGTCCCAATCGGACTACGAGGGTGTCTACCCCTCCCCGAGGGGCCTGCGACGAACCATG
This sequence comes from Dyella subtropica, assembly GCF_026283965.1. Classification (GTDB taxonomy): domain Bacteria; phylum Pseudomonadota; class Gammaproteobacteria; order Xanthomonadales; family Rhodanobacteraceae; genus Dyella_D; species Dyella_D subtropica. The sequence continues at coordinate 64,632 of NZ_JAPDPD010000015.1, forward strand.
GGATAACGAAGCCTAGAATTGAATCGTTGCCAATATGGTTCGAAGCCAGGAGCCTCCCGATGTCAGCGTCCCGCTCCGTTACCAGTAGCGGGAGAGTTCGATCGCGATCCCGCCCCTGCCCCCTCCTGCGCACCCGGGGTCCTAAGAGGATTCACAGCTGGCGGAGCAGCCCCACGGCAGTTGCCCTGGCCGGATCATCCAGCCCCACCCCTTGCCCCTTGGCCTATGTCGTCGTCGAGAGTCGCAATGCTCAGTTCTAGCGTAAGGCCGTGGCAGCGCTTGCACTTGCCTCCAGTGTCGCACAGGCAAGGCTTGTGATCGCGACGACCGAGCACTAGTGCATCTCCGACCGCCCCCCTGAGGGAGCCTGCGATTGGCTCGTTGAAGGCGAGTGCGTTTCAGGTGACATAGTGTTGCCGCCAGGAGTGGTGGTCAAGCTTTGACGCCACGTCATACCGAGCACACAGACCACAACGATGACAATCAAAATCAGTACGCCAAGGCGTTCGTCGAACGCGCGTACGGGAAATGTCGCTCTGCGGGGCGCAGTAATCGTCGCGCCTCTGGTGATAACAAAGTGTCGGGTACCTATCTTTCGATTACGTCATGGGGTAAGGCATGCCTTGTCGTGTGCAAACTTCATCGACTAGGACAGCTAGCCAATCATCGTCTTCGTGATGGGCGTCATTAAAGGCGCTCGAGAAGATGCCGTCTGTCGACTGGAAGAATTTCATGTCACTGGAGTGGCGGACGCGGAGGATGGATATCGCAGCGTCAATGCGGCTCACAATGCTTCGCAACTCTTGCCTTGACTTGTTCATGGTTCCACCTCAATCACCAGATACGCTCTGGTTTGACCTGCAATATTGAGTCTTGAGCGACCGGTAACCCGAGGTAGCACGGGAGATCTCAGGATCATTTGAAGAGGAACTGCAGAGCTGAGGCGCCGAAGGTCGGTCGACCCCATAGCGCAAAGATCACTATGCTCGCGACACTGTTACTCCGCTGTAATCCCAAGCGTCGTTTGGGCGATTCCTATGCTGACCTTTGCCAAGGCCCTTTTCCGGAACCGTCTGCAAAATGCTAGAGCGTCGCTCGGAGAACCCTGTCGTAACCCCGGCAATCTAGCTTCTCGACTGACCCCAACGATGGTGATGGCGAGACTCTTGCGGCAGTAGTAAGTTGTTAGTTCCAAGCAGCCATAAAGCACTTCGGAGGGTCTCATGGCGTCGATCGAAACCCGCGTTATCGCGCTCGAACGAGAAGTCGATACCCTGTCAGGGATTGCCTGGCGCTGTCGTGGTGCTATGGAGATGCAAGATGTCGTGGTCATCGAAATCCTTCGATCCCTTGCGCGGAATCCGCAGGTGAAAGCAGCCATGCAAGCGACTTTGGATCAGCAGATGCAGGCATTCCGTGGCACGGACAGGCGCGACCTTGGATTGGCCGATCAAGTAGCCCGAATGGCCGACGAGGCGATCTCACGGCTGGACGCTTACCGAAAGGCGATCGAGTAGCCACCTCCGCCGCTCGGTCCGTGACACGGGTATCCAACCGGACGGCGCATGACAACCTCGCCTGGGTGGTTCGGCACGACGGTGAATAGCGAGACAGGCAGGGCTACCTCAGCGACCCGCTCTGGCGCATCGGTTATTGGAGTGGGCCGGGCATGATCAGTCCCAGCCAGCCAGGGTCCATCGCATAGCCCACGCATGGGTAGATCATGGCGCTGCTTAGCAATAGGCACACAGATAGAGATGCCCCCCCATCACCATAGTGATAAGCAAGACGCCTACTCACAGAGACCAAAAGAGAGCCTACATGGGTTCAGGTCGCTTGGAACGGTCAGCGCTCCCTAGCATCGTGTGCTGCGATATCTCGATATCACAGCAATGAAGCTATTGCTGACGAATTTCACTTTCGCTTGAGTTCGTAGAGCTCATCCCAGCGAAGGGATCGGTAGTCGAAGCCAGCGGGTAACTCCGGTTTGATGATCTGGAAATACGGCGAGATATCGAAGTCGCGCGGCGCATACAGGCTACTGTTTCGGATGTGCAAAATCTCTGCACAACAGGCATCTCCCCCGGGATGTTCTTCTGGTATGTATTCAATATCGGGAAGGATCGGGTAGCGGATGTTTTGAAATAGCGTTGCAATCAGGCTCGAGCAGATCGCCTTGGTGGGCTCGCCACTGCCCAGCGCAATCATCCGCCGGCGCCAGTGCGTCGGAACGGGTGGGGTTGGAAGCAGGTAGCGCGCAAGATCGAAAAGATTCCTCAGATCATAGGTCTGTCCAACGTGAGTCAGGGCATCGGCGATCAGTCGCTGCACATCGTCAGGCGCCAGGCCAAGCGGGCGGCAGATGGGCGTATGTACATGCTCGTACTTTGTCAGAGGTACCAAGCGCACACCCTCCTGCATGTCGGCCTCGATCAACATCGGCAGGTCGTGCCCCGTTTTTTGACGTGCTTCGGCGTCAAGATAAAGGGCTGCATGCGACCAGGTCGACTGAGTAAGGTACTTGATCGCCACGCTGACTCTCGAGGATCCTTCGATCAGCAAGACGTCACCGGGCAGCAACGTCGATGCCATGTGTCGTGCAGGCATCATGGCTACAGGTGCGTAGTGTTTCAACGGCTTTCTGAGATAACGAGCAAGTGGACGTCCGAATAGCCGCAGCAGATAGGCGAGCACGGGGAACCCCTTGAACTTTGGCTGATCACAACCCGATGCGCTTCCCAAGCGCACACCATCGACTGGTTGTAGCGACACCGGCCGGACCGGCCGGCACGAGATCCACGAATCATGCATGTATAATTTGATGGTACTGTACGCGCTCGTCAATTACTGGCGAACGGCGCCATAGCTTTGACCGCTGTGCGTGAAGAAGGGACTCGTCTGCCATGATTGCGCTCTGTATTGCACTGTTCCGCGGGAACTGGCTCAACCCGCAGTCGCGATGGTGGGCTTGGTTCGCCATTGCGATAATAGTGATCGGGTGGTTTGTCGCGTTCTGGCCGGTGATTCGCAATCGGCTTCGGCATCGCCGATAGGTCATCGGCCCTTTCAGTAGACGCTCGACTAGGAGAGCCCAATCATCTCGCGGGCAGCGGGCTACGCTTCACTCAACGGACAAGATGGGGAGTTCACGCATGGCGTGTGTTGTCCAGACGTTCGTCGAAGAAGGTATTTCGTACCGCTTTGAGGGATCCACGGTGAAGATCCATGGCAACCTCATGGGGAAGGGAATCTATGGCGGATCGATCAGTTTGTGGGTCGGATCGTATTCGTGATCGCTGTCGCAGGCGCCATCGGCGGCGAAATGACTTAGGCTGAGAAAGGGGGCGCCTTGGTGACATCGATTTACACATAAGTAACTCCATGGCGCGCATGCTCATCGGGTAAATGCAGGTGCGTGCCATGTGGATATGCAAGCAGTGTGGCGAGACGCTGGATGCTGATACCGCCCCTCCAAACGTCGATGAGCAAGGCTTCTTCTTCATCTGCCCGAGCTGCGGTAAGCGGAACGTTCTGAAGAACGTTGGTGGCAAAGGTGAGGACGACGGTATCGTTCTGGCACAGCTCGACTCGTAGGTCGACCATCACTCCACCCCGCCACGCTTGACAGTGAGATTGATGATATCGGCGCTACCGGAAGCTGCTTGGCTCCGCGGCTATTATTACCTCGTTGCCCTGGGATGAGATGCCAATCCTAGAGTCGTGTGCGGGATGGTCGTGCACACCAATGGAGCTCGCTGGTGGCGCCTAGGCTTCGAGGGACTGGAGAACACCAACGCGCCGTCCCCGGACAAGTGATCGCTACCGACCGGAAGCGGTCTCTCCCCTACCCTCGATAACTGTCTCTAATCGCCTTGCCATCTTCAGCTTCCGGCCATGAAGGCGTCATGCGCGCACCATTGCACAGACATTTAGGGGGGGCAGCCGTCCTTGATGTTGTAGACCAAGAAGTCCGCCTCGGTCTGCAGCGGCTGCTTGCCGTAGTTCTCCCAGCGCGGCGTTCCACCGCGCTGACGGGGAAGCAACCAGATCTGGAACAACTTGAGGGAGGTCTCACCGCGATTGTGTTCGGAATGACTGATGCCTGTCCCGGCGCTCATGACTTGAACGTCACCTGCGACGGTGCGGCCGACGTTGCTTGTGCTGTCCTCGTGCGTGACAACACCTTGCCGGACATACGTGATGATCTCCATGTCGGTATGGGAGTGACGGCCAAACCCCGTGCCCGGCGCGATCTCGTCATCGTTCCACACCACCAGAGCGCCAAGCGGACCATTGGCAGGGTTACCGTCAGCGGTAACTACAAAATGGTGGCGCGCGTTGAGCCAACCGTGATGGCTGACATCGAGTGTTTCTTTGGATCTGAGTTGCAGCATGGCTATTCCCTGATGCCGAGTACGGCGGCTGTTCGCTTCGGGAATAGTTATGGAGCTAAAACGCGGACACGATTAGTCAGACCATCACGGACAGGCTGTCCTATTCGGTGAACGCCGCCCTCCTCTGGCATGGCTATCGATCAGCGGATCTGGCGGCCCAAAGCTGCGGTCTCGTTAGATGGCTTTCGAGAATGATCGGTGGCTACGGCGGTGCGCCTAGCGGCCCATCCAGGATATCGATGATGCCGCGACGGGCCGCGACGACAACGGCCTGAGTACGATCACGCGCACCCAATTTGGAGAGAATGTTGCTTACATGGGACTTTGCGGTCTCTTCGCTGACATGTATGCGATGGGCGATCTCTTTATTGGAAAATCCCTGCGCCACGAGCCTGAGCACTTCCACCTCTCTGCCACTAAGCGCGTCATCCATCATATGCGCCGCAATGATGCCGGCGACTTCACTGGGAAGGTAGTGTTTCCCCGCGTGGAGTTGGCGAATAGTGTTCAGCAGGTCTGCCCGCAACATATTTTTTAGCAGGTAAGCCGACGCGCCCAACTTCATCGCCCTGATAACCTGCGCGTCACCGCTGTAGTTCGTCAGAACGACGATGCGTGCTCCGGGAAACTCGCTTGCGATCGCGCGTATGGCCTCCTCGCCGCTCATTCTGGGCATCTGCAGATCCATCAGAGTGATGTCGGGGCGATGCTCGCGAAACTTTTCAACCGCCTCGGCACCACTCGAAGCCTCCGCCACGATGCACATGTCATCCTGGGCGGCGATAACCGCCGCGATCCCTTCGCGTAGTAGAGGGTGATCGTCGACCATCAGTATGCGCATGTTCGTCATCCTCTCGCCCATTGAAGCAGGCGTTCCAGCATTCTCTGAAGGACACTGACCTGGGTCAGATAGGCCGCGCCTGCAGGTACCAAGACCTCGATTTCGCAGCCCTCCCCCTCCCGTGACCAGATACGGAACTTCGCGGAGATCTTCTCAGCGCGCTCACGCATGCCACTGATGCCCCAATGATTGGGTCGCCCTTCCTGAAGCACTGCCTCCGGAATGCCCACGCCATTGTCCCGCAACCGCACCCGTAGCACGCTGCTCAAATAGGCGATCTCCATTTCCAGAAGCGTGCCGTTCGAATGCTGGTACGCATTGAACATGGCTTCCTTGGCGATCGACAGGACCTCCCAATACACCACGGCAGTCAGCTCGCGAGGCCGGCCCTCCACCAGAGCCTTGAAATGCACAGGCTGGTCGGCGGTGAGTTCCACGCCCGTCTGCTTGAGCACTTCGTGGAGGTCTCCACGAACCCTGGTTCGCAGATCAAGGACACGCCCGCGCGCTTCGGCGACCACCTTGTCCGCGCGATCGAGTGCGCCTTCCAGAGCCACTCGCGCATGCTGATCGTCGTTTATGCGATCGGCAACGGACTGAAAGCGCATAACCAGCCCTTGCACGCTTTGCAGCAGGGTGTCGTGCAGATCGCGCGCAATTCGATCGCGCTCATCATCGCGCGCCTCAATGCTCAATCGAATCCGTGCTCGCTCCTGACGCAGGCGAAGCCGATGGGTGGCTACCAACATCGCCAGGATGGCCATCGCGCAAAGCACTTTGAAGATCATGGTTTGGTACCAGGCGGCGCGAATGGCAAAAGCGAAACTGCTGTCGCCAGCACTAGCGACGCCATCCTCGTTCACCGCCTGAACATGGAAGCGGTAATGGCCAGGGCCGAGATTCGTATAGAGCGCGTTGCGAAGGCTCCCCGCGTTTTGCCAATCGTTGTCGACGCCATCGAGCCGGTACCGAAATTGAACCCTTTTCGGATTGGCCATCGAAGCCGCCGTGTAGTCGATATTCACCTTCCGGGTGAGCGGACGCATCCGGATGGCATCGGATACGGGGTAACGAACCTCACCATCCGAGATCCCTTCCATGGTGATAGTCGGCGCCACGGTGTTGTGGATGATCTGTTCGGGCGATATCCACGAAACCGATGTCGACGTACTGAACCAAAGGCGGCCATCGTCACTCTTCGCCAGGGTCGGCAGTGGTCGTGCGTGATCGGCCATACCCAGGCGACCGTCGTCCGTCCCGAAGAAGCGGAATGACACTTCGTACGACGGATCGCTCTGCGCGCGAGCCAACTCAGACGCTTCGATGCGGTAAGCGCCATCAAGGCCATTCAACCAAAGATCGCCGTTGTCCAGTTCGACGATGCCGCTGATCACGCGAAAGACCTGGCCGTTCTTTCCCTTTACCTTGGCAAATCGCTCCCCTCGGAGAAGAAACAGACCGCGCTCGCCGCCCGCCCATACATGCAACTTGGTTACCTCAACTGCCAGCAAACCGCCCGCCTCCAGACCCTCTTCTGCTCCGTAGCGCCTTGTCTTGCCTTCCGCCATGACGACGAGCGGCTCATGGGGATAAGCCAGCCATAGGCGACCGTAAGCATCGTTGAGGAGGCGAACGGGGCCGCTCTGCCCGTATTCGGCGGTGTCGATCTTGGTCCAGGAACCGTCCTTGAATTGATACAGGCCATTCAGGGCAACGCTGACCCATAGCACCCCCTGATCATCCATGGCGATGGCCTGACTCAACGCGCCTGCATGCTGCAATGGTGGCGGCCATTCAATCTTGCTCAACGTACCGTTTTCATACTTGAAGACGCCATGCAAGCCAGCCATCCATACCACGCCATGCTTGTCGCGCACGGCGGCGCTGATGGCGTTTGGAATCGGCGCATAGAGCTTGGCGGCAACGCCCGTCACTAGGAACGGCGACTGCCAGACATTGGGAACCCAGACCTGTTCGCCCGCCGCAGGGACGACGAAAGGAACTTGCACGTTGCCGGGCAGCGGCAACGGCCTCAGATTCGTTGCACGAAACTGATCCAGTCCCCGGCTCGTAATGACCCAGACACTCCCCTCACGATCTTCAAAGATGTCCTGGACCCCGTTCCCGGACAGCCCGTCGGCATCAGAGAAGGTCTCGATCGTCCGCTTGGGCTGTCCGTCTTCACCGACCGTCCAGCGATCCCGCTCGATTCCCTTTGGCCGCCCAATCCAAAGGGCTTCTGACGAGTCGACTAACGCGGGGCCATCCTCATCCGAGTTGTAGGTCCGAGGGGGCGTTCCCGTCCTACGCCATTGCACGCTGATGTGCTGTTCGCTGTCAGTAACGTCGAATTTTGTAGCGCCCGGCTTGAGAAACCATGCGTGCGTATCGTCGACGATCCACAACACCCCATCGATCATCTGCATCGAATGAGGGCGCCCCCCCTCGTAGCCGAGGTCGGAGCCAACCTTTGTCCACCGGTCATCAACCAGGCGTACGACGCCCTTGGTACTGGCGGCCCATAGATGGGCATCCGGCCCTCTGACAACGGTAAACAGCGTGCCCTGAGGCACATCGACGCCCCCCTGATAGTTGACGATGTCGTTGCCGCGAATCCGACTGAGGCCACCGGCAAAGTATCCGACCCAGATATCGCCATTGGCATCGACGTAGAGCGAGTTGATCCCCAGACTGGGAAGGCGGTTGGCATAGGTGTCGTCGAAGCGGACGCCATCGAAACGCAGCAGGCCCACGGAGCTTCCCAGCCACAGGAAACCATCGGGAGACTGGGCAATGGCGGTAATGCCGCCATGGGTCGTATCGCCACCGGTCGCGTTGACGTGACGCAACTCGGCAAGCGGACGATCCAGCGGGCTGTCCGCGACCCGGGGAGTCCGGGTGATTTCTTGAGCATGCAGTCCAGGCGCACAGAGGCATGCAGCCGTAAAGCCCGCAAGCCGCCACCACGCACTCAAAACCAGCAGTCCCCGCGGATACGCCATTGAGCCCTTTCCCCAAGGTTCTACGAGAAGCGTCTAATCGACCATCTCGTCGTTGCCAGCATATCCCCCAATCGGGGGGTATGAAGTTCCCACGAATGCGGATCGCGCTCCAGCCCTACCGCTACATAGCATGGCGACATGCAACGCCTCTACTCGATGTTTCCCCAAGGAGCCCCGGGTGTCGGACTGGTGCTATTGCGCATGGCGATTGTGCTGCAAGTCCTAGTGGATATCGGACCTCGGCCAACCGTATGGCTGCTGGCGACGACTGCCGCGCTTGCCCTGGCCATCACCGTGGGCTTTCTCACCTCCGCGGCAAACCTGCTGCTGCTCACCGGCCTAGTGACTCTTCGGATCCAAGGCGGCCCTTTTTCCATCGCGACCGTCTGCGAAGGACTCAATGCCATCGCCTTGATGCTTTTGGGACCGGGGGCGTACTCGCTGGATGCGCGCCTTTTCGGTCGACGCAGCTTTGATTTGAAGTGACCAGGCTTTAGCAGGTCGTCATGGCGACGACCTGGCGACTCGCAAAGCCATGGATGCTCCCAACCTGTCTTGGACCACGTGTGGATGGCGCTGCAGCGCCGCTATTTACACGCTCATTGTCGCGCTGCAGGAGCTTCCCAAATGAACCTCAATAAATACATCGCGGCTGTCGTTGTTGGTGGTGCTGTTTTGGCGAGTGGCGGACCTGCGCATGCGGCCGGCGCCAAGCCCTCCGTCGTGTTGGTCCACGGTGGTTTTGTGGATGGCTCCGGCTGGGAGGGCGTGTACAACATCCTGAAGCACGACGGCTATGACGTGACGATCGTCCAGAACCCCACATCCTCTCTCTCGGACGATGTTGCCTTCACCAAGCACGTGCTTGAGAAGCAGAGCGGCCCCGTCGTTCTTGTCGGCCATTCATACGGCGGCGCGGTGATCACGGAGTCCGGCAATGCCCCCAACGTCAAGGCGCTGGTCTACATCACCGCTTTCGCTCCGGATGCCGGCGAGTCGGTTCAGACGCTGACGTCGAATCCGATGCCGGGAGCTCCGGTGCCGCCCATCCTTCCGCCCCAGAACGGCTACCTGCTTCTGGATAGTGCCAAGTTCCCGGCCTCTTTTGCCGGCGATCTTCCGGCCGCAAAAGCGCAGTTCATGGCGAACTCGCAGGTACCCTGGGGCATGCACGCCTACGACGGCGCGATCACTCAGCCTGCGTGGAAGGCAAAGCCGAGCTGGTATCTCGTGGTTACCGAAGACCGCATGATCCCGGTGGCCGCGCAACGCACCATGGCCAAACGCGCGAATGCCACGGTGACGGAAGCCAAGGGAAGCCACGCTATCTACGTGTCGAATCCGAAGGTGGTTGCAACGCTGATCGAAGAAGCGGCGAAGAAAGTGGCAACCCAGTCGAGCTAAACGCCAGGTTATAGAAAGAAGGCCCCGCCGCGCGGGGCCTTCTTCTCTTGGCCGCCCTGCTATTGTCAGGGGAGTCGGTCACCACGTGGCACCTATCCGGGAGTGAATCTCATGTTTCGCATCCTGTACGGCACGATCTTGCTCATGGCACTCAGCTTTCCTGCCATGGCGGACGTTCAACCCTTCCCTGCCTTATTTCGAACCCAGGATATCCAAGCGGAAGGCGCAACGATCCATGTTCGCGTCGGTGGCCACGGTCCCGCCGTCGTCCTGCTGCACGGCTTTGGCGATACCGGAGATATGTGGGCGCCGCTCGCCGCCAACCTGGCTCGCGATCACACAGTAATCGTGCCGGATCTGCGTGGCATGGGTCTGTCATCGCATCCGGAGGGCGGCTACGACAAGAAAACCCAGGCGGGTGACGTGCGCGCCGTGTTGACCAAGCTCGGCATCGACCGCGCTGTCGTCGTGGGGCATGACATTGGCACCATGGTGGCCTATGCCTACGCCGCGCGTTACCCCGACATGACCGATCGCTTGATCGTGATGGATGCGCCGGTTCCTGGAATTCCGCCGTGGGATCAGATCGTGCGATTGCCAGCGCTGTGGCACTTCGATTTTGGCGGACCGGATATGGAGCGCCTCGTCGCAGGCCGAGAGCGCATCTATCTCGACCGGTTCTGGAACGAATTTGCGGGCGATCACACCAAGTTCGACGAAGCCTCGCGCCGCCATTACGCCGAACTCTACGCCCAGCCAGGCGCCATGCATTCCGCGTTCGCCCAGTTCCGCTCCATCCGGCAAGACGCGGAAGACAACAGGGTCTCAATGGCCACCAAACTCACCATGCCTGTGCTCGCCATCGGTGGTGAGAAGTCGTTTGGCGCTAATGAGGCCATCGTGATGCGGAATGCGGCAAGCAACGTGACCGAACTTGTGATCCCCCACGCGGGCCACTGGCTAATGGAGGAGGCACCGGAAACAACTATCGCCGCAGTGTGCAACTTTGCTGAAGGCAAGCCCGTCAAATAACCCGTGCCATGCGTGATTTCCATGCTTTGAAAGCGTCCGCTTAGACGCTGAAGCGGACGTTCCTACCTACGATAACACGGGCTAATCACCCTGCCGTGGCGTTCGATTGAAGGATGGAAGCCCAACCTTCTGACTTGACTGGGCAGTGCGCGACTGCATCACTCTGTGAGACGTACCGTCGGCTACGATGATTTCAGGATACGGAATCAGGGCCAGCCGCCGTTTCAGGTAACCACAATCAGCGAATGTTGTTCTCCACGTAGCGTCTTATACGCGCCACGTAGGATTGAGAGGCCCGCTCCATCATCGCCAAGTGCCGTTCGCTAACTTCGCCGACGATGCGGCCCGGAATACCCTGGACTATGGAGTTGTCGGGAATGACCTTGCCCTCGGGTACCAGGGATTTGGCGCCAATCAGGCAGTGGCGCCCTATTTCGGCACGATTCAAAACCACGGCGCCGATGCCGATCAATGATCCGTCGCCGACCATGCATCCATGCAGCATGGCCAGATGGCCGACGCTGACCTTGTTGCCTACGACCAGCGGAATCCCGGGATCGGTATGCAGTACGGCGTTGTCCTGGATGTTGCTTTCGCTTCCGATGGCTATGCGGTCGTTATCTCCCCGCAACACGGCGCCAAACCATACGCTGGACGCCTGGCCGATATGCACATCCCCTATGACGATGGCCGATGGAGCGATGTAACTTCCATCCCCGAGCTCAAGTTGCGAGTTTTCCAAGGAAAAATAGTAGGGGCTCACGTTGCTTTCCTATGCGGCACAGGCATTCCGCGTGCAACAACTCAATGCTCTCGCGCGCCCTGGTGGTCAGGAGGCGCCGGTTCGGACCGACTTACACGCACACCTCGGAAATTCGTTGCAGCTTCGAGAGCAGCGTTTCAGCCAGCTCGATGATCGTGTCATCCCTGTGTATCTTTTCGCTGTATATCAGGGATATTTCTATGCCATCCCACGCCCTGTCGCATTCAATAAGCAACTCGTGAGAATACGGGTCATGCAGCTCCGGATCGCTATGCGACTCGACCCTGAAAATGCCGCTCTTTCTGGGCGGCATGGCGACCCCGTCTTCTTTTGCTCCACCTTTGACAAACAGCGTCGTGCGATTGTTAAGGAAGACCTGAGGCCGCGGCATCCGCTGGAAGTCGGACCTGACCTCCTGGTCCGGGTGCAGATACCGCAGGAAGCCATAACCCAGGCCATGCTGGGTCACATCCGTAATCCGCTTGCGGAGAGCCTCGAACGATCCGGGCGACGACAGGCTATCCGGTTCCACGTCGAACCACATGGGAAATTTGAAGGTCGTCGGACCCACCACTTCCAGGAAATCGATCCCAGGAGTATGGCCGCCGCGCCCATGGTGCTCGACGTCGATGGCGACCATCGGGTGGCCTGACCAATGCGCGATCGCCGCCACGGCGGCGATAAGAAGCGAATCATTCATGAGGGATGTGTTCTTGGATGAAAGAACATCGGCCCCGACATACAAGGTAATTATTTTGGAATTGTTGGCGGTGTGCAGGCCACCCACAAAGTCAACGGGAATCCTGGGCGTCTCTGCGTTGATGAAGCCGCCCCAATAGGACAATGACCTTGCAAGAAACATCGGCCCGCTCATGTATTGATGCAGCGTTTCGGTGTAGCTCGCATAGCTGCATGCTTTCTTTATTTCGGCATCCACCACTTGATGGCCTGACAGCCTCTTATAGACATCTACCATATCGGAGACAATGGATTCGACGCAGTAAGCGTCCACAATGTTGTGATGGAGATTTACAACGATGACGTCTCCTGTGTTCCTGTTCTTGCAAAGGGCCACATAGATCACCGGCCCGTCGACCATGCTGAGGGTCCGCTCAACGTCCTTCTGAATATCGAGCATGCATTTTTCGGTGTTCTCGGTCGCGTCAGACAGGACTATTTTCGGCTCGCCTGGAGCGCTCAGTATTCTCAGCGCCCATTCCCCGTCCTGCTTCCGGTACAGCCGCTGCCGGAACGTGTCGTAGCGGCTCATGGTCAAATGAACCGCTTCTCTTACCAAATCAAAATCGGCGTCTCCACCGATGTGCGCGTGGCGAGTCACCGACCACCTGTGCTCGACAGGATCGAAGGTCTCCAGGTACCAGCCATGCCATGGCGTCAGCGGCAGTTCGCCGGCGTCGCGATCGTCCGATGACCATCGCTCCACCTGGGCCAGACCTCTTTCGATAAGGCCGATCAGGTCTTGCTTGTGGCGCTTCACCTCTTCGAGCAGGGCGTCGGTGAAAGCTCCCGCCGGGGCTCTATAGCCAAGAGCGCCATTCTTGACGAAGAGCTCAATCTGCTTGTACTCCAGCGCGAGCAGCAAATCTGAAAGATGCATCGGATTCCCTTCTTCTATTCTCTATGGACGCCAGCCATTGTGCCGCCGCACGGCCTCAGGCAAAGGCCGCCGCCACCCGCCTGACTCCCGTTCCCGGGGTCCATCCGCACGCCGAATGAGCCCAGGTCATGTTGTTCATGACGACAAGTTCCCCCGCGCGAAGCTTCCTCACAATCGCCCGATTGAATATGGACGGCAGCCGGATGCCGGAAGACCAGACCTTTCGATGAAGGCTGCAGTCCAGGACGCTGCCGTCCTCGATGTCATGCGGAGCCTTGAAAAGGCCCACGCGCCGGAGCGCCTTGATGAACTCCTTCGCGATGTCCCGATCCACATTGCCGATGGTGTCCCAGCAGACAAAGCGATCGACGCCCAGGATCCTGGAGTGGTTCTTCTTGGCTGGCTGCAGAACGCCGTACCGGGAGACATCAGCCACGGGCGTATCCATCAGATGCACCAGATCATCGCCCTCCTTGACCCTATCCCTGGGCCATTCGACCTCGCACGTCATCTTCAGTGTCGCAATTTCCATCTTTGTCAATTCGGTGCGATCAGTTTTTACCTTGTATTTGAATTCCTTCATGTCACTCCAGACATCCTCGTCATCGGAAGACCCCCAGAGGATGGTCTCCCCGCCGTCCGTGGTGTTTTCATAGCAGTAGAAAGAGGATATCTGCATGTTCATGCCGCTATTCCCTTCCGAATGCGGCGGTATGAAGTGGTAGTCTCCGCGCTCGTTGACCGTCATGAAATACTTCCCCACGTTCTTTCTATGACCGTGGATGGCCGCGAATCCAGCCTGAATCTCAAGCTCCTCGCTCAAGCCAAATTCCGCCGCTATGCCGGAGATCAATCTATCCGCATCCGCCGGCGAAGCGCCCTGGATCAGTACGACCTTATCCTTCGACAGGATCTCGGCAATCCTTCCGAATCTGGCCTGGGCGGCATCGAGCGCGACCATGTGTTCCGAGCCGGCTTGTGCATCCAGGCCCGACAGATCAAATATGGATTCGTCAGATACGGTGGCCATTTAGTTAACGCCCTTCATTGGAGAGATGATTGCGCGGGTTGCCTGCATCAGATGAAGCCCTCCTCGTACACCGGCTGCTTCGGAGCGGCCGGGTTCAAACGGGGCACCATGGATACCCGTTCAGCGAATTGCTCCAGCACCGCTGCCGCGAATAGCGCCTGCACGCTGGCATGCAGATCCACCTGCCGCATCCGCGCCAGCAGGCGCACAGCCAGCAGGGAATGGCCGCCCAGCTCGAAGAAGTTGTCGTGTCGGCCTACGCGCTCGACACCGAGCAGTTCCTGCCAGATCTCGGCGATCGCCGTTTCGACCCGGCCGATCGGCGCTTCATAAGCTTGCGTTGCATACGCGTCCACCTCCGGCGCCGGCAGTGCCTTGCGATCCAGCTTGCCGTTGACCGTCAGAGGAAAATCCTCCAGCGTCACGAAGGCGTTCGGCACCATATAGTCGGGAAGCTGCTTCGAAAGCTCCGCACGCAGATCCGCCACGGCAAGCACGCTGCCCGCTTCGGCGCGGAGGTAGGCCACCAGTCGCTTGTCCCCGGGCTGGTCTTCCCGCGCGATCACCACGCTGGCGGCCACACCTGCACACGCGGCGAGCTTCGCCTCGATTTCGCCAAGCTCGATGCGGAACCCGCGGATCTTCACCTGGAAATCGTTGCGGCCCAGATACTCGATCTCGCCGGCCGCGTTATAACGACCCAGGTCGCCCGTCCGGTATAACCGACTTCCCGGCGACCCGAAGGGATCGTCGACGAAGCGTTCGGCCGTCAACGTCGGACGGTTCAAATACCCTCGCGCGACGCCCACGCCACCGATATGGATTTCCCCCGCCACACCGACAGGAACCGGCCGGCGCCGCTCATCCAGGATGTAGATCTGCGTGTTGGCGATCGGACGTCCGATCGGTATCGCCAAGCCGACGTCCTGCGTACGGCAGGCATGGAAGGTGACATCGACGGACGCCTCCGTCGGCCCATACAGGTTATGCAGATGCGCCGTCGACGACGCCAGGAAATCGCGCGCGACATCCGCGGGCAAGGCTTCACCGCTACAGAAGACGTGTCTGAGACTGGTGCACGCCGCCAGGTCCTCGACACTCAGGAACTGCCTGAGCATGGACGGCACGAAGTGCGTCACCGTCACCGCTTCGCCCACGATCAGGTCGCGCAGATCCGCTGGATCCTTGTGCCCGCCCGGCTCCGCCAGCACGATTCGCGCGCCATACGACAACGGCCAGAAGAATTCCCACACTGACACGTCGAAGCTAAACGGTGTCTTTTGCAGAACACGATCCATGCCGTCGAGCCGATAGGCATCCTGCATCCACTGCAGGCGATTCACGATGGCGCCGTGCTCAACCATCACACCCTTCGGGTTGCCGGTGGAGCCCGACGTATAGATGACATAGGCCAGCTGCGTGCTTGAGAGCTCGTCCACCACAGGATCATGTCGGGGTTGCAGCGCCAGGCTTTCGGCGTCATCCAGCAGCACCACCGGCGGCGCGATGTCCTGCAACCGGCGACGCCATGCCTCCTGCGTCAGCACAAGTTTCGGGGCACTGTCCGCCAGCATGTAGCCGATCCGATCGACCGGATAATCCGGATCCAGCGGCACATAACTTGCGCCCGCCTTCAGCACACCCAGCAAGCCGACCACCATCTCGGCGCTGCGCTCGGCATACAGCGCCACCCGATCGTCGGGCTTGATCCCCTGGCCCAGCAGATGATGGGCGAGCTGGTTGGCGCGGGCGTTCAACTCCGCATAGGTCAACTGGCGTTCCTTGAACACCAGGGCGATCGCGTCCGGCGTGCGCCCCACTTGCGCTTCAAACAGCTGATGCAGGCAGCGGATCTTTGGATAGTCCACGGTCGTGTCATTGAACGTCTCCACCACTTGCTGCCGCTCCGCCGCGTCCAGCACGTCCAATTGGCACACGGGGGTGGATGGCGCGTATTCCAATGCGTCGACCAATTGCTCCATGGCCCGATGCAGCATCGCGCACACTCGCGCCGGACCGATCGACTCCTGCACCTGCACCAGCAATTCAAATCCTTCGCCGAAATCGTCGATTGCCAAGGTCAACGGATAATTGGTGCGCTCCTCCGAACGCAGATGGCCCGCCTCCTCCTGCGCACCTGACGGCTTCGACTCCTCGCTGGCCGCGGTATGACGGTAATTCAGCAGCGCACTGAACAGCGGCGCGGGTGCCCGAACACCACTGCAGTTCTGCGCCAGCACCAGCGAGGCGTGCTCGTGGTGCAGCAGCTGGCTGATCAGGCCGTGCACGGCGCGCACGCTGGCATCGACGCTGCTTTCGTCGATGCGGATCCGTACCGGCAGCGTATTGATCCCCAGGCCCAAGGCGTTCTCGCCCTGCATGCCACCGAACAGGACGGTGCCGAACACCACGTCGTTCTGGCCTGACGCCCGCGCGAACACCAGGGCGGTAGCCAGGTGGCAGAGACTTGCCGCGCTCACGCCCAGCGCCCGCGCCCGGGACCGCAGCCGCCGCGCCAGCCCTGCGTCGACCTCGCGCCGAAAATCGACGATGTTGCTGCCGTCGCCATGCACATTGGCAAGGCCGAACGGGATCGTCGGCTCGTCGACGTCGCCGAGCATTTGGCGGAAGAACGCCTCGTGTTCCGACGCGCTCACGCCCAGCCGCGCCTGCGCCACGAAGTTGCGGAAGGGCAGCGCGGGCGGAAGCTCGGCCTGGCGTCCTTGCAGGTAGGCCGCAACCTCCGCCTGCAGGTGCTCCTGCGCCATGTGATCCATGCACAACTGATGCAGCAGTTGCAGGACCACCCATCGGTCGTTGCGCTCGTCATACGCCGCAAACAGCTTGAACAGCGGGGCCTGGCGCAGATCCAGCCGGCATCGCCGCGGATCGAAGCGCGTCCACAGCTGCTCCGCGATATCACCGTCGCTGGCCGACAAGACAGGCTCCTCCACCACCAGCTCGGCCTTTCGCCACACCACCTGGACCGGCTCGGACAAGCCTTCCCACACGACCCCGGTCCGCAGCATGTCGTGGCGGCCGATCGCGAAACGCAACGCGGTCAGGTAACTCTCCAACTGGGCCTTGTTGCCAAAAGTAGAGAGGGACCTCAGTACATAAGGATCGCCATCGGTCGCCAGCATGTGATGGAACAGGATCCCTTCCTGCAGCGGCACTAAGGGATAGATGTCCTGGATATTCGCTGCCCCTCCCGGCACGGTCGCAGCGATCCGCTCGATTTCCGGCGCCGTCAACTCAATCAGCGATAGCATCGCCGGGGTGATCGCCGTCGCGTCTGGCGGGGGCAAGTTATCCGGCACCGCGACGACTTCGGCGTCGCCCGTGGTGGCCGCGGCCAATCCCGACAAGGTCGGCGTCTCGAACAGCATCCGCACGTGGGCATGCAGATCCACCTGCCGCATCCGGGCCAGCAGGCGCACGGCCAGCAGGGAATGGCCGCCCAGCTCGAAGAAGTTGTCGTGCCGGCCTACGCGCTCGACACCGAGCAGGTCCTGCCAGATCTCCGCGATCGCCGTTTCGACCCGACCGATCGGCGCTTCATAGGCTTGGGTTGCAAACGCATCCGCCTCCGGCGCCGGCAGTGCCTTGCGATCCAGCTTGCCGTTGACCGTGAGGGGGAAATCCTCCAGCGTCACGAAGGCGTTCGGCACCATATAGTCGGGCAACTGCTTCGACAGCTCCGCGCGCAGATCCGCCACGGCAAGCACACTGCCCGCTTCGGCGCGGAGGTAGGCTACCAGCCGCTTGTCGCCGGGTTGGTCCTCGCGCGCGATCACCACGCTGGCGGCCACACCTGCACACGCGGCGAGCTTCGCCTCGATTTCGCCAAGCTCGATGCGGAACCCACGGATCTTCACCTGGAAATCGTTGCGGCCCAGATACTCGATCTCGCCGGCCGCGTTATACCGACCCAGGTCACCCGTTCGATACAAGCGGCCTCCCGGCGACCCGAAGGGATCGTCGACGAAGCGTTCGGCCGTCAACGTCGGACGGTTCAAATACCCTCGCGCGACGCCCACGCCACCGATATGGATTTCCCCCGCCACGCCCACAGGAACCGGCCGGCGCCGGTCATCCAGAATGTAGATCTGCGTGTTGGCGATCGGACGTCCGATCGGTATCGCCAAGCCGACGTCCTGCGCACGGCAGGCATGAAAAGTGACATCGACGGACGCCTCCGTCGGCCCATAAAGGTTATGCAGATGCGCCGTCGACGATGCCAGGAAAGCTCCCACGACATCCGCGGGCAAGGCCTCACCGCTACAGAAGACGTACCGAAGACGGGTGCACGCCGCCAAGTCCTCGACACTCAGGAACTGCCTCAGCATGGACGGCACGAAATGTGTCGCCGTCACCGCTTCGCGCACGATCAGGTCACGCAGATAGGCCGGATCCTTGTGCCCACCCGGCTCCGCCAGCACGATCCGCGCGCCGTACGACAACGGCCAGAAGAATTCCCACACCGACACATCGAAGCTGAAGGGGGTCTTTTGAAGAATGCGATCGCTACCGTCGAGCCGATAGGCGTCCTGCATCCACTGCAGACGATTGACGATGGCGCCATGCTCAACCATCACGCCCTTCGGGTTGCCAGTGGAGCCCGACGTATAGATGACATAGGCCAGATGCGTACTTGAAAGCTCGTCCACCACAGGGTCATGTCGGGGTTGCAGCGCCAGGCTTTCAGCGTCATCCAGCATCACCACCGGCGGCGCGACGTCCTGCAACCGGCGACGCCATGCCTCCTGCGTCAGCACAAGTTTCGGCGCACTGTCCGCCAGCATGTAGCCGATCCGATCGACCGGATAATCCGGATCCAGCGGCACATAACTTCCGCCCGCCTTCAGCACACCCAGCAAGCCGACCACCATCTCAGCGCTGCGCTCGGTATACAGCGCCACGCGATCGTCGGGCTTGACCCCCAGACTCACGAGACGATGAGCCACTTGGTTGGCGCGGACATTCAGCTCGTCATAGGTCAGCTGGTGATCCCTGAACACCAGGGCGATCGCGTCCGGCGTGCGCTCCGCCTGCGCTTCGAACAGCTGATGCAGGCAGCGGACTTGCGGATAGTCCACCGCCGTGTCGTTGAACGCTTCCAGCAGCTGATGACGCTCCTCCACGCCCAATACGTCCAGCTCGCACACGGCGCTGGACGGCGCGCGTTCCAGCGCATCGACCAATTGCTCCAGGGCTCGATGCACCATCGCGCACACCCGCGCAGGACCCACCGAGGCCGGCACCTGCGCGACCAGTTCAAAGCCTTCGCCAAGGTCGTCGATGGCCAGCGTCAACGGATAGTTGGTGCGTTCCTCCGAGCGCTGCCCCACCACGCCTTCCCACTGGACTGCCGCCCCCTGCCCTTCGCTGGCCGCGCTATGGCGGTAATTCAACAGCGCACTGAACAGCGGCGCCGGTGCTTGGACGCCGCTGCAGTTCTGCGCCAACGCCAGCGAGGCGTGCTCGTGACGCAACAGCCGGCTGATCAGGCGATGCACCGCGCGCACACTGGTATCGACGCTGCTTTCGTCGATGCGAATCCGCACCGGCAGCGTATTGATCCCCAGGCCCAGGGCATTCTCGCCCTGCATGCGCCCGAACAGGACGGTGCCGAACACCACGTCGTCCCGGCCCGACACCCGCGCAAGCACCTGCGCCCACGCCAGATAGAACAGGCTCGCCGCGCTTACGCCAAGCGCCCGCGCCCGGGACCGCAGCCGCCGCGCCAGCCCCGCATCGATTGCCCGCCGAATCTCGTCGATATCGCTCCCGTCGCCCCGCACATCGGCGAGGCCGAACGGTATCGTCGGTTCGCCGACGTCACCAAGCATCTCGCGGAAGAATGCCTCGTGCTCCGACGCACTCACGCCAAGCCGCGCCTGCGCCACGAAGTTGCGGAACGGCAGCGCGCGCGGAAGCTCGGCCTGACGTCCTTGCAGGTACAGCGCGATCTCCGCCTGCAGCTGGTCCTGTGCCATGTGGTCCATGCACAGGTGATGCAGCAGCTGCAGGGCGATCCATCGATCGCTGCGCTCGTCATAGGCCACAAACAGCCGGAACAGCGGAGCCTGGTGTAGATCCAGCCGGTATTCCCGCGGATCGAAGCGCGCCCATAGCTGGTCGGCGACGTCGCCGTCGCTCGCCGACAAGGCAAGTTCTTCCACCGCCAGCTCGGCCTTTCGCCACACCACCTGGGCCGGCTCGGATAAGCCCTCCCACACAATCCCGGTCCGCAGCATGTCATGGCGATCGATCGCGAAGCGCAATGCGGCCAGATAGCTGTCCAGTTGCGTGCGACTTTCGAAGACCGACAGAGCCCTAACCTGATAGGGGTCGCCTTCAGTCGCCAGCATGTGATGGAACAACATGCCTTCCTGCAGCGGCGCCAGGGGATAGATGTCCTGGATATTCGCCGCTCCTCCCGGCACGGTCGCGGCGATCCGCTCGATCTCCGGGGCCGTCAACTCGACCAGGGACAGCATCGCCGGAGTGATCGCCGTCGCATCCGGCGGAATCAGATTATCTGGCACAACCAAAACGTCAGCGCCACCGCCAATCGCCGCAGCCAATCCCGACACCGTCGGTGTCGAGAACAAGGTCTGCACGTCGGCATGCAGATCCATCTGCCGCATCCGTGCCAGCAGGCGCACGGCCAGCAGGGAATGCCCGCCCAGTTCGAAGAAGTTGTCGTGCCGGCCCACGCGCTCGACACCCAGCAGTTCCTGCCAGATGTCGGCGATCGCCGTTTCGACCCGGCCGACAGGTGCTTCGTACGCCTGCGTCACAAAGGCGTCCGCTTCCGGCGCCGGCAACGCCTTGCTGTCCAGCTTGCCGTTGACCGTCAGAGGAAAATCCTTCAGCGTCACGAACGCGCTCGGCACCATGTATTCGGGCAATTGCCTGGAGAGCGCCGCGCGCAGCTCCGAGACGGAAAGCACGATCCCTGCTTCTGCGCGGATATAGGCCACCAGCCGCTTGTCCCCTGGCCGGTCTTCCCGCGCAATGACCACGCTAGCCGCTACGCCTTCGCAGGCGGCGAGCTTCGCCTCGATTTCGCCAAGCTCGATGCGGAACCCGCGGATCTTCACCTGGAAATCGTTGCGGCCCAGATATTCGATCTCGCCGGCCGCGTTATAACGCCCAAGATCGCCCGTGCGGTACAGCCGGCTTCCCGGCGGCCCGAAGGGATCATCGACGAAGCGCTCCGCCGTCAACTCCGGCTGGTTCAAATACCCCTGCGCAACCGCTGCCCCGCCGACGAAAATCTCGCCCTGCATATAAGCAGGCACCGGCCGCATGGCCTGATCCAGGATATGCACCGCGACATTGGCCACGGGCCGGCCCAATGAAACTTCCCTCAGCGCGCCGTCCTGATCCGTCCGCGCCGGACATTTATATCGAGTCACCGCAATCGCGGTTTCGGTGGGGCCGTACGTATTGAACAGATCGATCCGATCGGCCGCCTTGGCTTGCCATTGCGCCAAGGCCATGGGCGAAGCGCGCTCGCCGCCGATCACCACGCAGCGCAGCATGGGCGGCAAAGGGACATGGTCGAGGTCGACCACGATCTCATGCCAATACGCCGTGGGCAGCATCAGGACCGTAATGCCCATGCGCCCGCAGCGATCCATGAAGTGTTCGCTGGATTCGAGCATCCCTGCGGGACGCAGGACCAGCGTCGCGCCTTTGGCGAACGTGGAGAAGATCTCTTCGAAGCTCGCGTCGAAAGCGATCGAGGCGAACTGCAGGACGCGATCGGAAGGCTCGATGCCGTAATCCTCGCCAGCGCCTACGGCGTAATTCACCAATGCGCCGTGCGACAGCATCACGCCCTTGGGCTGCCCCGTCGATCCGGACGTGTACAGCACGCAGGCAAGCGAGCCGGCATGGCCCGTCGGCGCCAGGTCGGCGCCGCTCTCCTGCGCCATGCTGTCCTGCTCGCGATCCAGATGGAAGACGATCCTGGCCGCGGCAGCCAGGCCCAGGTCGATATCCGACATCGTCAGAAGCATGTCGATCCCGGCGTCTTCGACGATGAAATCGAGACGCTGGACCGGCGTGGCCGGATCGAGCGGAACGCAGGCGCCGCCGGCTTTCAGCACCGCCATCAGCGCCACCAGCATGCCGCTGGATCGTTCGAACAAGATCCCGACCCGGGATTCGGGCCGCACACCGCGTGCCCTCAGAACCCGCGCCAATTGATTGGCTTGCGCGTTCAACTCGGCATAGCTAAGAGCCACGCCGTCCTCTTCGACGGCAACCGCTGTCGGCCGGAGCGCCGCCTGGCGCTCCAGAAATTGATGCAGTTGCGCGATATCGGTGGCTTGCTTCGCCCCCTGCGCCCAATCCATGAGCAGCGCTTCGCGCTCGGCCTCGGTCAGCAGATCGAGCTCGGCGACGGGCCGATCAGGCTCGGCAAGAGCGCCGCCCAGGAAGATCTGAAGCCTTTCTATGAGCTTCCCGATTTCCTGTTGATCAAAAAGATCGCCGTTGAATTCCGTTCTGCCGGTGAGCCCTGCCGGCGTCTCTTCCAGCGTGACCGAAAGGTCGAATTTTGTCGTGCCATTGCCGGTGGAAGGCACATAGGCGCCAAAAGCTCCTTCGAAATGTTCGATATCGGGAGCTTGCTCATCCTCCACCGCCTGCAGCGGCGCATCAGGGCTTCGTTGCTCGGTCGGCGAGTTCAACAACACCAGCATCGTTTGAAACAGCGGCGAGCCGCTGGTATCGCGCGTGATTTGCAGCTTCGGCATTAACTCTTCATAGGGGACGGCACTATGGTCGAACGCTGCCAGGCAGGTGCGCCGGATCTGCTGCAGCAAGTCGCGAAAACTGGCGTTCTTGTCGACACGCACGCGCAAAGGCAGCGTATTCAGGAAAAAGCCGATCAGGCTTTCGGTCTCGACGCGCCCTCGGTCGGAGACGGCCGAGCCGATGATGATGTCGTCCTGCAGGGTGTAGCGGGACAGCAGCGCGGAATAGCCGGCAATCAGTGTCATGAACAAGGTGACGCGTTCCGTCTCGCACCATCGGCGCAGTGCAGCGGAAAGCGCGGGCGGAAAGAAGAAATTGCCGCAGCAGCCGCGCGTCTCCACTTGCCTGGAACGATTCCTGGCCAGATGGAGCACCGGCAATTCACCGCCGAGATGCCCGGCCCAGTAATCGATGTGCGCATCGAGCACCTTCCCTTTCAGCCACTGATGTTGCCAGAGGGCGAAATCGGCCCACTGGATCGGCAGTTCCGGCAAGGGTGAGGGAAGACCGGCGGAAAACGCGGCATAGAGCGCGTTCAATTCCCGGTCCAGCAGCTTCATCGACCAATCGTCGCTGATGATGTGGTGGATGCTCTGCAGCCACACATAGCGCTCTTCCGCCAGCTTGATCAGGCGGATGCGCAGCATCGAACCGCGCGCGAGATCGAATGGCGTTTTCGACTCCTCGAGGATCCGGCGACGGACCTCGGCGGCACGCTCCTCTGCCGTCAGCGACGAAAGATCGACCAGCGGCAGGAGAACCTGCGCCGTGGGTGCGATGTGCTGGACCGGCACGCCGTCGACCGCGGGAAAGCTGGTCCGCAGAATTTCATGCCGCCTGACCAGCTCGTCGACGGTACGTTCGAGCACCGCGGGGTCGATCCGCCGTCCGACCTCGGCCGCGCTGAAGGTGTTGTAAGCCGGCACCCCGGGCTGCAATTGATCGAGGAACCACAGCCTTTTCTGGGAAAAGGACAGCGGGATCGATTCCTCATCTCCCGTGCGGGACTCGACCGGCTTCTCGCCGGAGCCGTGCGAAAGCTGCTGCAGGAGCCGGATGATCTCCGGCTTGCGCTCGCTCAGCTCGGTCTTGAGCTCAGCGGTCAGGACATCGGGCAGCGCCCTGACGCGCAAGGCGCCGTCCTCAAGCCAGAGCTTGATATTGAGGTTCTTGAGAATCCCTAGAAACTGTGCCGTGGACACTACACAACTTCCTCAATGAAATCGCCGCTCAGGCTCGCGTCGACCTGCTCCTGCTCCAAACCGACGGCCTGAATCATCAGAATTTCCTCGGTCATCTCAGCCTGCTTTCTGACAGTGGAGGACTCGTAGATACAGCTCAGCGGGATGCTCATATCCAGGTCTCGATTGATTCTTCCGATCAGCTGCAGGCCGACCAGCGAATTGCCGCCGAGATCGAAGAAATTGTCATCGACGCCGACCTGCTCGATGCCGAGCACCTCCTGCCAAACCGTGGCGATCTGAAGCTCCATGTCGCTTTCCGCCGCGACGAACGCCGTCGCCAGCGCAGGGCGCGGATAGGCGCTTGTCCGGCGGCCGCGCGTCTGCTTGACCGCATTGGAGATATTGGTGACCGAGCAGGTATTGCTGCCGCCGATCATCGCCACCGCGTCCTCGGGTAGCAGGATCATCTGCGGCACATCGAGCGCGAGGATGCGGCGGACGCCTTCCATGCCTTCCTCGAAGCTGATGCCGAACTGCCGGCGATGGCTCCTCATCGCCTCCTGCATCTCCGGCTGGAAGCCCTTCAGGCCTTCGCTCCAAGCATCCCACTGCCATTCGCCGAAGCTGATTGCCACCGTCGCGCCATGCCTGGCGTGATGGCGCTGAGCGAAGGCATCCAGGAAGGCGTTCGCCGCGCAGTAATCGATCTGGCCGGGGCCGCCGCCGGTGATCGCCGCAATCGACGAGACCAGCACCATGAAGTCCAGCTCCACGCCGGAGAAGGCGCGATCCAACGCCAGCGTGCCTTGGATCTTTGGCGCCATCACCTCGGCAACGGCTTGCGCGGTCTTGAGCTGGGTCAGGCCCTGGCCGGGCAGGCCCGCGGCGTGGAACACGCCGTTGATCGCCCCGAATCGCGCCAGCGCCTGGCGCACGGCGTCCTCCATCTGCGCCGGGTCGGCCACGTCCGCGGTGATCATCAGCACCTCGGCGCCGGCCTCGATCAGGCTGCTGACCTTGCGCACGCGCTCGGTCACCCGGTCGTCGTGACCCGCGGCCAGGATCGCGTCCCACTCCTCGCGCGGCGGCAAGCCGGAACGGCCTACCAGCACGAGCTTCGCGCGCTTGGTCCGATACATATGCTCGGCGAAGGCGAAGCCGATGCCGCCCAGGCCGCCGGTGACGAAATAGACGCCCTCCTCCTTCAGGCGCGGCACTTCCTCGAACGGCGCATCGACCTGTACCGGCGCAACGAACGGAATCCAGCGCTGTCCGTCGCGGAACGCGCTGAACTGGTCGTCACCGCCGGACAGGATTTCCGCGGCAAGGCGCGCGCCAAGGCGATCCTCACCCAGAGCCTCTTCGTCGGACGAGAACAGGTCGATGCTGCGGCAGGCGACCGTCGCGAACTCCTGGCGGATAACCTTGCACGGCCCACGCAGCGTGGCCTTGGCCGGATGAATGGTCTCCGTGCCGAGCACCGGCTCCAGGTCGCTGGCGACGATGCATAGCTCGATCGGCGTGTCGGCCAGCCGCTCGCCGATCGCCTGGGCGAGATGGAACAGGCTGTAGAAGCCTGCTTCCATCTGCTCGGCCAGATGGCCGGAAAGATCGGCATCCCACGCTTCGGCGGCCCACAGATGCACGATGCGGCTGGGCACCAGGCTGCGGCGCTTGAGCTCCTTCAGCACCGCGACATAGTCCTCCTTCACGGTGGCGCGCAACGAGATGGACCCATCCTGCGCGACCGCGAAGCTCCTGCCGCGCCACGCCAGCACCGTCTCGATGCCGAGCGGCTTCACCGCCGCGGCGAGCGCGTCGCCAATGCCGTCCGCATCCGCAAAGATCAGCCAGCAGGTGCCCGCCGCAGGCGTGGGCGCCTTCAATGCGCCATCGACGGTCCCGGCAATCTTCCACGACGGCAGATAGAACGAATCGGCCAGCGGCGACTTCTCCGCCTGCGTCAGCAGGCGGCTCGCCAGGGGCACCTCCGGCATGTCTGCGTCGATCCAGTAGCGCTGGCGGTCGAAGGCATAACTCGGCAGCGGGATGCGGCGGCGCTGCTCGCCGGCATGATAGGCATCCCAATCGGGTGCCACGCCGGCAACCCATAGCTTCGCAAGCGCCGCCGTCAGCACCGCCCGGTCGTCGTCCTGCACATAGGTGGTGCGTATGGTCGTGATCGCGGCCGGTGCCTGCCCATGCTCCCGGCCCAGAGCCTGCTGCTTGACCAGCGAGGTCAGGCTCTGCCCCGGCCCCACCTCGACCATCGCCCAATCACCCCTGGCCCACAGCGTGTCGAGGCATTCGGCGAAGCGCGCCGTCCGGCACATATGCCTGATCCAGTACTCGCGATCGGTCGCATCGGCTTTGGTGATCCACTCGCCGGTAACGTTCGACAGGCAAGGCCGTTGCGGCGCATGCAGCTCGACCGTCGACAGCAGTTGCCGCAGCGCATCCGCGGCGCCTTCCATCATCGGCGAGTGGAACGCATGGCTGGTCTGCAGGCGGCGGCTCACCACGTCCTTCGCGGCAAGTGCCGTTTCCAGGGCGGCGACCGACGCGTCCGGCCCGGACACGATCGTGAGATTCGGGCCGTTGCTGATGCCGACCGCAAGGTCGGCCCCCAACATCGGTTCGAGCTTGTCCGCCGGCAGCGGCACCGCCAGCATGGCGCCGCCCGGCAGGTCCGCGATGATCCGCGCGCGACCGGCCACCAGCCGCAGCGCGTCCGGCAGCGACATGACGCCGGCGATCGCCGCCGCGGCGAACTCGCCCACGCTGTAGCCAAGCAGGGCCTCGGGCACGATGCCCCAGCTCATCAGCAAGCGGGCCAGGCAGTATTCGACGACGAACATGCACGGCTGCGCGTACTGCGTCTGGCTGAGCCGCTGGGATGCCTCGTCCTGCGGTGCCTCGCCGCGCAGGAACTGCTTCGCCTTCTCTGGAGTCTTTGCGCCTTCTGCAAAGAGAACGGGCCGCAGATCCAAGCCCAGTTCCGTTTCAAGCAGCTCGAAACAGGTGTCCATTTCCTGGCGGAACACCGCTTCGGTCTCATACAAGCCGGCGGCCATGCCGACGTATTGCTCGCCCGCGCCAGGAAACAGGAACGCCACGGGCCGTTTGCCGGCTCCCCCGACACTGCGGAAGCAACGGTCCGACGGCTGGTCGCGAAGCGCGCGGATCAAATCCTCACGGTCGCGACCCACCACCGCCAGGCGTTCGCCGAACTCACGGCGTCCGTAGTGCAGCGTGAATGCCGCATCGTCGATGCTGATGCCGTCATCCGTGTCCAGGGTGTCGGCCAGGTTCTCGCGCATGGCCTCAAGCGACCCGGCCGTCTTCGCCGACAAGGTCAGGAAGTTCCAGGCCTTGCCGTCCGTCGACGGCGCGGGCGCCGGGCCCTGTTCAAGAATGAGATGGACATTGGTGCCGCCGACACCCAGCGAAGTCACGCCTGCGCGCCATGGCGACGTCGAGACCGGCAGCGCCTGCCGCTGGTTGCTCACCACGAAGGGACTGTTGTCCAGGTCGATCTTGGGATTGGGCCGTTCGAAGTGCAGCGTGGCCGGCACCACGCCGGTCTTCAGCACGTGCGTCGCCTTGATCACGCCAATCACGCCCGCGGCGCGGTCCGTATGGCCGATATTGGTCTTGATCGAACCCAGTGCGCAGAACTGCCGGGCATCGGTGGTTTCGCGGAAGGCCCGGGTCAAGGCGGCGAACTCGATCGGGTCGCCGAGTTCGGTCGCGGTGCCGTGCGCTTCCACATAATGGATGTCAGCGGCGCTGAGCCCGGCATCGTCGATGGCCATCGCCACCACTTCGGACTGCCGTTCGACGCTGGGCGCCGTATACCCGGCCTTGAGCGAACCGTCATTGTTGACGGCCGAGCCCTTGATCACCGCGTGGATGGTGTCGCCGTCGGCCAGCGCGTCATCCAGGCGCTTGAGCAGCACCATGCCGGCGCCGTCGGAGAACACCGTGCCCTGCGCCTTCGCGTCGAACGTGCGGGTGTGGCCGTCCGGGGAACCCTGGTCGCCCTGCACGAACAGGTAGCCGCGCCGATTCGGGGTGCGGAGCGAGATGCCGCCGGCCAGCGCCATGTCGGATTCGCCGGTGCGCAGGCTCTGGCAGGCCAGATGGATCGCCACGCCGGACGTGGAGCAATAGGTGCCGACGGAAAGGCTCGGTCCGTTCAAGTCGAGCTTGTAGGAGATCCGCGTGGCCAGCGAATCCGGGGTATTGGCCAGATGCGTATCGAACGAGTCGATTTCCGCCCACAGTGCGCGATCCAGATACAGGCCGTACTGGTACTCGCTGGGCGCGGTGCCCGCGAAGACGCCGATCGCCCCCTCATAGCGATGCGAATCGTAGCCGGCATGTTCCAGGGTCTGCCAGGCGATCTCCAGCATCAACCGGTGCTGCGGATCCATCACTTCCGCTTCGCGCGGACTGATGCCGAACACGCCCGGATCGAACTGGTCGATATCCGTGACGATGCCGCGAGCCTTGACGTAATCGGGGTTGCGGATAAGCGCCGGATCCACCCCGGAGGCAAACAGCTCGTCGTCGCTGAAGCGGGCCATCGACTCGACGCCGTTGAGCGCGTTGTCCCACAGTGTCGCTACGTCGGACGCGCCGGGGCCGCGGGCGGCCATGCCGATGATGGCGATGTCCGAATGCAGCACGCCACGCTTGCTGCGCCGTGCGCGCTTGAGCGGCACCGGCGGCTCGGCCGCCACCAGGCCCTCCACCCCGCACACGGTCAGCAGATGCTTGCTGATCGTGCTGACGCTGGGCGCCTCGAAGATCAGGATCGGCGACAGCTGAAGCTCGAACTCGCGCTGCAGTTCGGCAAGGATCTGCAGCGAGATCAGCGAATTCCCGCCGAGCTCGAAGAAGTTGTCCTCGAGGCCGACTTGCTCGATGCCCAGCACGTCCTGGAAGACCCGCGCCACCCGCTTCTCGATCTTGTTGCTGGCCGCGACATACGCCGTGCTGATGGCGGGCCGCGCGTAATAAGACAGCTTCCGTTCGCTCCTGGCGCTGGCCGGTGCAGCCTTGCGGTACACCCATTGATCCAGGCGCGCATGCAGATCGGCCGTCGAATTGATCAGGCGGCTGGCCTGCGTCGAGCCCAGCACGCGCCTTACGGCTTCCGCACCCTCGTCGGGCCACATCAGGAACGCTTCCAGCGTGGTGCCCTTGTGGTCCTGAACGCCCTCCGCGCGGGCCCAGGTGTCCCAGTTCACCGAGACCCACCGCGTGCCGCCCGCATCGCGGCGGGACAGCGCGAAGTTGTCCTCGAACGCATTCGCCGCCGCATAGGGCGACAGCGTCAGCCCGCCCAGCACCGCCGACACGGAGGAGAACAGCAGGCAGAAATCCGCGTTGCGCGAGGCCAGCAGGCGCGACAGCACCAGCGTTCCGCTTACCTTCGGCGCATATTGCCTGTCGACCTGCGGCTTGCTGGCGGTGGCGATGATGCTGTGCGACTCGCCGGTGATCAGGCCTGCGGCGTGGAAGACGCCGTGCACCTGGCCATAGCGCTCGTCGAGCCAGGCGAACAGCTCGGTCATGCGCGCTTCGTCGGCGACGTCCGCTGTCAGCACCACCACTTCGCCACCGGCGGCTTCCATGTCTAACAGACCGGCGATCTGCCGGCTGACCGGATCGTCGTCGCCATGCTCGGCACGCCACTGTTCCCATTGCCCACGCTCGGGGAAGGCGCGCCGCGACAGCAACGCTACCTTGGCCGCGTACCGGCGCGTGAGCATGCCGGCCAGCGTCAGGCCCACATTGCCGAGTCCGCCGGTAATGACATACACACCGCCCTGGCGCAGCGCATCGCGATCCGCCGCCACCTCGTCCAGCGGACTGGCGGCATAGCCCTGCACCAGTCGCGTGTCGCCACGACAGGCAACCGCCACATTCGTCGCCGACGAAGCGATCTCCGCCAGCAGACGCTCCGCGGCCCCTGCCCCGACTGCATCGATGTCGATGCTGCGCACGGAGACGTTCTGATACTCCTGCGGAATGGTGCGGATCGCGCCGATCAGCGTGGCCTTGGCGGCACTCACCACATCGTCCGGCCGCGCCGCATAGAGTCCGTTCGAGACGATATCGAGCCGCAGGGGTGTGGTGACGCGGTTCTCGCCCAGCGCCTGCATCAGGCTCAACAGACTCAGATAGCCGCCTGCTTGTAGCGCCTCGAAATCCTGTTCGTCCGTGAGCCCGCCCAGGTGAAGAATCCGGGTCGGCGTCTTGCCGGCCTGCCGCATCTCACCGATCACCTGCTTCAGATGACTGACGCCCGCGCCAGCCTCCGCCGTCACTACCTGCTGCCCTCGCGCCCGCAAGCCGGTGAGCAAGGCCCGGCTGACCTCGTTGTCGTGGGACAGCACGAGCCAGCTCGCTTGCGCATCCGCTTCGTCCGCACCTCGGGCAGCCTCGTTCCAGGTTTCCGTATAGAACCACCGGCCGATATCGGCGATCTTGCCGACGCTGGCGTCCTCGGCGGCCGGGCTCTGTTTCCCCGGCTCGACCCAGTAACGCTGCTGCTCGAAGACATACGTCGGCAACGAGACCTTGAGCCTGCGCTCGTCCCGATAGAACAACGCCCAGTCCGGCTCGATGCCGGCCAGCCACAGCCGGCCCACAGCGCTCAGCAGGTAGGCGTCGTCGCGCTGCTCCTGGAACGACGCCCGCAGCGTCGCGATCACCGGCGTTCCCCGCCCATACGCCGGGTGCTGCTTGACGAAGGAACCCAGGCTCTGGCCCGCACCCAGCTCCAGCAACACCCGTCCTTTGTCTTCCAGCAATAGTTCGCCGATGCCGTCGGCGAAGCGCACCGTGCCGCACATATGCGACACCCAATAATCCGCCGACGCCGCTTCCTGCTCGCCGATCCAGGTGCCCGTCAAATTGGAGATATACGGAATCGTTGGCGCTGCGAACGTCACCTCCGACAGCAGCTCGCGCAGCCCTTCGGCGGCGCCGGCCAGCATCGGCGAATGGAAGGCGTGCGTGGTCTGCAGGCGGCGGCTCACGATCGACTTCGCCGCCAGCGCCGTTTCGAACGAAGCGATCGCCGCCTCCGCGCCAGACACCACGGTCGTCTTCGGGCCATTGCAGATGGCGATCGACACACCCTCCGGCAACAGTGCGGATGTATCGGTCTCGGACAGCGGCACCGCCAGCATCGCTCCGCCCGGCTGCGCCTCGATCAGCTTCGCGCGCAACGCCACCAGGCGCAGCGCATCTTCCAGCTCGATGCTTCCCGCCACCGCCGCGGCCACGAACTCGCCGATGCTGTAGCCGATCATCGCCTGCGGCTGGATGCCCCAGCTCATTAGCAGCTGCGCCAGGCTGTATTCGATGACGAACACCGCCGGCTGCGCCAGCCAGGTTTCCTGCAGGCGCCCTTCCGGACGCTGTTCGCCGCGCTTCAGCAACGCCTTCAGATCCATGGCCGCACGCGGCTCGCCCGACAAGCCGCCGGGTGTGAACAGCACTTCGCGCAGATCCAGGCCGATCACCGGCTCCAGCACAGCGCAGCAATGGTCCACCAGATCGCGGAACGTCGCCTCGGTCCGATACAGATCCACCGCCATGTCCGGATAGTGATCGCCCACACCCTGGAACATGAACACCACCGACGGCTTCGCATTCGGCGACAGATGACCCTGATCGCCGCCTTGCTCCAGCGCCGCGACCGCCTCGCCACGCTCGTTGCACACCACCGCCTTGCGGTATTCCAACCGCTTGCGGCCGGCCTGCAGCGTGTAGGCCACATCCGCCAGATCCTGCTCGGGGTGTTCCTGCAGATGCGCACTCAATCGTGCTGCCGCACCATCGAGCGACGCCTGCGTCTTGGCCGAAAGCAACAGCAGCCGTGCTGCGCGCGACGGACCGGACGGCTCGATGTCCGGCGCTTCCTCCAGAATGAAGTGCACATTCGTGCCGCCCAGGCCGAGCACATTGACGCCGGCACGACGCGGCTCCGCGCCGCGCGGCCAGGCCAGCTTCTGGTCCGCCACGAAGAACGGGCTATCGGCAAAATCGATATTCGGATTGGGCGCCGTGAAGTGCAGCACCTGCGTAATCAGCTCGTGCTGCAAGGACAGCGCCGCCTTGATCAGGCCGGTGACGCCCGAGGCTCGATCCAGATGGCCGATATTGGGCTTGATCGAGCTGAGCGCGCAGTAGCCGACGCGATCGGTGCTGCCGCGATACGCCCTGGTCAGCGCCGCCACCTCGATCGGGTCGCCCAGTTCGGTGGCCGTGCCGTGCGTCTCCACGAAACCGATGCTGCCGGCGTCGACACCCGCCACCGCCAGGGCCTCGGCGATGGCGATGGACTGGCCCTCCACGCTCGGTGCGGTGTAGCCCACCTTGAACGAGCCGTCGTTGTTGATCGCCGAACCCTTGACCACCGCGTAGATGTGGTCGCTATCGGCCAGCGCATCTTCCAGGCGCTTGAATACCACCACACCAACGCCATCACCGATCACCGCGCCTTTCGAATGAATATCAAAAGTACGGGTATGCCCATCGGGCGAGTCGATGCTGCCCTCTTCAAACATGTACCCGACCTTGCCGCTGATGGCGATGTTCACGCCGCCGGCCATGGCGATATCGCACTCGCCGTGCAACAGGCTCCTGCACGCGGTATGCATGGCCACGCCCGAGGTCGAGCAGAAAGTCTGCACCGACATCGCGGGGCCGCGCAGGTTGAGCTTGTACGCCACCCGGGTTGCCAAGGCGTCATTGCTGTTGCCGACGCCAATCTGCAGCCCGGCGACGGGCGATTCCATCAAATCCGGGCGGGACAGCAGGTTGTGGATATAGGCGCTGTTATTCGATCCGGCGAAGATGCCGATCATGCCGGCGTAGCGCTCCGGATCGCAGGCGGCATCCTCGAGCGCCTCCCAGGCGCATTCGAGGAACTGCCGATGCTGCGGGTCGATAAGCTCCGCCTCGCGCGGCGCATAGCCGAACAGCGGCCCGTCGAACAGATCAAAACCTTCGACGTCGTAACCCGCGCGTACATAGTTCGGATGGCGCAGCTTGGCCGGACTGACGCCGGCTTCGCGCAATTCGGCCTCCGTGTAGAACGTCACCGACTCCACACCCGCGCTCAGGTTCTTCCACAACTGCTGCGGCGTCCGCGCACCGGGGAAGCGACCGGACATGCCGATCAAAGCGATATCGTTCGAACTGCGCCCCAGCCTGACTTTTCCGCGACGCTCGGCGAGCAACCGGCTCTCGCCCTCCTGCGCTGCGCCCGCTTCCTGCGCGGGCGACAGCAAACGCACCAGGGCATCGATCGTCGGTGCTTCATACAGCACCACCTGGGTCAGTTCGACGTCGAGCTCCTTGCGCAGCTCGGCGACGACCTGCAGCCCCACCAGCGAATTGCCGCCGAGATCGAAGAAGTTGTCCTTGGTGCCGATCTCGTCGATGCCCAGCGCGCGCTGCCAGATCGCGGCAACCTTGCGCTCCAGCTCATTGCTGGCCGCGACGAACTGGCTGGACAAGGCGGGCCGCGGATAAGCGGTCTGGCGACGGCCGCGCGTCTGCTTGAGCGCGTTCGAGATGTTGGTGACCGAGCAGCTGTTGCTGCCGCCGATCATCGCCACTGCGTCCTCGGGCAGCAGGATCATCTGCGGCACGTCGAGCGCGAGAATGCGGCGGATACCTTCCATGCCCTCTTCGAAGCTGATGCCGAACTGCCGGCGATGCTGTTTGAGCGCCTCCTGCATTTCCGGCTGATAACCCTTCAGGCCATCGCTCCACGCGTCCCACTGCCATTCGCCGAAGTTGATCGCCACCGTCACGCCGTGCCTGGCGTGATGACGCTGCGCGAACGCGTCCATGAACGCATTGGCCGCGCAGTAATCGATCTGCCCGGGGCCGCCGCCGGTGATCGACGCGATCGTCGAAACCAGCACCATGAAATCCAGATCCACGCCGGAAAGCGCGCGATCGAGCGCCAGCGTGCCCTGGATCTTCGGCGCAATCACCTCCGCCACGGCTTGCGCGGTCTTGAGCTGGGTCAGGCCCTGGCCGGGCAGGCCTGCCGCGTGGAACACGCCGTTGATCGTCCCGAACCGCGCGAGCGCCTCGCGCACGGCGTCATCCATCTGTGCCGGATCGGCCACGTCCGCGGTGATGATCAACACCTGCGCGCCGGCTTCGATCAGGCCATGGATCTTGCGTACTCGCTCGGTCACTCGATCGTCCTGGCCCGCAGCCAGGATCCCCGCCCACTCCTCGCGCGGCGGCAAGCCAGTACGCCCAACGAGTACGAGCTTCGCGTTCCGGGTCCGGTACACATGCTCGGCAAAGGCGAAGCCGATGCCGCCCAGGCCACCGGTAACGAAATAGACGCCGCCTTCGCGCAGGCGTGGCACCTCTTCCTGCGGCGCCTCGATCCGCATTGGCGCGACGAACGGAACCCAGCGCTGACCGTCGCGGAACGCGCTGAACTGGTCTTCGCCGCCGGACAGGATTTCCGCGGCCAGGCGCGTGCCCAACTTAGCCGCGCCCAAGGCCTCTTCGCTGGACGAGAACAGGTCGATGCTGCGGCAGGCGACCGTCGCGAATTCCTGGCGGATCACCTTGCACGGCCCACGCAGCGTGGCCTTGGCCGGATGGATCGTCTCCGTGCCAAGCACCGGCTCCAGGTCGCTGGCGACGATGCACAGCTCCACCGGCGTATCGCTCAGCCGCTCGCCGATGGCCTGGGCGAGGTGGAACAGGCTGTAGAAGCCTGTTTCCATCTGCTCGTGCAAATGGCTCGACATATCCTCGTGCCAATGCTCGGCCGCCCACAGGTGCACGATGCGGCTGGGCGTGAGCCCGCGGCGCTTGAGCTCCTTCAGCACCGCGACATAGTCCTCCTTCCTGGCGGCGCGCAACGCGACGGAACCATCCTGTGCGACCGCGAAGTCCTCGCCGCGCCGCACCAGCACCGTCTCGATGCCTAGCGGCTTCACCGCCGCGGCAAGCGCGTCGCCGATGCCGTCCGCATCCGCGAAGATCAGCCAGCACGCACCCGCTGCGGGCGCTTTCAATGCCCCATCGACGGTCCCGGCGATCTTCCACGACGGCAGATAGAATGAATCGGCCAGCGGCGATTTCTCCGCCTGCGTCATCAAGCGGCTCGCCAGGGAAACGTCCGGTATGTCGGCGTCCATCCAGTAGCGCTGCCGGTCGAAGGCATAGCTGGGCAGCGGAATGCGTCGGCGGCGCTCGCCGGCATGATAGGCGTCCCAATCGGGCGCCACGCCGGCAATCCACAGCTTTGCGAGCGCCGCTGTCAGCACGGCCTGGTCCTGCTCGGACAGATAGGCCATGCGCATGGTCGAGACGATCGTCGGTGCCGCGCGGCCCAGGCTGTGCTGCTTGACCAGCGAGGTCAGGCTCTGTCCCGGCCCCACTTCGACCATCGCCCAATCGCCCTTGGCGACCAGGCTGTCGAGGCAGTCGGCGAAGCGCGCCGTCCGGCACATATGCCTGACCCAATATTCGCGGTCAGTCGCATCGGCCTCGGTGAGCCAGCCGCCGGTGACGTTCGACAGGCAGCGCATACGCGGCGCGTGCAGCTCCACCGTGGACAGCAGCTGCCGCAGCGCATCCGCGGCGCCCTCCATCATCGGCGAGTGGAAC
Organism: Dyella subtropica; assembly: GCF_026283965.1. Classification (GTDB taxonomy): domain Bacteria; phylum Pseudomonadota; class Gammaproteobacteria; order Xanthomonadales; family Rhodanobacteraceae; genus Dyella_D; species Dyella_D subtropica. The sequence goes on from NZ_JAPDPD010000015.1 coordinate 100,351, forward strand.
GCATGCGTCGTCTGCAGCCGCCGGCTGACGACTTCTCTCGATGCCAGCACCGCCTCGAAAGACGCGATCGCCGCTTCCGGCCCGGACACCACGGTGAGCTTCGGCCCGTTGCCGATGCCGATGGCGAGCTCCGCAGGCAGCAGCGGCTTCAGCTCCGCTTCCGGCAGCGGCACCGCCAGCATGGCGCCGCCCGGCAGGTCCGCGATGATCCGCGCGCGACCGGCCACCAGCCGCAACGCATCCGGCAGCGACACGATGCCAGCGATCGCCGCCGCGGCGAACTCGCCCACGCTGTAACCCAGCAAGGCCTCTGGCACGATGCCCCAGCTCATCAGCAAACGGGCCAGGCAGTATTCGACGACGAACATGCACGGCTGCGCGTATTGCGTCTGGTTGAGGCGCAGGGATGCTTCGTCCTGTGGCGCCTCGCCGCGCAGGAACTGCTTCGCCTTCTCTGGAGTCTTTGCGCCCTCGGCAAACAGCACCGGCCGCAGATCCAGGCCCAGCTCCGTTTCCAGCAGCTCGAAACAGGTGTCCATCTCCTGGCGGAACACCGCTTCGGTCTCATACAAGCCGGCGGCCATGCCGACGTACTGCTCGCCCGCACCGGGGAACAGGAACGCCACCGGCCGCTTACCGGCGGTGCCGACGCTGCGGAAGCAACGGTCCGACGGCTGGTCGCGAAGTGCGCGGATCAATTCCTCGCGGTCGCGACCCACCACCGCCAGGCGCTCGCCAAATTCACGGCGCCCATGGTGCAGCGTGAATGCCGCGTCAGCGATGTGGATGCCGGCATCGGCGTTCAGGGCATCGGCCAGGTTCTCGCGCATGGTCTCGAGCGATCCGGTGGTCTTCGCCGACAAGGTCAGGAAGTTCCAGGCCTTGCCATCTGTCGACGGCGCCGGTGCCGGACTCTGCTCAAGAATGATATGGGCGTTGGTACCGCCGACACCGAGCACGGTTACACCCGCACGCCACGGCGATACAGAAGCCGGAAGCTGCTGGCACTGATTGCTCACCACGAAGGGACTGTTGGCCAGGTCGATCTTGGGATTGGGTCGCTCGAAATGCAGGGTCGGCGGCACCACGCCGGTCTTCAGCACATGAGTCGCTTTGATCACACCGATCACGCCCGCGGCGCGGTCGGTGTGGCCGATATTGGGCTTGATCGAACCCAGCGCGCAGTAACCCACCTTATCGGTGCTTTCGCGATACGCCTTGGTCAGCGCCGCCACTTCGATCGGGTCGCCCAGCTCGGTCGCCGTGCCATGGGCTTCGACATAGTGGATATCACCCGCACTCAGCCCCGCGTTGTCGAGCGCCATCGAAACCACTTCGGACTGCTGCTCGACGCTGGGTGCCGTGTATCCGGCCTTGAGCGAACCGTCATTGTTGACGGCCGAACCCTTGATCACGGCATGGATGGTGTCGCCATCCTCAAGCGCGGCTTCCAGCGGCTTCAGCAGCACCATGCCGACGCCGTCGGAGAACACGGTGCCCTGCGCCCGCGCATCGAAGGTCCGCGTATGGCCGTCGGGAGAGGCCTGGTCTCCCGGCTCGTACAGGTAGCCGCGCCGGCCCGGAACGAAGAACGAAACCGCACCCGCCAGCGCCATATCGGACTCGCCGGTACGCAAGCTCTGGCAGGCGAGATGGATCGCCACGCCGGACGTGGAGCAATAAGTGCCGACGGAAAGGCTCGGCCCCTTGAGGTGCAGCTTGTAGGAAATGCGGGTGGCCAGCGAATCCTGGGTATTGGCCAGGTGCGTATCCGATGGCTCGAGTTCCGACCACAGTTCGCGGTCGGAATGCAGGATCATCTGATAGTCGCTGGGCCTTGCGCCCGCGAAGATGCCGATCTGCCCGTCGTACCGGAAGGAGTCGTAGCCGGCATGCTCCAGGGTCTGCCAGGCCGTCTCCAGCATCAGGCGATGCTGGGGGTCCATCAATTCGGCTTCGCGCGGGCTGATGCCGAAGATGCCCGGATCGAACAGATCGATATCCGCAACGATGCCGCGGGCTTTGACGTAGTTGGGGTTGCGAACCAGGGCGGGATCGATCCCCGATGCGTACAGTTCGTCGTCGCTGAACTGGGTCATCGACTCGACCCCGTTCAGCGCGTTCTCCCACAGCGCGGCAAAGTTCGAGGCGCCCGGGCCGCGGGCGGCCATGCCGATGATGGCGATATCGGCATACATGGCCTCCCGCCTCGTGCGCGGCTTGCGCTTCGGCGCCACCTGCACGGCGGCCGCCGCCTGTGGCCCCCCGATGGCCAGCATGTGCTTGCTGACCGTGCTGACGCTGGGCGCTTCGAACATAAGAATCGGCGAGAGCTGCACACCGAACTCGTGCTGCAGGGCCGCGATGATCTGCAGAGAGATCAGCGAGTTTCCGCCCAGCTCGAAGAAGTTGTCTTCGAGCCCGACCTGCTCGATGCCCAGCACATCCTGGAAGACTCGCGCGACGCGCTTCTCGATCTCGTTGCTGGCCGCGACATAGGCGGCACTGACCGCCGGGCGCGCGTAATAGGACAGCTTCCGCTCCACCTTCGCCCCGGCAAGAGGCGAAGCCTTGCGATAGACCCACTGGTCGAGACGCGTGCGCAGATCGGCCGTCGAATTGATCAGGCGGCTGGCCTGCGTCGAGCCGAGCACGCGCCTTACGGCTTCCGCGCCCTCGTCGGGCCACATCAGGAATGCTTCCAGCGTGGTGCCCTTGTGATCCTGCACGCCTTCCGCGCGAGCCCAGGTGTCCCAGTTCACCGCGACCCACCGCGTGCCGCCCGCATCGTGGCGGGATAGCGCGACGTTGTCCTCGAACGCATTCGCCGCCGCATAGGCCGACAGCGTAAGGCCGCCCAGCACGGCCGAGAGCGAGGAGAACAGCAGGCAGAAGTCCGCCTGGCGCTTGTCCAGAAGGCGTGCAAGCACCGAGGTTCCATGCACCTTTGGCGCGTACTGGCCATCGATCTGCGACTTGCTGGCGGTGGCGATGATGCTGTGCGATTCGCTGGTGATCAGGCCCGCGGCGTGGAACACGCCATGCACTTGACCATGACGCTGTTCGATCGAGGCGAATACCTCCTCCATCCTCGCTTCGTCGGCGATATTCGCGGCAAGCACCACCACTTCGCCGCCCGCGGCTTCCATGTCGAGCAGCTTGGCGATCTGCCCGCTGACCGGATCCTCGCTGCCATGCTCGGAGAGCCAGCTCTCCCATTGCTCCCGCTCGGGGAACGCCCGGCGCGAGAGCAGCGCGATCTTCGCCTGGTAGTGCTGGGCAAGCATCCCGGCGATCGTCAGGCCCACGTTGCCGAGACCGCCGGTGATGACGTAGACACCACCCTGGCGCAGCACGTCGCTATCTACTGCGACCTCGCCCAACGGCCTGGACTCGTAGCCCTGCACCAGTCGCGTGTCGCCACGATAGGCAACCGCCACATCCGTCGCCGCCGAGGCAATCTCCGCCAGTAGACGCTTCGCGACGCCTGCCCCGGCAGCATCGATATCGATGCTACGCACGGTGACGTTCTGATACTCCTGCGGAATGGTGCGGATCGCACCGATCAGCGTGCCCTTGGCGGCACTCACCTTATCGTCCGGCCGCGCCGCATAGAGCCCGTTCGAGACGACATCGAGTTGAACTGGCGCGAGGACGCGACTCTCCCCAAGAGCCTGCATCAGGCTCAACAGGCTCAGATAGCCCTTGGCTTGCAAGGCATCGAAATCCCGCTCATCCGTCAGATTACCGAGATGAACGATGTGGTTCGGGACGATGCCTGCTTGCTGCATTTCCCTGATCACCCGCTTCAACTGCGCGGGGTCGGCGGGATCGATCCGGTAATGATCGGGGCGCTCCAGCGCGAAAACCCCGTCCGGGCTGCCCGCAATCGTCACCACCCGCTTCGCCGTAGCCCGCAGTTTCGCGGTCAGCGCCTGGCCGGCCGGATGGTCGTCGAACAGCACGAGCCAGGTCGCGTCCGCCGACGCCTTCGCAGGGCCGGGCGCCGCCTCGCTCCACGTCTCCGCGTAGAACCATTGCCCGATATCCGTAATTCTGCCGCCGCTCGCGTTCTCGACAGCCGGGTTTTGCTTGCCTGATTCGATCCAGTAGCGCTGGCGGTCGAAGGCGTAGGTCGGCAGCGGAACCTTGAGGCGGCGTTCTTTTCGATAGAACGACGTCCAGTCCGCTTCGATGCCGGCCAGCCACAGGCGGCCCACGGCGCTCAGCAGATAGGCGTCGTCGCGTTGTTCCTGGAATGGCGCGCGCAGTGTCGGGATCACCGCCATACCGCGCTCATACGCCGGGTGCTGTTTGACGAACGAGCCCAGGCTCTGCCCGGCGCCAAGCTCCACCAGCACCCGACCCTTGTCCTCGCTCAACAACACACCGATGCCGTCGGCAAAGCGCACGGTGCCGCACATATGCGACACCCAGTAATCCGCCGACGCTGCTTCCTGCTCGCCGATCCAGGTGCCCGTCATGTTCGAGATGTACGGAATGGCGGGCGCTGCGAACGTCACCTCCGACAGCAGCTCGCGCAGCCCCTCCGCCGCACCCGCCAGCATCGGCGAATGGAACGCGTGCGTGGTCTGCAGGCGGCGACTCGCGATCGACTTCGCAGCGAGGATCGCTTCGAATGAAGCAATCGCTTCCTCTGCGCCGGACACCACCGTCGTCTTCGGGCCATTGCAGATGGCGATCGATACGCCCTCCGGCAGCAACGCAGCGACATCCGCTTCGGCCATCGGCACCGCCAGCATGGCACCGCCTGGCAGCTGTTCAATCAACTTCGCGCGTAACGCCACCAAGCGCAGCGCTTCTTCCAGCTCGACGCTTCCCGCCACTGCCGCGGCCACGAACTCGCCGATGCTGTAACCGATCATCGCTTGCGGCTGGATGCCCCAACTCATCAGCAACTGCGCCAGGCTGTACTCGATAACGAATACCGCCGGTTGCGCCAGCCAGGTTTCCTGCAGGCGCCCCTCAGGACGCTGTTCGCCGCGCTTGAGCAGCGCCTTCAAATCCATCGATGCACGCGACTCGCCCGACAAGGCGCCCGGCGTAAACAGCACTTCGCGCAGGTCCAGACCGATCACCGGCTCAAGCACCGCGCAGCAATGATCGACCAGCTCGCTGAACGTCGCTTCCGTTCGGTACAGATCCGCCGCCATGTCCGGATAGTGATCGCCCACACCGGGGAACATGAACACCACCGACGGCTTCGCATTCGGCGACAGATGACCTTGATCGCCGCCCTGCTCCAAGGTGGCGATCGCCTCGCCTCGTTCATTGCACACCACCGCCTTGCGGTACTCCAACCGCTTGCGGCCGACTTGCAGCGTATAGGCCACGTCCGCGAGGCTCTGGTCGGGATGTTCCTGCAGATGCGCACCCAATCGTGCCGCAGCACCATCGAGCGACGCCTGCGTCTTGGCCGAGAGCAACAGCAACTGCGCTGCACGCGACGGACCCGACGGCTCGATCTCCGGCGCCTCTTCCAGAATGAAGTGCACATTCGTGCCGCCCAGGCCGAGCACATTGACGCCGGCACGACGCGGCTCCGCCCCACGCGGCCACGCAAGATCACGATCCGCCACAAAGAACGGACTGCTGGCGAAATCGATATTCGGATTCGGCGCCTTGAAATGCAGCACCGGCGTGATCCGCTCGTGCTGCAGTGACAGCGCCGCCTTGATCATGCCGGTGGCGCCCGCCGCACGATCGAGATGCCCGACGTTGGGCTTGATCGAACCCAGCGCGCAGTAGCCCACCTTGTCGGTGCTCTGGCGATACGCCTTGGTCAGCGCCGCCACTTCGATCGGATCGCCCAGTTCCGTCGCGGTACCGTGCGTCTCGATAAAGCCGATGCTCTCCGCCGAAACGCCCGCTACTGCGAGAGCCTCGGCGACCACCGCAGCCTGGCCCTCGACGCTGGGCGCGGTGTAGCCGACCTTGAACGAGCCATCGTTGTTGATCGCCGAACCCTTGACCACCGCATAGATATGGTCGCCGTCGGCCAGCGCATCTTCCAGGCGCTTGAACACCACCACGGCCACACCATCGCCTAGGACGGAACCCTTGGCGTCGACGTCGAAGGTACGGGTATGGCCGTCCGGCGGCGTGATGCCGCCTTCGGTATACATGTAACCCGCCTTGCCCGAGATGGCGATGTTGACGCCGCCGGCCAAGGCGATGTCGGACTCCCCGAGCAACAAACTCTTGCAGGCAAAATGCATCGCCACGCCGGAGGTCGAGCAGAAGGTCTGCACCGACATGGCCGGACCGCGCAGGTTGAGCTTGTACGCCACCCGGGTCGCCAGCGCGTCGTTGTTGTTGCCGATGATGACCTGCAGCATGTCCACGCCGGTATCCACCACATCCGGCCGTGAAAGCAGGTTCTCGGTATACGCGCTGTTGGTCGATCCGCCGAACACGCCGATCAGCCCGCGATAACTGGCGGGGTCGCACGCCGCGTTCTCCAGCGCCTCCCAGGCGCATTCGAGGAACTGGCGATGCTGCGGATCGATGAACTCGGCCTCGCGCGGCGCATAGCCGAACAGCCGCGCATCGAACAGATCGAAATCGGGGATATCGCAGCCGGCCTTGACGTAATTGGGATTCGCGAACGTCGCCGGAGCGACGCCGGCCGCGAGCAATTCCGCGTCGGTGTAGAACGTGACCGCCTCGGCGCCCTCGTTGATGTTCTTCCAGAGCTGCCGCGGGGTCATCGCACCCGGGAAGCGGCCAGCCATGCCGACCAGCGCGATATCGCGGGAGGCCGCGCCGCCCGCCCTCGCCCGTTCGCGGCGCTCGGCCAGCAGCTGGCCGGCATCCTGGCCCACGGGTTCCTCCGCCGCAGGCGACAGGTAGCGCACCAGGGCGTCGATGGTCGGCGCCTCGTACAGCACCACCTGGCGGACTTCGATATCCAGCTCTTTGCGCAGATCGGCGACCACCTGCAGGCCGACCAGCGAATTGCCGCCGAGGTCGAAGAAATTGTCCTTGGTGCCGATCTGGTCAATGCCCAGCGCACGCTGCCAGATCGCGGCGATCTTGCGCTCCAGCTCATTGCTGGCCGCGACGAACTGGCTCGACAGCTCGGGGCGCGGATAGGCGGTCGGTCGGCGGCCGCGCGTCTGCTGCACCGCGCTGGAGATATTCGAAATGACGCAGGCATTGCTACTGGCGATGACCGCGGCCGCATCTTCGGGGAACAGGATGATCTGCGGCACGTCGATGGCGAGGATGCGGCGGATCGCCTCCATGCCTTCTTCGAAAGTAATGCCGAATTGCCGGCGATGGCTGCGCAGCGCCTCCTGCATCTCCGGTTGATAGCCCTTCAGGCCGTCGCTCCACGCGTCCCACTGCCATTCGCCGAAGTTGATCGCCACCGTCACGCCGTGCCTGGCGTGATGGCGCTGCGCGAAAGCGTCCATGAACGCATTGGCCGCGCAGTAGTCGATCTGGCCAGGGCCGCCGCCGACGATGGCGGCCACCGAAGAAACCAGGATCATGAAGTCCAGATCCACGCCGGAGAACGCGCGATCGAGTGCCAGCGTGCCCTGGATCTTCGGCGCCATCACCTGCGCAACGGCCTGTACGGTCTTGAGCTGGGTCAGGCCCTGGCCGGGCAGGCCGGCGCCATGGAATACGCCGTTGATGGTGCCGAAACGCTCGAGCGCCTGGCGCACGGCGTCATCCATTTGCGCCTGATCGGCCACATCCGCGGTGATGATCAGCACTTCCGCGCCGGCCTGGATCAGGTCGTGGATCTTGCGCACCCGCTCGGTCACGCGGTCGTCCTGGCCCGCGGCAAGCAGCGCATCCCACTCCTCGCGCGGCGGCAGGCCTGTCCGGCCTACCAGCACGAGCCTCGCGCTGCGCATCCGATAGAGATAGTCGGCAAAGGCAAGACCGATGCCGCCCAGGCCGCCGGTAATGAAATAGACGCCGCCTTCCTTCAGGCGCGGCATATCGTCCGACACCGGCGCTTCGATGTGCACCGGCTCAGCCACCGGAATCCAGCGCTGCCCCTCGCGGAACGCGGTGAACTGATCCTGGCCGCTCAGCAGCTCGGCAGCCAGGCGCAATGCCAGCCGGTCCGCAGCCAGGGTCTCTTCGTCGGACGAGAACAGATCGATGCTGCGGCAGGCGATCGTCGCGAATTCCTGGCGGATGATCTTGCACGGACCGCGCAGGGTGGCCTTGGTCAGATGGAGCGACTCCGTACCCAGCACCGGCTCCAGGTCACTGGCCACGATGCACAGTTCGATCGGCGTGTCGGCCAGCCGCTCGCCGATCGCCTTGGCGAGGTGGAACAGGCTGTAGAAGCCCGCGTCCATATGCTCGGCCAGATGGCCGGAAAGATCGGCATCCCACGCTTCGGCAGCCCACAGATGCACGATGCGGCTGGGCACCACGCCGCGGCGCTTTAGCTCCTTCAACAACGAGGCATAGTCAGCCTCCGCCGCGGCACGCAGCGAGATGGAACCGTCCTGCGCGACCGAGAAGTTCTCCCCGCGGCGCGCCAGTACCGTTTCGATGCCTAGCGGCTTCATTGCCGCGGCAAGCGCGTCGCCTATGCCGTCCGCATCCGCGAAGATCAGCCAGCAGGTGCCGGTCGCAGGCGCGGGGGCTTTCAAGGCTCCGTCAACGGTGCCGGCGATCTTCCATGAAGGCACGTAGAAAGAGTCTTCGAGCGGCAGTTTTTCCGCGTGCTCCATCAAGCGGGTGATCAGGGAGACTTCGCCGGTGTCGATCTCCGCGTTGGCGTCGATAGCCGGTTCGATCCAATAGCGCTGCTTTTCGAACGCGTACGTCGGCAAGGAGACCTTGAGGCGGCGCTCTTCCCGATAGAACGACGTCCAGTCCGCTTCGATGCCGGCCAGCCATAGGCGGCCCACGGCGCTCAGCAGGTAGGCGTCGTCGCGTTGTTCCTGGAATGGCGCGCGCAGTGTCGGGATCACCGCCATGCCGCGCTCATACGCCGGGTGCTGTTTGACGAACGAGCCCAGGCTTTGACCGGCGCCAAGCTCCACCAGCACCCGACCCTTGTCCTCGCTCAACAGTGCGCCGATGCCGTCGGCAAAGCGCACGGTGCCGCACATATGCGACACCCAGTAATCGGCCGACGCGGCTTCCTGCGCACCGATCCAGGTGCCCGTCAAGTTAGAGATGTACGGAATGGCGGGCGCTGCGAACGTCACGTTCGACAGCAACGCGCGCAACCCTTCCGCCGCACCCGCCAGCATCGGCGAATGGAAGGCATGCGTGGTCTGCAGGCGGCGGCTCACGATCGACTTGGCAGCGAGGATCGCTTCGAACGAGGCGATCGCATCTTCCGCACCCGACACCACCGTCGTCTTCGGGCCATTGCAGATGGCGATCGACACGCCCTCCGGCAGCAGCGTGGATGCATCGATCTCAGACAGCGGTACTGCCAGCATCGCCCCGCCCGCCAGCGCTTCTATCAGCTTCGCGCGCAACGCCACCAGGCGCAGCGCGTCTTCCAGCTCGACGCTTCCCGCCACTGCCGCGGCCACGAACTCACCGATGCTGTAACCGATCATCGCTTGCGGCTGGATGCCCCAACTCATCAGCAACTGCGCCAGGCTGTACTCGATAACGAATACCGCCGGTTGCGCGAGCCAGGTCTCCTGCAGGCGCCCCTCAGGACGCTGCTCACCGCGCTTGAGCAGCGCCTTCAAATCCATCGACGCACGCGGCTCGCCTGACAGACCGCCCGGCGTAAACAGCACCTCGCGCAGGTCCAGACCGATCACCGGCTCAAGCACTTCGCAGCAACGATCGACCAGTTCGCGGAACACGATCTCGGTCCGATACAGATCCGCGGCCATATCCGGATAGTGATCGCCCACACCCGGGAACATGAACACCACTGACGGCGTGCCATTCGACGACAGGTGACCCTGATCGCCGCCCTGCTCCAGGTTTGCGATCGCCTCGCCTCGTTCATTGCACACCACCGCCTTGCGGTACTCCAACCGCTTGCGGCCGACTTGCAGCGTATAGGCCACGTCCGCGAGGCTCTGGTCGGGATGTTCCTGCAGATGCGCACCCAATCGTGCCGCAGCACCATCGAGCGACGCCTGCGTCTTGGCCGAGAGCAACAGCAACTGCGCTGCACGCGACGGGCCCGACGGCTCGATCTCCGGCGCCTCTTCCAGAATGAAGTGCACATTCGTGCCGCCCACGCCTAGCACGTTGACGCCAGCGCGACGTGGCGCCGACCCACGCGGCCAGGACTTCGCTTCAGCCGCCACGAAGAACGGACTGCTGGCAAAGTCGATGCTCGGATTCGGCGCCTTGAAATGCAGCACCGGCGTGATCCGCTCGTGCTGCAGCGACAGCACCGCCTTGATCATGCCGGCGACGCCGGCCGCGCGATCCAGATGGCCGATATTGGTCTTGACCGAACCCAGTGCGCAGAAACCCACCTTGTCGGTGCTCTGGCGATACGCCTTGGTCAGCGCCGCCACTTCGATCGGATCGCCCAGCTCCGTCGCGGTGCCGTGCGTTTCGATAAAGCTGATGCTGTCCGCCGCGACGCCCGCCACCGCCAAGGCCTCGGCAACCACCGCGGCCTGGCCTTCGATGCTGGGAGCGGTGTAGCCGACCTTGAGCGAGCCGTCGTTGTTGAGGGCCGAGCCCTTCACCACCGCGTAAATATGGTCGCCATCGGCCAGCGCATCTTCCAGGCGCTTGAACACCACCACCGCCACGCCATCGCCGATGACCGAGCCCTTGGCATCGGCATCGAAGGTACGGGTATGGCCGTCGGGCGAATCGATTCCGCCCTGCTCGTAGAGGTAGCCGGCCTTGCCCGAGATGGCGATATTGACGCCACCCGCCAGCGCGATATCGCATTCGCCGTACTGCAGGCTCTTGCAAGCCGCATGCATGGCCGTGCCCGAGGTCGAGCAGAAGGTCTGCACCGACATGGCCGGACCGCGCAGGTTGAGCTTGTACGCCACCCGGGTCGCCAGCGCGTCGTTGTTGTTGCCGATATTTGCCTGCAGCACCGCCATGCCGGAGGTCAGCAGTTCCGGATGAGCGAACACATGACGCCCATAAGCGCTGCCGGCCGCGCCCGCAAAGATGCCGATCAGTCCGGGATGGCTGTCGGGATCGCACGCGGCGTCTTCCAGCGCCTCCCAGGCGCATTCGAGGAACTGGCGATGCTGCGGATCGATGAGCTCGGCCTCGCGCGGCGAATAGCCGAACAGCCTCGCATCGAAGAGATCGAAGTCCGCGACGTCATAGCCGGCCCGCACATAGTTGGGATCGCGCAGCTTCGATGCGCCGACCCCGGCTTCGCGCAATTCCGCTTCGCTGTAGAACGTCACCGATTCCACGCCGGCGCTGACGTTCTCCCACAGCTCCTGCGGGCTCCTCGCGCCCGGAAAGCGTCCGGACATGCCGACCAGGGCGATATCGCGGGACGCGCTCCCGCCCCTTATCCGTTCGCGACGCTCGGCCAGCAGCCGGCCGGCGTGCTGACTCGCGGGTTCTTCCGCCGTGGGCGACAGGTAACGGACCAAGGCATCGATCGTCGGCGCCTCGAACAGCACCACCTGGCGCAGCTCGACGTCGAGTTCCTTGCGCAACTCGGCAACGACTTGCAAACCCACCAGCGAATTGCCGCCGAGATCGAAGAAATTATCCTTGGTGCCGATCTCGTCGATACCCAACGCACGCTGCCAGATAGCGGCGATCTTGCGCTCCAGCTCATTGCTGGCCGCTACGAACTGGCTGGACAGCGCCGGGCGCGGATAGGCGGTCGGGCGGCGGCCGCGTGTCTGCTGCACCGCGCTGGAAATGGTGGTAACCGAGCAGCTGTTGCTGCCCTCGATCATCGCCACCGCATCCTCGGGCAGCAGGATCATCTGCGGTGCATCGATGGCGAGGATGCGGCGGATGCCTTCCATGCCCTCTTCGAAGCTGATGCCGAACTGCCGGCGGTGCTGCTTGAGCGCCTCCTGCATTTCCGGCTGATAGCCCTTCAGGCCATCGCTCCAGGCATCCCACTGCCATTCACCGAAATTGATCGCCACCGTCATGCCATGCTTCGCATGATGACGCTGCGCGAACGCGTCCATGAAGGCGTTGGCCGCGCAGTAATCGATTTGGCCGGGGCCGCCGCCCACGATCGCCGCGATCGACGAAACCAGGACCATGAAGTCCAGATCCACGCCGGAGAACGCATGGTCGAGCGCCAGCGTGCCCTGGATCTTCGGCGCCATGACAGCTGCCGCAGCCTGTGCGGTTTTCAGCTGGGTCAGGCCCTGGCCTGGCAGGCCGGCCGCGTGGAATACACCGTTGATGGTGCCGAACCGCGCGAGCGCCTGGCGCACGGCGTCATCCATCTGCGCCGGATCGGCGACATCGGCGGTGATGATCAGAACCTCCGCACCGGCCTCGATCAGGCCACCGATCTTGCGCACGCGCTCAGTGACCTGGTCTTCCTTGCCCGCGGCAAGGATTCCGGCCCATGCCTCGCGCGGCGGCAAGCCGGAACGACCCACCAGTACAAGCTTCGCGTTCCGGGTTCGGTACACATAGTCGGCAAAAGCGAAGCCGATGCCGCCCAGGCCACCGGTAACGAAATAGACGCCGCCTTCCTTCAGCCGAGGCACTTCATCGTGCGGCGCCTCGATCTGCACCGGCGCGACGAACGGTACCCAGCGCTGGCCGTCGCGGAAGGCACTGAATTGATCCTCTCCACCGGACAGGATTTCCGCGGCGAGGCGCATGCCCAATCGCTCCGCATCCCAGGCTTCTTCACTGGGCGAGAACAGATCGATGCTGCGGCAGGCGACCGTCGCATACTCCTGGCGGATCACCTTGCATGGCCCGCGCAGCGTGGCCTTGGCCGGATGGATCGTCTCCGTGCCCAGCACCGGCTCCAGGTCGCTGGCGACGATGCACAGCTCGGTCGGCGTGTCGGCCAGTTGCTCGCCGATCGCCTGGGCGAGATGGAACAGGCTGTAAAAGCCAGCTTCCATTTGCTCCTGCAAATGGCTCGACATATCCTCGTGCCAATGCTCGGCCGCCCACAGATGCACGATGCGACTGGGTGCAAGACGACGGTGCTTGAGCTCCTTCAGTACCGAGACGTAATCCGCCGCCACGGAAGGCCGCAGCAAGCAAGAGCCGTCTTCGGCGACCGTGAAGTTCTCGCCGCGCCTGACGAGCACCGTCTCGATGCCTAGCGGCTTCACTGCCGCGGCAAGCGCGTCGCCGATGCCGTCAGCGTCCGCGAAGATCAGCCAGCAGGTGCCTGCTGCGGGTGCATTCAATGCACCGTCAACGCTCCCTGAGGTCTTCCACGACGGCGCGTAGAACGAGTCGGCAAGCGCTGATTTCTCCGCCTGTGTCAGCAAGCTCCTGGCCAGCGACAAGGCCGGCAATTCGGCGTCGATCCAGTAGCGCTGGCGGTCGAAGGCATAGGTCGGCAGCGGAACCTTGAGGCGGCGTTCTTCCCGATAGAAGGATGTCCAGTCCGCTTCGATGCCAGCCAGCCACAGGCGGCCCACGGCGCTCAGCAGGTAGGCGTCGTCGCGTTGCTCCTGGAATGGCGCGCGCAGTGTCGGGATCACCGCCATGCCGCGCTCATACGCCGGGTGCTGTTTGACGAACGAGCCCAGGCTTTGACCTGCGCCAAGTTCCACCAGTACCCGACCCTTGTCCTCGCTCAACAGTGCGCCGATGCCGTCGGCAAAACGCACGGTGCCGCACATGTGCGACACCCAGTAGTCGGCCGACGCCGCTTCCTGCGCATCGATCCAGGTGCCCGTCAGATTCGAGATGTATGGGATGGCCGGCGCCGCGAACGTCACGTTCGACAGCAACTCGCGCAGCCCTTCGGCCGCACCCTCCAGCATCGGCGAATGGAACGCATGCGTGGTCTGCAGGCGGCGGCTCACGATCGACTTCGCGGCGAGAATCGCCTCGAATGAGGCGATCGCATCTTCCGCACCCGACACCACCGTCGTCTTCGGGCCATTGCAGATCGCAACCGATACCCCTTCCGGCAGCAATGCAGCGACATCCGCTTCCGCCAGCGGCACCGCCAGCATCGCCCCGCCCGGCAGCGCCTCGATCAACTTCGCGCGCAACGCCACCAGGCGCAGCGCGTCTTCCAGCTCCAGACTGCCCGCCACCGCCGCGGCCACAAACTCGCCGACGCTGTAGCCGATCATCGCCTGCGGCTGGATGCCCCAACTCATCAGCAATTGCGCCAGGCTGTATTCGATGACGAACACCGCTGGCTGTGCCAGCCAGGTTTCCTGCAGGCGGCCTTCCGGACGCTGTTCGCCGCGCTTGAGCAGCGCCTTCAAATCCATCGACGCACGCGGCTCGCCCGACAAGCCGCCCGGCGTAAACAGCACCTCGCGCAGGTCCAGACCGATCACTGGCTCCAGCACGGCACAGCAATGGTCCACGAGTTCACGGAACGTCGCTTCGGTTCGGTACAGATCCGCGGCCATATCCGAGTAGTGATCGCCCACACCCGGGAACATGAACACCACCGACGGCGTGCCGTTCGACGACAGATGACCCTGATCGCCGCCTTCCGAGAGCGCCGCAATGGCTTCGCCTCGTTCGTTGCACACCACTGCCTTGCGGTATTCCAGCCGCTTGCGCCCCGTCTGCAGCGTATAGGCCACATCCGCCAGATCCTGCTCGGGATGTTCCTGCAGATGCGCACTCAATCGTGCCGACGCACCATCGAGCGACGCCTGCGTCTTGGCCGATAACAACAGCAACTGCGCTGCGCGCGACGGACCGGACGGCTCGACCTCCGGCGCCTGTTCCAGAATGAAATGCACATTCGTGCCGCCCACACCCAGCGTCGTCACGCCCGCGCGCCACGGCGACGCCGAGGCCGGCAGCTCCTGCCGCTGGTTGCTGACCACGAAGGGACTGTTGGCCAGGTCGATCTTGGGATTGGGCCGCTCGAAATGCAGGGTCGGCGGCACCACGCCGGTCTTCAGCACATGAGTCGCTTTGATCACGCCGATCACGCCCGCGGCGCGGTCGGTGTGGCCGATATTGGGCTTGATCGAACCCAGCGCGCAGTAACCCACCTTGTCGGTGCTTTCGCGATACGCCTTGGTCAGCGCCGCCACTTCGATCGGGTCGCCCAGCTCGGTCGCCGTGCCATGGGCTTCGACATAGTGGATATCGCCCGCGCTCAGCCCCGCATGGTCGAGCGCCATCGAAATCACTTCGGACTGCTGCTCAACGCTCGGCGCCGTAAATCCCGCCTTGAGCGAACCGTCATTATTGACGGCCGAACCCTTGATCACCGCATGGATGGTGTCGCCATCCTCAAGCGCATCCTCCAGCGGCTTCAGCAGCACCAGGCCGATGCCGTCGGAGAACACGGTGCCCTGCGCCCGCGCATCGAAGGTCCGCGTAAGGCCATCGGGAGAAGCCTGGTTACCAGGCTCGTACAGATAGCCGATCGCACTGGGAACGCGCAGGGAGATGCCGCCCGCCAACGCCATGTCGGACTCGCCCGCGCGCAGGCTCTGGCACGCCAGATGGATGGCGACGCCCGAGGTCGAGCAGTACGTGCCGACCGAAAGGCTCGGCCCGCGCAGATTGAGCTTGTAGGAGACGCGCGTGGCGAGCGAATCCTGGGTGTTGGCCAGATAGGTATCGAACTCGTTCAGCCCTTCCCACAGCGCACGATCCAGGAACAGGCCCGCCTGGTATTCGCTGGGCGTGGTGCCGGCAAAGACGGCGATCGAGCCCTCGTAGCGATGCGAATCGTAGCCCGCATGCTCCAGGGTCTCCCACGCGGTCTCCAGCATCAGGCGATGCTGCGGGTCCATCAATTCCGCTTCGCGCGGGCTGATCCCGAACACGCCCGCATCGAACAGATCGATGCCGGAGACGACGCCTCGCACCTTCACGTAGGCGGGGTTGTGCACGAGTGCCGGATCGACGCCGGCCGCGCGCAATTCGTCGTCGCTGAAACGCACCAGCGATTCGACGCCGTTCAGCGCGTTGTCCCAGAGCGTGCCGATATCCGGTGCGCCCGAGGACCGGCTCGCCATGCCGATGATGGCGATATCGGAAGAGCCCGAACCACGCCTCGCCTGCCGGCGCCGCCTGGCCGAAGCGCCGGATATGGCCGGCTGGTCTTCGCCGCCGATCAACGACGCCATGCGCCGGCTGACCGCGCTGATGCTGGGCGCCTCGAAAATCAAGATCGGGGAAAGCTGCGTGTCGAACTCGCGCTGCACTTCCGCCAGGATCTGCAGTGAGACCAGCGAGTTTCCGCCCAACTCGAAGAAATTATCCTCCAGCCCGATCGCCTCGATCCCCAGCACGTCCTGGAAAACCCGGGCCACGCGCTTCTCGATCTTGCTGCTGGCCGCGACGAAGGCGGTGCTTACCGCCGGGCGCGCATAGTAGGAAAGCTTGCGCTCCGTGGTGCCGGCCGCCGGGGCTGTGGTCTTGCGGTACACCCATTGATTCAGGCGCGTCCATAGATCCGCCGTCGAGCCGATCAGCCGTGCAGAGGCATTCGAGCCCAGCACCCGGCGGACCGCCTCGGCGCCCTCTTCCGGCCACATCAGGAACGCTTCCAGCGTGGTTCCCTTGGTGTCCTGCTCGCCGCGGTCGCGCGCCCAGGTATCCCAGTTCACGGTGACCCAGCGCGTGCCCACCGCATCGCGACGCGACAGCACGAAACCATCCTCGTACGCATTCGCCGCCACATAGGCCGACAAGGCCAAGCCACCAAGCACCACCGAAATCGACGAGAACACCAGGCAGAAATCCGCTTGACGCGTGTCGAGCACGCGGCCGAGCACCTGCGTTCCGCGAACCTTCGCGCTGAAATGCGTTTCGATCTGCTCCGCCGTAAGTTCGGCGATGATGTTGTTGGACGCGGGCGTGACCAGGCCGGCGGCGTGGAACACGCCATGCACCTGGCCATGACGCTGTTCGATCGAGGCGAAGACTTCCTCCATCCTCGCCTCATCGGCGACATCCGCGGCAAGCACCACCACTTCGCCGCCCGCGGCTTCCATGTCGAGCAGCTTGGCGATCTGCGCGCTGACCGGATCCTCGTTGCCATTCTCGGAGAGCCAGCGCTCCCATTGCTCCCGCTCGGGGAAGGCCCGGCGCGAGAGCAGCGCGATCTTTGCCTGGTAGCGCTGAGCCAGCATCCCGGCGATCGTCAGGCCCACGTTGCCGAGGCCGCCGGTGATGACGTAGACACCGCCCTCGCGCAGCATGTCGCGCTCCGCCGTAACTTCATCCAGTGGCCTGGACTCGTAGCCCTGCACCAGTCGCGTGTCGCCACGCCACGCAACCGCCACGTCGTTTGCCGGCGACAGCAGTTCCGCCAGCAAGCGGCTTGCGGAGGCCGCATCGACGCCGTCCATGTCGATACTGCGCAGCGTGACGTTCTGGTACTCCTGCGGAATGGTGCGGATCGCGCCGATCAGCGTGGCCTTGGCCGCGCTCAGCACGTCCCTGGCACGGGCCAGATAAAGCCCGTTCGACACGATATCCAGCTGCACCGTCGCCGTGGACCGGCCTTCGCCCAGCGCTTTCATCAGCGCCAACAGACTCAGGTAGCCACGCGCCTGCAGCGTCTCTTCACCATCCTCCGCGGTCAGGCCGCCCAGGTGGACGATCCGGCTCGGCACAAAACCTTCGCTGCGCATCTGGCCGATCGCCTGCCGCAGGCGCTCGGGATCGGACGCAACTTCCGTCGACACGAGTCGCTTCGAGCGGCCATGCAAGCCCCCGCCCACCGCTTCGCCCGCGGGGCTGTCCGCGCACAGCACGAGCCAGTTGGCCGCGCCGGCATCTGCGTCAGCTTGCGGCGCCGGTGATTCGCTCCACGTTTCCGCGTAGAACCACTTTCCGATATCCGCCACCTTCCCGCCTGCACCCTGCGCGGCCGTGACGGCCTGCTGCCGCGCGTCGAGCCAATAGCGTTGGCGATCGAACAGCCAGCTGGGAAGGGAAACGTGGCTGCCCGGGGCTCCTTCGAACGGAGTCCCCCAGTTCACCGAGCCACCAGCGCACCAGAATTCGCCAAGGCTCTTGAGGAAGACAGCCTGGTCCTCCTGCGGATCGAACGCACCCCGGCAGGTGGAAACCACCAGGTGACTGCGCTGATTGAAACCAGGATGCAGGCGGGCCAGCGAGTTCAGGCTCTGCCCGGGGCCGATTTCGATCAAGGCGCCGGATTCGCGGTCGAACAGCTTTTGCAGGCAATCCGCGAATTGCACGGTTTCGCAGAGGTGGCGTCCCCAATAGGCGGGAGAGGTCGCCTCGTCCTCGCGCAGCCAGTCGCCGGTGACGTTCGACAGCACCGGAATGCGCGGAGCGGACAACGGCATCCCGCCGATCAGATCCGCCAATGCCTTAGCCACCGGCTGCATCATCGGCGAATGGAAAGCATGCGCGGTGCCCAGCAGGCGGCTGACCACACCGTCCGCCTGCAGCCTTTCCTTGACCTGCTCGACTGCCGCGAGCGGACCGGACACGACACTGAGGCGCGGCCCGTTGACGATGCCGATCGCCAGCTGCTTGTCTACGTCGAGATAATCGCCGAGCGCTTCGGCCGCAAGCGGTACCGCCAGCATGCCTCCAGCCGGCAATTCACCGATCAGGCGCGCGCGTGTCGCGACGATCCGAAGACCGTCTTCAAGGGAAAACACACCCGCGAGCGTCGCCGCCGTGTATTCGCCCAGGCTGTAGCCGACGCAGGCTCCCGGCTCGATGCCCCAGGCTTCCAGCAGGCGCGCCAGCGCGTATTCCAGTACGAATACGGCCGGCTGAGCCAGCTCGGTCTGCGCCAGGATGCCGAGGTCGCGCGCTCCGGCGACCATGCGGCGGAAAGCATCGCCCGCATTGGCTTCGCGCGACGGCCGGGCCTGGAAAACGTCCAGCAGATCGAGACCAAGTTCGGCCTTCAACCAGCCGCAGCAATAATCCACCCAATGGCGGAATACCGGCTCGGCCTGATAAAGGCCCTGCCCCATACCAAGGTAGTGATCGCCGACGCCGGCAAAAACAAAGGCCGGCTGCGCACCGGGAGAAAGCAGGCGCTCCGCCTTCGCGAGCAAGGGACTGGCGCCATGGTTTGCATCCGCGATGACGACGGCGCGGTTCGGGTAGGGTTCGCGCTTCGTCAGCGTATAGGCGAGGTTGCGCCGGAATGGCACGTCGCCGTTCTGCAAGCTCTGATCGAGCACGCGGCGCGCGCGTTCCAGGCCGCTGACGGTCCGCGCCGACACAGGGAAAGCGCGAAAGGTAGTCGCATCGTCCGGCTCGGGCGCCAGCGGAGCCGCCTCCAGCACCACGTGCACATTGGTGCCGCCGAAGCCGAACGCACTGACGCCGGCCAGCGGCGGTCGCGAGGTGGCTGGCCAGGGAGTCAGTGCGGTGACGACTTCGATCGCCGTCTTCTCGAAACCGATGCGCGGATTCGGCCGCTCGAAATGCAGCGAGGCGGGAATCTGGCGATGCTGCATCGCCAGCACGGTCTTGATCATGCCGGCCATGCCGGCAGCCGCTTCAAGATGGCCCAGGTTGGTCTTCACCGAACCGATCAGGCACTTGCGACCAGCGGGCCGCCCCTGCTCCAGCACGGCGGACAAAGCAGCGACCTCGATGACATCGCCTATCGGCGTCGCGGTGCCATGCGCCTCGACATAGTCGACGTCCGCTGGCGCGATCGCCGCCGCCTCGTAGGCGGCCTCCAGCATCGCCTCCTGGGCCGCGCGGTTCGGCGTGGTGAGCGCAAGCGTCCTGCCGTCCTGATTGATCGCACTGCCGCGGATCAAGCCGTAAATACGATCGCCGTCCGCCTGCGCTTGCGCATAGGTCTTGAGCACGATCGCCGCCGCGCCTTCGCTGCGGACATAGCCGTTCGCATCCGCATCGAAGGTCCGGCATTTTCCATCGGAGGACAGCAAGCCCGCCTGCGAAAACACAATGGTGAATTCCGGCGTCAGCATCAGATTGACCGCGCCGGCCAGCGCCGTGCGCGACTCGCCGCTGCGCAGGCTCTGGCAGGCCATGTGAATGGCGGTCAAGGACGACGAACACGCCGTATCGATCGACAGGCTCGGGCCGCGCAGGTCGAAGAAATAGGAAATCCGGTTCGCCGTGATACTGGCCGAATTACCGGTTCCGGCCAGTGCGTCGATCGAACAGCGGTCGCTGAATTGCCGCTCCCGGTATTCCTGGTTCGACAGGCCGACGAAAACGCCGATCCGATCGCCGCGCACGGCATCGCGGTTGAGGCCCGCGTCTTCGAAAGCCTCCCAGGCGACCTCCAGCATCGCCCTTTGCTGGGGATCCATGCGCTCCGCTTCGCGCGGGGCGATCCCGAAAGCGTCGGCATCGAATTCCTCGATGTCGGGAATGAAACCGCCATGGCGCGTATTCATCTTGCCCGGCGTGCCGATGACCGGATCGTAGACGGCATCCACATCCCAGCGGGTCGGCGGCACTTCGGAAATCGCATCCTTGCCGGAAGCGAGCAGTTCCCAGAACTCCGAGAGATTCTGCGCCCCCGGAAAACGGCAGGACATGCCGACGATGGCGATCGCCTCCTGCGACGGCAGCGGCCTGGCTGCGGGTGACGGCGCGCGCGGAGACGATGTTCCCGTGGCGGCTAGAACGTATTCCATAACCTTCGATATGGAATCGCAATCGTAGAACAGGGTGACCGGCAGTTCGGTTTCCAGCCAGCGCTCGAAATCGCCGGCCAGCGTCGCAGCTTCGCTGGAGGAAAGGCCAAGGTCCGAAAAAGAATCGTCCCAGGCAATCTCCGATGTCGAGATGGCGCAAATCTCCGCCAGGCGCTCGACGAGCCACTGACCCATTACGTCCTTATCTGTAGTACGCATCTGGCACCCGTCGACTGCAATTCATGGATTGACAGCAGCCGAGGCGCCGCCCCGGCCGCTGAAGAATTGAACGGAAGTACTTAAGCGGGAACGGCCTCGCCTTGTGGCACTTCTTTGGCCAGGCGACCGCTTTCGAGTTTTATGATCCGGTCCGCGACGTGGTAGTAGCGGTCGTCGTGGCTGATCACGATGACCGTCTTACCCTTGGCTTTCAGTTCCGGCAGGATCTTGTGATAGAAAAACTCCCGGAACTCGGGATCCTGGTCCGCCGCCCATTCATCGAACAGGTAAATGGGACGGTCCTCGACATACGTCGTGACCAGAGCCAGGCGCTTCCGCTGGCCTTGCGACAACGAGATCGTCGAAAACCTGCCTGCATGCACCTGCACTTTCTCCTCCAGGCGGAATTCGCGCAGGTAGCCGCGGATGACCTCGTCCGTCTGCGGCAAGTCCTCGGCCCCGTAGAGCTTGCTGAACAGGTAGGAGTCGGAAAACACCGTGCCGAAATGCTGCGCGTACCAGGCACGGTTCTCCGCCTGCACCCGCACGCCATTGAGCGAGACCTCGCCGCTGCCGGATTCGTACAGACCGCAGAGCAGCTTGGCGAATGTCGTCTTTCCGCTGCCGTTGCCGCCGGTGATGAAGAGCAGTTCGCCCGCGTTGATCGAGAGATTGACCGGGCCAAACTCGAAACCATGATCGCCGCCGATGCCTTCATAGGTGTGGCGGAGATTGGTCAGTTTTATGCTGCAACCCGAGGCGTGCACCCGCTCACCGAGCTTCACGTCGTTGTTGACCGCCGTGGCGACCCGGTCGCGCGAGGTGCGCGTATGCAGCTCGGCCACGGACATCGACGCCGAATGGCGGAACACGCCAAGCTCTTCCAGATTGTCGAGTGCGACGCCGGCTCGGGCGAACTGTCCGCCGCTCTCGATCACGCGATCCATGTTCGACCTGATGTAAAGGAACGCCACCAGGAAGCTGATCATGACCTCGTGGGAAATTCCGCCGAGGAGCTTCGCGCCGTAGATAAGCAGGCCGACAAAGATAAAGAAGGCTACCTCGGAGTATCCGTAGATGATTCCGAACATCAGCTCGGCGCTGTAGCTCCTGTCCCGGTGCTTGCTCGATACGTCATAGAGCTCGCCCGTATAGAATCCATTCCAGCGAGCCATGTTCATCTTCAGCTCCTTGATGCCCCCATTCATCGCGTTGTATGTGGCCAGCATCATTTCCGCGAACGTGTGCGCCTCGCGGAGGTGTTTCTCGAACCTGCTTTTCATCAGTTCGCGCGTCACCGTCAGCGCCAGCATGAAACACACCAGCACCAGCAGCAGCTTCCAGGACAGATAGCCCAGATAGAAGAAGGATGCGATGGTCACGGTGTAGTCGACAAGCAGCGCCGGGAGCGAGCGCATGGATTCCGACAGGCGGTCCACGTCCTGGGTAACGGCCGACAGAAGCTTGGCATTGCCCTCGCGCTCCAGCTCGACCAGCGGCGTATGGATCCACTGCCGCCCGAGCTGCAGGCGAAGGTCGAACGACGACCATAACGCCAGCTTGGAAATGCTGACCTTGGCAATGAAGCTCGTCACCGCGGCAGCGGTGCACAGGCCAATGAACTTCCAGATATCCTCATTGCCGTCGATGACGCCTCTGAGATGGTTGTTGAATATCATCAGCAGCCAGACGGTGCTCAATCCGGCGACCGCCGAGATGGCCGTGGTGGCGATGATCACTTCGGGAGCGTATCCGAACAGAAAACGTATGATCCTCACCGCGCACCTCTCTCTGCGTTGGTAGTGAAATTCCCGACGAGCAAAAACACATGCAGGCCTGCGTGCAGCAGGCCATCGATCTACGCGAATGCTTCCTGGCGGCAGCCCATGCCGTTCACGATGTGGACCGACGCGTACGCGGGGTAATCCGAGACCACGCTGCATTCGTTCTCCAGGAGGCTGACGCCGTCGAACTCGCCCAGGTCCTGGAAATGGCTGAAGCGGTAGGTGATGTACATCATGCGGTTGCGGTCGGTGCGGATGAATTCAGCGCGCAAACGAACGCCGGCCTTGTTGGCCTCTGTCACCAGGTAATTGATGATGATCGTTCCCACGCCACGCGACATGACGCGGCAGGACATCAGCAGCAGCTTTACTGTCCAGTACTTGGGCGCCCGTTCGAGCAGGCACAGGCCGATCTTTCCGTAGGTCCCGAACCTGTCTTCCAGGCCGGCGATAAGCAGCTCGTGATCCGGCGACTCCATGATGGCCTTGAGCTCATCGTAGCTATAGGTCCGCCCCGTGGTATTCAGCTGATGGGTGCGTTTGGTGAGCTCTTCCGCCCGCTGCAAGTCGTTTTCAGTCGCCTTGCCCAGCGTCAGCTGGAGGCCAAGGGTCGCAAGGAAGTCTTCCTTGGGCCCCTCGAACTTCTCTTCCACCTCGTTGCGCTGGATGTCGCTGAGATACATAAGGCGACGGCTTTTGGACTCGTCCGTGACGAATCGCGGAATGAATTCATTCCGCTCCAGGATGGCGTCGAATTCCGTCGCGTCGACGCACAGCACGTCCGGATGCGAATAAGCCACTTCCTCGCGCTCGAAGGACTGATCGTCGATAAAGGCGATACTGTCGATGCCGACATTGATCGCGGTCGCAATCGCCTTGACGGAGGCGGCCTTCGATCCCCAGTTGATCTGGGGATAGAGGAAGTATTCGGCGATCCCGAAGGCGGCCAGCTTGGCCATGGCCGTGGCGTGATCGTTCTTGCTCGAGATCGACTGAAGAATGCCGCGGCGATCGAGCTCCTGGATCACGTCCACGACGCCGGGGATCAAGGCAACGGCCTCGTCTTCGAGAAGGACGCCGTCCCAGATCGTATGGTCGAGATCCCAGACGACGACCTTGACCGACCTGGCTCGCCGCTCTTCCCTGTCTTTCTCCAGCTCTGCCAACAACGCGTTGCTAGACATCTTCATTCCTCCGATTGAAAGGACAGCAACAGCTCGCAACAACGCACCCCGCTCACCTCGCAACCCGTACGCACCCGTCGCTCAAGAGCGAGGCAGCGTTACGCCGGTGTAGATCCGCTCGCCATCGGCCATCCAGCGCCCGATGAAATCGGCGGCATGGCGCGGCATGGGCTTCACCTTGTTTTCCAGAACGATCGAGAAGCCCCCCTCCCTGGCCCCTCCCGCCTTGACGGAAAAGAACACGGAAACCTCCCGAAACCCGAGAAAAGAGCGCGTGCCCGGGTAATAGCACTTGTAAAAAGATTCTTTGGCGCTGAAAGCGAGCTTTGGCCAATCCACGCCATCGATGTGCGGCAAGGCACGGAAATGCACGAGGTCATTCGGCCTGCAAACCAAATGGTATAGATCGCCCCCGAGGGGCTTGGCTTCTTCAGCGTCGAATCCCACGCCGGATGCGTCGTCCGATCGTGCGACGACGGCGGAACAGAACCCTTCGCAATGCGTGATGCTGCCGCAGAAACTCGCCGGCCAGCGAGGGCTGCGATCGGGGTCGGCAATAATCGGCCCGATCGCCCCGCCGGCCTTCGCCAGCGCCTTGCGGGCAGCGGCACGACCTGCGGAATATTCACGGCGCCGCGCCGGCACCGCCTTGCGAATGTATGCCTCTTCCTCGACGAAAAGAGGCGCGCTGAACATATCCGAGTCCGCGATGCATGCGGCGACGGGGGTCACAAAAAGGTCCGCCATCGCGCGCTCATCCGCGGCGAGGCTCATTCCGACACCGTATCGAGTGCGAGCTGATGCTTCGGCCTGCCGCCACTCGGCTGCCCGAAGGAATCACCTCCCGCCAACAGCCTCTGCCGGTCGAATTCCTGGAACCCCAGGCTGGCAATGGTGATCTGCTGGATCTGCGTGCTGCCCTCGATCACCTCCATGATCTTGGCGTCGCGCATCAACCGCTCGACCGGATAGGAGGGACTGCACCCGTTCGCGCCATGGATCTGGACAGCACGATCCGCCGCCCGCATCGCCGCGGTCGACGCGTGGTACTTCGCGATGAAGGTATGCATGATGTCCTGGAAATCCCCGGACTCACGCAGCGCTCCCGCGTGGCGGCACAGCAGCCGCGCCGCGACGGTATCCGTAATGGTGTCGCTGATCATCTGCTGGATCAGCTGATGATCTTTCAGCAGAGCACCGAATCGCGTGACGCCACTGGCGTATGCGTAGCAGGCATCCAGGGACGCCTGCGCGATCCCCACGGCACCGCAAGCCACCGAATAACGCCCGAGTCCAAGCGCAGTCTGGGCCACGGTGGCGCCGAATCCCGGCCGGCCGATCATGTTGTCTTTCGGCACGCGGCACTGCTTGAACGTCACGAGCCCCAGCATCGATCCGCGGGTCCCGAACATGCCTTCGATCGGCTCGACGGACAGCCCTGCCCTGTCGCGCTCCACCAGAAACGTCACCGGCAGGCCGCTGTATGTGCACAGGACCAGGTACAGATCGGCAAGCTGACCAAAGCTGATCCATTTCTTCTGGCCGTCGAGTACGAACGCATCGCCATCGGCAACGGCCGTCATTTCAACGGCGGTGATGTCGCTGCCGACATTGGGTTCGCTGACACCGAGCGCACCAAGGACTTCACCCCTGGCCAGCAAAGGCAGCCAGCGCTCCTTGAGGCCGGAGCTGCCCCATCGAAGAATCGTGTGGGCGACCATGTCATGCACGGTCAACAGGGTGCGCACCGACGAGCAGGCCCTGCCGAGCTCCTCATGCAGGGCGCCGTAAGTCACCATGTCCATCGATGCACCGCCCCAGCGGTGCGGCAGGAAGGGCGCAAAATATCCGTTCTGCGCGAGATCCGGGATGATCCTATCGGACAGCTTCTGGGAACGATCATGGATTTCGGCGAAGGGGACAACCTTGTCCAGGGCAAATCGACGAAATTCGCCTTGACGGCTATCTGTGTCCATACCGCTACTCACCATCGCAGCCCCTCCCGGATGTCGTCGCTTGTTCTAGGCAGCTACCACTACGCCCTGCTTCCGCCCGAGCATCTGGGCAATCGCGTCGATCGTGCTGAAGTTCGCCAGCTGAAGGTCGTCGTCTTCGATCGCGATCTTGAACTCCTTCTCCAGCCACGCAATCAGCTGGATGGCAAAAAGCGAGTTCACATAACCGCCAGCGAACACGTCGTCCGCGTCACCGAGCTCGTCGGTGCGGAAAAAGCGCGAGAAGAACTGACGAATGATCTGTTTGTATTCACTCATGGTGGACCCCATCCCTTTGTGAATCAGTATTCAAAAAAACCCTTGCCGTTCTTTCGACCGTGCAAGCCAGCGTCCACCATCTGCTTCAACAAGGGACATGGCCGGTACTTGCTGTCGTTGAAGCTCTCGTACAGCACCTCGATCGAGTACAGGATCGTATCCAGGCCGATCAGGTCCGCCGTCGCCAGCGGCCCCATCGTGTGGCCGAAGCACTCGACAAAGATCTTGTCGATGTCAGCCGGCGGAGCGACGCGATCGTGGACGAGAAATGCCGCCTCGTTGACGGTGAGCATCAGGACTCGGTTGGATACGAATCCAGGGGAGTCCGACACGATGACGGACTCCTTGCCGAACTGGCTCAGGAACTGCTTGGCGGTATCGATCGTTTCGTTGGACGTGTGGTATCCGCGGATGACTTCCACCGTCTTCTTCATCGGAACGGGATTCATGAAATGCATCCCAAGAATCCGATCGGGCCGCTCTGTCAAGGAGCCGATCCGGGTAATCGATATCGCGGATGTATTCGCCGCAAAAATGGTCTGCGGGCGGCAGATCTGGTCGATCTGCCGATAGATGTCCTTTTTGATGCCGAAGTTTTCCGTCGCGTTCTCGACGACGAAATCGGCTTCTTCCAGCACGGCAAGGTCCGTGGACGTAACGATGGAAGAGAGCGTTTCGTCAACGCCCTTGCCCCCCGGCTTCTTGCCCATCAAAAGCTGAGCTCGAAGATTCTGGCGGATCGACCGCACCGCATCGTCGAGTATGTCTTTACCGATATCGATAAGCAGCACTTTATGCCCATGCTGGGCGAGATCCTGGGCAAGTCCACGCCCCATCACCCCAGCGCCCACAACTCCGATCACATTCAAATCAGGCACTACCCACCCCTTCGATATGAGCCATCAAAATGGTTGCGGACGGCGAAACGTGCGGATGAAACCGGATGAAGTCCGTCAGCCTGCAAGGCGCTCCGGCGGCGCCGACCGCGCCATGGCCTTGCGCAGCTCAATGGACAGTGCGCGCAGGAAGAGCGGCTGGGCGGAGCGAATGAAGAAATGGTCCCCGGGCATCATCTGCAGGCTGAAGGAACCGTCAGTCGCCTCACGCCATGCCTCCACGTCGCCGCGGCCCGCCTCGGGGTCGCGCAGACCGCCGAATGCCAGGACGTCGCACTTCAGCCTGGGCTCGGCCCGATACGTGTAGTCCTCATGGACCGCCAGGTCCGCCCGTAACATCGGCTCGATCAGCGACATCAACTCGCTGTCGCCAAGGACTTCGGCAGGTGTGCCGCCCAAGTGGCGGAGGCCTTCGATAAATTCATCGCGGGAAAGATGATTGATAGGCGCACGGGTCAAAGGCCGATGCGGCGCCACTCTTCCCGAGACAACCAGGCATTCGGGCGCCGGCTTGCCTTCCTGCTGCAGCCTTCGCGCCAATTCGAATGCGATGATCGCGCCCATGCTGTGCCCGAACAGCGTAAACGGGCGATCCATCAAGGGCGTCAATATGGGCAGCAGCGCATCGACTATCTCGTCGGCGTTGGCCATGGGCATTTCGCGCTGGCGCATCTCCCGGCCCGGAAGCTGCACCGCACAGAGCTCGATGCTCTGCGGCAGATAATCCCGCCAGTCCCTGAAAGCCTGGGCTGAGCCGCCGGCAAAAGGAAAGCAGAACAGACGCATGGAAGCATTAGCGTTCGGAGCATGTACTTGAAGCCATGGATTCGACACTTCCCTTGCCTCGCACGAGTTGAATTGACGGAGCCGATGACAACACGAACTTGAAGCCACAGCGCACAGCGAAAATTCAGGTGTTCAAGAACAACCAAAGTGGTTCAGAAGCGGAGCATATGCATTGCAAAGCAATGACAGTCGATTCAAATGCGCCCGCTTATCCAGACAATAAAACGTGATCTCCCGCACCTTTCGATGCGCGAATACTTCGGGCAAAGCCACAGAAATAAACGGCAAGCCGCCTCTGGCCTAGATGCTTCTTAAGGCCACTCACAGTATCTAAGGACGCACGCTACCCCGGTTCCCTGGCTGTAGGCGGCTAGTCCTGTCAGGCTACACTGCACTTGCGTGAAACCCTCGTGAATGTACACGCCATCGTCGCGCCCTATTGACATAACGGATGCACGTTGCTGTTCTTTGCGAGCGTGCAGCTCGAAAAAAATCAAAGATGCAGCCATGAGATTCCAATGCGCCCCATCATCTCTTCCCGATCTGTCGACAGAGCATTGGCGCCATCGCCGCCTGAAAATTTCGGCAGGTCCTATTCGATATTTACGAAGAAACTTGGCGAAGGAACCTTTCGCGACATATCAAATAATGTCGAGTCGCTGCGCCGGCTTGGCATCAGCAAGCTGCATTTGAGCCCTGTCTATCCGCAGTCGTGCTACAGCTACAACACGACCCGCAACGACCACCAGTACTGGCCCTCCGATCACACATCGATCGACGACGGGCTTGGTGGCGAGCAGGCTTTTCTGGAACTGCTTGAAACGCTCAATCAGCGGTCGATCGATATTGTTCTCGATCTGATTCTCACCCACTTCGGCTACGGCGGAGGCGACGCGCTCACGCTGGAACGTCATGACCTCCGCCGGCCGGCATGCTATCGGATCGACATCAATCCGCCGGAGCACCTGTATACGGATGTTGAAAACGCCTCGTCGTACCAGGCACAGCTGTCGCTACGGGAGGAGATTGCGAAGTACGCGATATACAACATGCCGTCTTTCGACCACGCCGATCCGGCGGCGCGCAGGTACATCATCGATGCCCACAAGAGGTTTATTGCGCTGGGTGTGCGCTCCTTCCGGATCGATTCCGCCCGTCATATCTCCTTGAACTTCCTGGTCGAGTTCATCTCCGAATTGGCGGATGGCGCAGGAGGACAAAAGGTATCCTTCCTGCTGGAGGAGGCCGGCACTCGCTATACCTCCATCGCCTGCACCTATTACGAAACCCTCCGCCGTATACCCGCCAATGCCCAGGTTTATTTCCTGGACTTCCCCCTCAACGGCGCGGTACTGGCACTGCAGGATGCCTCGATCACTTTTAAGCGGTTTGTCCGCTTCATTCACGACCGGGAGACGCCCCTGACTCCCCTGGACCGCCTGGTCCCCTTCGTTGAAAGCCACGACTCGACGACGTTGCCGGCCAGCGAATTCTGGGCGCTGGCGATGTCCGTAGTGACGCACTTCTTCAGCCAATGCGCCCCCATGCTGTTTCATGGAGGCGAGGCGTTCATGGATCGCGCGCATGCCCGCGAACGCATCGATGCCATATCGCCTTCGGGCATGGTGAACGACCTGGTCCAGACGATGGAGTCAGCTCTCGCGCCGTATCGCGCTTCCGCGAACTTTGGCGACACCAAGGAATACGATGTTACGGACGACAGGCTCCTCGCAGCGAAGGCGGCGGATGGGCGGCGGCTGTTCCTGTTTATCAATCGATGCGCGGATCGCGCCGACCTGGCTTTCGATCTTGGAGCCATCCTTCGAGGCGCCGAGCTTCGTATCGCCGTATCACTGGGAGAAAAGTGTGAAGTCACCTGCCGCGGTGACGTACTTCACATTGCGAGCGAAGGGCTGGCTTGCGCGGTTTTCGAATTGATCGAACCCGCAGAGCACCTGAGCACGCCAACAACCCCCATCGAACTCGGCATCTGGGCCGACATGCTGCAGGAGTCGCAGAACTCACGGCATAGAGTCCTCATGGCCGCCATGGAATTCGGCAGCATTGAGGGACTGCACGGTCCAGGCGGCGAACCGATCGACGTGCGAGTGGGCGGCCTGGGCCAGGTCATCAGCGAGATCATTCGGGAATATCCCGACTTCCTTGGGAAGGATGGAAGTGAATGCTTCTTTGCATTCCCTCGCTACCAGGGAATCCCACAACAATCGCTCACCCACGTCAGCTCTTTCGACATAGACGTTGAAGGAAGCCTGGAAAAAATGGAGGTTTACTGCCTTGCGGCACAGCCACGCTCCCGAATCTATTTTCTTGACCACCCCCACTTCCTTCGGCGATCGGTAAGCACGGGCGCCCATGCGCGCAATGTCTATCACACGGATGGCTATCGCGATGAGATGATTTTTCTACGGCTGTTCAACAAAGGACTGGCCTGCCTGTTCGACCTGTTGAATTGCACGATCTATCACGGGCACGACTATCACACCTCGCTGGTCCCGTTTTTCCTCGACAAGCGCTCAGCCTGCACGCTCAGCATCCACAATGCGGGAGCCGCCTATGTAAGCTCCATGACGCTGCCCTACTACGGCGGCATGGATCGCCATACCGCAGAGTTTCAAGAAACATCCGTGTCAGTTGAAGATTTCTCGCGCATCCTCGGCATCCATCGGTGCCTCGCGATCGAGCATTTCCAGCACAAAGGCGCCATCAATATCCTGAAAGGAGCCACCAGCTTCGTGGCCGCGAACAACCTGGTGGGCGGATTGCCGGTCAGCGCAGCCTATGCCCGCGAACTCTCCCGCTCATGGGGTGAAGTGATGGACCGCGTCGCGCAAGCCCACGGAAAGATGGCGCGGGATCCATTCAATCTATTGATACCCAGCGGGCACGTAAGGTACCCATTGCTCTATGGCATAAACAACGGCTCAGCGTTCCATGGTGAGGGAATGCCGGCCGATGCCGACGAGGTCGCAGGGGGAGCCATCAAGCGCACCGCCAAGGCCGCCCTTCTGGAAGCCTTGTGGCCCGGCACCGATCAGGATCGCCCGCTTTGCGCCATCATTACCCGCCTTACCGACCAGAAAAACATCACCGCGATCATCGAAAGCGCACGCTTCATACTTGAAAACGGTGGCTGCGTCATCGTCGCCGGACCGATGGACCAGAGCATGACCCCGGACAAGATACAGGCGCTGTTCGTCGTGATGGAGCAGTTCCCCGGCTCTTTCTGGTTCTCCCCGGAATTCATCGATCAGCCGACGCGAAAGCAGATCCTGCTCGCCGCGGACTTCACCATCATTCCCAGCAAATTCGAGCCCTTCGGCTTGACTGATATCGAGTTCAGCCGGTACGGCGCCATCGTCGTTGCGCGACGCACCGGCGGCCTGGGCAAGGTTCGCAACGGACTCTATTACGCCTGGGAAGACACCACCGACGTCGAGGGTGAAATAGAAACGCTCAAGGCCCTGGTGGCACAGGTAATGAACAAGCTTCGGCACAAAGCCGATGAGATGCGCGAGCTGTCACACCGAGCCCGGCAGGAAAATTTTTCGTGGTCCGCGGCGTTCTCGGAATATCGTGCGATCTACTCGGCAATCACGGCATACAAACGGCTCCGATACGCGCAAGCCTGACCCCCTCGATACGCCTTCAGGCTCAATCGCTTCTCGTCGCCACCACCGGCGGCACCGCCGCGGCGCGCAGCGCCGGCCCCAGCACGGCAAGCTGGCCAATCAGCCACAGGGCGATCGCGCCGACCGGGAAGTAGCTCGCCGGCAGCCGCGGCAGTTCGTAATGCAGCATCAGGAACTGGTTGATGCCATAGGCCAGCACCATGCCCAGGGCGATACCGATCGTCGCCAGCAGGAAGTTCTCGGTCTGAAAGTAATGCAGGATATCGACGCGGGTGGCACCCAGCGCGCGGCGCACGCCAATCATCCGGCGACGCTGCGCCACCCAGAAGCTGGCCAGGCCGACAATGCCCAGCGCGGTGACGATCAGCAGCGCCACGATCACGCCGCCCAGAATGCCGGCCATGGCGCGGTCAGTGGCGAAGTAGTCGTTGCGCGCGTCGTCATACGTGCGCTTCTTCAATACCACGCGATTGGGATTGAGCTGCCTGAGCTTGGCCACCACCGCCTTCAGCACCGCCTCGCGGTCCTGCGGCGCCGTACGGATGACGTAGCTTGCCCCATCGGCCGGAGTCATGCGGATCGGCCAGATGGTGCTGTACTCCGAGCCATCCTGCCGGATGTACGGCCGCGCCAGGTGCGCGACGATGCCGATCACCCGGAACGGAATGCCATTGCCCACGTAGATCGTCTTGCCCAGTGCGTCCTGCCCGGGCCATAAGCGCTCGGCCAGTGGGCGCGTAATGATCATGGTGTGCGGCAGCCCCGTAAGGTCCCCGCGATTCAAGGCGGCCACCACCGCGTCGAAATCGAGATACTCGCCGGGATCGAAATCGCGCCCGGCCACCAACTGTGTACCCAGCGTCGGCAACAGATTGGGGCCGAAATACGTCTCCGCCTCCAGCGTGTTCTGTTGCTGCTGAGGATCCAGCTTGAGGCCAGCATTGGCCGAGCCATCGAGGGTGAACGGCAGATAGCGCGCCAGCGCCACTTGCTTCACGCCGGGGATCTGCCTCAGCTCCGCCAGATCGGTCGCCGTCTGCGCCTTGTCGTCGGGACTCGCGCCGATATAGCCCAGCTGGACCTGCACCAGCTCATGCTCGGCAACGCCGCTGGGCAGGTCCATGAGCCGCAGCCGCTGGCCGATCAGGAATACCGCATTGCAGACGATGGCGCAGGTCAGCGCGATCTGCAGAATGAGGAGCAGCGACGTGACCTTGTGGCGACGCAGGGTGGAAAGAATCGGCAGGATATCCATGTCAATTGGTCTTCAATTGCAGGGCGGGGGCGATCTGGCAGGCGCGCCAGGCCGGCAGCAGGCCGGCCAGCAGGCTCGCGCCCAGCGCCAACAGAAAAGTAGCCACCAGCATAGCCAGGTCGAGATGAGCCAATGCCGCGTACGCCGCAGGCTGGCGGCGCACCAGCCACAAGCCGAGCAAGGCCAGCAGCAGGCCGCCGACGCCGCCGACAAGGCCAATGACCCCCGATTCGATCAGCAGCTGCGCGAACAACGCACGCCTTGATGCACCCAGTGCGCGCCGCACGCCCAGTTCGCCCGAGCGGCGCATGAACTTCGCCAGCATCAGGCCCATCATGTTGACCAGGCACACCAGCAGGAAGCCGAACGCCAGCCAGGTCTGCAGGCGCACGTCGTCCGGCACCACCTGGTTGTAGTCCAGCCACTGGATGACGTTGCGCAGGCGCACGTTCGGCGGCCGCTGGAAACGCCCCAGTGCTTTTTGCTGGGCCGAGTAGTCGACGAGGAACGCCTTGTATGCCGGGGCGGCCGAAGGATCGAGCTGCACCCAGAACTGCAGCCACACGCAAAGCCCCGTATGGCTGGGGTTCTTGCCTGAGCCGCCGTTGCCCCAGCAATCGACGCGGCCATCCTGATTCATGCCCACGTCCTGGGATGTGGAAAGCGGGACGTAAACGCCTTCGTTCTGGCCGTAGCTTTTGCGGCTGAGGTCGTAGAACTGCGGATTGGGATGCCAGTCGCCGAGCACGCCGATAATGCGGAACGCAGCACCTGACAAGCGCAAAGTCTGCCCGGTACTGTCCTTGCCGCCGAACAGCCTCTCGTTGAGCGCGGCGCTGATCACCGCCACGCGCGCACTCGCCTCGTCATCCGCCGCATTCCAGGCACGACCGTATTCCATCGGCACGCCGAACATGGGAAAGAAATCCGCGGTGGTGTAGCGCGCCGCCTCGTAGAACGGGTCAAGCATCGTGTTGTCCGGCTGCACCGCCACCTGGCCGCCGGTCATCAGTGCCTGACGCTCCGCGCGTTTTTCCCGCAGGAGGTTCATACCATCTATCCAGGTGACCTGATCCGGCGGCTGCGTCTGGCCCGGCCGATAGCCGCTGGCGTCCAGCGGATCGATCTGGGCGCGATAAAGCTGCGCGCTACGGCCCGGCACCGGATCGCCCGACAGCACATGCAGCACGGTCAGCGTGGTCATGCTGGCGCCGATGCCCAGTGCAACCGCCAGCACCATCAGTGCGGTAAGCGCGATGTTGCGCCTGAGGCTGCGCAGGGCCAGGTCGAGGTAGTAACTGAACATGCGTTCTCCTTCGGGGACGGGAGCACAGGTGCATGCCGGAACCCGCCAGAATGTCCATCGCTTAACGACGCGGAACGCCGTGAACCAGCGCGCCACTCATATATTTGCTCCGGCAACCGCTGCGCTCCACTTTGCCGCTGGTGGTCTTGGGCAGCAGGCCTGGCGTCAGAATGACGATGTCGTGCACGCGCAACTGGTGTTCCTGCGATACCTCGCGCCGGATGGCGCGCTCCAGTTCCTTGCGCTCCACAACATGCGCCGCGGCGCTGCCGCTGCCCGCGTCTTCGGCCAATACGAACTTGCTCTTCAGTTCACACACCAGCACCACATGCACCTGCTCTTCGGTCTCCACCGAAAAGGCAATGCTGCACCCGGGCCTGAGGCATTCCAGCGCTTTCTCGACGGTGGCCTCGATATCCTGCGGATAATGATTCCGGCCCTCGACGATGATCAGGTCCTTGCGGCGCCCGGTAATCACCAGCTCCTCGCCGAGCATGAACCCCATATCGCCGGTACGCATGAAGTCCAGGCCAGGGACACCGGCGATCCTGGCGCGGAACTTCTCCTCCGTCTCCACCGGCTTGTTCCAATATCCCTTGGCAACCACGTCGCCATGCACCCATACCTCGCCTACCTGCCCCGCGGGCGTCGGCTCGCCGGTATCGGGATTGACGATGCGTACCTCGACCTGCCACGGCCCGGCAAACACCTGTCCGCAACCCACCAAATGCCGTGCCGGCTGATCTTCCGCCACCAGTCGCACGCCGTGCTGCTCGAACGCCTCCGGGTCCAGGCAAAACAGCTTGGGCGCGCCATCGGCCATGCTGACGGCCAGCGTCGCCTCGGCCAGCCCATACATGGGCGCCATCGCTTCGTCGGCGAACCCGCAAGGCCCGAATGCATCGAGAAAACGCCGCACGCTGCTCCAGCGGATCGGCTCGGCGCAATTATTGGCGCGGCGCCAACCACTAAGATCCAGCGCATCACGCTCTGCCGCGGTGCTTTTCCGCGCAACCAGGTCGAAGGAAAAGTTGGGGCCGCCGCTGTGCGATGCGCGGAAGCGATGTATCGCGTTGATCCAGCGCATCGGCTGCTGCACAAAATCGAACGGCGACATCAGGTAAACCGGCATGCCATGGGCCATGGGCACCAGCAGGCCGTCGATCAAGCCAAAGTCGTGGAAGTACGGCATCCAGCAGACCGCCGCTGAACCTTGCTGCGCGTAAGCGCCAACATGCCCCATGTACTGGACCATGCTCATAAGGTTTCGGTGCGTCACCATCACCCCTTTGGGGATGGAGGTCGAGCCGGAGGTGTATTGCAGATACACCAGTTCGGATGTGTCGACAGCATCTTCCACCCATGCGGAGGAAAGATCGGCCAGCTCGTCCACGGCGACCCACTCGACCTGTTCGAAGCCCTGCATCGTGCCGGCCATGGCCTGCAGGCGATCCCTGATCGCCGCGGTGGTCAACACAAAACGTGCGTCGCCATCACGTATGACGTTCTGCACGCGAACCAGATAGCGATCCAGTTTGCTCGACGCCGGCGCCGGCATCGGCGCACCGATCACCTTCCCGTAGGTGCAACCGAGAAAGCAGTAGACAAGCTCGACACCGGCATCGAACAGCATGATCGCTCGCGCGCCCTGGGCGCCTTGCCGCTGAAACCACGCCGCCAGCGAACGAGCTTTGCAGTCAAGCTCGTGGAAGGTCAAGGTCGAGACCGGCTCTTCGCCGCGGTCGAGAAAACTGATCGCCGGATAGTCCGGCAAAATGTCGGCCAGCGCGCGAAAGCGATCGACCAGATGCCGGTGATCCGCCGCCACGACATCCGCCACCAGCGCCTTGCGCACCACTTCCCGATCCGAACTTCCCATTTGGCTATCTGGACACATGATCCCCACCGATTAGCCGCCCGTGTTGAACAACCCGCGCATCCTCACATCGAGGTCTATGCCTGCCCCTGCCCCTGCACCTCCCCGAACAGCAGCCCACTCTTCGAGCTTCACCACCCTGCCGGCCACGCGATGCCAGCCGCCGAGGCCGTCGAACCGCCGCAGCGCCTGTCGAATCGATGGGAATCGGAGAAGTCGATGCCGAAATGCTGTGGAAGCCAGCCTCGACCATCGGCGATAGTCGGCACGCCATCGAGCACGGCTCCGCCTTCTCTACCGCGCATAAAGGGCACAAGACTTGCGGGCGAACGTTGCCTCGTCGCCCCACCTGATTGAAGATTGATCTTCGTGATGCCTGAGGGCTGCAAGCGCCCCTTCCCTGCCCTCGCCTTCAACCATTGAAGCGCACTCCCTACCAACGAAGCATCACCAGCGAAGCGCCCAGTCTCGCAGTTGTTATTACGACGTCCATCTGGAGTGTGGATTTGATGAAATGAAGACGATGTGAAATGACTTCACATCCGCGATGACGCCACGAGCGACTGCTTACCGAAGTCTGGACCGCGCTTCCAAAGCTCGCTCAATGGCTTGCGAGCGGGGCCGCACACGAAGATATCGGAGTGATACTGGCCTTCCTCATTCACCACGCCCGACCCAAGCGTCATTCGCAGCATTGCGGCCGAAACACGTCAGGTGATGCCACGAAGGATAGAAGGTGCCGGCAGCTGGGACTGCGACCGAGGATAGGCAGAGCGAATCTTGTCCTTCGGGACGTGCGTGAACACCCCCTCGATGACGTCAGGATTCTTGCCCCGCTCGTTCATCGTCGTGCTGAAGGCGGCGCGAAAGCCGTGTGCGGTGATCTATCCGCGTCGCAGCGCCATCAAGTCAGAGGCGCCTTAAGCTTCGAGGGATTGGACTCCAAACCGCTGCGCTACTGAAAACCGGGGGGACGTCGCCCCTACCCTCGATAACACGGGTTAGTCGCGTGGTTCGTCGCCAGGTTTAGGGGCGAAGGATGGGAAATTGCACCGGGCGAGACTGGCGCGGTCATTGGCGGGCCCCGTCGCGCGCCGCACTCTGTATTGCAAGCACAGTTCCGGCCTCATCAGATGCATCAATCACGGGCTACAAATAACGCTTAACTCGGCGTTCGCGGTATTCCGCAGGTAGATGTAGCTTGAGCCGAAAACTGTAAGCATCTCTTCACTAATCGCTGCAGCTGAGACCGCCGGTTGCACGATGATGAAATTGAGCTTGACCTCAAGGTTACGTGCCTTGCTTTTGTAAACCTCGAGGTCTTCTGGCGATCCTTTCAGTAGGCGGTCGAAGTCCGCTTCTAGTGACTTTCCGTAACGCTCCAGCAGTCGCTGAAAGATCGCGGGCCCCCGGTGCAACCATTTTGCGGAGCGGCTGGCTTGGCCGGAAACAACGTAGGCGTCATCCACTCGAGCCCCTGGCGCTTTCCCGGCGTTGCAATACTTGCAGTGGTAGAGGTCCACGTGGATCTGGTGGTCGATTTCACGTATCGCCACCAAGTCAGCAATCTCGCCGGAACCATCGTCGTTGAAAACCACGTTGTACTGATCACGAATGCAGAGGAACGTGTAGCCCTGGACGCTCTTGAAGTCATCCCGTGCTCGCATAGACTCTTTACTGATATCTGTATCGCCCCACGCCCACGGCGAAAGGCGCTCGCGAGGTAGCCGCACGTTGAGGCTCTGATCCGTGTAATACCGATAGTTCCCCAGGACGAATGATCCATCCACGCTCAGTAGCCGCAGCGGAAATCGACTGAGGTATTCGCTAAGCGGTGACTGCGTGCCACCACCAAGTATGGTGGCCCGGCCCGCTTCCACTTGGTACCCATCATTCGTTAGTCGCACTTTCAAACGCAGCAGTTCC
Source organism: Dyella subtropica (assembly GCF_026283965.1). GTDB lineage: Bacteria > Pseudomonadota > Gammaproteobacteria > Xanthomonadales > Rhodanobacteraceae > Dyella_D > Dyella_D subtropica. The sequence goes on from NZ_JAPDPD010000015.1 coordinate 138,205, forward strand.
GCCTCCTGGCCATCTTCGCGCACACGCATCAAGGGCACGGCGAGGCGCAAGGCGTCCTCGTAAATCGGCGTGGCCAGGCGCAATTCGGTTAACGCATAGGATTGTCCGTTCAGCGTTATGGCGCACCGCCCTTCGGTCTCGATGCCGATCGTGTCCGGCCAGTCGGCGTAGAACAGGCCGTCAGGCCATGCACCTTGAATGAACTGGGCGCGCATGACATTGCGAAGGATCTTCGCCGTATCGATTGTGTCGTCGTGCAGCTTGGTGGCCACCAGGTCGCACCACCGCATCCACTGGTCGATCGTCCCCGAATCCATCTTCCAGAGCTTGCCCTTGGATGAACAACCGGCGGTGGTAGTCGTTCCGTCTGCGTGGCCAGAGCCGAAGATGTTCGACTTGATCGACCGGCCATTCTCAAGGTCATCCATCACCGAGTTGACGTCATGTCCGACGTGCATGGTGAACCGGACATCGCGCGTCGCGCGAGTCAATCCCACGTTTTGGAGTTTCAGGAGATTGATTCCGTCCATGATGCGGAACACCCGTTCTCCGTCGAGGCGCTGCGCATCCGTGGAGATGAGCTTGACGAGCTTCTCGCGCTGGCCGTCATCATTGGTGGCGCTGACAAACAGGGTCGATGTCTCGATCGAGTAATACGCCATGTAAAGGTGCCATGTCGTACTAGAAATGATCTCGGTGCTCGCCCACGGCACAGGAGACTTGGCCGAAGTAACCGCCACAATCAGTCGCTTATCGTCGCTCACGGCGCAGAGCTTGAGCTCCTCCCCGCGGCCTTTGAGCAACTGCGCCCTGTCCGGCGTCCAGGTCCGTTGGTCGATCGCGTAAGCCATTGCACTGATCTTGGGAAAGGGATTCAACGAGCCGATGTTCGCCCAGTCGCCGTCGCTGTCGAACCGCGCTTCAAATTCCTGGAGCTCGAGTTCCCGGCCGATCTTTCCCTCACTGACCTCGCGTATAACCGATCCCCAGTCAGCGCTGTCTTCGTAAAGTCGACGCATCTCACCTTCGACAGCATGGTTGGCAATGTTGGCGACGAACTTGGCTGTGCCGAGCCGTTCGTTGGCACGGGTGAGGCGTCCGATGAACTGCAGCGTCACGGCCGGACTTTTATGGTGGTCGTGAATGGCCGCGATCTTCAGTTCGGGCAGATCGAATCCTTCGCCCAACATCGAGATGCAGACCACAATTCGGCTATCCCGTGAGGTCAGTCGCGCCAGTTTCGCGGCATTCCCCGCCCCCTTGCTGTGGACCAGGATGGGTGCCAATGCGTCGTTGTCGTCGAGCTCCTGGTAGAGCGCAAGCAGACCCTTCGCCTTTGCGATTGACGAGGTTCTGGCCATCAACAGATGATCGAGGCCCCGCTCTAAGTCAGCGCGGAGCAGGTCCACGGCTTTCGACGCTATCGCCTGGTCGGCGTGCGATTCCCGATACTCGCGGACCGGATGGAACTCAATTTTCTGGAAATATCCGTCGTCTTGGGCCTGTCGCAGTGGGTAGTTGAAGATGATCTTGCCGCCGAGCCGTTGCTCGTCGAGGCGGAATGGGGTCGCCGTGAAATAGAGGCGCGGCTTGGAGCCGAAGGCACGTGCGATGCGGTCCCAGCTCTGGGCCGCAACGTGGTGGGCCTCATCAAAAATAAGGTGCGTGAACTGCGCGAGGAGCGCGTTCAGCTCGTCGGCTGTGAGTTGGACCAAGGCGGCGGCCGTGGTTATTGTGACGTTCGAGCTAGCGATGGCGTGGGCGGCATTCGCCGTCCCTACCCCCTCGACGACATGAACCACGGGCGCGCTCAGCTGAGCGTTGACCGCGCCGATGTTGCGCAGGGTCGCTAGGTCCTGCAGCTTGCCCACGATCTGCGTCCGGAGAGCGTCCGAGGGGACGACAATTAGGGTTCGCCGAAATAACCCCGCAATGATCGTTGCGATCAGCGTGTCAGTCTTACCGGTGCCCGTCGGCATGATGATTGTAGCTGGCGTGGCCGGTTCGGCATCCAGGTGCGAAAGTATGGCAAAGGCTGCCGCTCGCTGCGGCCGACGGAATCCGCGGTTGTCGTTTGCTGCCGACCCCAAACGAAACGTCAGGCGGTGGTCGGCCCAGCTTCTGTAGGTGGCGTTCTCAGCGTAAAACTGATCATCGACATCCATATGAGCCCCTGTCAGCCGGAACATCCATCAGTGGAGGCGTCGCGTTCGACGCCCGCCTTCCATGGCGGCCAACCGGCATCCTGCTATGGGTAGCGCCGACTTGCAACGTGCCGACGATACCTATTGTCAAGCGACGGGTTCAAGCGAACGCTCGGGGCGAGGCTGTCTCTGACCTGCTCGAATGGATGGTTGCCCGTAAAGCCCCTGTCACCAGTCTTGTCGTGGGCGTTGCCGCATTCATGTCGGCAGACTTCCGCCGCTGGTTCGAGATACCGGTCGGCTTTGCCAGCGGCAAAGCGCTCTCAGCGCTTTCCGCCATGGTCGCAGTCGTGTACGTCCCCGTCATCATGCTTTCGTTCGCAGTGTGTTTCCACCCCAGGTACCCCCGATAACTTGACCTAATCACCCTGCCCTGTGCCCTTACGGGATGAACAGCGCTCGCTTGGGCAATGTCCGCTTCGGGTCGGAAGCGCACATCCCAACAATTTTCTATTCTTCACGCTTTGATGGCACAGCATCCTCGCCGAAATGCATCTCTATGGCCGTTCGTACCAAGCCAGGGTAAGCGAACCAATACTGGCGTCTCGTGGCGTCTGACACGAAAGCCACACCGTAGTCACTGGTGGCCAAGCGGCGTTCGAACTCTGACAAAGGGGCTCGATCAAAGCTGAGCAACGCACGTCTATAGCGGGTCATCAGACGCTTGAAATCCCCGGCGCAACTAATCCCGAGCGCCTGCAGCTCTGGCACCAACTCATCGAATGAGCCACTCCCGTAGTCGTTCCTACGGGGAAAGAGCTTAGACATGGTTCGGTGTATCAGCACCCCCGTCAGGGGCCTTTCGTATGCAATCCGTCTGGCTGGCAATCGATTGCCCACTTCCCCTCCAATGGAACTGTCCGCTCTGGGTCGAATGCGGACCTATTCGCTGGCCTCATTCCCCCGAGACAATAGAACCAACTGCTCATCGTCATGCGGATAGTGGACTAACCCGGCGAAGTTTGTATCGATCAGCGCGCCGCTCTCCAGATAGTCCCATTCCCTCTCCTCATACCCAGGCAAGTAGCTTTTGTCTTCGATGGCTGCGACAACGACGCCTCGATACAGGTCGTCGATCTGCACGACGTCACCCGCGCGAACAGTTTGTCCGTCCTTGTACTTCATCGCTCCCCCATTTGCCCGCAATCGGCATCGTTTTCTGGGATGTCCGCTTCGGGTCGAAAGCAGACCTCTGCTCAAGACACCCAAGTCGGAAATGAAAGAAACACGCCGCCATCCATGAACTCGAAGCTTCGATAGCCTGCCATTTGTCCGTCATGGTCGTGTATCACCACGCTCGATTCGGGTTGACTGGAACCGTCGCGAAGGATGACTGCCTGACCACTCTGTATAAGTGTCCCCACCAGGAACATGGCTTCGGTGCCATGAGCGCCCCTATCGAGGGAAACCACGGAGCAACCGGAAGCATCTTGATCTGAAGTAGTTGCCCGAAGCAGTAAAGCTGCCCGATTCCCTGCAATGAGATCGAGTCTTTCTTGCTCGGTCTGATAGGGCTGGCCTTTATGCCGACTCAATTCAACCAGCTTCGTCGTGGGCAATAGGACTCGCGCTCCATGGGCCTTGAATGAAACACACGGTCTCGGAACGACGATCGACGCCGCGACGGTCCGGACGGCGTTCGCCTCCGACATCCGCCCTTGAGCAGCCCAAAGGCTGCTGCTGACCAGGCAGGTCAAAACCACGCTGCAGATTCCCGTTCTCACTCACCTCTCCTTTCTTGTCGGCCATGCCAATGGGCATGCTCTTGCGAACAAGGCACCCGACCGTGATGGTCCGCTATGGGTCGAAAGCTGACAGTTCAGTCCAAGCAAAAATCCTAACTAGTCCCACTTCAAGTCACTAAGCTTAGCTACCTGGCCCGTCTTGCCAGCGTAAACTTTGCACGCAGCAAGGTCGCGCCTACGCAGTACGTCTCCTACGGGAGCGGACATTCCCAGATTGCCGGCGAGTCGCTCCAGCTGCAAGATTCGCTGACGGCTGGGAGCGGACAATCAACGTGTTCACCCGAAAACCGAGGGCCTCAATCCCAGCGGTTCGCATTCTTGGGAAACCCCGGTCGCTGCACACGCACGACACAGAATCGCTGCCCCGTGGGAGCTTGCATTACCACCCATCGCTCCAAGCGACTAACCACGGTGGCACCCAGCCTTTCAAGCCGAAGTACCTCAGCCGAAATGTCATCGGTCTCAATGTCGATGTGAACCCTGCTCTCGTGGCTGACGCGTTGAATTTGCACGATAGGTTCGTCGGGTGGTGTCTCCAGCATGCGGTAGTTGCCACGCGTGCCTGGATGATCGGGATCTATCGCACGACCCAATGCCTCGGCCCAGAAGCCGGCAGCCTTATCCACATCAGGCCCATTGCAGTCGATTAGCAAAGCGCAGAGTCTTGAGTGATGCATAACTGTGAATGCCTTTTGATTGCGACCCACAAATGGCTTCTCTCTCATGTCCAATTCGGGTCGGAAGCGGACACTCAGAGAATCTCGCGTCGATATAGCCAGCATCCAGACGGCAAGGCAAGGTCCGTGGGTAGTGACTGTGTGACGATGTTTTGATGATCGACCCAGATCAGGTGCCGCCAGAGCTCCCCACAGAGGACATCTGACGATGTACCGGCAAACTCGGCCTCAGCCTCGCCTGGCGCTTCATCGAAGTATGTCCACCAATTCAATCGAAAACCTTCGCGGCCCTCTTCGTCTTTTGGGTCGACCTCGAACGTCCAGCCTAAAGCAACGCCCAGCACACCCGGGGGCATGTGCCCTGCGGCTTTCAGCGAATCACTCGCACTCCGCTTCAGTATCGCGACCAGTTCATCTCGCCCCATAGTCCCTCGCTTGCATCCATGAATAGCCGAAAGACCCATGCTCAGCGGCCCTCCCCGGGCCTCTGCTGCAATGTCCGCTCCGGGTCGGAAGTAGGCACTAACCTATCGTCGCTGCCGGATACATCGTTGCTGCCTCCAGCCTGCTTAGCAGTCTGGCGTCGCGAAGCGTTTCATGCCACAGCGAACCACATGCCGTGCAACGTATTAGAAAGGTCGGCCCCTGCTCGATGGCGGCTACGCGCTCAAACCTTTCGAAAGGCGCGTGATAGCCGACCCGGCAATCCGCACACCGAACATCCTCCTGAGTAGCCATTTATCTCCCTTACTTGGTCAGCCCGGAATCTGAGGGACATAGTGTCTGCTTCGGGTCGGAAGCGGACAAGACGCGCTGGCCCCACCCACCGGGCATCGAGCGCAACGCGCGGATCAATCAATTCGCGGAACACAGCGAACGGACGGCCGCATACCTCACGCTCACATTAGCCGACGCAACGCGGCACGTATGTCTTCTCGCAGAGACACAACGCCGCTCTTGGCAACACAGGTCATCGAGCGGCGATTCGTCGATGATGAAAGTCGACTGCAATATGCGCGAAGACAAGGATCGAGGCCGCAAGCGTCAAATAGTCGCGCACCGTATGTGGTTCGAAAACGTCGTGAAAAGTAAGCCAGTCCACGGGGACCAGGACCAACACCATTGCTATAGCAAGCAAACGTTGTGGCATGTCGAGATACTCCCGTCCGGAGGAAACCAGGCTGTCTATGATGATTCGAATGAAAAACGGCACCAGGGCCATCGCACCGGCACTTCGGTGAACATCCGCGGCCTCAGCGCTGAACGCCATCCGCATTTCCCGGCCAAACCGTTCCCGAAAGGGTTTTGGATAGATCAGCAAAAGTGCGTCAAAACCCCATTCCAGCAGTCGGACGGCGAGATGGTTGGGCTTCATCTGGATTGTCCCGCTATCACCGGCAGATTTCGGGGAAGCAATTTTTTGGCTTGAGCCACAGAGACAACCGCTGCCAATCTGGCTACCTCTACCCGAACAGCGCGCAGTCCCGTATCGGTCGCGCGATAGTAACGTCGCCGCTCGTCATCGAGATCCGGATCAGGACGTTCTTCGCACTCTTCAACGAGCCCCGCTGAGAGCATGCGCTTGAGGCATCCGTATAGGGTTCCTGGACCGAGCTTCAGTGCACCCGCGGTATCACTCTCGACGGCCTGCATGATGCTATAGCCGTGTCGTTCGCAATCGACCAACGCCAGCAGTATGTGGAACACCGCCGGCGACAATGGTGACGCTGGTTTTTGGGGATGGCTGGCAGGCATACAATATATCCGTGACGGATATATTGTATGCCTGGGAGTGTTGAGTCAAGACCCAAGCCCGATTGCCGACGATAACAACCGGTTCCAGCCTAGCCAGAACCGAAGAGACAGTGTCCGTATATGGACTCCTCCCCTTTGCCAAGCATCCCTTAGCTCTGGCGTCCGTGTCGACTGCACACGTATATCCGGCCTCTAGTCGCTGCACCGCCTAAGCGGTGCCGGGCCACGATGAGCTAGTCGCGCGTCGGCTCCCAATCGCTTTGGCGTGCTTGCAGCACACGGACATTTCAGGGTTTTGCCGACGCCGGTCCGACCGGTACGTCATCACGCGGGGGCTTCGCAATCGTGGAAGGGATTTCCTCGGATGCTCCTCTCAGGCGGCCGCCAGCGCCGGTTGATAGTTCGTGCCGTGACGCAGCATGGCCCAGGCCATGCGCGCCGTCTTATTGGCCATCGCCACGCAGGCCACGTTCGGGTGAGATCGAGACGACAGCCGGATGACCCAGCGACTCAGCGCATCGTCGTGCCGCGGCGCGGTTCGCAGCATCGCCCGGGCACCGTGCACCAACAACGATCGGACATAGGCGTCACCGCGCTTGCTGATACCCAGCAAGCGATCCCTGCCGCCAGAGCTGTGTTGTCGGGGCGTGAGACCGAGGGAGGCGGCCATCTGCCGGCCGCTGGCAAACTGCGTGGCATTGCCCACGCATGCCACCAAGGCGGTGG
>NZ_JAPDPD010000016.1 GCF_026283965.1 Dyella subtropica
CGAACTCGGAAGTGAAACGCAGCTGCGCCGATGGTAGTGTGGCATTGCCCATGCAAGAGTAGGTCACCGCCAGGGGCTTCATCCCAAACCCTCCGTAGCTCGCGCTACGGAGGGTTTTTCTTTGCGGGAATTGAGGGCCAACTCACAGCGTTCTGTGCTTTGGCAGGGACTTAACGAACGTCGCGCGTGCATGGTGCGGCCTCGACCGCAAAACTACGGCACGCCAAGCCTTGCCGAACCCTTGGCATCACCTATGATGCGGTAGCCAGCTGTATCAGACGCTGTGACCGAGGGAGTCCTGCGTGTTTGTCCATGTCGAAACCCGGCGTCGCCCGCGTCTGCAGTGGGCAACCATGTTGCTTGTCGTGCTCTGCGTACTCAGCTTTGTGGGGCTCGCACTGATGCCGGCGCGGCAGCGCCTGTCCATGCTTCTCGAATGGGGCACGGTGCCAGCGAACATCTTCGACGCGCGCGAACCGATTCTTGCGCAACTGCATGATCCGTCCTTGCTCCGGCTGGTCACCGCCTTGTTCATTCACGTCGCCTGGCTACACGTGCTGGGCAACATGCTGTTCCTAGTGATCTTCGGCCTGTCTTCCGAGCGTACGCTCGGCTCAACGCGGTTTCTGCTGCTATTTTTGCTGGGCGGGATTGTTGCCAATCTGGTCGGAGCGTTGTCGTTGGCCGGCGTACATTCGCCCATCATCGGATGTAGCGGCGCGGTCTCGGCTGTACTTGGCGCTTACATCGCGCTGTTCCCCCGCGAACGCTTGGGTCTGGTACTGCCGTTGGGCTTGTACCTCGAATTCGTCCGCGTGCCCGCCTTCCTGTTGATTGGCATCTGGGTGTTGCTGCAGCTGCTTTTCAGCTATGCCGGTCCTAGTTACGGCGCCGTCGTGTGGTGGACGCATATCGCCGGCTTCCTGTTTGGTGTGGTGTTTGCCTTGTTCTCACGCAAGGCGATCGCACGCCGCCTGCGCGGATAAAATACGGCTATGCGCACTAAGAAACTCTACAAAGTTACCTTCCTACATCTAGGCAAGAGCTACGAGCTGTATGCGCGGCATGTAGCCTCCAGTGGCTTATGGGGCTTTACCGAAGTGGGCGAGCTGGTATTCGAGCCGGTGGGCGAGGGCCTGCTGGTCGATCCCACCGAGGAAAAGCTGCGCGAGGAGTTCAAGGACACGCGCGTGCTGCACCTGCCGATGCAGTCGGTGGTTCGTATCGAGGAAGTCGAACGTAAGGGTGCTCTGGCCATTCGCGATGCGAACGATGGCCAGAAAGTGACACCGTTTCCGATGCCGCCGCGCAGCCGCTGACTCAGCGAGCCGCCGCCAGCCCGTGATGCCTCGCGAAATGGCGCAGTAGGCGCCGTGCGATCGGTGTTGGCGCTACCTGACGGAAGGTGCCGTGCGGATCGAAGCCTTCCCTGTGCATGTCCTCGCGCTTGCGATGGATATAAGCGCGCATCACGTCCGCATTGAATTCCGGATGGAACTGCACGCTGACGGCCCGCTTGCCGTACCGCAGCAAGTGGTGCGGGTCGCGCGCGGAGCTGGCCAGCACCGTGGCACCCTTGGGCACTTCCATTACGCTCTGCTCGTGCGTGGTGTGTGCGCGAAAACTGGAAGGAAGGGCTGCGGCAAGAAGGTCCTGTTGCGCATGGGCCAGCACCTCGATCGGCAGCGTGCCGATCTCACGCCCGCCCGGGAGGTAATCAACGCGTCCACCCAAGGCATGGGCCATCAGCTGATGGCCATAGCAAACCCCGAATATGGGCAACTCCGCGTCCATCGCATCGCGAATCCAGCCGGCCGTGCGTTCGCTCCAATCAGCACGTTCGGTGACCATGGCGGCGGATCCGGTGATCAAGGCACCGGCGACTTCGCGCGGCGGCGGCAAGGCTTCACCGGCGGCTACATCGATGATCCGGATCTCCTCCGGTGCCAGCTGAGCACTCAAGCGAAACCAGTGAGGAAAGTCGCCGTGGCGCGCGCGGATAGAGTCGGGCGCGCGACCGGTGCGGATAATCAAGACGGGCTTCATGCGTGGCTTGCCGTTACGTAATGCGCTTCAGGGTTGGTGATTGTCAGGTGCTTCAATCGGTGGCAATACAGTGAGCACTTCCTGCACCGTGGTCAATCCACGCGCCACTTGTGTCGCCGCCGAGATGCGCAAGGGGCGCATGCCTTCCGCCAGCGCAGCAGCACCGAAGCCACCAAGGTCGAGCTGGGCCGAAATGAGACCGCGCAATCGCGGCGACAGTTGCATCATTTCATAAACGCCGGTGCGACCCATGAAGCCTGTATTCCGGCACTCTAGGCAACCCATCGGTTTGAACACGGTTTCTGGAATCGGTAGCGCCCAACCGTGAGTGAGGGCCATCCATTCGTGTGGCTCCTGCGCGGTCGCCTGCTTGCAATGTGGGCATAGCGTTCTCACCAGTCGCTGCGCTACCACGCCGGTCAGCGTGGACTGGATCAAGTAATGCGGGACGCCGAGGTCGAGCAAACGTGTAACCGCGCTCGGCGCATCGTTGGTGTGCAAGGTGGACAACACCAGATGGCCGGTCAGTGAAGCCTGCACCGCCATCTGCGCCGTTTCCAAATCGCGGATCTCGCCGACCATGATGATGTCGGGGTCCTGACGCAGCAGGGTACGCACACCAGTGGCAAAATCGAGGTCGATCGACTGCTGCACCTGCATCTGATTGAACTCGGGCGAGACCATTTCGATCGGGTCTTCCACCGTGCACACATTGAGTTCAGGCGTAGCCAGATGCTTCAACGTGGAGTACAGCGTGGTGGTTTTGCCCGAGCCGGTAGGGCCGGTGACCAACACGATGCCATGCGGGCGCTCCACCATGCCACGCCAGAGGGCACCCTCGTCGGGAGAAAACCCGAGCTGCGAGAAATCCTTGGCGACGATGTCCGGATCAAAAATACGCATCACCACCTTCTCGCCGAATGCGGTCGGCATGGTGGAAATGCGCAGCTCTACTTCGCGACCGGAGGATGAGCGGGTCTTGATGCGGCCATCCTGCGGGCGGCGCTTCTCGGCCACATCCATGCGCGAAAGGATCTTGATGCGCGCCGTCACTGCCGTCATCACCGGTGGCGGCAGCTCGAACACCTTGTGCATCACGCCATCGATGCGGAAACGCATTTGACCGGCTTCGCGGCGTGGCTCCAGGTGAATATCCGACGCGCGCTGCTCGAAGGCGTACTGCAGCAACCAGTCGACGATGTGCACGACATGGCGGTCGTCCGCACCCACCTCGCCACTCTTGCCCAACTCCACAAGTTGCTCGAAGTTGAGAATGGAGGATGAGTCGTAGCCCGTGGTCTTGGCATCCTGTGCCAGCTGGATCGAGCGTTGGACGCCGTAGAACTCCAGGAGGTAGCGATTGATGTCCAGCGGGTTGGCTACCACCCGGCGCACATCCCGGCGCAACATATGGGCAAGATCGGTCGCCCAGCCCGCATCGAACGGCTCACAGGTAGCAAAAGTGACCTCACCCGGCGCGGCCGCTACCGGCAGAATGCGGTGGCGCTGTGCGTAGGCATGGCTGACCACCTGCGTTACCGCGGCAGCGTTGATCTTCATCGGATCGATCTTCAGATACGACAGGCCTGCCTGCGCCGCAAGCCATTCGGTCAGCGCTTCCAGGCTCAGCGGGCGCCCAGGCTCGCGTTGATTGGGTAGCTTGGCGTTGGCGATCAATACCAACGGATGCAACTCCACCGTGGCACGTCCGCCACGCGAGCCCATCCTTACGTGCTTGGCGTCGTCGGCCAGCAGAAATCCGTCCACGACCAGGGCGGCCAACACGTCGTCCAGCGCGAGCCGACCCCGTCGGCCCAGCAGAGACGCGATTTGCGGTGAGGCTGCCATGCGTCAGATTCCTCTTGGTTTTCAGCCCGCGATAAGGCAGAAGCATAGCGCGCCGCTATACTAACTCGCTTTATTCCAGGTCACGGAAAGCCATGTCCGCTCGCACCTTCCAGGATGTGATCCAGACCCTCAACCGCTACTGGGCGGCGCAGGGTTGCGTGTTGTTGCAGCCACTCGATATCGAGGTCGGCGCCGGCACCTTCCATCCCGCCACCTTCCTGCGTTCGCTGGGTCCCGAACCCTGGGCCGCAGCCTATGTGCAACCTTCGCGCCGTCCCACCGACGGCCGTTACGGCGAAAATCCCAACCGCCTTCAGCATTACTACCAATACCAGGTGGTGATGAAGCCCAACCCCGAGAACATTCTGGAGTTGTACATCGGCTCGCTGAAGGAGCTCGGGCTCGATCCGCAGGTGCATGACCTGCGTTTCGTCGAAGACAACTGGGAATCACCCACGCTAGGCGCCTGGGGCCTGGGCTGGGAAGTCTGGCTAAATGGAATGGAAGTCACCCAGTTCACCTACTTCCAGCAGGCCGGTGGCCTGGAATGTCGTCCGGTGACCGGCGAGATCACTTACGGTCTCGAGCGCCTGGCGATGTACCTGCAAAACGTGGACAACGTCTACGACCTGGTATGGACCGAAGGCCCACACGGCACCGTCACCTATGGTGACGTGTTCCATCAGAACGAAGTGGAGCAGAGCACCTACAACTTCGAGCATGCCAATGTGCCTGAGCTATTGCGCTGGTTCGACGTATGCGAGGGCGAGGCGAACAAGCTGATCGCCGCTGGCCTACCGCTGCCGGCTTACGAGCAAGTGATGAAAGCGAGCCACACGTTCAACCTGCTCGACGCACGCCGTGCGATCAGCGTCACTGAGCGCCAGCGCTACATCCTGCGTGTGCGCACGCTGGCCCGCAGCGTGGCCGAAACCTATGTGGCGCAACGCGAGAAACTCGGCTTTCCGGGCCTGAAGCGCAACAAGAAGGAGCAGGCCGCATGAGCGCCGCCAAGTCTTTGCTGATCGAGCTGGGCACGGAAGAACTGCCGCCGAAAGCGCTCGACGAACTGGCCTCTGCTTTCCAGCGGGGTATCTGCGACGGGTTGGCCAAGCGTGGCATAGAGGCTTCGCTGGATCTCGCCACGGCGTATGCCTCGCCGCGTCGTTTGGCCGTCCATATCCCTGGCGTCGCCGTCACTCAGCCAGAGCAGGCCATCGAACGCCGCGGTCCCGCACTCAATGCTGCCATGGATGCCGAAGGCCAGCCGAGCAAGGCATTGCAGGGCTTCGCGCAGTCCTGTGGTGTCACCGTCGAGCAGTTGGAAAAGCTGGAAACCGACAAGGGGTCCTGGTTCGTGTTCCGGGCTGTGAAGCCGGGTCAGCGAGTGGCGACCTTACTGCCGGAAATCGTCGACGAAGCGCTCAAAGGTCTACCGATTCCCAAGCCGATGCGCTGGAGCGATCACGACTACAGCTTCGTGCGCCCGGCCCATTGGCTGGTGATGCTGCACGGCGCGGATATCGTCGACGGCGAAGTGCTGGGCCTCAAGAGTGGCCGAAAGTCGCGCGGTCATCGCTTCATGCATGCGCAGCCGGTGCATGTGGCTGATGCGGACAGTTGGCTGGACGCGATGCGCGTCGCCAACGTATTGGCCGATCCGGTCGAGCGTCGCCAGCGCATCCGCGACGAGGTGGCCAAGGCTGCGAAACAGACCGGCGGTCAGCCGCAGCTGGACGATGCCCTGCTCAACGAAATCGCCAATCTCACCGAGTGGCCGACGGCGATCGCCTGCACCTTCGAGCGCGAGTTCCTCACCGTGCCGCCGGAAGCTCTGGTCACCACCATGGAGACCAACCAGAAATTCGTACCGGTGTTCGACGCCGCCGGCAAGCTCACCGAGCACTTCATCGGTGTTGCCAATATCGACAGCAAGAATCCGATCGAGATTCGCAAAGGCTACGAGCGTGTGATTCGTCCGCGCTTTGCCGACGCCAAGTTCTTCTGGGACGAAGACCTGAAGACACCACTGGCCGGCTACCAGGATCAGCTGAAGAACGTCACCTACCAACAGGCGCTCGGCAGCCTGTGGGACAAGAGCGTGCGTGTGGCCGAACTGGCCCGCATCATCGCCAATCGGGTGGACGTAGACGCCAGCGAGGCCACTCGCGCCGCTGCGCTCAGCAAGTGCGATCTGCTGACCCGGATGGTCGGAGAATTCCCCGAGTTGCAGGGCGTGATGGGGCGTTACTACGCCAGCCATCACGGCGAAGTCGCCGAAGTGGCTGACGCGCTGGACAGCTATTACCAGCCGCGCTTCGCCGGTGACGCCATCGCCGCCGGCAAGGTCGGTCAGGTGCTGGCGGTAGCCGAGCGCCTTGATACATTGGCCGGCATTTTCGCCGTGGGCCTCAAGCCCAGCGGCAACAAGGATCCGTTCGCACTGCGCCGCGCGGCACTGGGCCTGGCCCGCACCCTGGTGGAAGGCAAGCTGGAACTCGACCTTAAGGGGAGCTTCGTCGAGGCGCTGGAGCTCATTCCGGACGCTGCATTGGCCGCAGGCATCAAGCCAGGCAAGGACGGCAAGGCGCCGCCGCTGGATGCCGGCAAGCGCCGCGCCACGCTGGTCGAAGAGCTGTACGACTTCGTGATTGAACGCCTGCGTGGCTATTACGCCGAACAGGGTTTCACCGGTGAACAGTTCGAGGCTGTGCTGGCCGTGGCGCCGGCATCGCTGGTCGATTTCGATCGGCGTCTGCGTGCAGTGGCCGAGTTCGGTCGTCGCCCGGAGGCACTCAGCCTCGCCGCTGCCAACAAGCGCGTCGCGAATATCCTGCGTAAGCAGGCAGAGGAGGCCGGTACGCCGGCGGTGGGTACGGCGGTCGATCCGACCCATTTCGAAGCCGATGCCGAGCGCCACCTGGCCACGGCCCTCGACGCGGCGAAATCCGATACCGCCTGTGCGCTGCAATCCGGCGACTACACCGCCGTGCTGGCGCGATTGGCTCAGCTGCAAGCACCGGTCGATGCGTTCTTCGACAACGTGTTGGTCAACGCCGAAAACCCTGCGGTACGCGCCAATCGTCTGGCTTTGTTGGGGCAGCTCAAGGCGCAATTCACCGCCATCGCGGATATCGCTCGCCTCTGAGCGATGTCGATCCCGCGGCACAAAAAACGGCAGCCCTGGGCTGCCGTTTTTCTATCCCTCAACTGCCCAAGGAATCAGATCGTCTGGCGGTCGCGCTTGAGCCGGTCGGCCAGGCGATGGTTGAACGCCACCATCTCCGTAGCATCCACGTCATTGCCGCCCGGACCGAGAATTTCGTAGAGGTCGGACAGCAAATCGGCATTATCCGCCAGCGAAAGATGGCTCTCGGCCAGATCCAGCTCCGACTGCAGGATGCGCAGTGCAGTATTCAGGCGCATCGGGTCCATGGCCAGGCCGGTGGCATGCAGCGTGTCCGCGGCGCTGCGCAACTTGGTGCGTCGGTGCGAAAGCGAGGTCTCGGAACTGTTCTGTTCCTCTCCACTCGTCATGGCGTCAGTCTGAATGGTGCCTTCGCCGGCTACCAGCCAGACGAGAGAAATCCCTAGGGTTTTAGCCAGAGTCACGCAACGGGCGCGGGAGGGATCCGTGTTTCCGTCGCGCCAACTGCGGACTACCCCCTCAGAAAAACCGCACATTCGAGCGATTTCAGTGACGCTCCCAACACGCTGGATCAGCACCTTAATGCGATCCGCGAAAGTTCCCGCATTCTGGGACATCGTATTTAGTTGCGTAGCCATGGGGGCTCCTAGGCAGTCTGGCAGTTGACTTTTACTCAGTTGGCTTTCGAAACGCTTACGACGATGCGATGGGAGGCCGTTATTACACGGGGGCCCTTCCTGCGATCTTCATCTGGATTCGTCACTTATTGCGGAGTAATCCGTAAGAAATCCAGTCTCTGAGCGGGAAAACGCACGAGCCTCGATTTGGAGTACTTGGTCTTGCGCAGAGAGGGCTGTTGCTGCCTTTTGGCTTCGCAACTTCATTAAGACCTGAGCTTTACCTCGGACCTGTTTCTTAAGACGCCTCGAAAACCTCCACTCCGCGTCGTAATCCTTGGGTCTCGGGATAGTGTTGTGAGCACCGCCTCGATCCGTTTCGGGCTATGTCTTCGTCGGCCAAACTAGCCCGGAACGTGGTGAAGGTCGCCACACGATGTCCGATCAGGATTGCGACAGGCTTCCCCTTCGGTGGCGTATGGAGCGTCTTGTTCCTATTGACTTTTCCGCGCGGATAATTTTCGGTATGCTTGGAACTTCCCCCGCGATTACCCCGGCGCACTGCGTCAAATCATGGTCTCGCGCCCCCGTTTCATCGATTGATTGAGGTTCCACATGCGCAGGTTGGTTTGGTCGCTGATGTCAGTGGCAGCGTTGGCTCTCGCCGGCTGCAATTCTTCGGATAAGTCGCAGCCCGCGGCACAGGGTGGCGAGCCCGCTACGGCGGCAGCAGGTCCGGCAGCCAAGGCCAATGCGGTCAGCGGCACCGTGACGCTGCGCGATGCGGCTCAGCTCTCGCCGCAGGCCAAGCTGGAGATCAAGCTGATCGACGTGACGGCGCAGGATGCCCCGCCTCTGGCCAGCAAGACGATCGATCCCGCGGCCAGCATGCCGCAGTCGTTCGAGCTGGACTTCAATCCGGCCGACGTGAACCCGGCCGACATCATCATCGTGCAGGCCGTGCTGACCGACGGTGACCGCCGTTACACCGCGCCGCTGCAGTCGCCCGTGCTGACCAAGGGCGCCGCCAGCCAGGTGTCGATCCAGCTGGTGGGTGAGCAGACCCCGGGCGAGAAGCAGCTGGCTGCGTTCAATGGCGTGCAGAAGCAGATCGGCGGCATGAAGATCACCCCGGGCCAGAAGCTCGAAGCCAATGTCTCGCGCAGTTGGCAGGTGTTCCGCGAAGCAGGCGAAGTGAAGTTCATCCGCGAGCAGGTCGACTACGGCGACAAGGGCTTTACCAGTACCGATTACGGCTTCAAAGACGGCAAGCCGTGGGTGGTAGTGCAGCAGAAGAAGGCCAGCAAAGACGCCAAGCCCACCTCCACCGAGCGTGCCGGCTGGAACGGCGAGGGCGCGCTGGTGCTGAAGCAGACGCAGGCTGGCAGCAAGACCGAGGTGCTGGGTGACGACGAAGCCGCCAGTCTGCAAAAGCAGGCGCAGGCCATTCTGAGTCTGGCCACCGGCGGCAAGGGCAAGTAAGCCAGCCGTCTGGACGTCCAAACGGACGTCCACCCATGAAAAAACCGTCCGCGCGAGCGGACGGCTTTTTGTTTGGGCGAAGGTCGGCTCGGAAGCCGACGATTTAGAAACCTACCTTCACACCCAGGTTCACGCTGTTGTACTTCTGGCTGTTGTCGCTGAAGCGGCCGCTATAGCCCACCCAGCCGGTGACGTTCGGGCTGAACTGAGCGGAAAGGCCCAGATCCGCGCTGCCCCAGGTCTTGTCGGGGGTATAGCCGGTGAGCGCGAAGCTGCCCGGCATGCTGTTCACGCCAGCGGTGACCGAACGCGGGTCGGCCTTGCTGTCGTGGTTCCAGGCGATCTCGGCGTACGGGGACAACATCATGCTGCCTGCCTGCCAGTGGCCCTGCAGGCGCCAGCCCAAGGTGGAGATCAGAGCATCGCGCTGCTGGCGGTCGAACCACATCGCCGTGCTATCGCTACCGTTTTCGCTGTAGCCGTTGACCTTGACGGTCTGCCACTCGACGTTGGCGAACGGGCCGGTACGCAGGCTGGAAACGTCGAACCACCAACCGCCCGTGAGTCCGCCGCCCAGGCGGTTGCCGTCGGCCTTGCCGCTCTCGCTGCGCTGCGCAGGGCCGAGCGTGATACGGCGTTCGATGTTGGAGAAGTTGGACTGGGCGAAGTTGGCGTAGCCGCCCACGTAACCGCCGCCGTTGTGATACGTCACATAGCCGAGGCCACTGACGTCCTGCAGCTTGTAACCGCCACCACCGGCGAAATCGGCGTTGTGCTGGCCGATACCCATCGCCACGCCCATCGAGATGTGCTCGCTGGCACGCACGTCGGCACCCAGGGTCAGGTTCACGTTGTTACTGGTGGTCTTGGGCGAGCTGCTCTGCTGATCGAAGCGCTGGCGGGCGTAATCGACATTGGCGAAGAAGCGCGTGTCGCTGCCCATGCTGTCGGCCAGCATCTCGTTGCGGATGGCGCGGGTCTGCGCGGCGCTGGCTGCCAGCGGGGCTTCACCCAGCAGGGAGATCTGGCCCGGTGCGCGGATCAGCGACACCACGTACTGGCCCAGCATGGCGTGAGCTGCCGTGGTCGGATGCACGTCGTCGGCGAACAGATACGTCTTGTCTGTGCCCGGTGCATAGCTGAAAGGTAGGCCGGAGCCGACCGGGCCGCACTGCACCGAGCTGCCGTTACAGGCTGGCGTGGTGACATTGGTGAAGCCATAGGCCGACGGATTGGCGATGACCTCGTTGATCAACGCGAAGGTGTTCACCGGAATCACGTTCAGGCCGCTGTTGCTCAGCTGGGCAATACCCGCACCGAGCACGCCGTTGAAGGCCAGCGACACCTGCGTCGCGCCGGCCTGACCGGCCGGGCCACCTGCCGCAGCACCGGGGGTCTTGCCGATATCGGGCAGGTTGTAGACCACCACGTACTTGGCGCCGGCCGCCTTTAGCTGGCTGAGCATGCCAACCTCTGTCTGGGCGGCAGCCACGGCGCCAGCAGCGATGGCGGCGGGTGGAAGGCCGGTGCCCGGGTCGGTCAGGTAGAAGACGTCATTGGCGCCGCCCCATACCTGATACAGGGCTTTCGAATCCGCCTGGCCACCGTTGGCGGCCAGGTACATCTGCATCTGCTGCGGCAACAGCGGCACGCCAGCCGGGGTGCCCGGCGAGTTGTTTACGATGCCGGCGCCGCCGAACGCGAAATCGGTGCCGCCGGAAAGCGACGGGCTCACCGGGTGGCCGAGCGTCGCGGCGACGTTCTCGGCCGTGGTGGTGCCGGGGTTGGTGGTGAAGCGCAGCGGCACCGGAGAACCCAACAGATTGGCGATGTTGCCGCTGTCGCTGAGGCTGTCGCCGAACACGACGACTTTGCTGAAATCGGTAGCGGATGCGGCAGTGGTAAACACTAGAGCAGCGGCGATAGCGCCGACGATATGGCGAGTGCGGGGCATGGTAGTAACGCTCCTGGGGCCGGAATGGCCTTTGTTATTCCTTCGTTACGGTAATGCATGCCCATACGTAAGCGCATGCTGCGCTGCATCGCAACGCAGCATGCACGGGTCGTCGACTTTTAGCGTTTCATAGCGCGGGACAGCGCATCGGCAAACGCGCTATTGGCCGGTGTGGGCGCGGTCTTGGGCGCACCGCCACCCGGGCGTGGGCCGCGATTGTCACGCTGCCCGCCGCGTGGCTGGTCATTACCCCCCGCTGGGCGACCACCGCGAACCTGTCCTGGCTCGTCGTCCAGACGCATGCTCAGGCCGATACGCTGGCGCGGCAGGTCCACCTCCATCACCTTCACCTTGACGATGTCGCCGGCCTTGACCGCATCGCGCGGATCCTTGACGAAGGTATGCGACAACGACGAGACGTGCACCAGGCCGTCCTGATGTACGCCGATGTCCACGAACGCGCCGAACGCGGCGACGTTGGTCACGCGGCCCTCGAGGATCATGCCGGGACGCAGATCCTTCAGATCCTCCACGCCCTCGGCGAAGCTCGGTGCGACGAACTCCGGGCGCGGGTCGCGGCCCGGCTTCTCCAGCTCCTTGAGAATGTCGCGCACGGTCGGCACGCCGAAGCGCTCGTCGGTGAACTGCTCCGCCTTCAGGCCGCGCAGAAAGCCGGTGTCGCCGATGATGCTTTTCACCTCGCGGCCGCACTGGGCGATGATCCGCTCGATCACCGGATAGGCTTCCGGATGCACTGCACTGGCGTCCAGCGGGTTGTCGCCGCTGGTCACACGCAGGAAGCCCGCGCACTGCTCGAACGCCTTGTCCCCCAGGCGCGGCACCTTCAGCAGTGCCTTGCGGTTGGCGAATGGGCCGTTGGCATCGCGATGCTTCACTACATTCTCGGCGACGCTGGCGGACAAACCCGCCACGCGAGAGAGCAGGGCGGCGGAGGCGGTATTCACGTCCACGCCCACCGCGTTCACGCAGTCCTCCACCTTGGCGTCCAGCGCGCGGGCCAGCTTCACCTGGTTCACGTCGTGCTGATACTGGCCCACGCCGATGGCCTTGGGCTCGATCTTCACCAGTTCGGCCAACGGATCCTGCAGGCGGCGCGCGATGGAGACGGCGCCGCGCAGGCTCACATCCATATCGGGGAATTCTTTCGCCGCCACTTCCGACGCTGAATACACCGACGCGCCCGCTTCGCTCACCACGATCTTGGACAACTTGAGGTCCGCGTGTTTCTTGATCAGCTCGCCCGCCAGCTTGTCGGTTTCGCGCGAGGCGGTACCGTTGCCGATGGCGATCAAGTTCACGCCGTGCTGCTTGCTGAGCACGGCAAGGCGCGCGATGGACTGATCCCATTGCTTGCGCGGCTCGTGCGGATACACGGTGTCGGTGGCAAGGACCTTGCCGGTGGCATCGACCACGGCCACTTTCACGCCGGTGCGGATACCCGGGTCCAGGCCCATCACGGTCTTGGCGCCGGCCGGCGCGGCCAGCATCAGGTCCTTGAGGTTGTCGCCAAACACGCGGATGGCTTCGTCCTCGGCGCCTTCGCGCACGCGGCCGAACAGGTCCAGCGTGAGATGCAGGTGCAGCTTCACGCGCCAGGTCAGGCGCACGGTTTCGCGCAGCCAGGCATCGGCAGCGCGGCCTTGGTTGAGGATGCCCGCGTGTGAGGCAACGCGGCCCTCACCCTCCAGGTGGCCCTGCTCGGCGTCAGCCGCAGGTGCGAGTTCCAGTTCGATCACGCCTTCGTTGCGCGCACGCATGAGTGCCAGCAAACGATGCGACGGAATCTTGCCGATCGCTTCGATGTGGTCGAAGTAATCGCGGAACTTCGCGCCCTCGTTCTCCTTGCCTTCCACTACCTTGGCGCGGATCTGGCCCTTGTCCCACAGCCAGTCGCGCAGCTCACCGACCAGATGAGCGTCTTCGGCGATGCTTTCCATCAGGATCGCGCGGGCGCCATCGAGTGCGGCGCGCACATCCGGCACGCCCTTCTCGGCATCGACGAACGATTCAGCGAAGGCTTCCGGCGACTGCGTGGGGTCTTCGCGCAGGCCCGTGGCCAGCGGCTCCAGGCCGGCTTCGCGTGCGATCTGCGCCTTGGTACGGCGCTTGGGCTTGTACGGCAGGTAGAGATCTTCCAGGCGCGCCTTGGTATCGGCGGCCAGGATGTCGCCCTTCAGCGCGTCGCTGAGCTTGCCCTGTTCCTCGACGCTGGCAAGGATCGCGCTGCGGCGCTCTTCCAGTTCGCGCAGATAGCGCAGGCGCTCTTCAAGCAGACGCAGCTGCGTATCGTCGAGACCGCCGGTGACTTCCTTGCGGTAGCGCGCGATGAACGGCACGGTGGCGCCACCGTCGAGCAGTTCCACCGCGGCGTTGACCTGCTCCGGCTTGGCGGCGATGTCCTGGGCAATGCGTTGTTCGATGCTGAGCATGGGGTTGTACGGATTCCTTGACTGTCGGCATTCCCGATCGAATGGATCGGACTGCTGATGATAGCAAGGCGTTCCTTTATGTCCGGCGCAGCTAGCTCAGAACGATGAGGATGGGGGGGCAGAAGCAGCGCTGCCGCACGAATCCTGTGATCCAACCTACGTGGAGCGAAGGGCAGCCCGCTACCCGCTGGCTGCCCTGGCGGCGAGTTCAGGCGTCGAACGAACCGTGATGGCTGCCGTCCGCCTGCGGACGCTGCGGCGGCTGCTCGCCGACGCGGCCGTTGAGCACCAGCGTGCTCGCAACCAGGTCGTGCAACCCCTGCTTGCGCTGTGTCCACGCCACGGCGAGGTAGCACACGAACGGAATCAGCCAAATGATGATATTGGTCAAGCGCACCGCGTTGCGTGCTGCGGCGCGGCCCAGGGATAGGCGCCGGCCGTCCAAGTCGGTGACGCGCAAGCGCAGGGCCAGCTTGCCTGGCGTGGCCTGCCACTTCGAACCTTCGAACAGCGTGTAGTAAACGAAACCGATGACGACGGTCGCGACGGAAGAACTCTGCGCGCTGAGGGCATATTCGCGCATGGCCGTCGCCATATCCGCACCCGCCTGTATCTGCTCAAGAAAATGCTTGTAAGCGTCCAGGCCGCCAAGGGCGTAGAAAGCGATGATGGAGGGCACGATCAGCACGATCAGGTCGATGACCCATGCGCCGAAGCGCTGCCAGAAGCCGGCATAGTCGGCAGCGGCTTCCGACGCCGACGCCGGCGTTGATGCGGTGCGTTGAGGAAGAGGTGGAGCAGTGGAGGCAACGGCCGGCTTTTCATCCGGAAACAGAACCGATAGCGGCTGCCAGTCGGCCAGGCCTTCATACCAGCCGAGATCGTCGGGACTGACTTGGCCACTGCGCAGCCATTGGCGGATATCCGCCTCCTTGTACGGGCCGAGCCGTTCGCCGTCCCTTCCGATCCAGACTTCCATCGTGTGCGCTCCGCGGGTCACCAGGGGACGTATGATGCCATGCGTCGACGGTGTAGATGGCTGCATGCGTTGGTGCGTCGTTCCCGCGTACCGGTTCAGGCCGCAGCGCGACGTTTCAGGTGCACCAGCAGCAACGAGATGGCCGCTGGCGTGACGCCGCTGATGCGTGCGGCCTGGCCGATGGTTTCCGGCTGGACGCGTTTGAGCTTCAACAACACTTCGGCGGAAAGGCCGCGCACTTTGTCGTAGTCGAAGCCACTCGGGATGGTGGTCTGCTCGTGACGGCGCTGGCGTTCGATTTCCTCACGCTGGCGCTCCAGATAGCCGGCGTACTTGGTTTGCACCTCGACCTGTGCGGCAACGCTGGCGTCCTCGACCGCGGGCCCAAGCTCAGGCACGGAGGTGATCTTCGCGTAGTCCAACTCGGGACGACGCAGCAAATCCAGCGCATTGGTTTCGCGGCTTACGGCGATACCAAGCTGGCGTTCGATCGATGCGCCGAGGGCGTTGTTCGGAGCAGCCCACAATGCGCCGAGGCGCTGCGTTTCTTGCTCCACCGCGTCGCGCTTGGTGCGTAGCGCATCGAAACGCTCTTGCGGCACCACCCCGAGGGTATGGCCGGTTTCAGTGAGACGCAGGTCGGCGTTGTCTTCGCGCAAGTGCAGCCGGTATTCGGCGCGCGAAGTGAACATGCGGTAGGGCTCGATGGTGCCGTTGCTGGTCAGGTCGTCGATCAGCACACCGATGTAGGCCTCGTCGCGACGCGGATACCACGGCGTTTTGCCCTGCACCGCCAATGCAGCGTTGAGGCCAGCGATCAGGCCCTGCGCACCGGCCTCTTCATAGCCTGTCGTGCCATTGATCTGACCGGCAAAATACAGGCCAGAGATGGTTTTGGTTTCCAGCCACGGATGCAGGCCGCGCGGGTCGAAATAGTCGTACTCGATCGCATAACCCGGTCGCGTGATGTGTGCGTTCTCGAAACCCTTGATCGAATGCACCAGCGCCAGCTGCACGTCGTAGGGCAGCGAGGTGGAGATGCCGTTGGGGTAGACCTCAAACGTGTCCAGCCCTTCCGGCTCGATAAAGATCTGATGCGAGGACTTCTCCGCGAAGCGCACCACCTTGTCTTCGATCGAAGGACAGTAACGCGGGCCGATGCCTTCGATCTGCCCGGTGTACAGCGGCGAGCGATCCAGCGCACCGCGGATCACCTCATGGGTGCGTTCGGTGGTGTGGGTGATCCAGCAGCTGACCTGGCGCGGATGTTCGGCGCGCGAACCCAGGTAGGAGAACACCGGCGCGGGATCGTCGCCAGGTTGTTCTTCCAAACCGCTGAAATCGATGCTGCGCAGGTCGATGCGCGGTGGCGTACCGGTCTTCAGGCGGTCGGCGGCCACGGGCAACTCGCGCAGCTTCTGCGCCAGCGTGCTGGCGGGCGGATCGCCGGCACGGCCGCCAGCGTATTGCGCCTGGCCGATGTGGATCTTGCCGGCGAGGAAGGTGCCGGCCGTGAGCACCACTGCGCGGGCGCGAAAGGTCAGGCCCATCTGCGTCACCACGCCGGTGACGCGCCCGCCTTCCAGCACCAGATCGTCTACCGCCTGCTGGAACAGCTCCAGATTGGGCTGGGTTTCCACCATGCGGCGGATCGCGGCCTTGTACAGCGCGCGATCAGCCTGGCAGCGTGTAGCGCGTACAGCGGGACCCTTGGAGGCGTTCAACGTGCGCCACTGGATGCCGGCGCGATCGGCGGCCCGCGCCATGGCGCCGCCCAGCGCGTCGATCTCCTTCACCAGGTGGCCTTTGCCGATGCCGCCGATGGCCGGGTTGCAGCTCATCTGCCCGATCGTCTCGATGTTGTGGCTGAGCAGCAGCGTGCGCGCGCCGGTGCGCGCCGCGGCCAGGGCCGCTTCGGTGCCGGCGTGGCCGCCGCCGATCACGATGACGTCGTAGTGGGTCGGATGGAGCATGAGGAACTGCCTTGACAGCGCAAAAAGTGACCAAATAGGGCGCTATGGTAGCGCGGTCAGTGTCTTACAGCCTTGTAAGGAATGCCTGGCACGCTTTCTGCACTTACACCTGTGCACTTTCACGGGCAGAAGCTGCGCGGAAACGCGCGCCGAGATCGAACGACAGGGGTTCGATTGCGTGCCGGGAGAGGAAGCGAGACGGCGCCCGATGGGCGCCGTCGTTTTTTGCGCTGCCGGAACCGGATAGGCCGGTCTGGCGAATAAGATCTGGCGCCCGGCGGTCTCAGGAACAGGGGGAATCCAGGATGACCGTGTTGCCGGGCGCCAGAAACCGTGAAGACGGTGGCGCAGGCAGCAAGCGCTGCCTCGTCGTAGAACCGATATTTACGCCGGGCGCGTGAACATGGGGTGACTAAAACGGAGATTTGTGCCGGATCGTGGCAGCAGATGACGCTACGCGTCATTCCGTGATGTGGGACCGAATGCGATGTGATTTACATCACACTCGTGGCATGTCTGTTGCATTTCCTTCCTGTTGCAAGGCTTGAAGGGAGAAAGAGCATGGACACGAATCACGATTTTCAGCCGGTGTATCCGCACCACGATTTGTTGATCGAGATCGGCCGCGTCGAGATGGCCATGGAGCATCTGGATTTGCGCGCCGAAGAGGAGCAACGCGAGCTGCGCCCCCGTCTCGAATCACGCATGCATCGCTTGCGCGATGCGCTGAACCATCTGCCGGTCTGATTCACCGCGGCCTGCGTCCGCACGGGGCGTCAACCTATCGCGACGCCGCCCGGGTGACCCGTCGATGACGGGCAGCACCCGGGGCGTGTGTGTTCCACGATTTGCGACCCATGTCAGCGTGACCGCCGACCGGGCCGTCAGTCGTGCAGCATGCTTTGCACGATCTCGGTGAGATTGCGCGACAGCCCCGGCCGCTCCGCCAGCGAGAGGATCGCCGCTTTGGCTTGCGCACGACGCACCGGCTCCAGCCGGCGCCAGCCGTTGAATGCGGTAGCGAGTCGCGCCGCGATCTGCGGATTGAGGGCGTCGAGTTGGCCCAGCCGTTCCGACAGCAGGCGATAGCCGCCGCCATCAGCCTGATGGAAGCCCGCTGGATTGTTGCGAGCCCAGGCGCCAAACAGCGCGTTGACGCGGTTCGGATTCCTGAGGGTGAACGAAGGGTCGCGCTCAAGCTCTTGAATGCGCGCCAGTGAGGCCGCGCCGCGTCGTTGCGTCTGCACGTTGAACCACTTGTCCAGCGCGAGCGGATTGTCGGCATAGCGTCCGCGGAAATGGGCGATCGCGGCAGCGGCTTGGGGTGCATCGGTGCGCACCAGCACCGTCAGTGCGGCCAAGCGGTCGGTCATGCTGGGCGCTTGTTCGTACTGGCGGGCGGCCAGCGCTTGCGCATCGTCTGTGTCGAGCAGGGCCATCAATTCGAGCACGCGCCGCTTCAGCCTGCGCTGGGCCTGGCTATTCGCATCGAGCCGCCCGCTGGCCGCTGCCGCCAGCGCCTGGTAGCGCTGTTGCAGCGCATTGGCGCCGATGCGGGTGGCAAGCCGATGTTGCAGCGCCTGTCTCCAGGCATGGATACGGTCGGGGTCGACTTCATGCTCGCGCTCGGCCAGTTCCACTTCGCCCGGTGGCGTCATCAACTCGGCGAGCAGGGCATCGTCAACGGCGCCATCGGCAAACAAGGCGGACAATGCCTCGCACCAGGCGACGATGGCGCCATCGTCGCCGCCGTCGCGCAGTGCTTCATAGGCGCTCACCGCCAGTTGCTGGCCGGCCTCCCAGCGATTGAAGCCGTCGACATCGTGGCGAAGCAGCAACGCAAGCTCCGTCGGCGTGCTGTTGCCTTCGAGGATCACCGGTGCCGAAAAGCCTCGCAACAAGGAAGGCACGGGTTCCGCATCAACATTGCGGAACACGAAACGTTGTTCTGCCTTGTCGAGCACCGCGACCCACTCGACCTGACCTTCCGACGCATGGCCGTCCATATGCAGCGGAAGCATGCGGCCGTCCCTGGCGAACAAAGCCAGCTTGACTGGAATCGGCAGCGGCAACTTCTCCGGCTGGCCCGAAGTGGCAAGCGTGTGCTGAGAAAGCGTCAGTGTGTATTCGCGTCGCGCGGCATCGTAATCGCCGCGTACCTTCAGGCGCGGCGTGCCGGCCTGGGCGTACCAGGCGAGATAAGGCGAAAGGTTGGTCTGGTTCGCCTCGCCCAGCGCGCCGAGGAAATCTTCCAGCGTCGCGGCGCGCCCATCGTTTCGTTCGAAGTAGTGATCCATGCCGCGACGAAAGCCCTCGCTTCCGAGCCGGCCCGCGAGCATGCGTATCAGCTCGGACCCCTTCTCGTACACGGTGGCGGTGTAGAAATTGTTGATCTCGCTGTACTGCGATGGACGCACCGCATGCGCCAGCGGGCCGGCGTCCTCGGGAAACTGAGCGCGGCGTAGCAAGGCGACGTCTTCGATGCGCTTGAGCGACGGAGAGTTCATGTCCGCCGAGAACTGCTGCTCGCGGAACACCGTGAGACCTTCCTTCAGCGACAGCTGGAACCAGTCGCGGCAGGTGACGCGATTGCCGCTCCAGTTGTGAAAGTACTCGTGCGCCACTACCGCCTCCACCGCGCGGTATTCGTCGTCGGTGGTGGAATCCGGGTCGGCCAGCAAATACTTCGCGTTGAAGATGTTGAGGCCCTTGTTCTCCATCGCACCCATGTTGAAGTCGTGCGTGGCGACCACGTGGAACACGTCGAGATCGTAGTTGCGCCCGTATGCCAGCTCGTCCCAGCGCATGGAGCGCTCCAGCGCATCCATCGCGTAGTGGCAACGGTCGATCACATTGGCTTCGGACCAGATCACCAGCTTCACGTCACTGCCATCGGCAGTGACGTAGTCGCGCTCGATCTTCTCCAGCCGGCCAGCGACCAAGGCGAACAAGTAGCTGGGCTTGGGATGCGGATCGACGAAGCGTGCCCAATGACGGCCGCCTTCCAGGTTGCCTGCGCCGTCGGGGTTGCCACCGGCCAGCAGCACGGGAAAACGCTCGCGATCCGCGTGCAAGGTCACCGTATAGCTCGCCAACACGTCAGGCCGGTCGGGGAAAAAGGTGATGTGTCGAAAGCCCTCGGCCTCGCACTGCGTCAGCAGGAAGCCGGTTTCACGCGAGCCGGACAGATAGAGCCCCTCGAGGGCGGTATTCGCTGCCGGCAGCAGGCGTACACGGGTCTCGAGCACGCTGCCATCCTGTGCGCCATCGACCTCCAGCGCGCTATCGCTCAGGCGATAACTGCCAGCGTCGAGCGGCTTGCCGTCGAGCGCGATGGAAAGCAGTTCCAGGCCCTCGCCATCCAGTCGCAGCGGCGCCTGTTGCGACGGGTCGCGGCGCAGATGCAGGCGGGCGGTGACTTCGCTGGCATCGATGCCGAGATCGAAGTCCAGCTCCACACGCTCCACGCGCCAGGCCGGGGCGCGGTAGTCGCTCAGGCGAATGAGGGGAGAGGATGGGGCGTTGTGTGGATTCATAGGGACAGCGGGGGTTGTGCGGGATGGATCAGGCTACCATGCGGCGTTTTCGGGCCAGGAGTAGTTAAATGGCATACCACGCCGAACGGACCAGGCTGGGCTCCCATGAGATCGTCGTCCTGCACGATCCGGTACGTGGCCGGCGCGTGCGCGTCGCACAGCGCGGCGCCACGGTGATCAGCCTGGAGCAGACGCTGGGCCAGCAGTCGTACGACCTTGCGGACGGCTACCGCGACGCGGCCGAACTGGATAGCCGTCCCAGTTCCCGTTTCGCCATCATGGCGCCCTTCGCCAATCGCATCGCCGATGCGCGCTATACGTTCGATGGCCGGGCGCACGACCTGCAGCCTGGTGTGGAAGGTGCGCAGCGCGCTGCCCGGCACGGTTTCGTGCGCGGCGTGGATTTCGATGTCGTCGCAGTAGCCGCGGACGAGCAGGCCGCACGTGCCAGCTTCACCACGTCAGCGATCCGCCCGGGCGTGCATCCGGGCTATCCCTACGCGATCGACCTGACGGTGAGTTACACGCTGGACGCCCATGGCCTCGCGCTGGAGGCGCGCATGCGCAATGTCGGCGAGCAGGCGGCACCCTGCTTCTTCGGTTGGCATCCCTACTTCCGCTTGGGCGCTACGCCGATGGACAGCTGGGAGCTAGAGATTCCCGCCGACATGCTGGTGCGCACCGACGCCGACTACATCCCGCTGCAGGGCGCGGCGGCTTATGGACGGATGGACGATGTGCCTGCGTTGGATTTCCGTCGATCGCAGCGGATCGACGGGCGCGAGATCAACCATGCCTATGCGGCGTTGCGGCGCGATGCCGACGGCCGGGTCCGCACCCGCCTGCGCGATCCGGCCAGCGGACTCGGCATCGCCGTGTGGCAGGAGTCCGGCGTGATGCTGGCGTTTACCGCCGACACGGTGACGCGCGACGTGCGCGGCTCGATAGCACTGGAGCCGATGGAGAGCTGGTCCGACGCGTTCAACCGCCCTGATTGCGCCGAGGCGATTCGCCTGGAGCCGGGCGCCGAGCGAAGCTTCCTCTGTGGTGTGGAGATCGAGTTGCCATGAGTACAGACCTAATGAGTGCAGACCTAATGAGATCTGGCCTATTGAGAGCGGGCCTGCCCAGTTTCGAACAGATCTGCGATGCCGCCGCGCGCATCGCCCCGTATGCCACGGTGACGCCGGTGCTGCGCAGCGCGCGCCTGGATGCGCTGGTGGGTGCGGAGCTGCATTTCAAATGCGAGAACCTGCAGCGCGGCGGTGCCTTCAAATTCCGCGGAGCATGCAATGCCGTGTGGTCGCTGGACGATGCGCAGGCGGCGCGCGGCGTGGTGACGCATTCCTCCGGCAACCATGGCAACGCCTTGGCGATGGCAGCGGCCACACGAGGGATTTCCGCGCACGTGGTAGTGCCCGAGGGCGCGGTGCGTGCCAAGCTGGAAGCGATCGAACAGGCTGGCGCGGTGCTGCATCGTTGTGCACCCACGCAGGCCGCGCGCGAAGCGATGGCCGCCGAAGTACAACGACAGACCGGCAGCGAGCTGGTGCATCCCTATGCCGATGCGCGCGTGATGGCCGGGCAGGGCACGCTGGTGTTGGAGCTGATGCGCCAGGTCGAGGCATTGGATGCGTTGATCACGCCGGTGGGTGGCGGCGGCCTGGCTTCCGGTTGTGCGATTGCCGCACACGGCATCGATCCGGCGCTGGCTCTGTTTGGCGCGGAGCCACTTGGTGCCTCCGACGCGGCACAATCGTTGGCGCGTGGCGCGCGCATCGAGGCGTTCACTGCCGACACCATATGCGACGGCCTACGCGCTTTGATTGGCGAGCCCAACTTCGAAGCGCTACGCAGTCATCGCACGCAAGTCATCACGGTGAGCGACGAGGAAACGATTGCTGCCATGAAGCTGCTATGGCGCGAACTGAAGCAGGTGGTGGAGGTGTCCAGCGCTACCGTGTTCGCCGCGGTGCTGAAACAGCGCGAGCATTTTGCTGGCCGTCGCGTCGGGCTGGTGCTCACCGGCGGCAATGTGGATCTCGACGCACTGCCTTGGTGAAGTGTGACGCGACGTTGGGGTTTGCCGCGCTTACGCCAACCCGCGACGCAACTTCAGGCCGCTTACCGCCATCAAGCCAAGCAACACGAACACGATGCCCAGTGCCTCCATCGAAGTCGGCTGCTCATGCAGGATCGCCCACGCCAGCAGCACGCTGACAATGGGTACGCCGAGGCTGGACAGGCTGGCCACGGCGGTCGGCAAGCGCCGCAACACCATCAGCCAAAGGCCCCAGGCCACGCTGGATGCAAGCACCACGCTGTAGGTGAGACCGCCAATGAAATCCCAGCTCCACTCGATCGGACGCTGCGGTATCCCTAACGCGGGCACGCAGAGCGCCAACGCACCGAACAGCATCTGCCACGCTGTGAGGTTAAGCGGCGAAGGGGCGTGCCGGAGAAACATGCGTTTGCTCAATACCGTGCCCATCGCCCATGCGCCACCCGCGGCGATCGCCAGCAAGGTGCTGCTGCCGCTGCCCAGCCCGCGCCATGGTTCGATGATGCAAAGCAAGCCAACCGCTGCCAATCCCATGCCCAGCCAATGCCGCGCCGTCGGCTTCTCGCGCAGAATCGCCCACGCCAGCAGCACCGCCCAGAACGGCATGGTGTAAGCCAGCAGCGCGACGTGCCCGGCGCCACCTTCGACCAAGGCCCATTGCCCCAGCCCCTGGAAAGCAGCGGTCTGACACAGGCCGATCAGCACCGTGGGCAGCAACGGTGGTGGGCGCAGCGATTGCCGCGTCGCCAGCAACACGGCGAACAACACCAGCGCACCGAGTACATAGCGCAGGGCAGCGAACTGGAACGGGCTCGCATGCTGCAGCACCTGTTTCATCACCACCCAGCTATAGGCCCAGATCAGGATGGTGACGAGCATGGCGGCCACGGCACCGCGTTGGGACGAATGAGAAGGCATGGTGTTCGCAGTCAAAGATGAAATCTGAGGTCCGGCTGCGCCTGCCGTGCTTCATCGGATGACGCGGCGCCAAGGGAGCGGAGCAAGCTTACAGGGCGAAGGCCGATGGTGGATCGATGCCGATTCGTGCTCTTCCTTAAGCCACGCGGAGATCGTCATAGAAGCGCACGGCACACCACGTCAGGAAATGTTGAGCAGGCTCTCGGGTGAAGGAGATACGCATCCCAAGTCGGGAGCCGTCCATTGTGACGTCCACACGTCATTTGCATTTCTAGATCATCGTCACAATTCAATCGTGCCGCTTGTTTCATCGTGCTCGGCACAATTTGTTTGCCAGCATCGACCACAGGGGGGCCAATGATCGAGCTGGAGATGCAGATCCTTTCGGATCGTCGCGAAGGATTGCTGGTGGAACTGGGCCGTTTGGTCGTCGCCAACGGCTTTACCTTGCTACGTCAACGCCTATCCCAGGACAGCAAGGGCACTTGGCTGGTGATGATCGTGCGCGGGCCGGCCGAGCGCCAGCTTGTGCTCGAAGAAGCGCTGGCCACGCACAACCGTGTATTGAGCTTCGAAGCGGCGCTTGCGGAACGTGACGCACTGCCGGCTCCATCCAGTCCAGTAGCGAGACTTTTGGCGGCGGAAGCCATCGCGCCCGCTGCCGGACCGGATGTGCGCCAGGTCGAGAGCACGCTGCCGCAGCTGGCGCACGACTATCCCAAGATCTATCCGTGGCTGATCACACTTGAGCACGCTGTGGCTGCGGATGCCCGCGAGGCCTCCCTGCAGCTGGCCGGGCGACGTACGGGTGCCTGGGTATACAAGCGCGACTATGCCATGGGCGCCAAGCTCGGCTTGGCGGATGCGATCAAACGCATCGCCATGCCAGCACTGCGCGAACTGGCCACCGTCGATTGGCGCGACGGGCAATTGCATATCCAGAACAGTCCACTGTGTTCGCCTGGCGGTGATTCCGGCTGCCGTTTTTTCAGTGGTTATCTCGAAGGCGTGCTCGGCGGCTCCGTGGCGCCACAGACCGTGTTCGCGCGCAGCCTCTATTGCCGCAGCACCGGCGCGGTGAACTGCATCCTGGAGATCTCGCATTAGGCGTCGTTCTCCGTCGTCGGCTCACGACCCATACCGCCCACGGCGATCGATTCCAAGAGCCTGTTTCCGGCCTGGCTCGCATCAAGGCACGACCGACGCGTCCGCCGGCAGCCAAACCTACGCTCGACTGACTTCCACGTGATTTAAGGAGGAGTGCCATGCCTGCCCATCAGAGCTACAACCTGCTGTTGGTCATCCTTTCGTACGCAATTTCGGTGCTCGGTTCCTTCACCGCCCTGCAATTGGCCGTGGTCATCCCGCTCGCGCAGACCAGCGGCCAACGCACCGCCGCCATCCTGGCAGCAGGCGCGGCCATGGGCGTGGGCGCGATCTGGGCCATGCACTTCATCGCCATGCTGGCCTGCGACATGGGCATGCCGGTGACGTACGACCTCTCCTTCACCGCGCTGTCCGCGGTGCTCGCTTTCGGCGCCTGCTCGCTCGGACTGGCCATCGCCAGCAGCGGCACATTCAGCTGGTCCAAGCTAGTCGCCGCCGGCATCTGCATGGGTCTGGGCGTGACCGGCATGCATTACCTGGGCATGGCCGCAGTGATGATGGGCGCCTTTATCAGCTACGACATGAGCCTGGTGATGGCTTCGATGGCAATCGCCATCGTGGCGTCGATCGTCGCCCTGTGGCTCGCCTTCAACCTGCGCGGCCCGCTGCAGATGACAGGCAGCGCGTTAGTGATGGGTGTGGCGGTGTGCGGTATGCACTACACCGGTATGGCCGCGGTGAACATGGACGACAACGGCGGGCAGCTGCCTGCGAACTATGCGAGCGGCCTGCGCGGCGACAACCTGGGCCTGAGCATCTTCGCCGTGGTGTTGGTGCTGCTGGCGATGGTGCTGATGCTCAACTATCTCCGCCAGCGCCGGCGGGCGATGATCAGCATCTGATTCCGCCCCCTCCCCAGCGTCCGGCAGGGGAGGGATGGAGCGGTTGGCGCTATGCTGCGGCCTTCCCGCCGGAGCCGCTCCCGATGAAGCCAGTCACCCGATGCAGTTGGGCCAATAGCAGTGACATCGAGCGCGACTACCACGACATCGAATGGGGCGTGCCGCTGCATGACGATCGCGGCCTGTTCGAATTCCTGATCCTGGAAGGCGCGCAGGCCGGCCTGTCCTGGCGCACCGTGCTGGCCAAGCGCGAGCGCTATCGTGAAGTGTTCCATCAGTTCGACATCGCCAGCGTTGCCGGGATGAAGGGCAGCGAGCTGGAAAAGTTGCTGCTCGATCCGGGCATCATCCGCAACCGCCTCAAGATCAGCGCCGCGCGCGACAACGCGCTCGCCTCACTCAAAGTGATCGAGGAGTTCGGCAGCCTCGACGCCTACCTGTGGTCCTTCGTCGGCGGCAAGCCTGTACTCAACGGCTGGAGCGACCGCGGCCAGGTGCCGGCCAGCACGCCGCTATCCGATCGCATGAGCAAGGATCTAAAAAAGCGCGGCTTCCGTTTCGTCGGTACCACCATCTGCTACGCCTTCATGCAAGCCACCGGCATGGTCAATGACCACATCGCCACCTGCTTCCGCCACAAGGCTAGCGCAGGCAAGTAACGGCAGGGGCTATTCGGCGCTGGTTGCAGCACCCGTAGCTGCTCTTTGGCCTGCTCGTTGGAGGGATTCAGCTATCGACAACGCGCTCGCCTCACTCAAAGTGATCGAGGAGTTCGGCAGCCTCGACGCCTACCTGTGGTCCTTCGTCGGCGGCAAGCCTGTACTCAACGGCTGGAGCGACCGCGGCCAGGTGCCGGCCAGCACGCCGCTATCCGATCGCATGAGCAAGGATCTAAAAAAGCGCGGCTTCCGTTTCGTCGGTACCACCATCTGCTACGCCTTCATGCAAGCCACCGGCATGGTCAATGACCACATCGCCACCTGCTTCCGCCACAAGGCTGGCGCAGGCAAGTAACGGCAAGGGCTATTCGGCGCTGGTTGCAGCACCCGTAGCCGCTCTTTGGCCTGCTCGTTGGAGGGATTCAGCTATAGCGAGCGCTGGTCGCTAGCGGTGGCCTGCGGTTTATCACCGAGCGCTTCATAACCTTCGGCGAGGCTGTCGTAGACATTGACGCTCGCGGGATGCAGTTCGGTGTTGAGTTTGAACACATCGACGGCGCGCTCCTTCTCACCCTGCGCCATTTAAGCGTTGCGAAGGCTCTTAAGAGGAGCTGCGCGCGACCGTCGTCCGGCGCTTTCGTGGCCCGCAGTAAGCGTCGTGCAGGGCTTGCAGCACGCCAAGGGCGGGGCTGGGCTGTAGGGAGTAGAACACGGCCTGGGCTTGCCGGCGCGTATCGACCAGTGCCGCTTCGCGCAGCACGGCCAGATGCTGGGACAGTGCCGACATCGACAGCCCTGACAGCTCCTGCAGTTCGGACACGGGCGCCTCGCCTTCCACGAGCCGGCACAGCACCAGCAATCGCGTGGGGTGGGCTAGCGACTTCAGCAGGCCGGCAGCATCGTCCGCGTGCCTGGCCATCGCAGCCATGTTGGCCGCTGTTGCGGCGGCGGATGTTCTTGAGCGGGTGGTCACCGGCTTGACTTTGAATTTAGACAATTCTAATTTAGCAATTTCTAAAATATGACGCAAGGCCAAGCCGTGACGCAGCCAAACCGATCGCATCACGAAGTGAAAGCGTTCTTCCACGCCGCCACCAGCACGTTCACCTATGTCGTCCATGAAGGACGGGCTGCCGTGGTCATCGATCCAGTGCTGGACTATGACGCCATAGCCGCGCATACCTCGACCGCATCCGCGGACGCGGTAGTCGACTATGTGCGTGAGCATCGTTTGACGGTGGAGTGGATCCTCGAAACGCATGCGCACGCCGACCACCTCAGCGCCGGTGACCATTTGCGCGATGTGTTCGGCGCGCGGTTGGCCATCGGCCACGGCATCGTCGGCGTTCAGAAGCGTTTCAAGACGCTGTTCGGACTGGGCGAGGATTTCACGCCCGATGGCGGCCAGTTCGACCAACTGCTACACGATGGCGACGTGCTGCACGCCGGCGTACTGGAGATCCGCGTGATAGCGACGCCAGGTCATACGGATGACAGCCTGACCTACTTGATCGGCGATGCCGCCTTCATCGGCGACACCTTGTTCGCCCCCGAGACCGGCACGGCGCGCTGCGACTTCCCCGGCGGCGATGCGGGGCAGCTCTATGCCTCCATCCAGAAGATCCTGGCATTGCCTGCCGACACCCGGTTGTTCCTTTGTCACGACTATCCACCCCCGTCGCGGGGAGCGCCGCAGGCCGAATGCAGCATCGATGCGCAGCTGCAGGAAAATGTGCACGTGAAGCGCGGCGTGGGCGAAGCCGACTTTGTCGCCATGCGCACCGCGCGCGATGCGACGCTGGCGCCGCCGCGCCTGGTGTTGCCGGCCTTGCAGGTAAACATCCGCGCCGGCCGTTTGCCGCCGCCCGATAGCGACGGCGTTCGCTACCTGCGCCTGCCGCTCAACCGCTTCGGGCACAAGTCATGAACATGTGGCTGTCCGGGCTGGCGGGTGGCGTGTTGATCGGTCTATCCGCCACCTTGTTGCTGTGGCTCAACGGGCGCATTGCCGGCATCAGCGGCATCACCTTCGGCCTGGCGGATGCACCGAAGGCGGAGCGAGGGTGGCGCGTCGCGTTTCTGCTTGGCCTGGTGCTTGCGGGCGGGCTGGCGATGCATTTGTTGCCGCACATCGCACCGCGCGAAAATTATCCGCGCATGGCGCTGATCGTCGCTGGCGTGCTGGTGGGCGTCGGCACCAGCATGGGCAGCGGCTGCACCAGCGGGCATGGTGTTTGCGGGCTGGGGCGCTTCTCCAAGCGCTCGTTGGCCGCCGTGCTGACCTTCATGGCGACGGCCTTCATCACGGTATACCTGCTGCGCCACGTGTTGGGAGCGGTGGCATGACGACGCGATGGCTTGCGGCGCTGTTTGCCGGCGCACTGTTTGGGCTGGGCCTTGTGGTGTCGCATATGAGCGACCCGCGTGTGGTGCTGGGCTTTCTCGACCTGGCCGGTGATTTCAATCCGACTCTGATGTTCGTACTGGCCGGCGCCGTCGGGGTCACCGCGATCGCATTCTGGGTGGTGCTGCGCCAGCCCAGGCCCGTGCTGGACGAAAGCTTCCATGTGCCCGTCACGCGGCGGATCGATCGCCCGCTGATCCTCGGCGCCGCCATCTTTGGCATCGGCTGGGGGCTGGCCGGCTACTGCCCCGGCCCGGCCCTGGTGAACCTGGGCGCCGGCCTTGCCGAGGCCATGGTCTTCGTGCCGGCGATGCTGCTCGGCGGCGTGGGCTATCGTCTGTTGGCGCGTTACTGGGGCTGATCAATACGTCAGCTTCGGCCGCCAATCCGCGCCGCGTCCTTCCGGCGTGTAGTCGAGCAAATTCCACAGCGGCCAGGCCATGTCGATGTGGCGGGGATCCTGGCCCGGATCGGCTGGAACAAACATCAGCTCGGTCGCATAGGTGTGATAGATGCGTCCGTCGCGTCGAGTGAACACGTTGAGTATCGGCATCTGGCCGCCGTCCGGGCGCTCGCCGTGATAGTCGGCGTTGTAGCTGTTGTTGGCGGAGGACAGCAGCGGCAGATTCGTCCAGCCGTGACTGCGCGCAAACTCGCGAATACGCGCGACGGGCGACTTGGCGACCACAGCGAGGTTGGTGCGCTGGAGCGCGTGATGCACGGCGCCGTTCCAGCCTTCCAGGATGGACGTGCAGGAAGGACAGGCGTTCTCCATCGCCGGGCCGAACATGAAGCTGTAGACGACCAAGCTGTCCTTGCCGTCGCGGAACAGCTCGGACAAACGCACCGTCGGTGCGGCATCCTGGTCCTGCGAACCGATGCCGGCCCGTTCGAATACGTAGTCTTCTTTCACCTCGCCACCCAGGGGCAGACTGCGCCTCATGGCGGCAACGGCTTCGATCTGACGGCGCAGGTCGATCTCGGCCTGCAGCAGCTGGTCGCGGGCAGTGCGGTAAGCGGCACTCTCCTGCGGGAAGCGGGTGGTGTGCATTGGCTGGTTCATGGTTCCTCCGGCGGCTCCGCGAAGGAGAAAGGGCGACACACGATAGTCGCCATGCCATGAAGAACCCGTATCGGAAGTGTGGAGTTCAGCGTCGTCGCGAACCGCGCAGGCTATCCACCGAGAAACTGGCGATCTCGCCGCCGTCTTTGCCACGGCGAGACTGTCCCGGCGGCGGTCCCCAGGCGTGCGCTGTCACTACTTCCCAGGTCGCCGGGACGCGGCCGTCGACGCGCATGGTTTCGTAGGCGGCGAGCATCTGCCGGTAATGGCGCTTGCCGGTCAGGCCGCGCTCGCGCGTGGTGTCGGCGTTGGTCGCGCCCAGGCCCTGCAGCTCCTTCAGCAGCATGCGCGGCTCGCTGTAGGTGAGGGTGTAGCGGTCCACGTCGAGTACCGGATCGCGCAGACCGGCGGCGATCATGGCGTCACCCAGGTCGTGCATATCCAGAAAGCGGCTGACGTGCGGCTGCTGGTCGGCGCTGGCCCAGGCGGCGCGCAATTCCTTCAGTGTGTCGGGCCCAAAGGTGGAAAAGGCGAGCAGGCCACCAGGCTTAAGCACGCGCACGCATTCGCCAAACAACGCGGGCAGGTCGTCGACCCACTGGAAGCACAGGTTGGAATGCAGCACATCGACACTGTGATCCGGCAGCGGCAGCGACGTGGCTTCAGCACAGACGCGGTGGAACGGTTTGAGCCAGCTGGCGTGGTGCTTCGCTGCGCGCAGCATGGGCAGGGCGAGGTCCATGGCGATGACCTGCGCTTTGCCGTAGCGCTTCTTCAACAGCGCACTGCCGCGGCCGGTGCCAGCACCCACGTCGATCACCCGTTCGGGCGTGGCCAGATAGAAGTCCAGCCGCTCGCACAGCACGTTCTGCACTTCGCGCTGTAGCGCGTCGTGCTGTTCGTAAGTGCGCGCGGCGCGGCTGAAATTACGGCGCACCTGGCGGCGGTCGACGTGGAACTCGCTCATCGATAGGCATCCAACAACGGGGTGAGCGCCTGCACCACGGCGTCGGTATGGCCAAAGAAGGGGGCGTGGCCGGCACGGTCGATGGCGTAATAACTGCCGCCACACTGCGAAGCCGACCACTGCATGGCCTGCGGCGGCACCAGCCGATCGCGATGGCCGGCAATCCAGGCACTCGATACCGCCAGGTCGGGCAACGCGGCGCGGCGGTCGCTGGTTTCCAGAATGCGGATGCCTTCCTGCAGCACTCGCAAATCCGGTTCGCCGCGATCGAACACCAGTGTGCGCAGGTGGCGAAGTTCCGCGCGTGGATCAGCGCTGCCCATCGCTTCCAGCGTCAGAAAGCGCTCCAGCGTGGCGTGGTAATCGGTTTCCAGATCGGTGGCGAGTTCGTGCACCAGTGCGCCTTCGCTGCCGTAAGGCCAGCTGGCGTCGCGCACGAACTTCGGTGTGGCGCACAGCATGGCCAAACCGCGCGCATGCGCCGGGCGTTCCAGCGCGGCCGTCAGAGCGATCAACCCACCGAGCGACCAACCCAGCCACAGCGCCGGTGGTGTGGCCTTCGCGATCGCGGCTGCGCATGTCGAAGGCTCCAGTGGCAGGCCGCAATCGCGCGAGTGGCCATGACCGGGCAGGTCGACCACGTACATCGTGCAGCGGTCTTCCAGCGCCTGTACCAGCGGCGCCAACACGCCGCCGTGCATCGCCCAGCCGTGGAGCATCACCAACGGCACCCGGCCGGTACCGTGAACCTCGATGTGCAGCGTCATAGTTCCTTCTCCCCTTCGGGGAGCTCACGCCTATTTCCCTTCTCCCCTTCGGGGAGAAGGTGCCCCGAAGGGGCGGATGAGGGGCGGGTGCTCGCGAAGGTGTCGATCGAAGCCTGCTCTGAAGCGGCGGTATCGCAAGAGCCGCCCCTCACCCCAACCCTCTCCCCAGAGGGGAGAGGGAGCTGAGAGGTGCCGGCCGGCGCGAGCTGCGTGTCCACCGCGCCCCTGTCGTCGAACACGAAACAGTCGCCGCGCCAATGCGCGCCGTCGGTTTCTTCGAAGTACTTCAGGATGCCGCCTTCGAGCTGGAACACACGCTCCATGCCGATGTCCTGCATATGCAGCACCGCTTTCTCGCAACGAATGCCACCGGTGCAGTACGACACCACCGTCTTGCCTTCGAAGCGCGCACGATCGCCAGCAATGGCATCGGGGAATTCGGTGAAGCTGGCGAGCCGATAGTCCACGGCCTGCTCAAAGATGCCGACGTTGGTTTCGTAGTCGTTGCGCGTATCCAGCAACACCACTTCATGGCCGTCGTCGTCGCGGCCCCGGTCCAGCCAGCGGCGTAGCGTATCCGGCGTCACCGCTGGCGCGCGCGAACCTTCCGGACGGATAGCCGGCATGCGCATGGTGATGATCTCTTTCTTCAGGCGCACGCGCATGC
Organism: Dyella subtropica; assembly: GCF_026283965.1. Lineage (GTDB taxonomy): Bacteria > Pseudomonadota > Gammaproteobacteria > Xanthomonadales > Rhodanobacteraceae > Dyella_D > Dyella_D subtropica. Next base: position 31,550 of record NZ_JAPDPD010000016.1, read on the forward strand.
GGCCGAACGGCGGGGCGTTGGAGATGGACTCCTTCGGCACGATGTCAGCGAAGCGCGCATCGGTATGCAGCCATGCCATGAAGGCGTCGATCGGTTCGCGCGGCCCGGCCAAAAACAGGTTGATGCCTTCCGGCGCGAGCAGAACGGTGCCTTTCAGTGCCAGCGCGTGGCAGCGCTCGAGCACACGCTCGCGCAGCGCTGGCAGGTCATCCAGGCTGACGAATTTATAAGCGGAGAGATTGACGATCGGCATGGGGGGCTACAGCGGCAAGCGCGCCATTATACGGGGCCGGTCGGGGCGACGCCGGACGCCAGGCCAGCCAGCGCGTCCAGCAGTCGGTCGACATGCTCTTCCTCGTGCATGGCCGACAGCGTGATGCGCAGGCGGGCTTTGCCTTGCGGCACCGTGGGCGGGCGGATCGCGCCGACCAGGAATCCCCGCTCTTCCAGTGTCCGCGCCGCCGCCGATGCGGCCGAGGCATCGCCCAACATCAGCGGCTGGATGGCCGTGGATGAGGGCATCAGGGCCAGGCCAAGCTGACCGGCGCCTTCGCGAAAGCGCGCGATAAGCGCGACCAGTTTCTCGCGCCGCCAGCTTTCTGCACGCGCCACGCGCACCGAAGCGAGCGCGGCGGCGGCCACGGCGGATGGCATGGCGGTGGTGTAGATATAGGTGCGGGCGGATTGCACCAAGCCTTCGATCAACGCCGCCGAACCGGCGACGAAAGCACCGTGACAGCCGAGTGCCTTGCCCAGGGTCGCCATCAGCACCGGCACGTCGCTCTCGCCAAGCGCTGCGGCGCTGAGGCTGCCGGCACCATCGTCGCCCAGCACGCCGAGTCCGTGCGCGTCGTCCACCATGAAGGTGGCACTTTCCCGCTGGCATAGTGCGGCAAGCTCACGCAGCGGCGCGATATCGCCATCCATGCTGAATACGCCATCGGTCGCCAGCAGCGCCGCGGCATCGCTGCGGCTGGTGAGCTGGCGGGCGGCAGCCGCGACGTCGGCATGCGGATAGCGTTTCAGTTCCGCACTCGCGATCTTCGCGCCGTCGAGCAGGCAGGCGTGATTGAGCTTGTCCTGCACGCACAGGTCGCCGTCCTGAAGCAGCGCCTGCATCACGCCGAGGTTCGCCATGTAGCCGGTGGAGAACAACAGCGCGCGCTCGCGCCCGGTCCATTCGGCCAGGGCTTCTTCAAGCGCGGCATGTTCGGCGCGATGGCCGCAGATGAGATGGGCCGAGCCGCTGCCGACACCTTCATCATCCGCCACGCGCTTGAACGCGGCGATCAGCTGCGGATGCTGGGCAAGCCCCAGGTAGTCGTTGCTATAGAAAGAGAGCAGGCGTCGCTCGCCGCTCTCCAGCCACGGGCCGTCGGCGTGGTCGAACGTGCGCAATCGGCGCAGCAGACCGGCCTGGGCGCGTTCGGCGCTATGTCGGGCCAGGCGATCAAGGAGCGAGTGACGTGGCATAGAGATGGCGGGCTTGGGTGGCCCGCCATACGCTATCAGGCGGCTTCGCTGCAGCCGCAGCCGGTACCGCAACCCGCGCTGGCGGTTTCCAGGATGTCGGCGTGCACGGTGCCGGCTTCCTCGACCACCTGCAGCGGATGCAGGTCGAGTCGCGCGAACAGCTGGCGGTCGTGTTCCACATCCGGGTTGCCGGTGGTCAGCAGCTTCTCGCCGTAGAAGATCGAGTTGGCGCCAGCGAAGAAGCACAGCGCCTGCACGGCATCGTCCATCTGCTGGCGACCGGCGGAGAGGCGCACCATCGAGGCCGGCATCAGGATGCGAGCGACGGCAATCGTGCGCACGAACTCGAACGGGTCCAGCGCATCGGTGCCGGCCAGCGGCGTGCCTTCCACCTGCACCAGCTGGTTGATCGGCACCGACTGCGGGTGCTCCGGCAGGTTGACCAGGGTCTGCAGCAGGCCAGCGCGCTGCGCGCGCGTCTCGCCCATGCCGACGATGCCGCCGCAGCAGGTCTTCAGGCCGGCTTCGCGCACGTTCTCCAGTGTGTCCAGGCGATCCTGGTACTGGCGCGTGTGGATGATCTCGCCGTAGAACTCCGGCGCGGTGTCCAGGTTGTGGTTGTAGTAGTCCAGGCCGGCGCTTTTCAGCGTCTGCGCCTGCTTACCATCGAGCATGCCCAGCGTGGCGCAGGTTTCCAGGCCCAGTGCCTTCACCGCGGAAACGATCTCCGCCACCTTGACCACGTCGCGGTCCTTCGGACTGCGCCATGCCGCGCCCATGCAGAAACGGCTGGCGCCGGCATCCTTCGCCGCTTGCGCGCGCGCCACCACAGCGTCCACGCTCATCAACTTCTGCGCCTGCACGCCGGTGTCGTAACGCGCGGCCTGCGGGCAATAAGCGCAATCCTCCGGGCAGCCGCCGGTCTTGATCGACAGCAGCGTGGAGACCTGCACAGCGTTCGGATCATGGTGTTCGCGGTGGACCGAGTGCGCGCGATGCAGCAGCTCGTTGAACGGCAGTGCGAACAGCGCGGCGACTTCGTCGCGGGTCCAGTCGTGGCGGATGGCGTGGGCCATGGGAGCGGCAACTCTGGGTGGGGAAACGCGACAGTGTGGCAGCGAGTTTTCGTCTGTCAACTTTGGATTGCCGCCAAATGTTTACGATGCGCCCGGGTATGGCATGGCTGCGCTACCATCGGGCCAGCCCCCATGGAACCTTTCGTATGAGCGCAGGACAAGGCAGCACCGGCAACGTACTCGCAGCGATCTGTAGCTTCTTCATCCCCGGCCTCGGCCAGCTGGTGCAGGGGCGATTGCTGATCGCCATCGTGATGTTCGTGCTTGCCGGTGTGCTGTGGATCGTGTGGCTGGGCTGGATCATCCATCTGTGGTCGATCCTCGACGCGGCCATGTTCAAGGCGCGCGGCTGAGGTATGACGCATGCGCACGGAAGCGCTGACACACGTCTTCCAAACCCAGCTATCTCGGCTGCGGACATGGCTATTGCCATGGCGCTGCCTGCTGTGTGGCGCACCCGGAGCGAGCGGCCTGGATCTCTGCGAAGCCTGCGCCGCCGAGATGCCGCGCAATCGCAGTTGCTGCGCCCGTTGCGCGCTTCCGTTGCCGGTGGCCGCGGAGTTCTGTGGCGAATGCCACCGCCGCCCACCACCCTGGGATGCGGCGTGGGCGCCGTTCCGCTATGGCTGGCCGCTGGACCGGTTGGAGTCGCGCTTCAAATTCGGCACCGATCTCGCCGCTGGCCGAACGCTGGCGACGCTATGGCAGCGGGAGCCGATGCCGGTTGAACGCCCAGACTTGATTCTGCCGATTCCGCTGCATCGCGGCCGCCTTCGTCAACGCGGCTACAACCAGGCGCTGGAACTGGCCCGACCGTTGGCTGCAGTGTTGCGCATTCCCCTGCGCGGCGATGCGCTCGGCCGCAAGCGCGACACCGCGGCGCAGACCGAACTCGACCGCGTCGCTCGCCGACGCAACGTACGTGGGGCCTTCGAAGTGCGAGAGGGCATGGCACTGCCCGCGCACGTGGCCCTGTTGGACGACGTGATGACGACAGGTGCCACCCTTGCCGAGTGCACGCGGCAACTTAAGCGGGCGGGCGTGCAACGGGTCGACGTCTGGGCGCTGGCACGTGCGCCCGGACGCTAGTGTCTTGGACAAATAAAGTCCAATTATTTCCATGAAGTTCACTAAATTTTGCCGCGAAATATTTTGCAAATCTCGGGAAAAAGGCGCGGTGAACAGCGAGTTACTCGCCAGGGTCAAAGGATGCTTTGACCAAGAGAGTCGACGAGAGGAGGGTGTTGAGCCCGGTACATGTCCGGACTCGGCTCCGATGAATCAAGCACTTGATGTGCTTGATTCACGGCAGGCGGCTTCTCAACAACCTGTCAGGCGATATGATGGCTCAATGACCGATGAGCCTTCGCATTCTGCAAGCCTCTGCTATCGAACCTATGCGGCCAATAGCAGCATCGCGTCGCATATCCATGCAACACCGAGCCTTACGGTCGTGCTTGGCGGAGGTTATGAAGAAACGATCGGCGGGCGGGTTGCCGTGCAGGATTGCAGAAGCGCTCTCATTTGCCCGGAGGGGTTGCCTCACGCCCAACGTTTTTGGGCTCATGGAGCTCGCAAGATCATCGTTACGCCAGCGGCTGATCTTCTCGACTATCTCGTGACGACACTGCCATTTCGTGCGGCCCCGGCAACACGTTCAACACCTATCCAAAAGCTGGCCGCCCGGATCGACGCGGAACGCCGAACGAACGATGCATTTTCGAGGGGCGCGATCGCGGGTTTGATTTGGCAGGTCGCCGCCGAGATGGGCCGCGATCTTGCCGGAGCTTCTGTTCCCACTTCGGTGATCGTGCGGCGCGCCTGCGCGGTTATCGATGCCGTGCAGGGGCAAGTCATATCGGTGGCGGCATTGTGCCGAGTTATCGATTGCCATCCGGCGACGCTCACTCGGGCTTTTCGCCGGGAACTGGGCTGCACTCCAGGCGAATATCAGCGACGCTCGCGCGTGCAAAAGGCGGCCGACATGCTGAAGGCAACGCGCCTTCCCATTGCGCAGGTCGCTGCGGGCTGCGGCTTCTGCGACCAAGCGCATCTCGCGCGATCGTTCCACGCGGTGCTGGGCTGTTCGCCTTCCGAGTACCGGAAGCGCGCGTAGCGTCCTGATTGCGCCAAACATCCAAGACCGGTCGCATAGTTTCCACTACCGTGCGGTCTCGTTTGCCTTCCATGGATCGAAGATGCGCATATCCTTGCTGCTTGCTCTCATCCTGTTCTCCGGAACGACCATCGCGGCCGAGCCGTTCGACCGTGAGGCTTGGCAACAGGACTATGTCCAGCTCAAGGCGGAGCTGACTGATCGCTACTCCAATCTGGCATGGAAGGCATCCGGTGCTGGCGGGGTCGATCTTCCGGAGCTGGATCGGAAGACGACAACAGCACTCGCGTCCGCTAGCGACGATGCCGCGGCTGCCGACGCCATCCGCGCCTTCATAGCCGGTTTCCACGACGGGCATCTGTCGGAACTACCCCTTCTCGCCGCCGCATCGGCGCCGGCCATAGAGCCGGAGAAACCAACCCTCAGCCCTGACGCCCCTGCCGGAGGATGCGCGTCGCTCGGGTATGCGTCTACCGCGCCGGTTGCCTTCTCCCTTCCGCTCGAAGGACTCCCCAGTTTCCAGCTTGTGTCTGACGGCCTTGGCTCGACCTTCCGCACCGGCTTGGTGGTGCGCTCAGGCGTCAGGTTGGGCGTCATTCGCATTCAGGCGTTTCGAGCGAGGGCCTTTCCCGCTTCATGCCTACACGCATGGACAGACCTGCAGCAAGCGGGTAGGGCGATCACCCCCGAGACGATCAAGGAAGCGGCGCGAATGCGTTGGTTCCAGGACATGACCGCAGCTGTGAAAGAGCTGCGCCAGGCAGGTGCGACCGCCCTCGTCATCGATATCGGCAACAACAGCGGCGGTGACGACAGCGGCGACTGGACCGCCCGCCTATTCACCGATCACGCGGTACGCTCCGCCCGACTCCTGATGGTAGATGCCCCGGTCGCGGCTGGTTATTTCGATAGTGAGGTTAGCGACATCGATGCCGCGCTCCCCTCCATAAGGCCGCCGGCCGCGAAGGCGGCATTGGCCGAGGCCCGATCTTTCTTCGTGGATCAGAAGAACAGCATCGGGCAGCATCGGTGCGACCTGTCGTGGTCATGGCGTGAGCGGCGACTATGGTCGCCCTTGAACTGCAATCGGCTCCTCACCGCTGGCTATGCTGGCGGGTACAGCGCCGGTCTACAGAGAGGCGTTTACGGGAGCGACAAGACCGCCGGCACGCTCGCGTCGTCATCGATCGTCGATGCCTACTACGGCACTTGGTCTGGCCCAACCTATGTCCTCGCTGATCGACGCTCCTACTCGTCGGCGGAGATGTTCGCTGCGGTGATGCAGGACAACCACATCGCCAAGCTGGTCGGAGACCGGACAGGTGGTGACGGTTGCGGCTTCATGACCGATGGCGTGCCGATCGTCCTGCGTCATTCACGGCTGCGATTCCGCGTGCCCAATTGCATGCGCCTCCGCGCTGACGGGTCCAACGAGGAAGCCGGTATCGCTCCCGACCTGCCGGTCCTGCCGACAGAGGGTGAGAGCGATCGTGCTCGTGGTGAGCGGGCATTGCGCCTGATAGCGGAGGATGTTTCCTCCAAGCCCATCCAGAAATAAATTCCAGCGCGTGATCTCCAACATGGCGTTTCTCAACAGCCTGTCAGGGCATGATTTTCGCGATGGCGATGACAGTCCGTGTTGGGTTTCGAGTTCGAAGCGGCTTTCGACGGGCGGAGCCATCACGTTTTGCGAAACGCAGCCCGGGAAGGTATTGCTGGTCTGCTCTGCGTCTCGTTGAACACCTGATTGCGGCCGGCGAGAGAAAATTATTGAACATTATTATTCCGAGACAGGTCGACGTCTGGGCGCTGGCACGTGCGCCCGGACGCTAACGGGTGCGCTCCTACAGAGGGCTACGGGCGGGGTTCACATAGATCGGGTTGCCGATCAATAAAGGCTTGCCCGACGCATCGCGCACTTCGGCACGCAACCAATGCGCCTTGCCATCGCTGTTCCAGTCGAAATGGCGGCTCACATCGTCGCTGTCGACGTGTGCTTCGATGGCCGTCGAGAATGGTTGGCCGTCGAGCAGCACCACGAGGCTGGAGCCCGCGACATGCGCGGCATGCAGTTCGAAACTCACGGTTTCGCCGGTGCCGGCGCGCAATGCATCACCCATCATCACGCGCCGTGAACCAGCATGGGCGCTGAGCTCCAACAAACGGTCGCGACTGCCTTCCGTGTCGATGAACACATGCCCCGCACGGATGCCCTCGAGGATGGCCGGCATCGACAGCTCTTCCGCATGCACCACCGTCGTGGGCACGCCGGTGGGATTGGAGCCAATGCGCGGCTCGTTCTGAAACGCTTCGTGGTTGTCGCTGCCGCCGATACCGGTGAGGTGGTAGCCCTTCGCCAGCTGCTGTTCCCAGAAGGACACGCCGGAGAACGGTGTGCCGGCATCGCTGCCGTTGACCACTTCAATAGCCTGCACCAGCGCCATGTCCGCAGGCGGTTGGGCCGCCCAGCCGCAACCCATGCAGGCTTCGCCACTGGGCCGGACGGCGTGGTTGATCGAGATCACGCCATGCAGGGGCGCGATGGCATGCAACAGGGCATTCCAGTCGGGTACGTCTTTGCTGCCCACCCGAAAATCCACCGGCGCGGTGGTGCCGAACAGATTGGCATGTCCGCTGAAGGTGGTGACCTCGCGACCCGGAATCAGCAGCAGACGATCGAAGTAAGGTTGCAGTTCACGCATGGCATCGGCGTGCGATACCGTGTTGTGGTCGGTGATCGCGATGAAGTCGAGGCCCCGCTGCGCAGCACCCTGGACCGTGAAGAACAAGGGGCAGGGCACGCGTTGGCCACTCTGGCTCTTGCAGCTGCCGTCGCTGTGCGCGGTATGCATGTGCAGATCGCCGCGATACCAGCCCGCTTCTCTGCGCAGCGGTGGATTCAGCACCGCAGGTTCCCAGGCCGGGTCGCCGGGATGACCGAACCAGATGTTCGCGGTGTAGCTGGCGTGGCTGTCCTTGCGGATGTTCGGAATGCCCAGCAGCAACTGCCAGCGCCCGGCACGAATGGGCCCTGGCAGATACGACGGCGTGGCATCGGTCGCGGCAATGGTGAACAGCTTCTTGCTGCCACCGCTCCAGCCGCGAAAACCATCCTGTCCACGGAAGCCATCGGGACCGAGCAGGCCCAGATCGATGGTGGTGTGTTCCTCACGGCCGCTGTAGTCGAACTGCACGGTGATGCGATTCACCCCGGCAGGCACGTCGAACGGCAGGCTGCGATAGGTCTGGTTGTCCTTGCCGCTCAGCTCGCCATGCAGGGTGAGGTCGGGCGATGTCTCCGCGGCGCGTGCGGAGGCAAGCGCACCCAGCAGCAGAACGAGTCCGGCGAGTGCGTTGATGATGTAGTGACGGAGTCGATGGTTCATGGCGAGGTGAGGCGGTCGGCTCGGTGGCAATCAGGGGTGCGGAGTGGGTTGCAGCGTGCGGTTTCGCCTTGCGGCAGTCGTACGCGGTAATCGCCGAAGCGCGGGTCGGCTTGCAGGTAATCGGTGGACACGTACTGCGCCCCCGTGGCGAAGGCTGCTTCGCGGCGGTGCGTATCGTCGCGGCGGGCTTCGACCGTGTCGGCATCGGCGCGGGTGCGCACCAGAAAGCCGGCGGCTACGTCGCGGGCAATGCGCGGGCCCTCGGCAAGCGGATCGTTCAAGGTGAGGTAGGCCGCCGCCGGTGAGCGCTCGTCGATGTTGACGAACATCACCCTTCCCTCCAGCGAGCGCCGCTTGCCGCGATACGCAGCCACTTTGCGCGCATCCTCGTCCAACACGAAGAACAGCCTCCCGCGCGCCTCGCCGAGGGTCGGCCATTGGCCGGCCAGCACGGCATCGCGCAGGCTGGAGTACTGGCCCTGCACATCGTCAGGCGCAATCAGCTCGTGTGGGTTGAAGACCGACCGCACTTCGGCATCCAGCGCATCGAAAGCGCGTTCGTCGAAACGCAACGGTGCGACGGCACCCGGGCCGCTGGCGCCATCCTTGGCATTGAGCAGCAGCATGATCGGCACATGCCGAGGATGCGCACGCGACCAGTCGCGGATCAGCGTAAGGCAGGCGACGAAGGTCTGGCAGCTGCTGCGGAAATCGATATCGGCCAGGTGCATCACCTTGAAGCCGGGCCGCTGCATCTGCGCCGCGGCTTCGGCCGGCCATGGCGGTGTTGCATAACCTTTGCGCAGCGCCCCCGGCGGATGCGCGTAGCGCCCGCCCTGCGGGTCGTAGTAGACGTCCAGCTCGATGGTGCGCGCGCCATGGTCGAGCTGTTCCGGAATCGGCCGATGCCCGTAGTCGATGCCATCGGCTCCCTGCGGATCGCGCGCATGGTGCGCGGCCCACTCGGCCGGCGGCATCGACTGCTTGTAGCTGTTATGCGTGCCAATGGCCTGGATATCGTTCAATCGCAACTGGCGGTCGAACACCGCTGGATCGCAGCCGGCGCTCGCCGTCTCCAGATCGCAGGCGACGGCGACGCGCATCCACGCGACCAGCGCCCAGACGAGGGCCAGTGTCAGCGTGCCTGTGGTGCTGTGCTTCATCGCGTGGGAAAGGGTCGGGCAAGCACCCGGCCCTTCAGCTCAGAACCGATACATGATGGCTGCGCGGTAGGCGCGACCCAGGATCGGACGGGCGATAAAGGTATTGGCGCCCGCATCCGCGCTCTGCAGCTCGCCCGCGCGCGGATTGCCCTCGGTCAGTCCCAGCGAATTGGTGATGTTGTCGACGTAGAAATACAGCGAGCACATCGACGAGAGGTTGTAGCGCGCACTGGCGTTCCACACATCGTAGGCCGGCAGCCGCACCGTATTGGCATTGTCCACGTAACGCTGCCCTTCATGCTCGTAAGACACCTGCATGCGCAGCCTGCCGCCGAGCAGGTTCACGCCCGGCACCACGCGGTAGCTCTCCTTCGGCACGCGGATCAGCTGGTTGCCGTCGTAGTCGCGCACCACCGGGCTGTTGTTGACGTTGTCGGTGAAGCGCAGCCCCTTGTACTGCGGGTCCTGCCAAGTGGCGGTGACCTGCAGGTCGAACCAATCCACCGGGAACCAGGTGCCGTCCAGCTCCAGGCCCTTGGTCTTGGAGCTGGCATAGCCCTGCTGCACCGTGGTGATGTTGTTCAAGTTGAAGACGGTGTTGCTGTAGCCGACGTTGTCGTACTTGGTATAGAAGGCCGTCGCGTAGAGCTCCAGCCAGCGGTCGCTGTACTTGTAGCCGACCTCGCCCAGCTTCATGGTCTGGACGACCGGTTTGGCACCGGGATTGGTGATGTAGCTGCTCAGGTTGGGCAGGCGGAAGGTCGGCGTCCAGCGCGCGAACACGCCGGAGCGCGGAGAGAACTGCCAGTTGGCGCCCAGGGTCCAGCCCAGCTTGCTGAAGGTGTGGTCGTAGGGAACCAGCACGCCGCTGCCGGTAAGCACCTTCGAGGTGGCAAAGCTGCCCAGATTCACCGTCTGCGGATTTTCGCTGTTGCCGCGGGTGTTCACCTGCTCCCAGCGCGCGCCGCCGTCGATGCGCAGCTGGTCGGTGACCTGCCATTCGTCGGATAGGTAGAACGCGTTGGTCTTGGAAATGCCGCTGGAATGGGCCCACTCGTAGCCATACTGGTACACGCCGCGATCGGTCAGCGTGCTCACCGGTTGGCCGGCAGCGTTGAGCGCCACCAGGTCCAGCAGCCGGGCCTGATCCCGCGTGTCGAGCAAGACGGAGGAGGAGTAGCGGCTGAAGCCTTGGTCGAAGCGGGCGTAGTAATAGCCCAGGGTGACATCATGGGTCTGCCCACCTAATTCGAACTGACGCAGCAGGCGAGAGTCGCTGATCAGCTCCTTGACCGGCATGGTCACGCCGCGCAGGCCACCGACCACCACCAGGCCGTTGCCGTTCTGGTTGGCGTTGTCGAACACCTGGGCCGGGTTGTCCACATAGCGCAACTGCAAACCGGAAGCGCCGGCCGGCAGCTTGACCTGCGAAAACAGCTTCGCGGCGCTCATCAGCGAATTGGGGAACATGCCGTTGCGCTGCGTGCGCGTATCGTCGTAGCGCAGGGACTCGGCAAGCTTCCAGCCGTCGCCCAGGTCATAGTCGAACTTCAGCGTGATCTGGTCGCGCTTGACGTGGGTGCCCTGGCTATTGTCGAAATCGTACAGGCCGCCATTGGCCTGCTTCATCGAGGCATGCTCGGTCTCGGGGCCGGCCAGGGTGCCGAAGTTGCCGTCGAAGCCTGGCACCGCCTTGATGTCGCCGCCTGGATAGGTGCGCATGGGAATACCCAGGTACAGCGCCACCTTGTCGTCCATGTGCTTCACGTCGACGCTTACGTGGCCTCGCTCAAAGTCGCGCGCCAGGTTCACCCGGATCTGCCCGCCGTCATTGGCGTTGAAGCCCGGCGACCGGATGCCTGTGTCAATGCGATAAAAGCCGCCAACGCCCAGCTTCCAGCCGTCGCCCACCGGCGTGCCGTACCAGAAATCGCCGCGGGTCAGGCCGTAGTCGCCCACGGTGAACTTGGCGATGCCTTCGGCCGTATCGCCGACTTTGCGCGGAATGAAGTTGATCGCACCGGCCGGCGCGTTGGAATAGAACACCGACGATGGGCCGCCGCGCACCACTTCGATGCGCTCGATCGTCTCGTCCAGGCGGAACGCCTGGTCGGCGTTGAGATAGCCCAGCGCCGGATCGTGCTGCACCGGCACGCCATCTTCCAGCAAGGTGACCGAGCCGAAGCCGTCCACCGGAATGCCGCGCGCCCGGATATTGCCGCTGGCTTCGCCGCCCGACGCTTCCACCCAGAAGCCCGGCACCGACTTCAGCGCCTCAGTCACCGAGGTCGGCGCCTGCATGCGCAGACGGTCTTCGTCGATGGTGGTGATCGAATAGCTGGTTTCGGCCTTGGTGCGCGTTTCCACGCCGGAGCGTGCGGTGACCACGATGCCGTCGAGATTCTTGGCCTTGTCGTTGGCTGGCTTGGCGTTGTCGCTGGTGGTGTCGCCGTTATGGGTGCTGCTGTCCTGCGCGAAAGCGGACGGCGCGAAGGCGGAAAGCAGGCCGCCCAACAGGGCCAGGCCGATGGCGTGGCTGATCGGTGAGGTACGCAAGGTGATGGCTCCGGGGAAGAGGGTGTGACGGAGCCATACGTGCGGTCGTAACAGAAACACAGCCGCCACCTCGCACCGTGATTCCGGGGAATCGCGTGCAGGATGTCCGCGTAGAGGCTTTCCTGGCCCTGACACAGGCTCTGACCGAAGTAAGTTAAATCAGTGCTGTGACAGAGGAACGCCGTCGGTATGACGGCTTATCGACAAGATCGATTTAGACGTCCAAAACTGTCATGAAAATGTTGCGTAACGTAAGACAATCCCGGCGCGGTTCATGTCAGAACCTGTCCAAAATCTCTACGGAGGCATAGATGGAGCGGTGCTGAGGGATGAGTTCTGTGTTTGCGACAATCGATGGGTTATCGCGACCTGGTCGCTTACGCAGCGGCCAGGTCGCGATAACCCAACATCATCAAAGTAGGAAACCGCGAACCAAAGGCTTACCTCCGCGCGCAGAGGGCGAGCCGTTCAATACAGAATCAGAGATTTTGAACAGGCTCTCAGCGCACCGCGAGCGCCAGCACGATGCCGATCCACACCGCCATGCCCAACCAGTTGTTGTTGCGGAACGCCGCCAGACAAGCATCACGCGCGCGATCGCGAATACGCCACATCTGCCACCCGAACAACCCGGCGGCGGCGGTCAGGCTCAACCAGTAAGGCCAGCCCAGCGCGGCGCGCTGGCCGACGAACAGCATCGCCAGCAGGAAGGTGGCGATCAGGATGCCCAGGATCGGGAGATCGGCATCGCCGAACAAAATCGCTGTGGACTTGGCGCCCGCCTCGATGTCGTCGTCGCGATCCACCATGGCGTACTGGGTGTCGTAAATCACCGACCACAGAATGTTGGCGATGAACAACAGCCAGCCCACTGGCGGCACGGTGTTGAGCACCGCCGCGAACGCCATCGGAATCGACCAGCCGAATGCCGCGCCCAGCACCACCTGCGGCATGTACGTGTAGCGCTTGGTGAAGGGATAGATCGCTGCCAGCGCGGCGCCCGCGAACGAAAGCTTGATGGTCAGCGCGTTGGTGAACAGCACCAGGATGAAGGCGAACGCGAGCAAGACCCCAAACACGATCAGCGCTTCGCGTGGCGTCACGCGCCCGGCGGCGATCGGCCGGCCGGCGGTACGGGCCACCTGCGGATCGAGTTTGCGGTCAGCGAAATCGTTGATCGCGCAACCCGCCGCGCGCATGGCGAACACGCCTAGGGTAAAGATCACCAGCGGCTTCGCTGGCGGAAAATCGCTTGCCGCCAGCCATAGCGCCCACCAGGTCGGCCACAGCAACAGCAGCGCGCCGATGGGGCGATCCATGCGGGTCAGCACCAGATAGTCGCGCGCTTTCTCGCGGATGCTCGGCGGCAGCCTCTGCAGCAGGACATCCAGCACGCGCGTGGCGCGCGTGGAGCTGTCCTCTGGGCGAACCGGCGCCTTGGTCAGGGCCGGACGCGGCCGCGCCGTGGCGGGCGAGGGGGGGAGGCGCCGCTGGCGCTTGCGGGAGGGTGAGGCCATACGGCCAAGTTTAACGTGGGCCGACGTCACGGTTTGCGTGACGCAGCACTTGAATTAGCGCTGTCATCGTCGACCAGGGTGGGGCGAGCACCAGCTCACCCCACCCTATGAGACCGGGGGCTTATGAGGGCTGGCGCCTAGAACTTGAAATCGAGTCGCGCGTAGTAATACCCCCCGTTTATGCCGAACGGCAACGTCTCCCACCCATAGGTGAAGCCCAGCTGCGGGAACGGGGCTCCGGTCTTCGGATCCCATTTGTCCGGGTAGGTATCGAACACGTTGTCCGCACCTACCGTCACCTTCACACGATCGGAGAAGCGATAGCCCAGCGCCACGTCCGCCAGCCACTTGCCGCTCCAGGTCTGTTTGATCCCTGGCGTGAAGCCCTGGCCGCTGACCGGCCCGAAGTAGTTGCCGCGTAAGGTGAAGTCCCACGGCCCGGTGCGATATACGCCCTGCAGCACATCGTGCACGCGCGGTTGGCCTTGTTCGACCAGGGTGACCTGGGTGTCGTCGAACAGTTTTGAGGGTGGCAGGATCGCCGACTGCGACTTGCGCTTGGTGACCTCGGTCTTGCTGTAGCTGAGCAGCGCGGTGAGATCGAGAGTGGCATTGTTTTCGAAATGAAAACCCTTCTCGGCGACCACATCGACGCCCTGAGTCTTGGTGTTGATCGCGTTGGTGAAGAACAGCACCTGTCCCACCCCGAACGGGGCCAGGATCTTGCGAATGGGGCAGTTGGCGTTGCCCGCCGCACAGGGGTTGCCATCGGTGCCCACGCTCTCGGGCACGATGTTGCTGGAAAAGATGATGCGGTTTTTGATGTCGATGCGGTACACGTCGACGGTCAGCGTGATGTCATTGCCCGGTTTGTAGACGATGCCCGCGGTACCGCTGCGCGAGGTCTCCTGTTTCAGCGGCTGAATGCCGAACGCGCGCGTCACTGCGCTGTCCTGCCGCGCGGTCAAGGTGTCGGTGAGCTTGCCGCTGGGGTCCAGGTTGGTCGAGCGCTGGCTGTAGAACAACTGCTGCACGCCGGGCGCACGGAAGCCGGTGGCGAGGGTGCCGCGCACGGCGAATTCGTCGGTTGCGTCGAAGCGCGCCGACAGTTTGCCGGTGGTGGTGCCGCCGAAGTCGGAGTAGTGCTCGTAACGAACCGCAGCACCCAGCAGCAGCCGCTGGGTCATCTGCGATTCGGCGTCGAGGTACAGTGCGATGTTGCTGCGGCCCATGTTCACCGCTTCCGTGGGCGAGAACCCGGGAAAGCCCTGGATGCCCGGCTGCGCGATATCGCCGGTCTGGCCATAGATCGGGATGCTGCGATTGTTGGTACGGCCGTACGCGTAGGACACCAGGTCGCCGGGCAGGATCTGGTAGCTGTCGCGACGCCATTCGAAGCCGGTGGCCAAGCTCAGCACATCATGGCCCACGCCCCAGTCGATCGGGCCGCGCACGTCGAGGTTGAAGGTGGTTTCATCGAGGCGCAGCGTGCCGGTGTTCGCCGAGGTCGGCGTCTGGGCGTAGATGCCGGCCGCCGGGTTGGCCGGGTCGCGCGGTTCGTACCACCAGCTCACGTTCGCCGATTGGTGCTCGTTGAAACCGAACTGGCTGCGGCCATGGTTGACCGACACGTCGTAGTCCCACTTGCCAACCAACGGGCCGCGGTAACCCACCGCTATCGACGCATCTTTGACGTTGGTGGCGATGTTCGGCAGGAACCCATTCGGATACAGCGCGGGAATCGTGCGGTTGTCCCCGGCCGAACGAAAGAAGCCGTAGGAATTGCCCTTGCGCTGCGAGATGCCGCCGAACCAATACAGCTGGCCACTCGCTATCGGCAACCCACCGTTGAGCCAGAAATAGGCGTCCTTGGTATCGGAGTCGCCAAGCCGTTGAGTGACCCGCGGCGGGTTCACACGCAGCATGTCGGGGCCGGCGCGATTGGTCGGGTCGCGATGCCGGTATTCCGCGCTCAGGTCGAGGTAACCGTCGTGTCCGATGCGCAGACCGGTGTTGATGTCGCCCTGGCGCGTAAAGCCGTCGCCCTTGTAGGTCTTGCCAGCGTCCAGCGACACGTCGGTCTCGCCGACCTGCTTCTTCAGCACGATATTGATCACGCCGGAGATCGCGTCCGAGCCGTATTGCGCGGCGGCGCCATCGCGCAACACTTCGATGCGCTCGATCGCCGAGATCGGGATCGCGTTGATGTCGGTACCGGCGGAACCGCGGCCGATGGTCTGCTGCACGTTGACCAGCGCCTGTTGATGCCGGCGCTTGCCATTCACCAGCACCAGCACTTGATCCGGCCCCAGCCCGCGCAAGGTCGCCGGGCGGATGGTGTCGGTGCCGTCGCTGACGAAGGTGCGCGAGAAATTGAAGCTGGGCTCGAGCATCTGCAGTGCCTGGCCCACTTCGACCACGCCGGCGTTTTCCAACTGCTCGCGGCCGATGACGTCGACCGGTGCTGGCGTTTCCGCCGCGGTGCGGTCCTTGGCGCGCGAGCCGATCACCTGCACGCTTTCGAGCGTCTTGGGCTTTTGCTGGTCCGCCGGTGCGGCTTCTTGCGCCCAGACGGACAGGGTCATCGAAAGACCCAGAACGGCCGCTCCCCAGCGGCACGTAGAACCGAACACGCGCCCTTGCGGACGCGCAACAAAGCAACCTGACATGAGCCTCTCCCATCCAGCCGTGCGAAAACGACGTAATGGGACGCTGCAAGATTCGCGGCGCCCGCCTCCCGCGCCGGAAACTGCTCCCGCGCGTATGCCATGTCAAGCGAGAAGTGATCGATGCGTTTGTGCGAATTTCTTGTGACAGCTACGTCACGTTTGGCGCCGTAACATCATCGCGCCGAAGCTTACGCAGAGCTGTCTGCACGGCAGGTTGGGGTGAGCATGCGCTCATCCCAACCCCCGGGATTACAGCCGAACTACAGCCGATACTGCAGGCCAACCGACCACAAACGTCGTGGCTCAAGCTGAAGCCCGTTCACGTGTTGCCACACCGGCAACTGGATGAAGGCGAATGCATCAAGACGCGGCGTGATCTTCATGCCCATGCCGGGGCTGAGATACGCCAGCGTCGAACCGCTGTTCGGGCGATCGGCTTGCGCGCCGCTCTCGCGCCGCTCGCTGTGGATATTGAGCTGCAACTGCGGCGTGAAACGCCCCGCATCGAGATAGCGCACACCGAAGTTGAGATTGATCGAGTTGCCCGGGCGGAAATGCTCGCGCGCATCCAACGCGATCTGCGCCATGGCCTGGCCGAAATAGCCGACGGACTCGCTGAGGTAACCGAACTTGTAGATGCCGAGCAACGCATCGGTGGTGCCGGTGCCCAGCTGCAAGCCGCGATCCAACAATTGGCCGGCCTGTGGGCCGGAGGCGAAATCCTGTTTGAAGCGGCCAGTCGGTAGTTTCAGGCCGAACTGCAACCCGATACCGGCGTCTTCGCTCAGACCCTGATAACGCGCGAGGACACGCAAATCGCCGATGCCGCGTGCATCCGAGGTGGAGATGTCGGTATCGCCGGCCGCAATCGTCTGGTGATGACGATCCGTATAGGGCAACTGCACCGAGAGGCCCCAGTAGCGCGAGAAGTTGTAGTCGGCACCGAGCAGCGTGGTGTGGTTGATGGTCTTCCGCTGCACTTCCTGATCGTTGGGATACTGGAACGACGAACGGCTGACGGTATCGGTCCCGCTGCGCAGTTGCGACTGGTCGAAGTAATCCTCCCGCACGCTGAGGTGGAGACCGGTGCTGGTGGCGTAGCCCTGGCTGGACCAGTCCGAGTTGAGCGAGCAGCCGCAGGTGGAGCAAGCGCTGGCTAGGCCAGGAGCGACGAGGATCGCCGCCACGGCTGCTGCGGCGGCGTGCTTGTGGTACCGGCGCAGTGGCGCCCGGGTGGCAATGAAATGCGATAGGACGTGCATGAGTGAAGTGTCTCAAATAGTCGGTGACCCGCTCGTCGATAAACGACAACAGGCGAATCACGCGTCGACAACGCAGCGCGACACGGTGAACCGTGCCGGCAGAAGAAGGATCAGGCGTTGACGAGCATCGGCGGGCCGCGCGGCGCAGCAGCAAGCGGCGAGTGCGGAACCCAGCGCGGCGTGTCCGATCGATCGGAGTGGATGTCTGCGGTGGGTGGAAGAACGGGCGGCAGCCAGGCCACGCCGCCCAAGACGGGGTTGTGGCCGAGCAGGCCGCAGTAGCCACACGTCTCCACGACCGGAGCGTGGGGGTGCGGGGACGAGGGATGCCCCATGTGTCCCGCGTGCTCACCGCCAAGGTTGAATCCGCGCGTTGCAAGGGTCTGGGACACCACTGGCGCAGCGATGGTCAGCCACATGGCGGCCATGGCCAGCCACGCAACGAACCGTCGTTGTGCGCGCGAACGAATCACCTGAAACCCCGGAAGTACGGCTAGCCCTGACCAGCGTCGGACTGGCGGCGCATTATTCCATTCTCGTATCCCAGGCGACACTGCGACACAGTGCCGCCACGCGGCCATCCTTGGGCATCAGCTCTGCGCCATCTCCCGCAGCTTTTGCGCCGTGGCCTCATCCGCAGGCACGAACGCTTCCAAAGCGAGCTCGGCCAGTGTGATATCCACTGGCGTGCCGAAAACGGTGGTGGTGCTGATCATGGAAAGCACGGTTCCGTCGATATCCAGCAGCATCGGAACCGCGATAGCCGTCCCCGGGCCTTCTGCTAGATGGGCGTCTTCGGGCCCCGGCGAACTCAGCGCCTGCAATTCGCGCAGCAGCTCGATCAATTGCGGATCGTGGCTGGTGTCGATTTGACGGCGCAGGCGGTCGAGCAGGTGGGCGCGCCATAGCGCGAGGTTGCGGATGCGCGGCGCGAGGCCGGCCGGATGCAGGCTGAGTCGAAGCACATTGATCGGCGGCTTCAACAGCGCCTCGGGTACCCCGGCCATCAAGCGCAAGGTGGCCTGATTGCAGGCGACCAGATGCCAATGCCGATCGATCGCCAGGGCGGGATAAGGCTCCAGTCCCTTCAGCAGCAGATCGATCATGTGGCGGGCTGCGTCCAGCGCGGGGTCCTCCATCGGCCGCTCGCGGAACGCGGGCGCGAAACCCGCGGCGATCAGCAGGGCGTTGCGCTCGCGCAGCGGTATATCGAGGTATTCGGCGAGATGCAGAATCATGTCGCGACTCGGTTGTGAGCGCCCGGATTCCACAAAGCTCAAGTGGCGTGTGGAGATCTCCGCTTCGGCGGCCAGTTCGAGCTGGCTGAGGCGGCGGTGCCGCCGCCATTCGCGGAGGAGGTCGCCCACGGGACGTTGCGTGTGAGAAAGCGCTGCATTCATGGCACGATCTTAGCGATCGGCTGCGCACGAGGAGCGTGCGGATTGGCACAGCGATGGATCGATCGCCCAGGAGCGCGGCACGCGGTGGATGCTGCGTGCCGCGCGACACTTCAGGCCGGCATCGGCACTTTGTCCAGGAAGCCGTAGACCTGGCGGATGCGTCCGTTGTCCAGCGCGGCGACATCGAAACCAATCACCAGCGGCTCGTCGGCACCCGGTGCCGCAAGGTGCCAGTGGAAGCGCAGTGTGTCGTGGTGCGCATCGACCTGGCCACCCAGCGAAAAGACGTGCCCGGGGAACATGTTCTGAACGGCGGCGATGGTGGCGTCGATCGCTTCCCAACCCTTGGCCTCGATCATCGGATCGGTATAGCCGGCCTGTTCGGCGTAGATGTCTTCGATCAACACGCGGCGGCGCAGCGGGTCGGTTTCGTTCCAGCTCTGGATGTAGCGGTCGACGAGTTGATTGGCGTGGTTCATGACAGCACTCCTTGGTGGTTGTTGTGTGCGACCAGATTGCGCCGCGATGCGCGGGGAGGCGATTACCTCGGAGGTAATGGGGTGCCAGCCCGGAGTTCACCTCCTCCGTGACTGTTGGGGCTCCATGTCCCGGTGCAGGCGAGTAGGCTGCACGGCGAACTCGACAACCTGTCGGGAACCCGGAGGCCAGGTATGCGTTGGCGATTCCTTGCGGTTCTGTTCGCGGCCATGTTCCCGCTGGGCATCATGGCGGCCACGTCGCCATCGGATGCGGCTATTGCCCGCGAGGCGGGGGCTGTACTGGAACAGGCGGCGACCCCGGATGGTCCCGGTGTGGCGATGCTAGTGGCAAGGGGCGACACCGTGCTGTTTCGCGGCGCACGAGGGCGTGCCGAAATCGAACTCGGCGTTCCGCTTTCGCCGGATCAGGTGTTCCGGATCGCTTCTGTCACCAAGATGTTCACCGCGGCGACCGTCGTGAAACTCTCCGAGCAAGGCAAGCTGTCGCTCGACGATCCGCTGGCGAAATACTTCCCCGCTATTCCCGGAGCGGCGCACATCACGTTGCGGCAGTTGTTGAATCACACGGCGGGCATTTCCGATAAGAGCGTGACGCCGAAGCCCGGTGTGTTCCATCGCGACGTGGATACCGCCACCCATGTCGCCGAGATCGGCGAGCGCCAACCCGACTTTCCATCCGGCACGCGCTGGGCCTACTCCAATGCCGGTTATGTATTGCTCGGCGCCGTCATCGAAAAAGTGACGGGCGAAGTCTGGTACGTCACGCTGCAAAAGCAGCTGCTCGATCCCATGGGTCTGCAACACACCCGCTATGGCGACACCGCCACGCTCATCGCCGGGAGGGTGGCTGGCTATACCACCGACAATCCCGGGCATCAGGCCAACAACGCCGCCTTCATCAGCGCCAGCGTGCCGGCCGCGGCGGGCGCGCTGGTATCCACCTTGGACGACCTGCGGCTCTGGATGCGCGCACTGGCGAGTGGTCGCGCCGTTGGTCGCGACGGCTTTCAGAACATGATCGCGATAACGCCCGATTTGCCTGGTGCGTCTCTGGCCTATCGTTATGGCTTGGGTATGTATCTGTGGCGTGTGAGGGGCAGTGCGATGGTCGGCCATACGGGTCAGATCGATGGCTTCGCGTCCGCCGTGGGCTATCTGCCGAAGGAAGATATCACCGTTGTCGTTCTTGCCAACGACGATAACTTCGATGCGCGCACCATGAGCCGTCGCCTTGCCGCCATCGCGCTGGGCAAGCCTTACCCCGACGTCGCCGCGGTGATTCCGTCGGACGAGACATTGCAGGCGCTGGCGGGAAAGTATCAGTACAACGAAACGACCATGCTCACGCTGTTCGCCAAAGAGCATGCCCTCTATTTCAAGCGCGGCGAGCGACCGCCCATTCGTTTGCAGGTGACAGCCGAACAGCGGCTGCATTTCGCCCCCGATGAGCTGAGCTATTTCCGGCCGGTACGCGATGCTTCGGGAAAGGTCGTTCGGCTGGATTACTTCGAAGGCGGAGACGATCCGCCCAAGGCGATGCCGCGCATGGCGGGGTCATAGAGACATGGGGGCATGGCGCCCCCATGTTCTTGGCCGCTACGCGGCGGCGTCTTTCGGGATCAGTGAATCTTCGAGGCGGCTTCGTTGCGTGCGCGCACGTCGTGGTTGCGATCCACGCGATCATGGTGAATGTCACGGCGGTCGTTATGGATGTCTTTGCGGTCCTTGCGGATGTCGCGGCGCGCCTGGTTGATCTGTCGTTGCTCCTGCTGGCGTGCCTTGTTGTATTTCTCGGCGCCAGCCACGTTGCCCTGGCTCAGGTCTTTGTTCTCCATGCGCTGGTCGTGGTTGCGCTCGCGCGTTTCCTGATTGACGAACTGCTGATCGTGGTGGATGTCCTGGCGGTCCTTGTTGATATCGTTCTGGTCGTGACGGATATCGCGGTTGTCCTGGCGGATGTCGTGATTGTCCTGCCGTACCTGTTGCACCGGTGTCTGACTCTGCGCCTGCGCGAAGCCCGCAAAACTCAGCATGCAAAGAGCGATAAGACCGTAGCGTTTCATGACTGCCTCCACGTTGTATGTCGATGGCGCACCGGATGGTCCGCGCAGCCATCAACGCTGCTATGGGATACCCGTTGACGATGCGCCTGTCTCGCCATGTGTGATGGATGGGCATGCAACAGCACCGCGGTGCATCGATGTTGAGTCACACGCGGAGACAGAAAATTCAATGTCGCTCAAGGCATTGAAGCGGGTTTCGGCGCGTGTATATGGGCCTTTGGCAGCGTGTTCGAACCGCGTTCGGCGAATGAATAAAAGCTGTCGTAAGTTTCGCGTCAGCTATTTGCTCACGCGCCAAGCAGTAGCCGATACGCAGGACTCTCGCTCTCGTTCCAATGCGGATAGCCCAGCGCATCGAGGAACGACTGAAACATCGCTCGCTCGTCCGCCGGCACCTGGATGCCGACGAGGATGCGGCCGTAATCGGCGCCATGGTTGCGATAGTGGAACAGGCTGATGTTCCAGTCCGGATGCATGTGGCCAAGGAAACGGGTGAGTGCTCCGGGACGCTCGGGAAATTCGAAGCGGTACAGCAACTCGTCGTGCGCGAGCGGCGAGCGTCCGCCGATCATGTGGCGCAGGTGCAGTTTGGCCAGCTCGTCGTCGGTGAGGTCGAGCACGCCGAAGCTTTGCGTGTGGAAAGCTTCGGTCAAGGCCTCGCGCTCTGCGCGGCTGTGGATCTGGATGCCGACAAAGATATGCGCCTGCGCTGCATCGCCGATACGGTAGTTGAACTCGGTGATCGCGCGTTGGTCCAGCGCGGCGCAGAAGCGGCGGAAGCTGCCGCGTTCCTCCGGAATGGTCACGGCGAACACGGCCTCGCGCTGCTCGCCCACTTCGGCGCGCTCGGCGACGAAGCGCAAGCGGTCGAAGTTCATATTGGCGCCGGAGACGATAGCGACCAGCGTTTCATGGTGAAGGCCGTGAGCTTCGGCGTATTTCTTGAGCCCGGCCAGCGCTAGCGCACCGGAGGGCTCCGGCACGCTGCGGGTGTCCTGGAATACGTCGCGGATCGCCGCACAGATAGCATCGGTATCCACTCGCACCATCGCGTCCACATGGCGCTGGCAGCGTGCGAATGTTTCGGCGCCCACCCGCTTCACCGCCGTGCCGTCGGCGAATAGGCCCACTTCGTCCAAGGCAACGCGTTCACCGCATTCCAGCGAGCGTGTCATTGCATCCGAGTCCACGGTCTGCACACCGATCACTTTGATGTCCGGCCGCAGCGCTTTGACATAGGTCGCCACACCCGCGAGCAGGCCGCCGCCGCCAACCGGCACGAAGATCGCGTGAATCGGACCAGGATGCTGGCGCAGGATCTCCATGCCTACCGTGGCTTGACCCGCGATCACCGCAGGATCGTCAAAGGGATGCACGAAGCTGTAGCCATGTTCGGCTTGCAGGCGCGAGGCCTCCATTTGCGCATCGCTATAAGAATCGCCGGCCAGCACGACGTCGACCCAGGTGCCACCCAGACGACGCACGGCATCGATCTTCACCTGTGGTGCGGTCACTGGCATCACGATCACCGCGCGCAGCCCCAGTTTGGCCGCCGCGAGCGCCACGCCCTGCGCGTGGTTGCCGGCCGAAGCCGCGATCACGCCGCGTGCGCGTTGCGCGACATCGAGGCTCACCATCTTGTTGTAGGCGCCGCGCAGTTTGAACGAGAACACCGGCTGCTGGTCTTCGCGCTTGAACAGCACGTTCTGGCTTAACCGAGTGGAAAGCAGCGGGGCCTGTTCCAGCGGCGATTCGCGCGCCACGTCATAGACGCGCGCGCCCAACGTGCGGCACAGAAGGTCGTGATCCTCGTCAGCGGCGGTTTCCGAGCGGCTGGTCGCTATCGCGTTCACTGCACGGCGTCCGTGATCGGACGGCCCACCTCGATCACGTCGACCAATTTACGTGTCTGCTTGATGAGCTGGTCGACCGAAGCGTCCACACCATGCATCACCAGAGTGAGCTGCGAGACGGACGGGTCATGCGTCGCCGCGACCGTCAGCGAATCGATGTTGTAGCCACGGGCGGAGAACAGGCCTGCGACCCGGACCAGCGCGCCGGCTTCGTTCTGCAAGAGGATGGAAAGCGTGTGTTTCATGGCGGTCTCGGGTGTCAGAACATGTCGCTCGCGGCGCCTGCCGGTTTCGCCGGTGCCTGCCGCGAAGCGATGTGGTCGCCGGTGATCATCTGCGCGTAGGTCGCGCCTGGGCCCACCATCGGATACACACCCGCGTCGGGATCGATCATCACTTCCAGGAAGGCCGGGCCCGGGTGGGCGAGGAATGCGGCGATGGTGTCCGCCACGTCTTCCTTGCGCTCCAGTCGCTGTGCCCACTCGAAGCCGTCGGCTTGCGCGGCTTTGATGAAGTCCTTGCGGTGCAGACTCTTGTCGGATGAGGCGAAGCGGCCGCGGAAGAACAGCTTCTGCCACTGCCGCACCATGCCGTCGCCGATGTTGTTGAGCACGACCACTTTTACCGGCAGGCCGTAGGTGGTGACGGTTTCCAGCTCGCCCAGATTCATACGGATGCTGGCGTCGCCATCAATGTCGATCACCACTGCGTCGCGCCGCGCGAACTGCGCGCCGATCGCCGCCGGCAGGCCGAAGCCCATCGTCCCCATCGAGCCGGAGCTGAGCCAATGGCGCGGCTCGCGGAAATCGAAATACTGTGCGGCCCACATCTGATGCTGGCCTACGCCAGTGCTGATGATGGCGCGGCCCTGGGTGTGGCGGTTGATCTCCTGGATCACCGCATAGGGCTGGATCAACGGGCTGGTGCGGTCGTAATTCAAGGCATGCGTAAGCTTGAGTGCCGCGATGTGCCTGTGCCACGCCGCGTATTGCTGTGCCAGCTTGTGGCGAAAGCCGTGGCGCTCGCCCCAGTGGCGCAGCTGTTCGAGCGTGCGCGAGAGATCGCCGGTGTGGTGCCAGTCCACCGTCTTCACCTTGCCGATCTCGGCCGGATCGATATCGATCTGCGCGATGAATTTCGCGCCGGGCGCAAAGCGATCCGGTACGCCAGCGACGCGGTCGTCGAAGCGCGCACCGAGCGCGAACAGGAAATCGCAATCTTCCACTGCGTAGTTCGCATACGCAGTGCCGTGCATGCCGAGCATGTGCAGTGCCAGCGGCTCGGTGGTGTCGTAGGCGCCCAGGCCCATCAACGTGGTGGTGACTGGCAAACCAAAATCGGCAACGAAGGCGCGCAGCTGATCGGCCGCGCCGGAAGCGATCGCGCCACCGCCGGCATAGATCAATGGCCGGTGCGATTGCGCAAGGGCTTCGAAAAACGCCGCGCAATCGGCTTCGGCCAGCGTGGCCTGCTCCAGTTTCTGCAGGCGTGCGCGATAGCCGGGCATCGGCAGCAAGCCCTCGCCGCGAAACGCCAGCGGCGCGTTCTGCACATCCTTGGGGATGTCCACCACCACCGGACCGGGCCGGCCGCTTCGCGCGATCTCGAACGCGGTGCGCAGCGTGTCTTCGAGTTTCCCGGCGTCGGTGACCAGGAACACATGCTTGGCGCACGCGCTCATGATGTTGCTGATCGGCGCCTCCTGGAATGCATCGCTGCCGATGGCGGTGGTGGGCACCTGGCCGCAGATCACTACCATCGGTATGGAGTCCGCCATCGAGTCTCGCACCGGCGTGACCATGTTGGTGGCGCCCGGGCCGGAGGTGACGATGGCGACGCCCACCTTGCCCGACGCGCGCGCATAGCCGGCGGCCATGAAGCCCGCGCCCTGCTCATTGGCGGGCACGATCAACGGCATCGGCTCGCCGCCGTTCGGCGCGAGATGCGTGGCGTTGTAGCGGAATACCGCGTCGTACACCGGCAGGATGGCGCCGCCCGAATAGCCGAACAGCACATCGACACCTTCGTCGGCGAGCACCTGCACCACCACTTCCGCGCCGCTCACGGCCTGTCCGGCCAGCGGATGATGCGGGATGGCGCGAGCGACATCGGCAGCGGAAAAGGTCTGTGGCAGTGGCATGTTCACAACGAGTCCCTTGGCTTGCTTTGAATGGCGATGGCTGGTGCGTGGATGGAGGTCGACCGGGGTCGCTCAATCACAGACGGGTACGCCGTAGACCTGCATGATGCGTACGTCCTGCTCGGCGGCACTGAAGTGCTCCCATTCGAGGCCATTGACATCCGGGCTGCTCGAGAAGCCGTGGGCCGCGTCATCTTCAAAGCCGATGTGACGAAGTTGTCCGGCGCGTTCTGGTGATTGATTGATGGAGAAATTGAGCAGGTCGGTGCGCCACATGGCGTACTTGCCGCGAACGACGGCGCTGGGCGCCTGACCAAGTCGCGCGTTGTAATCGGCGATAGAGGCGTCGAGGTCGCGTACGCTCAAGGCAATGTGGAAGCGCTTCATATCCGGTCCTGCAATGAGAAAGAAATGGCGGCGCCCATCACCGAAGCGATGGGCGCCAACGGGGTTTAGCCGACCTTCTTCAACGGCTCGGTTGTCGGCTTAGCCGCAGCGGCCTGCAACCACGGCATACGCGCACGCAGCTTCGCGCCGACCTGCTCGATCGGATGCTCCAGATCCGCCTGCTTGAAGCGCTTGTAGTTCGGCAGACCGGCTTTGTGCTCGGCGATCCAGTTGCGCGCGAAGGTGCCGTCCTGGATGTCGGCGAGCACGGCTTTCATGCGCTCCTTGGTGGCGGCGTCGATCACGCGCGGGCCGCTCACGTAGTCGCCGTACTGCGCGGTTTCGGAGACGAACTCGAGCATGCGGGCGATGCCGCCTTCGTAGAACAGGTCCACGATCAGCTTCAGCTCATGCAGCACTTCGTAATAGGCGATCTCCGGCTGGTAGCCGGCTTCCACCAGCGTCTCGAAACCGGCCTGCACCAGCGAGCTGGCGCCGCCGCACAGCACGGCCTGTTCGCCGAACAGATCGGTCTCGGTCTCTTCCTTGAAGTCAGTCTTGATGAGCAGTGCGCGACCGCCGCCGATGCCGTCGGCATACGCCTTGGCCTTCGCTTCGGCCTGGCCGCTGACATCCTGGTGCACCGCCCAGATGCACGGCACGCCGCGGCCGATCTCGTACTCGCGGCGCACCAGTGCGCCCGGGCCCTTCGGCGCGACCAGGATCACGTCGATGTCGGCGCGCGGCTCGATTTGCTTGAAGTGCACGTTGAAGCCGTGCGCGAACAGCAGAGCGGCACCTGGCTTGATGTTCGGTTCGATCGACTCGTGATACAGCGCCGGCTGCACCATGTCGGGCGTGAGTACGGCGACCAGATCGGCGCCGCGCACGGCTTCTGCTGGCTCGGCCACATTGAAGCCTTCGGCGCGGGCCTTCTCCCACGACGGGCCGCCCTTGCGCAGGCCGACCACGACATCCAGGCCAGAGTCGCGCAGGTTGAGGGCGTGCGCGCGGCCCTGGCTGCCATAGCCGAGCACAGCGATGCGGGCCTGGGCCAGCGTGGGGTTGGAAGTGGTACTCATGCAGTGACTCCTTCGGTAGCGGTGACTTGGACGTGTTTGGGGATGGAGACAGCGGTGTCGGGATGCGTGGTGGCGCCGTCGGAGGCGGAGCCGACCAGGCGCGCGTATTTGGCGAGCGCGCCGGTAGTGACCTTCGGTGCGGGTGGCTTCCAATGCTTGCGGCGCTCGACCAGGTCGGCGTCGGTTTCGATTTCGCGCAAGCCGGCGTCAATGCGGATCAAGTCGCCGTCGCGCAGCAGTGCGATGGGGCCGCCGCGTGCGGCTTCAGGTGCGATGTGGCCGACCATGAAGCCGTGTGTGGCGCCGGAGAAGCGACCGTCGGTGATCAATGCGACGTCGTCACCCAGGCCACGCCCGATCAATGCGGCGGTGACGCCGAGCATTTCGCGCATGCCGGGGCCACCGGCCGGGCCTTCGTTGCGGATCACGATCACATCGCCCTTGGCGATGCCACCAGACTGCACGGCGGCGAAGGCTTGCTCCTCGCTTTCGAATACACGTGCGGTGCCTTCGAAATGGCTGGCGCCTTTGCCAGCGAGTTTGAGGATGCAACCTTCCGGCGCGAGATTGCCGTACAAAATCGAATAGCCACCGCGAGGCTTCAGCGGCTGGCTGACCGGATGCACGACATCCTGTTGTTCCGCACGTGGTGCAGCGGCCGCTTCTTCGAACAGGGTGCGGCCGGTGACGGTGGGCGCATCGTCGAGCATGCCGGCAGCGATCAGTTCCTGCGCCACGCGCGCGCTACCGCCGGCACCGAACATTTCGACGGCGGTGTAGCGGCCGCCCGGCAGCAGGTCGGCGATCACCGGCGTGTGCTTCGAGGCCGGCTCGAAATCCTCCAATGTCCACGGCACACCGGCTTCGCGTGCGATGGCGAGCAGGTGCAGCACCGCATTGGTAGAGCCTGCGGTGGCGGCGACCATACGCGCGGCATTGCGCAGCGAGGTGCGGTTGAGCAGGGCGCGTGGCGAGCGTTCTTCGCGCAGGCAATCCATCACCAGCTCGCCGCAACGACGTGCCGCCGCGGCCTTGGCCGGATGCGTGGCGGGAATGTCGTTGAAACCCATCGGCGACAGGCCCAGTGTGGTCAGCACCATCGCCATGGTGTTGGCGGTGAACTGTCCGCCGCAGGCACCGGCACCGGGGCAGGCGTCGCGCTCCACCGAAGTGAGTTCGGCATCGTCGATCTTGCCCGCGCCATGCGCGCCGACGGCTTCGAACACCTGCTGGATGGTGATCGGATGGTTGTCGTGTGTGCCGTGCGCAATGGTGCCGCCATACAAAGCCACTGCCGGAATATCCAGCCGTGCCATCGCCATCGCGGCGGCGGGGATGGTCTTGTCGCAGCCGCACAGCACCACCATCGCGTCGAGGCAGTGACCATCCACAGCCAGCTCGATCGAATCGGTGATCACCTCGCGGCTGATCAGCGAGGCGCGCATGCCCGGCGTGCCCATCGCGATGCCGTCAGTGACGGCAATGGTGTTGAACTCGATCGGCGTGCCGCCCGCCGCGCGAATACCTTCGGCGACGTGTTCGGCCAGTTCGCGCAGATTGAGGTTGCACGGGCTGACGTTGGACCAGGTATGCACCACCGCCACCAGCGGTTTGGCGATGGCGTCGTCGTCGAGGCCGGTGGCGCGCAGCATGGCGCGCGCAGGCGCGCGATCGGCGCCGGTCTTGATGAGGTCACTGCGCATGAAGGCTCTCGGAGGTGTGGCGAACGGAAGGTGCCCTCCCTGCGTGCGAGGGGGTGCGGGACGGGGCGCAAGGAGAGGCGGACACCCGGGGCAAGGTGCTTAGCGCCCTCGATACCCGCTGCACGCAGGGAGAGGCAGACAGTGCAGAGGCCATGCGGCCTCCGCGATAAGTGAGGCTGGCCTTGCTCAGCCGCATGCGCGCGCTCCGGCGAAGAAGGCTTCAGACGTGGCGGCGTGATCTTCGAGTGCGGCCAGCACGGCATCTCGCACGGCATCGGTGCCGGCCTGGCCTCCGATGTCGCGACTGTGTGGACCACGTTCCAGCACATCCGCTACCGCGGCTTCGACAGCGATCGCTTCGTACTCCAGGTCCAGCGAATGACGCAGCAGCATCGCGGTGGAAAGAATCGCGCCGATCGGATTCGCCACGCCCTTGCCGGCTATGTCTGGCGCGGAGCCGTGAATGGGTTCGTACAGACCGGCCTTGCCTTCACCCAGCGACGCGGAGGGCAGCAGGCCCAGTGAACCGGCGAGCGCAGCGGCCTCATCGGTGAGGATGTCGCCGAACAAGTTTTCAGTGACGACGACGTCGTAATGCGACGGTTGGGTCAGCAACAGCATCGCCATCGAATCGACCAGCTGGTGTTCCAGCTTCACGTCCGGATAGTCGGCGGCGACGCGCTGCACCGTGCTGCGCCATAGACGGGAGGTTTCCAGCACGTTGGCCTTGTCCACCGAGGTGACTTTGTGGCGGCGGCCGCGCGCGAGTTCGAAGGCGCGGCGGGTCACACGCTCCACTTCGGCCACGGTGTATTTGCACTCGTCGATGGCCGTGTCGGTGGTGCGGGTCTTGGCGCCGAAGTAGGCGCCGCCGGTCAGTTCGCGCACGAACAGCACATCGACGTTCTTCAGTTTCTCGTTCTTCAGCGGTGACAGCGCGGCCAGCGCGGGATGCACTTGCAGCGGGCGCAGGTTGGCGTACACGCCGAGTGCGGCACGCAGAGCCAGCAAGCCTTGCTCCGGACGCACCGGCGCATGTGGATCGGACCACTTCGGTCCACCCACCGCGCCCAGCAGCACCGCATCGGCGTTCTTGCACGCTTCCAGCGATGCGGCCGGTAGCGGTTCGCCGGTGGCGTCGATGGCGCAGCCGCCGATCAGATGTTCTTCGTAGCTGAACTCGTGACCGAAGTGTTCGGCTACGGCGTCGAGTATGGCCACGGCGGCGGCGGTGACTTCGGGGCCGACGCCGTCGCCGGGCAGGGTGACGATGCGAGCTTTCATGCGGCCCTCTTTCATGCTGCGTGCTCCATTTGGTTTTCGTAAGCGGTGATGGCGTCGGCGTGTTGCAAGAGGTAACCCAGCTGGTCGACGCCGTTGAGCAGGCAGTGGCGAGCGAAGGCTTCGAGCGTGAACGGCACGTGGCCCCCATCGGGCAGCGCGATGAATTGCCCGCGCACGTCAATGGTCAGCTCGATACCCGGGTGCGAGAGCAGCCAGTGGTGCTCGGCCTCGGAGATCACGATGGCGAGCAGGCCATTCTTCAGCGCGTTGTTGCGGAAGATGTCCGCGATCTCGCTGCAAATCACCGCCTTGATGCCGTAGTCCAGCAGTGCCCACGGCGCGTGCTCGCGCGACGAGCCGCAGCCGAAATTGCGGCCAGCGACCAGGATCGAGCAGCCCTTGGCCTCGGACTTGTTCAGCGGGAACGCCGGGTTGTCGCTGCCGTCCGGCTGATAGCGCCAGTCGTGAAAGCACAGCTTGCCCAGGCCGGCGCGCTCGGTGGTGGTGAGGAAGCGTGCAGGGATGATGCGGTCGGTGTCGATGTTCTCGTCCGCCAGCACGGCGGTACGGGAGTGGATGCGGGTGATCGGATTCATTAGAAAACTCCCGAGGGACGGACTCCCTTCTCCCCTTTGGGGAGAAGGTGCCCCGAAGGGGCGGATGAGGGGCGGGTGCTCGCGGAGACGTACATCGAAGCCCGCTTCGAACCTACGGTGTCGCAAGAGTGGCCCCTCACCCCAGCCCTCTCCCCAGAGGGGAGAGGGAGACCAAGGCGCTGCGTATTCATGCCGCCACCTCCGTCAGGTATTCGCGCGGATCGGCAATCACGCCAGCCAGTGCCGACGCGGCAGCAGTGGCCGGACTGGCTAGCACCGTGCGCGCCCCTTTGCCCTGACGGCCTTCGAAGTTGCGATTGGAAGTGCTCACCACCAACTGCCCCGGCTGCGCCAGGTCGCCGTTCATGGCGATACACATCGAGCAGCCCGGCACACGCCACTCGGCGCCGGCTTCGGTGAACACCTGGTGCAGGCCTTCGCGTTCCGCATCGCGGCGTACCGCTTCGGAGCCCGGCACCACCAGCATGCGCACGCCGCTGGCGACGCGGCGTCCACGCAGGATGTTGGCGGCCTCGCGCAGATCGGACAGGCGCGAGTTGGTGCAGCTGCCGACGAACACCACGTCCACCGGCGTGCCCTGCATCGGCTTGCCCGGTTCGCTGCGCATGTAGTCGAGCGCACGGGTTTCCTGTGCGGAGCGCGCGGCGGGCACGGGCTTGTCCATCGCGATGGCCATGCCCGGATGGGTGCCGTAGGTGACGGTGGGTTTGACCTTGCTGGCGTCGATGCGCACTTCGCTGTCGTACTGCGCACCCGCATCGGTACGCAGCGCGCGCCACTTCGCCACCGCAGCATCCCAGGCGGCGCCCTGCGGTGTGTGCGGGCGGCCCTTCAGCCAGTTGAAGGTGGTGTCGTCCGGTGCGATCAAGCCCGCACGTGCGCCGGCTTCGATCGACATGTTGCAGACGGTCATGCGCTCGTCCATCGACAGCGCTTCGATAGCGTCGCCGCGGTACTCGATGACGTAGCCGGTGCCACCGTCCACGCCGATCTCGCCGATGATGTGCAGGATCAGATCCTTGGCGCCAACACCCTTGGGCAGATGGCCGTCCACATGGATCGCCAGGGTCTTCGGCTTGCGCTGCAGCAGGCACTGCGTCGCCATCACATGACCGACTTCGGTGGTGCCGATGCCGAAGGCCAGCGCGCCGAATGCACCATGGGTGGAGGTGTGGCTATCACCGCAAACGATGGTCATGCCTGGCTGCGTCGCGCCCAGCTCGGGGCCGATCACGTGCACGATGCCGCGGTCGTTGCTGTCCCAACCGTGCAGCGCCACGCCGAACTCACGGCAATTCGCTTCCAGCTGCGCGACCTGTGCTTTCGCCTCGGCATTTGCGTACGGGCGCTCGCCGTTGGCGGCGGCGGGCAGGGTGGGTGTGGAGTGATCCAGCGTGGCCAGCATGCGATCCGGGCGACGCAGTTTCAGGCCGCGCTCGCGCAATTCGGTGAAGGCCTGCGGCGAGGTGACTTCATGCACCAGGTGCAGGTCGACGTAGAGGATCGCTGGTGTATCGGTGGTTTCGGGTGCGACGACATGCGCGTCCCATACCTTCTCGAACAAGGTCCGCGGACTCATGCGGCCTCCTTCGCGGTGGCGTCGGCATGTACGGGCGTCAACCAGTTCCAGCGGTCTTCGGTGCTGCCATCGAACAGGCCGAAGAACGCCTGCTGCAATGCGCGTGTCACCGGCCCGGGACGGCCGGCGCCGACGGGTTTGCGATCGACCGAGCGCACCGGCGTGATCTCAGCAGCGGTGCCGGTCATGAACACTTCGTCGGCGCTGTACAGCGCTTCGCGCGGCAGGTCGCGTTCTTCGACCTTGATGCCCAAGTCTTCGGCCAGCGTCATCACCGTGTCGCGGGTGATGCCGGCGAGGATGCCGGCGCTGGTCGGCGGGGTGAGCAGCTTGCCATTCTTCACCACGAACACATTCTCGCCCGCGCCTTCGCTGAGCAGGCCGTTGTGGCCTAGCGCGATGCCTTCGGCGTAGCCGCCGCGGCGCGCTTCCAGTCCGATCAGCTGGCTGCTCAGGTAATTGCCGCCGGCCTTGGCCCAGCTCGGCACGGTGTTCGGTGCGGGACGTTGCCAAGAGGACACGCACACATCCGCGCCGTGTTCGCGCGCATCGCCGAGATAGGCACCCCATTCCAGCGCCATGATCGCCACGTCCACCGGTGCGCCGTCCTTCGGCAGTACGCCCAGGCCGCCGGCGCCGCGGAAGACGATCGGGCGCACATAGGCCGAGCCCATGCGGTTCGCGCGGATCACTTCCATGCAGGCGGCGTTGATCTGTTCTTCGGTGTAGCCGATCTCGATCTCGTACACGCGGGCCGATTCGAACAGACGGCGCGTGTGATCGGCCAGGCGGAAGTAGGCGGGGCCTTGCGGCGTGGCGTACACGCGCTCGCCCTCGAACACCGAGGAGCCGTAGTGCAGCGCGTGGGTGCTGACGTGGACGGTGGCTTCCGTCCACGGCTTGATGTGGCCGTTGTGCCAGAGAAAAGGCGTGGTCATGCGAGGTTCTCCTTTTGCGCGCGTCCATTCGCGCGAAGGTCAGAAAGCGGCCTTCCATGGCCGCACTCATTAAGTCCGGTCTGTCGTTCGATGCGGTTGACGATGGCGAGCGCGGCGAGGGCGGTCGCTTCGACGATGTCGGTGCTGACGCCGTTGCCGCGCCAGTCGCGCGCGGCGTGGCGGGCGGTGAGCTGGGCCTGGCCCTGGGCGTCGCCGCCTTCGCTCACGGCGCGTACCTGGAACTGGGTCAGTTCGAGCGCAGTGTCGGTGGCGCGCTGGAATGCGCGCAGCACGGCATCGACCGGGCCGTCGCCGATGGCGGCCTCACCGATCTCGCGGCCGTCGTCGTGGGACAGCTTCACCGAGGCCGACGCGCTGCCGCCGAGATGCGAGGCGGTGTTGAGATGCACCAGATGCCATGGACCGGCAGCGTCCGGGTCCTGGCCCAGGGCCAGCGCTTCCAGATCTTCGTCGTGGATCTCTTGCTTCTTGTCGGCCAGCGTCTTGAAGCGCGCGAACACGCCGTCCATCAAGCCGTCGTCCAGCTCATGACCCAGTGCCTGCAGGCGCTGGCGCAGTGCATGACGGCCGGAGTGCTTGCCCAGCACCAGCTTGGTCTCGGCGATGCCGACGTCCTGCGGGCGCATGATTTCGTAAGTGCCGCGATGCTTGAGCATGCCGTGCTGGTGGATGCCGGACTCATGCGCGAACGCGTTCTCGCCCACGATGGCTTTGTTGCGCGGCACGGCCTGGCCGGTCAGCTGGGTCAGGAGGCGCGAGGTGGGATACAGCTTGCGGCTATCGATACGCGTGCCCACGCCGAAGTGTGGCGCACGCACGCGCAGTGCCATCACGATTTCCTCCAGCGAGGCATTGCCGGCGCGTTCGCCGATGCCATTGATGGTGCATTCCACCTGGCGCGCACCGGCGCTCACCGCAGCCAGGCTGTTGGCGACCGCCATGCCCAGGTCGTCGTGGCAATGGGTGGAGAACACCACGCGTTCGGCCCCCTTTACGTGCTGGCGCAGGTAAGCGAACAGCTCGGCCATTTCGGCCGGCGTGGTGTAGCCGACGGTGTCGGGTGCGTTGAGGGTGGTAGCTCCAGCGGCGATGGCGGCGCTGAAGACTTCGGCCAGGTACTCAGGTTCGGTGCGCAGTGCGTCTTCGGCGGAGAATTCGACTTCGTGACACAGGCCATGTGCGCGTTCGATGGCGGCGACGGCGGTATCGATCACCTGCGCCTTGCTCATGCCCAGCTTGTGTTCGCGATGCAGCGGGCTGGTGGAGAGGAACACGTGGATGCGCGAGTGCTGCGCTGATTCCAGTGCGCGTCCGGTGGTATCGATATCGCCAGGCTGACATCGCGCGAGGCCGCAGATGGTGGAGTTCCGCACGACTCTGGCGATCTCAGCGACAGCAGCGAAATCGTCGGGCGACGCCTGCGGAAAGCCTGCTTCGATGATGTCGACGCCAAGCGCTTCGAGCGCGTGCGCCATGCGCAGCTTGGCGCGTCGATCCATGGCAAAGCCGGGCGCCTGCTCGCCATCACGCAAGGTGGTATCGAAGATGCGCACGCGGTCGGCAGCTACGTCACTCACGTCGCTGCTCTCGCCGCTGTTGGGTTGATCCTGGGGTTTCATCATCAGCTCCGCTGAGGCGTCGCCGAGGGCAATAAAAAACCCCGCATCCGTTTCCGGGTGCGGGGTTCTTTGGGGTATCTAGGTTAGTTTTGCTTTACCTGGACACAAGCCCTCAGCCCGCACCTCCGTTGGTAATAAGGAGTACGAGTACGAGGGTAAGAAGGAGGTTGCCGCGCAGTCGCAGCAGGCCGTAGAGCGTCGGGGGACGGCTCTTTTCGGCGGTGCTGAGGTGGTTGTTGCGTTGCGACATGTGATCGAACGTAACGGCGGTCGCTAGGGCTTGTCAACAGTTTCTTGTGGAATGATCTGAAAAAGTTTGATCGATCACATTTGGACGTCCAGATGTCTGGATGGAAATGCTCTTCGCGCGTGATGCGTACCCCCGCGTACTGAAGGCACGACTCCGTTGCGACTGAAACTTTGTCTGTCCACTGAGCGGGGCCGCTTCGACGTTGGGGGTAGTGAAGGCGGATAATCAAAGGCTTTCCACCACCTCTGGAGTCCCGATGGACAAGCTCGACTCTCGCAGCACCGCCCTGGTTTTGATCGACCTTCAAATGGGCATCGCCGGTTTTGCCGGTGGTCCGCATTCGGCGGACCAGGTGTACGAGCGTGCCGGCGCCCTGGCCGCCCGATTCCGCGCGCTGAAAGCCCCGGTGATCCTGGTGCGCGTGGGCTATGCCCCTGATTTTGCTGATGCGCCGCGGCAAATGGTCGACCGCCAGCCGCCGATTCCGCCGGGCGGTCTGCCGGCACATTGGTGGGACTTTCCGGAGCAGCTGGCCGTAGCCGACAGCGACATTCGTATCGTGAAGCGGCAATGGGGTGCCTTCTACGGCACCGATCTTGACCTGCAGCTGCGACGCCGCGGCATCCAACGCATCGTGCTGGCCGGCATCACCACCAACAACGGCGTGGAATCCACGGCGCGTGCGGGTTGGGAGATGGGGTATTCGCAGGTGTTGGTCGAAGACGCCATGAGTGCGGCGAACGCCGAGTTTCATCGCTTCTCGATCGACAACATCATGCCGAGACTGGGACTGGTGCGTAGCACGGCGCAGATATTGGAGGCATTGAGATAACGCATCTTGCTCCTCCCCTTGCTCGCAGGGGGAGGTTGGGAGGGGGTGAGCCCTTGCGAAAACCTTTCCCGAAGCGCTTTCTCAAGTGCTCACCCCTCCCCAATCCTCCCCTGTCCCACGGGACTAGCTTTGCGTCGCAAACAAGGGAGGGAGCCGCGTTTAGCCCCTGGGAAAGGGGAATTTCAGCTCGCACGCCTTGCTTCAATGCTTTCACCCGAATCGAGCAGCCACCGCTTCAACGCTTCGTCACTCGCCTCCAGCGGCTCCGCCTGCGCGGATCGATTAAGCATCGCTGCCAACGCGGACGGCACCGGCACGGGCCGGCCGAGCAGTGGCTCGATCACGCTTTCGAACTTGGCTGGATGAGCTGTGGCGACCACGGTCCAAGCATCTTGCGCACCTTTCAACTGATCGAGTCGATGCATGGCGGTAGCGGTGTGCGGGCAGAACACCTCGTGATGATCGGCGGCGTGGAACAACACGGTGTCGCGAATGGTGGCGTCGTCCACGCTATGCGCGTGTACCTGGCGGCGTAAATCGGCGTCGTGAGGAAAGGTCCAGCGCAGGCGTTCGAAGTTGCTCGGTGCCCCCACATCCATCGCGTTGGCGAGTGTGGCGACAGCGGCACGTGGCGTGTATGGCGCACCGGCGAAGTAGTCGCTCAAGGTCTCGTTGGCATTGCAGGTCAGCTCCACCTGGCCGACTGGCAGGCCCATCTCGCGCACCCACAAGCAGGCAAGTGCGTTGCCGAGATTGCCGGTGGGCACGATGAAGTTCAGCGGACGGTGATGCTCATGGTGCCAGCGCAGCGCGGCGTGGGCGTAATAGGCCATCTGCGGCAGCAGGCGGCCGAGGCTGATGCTGTTGGCGGAAGAGAGTGGTCGCTGCGCCTGCAGTGCGGCGTCATTGAGCGCGGCTTTCACCATGCGCTGGCAATCGTCGAAGCGGCCCGACACGCGCAGCGCCTGCACGTTCTCGCCGAAGCAACCGAGCTGATGCGCCTGGCGCGGTGAGACCAGGCCGTCGGGATAGAGGATGACGACTTGCACGCCGGGTTGGCGATGGAAGGCCGCGGCCACGGCGGCGCCGGTGTCGCCGGAGGTGGCGACGAGGATGGTCAGTGGTCGAGGATCCTTGCGATGCAGGCGGCGGAAACAGCTCGCCAGAAAGCGCGCGCCGAAATCCTTGAACGCCGCGCTGGGGCCATGGAACAGCTCAAGCATCGACGCGCCCGGATGGTGCGGCAGCGGGCGCAGCGGCGCGTTGAAGGTGAACGCCTCCGCGCATATCGCCGGCAATTCGTCGGCCAAGGCATGGCCGGCGAAGAACGGCATCAGCAGGCACGAGGCGGTATCGGCCAGGCTGCCGTGCGGATCGAACGCGGCCAGATCGAGTCGAGGCAAGGCTTCCGGCACGTAGAGACCACCGTCCGGCGCGAGTCCGGCGGCGATTACTTCGTCGATGCGTGCGCCGGACGTTACGCCACGGGTGCTGTGATAAAGCAGCGGTTCGCTCATGCCTTCCTCTCGGCGTCGACCAGCGCGGCGGCCGGGCCATTGATCGGCGACACCAGCACATCGCTGGCCAGGCCGGCTTCGGCGAAGGCGGCGGACATGGCGGCCGAAGCCTTCAGTGCTTCGTCGCGCTGCTCGAACCAGCCGAACACGCTAGGACCGGCGCCGGAAATGCTGGCTCCCAAGGCATGGTGATCCATCGCGGCTTGTTTCACGCGGCCGAAGTTCGGGATCAGCGGCGCGCGGCGCGGTTCCACCAGCACATCCTTCAGACCGTCGCGCACCAGCGCGGCTTCACCGCGATAGCAGCCCGCCAGTACCAGCGCCAGGTTGGCGCTTTGCGCAACGAACTCGCCGAGTGGGTAGTCGCCAGCCAGGGCCGCGCGTGCCTTGCGTGTCTCGAGCACCATGTGCGGATGGACCAGCGCGCAATGCCAATGTCCCGGCACCGGTACACGCACCAGGCGATCGCGCGTGGCGAGCACCAGGCCGCCGAGCAGCATGGGGCCGACATTGTCGCCATGGCGTCCGCCGCTGGCGACGGCTTCGCCTTCCAGCGCAAAGCCGTACAGCGATTCGGCGGGCAGGGGCCGTTCCAACAGCGCATTGGCCGCCACCAGCGCGGCCACGCAGGACGCGGCCGAGCCGCCCATGCCTGAACCCAACGCGATGCCTTTGTGCAGCACTAGCTCGAAACCATGCCGCAGGCCGAGCGCCTTGCGCAGCGCCATCAGCGCGACGCCAGCGGTGTTCTGGCCGGCGTCCATCGGCAGCGCATCCACGCAACCGTCGATGGCCGCGATGCGCACGACAGGCTCTTCGATGCGGCGCACTTCGGCGCGATCGCCGGCACCGGCGACGCTATGGCCAAGAATGTCGAAGCCGATACCGACGTTGCCGACACTGGCAGGTGATAGAGCGTGAGCTGAGAGAGCGCGTTGCGGTACGACAGACATCGGTTCCACCCATTGAGCATTCATGCGCGCGCCTCCAGCGATTCGGCAATGCGCAGTAGATCGCCGAATACACCGGCTGCCGTTACCTCCGGCCCGGCGCCCGGCCCCTGCACCAGCAGCGGATTATCGTGGTAACGGCGCGTGGTGAATTGGACCACGTTGTCGGTCAACCGCGTATGGGCGAACGGATGAGATGCGGGCAGTACGGCCAATTTCACGCTAGCGCGGCCCTGGCGGTCGAGGCTGGCGACATGGCGCAGCACACCGTTTTGTGCGCGGGCCGTGGCCAGTTGCGCAGCCATCGGTGTGTCGAGCTGAGCGAGTTGGGTCATGAAATCGTCGATGGACAGCGCGGCGAGTTCGGCCGGGACCAGGCTCTGCACCTCGACATCGTCCAGCGACAAGGCCCAGCCCGCTTCGCGCGCGAGGATCACCAGCTTGCGCGCCACATCCATGCCGGAGAGGTCGTCGCGCGGGTCCGGTTCGGTATAGCTCAGCGCGTGCGCCTCGCGCACCAGGGTAGAGAACGGCTGGCTGCCGTCATGGCGATTGCACAGCCAGGCCAGCGTGCCGGAGAACATGCCATCGACGGCGAGCAGTTCGTCGCCGGTATCGAGCAGGTCGCGCAATGTCTGCACCACCGGCAAGCCCGCGCATACCGTGGCTTCGTAGCGGAAGCGCATGCCGGCGCGACAGGCTGCGCGAATGGCTTCCCAGCGC
The DNA here is from genome assembly GCF_026283965.1 of Dyella subtropica. Taxonomy (GTDB): domain Bacteria; phylum Pseudomonadota; class Gammaproteobacteria; order Xanthomonadales; family Rhodanobacteraceae; genus Dyella_D; species Dyella_D subtropica. Next base: position 70,226 of record NZ_JAPDPD010000016.1, read on the forward strand.
TGCAATGGGCCGCTGCCAGCGAGTTTGTTGGGTGTCACCACGTGCACACCTTCGGCGAGCCAGTCGGCGTAGTGCGAGGCGACGAAGTCATTGGCACTGCAATCGATCAGCAAAGCATGGCGGTGGTCATCGCCGCGAACATGCGCGGCGAATTGCTGCAGGTCGGTAGGGCGCCAGGTCTGGGCGCGATCACAACGGTAGTTGAGTTCCGGATCGTCGCAGTCCAGCCACATGCGCTTGCTGGCGGCCACGCCGCACAGCTTCAGTTCGAGTCCCCCCGCCGCCAGGCGTCCTTGCGCCGCACGCAGTTGAGTGAGCAGGGCGCTGCCGACACGACCGGGGCCGATCAGACCCACGGCCAGCGTACGGCGTCGTGGAGTGGTCGTCGGCAGCGCCCGTTCAAGCAGCGGATGTTTGGGCGGCTCCTGCTGAGCCTGTTCGAGTTGCGGGGCAAGAGCGTTCACGGTGGTCTCCTGGGTGGAGCCCCGTCTCGCTGGCGGTTCGGTGTGTGCCGGCCCGCCTCATCGAGGGCGGGGCCGTTGCGTGTGATGTTACTCGCGCGCGGACACCCACCCGTAGCCGGTGGTACCGGTACCGGTGGTAATCGTCGTGGCGGACATGGTTGCGGACATGACGCCGGCGCTCAGCGGCATGCGCCCGGTGCAAACCGGGGCGTGGTGCATGCGTGCTGGCTGGGATAGCGGCGACATGTGGCCGACCATACGAGCCATGCTGCGCTGCAGTCAACAGGTTTATTTGAAACTTTGTCGGGCATGGCGCCTGCCCGCCGGGAGTCATTCAAGGGGTGAAATTAATCAGGGCGAATGGCGCCCTATATGGCATTTACCTTGGCTGGCACGGCGTGGAGGGGGCTCTCCGCCGCATCCACAACACCTCCATCAAGGTACTGCCATGACGATCAGACCGCTCTTTCTCGCCGCTGCCGTTTTCGTGGTTCCGTTGGCGTTGCCCACGCCTTTGCGTGCCTCCTCGCCCCTGGTGAAAGAGATGGCCGGCAGCGTCGCGCACGACGGTTCCAAGGATTTGGACTTTCTCCATGGTGGCCCATGGCACGTGCACAACCGCCAGCTGGCCAAGCGCCTGGTTGGCTCGAAGGAGTGGGTGGAGTTCGACGCCACCGACGAGTTCGCTGCCCTGCCGGGCAACATCGGCAACGAGGAGCACTACCGCACCGATCACTGGAAGGACTTCGTCGGCATTTCGTTCCAGCTCTACAACGCGCAGACGCACCAGTGGAACGAGTACTGGGCGGACAACCACGGCGCTCCCGGCGTCCTGCAACCGCCCGTCACGGGCGGGTTCACCGGTGACATCGGTCTGTTCGAAGGCTCCGATACCTATGAGGGCAAGCCGATCACCGTGCGCACCCGCTGGAAGCGGCTTGGCGCGAATCACGTGACCTGGGAGCAGGCCTTCTCGCCGGATGGCGGCAAGTCCTGGGAAACCAACTGGTTCATGGACTTTACGCGCTGATGCACCGCTGTCTTCATCTTCAAATCAAAGGCTATTCATGAATCACTTCGAACGTTTGCTGGTGGGTGCTCTCGCATCGGCCATTACTTGCACAACCGCTATGGCGCATGAAGCACAACCCAGCGCGCCCGCTCCCATGGCCGAGAGCGTGAAGCACTTGCAGGAATTCCAGGTCATCGAGCTACGCCGCTACACCACCTCGGACGGCGCACGCGCACGCTTCGCCAAGTACTTCGATACCTATTTCCCGGAGGCCTTCGAGCAACTCGGCGCGATGGTGTTCGGGCAGTTCCTCGAGCGCGACAACCCGAACCACTTCACGTGGCTGCGCGGATACAAGGATCTGAGCGCGCGCCCCATCGTCAACGCCGCGTTCTATTACGGGCCGCTGTGGAAAGAGCACCGCAGCAAGGTCAACGCGATCCTGCCCGACAGCGACAATGTGATGCTGATGCGCCCGTTGCATGCCGAGCAGGGCATCACCGTGCTGCCTGCCATCGATCCGGTCGATGAAGACAAAGGTGCACAGGGCGTGGTGGTGATGCAGATCTTCGCGGTGAAGAAAGGCAGCGAAGAAGCGTTTGCGAAACAGGCGGAAACCGCGTTCTCCCGCTATCACATCGACGGCGTGCATGAGGCCGGCGTGTTGGTGACGCTGGATGTGCCCAACAATTTCCCGCAGCTGCCCATTCGCACGGATGGGCCATGGCTGGTCTGGGTGGGTGTGGTGAGGGACAACGCGACGCTGGATGCGAAAATCGCACCCGTCATGAAAGCTGTCGAACAGTCGCTCGCCGGCACGGATTTGCTGCGTGGCGAGACCGAGCGTGTGGTGATGAACCCCACGCCGCGCTCGCGCCTGCGCTGGCGGGAGGCAAGTCCACCGGCACCGTGAGAGATCGATCTTGCACGGGCGGGGTGGTTCCCCGCCCGTGCGTTCGATCAATGCAGTTCTTCCAGCACCGGGTCGCGCAGAATCTTGTAGACCTTCTCCGGTGGTGTGTTGGACTTCATGAGCTTCAGTCTCAGCCCCTTTGCCTGCTGGCAGGCATTGGCGCTATCGAGGAACACGCCGCCCTGTTCGCACTTCCACTCGTAGAAGTTGGCGATGCCGCCAGCGAGCTGCAGACTGAAGTCCGTGCTTTGCGCAAGCGGGCTGAACGGCACGCCAGCTTCCTCGTTCTGGAACCAGCGCATCCACTCCTTCGAGCCCATCGGCGGCACTTTGTCGGGAGCCTGGAAGGTGGGGTTCATCGGCGCGAGCTGCGGGCTCTCCGCCGTCATGTGACAGCTCAGGCAGGCGCTGATGGGGTTGTCCACGGGGCCGTCCAGGCGCCCGTTCCATCCAAGATGCGTGGGCGGCAATTCCTTGGTGTTGGCGTTGATGGCCGTCTGCTTGAGATTGGGGTTGATCTTGGTAACGGTCGGCTGCTTGTTGGTGTAGCTGTCGCCGTTGTCTTCCGGATCATTGCCAAACTGCACACCCACCGGCACCAGGTTGTCCCAGCTCGGTTTGCCGGTCATCGCGCCGTTGTACTGGAACGTACCGAAGATCCAGCCGGTGCCGGGAACGCGCGAGTCGCGCACGGCGAAATCCATCTGGATCAGCGCCACATTCTTGATGCTGCGATTGGCCGAACTGAAGGTGTCGGTGATGTACGCCTGCCACAGCACCGGGTTCACCAGGAACGGCACCTGCTGGAGGTCCACGTCCGCAAACAATGGTTTGCAGACCACCGTGCCGTCATGAAAGCTGTTGGGCTTGGAGGTGAAGGACGGGTTCGGGTCCTGCGGATTCTTCCAGACCTCGCCAAAGGTAAAGCCGCCGATATCGTTGTAGACGCCAACCGCATAGGTTTGACCCGTGCTGGTCTGCGTCGGCGCCAGCTGCTTGATCTGGATCTGCGCTTCTTTGGTCAGGCCGTGAATGCCTTCGCGACCCAGCGGTCCGTAGTGTTGCCACGGTGCGTGATACCAATGGCGAACAGGGTTCTTTTGCACGACCCAGTCGTTGTCCACATTGCCTTCAAGGCAGTATTTCTTTGCGGCCTCGGCGTAAGGGCGCCATTTCTCGAAGTCGTTGCTGAGCGGGCTTGGCAGCAGCTTGAAGAAAGCCGGCAGCGGGGCCTGGGGCAGCTGCTTCGGATAATCCTGGCTAAGGCGGAATGGCGCGCCCTTGTAGGTCGACGGCGGTGCATAGCCGAAATCCGGAAACGTACCCGCGCTGACCGCTCCTGTGAACAACATGAGCACCGCGACGGCGCCCATGGTTTTGCCTCGTACGAAACGCATGATCTACCCCTATGTAATGCGTTGATCCCCTCACGCTGGCATAGCGCCAACGTGTAACGTGTGTCCGGCTAACTAAAGAGAGCCCCGGACCGGCTTCGTGCCGATCGACCAGCGATGTGCATCGCCGGAATTTGTGGGCAGAATGACTGACTTGTCACTCTAAGGCGCCCGTCCTTGCGCGGCCGCGGTAAAGTCTCGCGGGGTCCGCGCATGAAGTGTGACGGAAAAGGGGCGACGACATGTTTTCACACGCAACGACAAGCCCGCATTCCACGCGAGTGCGATCCCATACCTGCAAGGCAGATACAGCAAAGGCGGCAACGTAATGAAGTTATTCACCCTGGAGCAGTTTGCCGCACATCTCAACGAGACCTTCATGGTGTCCATCGAAGGCGACGGTCGAACACCGTTCGTGCTGGTCGAGGCCAGGCCGATGTCGAAGGACGAACGCATGATTCCAGGCATGATGCGCGCTCCGTTTTCGCTGCTGTTTCGCAATGAATCGGCGATCGTGTTTCCGCAGAAGATCTATCCGATGACGCATGATGCGCTGGGTGAGTTCGGGATTTTTCTAGTGCCCATCGCACGCGACAAGCAGGGTTTCATCTACCAGGCCCTGTTCAACTGAGTATTTCTCAATTGAGTACTTCTCAACCGAGCCCTTCGATGCTCTCCGCACAGCACGGCCAAACCATTTCGAAGCGTTGGCCGTCGCTTTCGCCGGTGAGGGTGAAGCCCATTCGCTCATAGAGTCGGCGCGCTGCGATATTGCGTTGCTCGACTTGCAGGATGAGGCCGCGCGCCGATGCTTGTTGTGCGGTGTCTTGCGCGGCACGGATCAATGCCGTGCCAATGCCCTTGCCACGCCATGGGGGCATCAAGGCGATGTCGACCAGCACGAAGTCCGGTTTCCCGTGGTGCACATAGAGACGGCCGATGGGCGTCTCCCTGTGTTCGATCAGCAGGAAGTCGCCGGGTGCGTAGTAACTGACGTAATGCCGGTGCTGCAGGGCGAACTGATAATCCAGAAACGCCCACTTGGCCGACTTCGGCCAGAGAAGCGCTTCCAGTTCTCCCGCACGCAGCTCGCCATACAGCTCGCGCATGAAGGGAATATCCGCATCGCATGCCGCCCTTGCCGAAAAACCGCCTGCCTGCAGATGCGGGGGCAGGCGGATTGCCGATGTCTGGCTCGGCGGAAGCGTCAACGTCGCCAACATGGCAGCCTTCAAGACCGTGCTGGGAATATTCCGGCAAGCGCAATGCAGAAGTTGACGGCAAGATACGGCTGCTGATTTTCATGCGGTAGGCCGCTGCCGCCGCCGGGCCCCGTCATCGCGGCCGGAAAAGTGGTGTTCGACGTGGCGCTCGTGGTGAACGGGCCGTCGTGGCCGGGTATCAGTACGGCATCGCCACTGAGCGGAATACCATGGCGTTTGGTCGCATCAGGTTGACCGAAGATGTGCATATTGTGGTTGTGCGCGGCCATCTCTTGGCTATTCAACGAGACCGTGGTCGTGCCAAATATCTCGCCCACATCGCGAGGGCTCAATCCGGGAGCCTGTCCCTGTGAACAGGGCACGTTGCCCTGGAAATTCGGCAGGGCGAAGTTGGACTGGCCGTTGCCGCCAAAATTTGTGCCGAGCAGCGAAAACAAGGCCGTGTTCTGTGAGATGGGCATCAGCTGTCCACTGCACTGCGCCCATCTAAAGGGGGCAAAGTTGAAACCGAACAGCTGGATTTCGCCTAGGAACGGTGTAGTCATGATGTGATCCCCTGTTGCTACGGAACGCTCCGCGAAGCGTTGCGGCGCATCGTCAAGCCTGTGACGGAAAGATGCCCTGAGTTGCTATGCAAAAGCGCACCGTCAGAGTCGGCATCGTGTTGTCGTGCGGTTGGCTGCCGCCAGTCGGCGAGATCATGGTCGACGCGGGAGATTCGCTGGCGCGGCCGCTGATGTCGCTGGTGTACATGTAGTCGCCGGACAAGCCGCCCAGCTGCACGCTGCTGCCTGGCGTGACGCTGCTAGCTGTGTCGCTGGTAGCGGAGAACGAATGCAAATGCGCTGGCAACTGGCCGGCGGTCAATGACACCGCTTCGACGCCACTCCTTTCACCCAGTAAGCGGTTGGTAAGACCTTGGCCCTGGCCCTGATGCAGTGGCAGGCGGCCACGTAAATCAGGCAGGCAGAACGTGGTCACGCCATCCCCGCCAAACGTGGTGCCGAGCAGCTGAAAAAGCGCGTCGTTATCCGCAATGCTGAGATACGAGCCGTCGCAGTCGGCCCAGCCGACTGGCGCAAATGTGTACGACAAAAGCCGGATTTCTCCGAGATACGGTTGGCTCATGGGAATGCTCCGGTGGCGTCAGTTGCGCGACGGATAGATGCCGTTCAGCGCGATGCAGAAATTGAGTACCAGATAGGGCTGCATGTTTGTGTGCGGCTGATTCTGGCCGCCCCCATCCAGCGTGGCCGGGTTGAGCACGACCTGGGCGCCGCCGGAGGAGCCGTAGATGGATTCGGTGCCCGATTTGCCATACAAACCGCTGGTTGGATTACGCGCACTGCCTGCGTCGGTACTCGCATTGGCCTGATGCGTGTGCAGCGGTATCTCGCTCGAAATCAGCGTGACGGACTCTACGCCGGCCACTTCGCCAAGGACATTGGCGTCGCCGAATCCGAGCGGAGTGCGTCCTCGCAGGTCGGGCAGCACGAAGTTGGTTGTGCCGTTGCCACCGTAGGTCGTCCCAAGCAACGAGAACAACGCCTGGTTCTGGCTGATAGCAAGAGTCGCGCCGTCACATCGGGCCATGCCTTTTGGCGCGAAACCGAATGGCGTGAGCATGATCTGCCCGAGAAATATCGATGCCATGTTTCCCCCTGGAAGATGTCGCGCCCCCCTGGCCGACATGCGAGGCGCACTCTCGCCCAAGTCACCCTGGCTTGACAAGTGCAATTTGTGACGAGCTACTATGTTTGATCGCTGATCGCGATGTAAAGCACGTTGTAACGACGATTCCGTCGATGCCGAGGGGGGAAGATCTCTTCGGCCGCTTACGAAAACTATCCGTTTTTCGTTCATGGCCGTTCGGACGGCCAAGCTAAGGGTTACGTAGCAGGGGTTCCATGTTCCAAACCGTCGCCAGGTGGCGGCGTTTGTTCGTGAGCGATTGACTTTGAAGTCGATGCGGGGCCAAGGGGACGGACATGCAGTTTCGACAGGGGAAGGATCGCGCTTCGGTGCGGCTTGGGCGTCATTCGGGCTGGATGCACCGACTCGGTGCCTTCGCCTTGCTTTGTCTCATGATGCTATGGACATCGTCCGCATACGCGGCGGCGCTCTGTCCAAATTTCAGCGTCCCCGACTCGCATACCACACCGTCGACGTCGCCCATGGCATCGGGTGGAACGATCACGATTAACGCGGTCAGTTGCGATTCGTCTCCGGGTACGGGTCTTGGCGGTATCGGTCTTGTCTCGACGACACCGTTGCACGGCAGTGCTTCTACGGATAGCAGTACCGACATCGTCACCTATGTAAACAATGGCGACGGCGTAACCAGCGACAGCTTTGCTTTCCTCGACAGCAACGGTGTTCCGATTACCGTCACCGTTGCCATCGGGCCCGTCTCGCCGATCACCGTCAGCCCAGCGACCTTGCCGACGCCCAACGTGGGAACGTTCTACACCGCGTCGCTCAGCGCTTCCGGCGGTACATCGCCGTACACGTTTACGCTGACCAGCGGCAACGCGAGCTTGCCGTCCGGCCTGACCATGACCGGCAACGTGATCTCCGGCACTCCAAAGACGGCGGGCACCTCCACGATTTCCGTGCATGTCGTCGATGCGGCGAGCGCAGCGGCGGACAAGAGCTACTCAATCACCGTACCTGTTCCCACCATCACGCCGAGCGCTTTGCCCAATCCAGTGCAAGGCGCACCGTACAACCAGACATTGAGTGCCAGCGGAGGTACGGCTCCGTATAGCTATAGCTTGGAACCGGGACTGGGATCGCTTCCGCCAGGGCTGAGCATGAATGCCAGCGGTGTGTTCTCGGGTACGCCCACCACGCAGGGTACGTACAACTTCACCATTAAAGCCACCGATAGCAGTTTGGATCCTGCCCACGGGGGGACTGGCCCCTATTTCAACGATCGCGCTTACTCCCTCACCGTGCTGGCGCCACCGCCCCTGACGTTATCGCCGACCAGCTTGAGCAATGGCCAGGTTGGCGTGGCGTACAGCACGACAGTTACCGCCAGTGGTGGCACCGCGCCGTATACGTACAGCGTCTCTGCAGGCAGCCTGCCACCCGGCCTTACCTTCAACACATCCACCGGAGCGCTGACCGGTACACCCACCGGCGGCGGTCCGTTCAACTTCACGATCAGCGCGCATGATGCAGGCGCCAGCACGGGTTCGCAGGCGTATGCCTTGACGATGACGGCGCCGACTATCGTTCTGGCACCGGCGACGTTGCCGGCGGCGACGCAAAACAGCGCTTATTCGCAGGCGGTGACCGCCAGCGGCGGCACATCAACGTATACGTATGCCGTGACCTCCGGTGCCTTGCCGGCGGGCTTGTCGTTGTCCAGCGCCGGTGTGCTCAGCGGCACATCTACGGTGTATGGCACGTTTACCTTCCAGGTCACCGCAACGGACAGCAGTGCCAGCGCCGGTCCCTACACGGGCACTCGCAGCTACTCGCTGACCGTTCATGCTTCTCCGCCGGTCATCACGACGAGCTCGCTGCCAGCAGGCACGGTCGGCACGGCCTACAGCCAGACCATTGCTGTCAGTGGAGGCGTTGGTCCCTATACCTTTGCCGTGACGGCGGGCAGCTTGCCTGCCGGGTTGAGTTTGAGCAGCGCCGGCGTGGTATCCGGCACGCCGACGGCGGGCGGCACGTTTCCTGTCACGGTCACCGTGACGGACTCACAGAGCGGCACAGGCACACAATCGTATTCGCTGATCATCAGTGCGCCGACCGTAGCGGTAGCGCCGGGCACGCTGCCCGCGGCCACGTTGCATGCCGCCTATAGCCAGACGGTGAGCGGCTCCGGCGGCACGACGCCTTACATCTTCAGCGTGACCAGCGGCGCGCTGCCGCCCGGCGTGTCGCTGAGCAGTGGAGGTGTTTTAAGCGGCCATCCGACGACCAACGGCACCTACAACTTCGACATCACAGCGACGGATTCGAGTACCGGCAGCGGTCCGTATGCGGGCGTGCAGTCGTATTCGGTGACGGTGAGCGCGCCGACTATCACGCTCAGCCCGAGCGGCAGCCTGCCGGCAGGGCAGGTGGCTGCGGCCTACGGTCAGAGCATCACGGCCAGTGGCGGTAGCGGTCCCTACACCTATGCCGTGACGTCAGGAGCGTTGCCTGCCGGTCTGGCGTTGAGCAGTGGCGGTATCGTGTCCGGCACGCCGACGGCGGGCGGCCCGTTCTCTTTCACCGTGACCGCTACCGATGCAAACACCAATACCGGCAGCCAGAGCTACACGTTGACCACAGCCGCACCGACCATCACGGTCGCTCCGGCGACGCTGCCTGCGGCCACATTGCACGTCGCCTATAACCAGGTAGTGAGCAGCTCCGGCGGCACGACGCCCTACACCTTCAGCGTGACCAGCGGTGCGCTGCCACCCGGCGTGTCGCTGAGCAGCGGTGGTGCGCTGAGCGGGCACCCGACAACCAGCGGCACCTACACCTTCGACATCACGGCGACCGATTCGAGTACCGGCAGCGGGCCGTATGCGGGCGTGCGGTCGTACTCGGTGACGGTGAGCGCGCCGACCATCACGCTCAGCCCGAGTGGCAGCCTGCCGGCCGGGCAGGTGGCTGCGGCTTACAGCCAGAGCATCACGGCCAGCGGCGGTAGCGGTCCCTACACTTATGCCGTGACGTCGGGGGCGCTGCCTGCCGGTCTGGCGTTGAGCAGTGGCGGTGTGGTGTCCGGCACGCCGACAGCGGGTGGCAATTTCTCCTTCACCGTGACCGCCACCGATGTAAATACCAATACTGGTAGCCAAAGCTACACGTTGACGACGACCGCACCGACCATCACGGTCGGTCCGGCGACGCTGCCTGTCGGCACCGACGGCGTGGCGTATTCGCAAAGCCTCAACGCCAGCGGCGGTACGTCGACTTACAAGTTCACCATCGCCTCCGGTGCGCTACCACCTGGCCTCAACCTAGCGACCGACGGCACGCTTTCAGGTACGCCGACGGGTGCGGGCCTCTACAGTTTTACAGTGCAGGCGCAGGACAGCAGCACCGGCACGGGACCGTATACGGGGAGTCGCAGCTACAACAACTTCAATGTGGCCAACCCCACCCTGACGCTTGCGCCGGGAGGATCGACGCTCAGCGGCACCTACATACAGGCGTATACGCAGACGTTCACCGCGAGCGGCGGCACAGGCCCCTACACGTACGCCGAGAGCGGCACCTTGCCGACCGGCGTGACGTGGAACGCGTTGACGGCCACGCTTTCCGGCACGCCGATCCAGTCTGGCAATTTCCCGATCACGATCACGGCGACGGACAGCAGCACAGGTTCCAGTGCGCCATTCAGTGTGCCTGGGAGCTACACGCTGAGCATTGCGGCGCCCACGATCGCCATCGCGCCCGGTAGCGTGCCGGCCGCAACCGTGGGTACGGCCTATAGCCAAACCCTCACCGCGAGTGGTGGCGCTTCGCCGTACACGTATACGGTTTCTGCAGGTGCGGTGCCGGCAGGGTTGAGCCTGAGCAGCGCCGGTGTGATCAGCGGCACGCCCACCGCGGCTGGCCCCTTCAGCATCACGGTGCAAGCTACCGATGCGCACGGCGCAAGCGGCTCGCAGACATACAGCGCGACCGTCAACGCAGCGACGGTAGTGTTGAGTCCTGCCACCTTGCCGGCCGCGACCGCCGAAAGTGCTTACAGTCAAACCGTCACCGCCAGCGGCGGGACGGCGCCTTACACCTATGCGATCAGCGCTGGCGCGTTGCCCGCAGGTGTGACGTTGAACACCAGCAACGGCGCTCTGTCGGGCACACCCACCGTATCGGGACCTTTCAACGTCACCATCCGCGCAACCGACAGCAGCAGCGGCACTGGCGCGCCCTTCCACGCCACTCAAAGCTACGCGCTGACCGTCAACGCGCCCAGCATCACGGTGAGCCCGGGCACGTTGGGCACGGTCCAGGTGGCCGCTGCCTTCAGCCAGCCGTTGAGTGCCAGCGGCGGCAATGGCAGTTACACCTATGCGGTGAGCGCGGGCAGCTTGCCGCCGGGGACCAGTCTGAGTTCAGCCGGTCTGCTGACTGGTACGCCGACCACGGCTGGTAGTTACAGCTTTAGTGTCACGGCAACGGATGGTTTGAGCTTCACCGGCACGCAGGCGTACAGCGGGACCGTCATTGCGCCATCGATCGTCGTGAATCCATCGACGTTGCCGGCGGGAACGGCGGAGAGTGCGTATACGCAAACGGTGACTGCCAGCGGCGGAACTGCGCCGTATACCTACGCGATCAGTGCAGGCGCATTGCCAGCAGGCTTGTCATTCAACACCAGCAGCGGTGCACTGTCGGGCACGCCCACGGTATCGGGAACCTTCAACGTCACCATTCGCGCAACCGACAGCAGCAGCGGCGCGGGTGCGCCCTTTAGCGCCACACGCAGCTACTCGCTGAGCGTGAATGCCCCGGGTATCACGGTGAGTCCGGGCACGTTGAGCACGGTCCAGGTGGCCGCTGCCTTCAGCCAGCCGTTCAGTGCCAGCGGCGGCAATGGCAGTTACACCTATGCGGTGAGCGCGGGTAGCTTGCCGCCGGGGCTCACTCTCAGCGCAGCCGGTCTGTTGGCGGGTACGCCGACCGCAGCCGGTAGTTACAGCTTCAGTGTTACGGCAACGGATGGTTTGAGCTTCACCGGCACGAAGGCGTACAGCGTGACGGTCAATGCACCATCGGTGGTGGTGAATACAGCGAGCTTGCCGGCTGGTACGGCGGAAAGTGCGTATGCGCAAACCGTGACCGCGAGTGGCGGCACTGCGCCGTACACCTACGCGGTCAGCGCGGGCGCATTGCCGGCCGGCTTGACGTTGAACGCCGGCAGCGGTGCGCTATCGGGCACGCCCACGGTATCGGGAACCTTCAACGTCACCATCCGTGCAACCGACAGCAGTGGCGGCGCGGGTGCGCCGTTCAGTGCGACGCGAAGCTACACGCTGAGCATCAATGCGCCGGGTATCACGGTGAGTCCGGGTGCGTTGAGCGCGACCCAGGTGGCCGTTGCCTTCAGCCAGCAGTTCAGTGCCAGCGGTGGCAATGGCAGTTACACCTATACGGTGAGCGCGGGCAGCTTGCCGTCGGGACTCACTCTCAGCGCAGGTGGTCTGTTGGCGGGTACGCCGACAGCGGCCGGTAGCTACAGCTTCAGTGTCACGGCAACGGATGGCCTGAACTTCACCGGCGCACGCGCTTTTACCGTCAATGTAGGCCAACCCGTGCCTGTGGCGGTCAACGACAACGCGAGTACGCTGGCCAATAGCGCCGCGACCTTGGCGGTGACGACCAACGACACCGGCCCGATCACCAGCATCGCCATCGCCCAGGCACCCACGCATGGCACAGCCAGCGTCAGCGGCCTCAATGTGATCTATACGCCGACCGCCAACTACTACGGCAGCGACACGCTCACCTATACGGCGACTGGTCCCGGTGGCACGTCGGCACCGGCGACGGTGAGCATCACGGTGACGCCGCTGGCCGTACCGGTGGCGAGTGCGCAGACGGTGACGATACTTGCGGGCAAACCCGTAACGATCCACGCCACGGCCGGTGCCACCGGTGCGCCGTTCACCGTGGTAGCGATGGCCGCGCAGCCGGCTACGGGCACGGCTACCGTCAGCGGCACGGACATCGTCTACACGCCGCCTGCGAACGCCTCCGGCAAGGTGAGCTTCACCTACACCATCGCGAACGCGTTCGGTGTGTCGGCGCCGGCCACCGTCACCGTCACGGTGAACCCGATGCCGGTCGCGCCTTCGCTCACCGTCAATGCCGTTGCTGGTACTTCGGTGCAGGTTGACCTCACCCGCGGTGCGCAGGGCGGCCCGTTCACCGACGGAAACGTGTTGTCGATTACGCCTGCGCAGGCTGGCACGGCGACGCTGCATGACACCGGTTCCGGCTACATGCTGAGCTTTGCGGCAGCGCCCACCTTCAGCGGTGCGGCGCAGATCAGTTTCACGCTCAACAATGCCTACGCCACGTCACTGCCCGGCACGATCACGGTCGACGTCGCTGCGCGCAGCGATCCGTCGCACGATACGGAAGTCCTGGGCATTCTCGCGGCTCAGGCCGATGCTACGCGGCGCATGGCCACCGGGCAGATCGGCAACTTCCAGCGGCGTCTGGAAAGCTTGCACAGCGGCGGAGTGCAGAGCGGCTTCAGCAACGGTCTCAGCTTCAGCTCCGGCAGTAACCGTCAACATCGCGATCCGTTGCTCGGCATGCGCGCGGACGATGAGTGGAGCCGGCGCTATTTGGTGCAGCCGAATGCACCGGCGGCTGACCGCTCCGGCGGCACGGCTGGCGGTGGCGGTCTACCCGGTGACATCGCCGTCTGGACCGGCGGCGCGGTGAACTTCGGCTCCCGCGAAATCGGCGGCAGTTCCAACGGCATCGACTTCACCACCTCGGGCATCAGCGTCGGTGCGGACAAGCAGATCACATCCACACTCGCGCTGGGTGCCGGCCTTGGTTACGGCCACGATGCCTCCGACATCGGCCATCACGGCAGCCGAAGCACGGTGGACAGCTACAACTTCGCTTTCTACGGCAGTTATCGTCCGAGCGAGGCTACGTACATCGACGCGCTGGCGGGCTATCAATGGCTTTCGTTCGACGCGCGCCGCTACGTCACCGACAACGGCAGCACGGTGCAGGGCAGCCGCGACGGCAACCAGGTGTTCGGCTCGCTGTCGGTGGGCTACGAACGGCGCAGGGATACCTGGGTTCTCTCGCCGTATGCGCGACTGGACCTGGCCCACGCCACGCTCGATGGTTACACCGAACACGGCGGCGGGATCTACGCACTGAGCTATCAGCACCAGACCGTGGACAGCAGCACCGGTAGCCTGGGCCTGCGTGGGGACTGGGTGATCAAGCGCGATTACGGTGTGTGGATGCCGCGCTTCCGTATCGAGTACCAGCGCGACTTCGAAGGAGCAGGCCAGGCGACGATGCGCTATGCCGATCTGCTCACCGGACCGGTCTATCACGCCACCCTCAATCAGCAGGTGCGCAACCACACCCTGTTGGGTTTGGGTCTGCAGCTGCAGACGTTACGTGGGCTGATGCTGCGGGTGGAGTACCAGAACCTGCTGGACAACAGCAGCCACGACAACCAGTCGATCCTGTTGGGTGTGGAGCAGAAGTTCAAGCCCTAAGAGCCAGTGAGGAGTTAGGAGTTAGGAGTGAGAGAAGAGTGTGGCGTTGCTGCCTTTGCCTTTGCTTCTCTCTCTTCTCACTCCTCTCTACTCACTTCTAGTCAGTGCGATAGATCGATCGCGTAAGTCGCCGTGCCGTCGCCGTGATCCTTCACCTGGTGCACGTTCTTCACGCCAGCCCCATGCGCTACGGCCTGCTTGCCTGCGGCGCCGTTGAACACCACCGGGCCATGCACCTTCAACGGGGCGAAGTGCCATGACGTCGCCGGCAAGTCTTTCGCGCCGATGATGCGATGGCGCTCGATCCACTTGGCCAGAATCTCGCGTGTGCCGTCCGGCGCGCTAAGCACGATGTTGCTGCCGTCCAGGCCGGGGAAGTTGCCGCCGCCGCTGGCGCGGTAATTGTTGGTGACCACGATGAAAGCCTGCTTCGCGTCCACCGGCGTGCCTTTCCAGCGCAACGCGGTGACGCGCTCGCCGACGGGTTTGGACACGTCGATGGTGTAGGCGATGTCACCCTGGATCTGGTCGAAGTTGAAGCCGGGCATGCGATCGTTGATCAGTGCTTGCTCGGTGGTCAGTGCCGGGTCGATGCGGTTGAAGCGCTCGGCGGATTTCTCCAGCCAGGTCTTGAGGCCGGCGCCATCGATCTTCACGGCGGCCAGGGTGTTCGGATAGAAGTACAGGTCGGCGGCGCTGCGTAGGCTCAGCGGGCCGGCGGCGACGTCGGTGTAGTCGTCCGGGCCGCCGAAGCCGGTGCGGAAGGCGGCGGCGGCGGATAGCACTGGCACGTTCGCCAACTCCGGGTGCGTCTTGGGCAATTCGCTGATGACGTAGTCGCGCTGCGCGGCGTTGACCGCGGCGAGCGCTGTCATGTTGCCCTCGTCGGCGAAGTAGCTGCTCATGTGCACGCGGCTTTCGCCGATGGGCGTATTCACGTGGATCAGCGCGGCCTGGTGCGCCTTCGCCACCAGCGGCGCGATGGCCGGATCGGCAGGCACGCAATCGTTCTTCTGTGCACAGATCGGGCGCACTTCGCTATGCGTCTGCTGCTTGTCGATCACCCACTGGCCGTTCTTGCGGGCGAGTGCCAGCTTGATTACGCCGAGATCCTTGCCGAAAAAGCCGCCCATCACCGCGGGTGTGCCGCGCACGAAACCGCGTTCGGCATCGACGTCCTTCATGCCCTTGTAGTGCGGGCCGGGGAACTCCGTATGCGAGTGACCGAGCAGCAGCACATCGACACCAGGGATGGCGGCGAGGTACCAGCCGCCGTTCTCCATCTCGGAGGTGTAGGTGTCAGTGCTGAGGCCGCCGTGCAGCACAGCCACGATCAGATCCGGGTGCTGCGCCTGCAGTTCGGGCAGGTATTTCTTCGCGGCTTCCACCACGCCGGTCACCGTGACCTTGCCTGCCAGGTTGCGCCTGTCCCACTCCATGATCGGCGGCGGGGTGAAGCCGATGATGCCGATCTTGAGCGGCACACTCAGCTTGCTGCCGTCCGGGGTGTAGGCGTCGATAGGCTTTTCCACCACCGCCCACGGCTTGAAGATCGGCGCGCCGTCGCGCGCGCTGAACACATTGGCTAACACCAACGGGAAGTGCGGACCGGCGCAGCGATCGCTGCGGCCGCCGTCGACGTTCATCGGCGTGCCGGTGACCTGCGACAGGAACGGCAAGCCGTAGTTGAACTCATGGTTGCCGGCAGTACCGCCGTCATAGCCGAGGGCGTCCATGGCGGTGTAGATCGCCAGCTCCTCGTCGCAGCCCACCGGCTTCGCCAGGGCCTGATAGTCGGCCAGCACGCTGCCCTGGATGGTGTCGCCGCTGTCGAACAGGAAGCTGTTGGGGAATTCCTGGCGGGCGCGGCGGATCAGGGTGGCGGTGCGCTCGTAACCCAGCGAGTTATCCGGCTTGAGCTTGTAATAGTCGTAGCTCAGCACATTGGCATGGATGTCGGTGGTTTCCAGAATCGCCACGTCGGCGCGGGCGCCCTCGGGCAGCTGGCCAGGCTTGAAGGCCTGGCTGGCGCAGCCGGCCAGAAGGGCAGAGATGAGGGCAGCGAGAGAGAGCAGGCGAGGCGTCATGGGGATTCCCTTCGAACGAGCGGACCGCTCACGCTAGCAGATCGATATGGCGGTTCGCCGACGCTCTGGCTCCTCCCCCCCTGCTTGCGGCCTGATTAGCGTCGACTCTCAGCTGGTGCGGTTTTGCTCCTCCCCTTGCTTGCAGGGGGAGGGAGCAGGTCGTCAGGTCCTGGCAGACTCTCTGCTGGCAACGCCGGCTGAACCCTTTTCCACGGCCATCTGGCCGTTACCTCCAGTTCTGTCTGTGACCATGGCAAGACCGTAAGATGGCGCCTCGATGACAGATCGGCCGACAGGGGGCCATGCGCAACATGCAAGCAAAATCGTTTCGCTTTACGCGGAACAGCGCGGCGTGGTTGTGCGCAACGCTCTTCTTCGCAGGCTGCATCCGGGCCACCGCCGGGCAGGAACCGGTACTGCAGCAGCAAGGGTTCGTGCTGGCGCTGATGCTGTGTACCTTCGGCGTGCTGTTCTTCACCTTCGCGCGCGTCGCCACCGCTTTGGTGGTCAGCGGCGGCTTGTTCCTGGCGCTCAATTTCCTGTCCGTGCTCAAGCTGCGCTATCTCGACTCGCCGCTGATGCCGTCGGATTTCGTTTATTACATGCGCTCCAGCTTGTTGGAAACGCTGGGGCATTACCCGCACTTGTTCGCGCTGAGCATGGGCGTGATCGTGCTGGTGCCGCTGGGCTTGTGGCTGGTGTGGCGCGGGGATCGCCGCCTCCTCACCGGGCTCTCTCCGCGCAAGGCTTTCGCGGTGCGCGTCGGCGGTGCGGTGCTGTGCGGGCTGGCGTTCTGGGTGTGCCTGCAGCCGGCAGGGCCATTCGCCAAGGTGCACGCCAAGGATGTGTGGCAGAAGCTTTCTGACGACGCCCAGCTCACCAACTTCTTCATCAACTTCCACGACTCCGACGTCACCTTGCCGGCGATGACCGGCGACGCGATGGCGGAACAGGAATGGAGCGCCACCGCGCATGGTGAGCCTGCCGCCGTGCAGCCGCCCTATCCGGACATTGTGCAGGTGCTGGAGGAAAGCACCTTCGATCCGTCCAACTACACCGCCTGCAACATCCCCGAATGTCGCGTGCGGTTGTTCAAGCCGGACGAGCACACGCTCTCGCACGGGCCGCTGCGTGTGCATACCTTCGGCGGTGGTACCTGGGTCAGCGAGTTCGCCGCGCTCACGGGCATGCCGCAGGACATCTTCGGCCCCGGTGGCATGTATGCACCCTATGTGTTGTCGCCGCACGTGCGCGATTCGCTGCCGCAGCAACTGCAGCGGCTGGGTTATCTCACGGTCGCGATCTATCCGACCAACGGCGCCTTCCTCAACGGTCGCAATGCCTACAAAGCCTACGGCTTCGACCAGTTCTATGACGCCAAGGAACTGGGGCTGACCGAGTGGGACGAGACCGACACGCAGATGTTCGACGCCGCCAAGCGCGTCTACGACAAGGTAAGGAAGCCAGGGCAGCCGGTCTTCATGATGATCCTGACGCTGGCGCAGCACGGCCCGCACGACATGGATCCGCTGTCCACGCTGCCGGCGCCGTTCAATCGCGGCCTGCTCAAGGGCTTGCCGGGAAAGCAGGCGCTGAACCTCAACACTTACCTCTCCAACCTGCATAACTCCGACGTGGCCATGAGCGGACTGGAGAAGAATTTCCTGGATCGCCCGGACCCGACAGTGATCGTGCACTTCGGCGATCACCAGCCGTCCTTCGGCGGCCTGATCCGCGATATGCCGCGCACCTGGCCAACCGCGCTGCAGCCGTACAAGCACTACCTGACCTACTACATGATCAAGAGCAACGTGGCCGGCCGCCACATGCCGAGCTACCCGATGCTCGACATCGCGCACCTGCCCAACATGGTGCTGCAGGCGGCTGGCGTGCCGATGGACCCGTACTTCTCCGCCGCCACCGTGCTGCGCACGCGTTGCAACGGCTTATATAGCGACTGCATCGACCAGGACTTGGTGAAGTCCTATCACGCGTGGACGTTCAACCATTTGCACGTTTACGAGGAGTGAGTGGGCGCTCTGGGTTGGGGAGGGTGTCGCAAGGGTTCACCCCCTCCCAACCTCCCCCTGTCCCACGGGACTAGCTTCGCGTCGCAAGCAAGGGAGGGAGCAGGTTGTCGCGAGCTTTAGCTCCTCCCCTTGCTTGCGACGCGAAGCTAGTCCCGTGGGACAGGGGAGGGCTGGGGAGGGGTAAGCCCTTGCGATAGCGCACCCCGAACGCGCTACTTCCTTTCCGGCTTCGCCAGATCGAAATACGTCCAGCGCTTGCCATCCGCACTCTCCAGCTGCTTGAGCTGCACCACAAAGTTGAAGCTGCTCGCTGCCACGGTGCTGCCATCAATGCGTTGCGTGGCAAGGCCAGTGGCAGCCTCCTGCGGTCGCAGTTCGGACGGTGTCAGGCGATAGCTGTCAGCCGCTTGTCCCAGCGCGCCGCCCAGGGCCTCGTGCAGTACGCGTCCTTGCGCTTGCGGCAGCTTCAAGCCAAGTAGCGCTGCGATGGTCGGTGCCACATCCACATTGCCGCTGGGCAGCGCGTCGCGGAAGCCGCCGCGGAAACTCGGGCCGGCTGCAAGCAAGGTGTTGTGCACATCGATCGGGCTGAAGCTGCCGTGCTCGCCGCGTTCGCTGGGCAGGTCGGGGAATACGGTGGCGTACTCGGTGCCGCGGAAGCCTTGGATCATCGCGTCGGCATCCCAGGCATAGCTCACGATGATGTCCGGGCCGCGCGCGGCGTTCTCCAGATGCACGTTCTCGGCCGGCAGCGTGCCGGGGATCTGGCCGTAGCGCTTGGCCACGAACACCGCCGCCACGTAGTCGCGCGACTGCAGGAAACGCACGGTGCGCTTCACGACGTCCGCGTTGTGCTCGGGCTGATAGAAGTATTCCGTGCCGCCATTCGGCGCCAGCACCAGCGCGCCCTTGGGCAGCTCGTCGGGTAAGACATAACTGGGCGTGGTGTACGGGCCGGGCTTGCCACAGAGATGGCCGTCATCGTCGTAACGCGTGGGCATCAGCTGGGAGCCGTCGGCGCGGATGCCGGTCATCACGGGCGCATAAACACAGCCCAGACCGTCGAAGGCGGGAATGTTGGCGCGGGTCGTCAGCTCGTGCGCCATACGGATGCCGCCGGAGACCGAGTAACCCCAATCCTTGTCGACACCGGTGACGCGACCGTCGTTGATCTGGCGCAGCGGAAACAGGCTGCTGGGGCCGGCGATATTGCTGTGGCCGTGGTCGGACACCACGATGATGTCGGTGTCCTGCGCCATGCCCAGCGCCTGCAGCTTCGCTTCCAGTTGGCCGAGCAAGGCGTCCTGCGCCTGCAGCGCGAGATGGAATTCCGGCGAGCCGACACCGTACATGTGCTGGGTGGTATCCGGGTTGCGCAGCCACACCACGCTGAGGTCGGGTCGATGCTTGGGCAGCACTTCCTCGAGATAGGCCTTCATCATCCACGCGTTCGCAGCGGTCGGCGGCGTATCGCTGGCCACCGTGGCATCGCTGGTGGCGCCGTCCTTGAGCTTCGCTGCCTTGCCGCGTTCGGTGGGATCGCCGTTGTCTTCATGCAACGCCAGCTCACCATCGGCGTACGTATTGAGCGTGGTCTTGGGCAGCGGATAGCCGGCCTGCTGCAGCTCCTGCGCGAAGGCTAAAGGCAGGGCGGTCTTCTCATCCAGCAGCAGGCCGACGTGATCCGGGTCGCCGTGGTTGGGCAGGCGATGGTTCTGCAGGAAGGCCGCGCCCGACTTGCCGATCGCCGCGGTCTTCAAACCCGCCTTCTGCGCGGCGGCGAACAAGGTCGGCAGTTCAAGCAGATCGTCGCCGCTGGCCTTGTTGAGTGCGCGCAGCACGAGGTCGTCCTCGACATAAACCGGGCTGCGGAAATCCACGTCTTCTCCGCTCGTGCTGCGTGCGGTAGGCGTGGTCTTCAAGCCGGTCTGGCGCGTCGCCCAAAAGCGATTGCCATAGAAACCAAGCGGCCCCGGAAACGCGCCAGTGGCGAAGCTCGACGCATTGGCCATGGTGAAGGTGGGGTAGGTCGAGTGGTTGTCGTCGAACCAGGTGCCACGCTGGGCGAGCGCGAGCAGGTTCGGTGTGTCTTCCGCGCTCACCGCATCCGGGCGCATGCCGTCCCATACGAACAGGATCACTCGATGCGTCGAGGGTGCGGCGAAGGCCGAGGGGATCGACAGGCTGGCGAGCAGGGCGATGCGAGAGAGCTGGCGCAGCGAGCGGCGGAAAGAAAGGGACATGCACAGGCCTTCAAGATGGTGCGGGGCAAGCCGACCATGCTGGGTGAGGCCTGTTGCAGTTTTGTGTCGGAGGGCTTCTTAGGAGATGCGCGAGCGTGAGGCTTGGCGCAAGGGTTCACCCCCTCTCAGCCTCCCCCTGTCCACGGGGCTAGCTTCGCGTCGCAAGCAAGGGGAGGAGCTAAAAGCTTGCGACTACCTGCCCCCTCCCTTGCTTGCGACGCGAAGCTAGTCCCGTGGGGCAGGGGAGGGTTGGGGAGGGGTAAGCCCTTGCGATAACGCTGCTACTTACTGCGGTGAACCCAGCTATCAGCCATCACGCAACATCGTAAGCAACCCCACCCACCCACGTCTGCCGCACCACCAGCCCATCATCAAGCACGGCAAAGTCCGCACGCTGTCCAGCCACAAGGCGGCCCTGCACACGATCCAACCCCAGCCACGCGGCCGGGTAGTTGCTCGCCATCCGCGAAGCTTCGGCCAGCGGCAGGCCAACCATATTGACGAGGTTACGCACGCCGGTCGCCATGTCCAGCGCCGAGCCGGCGAGCACGCCTTCGTCGCTCTGGCAGACGCCGTCGCGCGCGACGATGGTCTGGCCGTTGAGTACGTACATGGGGTTGTCGGAGCCCACGGGCGGCATGGCGTCGGTGACGAGCACGCTCTTGCCGCGTGCCTTGGCGGCGATCGCCACGCGCAGGGTGATGGGGTTGACGTGGTGGCCGTCGACGATCAAGCCGCACCAGCTGTGCGGATCGTCGAGGGCGGCACCGACCACGCCGGGTTCGCGGCTGCCCAGCGGGGTCATTGCGTTGAATAGATGGGTGAAGCCGCGTATGCCGGCGTCGAGCGCGGCGCGTGTGGTGTCGTAGTCGGCGGCGGTGTGGCCGGCGGCGGCGATCACGCCGGCTGCGGCGAGCTGGCTGATGGTTTCGAGCGGTACCCGGTCGGGTGCGAGGGTCATCATCACCACGCCGCGATGTTTGGCGGTGAGCGCAGCGATGTCGCTGGCGTCGGGTGCGCGGAACAGGTTGACGTCGTGGATGCCCTTGCGCGCAGGTGCCAGGAAGGGGCCTTCGACGTGGATGCCGAGCACACCCGGGACACCTTCGTCGATGGCGGCGTCCACCGCGGCGAGCGCGGCGCGCATCACCTCGGCGGTGTCGGTAATCAGCGTGGGCAGGAAGCCGGTGGTGCCGAACTTGCGGTGCGCGGCGGCGATGCCGCGCAAGGTTTCCACGCTAGGGTTGTCGTTGAAGAGCAAGCCGCCGCCGCCGTTGACCTGCACATCGATGAAGCCGGGCAGCAACAGCTTGCCCTGCAGGTCGTGTTGTTCTGCAGTGGCGACGCGCTTGTCGCCGGGCAGCACCAGCGCCTCGATGCGGTCGTCACGAACCAGCACGACGACGTCGTCTTGCAAACCGTGATCGGTTAGGACACGGCCGTTGACCAGGGCCAGTAGGGGCTGTTCGACGTTCATCACATGGTCTCCGTGACCTTGCGTAGATGCGGCGGTACATCGGGATCGTAGCCGCGCGCGAGCGCGAGCGCACTGGCGGCACGGTAGAAACTTTGCACGGTGAGCAGCGGCGTGACGATGGAGTCGATGCCTGCCGGCAGCGGCAGGACGTCCGGCTGGTCGACGCCAGGCGCCGCCACGAATACACGGGCACCACGTGCGCGGAATTCGTTGGCGACGGCGAGCGTGTTATCCAGCGTGCCGTCGTCCTGCGCGAAGAACAGCACCGGGAAACCTTCGCCGACCAGCGCCATCGGGCCGTGCTTCACTTCGGCGGCGCTGAACGCCTCGGCGTGCAAGCCGCAGGTTTCCTTGAGCTTGAGCGCGGCTTCCAGAGCCGCGCCAAAACCGAAGCCGCGGCCCACCACGAACAGGTTCTGGGTATTGCGCAGGCCCTGGCTCAGCGCGCTCCAGTCGCTGGTCCAGCCGCGGCGCAGATCGTCGGGCAGGCGCTGGATGATGGCGTGCAGAGAGTCGTCGTTGCTCCAGTGCGCGGTGAGCTGCAGGATCGCCGCAAGCGTGGCGAGGTAGCTCTTGGTGGCGGCCACGCTCACTTCGGGGCCGGCCTTCAGCGGGATCACGGTGTCGGCCAGCGCGGCGAGCGGCGAGTCCTCCACGTTGACCATCGCCAGCACCAAGGCGCCCGCATCTTTCGCGGCCTGCGCGCTGCGCAGCAGGTCGGGGCTCTTGCCGGATTGGGAGATGGCGATGAACAGCGCGCCGTCGAGTTTGACGTTGGCATCGTAGATCGAGGCGATCGACGGCGATGCGGACGCGGTGATCAGGCTCAGCCGGGTTTCGAACACGTACTTGGCATACGCCGCGGCGTGATCGGAGCTGCCGCGCGCGCAAGTGACGATGAAACGCGGAGGATTCGCGCGCAGCCGTTCGCCCAGCGTTTTCAGCACGGCGGCGTTGTCGCGGAGCTGGCGCTCGACAACGTCAGCGGCCTCGTGGGCTTCGCGGAACATCAGGGTGTCACTGGCTTGCTTCATGGATGGCAATCTCGATCTTGATAGCTGCGCTTGCTTCCCGCCGTCAGGTCTTGCGCGGCGGGCTATTGCGAGGCGTGTTGTTTCGCGGTGGCGCGGTGGAGCCGCGAACCACCAGCTCGGGGATGAAGCATTCATTGGGCGGCGCGCCGGTCGGCTCACTGCCTTCGCGTTGCAGGTCGGCCATCAAATGCAGCGCGGCATGGCGGCCGATCTCACTGGTGGACTGACGCGCCGTGGTGAGCGCCGGCCACGCCTGCTTGGAGAACGGGCTGTCCTCGAAACCGGCGATGGATAGATCCCACGGCACATCCAGCCCGCTGGAACGCGCCGCCGCCAACACACCGGCCGCGATTTCGTCATTGCTGCCGAAGATCGCCGTGGGCGGATCCTTCAGCGCGAGCAGTTTGCGGGCGCCGCGGAAACCGTCGTCGAAGGCATAGCGGCCCGGCAAGACCAGCTTCTTGTCGAGCGGAAGGCCGTACTCCTTCAGCGCGTTGGCGTAACCCTGGTAACGCTCCGGACTGGAGCGGTGGTGCGGTTCGCCCCACAGGAAACCGATGCGGGTGTGGCCGAGCTGGATCAGGTGTTCGGTGATCGCATAGGCCGCGCTGCGGTCATCGACATAGACGCAGGGCGAGCCGTCGTGCGGATCTTCGCGCGACGAAATGATGCGCACGAAGCTGATCCCTTGCTCCATCAGCGTGGCGACCAGATCGGTCTGCTCCGACATCGGTGGCGCCAGCACCAGGCCGGCCAGCCGGTTGCGTTCCACCAGCGCGCATAGCTCGTCAGCCAGGCCGGGCGAGGTGGAGTCGCAAGGATGAATTTGCAGACCGAAGCCGCGTTCGCGGCAGGCCGAGAGCACGCCGTCCTGCATGCTGATGACGTAGTGCGCGTTCGGGTTGTCGTAGACCAGGCCGATGGCATACGCATGCGTGCTGCGCAGGCCACGGGCGGAAGGGTTGGGTTGATAGCCCAGCGCCTCGATCGCTCGCTCCACCTTTTCGCGCGTGTCCGTGCGTACCGACGCTTCCCGGTTGATCACGCGGGAGACCGTTTTCAGCGAGACGCCAGACCACTTGGCGACGTCCTTGATGGTGGGGTTGCGCAACGCGGGAAACTCCGGAAAAACGGTAGGGCATCGTAGCCCAGCGGATTGTGATGAGGATGGCGTGAGGGGGATGAGTTGCGGGGCCATGACGGTCAGGCCCCGCCAAGCGCAATGAGCGGGTTCAGTGGGCGTGCTGGCCGACCCGATGACCGCGCATCCCGTAGTAAAGGATGTACAGGTAGCAGGGCACCATCAGCAGCATGAAAACCAGCTGGAAGTCGAAGTACTGCTTGAGATGCACGAACGCCTGCGGAATCAGCGCGCCACCGGCGATACCCATGATCAGCAAGGCCGAGCCGGCCTCGGTATGCCGGCCCAGGCCCTTGATCGCCAGCGGGAAAATCGCCGGCCACATCATCGCGTTGGCAAAACCGAGCGCGGCCACGAAAGCCACCGAGGCATAGCCGTGGGTGAGATAGGCGCCGAGTGTGAACAGCACGCCAAGCAGCGCCGACACCGCCAGGTAGGCCTGCTGTGAAATCACCTTCGGGATCAGCACCAGGCCAGCCACATAACCGGCGAGCATGGCGACCAGGGTGTAAGAGGTGAAGTGCTTGGTCGCGTCCAGCGGCAGGTCGAAGCCGCGGCCGTAGGTTCCGATCGCGTCGCCCGCCATCACCTCGACGCCGACATAGACAAACAGGCACACCACGCCCAGCCACAGGTGCGGGAAGCTGAAGATGCTGCCCTCGGCATGACCGATCTCGGCCTCGGCATTCGCGCCGGACGGCTTCACTTCCGGCAGCGCTGAGCGCACCACCCACACCGCCAACAGCACCAGCAGGCCGGCCATCACCATGTACGGCATGTGCACTTTGGCGGCGAAGGTATCCAGCAGCGCCTCGCGCGCTTCATTGGTCGGCGCCGCCTTCACCTGCTGGTCGAACGTGTCGATGCCGTTCAACACCAGCCAGCCGAACACCAGCGGCGCCAACGCACCGGCCACCTTGTTGCAGATGCCCATGAAGGCAATGCGCTGCGCCGCGCTGTCGATCGGGCCGAGGATGCTGATGTACGGGTTGGAGGCCGTCTGCAACAGCGACAGGCCGGCGCCGATCACGAACAGCCCGGTGAGTGCGCCCGGATACACCCGCATGGTCACGAACTGGCCGAACATCACCGCGCCAATCGCCATCACGAACAGGCCAAGCCCCATGCCCTTCTTCATGCCGGTGCGGCGTAGCACCCACGAAGAGGGCAGCGCCAGGAAGAAGTACGACAGGTAGAACGCCATCGGCACCAGGAAGGCGTTCACGTCGTCCAGGTTGAAAGCCAGCTTGACGAAGGTGATCAGCGGCCCGTTGAGCCAGGTGACGAAACCGAAAATGAAAAACAGCACGCCGATGATCATCATCGGCAGCACGCTGGATGTGCGGGACTCGCCGGCGGCAAGCGTTGTGGACGACATGAAGTAACTCCCCGAGTGTTCTGATGCCGACGGCCGGCCGGTTGGCCGCGTCGCCCCCGGTTCGATTTATCCGCGCTAACTAGCAACGTTGTCAATTGCCCTGACGCGAAGGACATTCCTGTCTCGCTCCCTGGGGATGACTTGAGACACCCCCTTTCCGCAGCTGTGGCGCAGTGCGGCAAACCCGCCATCCGCTTGGCAAAAAGCATGCAAACCGGCCGCGGGTCGGGCTTTGACACGTTGTTCACAAGCGCAGGTTCTTGCCCTCCCAAAGCGGATTGCTGCGCTGCGAAAGCGGGCGAGCAGCGACTAGGAACTTGACCGGTTGACAACGTTGTCATTCGTTATCCAGACTCCGGCGAAATGGGGCTGTTTGACAACAGCGTGACGTCCGCATGACGGCGTCCACAAATGAGGGGAGGGGTTGTGGCGAAACTGGCCAACCACGGCAGCGTGCTGAAGAGCGCCTCGCAAGGCATGCCTTTCCTGGCGGCCGATGTCGGCGGCACGCATGCGCGCATCGGACTGGTGAGCCAGCATCCGGACGGCATGCATCCCGTCACGGTGCTGCAGTACCACCGCTACGCCTGCGCGGAATGGCCCAGCCTGACCGCCGTTCTCAAGGATTTCGTCAGCCATCTCGGCAGTACCGTGCACGTGGATCAGTGCGCCGTGGCCAGTGCCGGCTACGTGCTGGGCGACGCCATCGTCAACGACAACCTGCCCTGGCCGGTGTCGATCCGCGACATCCGCGACAGCCTCGGCATCGAACGGCTGGCCGTCATCAACGACTTCGAAGCGGTGGCCTATGCCACCCAGTTCCTGGCGCAGGCCGACACCACGCCGGTGATCGAGGCCGAGTTGCCGCTCAGTCCCGGCCCCGTGCTGGTGATGGGGCCAGGCACGGGTCTGGGTTCGGCCGTGCTGCTGCCGGGCCATCCCCACGCCACCGTGTTGGCCACCGAGGCTGGGCAGATCGCGCTGTCGCCGGGCAATGAACGCGAGATCGAGATCCTGCGCCTGCTGTCGAAAGACCGCACCTATGTCTCGTTCGAACATGCGTTGTCGGGCCCAGGCCTGCTCAACCTGTATCGCGCGCTCTGCACGTTGCGCGACATCCCCACGACGCTGACCAAGCCGAGCGAAGTGACGTGTGCTGCGCTGGACCACAGTAACGAAGCGGCCGTTGAAGCGCTCGATGTGTTTTGCGGCTTGCTCGGCAGTTTCGTCGGCGACCTGACGCTGCTGTACGGCGCTCGTGGGGGCGTATTCCTCGCAGGCGGCATCCTGCCGCAGATCCGCGAAGTGCTGCTCGCCAGCCGTTTTTCCCAACGTTTCTTCAACAAGGGGGTGATGCGCGCCTTCTTGCAGCAAGTACCCGTTCGACTGATGGAGCACGGCCAGCTCGGTGTGATCGGCGCGGCCGGCATGTATCTCGACGGCATGCGTCTGGACAGCTGGACGTCCAAATCGCCGGGGAGCGATGTACCAAAGATTTCGTAGCCCATGTTGCAACCAACCGGGCGCAAGCCCAGCCACCAATCAGCGGATGTCGCCACGCTATCCGCCAGTGATTCGCCTTTGAGGGGAGGACCACCATGTCACACCGCAAGACGCTACTAGCCGCAAGCATCATCGCCAGCCTCTGTCTGGCCGGTTCCGTGTACGCACAAGACGCCGGTACCACGACCAATGCGTCCCAGACCAAGGCCGATCGGGCCAAGGCCAAGGAACTCGGTCAGGTGACCGTCGTCGGTATCCGCGACAGTGAAGCCGAGTCGCTGAACCTGAAGAAAGAAGCCAACTCGCATGTCGAGGTGATCACCGCCGAAGACATCGGCAAGCTGCCGGCCAAGAACGTGGCCGACACGCTGCAGCGCCTGCCCGGCGTCAACATCAGCTCGTCCAGCGCCACTGAAGGCGGCTTTGACGAAAGCGATCGCGTGAGCCTGCGCGGCACCAATCCCAGCATGACGCAGACATTGGTCAATGGTCACACCGTCGGCACCGGCGACTGGTTCGTGCTGAGCCAGGTGCAGACCGTGGGCCGCAGCGTGAGCTACAGCCTGCTGCCGTCGGAAATCGTCAGCGAAGTGGTCGTGCACAAATCGTCCGAAGCCAAGCTGCAGGAGGGCGGCAGCGCGGGCACGGTCGACATCATCACGCGCAAGCCGCTGGAGTTCGCCAAGCCGATCACCGCGGAAGCCTCGATCGGCGGCGTGTACGCCGACCTGCCGGGCAACACCAAGCCGCAGTTCAGCGGCCTGTTCAACTGGAAGAACAACGACAACACCTTCGGCGCGATGGCGCAGGCCTTCTACGAGAAGCGTAGCCTGCAGCGCAACGGTCAGGAGATTGTCGGTGGCTACAACCAGATCGGCGCCAAGGATCCGATCGCCGTCGCCCACCCGGATCTCGCCGGGGTGTACTACCCGAACGAAACCGGCCAGACGCTGTTCACCCAGACGCGCGAGCGCAAGGGCGGCACCATCGATCTCGAGTGGAAGCCGCTCGACAACGTGACCCTGAACCTCAGCAGCTTCTATTCCAAGCTCAAGGCCGACAACTACAACCGCAACTACATGATGTGGGCGAGCCAGTTCGTGCCGAGCGGCGCGGGCTTGCAGCCGGGCTACACGGTGCAGAACAACGTGCTGAAGAACGCAACGTTCGCGCCGCCTTCGGCGACCGATATGTGCGGCACGACCCTGTGCAGCGCCACGGCCTATGGCGTGTATGACCAGATTTCACGTCCGCGCGCCTCTTCGTCATCCGCCTACACCACCCTGGACGGCGAATGGCGCGCCACTGACCACCTGACCTTCACCGGCCAGGCCGGTACCACCAAGGGCAAGGGCGACAGCCCGACCCAGGACGTGAGCGAACTCGGCTTCGGCGCTGGTGCCGGCGCCAACTGGGCCATGCGCGGCACCGGCCAGCCGATCAACTGGGGCATGGGCGGCGACAACAGCTCCCCGTCCGGCATCATTCCTTCCGCGGGCTGGATCTTCGGTGGCCAGGACATCCACGTGAAGGACAAGGAGAACTTCTACCAGGCCGACGGCGAGCTGGCCTTCGACGACTCCAAGTTCTTCCTGTCGTCGCTGGATTTCGGCGTGCGTTATTCCGACCACACGCGCGAGAACAAGAGCGAAATCGCCCAAGGCCCGACCGGCGACTGGCAGAACCCGGCCAACTATCCGCAGTCGTTCCAGCACTATCCCAGCGGCTTCAACGGCGATCTTGGCGTCAACGCTCCGGGTCCGGTGTGGTACTACAGCCAGGGTGCGCTGGCCGCATTCGATGCCAAGTACGCCAACCGCAATCCGGTGACGCGTTTCTACTGGCAGGATCTCTACAAGGTCAACGAGAAGGACACGGCGCTGTATCTGCAGGCCAACTTCAGCGGTGATCGCTGGAGCGGCAACTTCGGTGTCCGCTATGTCGATACCAAGGAAGACATCACCTACAACACCCCGACGGTGTCGCAGTACACGACATCGGGTCCGATCACGGGCTCGGCGTTCGGTGACTACTACAAGAACACGTACAAGCACAGCTATGGCCGGTTCCTGCCCAGCCTCAACTTCAAGTTCAACCTGACCGACGATCTGCTGGCTCGTTTCGCCGCCTCGCAGACGATGACGCGTCCGGACTACTCCGCGCTGGCCGGCTCGTTCTCGCTGGATGACCTGACCCACACCGGCACCGGCGGCAACCCGCAGCTGAAGCCGCTGATCGCGACCAACTTCGATGCCGGCCTGGAGTGGTACTTCGCACCGCGCGGCCTGGTGTCGGCTGGCGTATACAACATGCAGCTGAGCGACTATGTGACCTTCGGCAACAAGAACATCCTGTTCAAGGACCAGCAGGCCAGTAGCCAGCAGGGTCACGACGTCTTCTCCAACTACATGGTCAGCGTCCCGACCAATACCAACGGCAACGTCAAGGGCGTGGAGCTGAACTACATCCAGCCGATCGGCGACAACTTCGGCGTGCAGGCGAACTACACCTATGCCAGCGGCCACGCCGACGGCAACAAGCCTCTGCAGGGCACCTCGAAGCACACCTACAACGTGTCGGGCTACTTCGAGAACCAGCAGTTCAATGCGCGCTTGAGCTACACCTACCGTTCCTCGTTCTTCGACGGTGTGAGCCGTTCCGATACCTTCTATCAGGCGGGCATCGGCAATCTCGCACTGTCGCTGGGCTACAACATCAACCAGTGGATGGCGCTGTCGTTCGACGCGATGAACCTCAACAACCCGAAGTTGAAGTACTACACGATCAATCCGGGTTACGGCAGGCAGCCATCCGACTTCTATGTGAACGGTCGTCAGTACTACCTCAACCTGCGTTTCAAGTATTGAGCGCAGCCACCGCGCGAGCCGCCTGTTGGCTGACCTTGTCCGGGTCAGTCAACAGGCGCTTGTCGCCTTGCATGGCACGCATCACCTTTTGAAGCCACCGGCTTCACTCCCCACAGACCTGGCCCCCCATTGCCAGGTCTGTTTTTTGCCCGGGAGAATGGGCCGGGTTCGACCCCGGCACGTTCGCTCCCACCCGTTATCGCCGAGACATGCCATGAGCAAGTTGCGCCTACTGTTCCGCCTGGCCCCGTTCTGCCTGGTTTTGTCTGGCTTCGCATCGCTGGGTCATGCCACGGATGTGATTCCGCCCACGGTGGCGCTGATTCCCAGGCCCGTACAGATGGTGGCAGGGAGCGGCAGTTTCCTGGTGCAGTCCGGGGCGGTGGTCGCGGTTCCGGACGAGGATGCGGCGACCTTGCGCACCGCCAATTATTTTGCAGGCTTGCTGCAGCGTACGCGCGGTCTGGCGCTTTCCGTGCGCAGCGGCACGCCCCGCGGCACAGCGATTGAGCTGCGACGAGACCCTCACGCAACCGTGGCCAACCCGGAGGGCTATGTGCTGGACGTAACGCCACAGGGCGTCAGCGTTACCGCGCGCACGGAAGCTGGCCTGTTCTACGGCGCAATGACCCTGTGGCAGCTGCTCACGCCGGACGACGAACGAGGCGAAATGCGCCTGCCCGCGTTGCACATCGAGGATGAACCGCGCTTCGTTTGGCGCGGCGTCATGCTCGACGTTGCAAGGCACTTCACGCCGCCGGCCGAGATCGAGCGATTGCTCGACCAGATGGCCCAGCACAAGCTCAACACCTTCCACTGGCACCTCACCGACGACCAGGGCTGGCGCATCGAGATCAAACGCTATCCCGAACTGACCCGCATCGGTGCGTGGCGCACGCCGCCGGGTGCGGGCAAAGAGGGTGAGCCCAAGCGCTACGGCGGCTTCTATACGCAGGATGAGATCCGCCACATCGTTGCCTACGCCGCCGAACGGCAAATCACCGTGGTACCGGAGATCGACCTGCCAGGCCATGCGCAGGCGGCGATAGCGGCCTATCCACAGCTCGGCGTCACCGGTAAGCGGCCGACGGTGTCCACCGATTGGGGCGTCAATCCGTATCTCTACAACGCCAACGAGCCGACCCTGCGCTTTGTCGAGAACGTGCTGGACGAAGTGATGGCGCTGTTTCCCTCGCGCTATATCCATCTCGGCGGCGACGAGGCGATCAAGGACCAGTGGAAGGCCTCCCCGGCGATCCAGGCGCGCATGCGCGCGCTGGGCGTCAAGGACGAGAACGCTTTGCAAAGCTGGTTCATCAATCAGCTCGGGCAATATCTCGCGGAGCACGATCGACGCCTGGTCGGCTGGGACGAGATCCTCGAAGGCGGGCTGCCGGCAAGTGCGACGGTGATGTCCTGGCGCGGTACCAAGGGCGCCATCGAGGCCGCAAAACAAGGCCATGACGTAGTGTTGTCGCCATCGCCGGAGCTTTATTTCGACCACGTGCAGAGCGACCGCGACGATGACCTCACCGGCCGCCTGCCGCCGATCACCCTGGCCAGCGTGTACGGCTTCGAAGCCGTACCGGCGGAGCTGGACCCGAGCCAGGCGAAGCACGTGCTTGGCCTGCAGGCCAACGTGTGGACCGAACACCTGCCCACGTTCGTACATGTGCAGCACGCACTGATGCCGCGCCTGGATGCCCTGGCCGAGGCAGCATGGTCGCCGGTGGCGATGCGTAACTGGGATGGTTTTCTCACGCGCCTGCCGGCACAGCTGGCCAGGTACCGCTTGCAAGACGTGCACTATGCAGACAGCGCCTTCGCTCCGGCCATCGAACTGGATCGCAACGCAGCGCTCGCCAACGGCACCGCGCACGTCACCATGGCTAGCCAGGCGCGCGTCGGCAGCATCCATTACACGCTCGACGGCAGTGCCCCTGGGTTGAACTCGCCGCACTACAGCCAGCCCTTCGATATCAAGCTGCCGGTCACGATAAAAGCGGCCAATTTCTACGCTCACGGCGGCCCACTCCCGATGTCCGCGCCACGCGAACGCGTGCTCGACCGCGCACACCTGCTCAGCCGCAACAGCGGTGAACTGCCGAATTGCCCCGGCAGCGATTTCACCTTGCGTGTGCAGCCGATGCCGGACGCGACATCGCTCGCGCCCGCCTACAACCTCAACGTGTTCGACAGCTGCCGCATGTTCCGCGCGGCACCGTTGGACGACATCGCCTCCATTCGCGTGGACGTGGCCCGCCTGGCGAACAATTACGCGCTGGCCGATGATGCGAAGCTGGTGGTCTCGCGCAAGGCCCGCACGGCGCATGGCGAACTGGTGGTGTACCGGGATCGCTGTGATGGCCCGAAGCTCGCCGACTTGCCGTTGCCGGCGGGCGGCACGAGCAGCTTCACTCTCAGCGGCCCCTTGGCAAAAGCGCAAGGCGCGCACGACCTCTGCCTGGTCTTCACAGCACCGGCTCATGGTCCGTTGTACGCGATAGGACAGGTTTCACTGGTGCCGGAGGAACGGGCGCCGTGACCTCGCGTGCTGCGCGTCTAGGCTCCGTCGATGCGCTGCGCGGCTGTACCGTGGCGGCGATGTTGCTGGTGAACGATCCGGGCGACTGGGATCACGTCTTCGCACCGCTCGAACATTCAGCGTGGAACGGCTGCACGCCGACCGACCTGGTGTTTCCATTTTTCCTGTTCGTGGTGGGCGTGTCGGTGGCGCTGGCCATCGGGCCGCGCCTGGAGCAGGGAGCCGACCGCGGCGTGCTGATGCGTGCCGCAGGGGGGCGCGCGTTGCGCATCGTGGCACTTGGCGTGCTGATCAACGTGCTGGCCTGGCTGATCATGCCAGGCGCGCATCTGCGCTTTCCGGGTGTGCTGCAGCGGATCGGCGTTTGCTTCGCCGCGGTTGCGGCGTTCGAGATCTATGCCAGTCCGCGCACGCAGTGGGCATCCCTGGCGGCGATCCTGCTCGGCTATTGGGGATTGCTGACGTTGGGCGGTTCGCTGGAACCGTGGACCAATCTGGTCAGTCGCGTGGATAGCGCGGTGTTCGGGCCCTTCGTTTATCAGATCGATGCGGTGAGTGGGCGCGGGCATGATCCGGAGGGATTGCTGGGTGTTCTTCCTTCCATCGCGACCTGCTTGCTCGGCCTGCGGGCCGGGTATTGGTTACGACAGGAGCGGCTCAAGGTGCTCTTGCTGGGCGCTGTTGTCGCACTGGCGCTCGGTGCTGTCTGGTCGTTGGTGTTTCCGTTCAACAAGAATCTTTGGACGTCCTCGTTTGTGTTGTGGACGGGTGGGTGGGCGATGCTCGCGCTGGCGTTGTTTCATGTGCTGGTGGACAAACGCGGTTGGCCTGCATGGGGGCGGCGGTTTGGCGTGAATGCGGTGGCGGCGTATGCCGGCTCGGAGTTGATGCAGATTCTGTTGCCTGGGCTGCGTATCCAGGAGCCGCTTTATCGCGGTGCGTTCGCTGGGTGGATCACGCCGATGGCGGGGCCTTATGTGGCTTCGCTCGCGTTTGCTATCGCGTTTGTTGCAGTGTGGTGGGTGATTGTGTGGGCGATGGATCGCAAGCGCCTGTACATCAAGCTCTGATGGAGTAACTCCCTCTCCCCTCCGGGGAGAGGGTTGAGGTGAGGGGCGGGTGCTCGAGACTACGTTCCCTACTTCGTCATTCCGGCGAAAGCCGGAATCCAGTGCCTCTACGCTTCGATATTCGCCTTATCGCGACCTGGCTCGCCTGCGGCGGGCTTTCGAACCGCTGCCGCGGTCCGAGTCACTTTCTCTTGCTTGCCCAAGAGAAAGTAACCAAAGAGAAGGGCACCCCGGTTTCGCGCTCTACGGGCTTCGCCCTTCGAGTCCGTGAGGTCTGGCCGGGCTTTTCGACACGACGTCCCTGTCGTGTCGAAAAGGCATCGACGTCCTGTCGATGCCCCCTTCGGGGCCTGATCGTCCAGCCCTCACCGCTGCACAGGGGACCCGTGTACGGCTCGCTTGCGCATCGCCTTGCTTTGCTCCCTCTCCCCCGTTCACCGATTTGTGCAGGGGGGAGAGGGTTGGGGTGAGGGGTGGGTGCTTGAGATGGCGTTGCTATCTGCCTATGGCGCGAAAACTCGACCTGACATTTGCCTCGGCTATCATCGGCTGCTCACTGACATGAAGCTGACGAAAGGGGTCTGTTGATGAAGCACACACTACCGCTCGCGCGTCGCGGGTTGATGCTAGCCATGGCTGCGTTGTTGAGTGCTTGCGCGAGTCAGTCAGTGACGCTGCCACAGACCACGCGCACCGCATCGATCGACGTGCCGTCGATCAAACGGCCAGATGGCGAGACGGCGCAGTGGTGGTTTCGCAGTGGGGCCGCTCAGGCTGCACTGGCTTCTGCGCAGGCGAATTCGCAAGGGCAGAAGGCGAAGAATGTCATTGTGTTTCTTGGCGACGGCATGAGTATTCCGACGATTGCGGCGGCTCATGTGTTGGCGGGGCAGCGCAAGGGATTGGATGGCGAGAGCTATCGGCTGAGTTTCGAGCAGTTTCCATTCAGTGCGCTTAGCCGCACGTATGAAACCGATCAGCAGACGGCGGATTCGGCGGGGACCATGACCGCGATCATGAGCGGCGTGAAGACGCGCGCGGGTTTCATCGGTGTCTCGCAGGTGCCGCGCCGCCAGGACTGTGCCGCCAGCAAGGGGCAGGAGCTGGTCACTACCTTGGAGTTGGCCGCCACCGCCGGCATGAGCACGGGTGCGATCACCACCACGCGCATTACCCACGCGACGCCAGCGGCAACTTATGGCCATCTGCCCGAGCGCAATTGGGAAGTGGATGCGGAGTTGACGCCGGAAGCGAAAGCGCAGGGCTGCAAGGATTTCGCCGCGCAGCTGATCGACTTTCCCAGCATCAACGGACTCACCGTGGCGATGGGCGGTGGCCGCACGGAATTCATGCCAGCCGGTAAAACCGATCCGGAGTATGCGAACAAGGTGGGCCAGCGCCTGGACGGGCGTGACCTGCTCGGCGAATGGAAGGCCAAGCATCCCGATGGCGCTTACGTGTGGAACGAGCAGCAGCTGAAGGCGCTGGACCTCTCTCGCACCCCGCGCCTGCTTGGCCTGTTCGAACCCTCGCACATGAACTTCGAGCACGAGCGCGCGAAGGACA
The DNA here is from genome assembly GCF_026283965.1 of Dyella subtropica. GTDB lineage: Bacteria > Pseudomonadota > Gammaproteobacteria > Xanthomonadales > Rhodanobacteraceae > Dyella_D > Dyella_D subtropica. The sequence continues at coordinate 105,397 of NZ_JAPDPD010000016.1, forward strand.
AGGCGGGCGAACCCAGTCTCGCCGAGATGACTTCCAGTGCGATCGAAGTGCTCAAGCAGAATCCGAACGGCTTCTTCCTGATGGTGGAAGGTGGCCGTATCGATCACGGGCTGCATGCCGGCAACGCCTTTCGCGCGCTGGACGAAACCATTGCGTTCGCCGATGCGGTGAGCGCCGCGCTGGCGCATACCGATCCGGCCAACACGCTGATTGTGGTGACCGCCGATCACTCGCACACGATGACTTTCGCCGGCTATCCCAAGCGCGGCAACGACATCCTCGGCCTGGTCAAAGGGCACACCGATAGCTACGACGAGGAAGGCGGTACAGGCGTGGCCCACGACGCGGGTGGCAAGCCTTACACCACGCTGGGCTTCGCCAACGGTCCCGGCTACACCGGCGCCAGCAATCGCCAGCCGGAAGGTTCCAAGCGCTATCCGCACAACCCCAGTGAGTTCAAGCCCGTTACCAAGGGCCGTCCGGACTTGAGCAAGGTCGACCCCACCGATCCGGACTATATGCAGGAATCCATCGTGCCGATGAAGGCGGAAACGCATGGCGGCGAGGATGTCGCCATCTTCGCTAACGGTCCTGGCGCAGCGGCCTTCCATGGCGAAATCGAACAGAACGCCATCTTCCACATCATCGTGCAGCACAGCCCGCTCATCCGCGCCGAACTGTGCAAGCTCGGCAGTTGCAACGCCGATGGTGTGCCGGTGGATCGGCCGACTTACGAGGCATGGTTGAAGCAGGTGGGTAAGTAACCGCTTGAGCTGGGCTTGCGATGTCCAGCTCAGCCCGCCCTGGCAAGTAATGACGATAGCGTTGCATCCACACGCAACCTCAGTGTCAACGAAGCGACATGTGATGGCGCCACGATAGCTGGCTGTTTGCTTAGAGCCTGTCCCTTATCTCTGCACGGACCACGCAGCGATAGGGAACAGGCGCTTAGGCAAGCGCCCCATTCCCCTGGAGCTTCACATCATGAAGAAAAACATCCTGGCGATGGCGACAGCCATCGCGCTGGCCGCCCTATCTCAAAACGCCTTGGCGGCTGACGTCGACCAGCCTGCCGCCGATGCTGCGGCCGCCAAGCCGGATGCCGCCAAGAACCTGGAAGTGGTCTCGGTGATCGGCCAGGGCGAGACGCGTCAGGTGCAGCGCGTGAAGCCGGCGGATACCACCGTGCTGCCGGCCGGCACCAGCATCCAGAAGGTGCTGAACCGCATGCCGGGCGTGAATGTGCAGTCCAACGATGCGTTCGGCGCGAACGAGGAATCACAGACCATCAGCCTGCGCGGCTTCAACGGCCAGCGCCTGGGCTATACGTTGGATGGCGTGCCGCTCGGCGACAACGCCTACGGCAACTACAACGGCCTCAACATCAGCCGCGCGCTGATCTCCGAAAACGCGGTGGGCGCGGAGCTGGCCGAAGGCATCGGCAGCCTCGGTATCGCCTCCACCAGCAACCTGGGCGGCGCCATCCAGTATTTCTCGGCCGATCCGCAGGCCAAGTTCGGTGGCCGTTTCGCGCAGACCTTCGGCACGGACCAGAATCGCCGCACCTATCTGCGACTGGATACCGGCGACTACCACGGCTTCTCGATGTACTTGTCGGGCATTCGTGCGACTGCCGACATGTGGGCGCGGCCGAATTCGCCGACCACCACCAAGCAGTTCAATGCCAAGGCGGTGTATCAATTCGACGGTGGTCGCATCACCGCGTTCGCCGATACCTCGCGCACCTCGCAGGCGGACTACGCGTACCTCTCCAAGAGCGGCATGGGGCGCGGTCTCGGCTGGGACTGGAACCTGTATGCACCGGATTGGAATCGCGCCCTGGCGGCGGCGTATTGCGCACCGGCCTACACCGTCAAGGGCGTGAAGGATGCGCGCTGCGGGTTCTCCGGCGGCGTCGACAATATCGACGATGCTTACTACCAGAGCCGCGCATTGCGCCGCGACGATCTCTATTACCTCGCCGGCGATTTCTATCCGAGCGACAGCGTGACCTTGCATGGGCAGGTCTATCACCACGAGAACGCCGGCCAGGGCCACTGGTGGTCGCCGGGGCAGAAGTCGAATCCGGGCACGCCACAGGAACTGCCGATCTCGATCCGCAGCACCAACTACAAGATCAACCGCACCGGTGCCATCGCGTCGCTGGCCTGGGATGTCGGCGGCCATCATCTTGAAGGCGGCGTGTGGTACGAGCAGAACCACCACAACGTCGAGCGCAACTTCTACTACATAAGCAGCCCGATCAATGACGATACCTATCTCAGCGATCCCAACCGCCGCCTGTTTAGCCAGGCCTATGTGATCACCACGCGCCAGGCCTATGTGCAGGACAGCTTCAAGCTGCTGGACGATCGCCTCAGCGTGGACGTGGGCGTAAAGAGCCCGCACACCACGATGACCGCCAAGGAGGCCACGGGCATGTTCGAAGCGCCGGTCGCCAATGGCACGCTGAAGGCCGACAAGAACCTGCTGCCGCAGATCGGCGTGGGCTACAAGCTGGACGCCGGCCAGGAGCTGTTCCTGTCTTACGCGAAGAACATCGCCGCGTTCCAGGGCGGCGGTGCCAGCGGTCCGCTGCTGGTGACGCAGGCCTCGTTCAATGCGACACAGGGCAACCTCAAGCCGGAGCAATCGCGCACCATCGAAGGCGGCTACCGCATCGTGCAGCGCGAGTTTGAAGCCTCCGCCGCGTTGTATGACGTGAAGTTCGACAACCGCCTGCTCTCGCTCAACCCATGCCCGAGCATCCAGCAGGGCACCACCCCGGCCTGCACCACGCGCTTCTATAACGTGGGTTCGGTGAGCAGCAAGGGTGCCGAGTTCACCTTCATCTGGAAGCCGTTGGAGCATTTCCAGTGGTACAACTCGGCATCGTTCAACCGCTCCACCTACGACAACAATTACGTACAGAACGGCGTGACCGTGCCGACCCAGGGCAAGATCACGGTCGATACGCCCAAGCGTATGTTCGCCAGCGAAATCAGCTGGGTGTACGGTCCATGGAACGTGAGTCTGCGCGGCAAGTACACCGGCACGCGCTACTACACCTATACCAATGACCAGGGCTTCGGCGGCTACACCTCGTTCGATTTCGGTGCCGGTTACGACTTCGGCGCGGCGTGGTTCGCGCAGGACGTTCGCTTGTCGCTCAACGTCACCAACCTCACCGACAAGCGCTACGCCTCCAACCTCACCGCGTTCGCCAATCTCGATCCGAACGGGCGCCAGTTGGCGTTCCATGCGAGTGCGCCGCGGCAGAGTTTCCTGACGTTGGATGTGAAGTTCTGATAGGTAGTCGCAAGGGTTCACCCCTCCCCAGCCCTCCCCTGCAAGCAGGGGAGGGGGCACGGAGTCGTGAGCTCTTGCTCCTCCCCTTGCTTGCAGGGGGAGGCTGGGAGGGGGTAAGCCCTTGCGACATCGCCACATTCCTCGCTCTAACAAATCACCTCGGACCCACCCATGAAACCGCTATCCTGGCTCGCTATCGCTACCTTGGGCTTGGCCTTGCCTTACGCCGCTCACGCGCTTGAAAAACCCATTGCCGCCAAGGTTCTGGTGATCGGCCATCGCGGCGCCAGCGCGCTGCGCCCGGAGCACACGCTCGCCTCCTACGGCAAGGCGATCGCTGACGGCGCCGATTTCATCGAGCCGGATCTGGTGATGACCAAGGACGGCGTGCCGGTGGCACGTCACGAGAACGAGATCAGCGGTACCACCGACGTTGCCAGTCACGCCGAATTCGCCGGCCGCAAAACCACCAAGACCATCGACGGCCACGCCGTCACCGGCTGGTTCACCGAAGACTTCACCCTGGCCGAGCTCAAAACCCTACGCGCCCGCGAGCGCCTGCCGGAGCTGCGCAGCACGAAGTACGACGGCCAGTTCCAGATCCCCACGCTGGACGAGATCATCGATTTCGTCGCCACGGAATCCGCCACGCACGAACGGGTGATCGGCATCATTCCCGAAATCAAGCACGGCACCTATTTCCAGAAGACCGGACTGCCGATGGAAGATCGCGTGCTGGCGATCCTCGCCGCGCATGCGTACACGCGCACCGCGCCGGTGGAGATCCAGTCCTTCGAAATCGCCAACCTGCGTTACCTGCACGGCAAGCTGGGCAAGGATCATCCGAACATCCGCCTGCTGCAGTTGCTCGACGATGCCAAGGAGCAGCCTTATGACGTGGTCGCGGCGGGTGGCAAGCTGACCTACGGCGAGATGATGAAGCCGGCCGGCCTGCGTGAGATCGCCGGTTATGCCGACGCCATCGGCCCGAACATCCGCGCCATCATCCCGCTCACCAAGGACGGCAAGCTGGGCCAGCCGACGCCGCTGGCGCACGATGCGCACGCGGTGAAGCTGGAGCTGCACCCTTACACGTTCCGTCCGGAAAACCACTTCCAGGCGAAGAACTTCTGGCAGGGCAGCGATCCGAAGACGTTCAACGAAGCCGGCTCCATCGCTGAGATTCGCGCTTATCTCGATGCCGGCGTCGATGCGTTCTTCACCGACGATCCGGCCCTTGGCCGCAAGGCCCTCGACGGGCGTTGAGCCTGCCATCAGATTGTCACCGGGATAGCGTTCACTCGAAGGCTTCCGTCCGCTATTCCGGTTTCCTCATGCGCTCTATTGCCCGCTGTTTCGCTGTCGGCCTGCTTGGTCTTGCCACCATCACCTCGGCGCACGCCGCACCGGTGTTGCTGATTTCCATCGACGGCTTGCGGCCGGCCGACGTGATCGAGGCGCAGCAGCGCGGATTGAAGCTGCCCAACCTGCAACGCTTCATGACGCAGGGCAGCTACGCCAGCGAGGTGCGCGGCGTACTGCCCACGCTCACGTATCCCAGCCACACCACCTTGCTGACGGGTGTGTCGCCGGATCGCCATGGCATCGCCGGCAACCTCACCTTCGATCCCACCAACAAGAACCAACAGGGCTGGGCCTGGTATGCCAGCGACATCCGCGTGCCCACCTTGTGGGATGCCGCCCATGCGGCGGGCCTAAGTACCGCCAACGTGCATTGGCCGGTGAGTGTCGGTGCCATGGTGGATTGGAACCTGCCGCAGATCTGGCGCACCGGTTTACCCGACGATCGCAAGCTGCTCGCGGCGCTGGCCACGCCGGGTTTGCTGCCCGCACTGGAAAAACAGTTGGGGCCTTACGCCGATGGCATCGACGAAAGCCTCGCCGGGGATGTCACGCGCTCGCGCTTCGCGGTGGAGCTGATGGAAGAACACAAGCCCGCTTTCATGACCGCCTACCTCACTTCGCTCGATCATGAGCAGCATGCGAGCGGTCCGGACACGCCGGAATCGAAACACACGCTGGAGCGCATCGACGGTCTCGTCGGCGATCTGGTGAGTGCGGCGATGAAGGTGCACCCGGACGGCGTGGTCGCCGTGGTGTCCGATCACGGGTTCCTGCCGGTGCAGCAGGACGTGAACCTCTATGCGCCCTTCATCCAGGCCGGCCTGATCACGCTGAAGGATGGTGCAGTGACGGACTGGCAGGCGATGCCGTGGAACGATGGCGGCAGCGCGGCCATCGTGTTGCGCGAGCCAGGCAATGCAGCGACCTTGGCGAAAGTATCGGCCTTGTTGGCGCAGTTGCAGGGGAATCCGGCTTACGGCATCGAGCGCGTACTCGATCACGCTCAGTTGGTGGAGCAGGGCGGCACATCGCAGGCGACGTGGTTCGTGCTGTTCAAGCCAGGCTTTGAAATGGCGGTGAAGCCGGATACGCCGCTGCCCGCGCCCAGCCATTACCGCGGCATGCATGGTTACGATCCGGCGATGCCGGCGATGCGTTCCACCTTTCTGGTGGTAGGCAAGGGTGTGCCGGCGGCGAAGAATCTGGGCGCCGTGGATATGCGCGATATCGCGCCGACGCTCGCGCGTTTGCTTGGTGTCAGTCTTGCGCAGGCTCAAGGTAAGACGCTGCTTTCGCCTTGAGCTCCTAATCTCCCTTTCCCCTTCAGGGTGAGGGGCAGGTGCTCAAGACACCCCTCCTACTTCGTCACCCCGGCGTAGGCCGGGGTCCTGAGTGGTGCGCTTCGATGTTCGCGGCTGCGTGCCCGCTGCACAGGGGACCCGGAGATCAAGAGCAACACCAAGAGCGTTTGTGACGCTGTGTTGTCATTTTGCGAACCACTGCTGCTCTGACATGCGTATGTAAACTCAGTTTCACAAATTGCGTACATGCTTGTACGTACGGCTGTGGGAGACGCGCTTCAGTTCGGCCTCGCCGGATTGACTCAGGTGAGAGCGCGTTTTTAAGGGGCAGCCTTCGATTCCATCCAATCAATCAACGACGTGGCCTCCCGCCAAGGGGGACGGCTGCGCAAAGGAAACGTACGCATGTCAGTTCGCAGGGGTTCTATCCGCATGACGGGTCTCGCGCTCGCGTTGTTCGCGGCGTTGCATGGTGTGGCTGCAGCGGCCGATAACGATGTGACGCCGGCCGTGGCGGATGCCGCCGCCGACAAGGCGAAGACGCTTGATTCGATCTCGGTGATCGGCCAGGGCGAGACGCGCCAGGTGCAGCGCATCACCATCGAGGACGTGAAGATCCTGCCGCCGGGCAGCAGCGCGCTGAAGGTGCTGGCCAGCAAGCCGGGCGTGCATTTCGAATCGGCTGATCCGTTTGGCAACTACGAGTGGTCGACCCGCTTCAGCCTGCGCGGCTTCAACCAGAACCGCCTGGGCTTCACGCTGGACGGCATCCCGCTCGGCGATATGAGCTACGGCAACAACAACGGCTTGCACATCAGCCGCGCGCTGATCGCCGAGAACCTCGGCACGGCCGAACTGGCCGAAGGCATTGGCGCGCTGGGCACCGCCTCCACCGGCGACCTGGGCGGTACCGTGCAGTTCTTCTCCGCCGACCCGCTGTCGAAGTTCGGCGTGACCGCCTCGCAGGGTTTCGGCACGGATGCGGCGCGTCGCACTTTTGTGCGCCTGGATACCGGCAACTACAACGGCTTCTCCGCTTACCTGTCAGGTGCCTACTCCACCGCGGACAAATGGAAGGGCGACGGTTCGCAGACGCAGAAGCAGTTCAACGGCAAGGCGGTGTACGACTTCGGCGACAGCCGCGTCGGCGCGCTGCTGACCACCTCCAGCCGCGACGAGACCGACTATCAGGATCTCTCGCTGGACATGCTGCATCGCCTGGGCTGGAACTGGGATAACTACGCGCCGAACTGGAATCGCGCGGTGAACGCGGCCAACGGCGTCTACACCGGCGGCGTAACCAACGCGGACGACGCCTACTACGCGGGCCGTGGTCTGCGTGACGACACCGTCGGCAGCCTGTTCGGCGATTTCGCGCTGGCTGAGGGCCTGCGTTTCAAGGCGACGGGCTACTACCACACCGATCGCGGCCAGGGTCACTGGTGGACGCCGTACCAGGCTTCCTACCCGGGCACGCCGCAGCAGGTGCCGATCTCGATCCGCACCACCGAATACGGCATCGACCGCACCGGCGTGGTGTCCTCGTTGAACTGGGACATCGGCATGCACCATATCGAAGCCGGCGTGTGGTACGAGGACAGCAACCACAACGTGCACCGCAACTACTACTTCATCTCTGGCCCGGTGGATGATCGTCGCTTCCTGCGCAATCCGGACATCCGGGTGTTCGCGCAGCACTACGAGACCACCACCACGCAGTATTACCTGCAGGACAGCATGCATTTGCTGGACGACCGCCTGTCGGTGGACGTCGGCTTCAAGGCGCCGGACAGCAAGATCAAGGCGCAGGCCACACCGGGTCTATTGAAGACCTACGCCTCGGGCGATCTGGAGGCGAAGAAGAACTTCCTGCCGCAGGTCGGTGCCAGCTACAAGCTGGGTGACGGCTATGAGGTGTTCGGTTCGTACGCCAAGAACATCGCCGCTTTCCAGGCCGGCGTGAACGGCCCGCTGGCGACCACGCAGGTGGCGTTCAACGCTTTCGGCAAGCAGCTGCGTCCGGAAGAGTCGCGCACCATCGAGGGCGGCGTGCGTAGCGTCACCGACTTCTACGAGGCTTCGCTGGCCTTGTACGACGTGAAGTTCAAGAACCGCCTGCTGGTGATCTCCCAGTGCAGCGGCATCATGGGCTGCCCCAGCGCGTACGCCAACGTGGGCTCGGTCACCAGTCGCGGCGCCGAGCTGGCCGTCAACTTCAAGCTGACGCCGGAACTGCGCTGGAACAACTCGCTCTCCTATAACAAGTCCACGTACGACAACAACTACGTCGACGGCGGCGTGGTCGTGCCGACCAAGGACAAGACCACCGTCGACAGCCCCAAGCAGCTGTTCGCCAGCGAATTGGTCTGGTTGCATGGTCCGTGGGATATGCGCGTGTCGGCCAACTACACCGGCAAGCGCTACTACACCTACCTCAACGACGCGTCGGTGCCGTCCTACTGGATCTTCAACGCCGAGGCCGGCTACGACTTCGGCAAGTTGGGCGAGACGGTGCAGGATCTCAAGCTGGCACTCAACGTGACCAACCTTGCCGACAAGAAGTACTTCTCGTCGATCGGCACCAACGGCTTCGTGCCGAGCGACCCGCAGGGCCAGTTCGCCACCTTGCAGGTAGGTGCCCCGCGCGCCGCCATGCTTACGGCGACGGTGCGCTTCTGATGCCCTTCTCCCTCCCCTGCGTGAAGCAGGGGAGGGTTGGGGTGTAGCCCCGCAAGTCCCAATGTGGTTCCAGGGGCTTCCCCCCTCCCACTCCCTGCTGCCTGCAGGGGTGCTTGTTACGACAGCTCGAAGACGGCGAATCGGTTCTATGATCGCCACCGGACTATCCGCCGGTTGCATGCATGGCCGCCCTACCTACCGCCACTCCTTCCTACACAACACCCCGCTGGCTCAGCTTCGCTACGTGCTGCCTGGCTCTGGGCGCCATCGCTGGCGGACTGCTGGCGGAGGACACAGCGGACTGGCTCTGGCTGCATTGGCTGTGCAAGCCCCTGGCCACTGCCGTGGTGTTCTGGATCGCCTGGCGTACGCCCGCCCCCCTCTCGTCGCGCTATCGTCAGTGGATTCTCGGCGGCATCGGCTTGTCGCTGGTGGGTGATATTTTCCTGATGCTGCCGCAGGACCTGTTCGTCGAGGGCCTGGTGGCTTTCCTATTTGCGCACCTGTGTTTCCTGGTGGCGCTGAGCATGGACGTGCGTTTCGGCACGCGTCCGCTCGCCTTGCTGGGCTGCCTTGCCTATGGCGCGCTCACGCTTTGGTCGCTCTGGCCCACGGTGCCGGAGGAATTGCATCTGCCGGTGGTCGTCTACACGGTGGTGTTGGCCATCATGGGTGGGCAGGCGATGGGACGTGCGTGGCAGCACGCCGTGCAACGCGACACGCTGGCGAACCCAGCCTGGCTGGCTGCGTGTGGCGCGGTGCTCTTCATGATGAGCGACACTTTGCTGGCCTGGAACCGCTTTCGCATCAACTTGCCCTGGGCCGTGCTTTGGGTGCTGGCGACCTACTATGGGGCGTTGTGGCTGCTGGCGCGCTCGGTGGCCAGCGCTGACCCGGAAGAAGAGGGGGGGCGGATTTGAACATCCCTCATTCAAGCGCGCAGGAAATCATCATCACCTGGGCGACACCGGTTTTCTTCGTCTTGATCGCACTCGAGTTGCTGGTGGCGAAGTGGCGCGGACGCAGCGTGTATCACACCAGCGACGCCATCAACAGCCTCGGACTCGGCGTGATCTCACAGATCGTGGCGGTGTTTTCCAAGCTGCTGACCTTGGGCATCTATGCGTGGTGTGTAGAACACCTGGCGTTGTTCGCGCTGCCGGCCGACCGGCTATGGGTGTGGGCAAGTGCGCTGTTGCTGTACGACTTCCTCTATTACTGGCTGCACCGCGCCGGGCACGAGGTGAACATCTTGTGGGCCGCGCACGTGGTGCATCACCAGAGCGAGGACTACAACCTCAGCACCGCCTTGCGCCAGACCGGCAGCGGCGTGCTGCTGGGCTGGCTGTTCTATCTGCCGATGGCGTTGCTGGGTTATCCGCTGCAAGTGTTCGTGGTGGTGGCGCTGATCGACTTGCTCTATCAGTTCTGGGTGCACACCGAGATGGTGGGGCGGTTGGGCTGGTTCGACCGCGTGTTCTGCTCGCCCTCCAACCATCGCGCGCACCATGCGGTGAACGATCGTTACCTGGATAAGAATTACGGCGGCATCTTGATCCTGTGGGATCGGCTGTTCGGCAGCTTTGTCGAAGAGAACGACGAGGACCCGCCGGTGTACGGCACACGCGCGCCACTGCGCAGCTGGAATCCGTTGTGGGCGAATGCCGAGGTGTATTGGGCGACGTGGAAAGACGCGTGGCACGCGGAACGCTGGCGCGACAAGCTGCTGGTGTGGATCAAGCCGCCAGGCTGGCGCCCGGTGGATGTGGCGGCGCGCTTCCCCAAGCCGGCTTTCGACATTCTGCGTGAGCGCTATGAGCCTCGGTTGTCGCCGGCACTTGCCATCTACGGTGTGGTCCAGTTCGCGTTGCTGCTGGTGATGGGCGTGCACTTCCTCGATCTGGCCAAGCACCTGCCGGCCACGGCCCTGCTGACCTACGCGGGCTTTTTGTTGCTGAGCCTCAGTGCGCTGGGCGTGTGGATGGAAGGGCGGCGCATAGGGTTCTGGCTGGAGCTGGCGCGCGTGTCGGCAACGGCCGTGCTGGCCCTGGCGATGGGCGGCTGGTTTGCCGTGGCGCAGCCGGTGATCGGTTTTGCTATCGCGGCGGTCTACCTGGTGAGCGCGGCTGCACTCGCGGGCATGGACCGGTGGCCGGTGTTGCGCAGGGCAGGTGGGGCGCCGCAGGCGCTCTAGCTCGCCAGGGGAGGCCGCGCAATCGCAGCATGGCGCCAGCTGGCGCATTCGCTATGATCGCCGCTCCTTGTGCGGGATCCATGCGATGAGCGTTGTAAGCAAGCTGTTGCGTCATAAGTCGGTCGAACAACTCCAGGCGGATGTCGGCAAGCGCGGGGATTTCCGCCGCGTGCTCGGCTTGTGGCAACTCACCGCGATCGGTATCGGCGGCATCATCGGTGTCGGCGTGTTCGTACTCGCCGGCCAGCAGGCCGCGTTGAACGCCGGCCCGGCGGTGGCCCTTTCGTTCCTGATCGCAGGCATCGCCAGCGCGGCTGCGGCGCTTTGCTATGCCGAGTTCGCCGGGTTGATCCCGGTGACCGGCAGCGCCTACACCTACGGTTACGCGGTGCTGGGTGAGCTGGCAGCCTGGCTGATCGGGTGGGATCTGTTGCTGGAATACGCGCTGATCGTGGCGGTGGTGGCGATCGGCTGGTCGGGCTATGTGCAATCGGCGCTGGCCAGCATGGGCATGGATCTGCCGGTATGGGCCAAAGGGGCCATCGGCACCGGCGAGGGCCATGTCTTCAATGTGATCGCCGCACTGGTGACGCTGGGGGTATCGGCGCTGCTGATCTTCCGCACTGAATGGGGCGCGCGCTTCAATACACTGGTGGTGGCGATCAAGGTCGCGGCCGTGGCGCTGGTGATCGGCGTCGGCGCTTTCTACGTCAATCCATCCAACTGGGTGCCGTTCATCCCCGAGCGCGTCATCGGTGCCGACGGGATCGGCCATTTCGGCTTTCAAGGCGTGGCCTCTGCCGCGGCGGTCGTGTTCTTCGCAGTCTTTGGCTACGACACGCTCACCACGGCCGCTGAGGAGTCCAAGAATCCCCAGCGCGATTTGCCGCGGGCGGTGCTGTTGTCGCTGGGCATCTCCATGGCGATGTACCTGGCCGTGTCGCTGGTGCTCACCGGCATCGCCCACTACACCACCCTGAAGACCGATGCACCGGTGGCTGACGCCTTCAAGGGACTGGGTCTGCGCTGGGTAGCGCTGACCGTTTCAGTCTCGGCCGTATTCGGACTGATCAGCGTACTGTTCGCCTTCATGCTCGGCGCGACACGCATCTGGTTCGCGCTTGCGCGCGACGGCCTGTTGCCGGGCTGGTTCGCCAAGGTGCACCCGCGCTATGGCACGCCACACCGGCCCACCGTCGTGCTGGGCGTGTTCACCTCATTGGTGGCCGGCCTGCTGCCCATCGAGGAAGTGGCTAAGTTGGTGAATATCGGCGTGCTCTCGGCCTTCATCGTGATCTGTTCGTCGGTGATGCTTTTGCGCAAGCGCAAGCCGGACTTGCACCGGTCGTTCCGGACGCCGTTAGTGCCGTTGATACCGCTGGTCGGTATTGGGTTTTCGATCTGGTTGTTGGCGGAGTTGCCGTGGATTACCTGGAAGGTGTTTTTGATCTGGGTGAGCTTGGGTTTGGTGGTTTACTTTGCGTATGGCATGCGCCATAGCAAGTTGGAGAAGAGCTTGTAGGAGCCCACCCTGTGGGCGACCACGCTGGCGACGGCGCTTCGTAGGCTTTTCATTCGGCCCGTGCAAACCGGCAGTCCTGCCGATTTGTCGCGCACAGGGTGCGCTCCTACGGGCAACAAAAAGGGCGCCTTGCGGCGCCCTTTTTGTTCTGCAACGTCATAGCTCGCGTAGCGAGCGAACGTCTTAGAAGCGGTACTCGACCGAAGCGGAGTACGCAGCCACGTTCGCGTTGGTCTGCGGCTGGTTGCTGCCGCCGCGGCCGTACTTGACGTGGTAGTTGTCGTAGTTGATGGCGAGCGCGACGTTCTCGGTCACGTTGTAGCCCACGCCCACGCCGCCGTACCAGCCGTTGTTCCAGCTCTTCTCGGTCATGCGGCTGTCGCCGTAGGTGACGCTGCCGGTGGTGCGCGAACGCAGGTAGCCAGCGTGGCCGCTGACGAACCAGGGGCCGTAGAAGTCGTACTTGGCGTTCACGCCCAGGATGACGGCCTTCGGCTGGACGCCGACGGTGACGTTGTTGGCGGAATACTTGCCCTGGCCCAGGGAGGTGAAGCCGGCTTCGGCGCCGACGATGTTGTTCCAGCGCCAGCCGAAGCGAACGCTCTGGAACACGTCGGACTTGTCGGTGAGGCCGCCGACGCGGTAGTTGCTCTGACCGAGGTTGCCGGTCACGAAGAAGTTGTTGAGCTGGTTGGCCTCATCGGCCTTGGCAGCAAACGGGGACAGCGCAGCGACGGCCAGCACGGCCGAAAGCAGAGTCTTGTTCATGGAGAACTCCATCTTCTTTTTTGTGGTTGCCCGGCGCGACGCATGGGGGGGAGTCGTCACGGCGGCCCGCGCGGGGTTCGCGGGGACCGGAAGGATAAGGGCTTTTTTACAATTCAAAACCCCTGGCGCGAAATTTTTTCCGGGTGGGGTTAAGTCAGCTTCATGTCAGTCACATGACCTCTGGCATGGGGTGTGGCACGCCGTCGCGGCTTAGCATCGGCCAGTCACATTCCGTTCAACGTCCGCTGCGGGCGTGCGGGTTTTGCCACAGGAGACCGTTTTGAAAGCTTCGCGCCTTGCTTCCGCCATCCTCGCTACGGGCCTCGGCCTGGGCAGTTTCGCCGCCCTTGCCGACGTGCCCGCCCCGCAGGACGTTCCGCTCAACGGCACTTTGAAGATCGACGTCGACGCCACCGACCTTGCCCGCCGGGTGTTCCGCGTGCACGAAGTGGTGCCGGCGCAGGCGGGCCCGCTGACCCTGCTGTATCCGCAGTGGCTGCCGGGCAACCATGCGCCGAACGGCCCGATCGACAAGATGGCCGGCCTCAAGGTAACGGCCAATGGCAAGACGCTGAAGTGGACGCGCGATCCGCTGAATGTGTACGCCTTCCATGTCGATGTGCCGGAAGGCGCGAGCAGTGTGGAGGTGGAGTTCCAGTATTTGTCGCCGCAGGACACCCGCCAGGGCCGCGTGGTGATGACGCAGGAAATGCTCAACCTGCAGTGGAATGCGGTGACCATATATCCGGCCGGTTACTTCGCCAGCCGCATCCAGGCCGAGGCGAGCGTCAAGTTCCCCGCCGGCTGGCAGTACGGCAGCGCGTTGGAGCTGGCCTCGCGCGACGGCAACACCGTGCACTTCAAGCCGATCAAGTACGACGACCTGGTCGATTCGCCGATCTACGCTGGCAAGTACTTCAAGCGTGTGGATCTCGATCCGGGCGCGAAGACGCCCGTGTTCCTCAACATCGTGGCCGACGATCCGAAGTATTTGGAGATCAAGCCCGAGCAGCTGAAGGTGCATCAGAACCTGGTGCAGCAGATGTACAAGATGTATGGCGCGCACCACTACGACCACTACGATTTCCTGTTCTCGCTCAGCGACAAGATGAGTGGCAACGGCCTGGAGCATCACCGCTCCAGCGAAAACGGTATGTCGCCGAGCTATTTCACCGAGTGGGACAAGGGCGTGCTGGGCCGCGACCTGCTGCCGCATGAATTCAACCACTCGTGGGACGGCAAGTACCGCCGTGGCGCGGATCTCGCCACGCCGAACTTCAACGTGCCCATGCAGGACAGCCTGCTGTGGGTATACGAAGGTCAGACCCAGTTCTGGGGCAATGTGATGGCCGCCCGCTCGGGCTTGTGGAAGGAAGACGAAGCACGCGACATGCTCGCGATGGTCGCCGCCAACTACGACAAGGGCCGTCCGGGCCTGCAGCAGTGGCGCAACATCCAGGACACCACCAACGACCCGATCATCGCCCAGCGTCGCCCGTTGCCGTACCGCAACTACCAGATGAGCGAGGACTATTACTCCGGCGGCCAGATGATCTGGCTCGAAGTGGACGGCAAGCTGCGCGAGCTGTCCGGCAACAAGCGCTCCATCGACGATTTCGGCAAGGCCTTCTTCGGCATGGAGAACGGCAAGTGGGAGGTCAACACCTACACCTTCGAGGATGTGGTGAAGACGCTCAACACCATCCAGCCGTACGACTGGGCGCCTTATCTGCGTGAGCGTCTGGACGGCCACGGTCCGATCACCGGCGGCATCGAAGCCAGCGGCTGGAAGCTCGTTTACAACGACAAGCCGTCGGCCGCGGCCAAGTCAGCGGAAGCGCGCTTCGGCGGCGCCAACCTCACCTACTCGCTGGGCGTGTCCATGGCCAAGGGCGGCGATATCAGCGACGTGCTGTGGGACGGCCCCGCCTTCAAGGCCGGTCTGTCGCCGGGCATGAAGATCATCGCGGTGAACGGCAAAGAGTTCTCCAACGACGCCATGAAGGATGCGGTCACTGCTTCCGCGAAGGACAAGAACCAGCCGATCGAATTGCTGGTGAAGAACTTCGACCAATACCAGACCCTGCGCATCGACTACCACGATGGCCTGAAGTACCCGCACCTGGAGCGCATCACCGGCAAGCCGGACCGCCTGGCGGATCTGCTCAAGGCACGTTGAGTGTCCAAGGCGTTCTCCGCACATCGGTAGAACGCCTTCAGCGAGAGCCCGCCGCACCTTCGCGGCGGGCTTTTTCTTTGGTGACAGGCACTTGACGCAGCGGGATCGCTCGTCGCCCAGGTCTGCCCAAGTCCGCTATACTGCGCGTCCGCCGCGCAACCGCCTTACCCGTTGCGACGGTCCTGCCGCATCACGCGCCCGTAGCTCAGCCGGATAGAGTAGTGGCTTCCGAAGCCATTGGTCGGGGGTTCGAATCCCTCCGGGCGCGCCAATTCTTTAGTTCCGACAGCTCCTTGAATGTATGTCTGCTATCGATGGCGGACATTCGATACCATCGGAAAGGCCCAGGCGGCTACACGAACCACACGTGATCAAGGAAGGTTACCGATGCTTTTGGAGCGAATCGGAAGGCGGGGTTGTGTGCGCTTTGTTCTATGCGCAGCTTGTTTTGGATGGATCGCCTGGCCCGCGCTAGCCGGGGATGTCGGTGTGCCGCCACCTTCTCCAGCCGCGCAGGCCTGGACTCAAACCCTCAACTGGACGTGGGTCGCGGAGCGAGCTCTGTATCTTCTCCTACCCTTGGGGCTGCTGCTATCGGGATGGAGTGCCCGACTGGGCGCGACCTTTGAGCGCTGTGCGGGAGGAAGGCGCTATGTCGCTCTCATCCTGTTTGCCAGCACCTTGCTGCTCATAAGCGCGGTTCTACGCCTTCCGCTCAATGCCGTCCGGCATCTCGCCTATCCCGGAAAATTTCCCGACAGTCTGGGCCAGTGGTGGGCCGGACAAGCTGAGGCCCTCGTCTTGCCGCTGGCCTGCATCGCGTTGTTGCTCTGGATTCCTTACTGGTTGATGCGGCGCAGCCCCAGGCGGTGGTGGTTGTGGCTTGCCATCGTGGCGGCTCCGTTGAGCTTTGCCGCCCTGGTTTTACAGCCGGCATGGATGGCGTTCTCGACCAACGGCTACGAGCCTCTCAAGGATGAGGCGTTATCCGCGGAAATACGGGGTATGGCGGGACAATGCGGAGTTCCTGATATACACGTGGTCGTGGGAGGAGGCGATACCACGGTCGTCGGGCTCGGACCCACGAACCGGGTCATATTGGCGAGCGATCTCCTCAAAACTGAAACGCCTGCCCAGATTCGCTTTACCGTCGCACATGAGCTCAAGCACTACGTCATGGGAGACAACTGGAAGGCGTGGGCAATCATCGTTCTGTTTGTATTGAGCGCCTTCTGCTTTGCGCATATGGCAGGTCGATTCGCCATCGCAAGATGGGGTGTGTGGATGGGTTTCAGTCGCCTCGACGATGTACGTTCCTTGCCGCTACTGATTTTGTGCGTGACGCTGTTCTGGATCGCCATCACTCCTGTTTTCCTGACTTACGACCGCCATATCGAACGCGAGGCCGATCGGTTTGGTTTGGAGCTGAGTCGAGAGAACGATGCAGCTGCCCAACTCTTCGCCAGTTGGGTGGGACCCACGGAGTTGGCTGAGCCGGGTTGGTTCGCCCGTACTACTCGAGGTAGCCACCCTTCGACCGCGGAGCGCATTCGTATGGCGCAGTCGTATCGGCCGTGGGCGACCGGTGAGTCGCTTCAGTACGCGACGATTTGCCGGTAACGGCTAGTGGGACGGCAAAGAAGTTAAAAGTGATCAAGCCATTGAGACGTCCCCCAGTTGGATACCCTCGATCAACTTGGCTTATTGGATTGCTGCTGGCCTTCGTTGCCGTTGCATGTGATCAGAAAAAAGGAAACTGGCTATCCATGTGGAAAGGACTCGCCTCTTGCAGCTTGGTCTTGCTGGCTACGTTCCATGTTGGACCCGCGTTCGCCACGGAACGACTTATCCCGCCACTGCCTATCAGCGATCCTGTTTACACCCATGTCGACCGCTTGGTCGAGATCGAACGGGGACGCCGCCTCCATCTGCATTGCACGGGTAACGGCGAACCCACGGTCATCCTGGAAGCGGGGCACGGCGACATGTTCTCGACGTGGGCGCGAATCCAGCCGGTGGTCTCTGGCTACACACGAGTGTGCTCGTACGATCGGGCAGGGCTTGGTTTCAGCGATCCGCCCAGGCGCCCCGGGGCGGTCCAGCAAGTCGTAAACGACCTGCATGCCCTATTGAAGCGGGCGCAGATTCGTCCGCCCTATCTGCTCGTAGGCCATTCGATGGGTGGCATGGCCGTTCGGCTCTTTGCCGCGGAACATTCCAGCGAAGTCGTGGGGATGGTGCTGGTCGATCCGACCAACGAGCATCAGGCCGAAGGCTACAACCGAGTCGACCACCGGCCTTACGATGTTTGGCATGCCGCGAATCAGCGCCAATACAAGGAAGACGAAGAGTGCGTTACAGCGGCGACCGCCGGCGAGCTCGCCGTTGGCATTCCTCTCTATGAGAGATGTGTTGCGGAGTACGACTCCCATTTCGACGCAGCCATCAATAAGGTCATGATTGACCTGTCAGTCAGCCCCGGCGCGCTCAGGGCCATGGTGTGGGAGGAGGAGAGCAGCTTCTACGAAAGCGCCCGCCAGCTCGCGGCGAAGCCGGGAAACTACGGATCTATGCCGTTGATGGTGCTTGTCGCCAGCCCTGCTCCGAAAAGAAAGAGCCAAACGCAGGATCAGGCGGATGCCGAGTACCAAATGCTTCTCGGGCTACACCGCGATGTCGCATCGCGCTCCACGCGAGGCACCGTCGTCCAAGTGCCGCACACGGGGCACTACATCCAAATGGACGCGCCGGAAGCAGTGCTCGATGCGATAGCCCATACCTTTCGACAGGCATCCTTGGACTCAAGGAAGTAGGGCAGTCGGCCCTCTCCTGGAAAAAGGGGGGAGAGTGGTTAAATCATCGGAGCCTAGCGCTAGTGGTTTTCAACGACAGAGCACGCATCGTTCGACGGAGCGCACCCGTGCTCAGCGCCGATCAATGTTCTCGCTGAGTGCCGGCTTCATGTCGATGATCGGTGTGCCATCCAGCGCTTCGAGATGCCGCACCCGTACACGTGTACCGTCAATCGCGATCACCATGGTTGGGTGCAGGCCGATGGGGTTGGGGCGGTGAGGGGCGCGGGTGCTGAAGACGCCTTCGCATGATCGGCTAGTGTCGCCTCGCGGATGCAGTTTCAGCACGTCGCGGCGGGCGCGGTCGAGCCAGGTGATGACGATCATCTCGTCGCCGGGTCGAATGCTCTGTAATCCTTCGAGCATCTCCGGCTCGAAAACCAGCCAGGCTTCGGGTGCGCCTTCGTCGGCCTGCCGGGGAGCCGATGCAAGGTCGGTCAGGGGAGACTCGACCCTGCCGATGGTCCTCACTTCAAAGAGCGTCATGTATTTCTCCGAATAGCAGCCGCACGCGTTTGCTAAAAGATGTCCGCCATGGGCGCTAAGGCAAGCGCTTCAGCGGGAACTGGTTTGCCCTTCGGCGCACGGAGGAACGTCCTGGGTATCACCGCCGGATGTCTGGCAGTTGCTCTTTTTCCAGGATGGCGAGACGAGGCTGTCTTCCGCCTTGCTCGTTGCGACACGATTTCGCCCATCCCGTTTAGCACGATAAAGCGCGTGATCGGCGTCGGTCAGAAGCTGGCGGATTTCCCAGCCGGAGCGCTCGGTCGAAGCCACGCCGATGCTGGCGGTGATCGCGATGTCGCCAGTCACTGGCTCGGCGGCGATCTCCAGTCGGATCTGTTCGGCGCAAACCCATGCCTGGTCGGGACTCTTGCCGGGCAGCAGGATGGCGAACTCTTCGCCGCCCAGGCGGCCCAAAATATCGCGCGAGTGCAGATGCCGCTGGCATGCCGCCACCGCATGCTTGAGAACCTGGTCGCCTACGGCGTGACCATAGGTGTCGTTGACCAGCTTGAAGTGATCCATATCGATGATGACGAGGGCGGCGCTTTGCCCGGCTTTCTCCGCGTGGCGCAGCGAACGCTCGGTCTCTTCGATGAAGTACTTCCGGTTGCAGATCCCGGTCAGGCCGTCCAGGCGCGACAGCCACATAAAACGCAGCTGCGAGCGTTTGAGGCGGTAGAGCCACATGCCGATGAAGACCATCACCGTTAGCAAGAGAATGATGTACAGACGGCTGTTTTCCATCGCCTTGCGGTCGAGTGCCTGTTCAAGATGCAGAATCCGGTTCTGCTTGTTCAGCGCATCGACCTGCACTTTGTTTGCCTGCGCTTGCTGCTTGACGACCTGGTAGGCCAGCGCTGCGGCACTGACGCTGTTCAAATAGCCTTTGTCGGCCGCCAGGTACTTCTCGTGGTAGGCGAGGGCTTCGCGGTAATTGCCCTGGCGATTCTCGATCCGGTAGAGCAGGTCATAAGCCTGACTCAACGGTTCGGTGTACTCGTCCTTGATCGAACTGTCGATCGCGGCAAGCGCGAAACTCTTCGACAACGCAGGCTCGTCCACCTGCCAGTAGGCCTGTGCCAACAAGGCCTCGAACTGAGAGGTCAGACTTGGATACTGGTAGCGTTTGACGGCGGCGTAATGGTCTCGCAGCAGCGCGATGGCCTGGGCCGTCTGCCCATGCTGGATGTCGAAGCTGGCGATATCCGCCTGTATCGAATCGGCAGCCAGGGTTTCATTGGTGCGGGTGCACAGGTCGACACCTTGCTGGAATGACCGGTCCAGTGCCTGCATCCCGCCGCGATGGAATTGCGCGTGAAGCTTGTAGAACATGGCCTTGCATGCGCTGTCGCCGGGCGGAATGTTCTCCAGCATCTGGTCGGCATAGGTGGCGGCCTGATCGTACTGCCCCGCGGAAATCAGAAGCTCGGTAGCTTCGGCGAGCCCCTGGAAGCGCGCCGTCTTGTCGGTGATCTGCGGCAACTGATCGATCAGCTGGTTCAGCCGTGTGAATGCTTCCTCGTAGCGATGCCCGATGCCGAGGATGTTGATCAACGTGGCGGTCGCACGAAAACGCAAGGTGGGATCGGGGGACTGTTTGATGATGGCGTTCAACTGCAGGCCGGCGCCTTCGTAGCTGCCCTCGTAGGCCACCTGCCACGCATCGAGGTAGCGCAGATACCACTGCTGTTCGGGCGGCAGGATCGCCATATGGCCGTCCAACTGTTTCAGCAGTTCGACGAATTGGGGATGGTCGGCTGTCTTGATGCTGTCTGCCCGCCGAAGCAGCTGTAATGATTCGCCGTGTTCGGGCACGGCGGCAGCGGCCGTGCCCGAGAGCGAGCCCAGGAACAGCAAGCCCAGGAACAGAAGGATTCCTGTGAAAGGCGCTCGACGCATGCTGCCTGCCTTGGACATCGATGGGCGGCGACTACGCCGACATGATCGTGGATCGCGAAGAGGTCCATCGACCTTCTAGTGGCGTGGTGTCGTCTCCCTCGTCCGGGTCTTCTTCCTTGCCGGGCTGTTCCTCTTCCTCGCCAGGAACCGGGTCCGCCTGGAACGCGAACATGGGACGTAGATTCAGCAAGGTCTGTAGTTCCGAGGCATCTCTGGCAAGCATGGCCGAACTCAATGGCGCATCGATCTGTGCATCCCGCATGGCAAGCTCCATGTCCTCCGGCGAGGCGTGACGCAAGGTCGCGTCCTGGCCTATCTTTTCCAGAAATTCAATAACGTCCGACATGTACTCCCCCTGGGTTAATCGTACTCGGGGGATGTTGCAGTCATGGCGATAGGCGGTCTCCCCCGAAAACCGCGTACCGCTCCGATCGTGCCACTTCTTCTCTTGGGCATTCCCGTACAAAGTGTCGGGAATGCTTTTTACGGCGCCCGCCGTGATCTCGGGTCGGGCCGCTATCGCGCCGGACAGCAGTCAGCATGCATGCGTCAGGCATCGCGCCCGGCATCATATATCGCTTTGTCCCGGTGAAAATCCAGCGCTTCGAATCGCAGCATAAAACAGGGCCGCTCGCGCGGCCCTGTTTCGTCTTGCGTCATCGATGGTGTCGATGTAAGTCGTGCTTAGTGCCTCACCCTCACGGAGCTGGTCTTGGACTTGCTGACGCCGTGATTGTCGGTCACCTTCTCCGTCACGCTGTAGGTGCCGCCGGCCTTGTAGGTGTGGCTCGGGTTGGTGGCGGTGGAGCTGGTGCCGTCGCCGAAGGTCCACGAGTGGCCGGTGATGGTGCCGTTGCTGTCGGTGGAGCTGTCGGTGAAGCGGGCCACCAAATGGCTGGTGGTGAAGCTGAAGTTGGCCACCAGACCACCACCACCGCCGCCATTGGTCACGATCGGGTGTGAGATGTCGCACTGGTTGGTGTCGTTGGACCAGGTGCTTTGCATCGCGTAGGTGCCGTTGCCCATCACCACGTTGGCGCTGGCACCCTGGCCGGAGCTGAGCCATGCGCATTCGTCACCGTTTTCCTGGCCATTGAAGGTGGAACCGGTGTGATTGGTCCAACCGCCCGCCGGGTTCTGGTCGGTGACGGTTTCGGCGTACTCGTGACCATTGACGATGGAGAAGCCGTCGAGGTTGCCGGCGGTGCCGCTGTTGACGAAGTTCTGTCCGCAGCTCGTCCCCATGTCGTACACGTAGGGCATGTTAGTGAAGGCGATATCGCCGTATGGCGAGCTCACGCCAGCATCCGTGTTGTAGTCATGCCACGCGCAGAACTGGCCGCCGGCGGTGTTGAAGCCATCCGGATGCGTGCCGGTCGGCGACAGGACCACGTACTGTACGTAGCGGTTGGAGGCGGCGGTGGTGTTGCCGAAATGCGCGGCGGCGTTGATCGCTTCCTGAGCGAGCTGCGCCGCGGTAGCGCTCGATGGCGAGGGGGCGGAGTTGTCGTACCAGATGCCGGCGAAAGCAGTGCCGCCGGTGGGGTAGCCGATCAATGGCGCACCCGATGGGCAGGAGGTGGCACCCGATGCGACGCTGGGGCCATCGCAGTACTGGGTCATGGTGCCGGACCACAGTTCGCCGCCGGTACCCAAGCCTTTGAACATCTTTTCCAGGTAGGTTACGGCGCCGACGGTGTCGCCGGAGAGTGTCATGTTGCCGTTGGCGTCGGTGCCGGCGGTGCCCCACTGGCTACCGTAGACCACCAGGTACACCTTGGGCGCGCCGCTGGTGACGCCGATGCCGTCGATGCCGCCGCCGTAACTGAGCGTCTCGGTACCCGTGGTAGCCGCATGCAGTGCGTCGTACTGCTTCATGCGTGCATGTGCTTCGCGCGACGGCACGGCGCCGTGGCGATACGAATGTCCATAAGACGGTGCGAACGGATTGTCCGAGCCGTTGTTATCCGCCGCGATCGCGGTACTGGCGCCAAGGCTCATCACGGCCAGGACGATAGCGGTATTGATAAGACGAGATTTCATGCATTAACTCCCCGTTGAGTTATTCCAAGGCGCACGAACCCGATGTGGCTGCGTGGCCCCATGCAAAGAAGCCGCACTCGCGTGCGGTGCTCGATGTACTGCTATGGCGGGTTCCCGAAGATCCGATGCGTAAAACGCCCGAGCATTTCCCTATCAGGCGCGCGCGGATCGAAAGACAGGTGATGCTACCTCCCCGGTCGCATCACCCCGGAACCGTTCACCGCCCCCCAACGACGAACGCGCCGAAACTAGGGGGATTCCATCTTGCGGTCAACTGGAAAAAACCTGATTCCGGACACGGGAATATAAATAGGAAATTTGAATCGATTAAACGGAAGTTGATGCGATGAATCGCAAGAAATAAGCGTACTAATGGATAATGAGAGTCGATTATCCATGCGTTGAACAGATCAGAGCATCCCTAAGGGCCGAGTATCGAGCCGGGTTTGGAGTCCGACCATGGCGTCTTACGAAAACGGGGCCGCTTGCGCAGCCCCGTTCTGGTTGCACGGAGTCGGGCTAGGCCCGGCCCCGGCGGGTCAATGCACGATAGGATGTGCGATGTCGCAGCGAGCGGTGTCGTTGGACCAGGTGCTCTGCATGGCAAAGCTACCGTTGCCCGTCAGCACATTGGCGCTGGCACCCTGGCCGCTGCTAATCCAAGCGCACTCGTCACCGTTCTCCTGGCCTTTGGAGGTGGAGCGGGTGTGGTTGGTCCAGCCACCGGCCGGGTTCTGGTCGGTGATAGTCTCGGCGTACTCGTGGCCTTCCACGATGGAGAAGCCGTCGTTGGTACCGGCCGCGCCGCTGTTGACGTAGTTCTGGCCGCAGCTGGTGCCCATGTCACTGACATACGGCATGTTGGTGAAGGCGATGTCGCCGTACGGCGAGGAAGCCGCACCACCGGAGAGCGTGGTATCACCGTTGTAGTCATGCCATGCGCAGAAGGTGCCGCCGGAGGTGTTGAAGCCGTCCGGATGCATGCCGGTGGGCGACAGGATCACGTACTGCACGTAGCGGTTGGAGGCAGCCGTGGTGTTGCCGAAATGCGCCGCGGCCTTGATGGCTTCATTGGCGAGCTGGTTGCCCGTGGCGTTTGACGGCGAAGCGACTGAGTTGTCGTACCAGATGCCGGCGAAGGCGCCGTTGGTGGGGTAGCCGATGTGCGTCACGCCGGTGGTGGGGCAAGAGGTAGCGAGTCTGGCCACGGCGCCGTCGCAATACTGGGTCATGGTGCCGGACCACAGCTCACCGCCGGTGCCTAGGCCCTTGAACAGCTGCTGCAGATACGGCACGGCGCCATTGGCGTCGCCCGACAGCGTCATGTTGCCGTTGGCGTCGGTACCGGCGGAGCCCCACTGGCTGCCGTACACCACGATGTACACCTTGGGCGTGCCACTGGTGACGCCGATGCCGTCGACGCCGCCGCCGTAGCTGAGCGTCTTGGTGCTGCTGTTGGGGCCGCCCTTCATGGTGGCGTATTCCCGGATGTGGCTGTGCGCTTCGCGCGTCGGCACCGCACCGTGGCGGTACGGATGCCCATATGACGGCGCGTACGGATTGTCCGAGCCGGTGTCATCCGCTGCGATCGCGGCGCCGGCGCTGAGGCCTATGACGGCCAGGACAGTAGCGGCACTGATAAGACGAAATTTCATGCATTAACTCCCCGTTGAGTTATTCCAGGGCGCACGAACCCGATGTGGCTGCGTGGCCCCATGCAAAGAAACCGCACTCGCGTGCGGCGATTGATGTAGTGCGATGGTTGGCTCCCGAAGATCCGATGCGTAGAACGCCCTGACGGTTCCCTGCCGGGCTGCGCGTGGATCGAAAGACAGGTGATGCTCCCTCCCCGGTCGCATCACCCCGGAACCGTCCGTCGTCTCCCGAACGACGGACGCGCCGAAACTTAGGGATATTCCATGTTGCGGTCAACTGGAAAAATCCCAATTTCGGACACGAAAATAAAGATAGGAAGATTGAATCGATAAAAACGAAAATTGATGCGCTTTGCGCAAGAAATAAATGCCGACATCGATAGTGAGGATCCATTATCGAGGCATGATTGGCCGATTAAAGCTGTCGCGTAGCTTGCGCTTAGGGATGTGCTCGCGCCGAGTCAATCTGGGCTCGATGAAACGCCATCCGGCCGGCGTGTCTTCCGTCGTCCGTGCATGTCCGGACAAACAGCAACGTCGTCCGCGGACAGTCCTCCACGCTGGGAGGCCGTTGGCGAAATGGCTTGAGAATGCGGCTTCCCGAGGATCTGAATCGTTGGCACGGGCTTTGCCATAGATCTCTCGAAAGCTTCACTCCCTCACTCAAGGAAAGCCAACATGAAATCCGAGACCCTGATGCTGCAAAGTCTTTTCGCCGCCTGCCTGCTGATCTGCGTACTGACCTTGGGCGCCATGTTCGCGACACCATCGATCGCGTCGAGCGCGGCGGTCAGCCACGCTCCTGTGGCGCCCATGGCGAGCTCGGCCGGCTGAAGCGATTCCTTAGCCTGCGGATCTCTACGCCTTGAATTGCCACTGCTCGGACTGTCGAAGGGCGACGGGTTTGGCTTTCGAACCGTTTGCGGGTATTGAGCGCGACAAGTTGGCCATCACCGAGGGCGAGGACAGCCTCATGTGCTTTGGTGACGAGAGTGGTTACGACACACACTGCAAGATGTGCGGCTCGCTGCTCTATTCCGTCGTTCGCGAAGGCGCCTTTGTGCACGTCACCATGGGAACCCTCGTCGACGATCCCGCCATTCGCCCTACGGCGCACATCTTCGTCAGCTCCAAGGCGCCATGGTTCACCGTCACCGACGACTTGCCCCCATACGAAGAGCATGTGCCGGGTGGTTGATCGAAAGCGGCGATAGCCAGGCCTGACCAGTGTTCAACGCCTAGGGCGCCCACTGAGCGCCGACGTATCGATGGTTCCGGTCACCAGGGATGACCGGTGCTCTTCAAGTAGACGCCTTGTAGGTTGGCGAAGGGTTTTCGTTTCGGCCGCGTGGGCCAACGAAGAGGTTGCCTCGCACACCTTGTACCAGCGCATTCGCGATGGGACGTGCTTCCAGGATGCGACAACGTCCACCGCGCTCGTCCATTCGCACCAGGTTGTCGGTACCGATGTGGACAGTCATGTCCTGGGCATAAGTGATCAGAGCCCGCTTCTGATTGGACAGCCCGGGACAAAGACTCGTGTGCAGCAGCCAGGTCTGGTTGCTGGCGGGGGAATGGACAAGCAAATCCTGATTGCCCAGGGCCTCCCAAGAGGCATTGGAATCGTTGAGCCGAAGCGAGGTTATCGGATCGCCCGCTTGGCCCTGCAGGGCGCTCAGTCGTGTGATGGTCTGGTTTTCCTGATGTGCCTGTGTGCCAGTGCTGGCGAGAACAAGCGAGAGAACAGCGAGGCCGAGCTGTGTTGCTTTCATACGCACTCCTTTGGCATGACTGCAGCGGGTCGAGCGGAGTCTGCGCGTGATATCGGCAGGGGACAAGTCGTCGCTTCAGGCCGAGCCAAGTTTCTGTGCATTCGGGATATGGCGGTCGATGGCACATCGGAAGCCGCTTATCCGCTCGACGTGTGACTCGGTTCGGATGGGCTCTTTCACTCGACTGGAATAACGCGCACCCCGAGCCCCATGACAGCTGTCATTTAGGAATAGTGCACTGATATTGAGGCCATCCCTCAATGAATATCGGCGTCCATGTTGTTGCCGATGGACATATCAGATCTCTTGCTGTCAATGACGGACAAAGAAAAACCCCGCAGGAGTATTCCGGCGGGGTTTGCGTCGGCCGAAGCCTGCAGCCTGATGTTTCAGTTAGCGCTTGGCAGCTTTCTTGGCCGTCGACTTCCTGCCGGCTTTCCGCACGACCTTCTTGGTCGCCTTCCGGGCAGTCTTGGCTGCCTTGGCGGGGGCGGGCGCCTGGGCGGCCGGGGAGATCAGCAGGCTCTCGGCGGTGACGCCACGACGCTTCAGTGCATCGACAAACCACAGCGGACGCTTGCCGCGCCCCGACCAGGTTTGCGCCGGATTTGCCGGGTTGCGATATTTCGGCGCGACGGACGATTTCTTTCCGCCCTTTCCAGCCTTCCCGCCACGGGTCGGATAAACATCGGCGAGCGTCAGGCCACTGCTATGAAGCAGCGCGTCGATTTTGCTGCGCACCGCCTGAACCTGATTGGCTCGGGCTGCCTGCATCTGCGATTGCGCCGTGGAAATGAGAGCCTGAAGCTCTTTCGGAGACAGTGTTTCTAGATTCATGGCCATAATAATTCTCTCTCTGTTGACCGGGTAGTCAGCCTAAAGCATGAGCATTTGAGCGATATTGTCAACTCGTATCGCTATGGCTCCGCCATTTCTTGCCATCGGCAAGGGCCCATGAAGGGGTCAAAAGCGACCATTTTCATCCCAGCGGATGTCCGCCAAATGCGACCAAATCGTATAAGGAGGCGTATAACGCAACTGGCTTCCAGTCTATCGGGAACGACAGAGCTCCCACTTTATGGCATGAGTGGAAGCCCGAGAATGTTCACATCGCGGAGAGGTCACCATGAAAACGGGAACCCATCCAGCCGTATTCACCCCTGTGCCCACGCGCCGCCAGGTTATCGCCGGCATGGCCGTTGCGTTGGGCAGCTTACTGGTTGACTCTCGTGTCTGGGCGCGGGCCCAGCCGGTGGCGATGCAGCAAAAACCAGCCATGGAAGCCCATCAGGCGCGCACATCCCTGCACTACGACATCGATTTCAAACCCGGCTCGCAGCGCATCTACGAGGCACTTCTCGACGCTAAACAGTTTGCCGCGTTCTCGGGTCTGCCAGCGGAAATCGATCCCAAACCAGGCGGCGCATTCTCCCTGTTTGGCGGTCAGATCGTCGGACGCCATATCGAACTGATCGCCAACCAGCGCATCGTGCAAGCCTGGCGTCCCACCCATTGGGATGCAGGCGTCTATTCCATCGTTCGGTTTGAACTGAAGCCGCGCGGCTCCGAATCCACATTGGCTTTCGATCACATCGGTTTCCCCGCTGGCGAATTCGATCACCTGGATTGGGGTTGGCACCACCATTATTGGGAACCGCTCAAGAAATTTCTCGGCTAGCGCGCCGGGGGAGTGCCCGCTGCCACTGTGTGCGAACGTCCGCTTTCCAAAGCGGTCATCGTTTCAAGCCCGCAAAGTGAGTGCATGCGTTTCGATCTGGCTTCAAATCAGCCATTCACCTGATTCGCGTCGAATCTCGGCTGTGCGAGCTGGGGATGTTCGTTTTCGACCCAGGCAAACACGCCTAGCCGCGTAACTCCGCCAGCTGAAGACGTAGAGCTTCGTTCTCGGCAGTCAGCTCGATCACGCGCCGACGGAGTTCGTGAAGCTCGCTATCCTGCGGGGCCGTCTCCTCATCGCGAGGCTTGCGCCGGGCTTCGCGCACACGTTTGGCCGCCTGCTTGAGTTCGTTTCCACCGGCGACAGCGGCGGCTCGCTGTTCCTCGGCCGGCAAGCTCGCTACGGCCGCCGCGGCGTTGATCGAGATCGTGCCGGACTTCACGGCCGCCACCACTTCCTGCGTGGCCTGCTTCTGGATCTTTTCGATCATGCCGACTTGGCTATGGCTAAGTCGAGCTTCGCGAGCAATGGCCACGCGGCTGATCAACGGCTCGGGCTGCGGCGTGTCTGCTGTGACGGCATGAGCAGGGGCTGCTTCTTCCGGTGTGTTGTCGGTGATTGCTGAAGGGGCTGGCGTCTGCACCTGACTATCGGCCTCTCGCACACGAGCCCGTCGTTCGGCCAGGATTTCGCGCTTGCGCAGTGCCAGCACGCCACGCTGGAAGGCCGAGACACTCCGGCGACCGAGGTGCTGGTCGATCATCCATAGATGCACATCATCCATGGATCGAAACTGCGTGTTCTGCATCGTCTGAAAGGACAGTTCGTGCTTACGGCATATGCTGTAGCGGTGGTGACCGTCGACAAGTATGTTTCCCCATAGCACTAAGGCGTCGCGACACCCCTCGGCCAGAATGCTTCGCTCCAGCGCTTCGTACTCTTCCGGAGTCATCGGGTCGATATAGGCTTTGAGTTCTTCATTGACGACGATGTCCATGAGCGCAGGGTCCGGGGAATGGCAAAAGGGGCCGCATTGTAGAGATGACGAGGCACTTTTGCCGATTCGACGTTGGCCCGGCCGACGATGCCGTGACTTGCTCGCGGCCTGTCGTCGAATGCTGAGCCGGCCACATCGTAGAGGCGCGTCGGTAGTAGTCCATTCGTTCTAGGCGATTCACAGGAGTGCGTAGCACCCGCACACCCCTGTAATGTCGAATCGACGCTATATCGTTCCGACGTGCTGTCGTGCGTTTATGTCAGTCGACAGCCGGCTTGAAGGGGTTCGCCGAAGGTGTTTCGGTCAGCGTGCCGCGCTGTGGTCATCGTCATGGCTGCGGGCGGCTCATGCGTACTTCGGCCTTTACAGGTCATCGCACCTTTATGGAGGGGGTCATGCTTCCGAAGAAACCGAGCGGTCATAGCGCCGCATGGTGTGTCGCGATCGGTGTTGCCCTTGCTGGCCATGTCCATGCCGATACGCCATCCGCACCCGAGGTAACGCCTGCCGTGCAGCACGATGTGCTGCATTCCTTGCGCGGTGTCATGCCGCGACCCGACGATTTCTCCAAGAGCGCTCAAAACCATCCCGCACGTCCGCTGCCGTGGCTGGACGGCCCGGGCAATCCGACCGATGGTGCCGTGCAAGGCGCCACCAGTGGCGTCGCCGCACCGACGGCCGGCTCCGGTGTCGATGGCGTGGGCAACGGCTTCAGCGGGCCGCAAGGCACATTCACCGTCAATAGCGCGCCGCCGGATACCAACGGTGCGGTGGGTGCCACGCAATACGTGCAAATCGTCAACACTGGTTTCGCGGTGTTCGACAAGGCCACCAAGGCGGTGACCTACGGACCGGTGCAGACCAATACCTTGTGGTCGGGTTTTGGCGGTTCCTGCGAAACCGACAACGACGGAGACGCCACCGTGGTGTACGACAAGGCGGCGGGCCGCTGGGTGATCTCGCAGTTTGCAGTGACGGCCGCGCCGTACTTCGAATGCGTGGCTGTTTCCGCGACCAGCGACGCCACCGGGGCGTACTATCGCTACGCGTTCCCGTACGGCAGCACGTTCCCCGACTACCCGAAGATGGGCGTGTGGCCGGATGCGTACTACGAGACCTTCAACATGTTCAACGGCAATACGTTCGCCGGTGCCAAGCTGTGCGCCTACGACCGCAATGCCATGTTGAGCGGTGCCGCCGCCACCCAGCAGTGCTTCCAGCTCGCCAGCAGCTATGGCAGTGTCTTGCCGGCCGATCTGGACGGCAGCACGGCCCCGCCGGCTGGGGCGCCGAACTATCTGATGAACTTCGGCGCCAGCAAGTTGAATCTGTGGAAGTTCCATGTGGATTGGGCCCATACGGCCAACACCACGTTGACGGGGCCCATCGTCATTCCGGTGGCTTCGTTTGCCGCAGCGTGCAGTGGCGGTACCTGCATTCCTCAAGCCGGCACCAAGCAAAAGCTGGACTCGCTGGCGGATCGCCTGATGTTCCGCCTGGCTTACCGCCACTTCACCGACCACGAATCGCTGGTGGTCACTCACTCAGTGAAGGTCGGCACGAACAGGCAGAACCCGTACACCGGTGTGCGCTGGTATGAGGTGCGCAGTCCGGGGGCGACACCCGTGGTGTATCAGCAATCCAGCTATTCGCCCGACACGACTTATCGCTGGCTCGGCTCGGTGGCGATGGACAAGCAGGGCAACATGGCCTTGGGTTATAGCGCCTCGAGTAGTTCGATCCATCCGGCGATCCGTTACACCGGTCGCCTGGCTACCGATCCGCTGAGCACCATGCAGGCCGAAGCGAGCATCATCGAAGGTCTGGGCTCGCAGAGTGGCAGCAACCTGTCGCGCTGGGGCGACTACAGCGCGATGACGGTCGATCCCGTTGACGACTGCACGTTCTGGTACACGAACGAGTACTTGAAGACCACCGGCGCTTTCAATTGGAGCACGCGTCTGGAGTCGTTCAAGTTCTCCACCTGTCAGTAAGCGTGTCCTCGCGCCCTCACTTCATAAGAAGTGGGGGCGTGCCGCCATCCAGATCCCGTAGCTTGTCCTTGGCTCCCAGGGCGAGATGTGGGATTGGGCATGGCATTGGCGACCTTGCCCGCCGAGTAGCCGGCGTTGGTCCGCCACCTGCAAGGTGGGAGGCCGTTGAAGCATCGCGGCCGGCATGGCCCCCCGATCGGTCGAGACCCCATCGTCGGTGCGCGGTAGTGCTATGCACGCGACGCCTGCCTAGGCAGGCAACACGGTGACGTCTGGCACTAGGAACTTTCCCAATTACATGTAACGATTACATGTAATGTCATCGGCCGAACGTGAATCGTGTCTAGACCACCCCGAAAACCCTCTTCTGGGGCATTGGCTCAGCGGCGCTACCGAGAGCGTATGCGCGAGCAAGGGCTTGTCCCGGAGCAGGTCTACATCCGCAAGGAGCACAAAGAAGCGCTAGCCCGCATCGAACAAATGCTTCGCATGCCTGTACTCCCACCCTATGTCTACCTCATGGACAACGACGCAATGAGCCAGAACTGGACGACCCAATCTCTTTTCGAAGCGCTGAAGGAATCCGATTACTGCAAGGAAGGTTTGGCCAGCGTGGCCATGCACCACGGCTCCGAGCAGACGATCCATATCGAGGCGCACGACCATCATGATCTGCAGATGCAGATGCTCGCCTCCGGCAGCGAGGTGCATGTGTCCACCGTGCTGTGCCGTGCCGACCAAGTGAAGGACCGGGCAACGTTCAACGAGGCCTGCCTTCGCCTCAATACCATCTATCCCCTGTCGAACTTGGGCCTTAGCCGGATCAGTGGCGAAGACGCCTACATCATGTTCGGTCAACTGTCAGCGCGCGCGCCGCTTGCGAATGTCATCGAGGAGATCCACACCCTCGGTCACAACGCGCTGCAAGCCGCGAACGAACTGTCCACCCACATCCACTGAGACCTGATTCCATGGCCATCATCGAGAAACTCCTTACCCTGGTTCGCGGTACCGCCACCGAAGCCGGCCAGGCCATCGTCGACCGCAATGCCATAACCATCCTCGAGCAAGAGATCCGCGACGCCGACACAGCGCTGGTCCAGTCCCGCACCGACCTGAGCAAGATCATGGCCGAGCGCAAAGTGGCCAGCGACAAGCTGGACGCCAAGCAGGCCAAGCTGAAGGAATACAACGACTACATTCAACAGCTGATCAACAAGGGCGACCAGACGCTTGCCTTGGAAGTTGCCAACAAGGTGGCGGCCCTGGAGAACGAGATTGCAGGGGATCAGGCGCTGATCGCCAGCATGGATGCGAACATTGCCAAGCTGAAGGACTCCATTCGTCAAGCGACCTCGACGGTCGACCACCTTCGCCGCCAAGTCGACACCGTCAAGGCTACGGCCTCCGTCCAGCGCGCACAGGAATCCATTGCCGCTCGTGCCACGGGGTCCAACGCGCAGCTGCGCACGGCGATGGATTCGCTGGACCGCATCCAGTCGCAGCAGCAGTTGAAAGACGCGCAGATCGACGCGGCCAACCAATTGGCCGCAGCGGAAGGCGACGGCGACCTCACCCAGCGCCTGCAGGCCGCCGGCATCGTGCCTGGCGCGACTGCCGCCGCGGACGTCCTCGCTCGGTTCAAGAAAGCCGAAGGCTAAACCGCTACCCCCGACTCATGCCGCGGAGCCCTTGCGGCTTTCGCGGCATGAGGCAGGATCGTGGCACTACCGCTTACAGGGGTTCCCGGAATGTTTGGCAATCTATTCGGCTCCAAGCCGACGCCCGAGGCCGCGCCGTCGCTGCCGCTGGGCCTTCGCCTTGGCGGCGCTGTCGAGATCGACGGCGTTATTTTCAATGCGCACCCTGGGGCTTTTGGTTTTGAGCCGCCCGCAGGCAACCAGATCATCGAAGCGCTGGGCACCTGCGATCTGGGTGGCGGGACGCATCTCTATCGTTTCTATCTGTCCGACGACGCTTGGATCCAGGTGAAAACCACTAGCGGGGATGTCGACGACATCAAGCTGTTCGTCTTCGCCGACACCGTCAATCCCGCGAACGCGGCGGCCTTCCAGCAGTGGACGGAAGCGGGGTCGGAACTGGGTCAGCCCAAGGTTACCTTCAGTGGACACACCTACACCCGCGTGTGGGGCGATGCCACGCAACCCGGCTGGGCACCGCCCGTCGCCTACGACGAGAAAGTGACGCATCCGTCAGGTGGCGAGGAAGACTTCGACCTCACCCACTATTCGATGCTCTACCAGCGCGAACTGCCCGACGTGCCGGGGCGCTTCGAATACCTCTTCATCACGGCAGAAGACTACGGCCCCAATAAGTTCGATGTCGTCTATTCGCTCGGCATCGACGTCACCACGGCCGATCTCTCCATCACCTAAGGCGCGCCGCGGGAGGCAAGCCATGAAACGTTCCACCACGGCAAAACTGTTGTTGATGGGTTTGTCGCCGCTGATGTTGACGGCGTGCGGTGATTCCGCACCCGAGGCTTCGGTGAAGCAGCAGAACTTCACCACGGTTGCCGACTGCACCAAGGCCGGCGTGCCGCAGGACGAGTGCCAGCGCGATTTTGATCGCGCACAGGCCAACGCCGACGCCAGCGCGCCACACTTCAAGACTCGCGAAGACTGCATTCGCGATTACGGTGCCGACATGTGCCAGGAACGGCACAGCGAGCGGGAAGGGAGCTTCTGGGGTCCGTTGATGACGGGCTTCATGGTGTCGCAGCTGCTCCACAGCGGCTCGCCCTCTTACCAGTACGCCGGCCCCCTCTACCGGCAGCGCGATGGTCGCGATTACTCGCCCTACAGTTGGTCAAGCTCGTACGGCGGCGGGTCGAGTCGATCCAGTGGAAGCGGCTCCACCACGGGCGGCGCGGAGCCGGCGGGCAGTCGTGCGATTACCGCCAGCCGCGGCGGCTTTGGCTCGTCGTCGGCCGCTGCCGGCAGTTGGGGCAGCTGAGCCCATGCGCCGCCTGGCTATCGCACCGCGTCCCGATTGGCAGGCCACGGCGGAGCGCTACGGATTCCGCTTTCATACCATCGATGGCGAGAAGTATTGGGACGAGTCGGCGTATTACGCGTTCTCGCTTGAGCAGATCGAGAATGACATCGAGGCGCCGACCGGCGAGCTGCATGAAATGGCCATGTCCCTGGTCGGCGAGGTGATCCATAGCGAAAGCCTCCTGACTCGGCTGGCCATCCCAGCGCAGTACTGGGACTGGATCGCCGAGTCCTGGCGCCGTGGTCATCCCCACCTGTACGGTCGCATGGACCTGGCCTACGACGGCACCGGCCCGGCGAAACTTTACGAGTTCAACTACGACACGCCGACGTCGCTCTACGAAGCCGCATTCTTTCAGTGGATCTGGTTGGAGGAGCAACAGCAGCGAGGCGTGCTGGCGCAAGGCACCGATCAGTACAATCAGCTGCAAGAGTGTCTCGTCGAGGCCTTCGGTGCCATCGCCAAGGGCCTGCCGCGCCCGTTCTACTTCAGCGCGGTGCGTGATAGCGCTGAAGATCAGGGCACCATTGACTACCTTCGCGACTGCGCGGCACAGGCGGGTGTCGAGACCGGCACCATCGCGATCGAGGACATTGGCTTGTCCACCGGCGGCGCGTTCACCGACCTCAACGACATCGTCATCGGCACCCTGTTCAAACTGTATCCGCTGGAGATGCTGTTCCAAGACGACTTCGGCCGCTTCCTGCCAGGCTCAGGTGTGCAACTGATCGAGCCGGCATGGAAGGCAGTGCTCAGCAACAAAGGCATCCTGCCTCTGCTCTGGGAGCGGCACACGGGTCATCCCAATCTTCTTCCGGCGTTCTTCGACGAAGGCGGGGCCGGCGATGTGGCCGCAGGGTGGGTGCGCAAGCCGCTGTTCTCGCGCGAGGGGGCGAATATCGCGATGCGGCTTCCAACCGGTGAAGAGGTTTCCTCGCCCGGGCCGTATACGCAGTCGCCCTTCATTCGCCAGGCGTTTCATCCGCTTACCAAGTTCGAGGGCGGTTATCCCTTGATCGGTAGTTGGGTGGTCGCCGATCAGCCTGCTGGTATTGGGATTCGCGAGGACAGTGGGTTGATCACTCGCGATACCTCACGCTTCGTTCCGCACGTCATTACCTGATGAGGCGTGCGTACCTTTGGTCGACGCTGGCCGAAGGTGTGCTTCCTGATGTTGCTTAGGGGCGTCCGCTTTCGACCCAAAGCAATGAGATGGACTCCTCCCCGTCTTCGGCATCGAGTGCCAGACTGGAAGCGATAGAACCAGTCGCTGGCGAAGAGGAGTCCACCCATGAAGCTTACGCGCCTTGGAGTTGACGTGGCCAAGCAGGT
>NZ_JAPDPD010000017.1 GCF_026283965.1 Dyella subtropica
CGCGCAGGTCGCCGCCGCGCTGTCTAGACAGACGTCCAGTCTGCCGTCGCCATCGCAACGGCGACCTGCGCGAAAACAGCAACGGTGACGCCTGCGCGGAATAAATCAGAGGGTCCTTAAGTGACTGCCTCTATCATTGGTGCGCTCCGTCCCCAATATCCACGGAAGCCTCCACACTTCGAGGTAGCTCATGGTAGATACCGATGTAAGGCCGCCCGATCCGCTACAACCGGATACACGACAACCCGATCCACAACAACCTGATCCACGACAGCATGTAGTGATCCTTGGCGGCGGTTTCGGTGGCATCGCTGCCGCCCGCCAGCTCGACGACCCGTCGATCCGCGTCACCTTGATCGACCGGCGCAACCATCATCTGTTCCAACCCCTGCTCTATCAGGTCGCCACCGCAGGGCTCTCCGCCCCCTCCATCGCCGCACCGTTGCGACAGATCCTGCGCAAGCAGCGCAATGCGACCGTGCTGCTCGATGAAGCGGTCGACATCGACCTCGATCAACGCCGCGTGCAGCTCGCACACGGCACGCTGGACTATGACTTCCTGATCGTCGCCACCGGCGCCACGCACGCTTATTTCGGGCACGACGATTGGGCACGCTACGCACCCGGCCTGAAGACGCTGGACGATGCCTTCACCATTCGTCGTCGCGTATTGCTCGCCTTCGAACACGCCGAGCGCGAGGACGATCCGGCGCGCCGCCAAGCCTGGCTCAACTTCGTCGTGGTCGGCGGCGGCGCCACCGGTGTGGAACTGGCCGGCACCTTGGCCGAGATCGCCCGCCACACGCTGCCGCGCGAGTTCCGCCGCAGCGATCCGCGTCGCGCCAATGTGCTGCTGGTGGAAGCCGGCCCGCGTCTGCTGCCGGCCTTCGCGCCCGATCTATCGGAGAAGGCGCGTCGACAGCTGGAACGATTGGGCGTGGAAGTACGCACCGGTACCGCCGTCACTGCCATCGACGGCGACGGCGTGACACTGGGCGACCAGCCCCTGCCCGCACGAACCGTGCTATGGGCAGCCGGTGTCGCCGCCTCGCCACTCGGCCAGAAACTGCATATGCCGCTGGATCGCGCCGGCCGCGTGCAGGTCACGCCCGAACTCAACCTGCCGCATCATCCCGAGGTCTTCGTGGTGGGCGATCTCGCCAGCGCCAGCCAGTCCGACGGCAAACCCGTGCCCGGCGTGGCGCCCGCCGCCAAGCAGATGGGGCGCCATGCGGCCTTGCGCATTCTGGCGCGGCTGCGCGGCGATAAGGCGGCCCAGCCATTCCGCTATCGCGACGATGGCGCGCTGGCCACCATCGGCCGCATGGCCGCCGTCGCGCAGTTTGGACGAGTGAAGTTTTCCGGCCTGTTCGCCTGGTGGGTGTGGCTGGTCGCCCACGTGTACTTCCTGATTGGTTTTCGCAACCGGCTGGTGGTGCTGTTGGATTGGGCTTGGGCGTACTGGACCTATCAACGCCATGCACGCATCGTCACTGGCTCCGATGAGCTGCATGGCAAGGGCGAAGCCTTGCCGGATGAGGTCTAGCCATGAAGAATCCACCGTTCCCCTCGAAGGATTCCGCCGTGTCTTCCCAGCTCGAACAACTGCGCCAATACACCACCGTGGTCGCCGACACCGGCGACATCGAAGCGATCGCCCGCTATCGCCCGGTGGATGCCACCACCAATCCTTCGCTGCTGTTGAAAGCGACCGAGCTGCCGGCCTATGCGCCACTGATCGATGAGGCGGTGCGGTGGGCCAAGGCGCAGAGTGGGTCGCGTGAGCAGCAGTTGATCGACGCTGGCGATCACTTGGCCGTGGCGGTGGGCCGCAAGATCGTCGAACTGGTGCCCGGCCGCGTTTCCACCGAAGTGGATGCGCGCCTATCGTTCGACACCAACGCCACCATCGCCAAGGCCGAGCGTCTGATCGGCCTGTATGAAGAGGCCGGTGTGCAACGCGACCGTATCCTGATCAAGATCGCTTCCACCTGGGAAGGCATCCGCGCCGCCAAGTTGCTGGAACGTCGCGGCATCCAGTGCAACCTCACCCTGCTGTTCTCGTTCGA
Organism: Dyella subtropica; assembly: GCF_026283965.1. Lineage (GTDB taxonomy): Bacteria > Pseudomonadota > Gammaproteobacteria > Xanthomonadales > Rhodanobacteraceae > Dyella_D > Dyella_D subtropica. Next base: position 2,070 of record NZ_JAPDPD010000017.1, read on the forward strand.
GCAGGCGGTGGCTTGTGCCGAGGCCGGTGTGTTCCTGATCTCACCCTTCGTCGGTCGCATCATGGATTGGTACGTGGCCAACACCTCCACTAAGAGCTATGCGCCGGACGAGGATCCGGGCGTACTCTCCGTGCGCCGCATCTATGCCTGGTACAAACGCCACGGCTTCGACACGGTGGTGATGGGCGCGAGCTTCCGCAACATCGGCCAGATCCAGGCATTGGCAGGCTGCGATCGACTCACCATCAGCCCGGATCTGCTGGAAAAGCTTGAAGCAAATCAGGATGTGCTGCCGCGCGTGCTGCAGGACGACGGCAGACGCGAAGAGAAAATCGCGCCGATCAGCGAGCCTGCGTTCCGCTGGGGTCATAACGAAGACGCCATGGCGACCGACAAGCTAGCTGATGGCATCCGCAAGTTTGCTGCCGATCAGCGCAAGCTGGAGACGCTATTGGCGGCAAAACTCTAGAGGGATATGAGGAACGAGAAACGAGGGGTACAAACTCGTTTCTCATTCCTCTCCACTTATTTCTCGGCCGTCGTCTCGTCTGCGCGCCACCCACCACCCAGCGCCCGCACCAACTGCACGCTGGCACGCAACTGCCGCGTATCCAGATCGAGCAGACTGCGTTGCGCGTCAAGCGACACCGTCTGCGCCTGCACCACGTCGAGATAACCCACCGCGCCCTGCTTATAGCGATCCATCGCCAGATCCAGCGAGCGTGTCGCCGCTTCGGCAGCATCCTTTTGATCCGAACGCGCTGAGCCGTAGTGATCCAGTTGCGCGAGGCTGTCTTCCACCTGCTGGAAGGCGGTAAGTACCACGCCGCGATAATGCGCACCCGCTTCGTCGGTCGCCGCCTTCGCCGCTTCCACACTCGCCTTGCGGCGACCACCGTCGAACACATTGAGGAGCAAGCTTGGCCCGATCGCCCAGAAGCGATTCGGCGCGGCAAGCAGGCCCGCATATTCGGCGCTCTGAAAGCCGCCCAGCGCACTCAAGTTCAGTGACGGGAAGTACGCCGCCCGTGCCACGCCGATGCGTGCGTTCGCAGCCGCCGTGCGCCGCTCTGCTGCGGCGACATCAGGGCGACGTTCCAACAAGGTGGACGGCAGACTGACCGGCACCGTCGGCAACGGCAGTGTTTTCGTCTCTGGCGCCAGGCTGAACTTAGAGGCGGATTCGCCGACCAGCACGGCGATCGCATGCTCGACCATGGCACGTTGCGCCTGAGTCTGCGAACCCATCGACTTAGCCGAAGACAGCTGCGTTTGCGCACGCGCCACGTCCAGCCCCGAGGCAATGCCACCAGCGTGTCGCGTCTGCGTCAGCTGCAATGCTTTTTCGTACGCGGCGATACTTTCCTGCAGCAGCTTGATCTGCTGATCCAGTCCGCGCAGCACGATGTAGTTGTCGGCCAGCTGCGCCTGCAAACTCAAACGCGCGGAAGCGAGGTCGGCGGCCGCAGCCAGTGCATCGTCTTTGCCAGCCTCAACGGTGTTGCGCACGCGGCCCCATAGATCCAGCTCGTAGTCGACCTGGGCACCCAGCGTGTAGCTGTTGTAATTGGCCGAGGACGTGGCGCCACGCAACGGCCTGGTCTCCGATTGCCGGTCACGCTGCGCGTTACCACTCGCGCCGATTTGCGGGAACAACCCCGCACGCGCCTGCATGCTGTACGTCTGCGCCTGCTGATAGTGCGCCAGTGCGGCGGCGAGATCGGCGTTGTTGTGGAGCAGGCGCTGCTGCAATTGATCGAGCTGTGCGTCACCGTAGAGCGTCCACCAAGCGTCGCGCGGCAACTGGTCTGCCGGCTGCGCTTCGACCCAACCCTTGCCAAGCGCGGAGCCGTGCTCCTGGTACTGCTCCGCTACCGGCACCTGCGGCGTTTTGTAGGCCGGCGCCAGCGAGCAACCGCTCAGGGTGACTGCCAGTGCGAACGTCAGCGCACGCTCAGGCCTGCTTTTCATTGCCATGCTCTTTGGCCTTGGCCAATTCGGTCGCTGGGGAGGTCTGTACGTGATCGCCATCGGCGAGGCCGTCTGGCGGGCTTTCGATCACGCGATCGTCTTCGCCGAGGCCCGAGCCGATCTCCACCGACTTGCCGTAGTCGCGCGAGATGGTGACCTTCTTGAACAACACTTTGCCGTCCGTGCCCAGCGTCGCAACGCGCGGCCCATGATCGTCGAAGATCAACGCACTGGCCGGTATACGCAGCGCGGTAACGTCAGCCGGGCGATCCAGCTTCACACTGGCAAAACTACCAGGCATCAGTTTGCCATCGGCATTGTCTGCAGCGAGCTGAATCAGCGTGGTGCCGGACTCGGCATTCACTGCGCCCGCCGATGCCTCAACCCTGGCCTGGAACGTGCGCCCTGGATACTCCGGCACCGTGAGCTGGGCGATGGCACCGGGCTTAATCAATGGCGCGTAGTTCTGCGGAACGCGCACGTATACGCGCAGCTTGCGCATGTCGGAGACCACGAACAGCTCCGGGCCACTGCCGCTACCAGCATTGATCAGTGCGCCCACGTCGGTTTCGCGCGCGGTCACCACACCATCGAACGGAGCCACGATGCGGGCAAAACCCTTCATCGCCTCGATGCGGTCCAGGTTGGCCTTCGCCGCTTTGGCGATCGCCTGTTTTGCGGTGTAGTCGCCGTTCTTCTCGTCCACTTCCTGGCGCGACACTGAGTCGGAACCGAGCATCGCCTGCCAGCGCTTGGCCGTCGTGGCGGCGAGTGCGGCGTTCGCTTCGGCACTGGCGAGGTCGGCCTTGGCCTGCAGCAGTTGTTGATCGAGATCGGGCGTTTCGATTTCCGCCAACAGCTGGCCGGCCTTCACCGGCGCACCGATATCGACCTTCCAGGATTTCAGGTAACCACTGACGCGCGCGTAGATCGGCGCACGCGAATAGGCTTCCAGACGGCCGGGCAAATCCAGCGAGGAACCTCTATCGCTGCGCTCCGCCGCCACCACGCTGACCGTGGGCACGGCGTGTGCCTCGGTCCAGCTTCTGAGCTTGCGCGCGTCGTTGGCGCGAGTGGCGACGCCGCTCACCGCCACGACGACGATGACGATGACGATGATTGCGACCCACCCGGCGCGCTTCATGCGACGCGGAGAGATGGGGGTGGGCTTGTGGGTATCAGGCAACATGGGCGGGCTCTCCGGAAGCAAGTGCCGGGGCAGATGCGCGGCCATGCCGCGCGTGAATGATGCGGAACACTACGGGTACGAAGAACAGAGTGGCGACGGTGGCGAAGATCAGGCCGCCGATCACGGCGCGGCCGAGCGGCGCGTTCTGCTCGCCGCCCTCGCCCATGCCCAACGCCATCGGCGCCATGCCGATGATCATCGCCAGCGCCGTCATCAGCACCGGGCGGAGGCGCACGAAACCAGCCTCCAGAGCAGCCTGATGTGCGTCGCCATGTTCGGCCAGACGCTCGCGGCAGAAGCTCACCACCAGAATCGAGTTGGCCGTGGCCACACCCATACACATGATGGCGCCCGTAAGCGCGGGCACCGACAGCGTGGTGTGCGTGGCGAACAGCATCCACACGATGCCGGCCAGCGCGGCGGGCAGCGCGGTGATGATCACGAACGGATCGCTCCACGACTGGAAGTTCACCACGATCAACAGGTAGATCAGCACCACCGCACCGAGCAGGCCGAAGATCAGGCCGGAGAAGGCGCTGTTCATGGTCTGCACCTGGCCCAGCAGTGCAGTGGACGAGCCCTTCGGCAGATCCTTGGCGTGCGCGTCGACGATCTTCTGGATGTCTGCAGCCACTGCGCCAAGATCACGCCCTTGCGTGGTGGCGAAAATCTGCACCATTGGCTGGATGTTGTACTGGCTCACTACCGCATTGCTGGCGCCACGCGTCATGGTGGAGAGACCGCCGAGGATTTGCGACTGGCCGCCGCCGCTCGACGTCACTGGCAGGTTCTCCAGCGCGGATAGCGAATCGAGTTTGTACTGCGGCGTCTGCATCACGATGGGGTAAGAAATTTGGTTCACCGGGTTCAGCCAGAACGTCGGCGCCACCTGGCTGGAGCCCGCCAGGTTCACCACCAGGCTGTTGGAGACGTCGCGTTGGGTGACACCGAGCAACTGTGCCCGCGTGCGATCCACATCGATCGCGAAGGTCGGATTCGACTGCGACTGCTGGATGCGCGCGTCGGCCACGCCCGGCACGCGCCGGATCTCGCGCAACAACTGATTGGCGAAGGCGAAGTTCTTCGGCAGGTTGTTGCCGCGGATCTGTAGGTCGATCGGCGCGGGCGAGCCGAAGTTGAGGATCTGGCTGATGATGTCCGCCGGCGGGAACGAGAAGGTCACACCGGGAAATTCGCGCGGCAGCCGTTCGCGCATCTCGCGCACATATTCTGCCGTGGGGCGATGGCCTTCCTTTAGCGAGAGCTGGATATCACCGTCCCACGAACCCGTAATGCCGGTGTTGTTGTATACCGTGTTGATGCCACTGATGGACTGGCCGATGTTATCCACCACCGTGCCCAGCTCATCCGGTGGAATGATGCGCCGGATCGAGGCCTGCACATTGGCGAACAACGTCGCGCTTTCTTCAACGCGCGTACCGACCGGCGCACGCACGTGCAACAGGATCTGGCCGGCATCCACCGACGGGAAGAAGTTGCGCCCGAGGAACGGCACCAGTGCGAACGAAAGCACGATGAAACTAAGGAAGCCCACCACGAACACGCGTCGGTGTTCGAGCGCCATCGCCAACAGACCGTGATACACCGAACGCACCTGCTCGAAACGCGCCTCGAAACCACGCTGGAAACGCACCAGCGGATTACGCGACGGCGGCAGCACAGCGTTGTTGCCGTGCTCGTCGGTATGCGGCGCATGGGGCTTCAACAGGTATTTCGCCATCGTCGGCACCAGCGTGCGCGACAGGATGTACGAGCAGACCATGGCGAACATCACCGCCTCGGCCATCGGCACGAACAGATAGCGCGCCACGCCCTTGAGAAAGAACATCGGCACGAACACGATGCAGATGCAAAGCAGCGATACGAACGCGGGTGTCGCGATCTGCTGCGCGCCATCCAGGATCGCGGTTTCCACATCCTTGCCCTGTTCGAGATGCCAGTTGATGTTCTCGATGGCCACTGTGGCCTCGTCCACCAGGATGCCCACTGCCAGCGCCAGGCCACCCAGGGTCATGATGTTCATGGTCTCGCCCACCGCCGACAGCGCCGCGATGGAGCCCAGGATCGCCAGTGGGATCGAGGTGGCGATGATGACGCTGGAACGCCAGCTACCGAGGAACAGCAGGACCATCAGGCTGGTCAGCGCCGCCGCGATGATGCCCTCCTTCGCTACACCGCTGATCGCCGCGCGCACGAACATCGACTGGTCGCCGATCGGCGCGATCTCCAGCGCATCGGGGAACGAGTCTTTTGCAGCCGCGAGCTTCTGTTTCACGCCTTCGACGATCGCCAGCGTGGAAGCCGAACCGTTCTTCAGCACCGTCATCAGCACCGAACGGCCGCCGTCCACATGCACGATATTGGTCTGTGGCGGGTTGCCATCGCGCACATGGGCTACATCGCGGATGTAGACCGTGGTGCCATTCACCGTCCTTACCGGCAGGTCGCCCAGCGCGTTGATGTCCGACGGCGCGTTGTTGAGCTGCAAGGTGTATTCGTAGGAACCGATCTTCTGCGTACCGACGGGCACGATCAGGTTCTGCGCGGCCAGTGCATTGGCCACGTCCTGCGCCGACAGCCCTCGCGCCTGCAAGGCGGCCGAATCGATATCGATCTGCACCTGGCGCGTCTTGCCGCCGAACGGATACGGGATCGACGCACCCGCCACCGTGGTCAGCACCGGGCGCACCGCATTGATGGCGAGGTCACCCAGGTTTTGCTCGCTAAGGCCCTTACCGGACAGCGCGAGCTGAATGATGGGAACGGTGGATGCGTTGTAGTTGAGGATCAGCGGTGGCGTGATGCCCGGCGGCATCTGCCGTAGCATGGTCTGCGCAACCGCGGTCACCTGTGCGTTTGCGGTGGCTATATCGACCGTGGGCTGGAAGAAGATCTTGATCACACCGAAGCCCGCGATGGACTGCGCCTCGATGTGCTCCACGTCATTCACTGTGGTGGTCAGCACGCGCTGGAACGGTGAAGTGATGCGCCCCGCCATCTGATCCGGCGGCAAGCCGGTGTACTGCCACACCACGCTGATCACCGGAATCTTGATTTCCGGAAAAATATCCGTCGGCGTCCGCATCGCGGCCAGCGGGCCGATGATGAGGATCAGCAGTGCGAGAACAACAAAGGTATAGGGCTTCGAAAGCGCGACCCGGACGATGCCAAGCATGCGGGGACTCCGTGCGCGAATTGTGATGCAGGAATTTTCGCACGCACACGCCGTGCTCAACCGGCCGGATGGATGAAGATATTTTCATCTTGGCCGTCGAAGAATCACGTTGATCAGCAAACACCGCATGGGTGTTGGTTTTTGGGGATCGTCGTGACTTATGACACCCCACTGCAAGAAAGCCGTGGAACATCTCACGTCGACATGGAGCTCTTTTTTCACCCCATCTGGATATGACCACCTCCCGATGAGCGAGGGTTTGCTTTTGATCTTTGCGAAGCCATTGACCGGCTCCCAGCGGGCCAAACCCTTTGCTAGAGCCATGATGGGGTGTTGCACTCGGTCATTGAAACCGCCTTACTTTTCTCTGGTCAAACAGAGAAAAGTGATTCGAACCTCGGCAGCGGTTCGAAAGCCCGCGGCAGGCGAGCCAGGTCGCGACAACGTGAACATTGAAGCGGCAACACCACAGGATCTCAGCCTACGCCGAGGTGCCGAAATAGAAGCGGTATCGCAAGCACCCGCCCCTCACCCCAACCATCTCCCCCGTGCACAAATGGGTGAACGGGGACGAGGGAGCCAAGAGCGTCAGGCGCTGACGGCGCGCGACAAACAGGTACCCGGCACTTCGCCTGGCTTCACCGGATAGCAATACAACGTGATCCGCGCGCCCGTCGCCGCATCGCCAATATCCAACGCGTACCCATGCAACCGCACGATCGCACTGACGATGCTCAGCCCTAACCCCGACCCTCGCGTGGTCCGACTGTTGTCCCCGCGATAGAACCGCCGCGTCACCGCATCACGCTCATCCGCCGGAATGCCCGGCCCGCTGTCGAGAATGTCCACCCGCGGCCCGCGGCTATCCATGCGAGCCCGCAACCGCACCTGCCCGCCATTCGGCGTGAACTTGATGGCATTGCCCACCAAGTTCGCCAGCGCTTCGAACAGCAGATGCGCGTCTCCGCGCACGGGCTGCATCGGCTCTACCTCCAGAGCGAACGGCTGGCCGCGGTCCTCAGCCACGGGTGCGTAGAACTCGTGCACCTGTTGCAACACCCGCCCTAGATCCACCTCGGCGAAGCACGCGTTGCGATGGCTGTCTTCGAGTTCGGAGACGCGTAGCAATGCACGGAAACGTCCCAGCACCGCGTCTATATCCTCGATGCTCGCCTCCACCAGCGCCGCTTCGGGTTGCTCCGACAACTGCTGCTGCGCGCGATACAGGCGCGCGCGCAAACGGGTCAGTGGTGTACGCAGGTCGTGCGCGATGTTGTCGCACACGCCCTTCACTTCATTCATCAGGCGCTCGATCTCACCCAGCATGGTGTTGACGATGCCCGCCAGCACATCCAACTCATCGCCGCGCTTGCTTACCGGCAAACGCTTGGCGAGATCGCCCTGGCGGATCGGCTCGGTAGCCTGCTGCAAATCACGAATGCGTTTCTCCGGCCCGCGCTGCAATAGAAAGCCGCCGAACAGACCAGGGATGATGGTTAGCGAGAGGGCCCACAGAAGCGCGCGCCACACGATCACGCCGAGTCCGTCGACGGTGCTGTTGTCCTTGGCGATCACCAGTACGCGACCGTCCGATAGACGAGTCGCCAGTGCACGTGCGCGCACGCGTGATGCATCGCGATCGGGCCGCGGCATGCCGCGCGCCAACAAACGTACTTGGCCGTCGGCCGCGAGCTCGGACGGTATATGCGCGATATTGCCCGCTATCGCATGGCCACTGGCGTCGAACAAGCCCACAGACATGATGCCGTGCGGGTCGATGGCGCTTGCCGCATCCACCGCCGAGGGCAGCCGCTGCGCATCCGAATTGGCCAGATATTGCATGCGCTGTTCCAGCATCTGGTCGATCACGGTATTGAGATAGCGTGTGGTCTCCCACTGGATCACGCCGACCAGCACCAAACCCCACACGGCGAACAGTGCGCCATAGATCAGGATCAGGCGGGAGGTGGTGGAGCGCCAGGCGTTGGGACGAGCAGTCATGACGAGGCCCGAGCGTTCTGGGGTACTGAGGTGATCATGTAGCCGGTGCCGCGGACGGTGCGAATTAGTGGCGGCTGGCCAGTGCCGTCGATCTTGCGCCGAAGCCGGCCGATATGCACGTCGATGACGTTGGTGCCGGGGTCGAAACGGAAGCCCCAGACCGCCTCGAAAATCATCGTGCGGGTCAGTACCTGACCGCAGTGGCGCATCAGGCATTCCAGCAGGCGGTATTCCGTGGGTTGCAGGGTCAAGGGCTGGTCGTCGCGATAGGCCACGTGCCGCACTAGGTCCAGCTCCAGATTGCCGACGCGCAGACGGGTGTCGTTCTGCTGCGGTTGCCGGCGACGCAGCAGCACTTCGGCGCGGGCGGCCATCTCGTCTGGCGCGAACGGCTTGGTGAGGTAGTCGTCGCCGCCGGCACGCAGGCCGTGCACCCGGTCGTCCACATCGCTGAGTGCGCTAATCATCAGCACCGGCGTGTCGATCTGTTGCCGGCGCAACGCTGCAACCACCTCGACGCCTTCCATGCCGGGCAGCATGCGGTCGAGGGTGATCAGATCGTAGTTCTGCTCTGTGGCGCGCGCCAATCCTTCACGGCCATCGGCCACCCATTCGGCGGTCATGCCGTGCGCGCTCAGCTCGGCCACGATCTCACGGGCCGTGACTTCGTCGTCTTCGATAACCAGCACTCTGGGCATGATGTCGTTGACTGTCTCGGGAACGATGGACGATGTCAGCGCAAAAACTGACGGCCCCGCAGAGGGGGCCGTCATCATGGTAACGCCAGTTTTGGGAATCAGGCGGCGAAGAGGCCGCGCATCTTCTTCATCGCGTTCGCCTCGACCTGACGGATGCGTTCGGCGGAAACGCCGTACTCATCAGCGAGATCCTGCAGCGTGGCCTTTTCTTCATTGAGCCAGCGGCGCTGGATGATGTCGCGCGAGCGCTCATCCAGGTTCCGCAATGCGGCAGACAGCGTTTCCAGCTGGTTATCGGCCTGGTCGGCGTCGGCGACGTTCTCGTACGGATCGGCGCCTTCGTCGATCAGGAATGCTTCCGGTGCCGGCTTCGCATCATCGTCGGCATCGGCCGGCGCTTCGAAGCCGATGTCGCGGCCGGACAGGCGCGATTCCATCTCGCGCACGGTTGCTTCCGGCACGCCCAGATCCTTCGCCACCGTGCGCACTTCCTCGGCGTTCATCCAGCCCAGGCGCTTCTTGCTCTTGCGCAGGTTGAAGAACAGCTTGCGCTGCGCCTTGGTGGTGGCCACTTTGACGATGCGCCAGTTGCGCAGGATGAACTCGTGCATTTCGGCACGAATCCAGTGCACGGCGAAGCTCACCAGGCGCACGCCTTGGTCGGGGTCGAAACGCTTCACGGCCTTCATCAGGCCGATGTTGCCTTCCTGAATGAGATCGGCGATCTGCAGGCCGTAGCCGCTATAGCCGCGGGCCACGTGCACCACGAACCGCAGATGCGACATCACCAGCTTCCTGGCGGCAGCCAGGTCTTCTTCTTCGTTGTAGCGGCGCGACAGCGCCTGCTCCTCATCCTGGCTGAGCACCGGAATCCGGTGCACCGCCGAGATATAGGCATCCAGACTGCCAACGACACTAGGAACCGGCAGGTTGGCGGTCACCAAGGCTTGAGACATGTGTGGAACCTCCTGATGTGGGATCAGCTTAGCACTCGGGGACTAGGAGTGCTAAAGCGGCCAAAGAGTTCCAGCCGCTTTACTAAACCCAATAGTACACGAATCAAGAGGATTCGTCCACTGCCGCCAGGTACCGCCTCCCCCGACCTTGGGTCGCCAACCTCGACGATCAATATCGCTTGGCCTTGGCGTTGTAGTAGCTCAAGTCGGTCGATTCGAGCAGGCGACGCATGGCGGGCCCCAGGTGACTAAAGCCGTAGGCCTTCAGGACATCTTTCTTGCCGGGAATCTCGTATTGCCCTGAGATGCCGTCAGCGTATTTGCCATCGGCCACCACCCTCTCGGCCATGCCGGGCGGCCGTGGCAACTGTTCCGGCCAATGCTGACAATGCAAAGTCATTTGGGGGCACCAATGCCGATTTTCCGGATGGACCGGCTCCCGCTCGACCATGCCGATGATGGCTTTGGGACCGAAGGTCTTGACCACGTCCGCATAGAAGTCCGTCTCCAGCGTATGCCCCTCGACGGGCACCAGGGTTTCCAGCAGATTCAGGAACCGCGGGTCGTTTTTCGCGATGAAGAACTGCGTGGACAACGTGTCTTTCCGCTTGATGCCGAAATCGATCCCGGCACCATTGAGCAGCCTGGCGAGATACCCCTTGAGGCGAACCAACGGGTGCTTCGACTGCCTCCATTTCGGGCGCTGGTCGGTACTCCACGAGGACGCCGCAACGACGGCCTTGTCGTCACGAGCCAACAAGTCGATATAGCGCTGCAACATGCCCTGGTCGAAAACCCAGGTGTCGGCATCCAGATGAATGATGTAATCCGGGTTGTACTTGTCGGCCGCGGCGCGAAATGACTTTTTCACGAGATTCAGCGCGCCATCGATGATGGTCAGCGGCTGGCACCGGACCAGCTCATCCTCCATGTACGGCTCGTAAGAGGAACCCGAGCAGGCGTGCACAATCGGCCACTGCTCCGGGTAGTTGAGCTTCACGATCTCCATGTTGATTCGCGCGCAATCCTGGCGCTCGTGGGTGGTCATGCATACGACGACCTTCGGCCGGTTCGCTGCCGGAATCACCTTGCCCGAATCGTCGGCCACCTGGTCTGCTCCACTCATACTCGCTACGTCTCTCAATCCGTTAGTAGTCCACGCGTGCATCGTGGGATCGCACATTGTACTCGTCGCGGGATTTGCCTCCCTAGCGAAGCCAACACCCGCGGCTTTCAAGACCCCGCCGTGTTCCCAGCCTGCGCTATGCCCCGCTACCATGACGCGGCGCCGGTCTTGCCGGCTCCACTGCCTTCCATTCAAAGGACCCGCGCCTTGATCCTCTGCGTCCCCAACGTACTGAGCGCCGACCAACTAGCGGCCATCCGCGCCGCGCTGCAGGGCGCCAGCTTTGCCGATGGCGCCAGCACCGCCGGCTGGTCGGCGCGCGAGGTGAAGAAGAACCTGCAGCTGACGCCGAGCACGCCCGGCTACGAACGGCTGGCGGACATGGTCAGCGAAGCGTTCATGCGCAACGGCACTCTGCAGTCGGCACTACTGCCGGTAGCGACCACCCAGGTGCTGTTCAACCGCTACGGCACCGGCATGCAGTACGGCCCGCATGTGGACGCGGCCGTCATGGGCGGCATGGGCCAGGCGGTGCGCACTGACATCGCGATCACCGTGTTCCTGTCCGACCCCAAAAGCTACGACGGCGGCGAACTGGTGGTACTCACCAACGGCCTCGGTGGCCAGTTCAAGCTGGATGCGGGCTCGGCCATCGCCTACCCGGCCAACACCTTGCACCATGTCAGCCCGGTCACGCGCGGCGCGCGCGACGCGGCGATCATCTGGGTGCAGAGTCAGGTGCGCGACCCGGCGCAGCGCGAGCTGCTGTGGGACCTGGACAACGCCAAACGGCAGATCTTCGGCCGCGAAGGGAAAAGCCCCACCTTCGACGCGGTGAGCAAGTCACACGCCAACCTGCTGCGGATGTGGGCCGACCTCTGACGGCCCTGTCGCAGCGCGTCGCTAATCGCCCGTCAGCTGTGCGCGCGACGGCAGCGCCCAGTCGATGGGCGCCTGCCCGCGACTTTCCAGGTAGGCGTTGGCCTTGGAAAAATGCCCGCAGCCCAGGAAGCCGCGATGGGCCGATAGCGGCGAGGGGTGCACCGACTTCAGCACCAGGTGCCTGCGGGTGTCGATCAGCTGGCCCTTGCGCTGGGCGTAGCTGCCCCAGAGCATGAACACCAACCCTTCGCGTTCGCGGTTGAGCGCGTCGACGGCCGCATCGGTAAACCCTTCCCAGCCCTTGCCCTGGTGAGAGGCGGCCAAGCCCTGCTCCACGGTCAGCACGCTATTGAGTAACAGCACGCCGCGATCGGCCCAAGGCGTAAGGCACCCATGGCCCGGCGGCGCAATGGCGAGGTCGCGCTGTATTTCCTTGAAGATGTTTTGCAGCGACGGCGGCGGCGGTACGCCGGGCCGCACTGAAAAACACAGGCCATGAGCCTGCCCCGGGCCGTGATATGGATCCTGGCCGAGGATGACCACGCGCACAGCATCGAACGGTGTGTGATCGAACGCGGCAAAGATTTCCGGCCCGGGCGGATACACCACCTTGCCAGCCTGCTTCTCGGCACGCAGGAAACTCGACAAGGCTTGCATGTCGGGCCGCTCAAGATAGTCGCCGATGCGTTCTTTCCAGGCCGGCTGCAGTTTGATGCGGCCTTCGTTCATGCCGCTTCGTCGCGCAGGCGCAGGTGCCGGGCGACACGCAGCTGGAACAGGACCTTGGTGATCAACAGCTTTTCCTCGATGGGTTTCTCGACCAGGTCGTTGGCGCCAGCCTTGAGCAGAGCGGCCTGGTTGACTGGATTCTCGTCGCCGGTCATCACCAGCACCGGTAGCCGCCCCTTGCTGTAACCGTAATCGCGACGGATACGCTCAAGCAAATCGCCACCGGTGAGTTCGCCCTTGAGGCTGACGTCGGTAAGCACAATGTCGGCGCCCACTTGGCCTTGCGTCTGCGCAGTATCCAACCACGTCAGCGCATCTTCGGCGCTGATCACGTGGCGTACGGTAAGACCGCACTTTTCCAGCATGCGGCGCGTTGCCAGTGCGACTACGCGACTGTCTTCCACGTACAGCACTTCGCCTTCAGCCGAATTTTCCGGCCGCACATAGCCGCGGATGAATTCAGCCAACGCCTGAAAACCGAGTGATTTGTCGAAGTAGTCGGTAACGTGTTCGCCCAGCGTGCGCCGATGCAGGCGGTCGTCCACATCGCCGGACACCACCACCACGGGCACGTAAATCTGCGGTGCGGACTCGCGCACGTAACGCGCCAGCTCCAGGCCGTCCATGTCGGGCAGGCGCAGCGCGATGGTGATGAAGTCGAACACCCCGCCTTCGAGCAGTTGCTGCGCCTCGGCGCCGGTCGCACAGCCCACGACCTCGGCTTCAGGCAATTCGGCCTGGAGCACGCGGGAAATCAGTTGCCGCACTACTTTGGAACCATCCACGACCAGCACGCGCGGTGCGGCGCTGATAATACGGTTGCTGAAACCTACACTCATTAGTATCCATCCACGTGTCACGTGGCGTCCCTGCCCATGATCCGACGGACGCCCCCTGCGCCCCCACACTCAGGCATCTTGCACCGATGGCGGTGCGCTGCCTGCGACCGGCGTCACCTATGCGACCCGGGCTCCGCTCAAGACGCCTTGCGCAACTGCCAGGCACTGACCAGACGCGCGCCCAGCCAACCCAGCAACGCCGCAACCAGCGGCACGGCACCGAGCACCCACACCGGCAGCGCGCCTACCTGTAGCTTGCCGTCATAGACATGACTGAGCCGTGTCACCGGCTCCGCCAGCGCTATTTCGACCAGCATCGCGACCCCGGCGGCGAGCGCGCCGCTGAACAGGCCATACCAGATGCCGGCATAAAGGTAAGGACGCCGCACGAAGGCCCGGCTGGCACCCACCAGCATCAGCACGCCGATCTCCTCGCTGCGACTGGCGATATCCACGCGCACGGTGTTGCCCACGACCAGCAATACGGCCAGCGCCAACAGCACGGCCAATACCAGCACGGCCCGATTGCCCACGCCGAGCAGTGCATCCAGGCGCTGGCGCCAGGTACCGCTGTCCTGCACCAGATCAACGCCTTGCATACCGCGCAGGTCGGTGACCAAGCGAGCGACGTCGTCCGCATTCAATCCCGGCTTGGGCAGCACTTCGATGGCATAGGGCAGCGGGTTGTTGTCCAGCATATGCAGCGCGCCAGAGAAACCCTGCATCTTGGCCAGCTCGTCCATGCCTTGCTGTGGCGTCTTCACGCTCACGGTTGCGATATCGGCGCGCTCGCGCAGCTTGGTAGCAAGCAGGTCAACCGCTGTGCCGCTCTGGCTGGGCTGCAGGAACATCGACACGGTCTGGTTCTGGCCCAGCACGTCGCCCAGCTTTTGCACGTTGCCAAGCAGCAGATAGAAGGTGAGCGGCAACGCCAATGCCAGCGCCATCACCGCCACGGTGAGCAAGGTACCGACTGGTCGCGACATCAATCGGCGCAAGCTGGCTGCTGCGCTCCAGCCATGGTGCTCGCGCCAGCTCGCCACCGGACGGGCACGGCTGCGCTCTACCCGCGGCGCGGCCTCGGCCATGACCGGCGCTTCGTTGGGGAATTCCGAGGGCGTGGTCACAGCACCTCCTGCGCGGCCACGTCGGCCACCAGACGGCCGTGATCCAGCACCACTACGCGTTTGCGCATGCGCTTGATCAACGGCAGGTCATGGCTGGCGACCAGCACCGTGGTGCCCACCTGCTGGAATTCGGCAAACAGGCTCATGATCTCCACGGCCAATTGCGGGTCGAGGTTGCCGGTGGGTTCATCGGCGATCAGCAAGGTCGGCTTGGCCACGATGGCGCGGGCAATGCCCACGCGCTGTTGCTCGCCAGTGGATAGCGTGGCCGGCAACTGGCGCTCATAGGCCAGCAGCCCCACCTTCTCCAGCGCCGCACGCACGCGGCGACCGCGCTCGACCGGCGCGATGCCACCGATGACCAACGGCAATTCGACATTGGCGAACACGGTGCGATCCATCAACAAGCGATGGTCCTGGAACACCATACCGATGCGGCGACGCAGCTTGGGAATGCCACCGCGGCCCACTTTTGACAGGCTCTGCCCATCCAGCGTGATCAGGCCATGCGAAGGCCGCTCGATCAGGCCGAGCAGCTTCAGCAGCGTACTTTTGCCCGCGCCGGAGTGTCCGGTGACAAACGCCATTTCGCCGGGCGCGACATGGAATGAAAGCTGCGACAGCGCCTCATGGCCGCCCTCGTAGCGTTTGCTGACTTGATCGAAGCGGATCACCGCGTGTCCCCAATCATGATGCCGCACAAGGATAAGGGATGCGCATGCGAAGGTGATCCCCCGCCGCGCGTTTTTCGCGCGCGGCGGAGTCTGGTTCAGCGACCGGTGAACAGCCGTGCCAGGCGACGGAAGAAGCCTTGCTTTTTCGGCGCCGCCTGCTCGGCACCATGGCCGGCCGTCAAGGCCACCTGGCGCGACGGACGGGAACCGCCGTCAGCGGCACCGCGCTCACGCGAAGGACGCCGCTCGCCACGCGGACCCCGGCTGCCTTCGCCCGTCGTGGAAGCGTTGGTGTTGACCTCACCGGTGCCCGGCACATCGTCGCGACGACGGCCGCGACCGCCGCGACGACGACGGCGCTTGCGCTCGCCTTCGGCGCCGGCCGCTTCCTGGCCTGGCGTAGGTGCGGGCTGCACCGGCCGTGTCTGCTCGGCCGTCGCGGTCTCGGTCGCTGCGGCACGCTCGGGACGCGGCTTGCGCGGCTCACGCGGCTGGCCATCCCGCGCCGGGCGCTCGCCACTGCGGCTGCGCGAACGGCTGCGCGAGGAGCCGCCATCCTTCTCGCGGGACTCCACCTTGTCGCCGAACGCGGCGCTGTCCGCGGCTGCATCAGCAACGAACTGGGCGTCGATCTCGCGCGGCTTCGGCATCACCAGCAGCTCAGGCTCCATGCTGGCAACCGGAATACGCTGGCCGATATAGGTTTCGATATCCGGCAACGACATGGCGTAAAGGTCGCAGGCGAAGCTGATCGCGTCGCCCTCGGCGCCCAGGCGCGCGGTACGGCCGATACGATGCACGTAATCCTCGGCGTCCTGCGGCAGGTCGTAGTTGAACACGTGACTGACGGCCGGGATGTGCAGGCCGCGCGCGGCGACGTCGGTGCACACCAGGATGTCGAGCTGACCGTCCTGAAAGCGTTGCAGCAACTTCTGGCGCTTGAGCTGCGGCACGTCGCCGGACAGCGCACCCACGCGATAACCCTGGCGCTTCACACGATCGGTGATGCGCTCGGCGGCCGCCTTGGTGTTGACGAAGATGATGCTGCGGCTGGGATTGGTCCGCTCCAGCAGATTGAGCAGCAACGGCATCTTCTCTTCCTTGGAAGGGAAGTAGACCTGCTGGCGCACGCGGTCGGCGGTGACGTTCTCGGTCTCCACCACCAGCTTCTCGGCGTTGTGCATGTGCTCGTAGGCCAGCTCCAGCACGCGATGGCTCAGCGTGGCGGAGAACAGCAGCACCTGGCGCTGCTCGCGCGCCGGCAGGCGGCGGAAGATGAAGCGCACGTCCTTGATGAAACCGAGGTCGAACATGCGATCGGCTTCATCGATCACCATCACTTCGACGCCGTTGAGGCCGAACACGTTCTGCTTGTAGTAGTCGAGCAGGCGGCCAGGCGTGGCGATAATGATGTCGCAACCGTCGTGCAATTGCTGGCGCTGCTTGTCGTAATCGACGCCGCCGTAGATCAGCGCGGTCTTCAGACCAGTGTGGCGGCCGATGGCCTTGGCGTCCTTCTCGATCTGGATCGCCAGCTCGCGGGTCGGCGCAATCACCAGGGCGCGCGGATCGCTGTCCTTGCGCTCGGCCACGGCCGGGCGGGTCAGCAGGCGATTCATCATGGCGACCAGGAAGGCGCATGTCTTGCCGGTGCCGGTCTGGGCCTGGCCGGCGACGTCGCGCCCGGTCAGCGCTACCGGCAGGGTCAGCGCCTGGATCGGCGTGCAGCGGGTGAAACCGCTGTCGTCAAGCCCCTGCTGCAGGAGGGGATGGAGTTCGAAATTGGTGAAAAAAGTATCAGTGAGTACAGTTTGGGACATGGATAAAGTCGAATGGCGGTACGGGCGCGGCCACAACAGCGGCTTGCCCGGTCCCGCGGCTATGACAGCCCGGGACGGGGTGGAGGTGCGGCGCGGCCATAAAGATGTAGGGATGGCCGGCAGGCGGCGAAGGTCGCGGAGAACCGCGATGCACTTCGTGACTGGCGCCGGAAAGAGGCATCGGCAACAGGCAGTTCCGCTGGCATAGCTCAAAGGACTGCCCATACTGTCGATGGGGAGCCCTTTCACCTATGACAACGGAACCGTCCGTTACTGCCCTTGAATCGCTTGAATCGCGCCCCGAGTTACGCTGGAATGGAGTTCTGCCGCAACGGCATCACTTCCTTTTCCGGTTCGACCCGCGCTTCATGGGCGCCCCAGTGTAGCCGATGCTGGCCGCGTGGTCGTCAAACCTTCCCCCCGCCTACCTTCGGAGAACCCGGTGAGCGACCTGATTACCCACGTAAGCGACGACGCCTTCGAGCAGGAAGTGCTGCAGTCCGATACCCCCGTCCTGTTGGACTTCTGGGCCGAATGGTGCGGTCCGTGCAAAGCCATCGCCCCGATCCTGGATGAGCTGGCCAAGCAGTACGAGGGCAAGCTGCGCATCGCCAAGATCAACATCGACCACAATCAGAAGACCCCGCGCAACTACGGCGTGCGCGGTATTCCGACCCTGATGGTGTTCAAGAACGGCAAGGTCGAAGCCACCCAGATCGGCGCCGTGAGCAAGGGTCAGCTGGCCCAGATGATCGACAAAGCGATCTAATCACTGCATAACACCCGTCGCCCCGCTTTACGGCGTTACGCGACGGGTGTTAGATTCACTTGGCCTGTCGGGACACCTCGTCCCCCGCGCCCTCCGCGCTTAGAGCGCAACCTTCCCTCCTGTTATTAACGGCGCCCCGTGAGGTTTGCCCGTGTCCGATATCGAAAGCAAAGACCAGACCGACGCCAAGAGCGCCGAACCGAAGACCGTGTCTGACACGCCGCGCACCCGTGCGCCGCGCAAGTCGGCTGCGAACGCCGCTGCGGCCAGCGCCGACGGTGCGCCGAAGGCGGAAAAGCCGGTCATCGCCCCGCCACCGCTGCCCCCGATCGAGCGCCCAGCCCCAACCTTCGAGGCACCGGTGCAGGCCAGCCTGCCGGTCGACAACGGCGGCTCGCAGGGTGACAACGCACCGCGCGACGCCGCGCCGCAGCAGGCGCGCGAAGGCGGCCAACCGAATCAGGGCGGCGGCAATCCGAACAACCCGAACGACCGTCGCAATGACCGCAACGATCGCGACGGCCGCGGCCGTCGCCGTCGCCACGAACGCAACCAGCCGCGCCCAGGTGGCCAGGGTGGTGGCGGTGGTGGCGGACAGCAGCACCAACGCAGCAGCAACGGCCTGCCGGTGGACGATGACTACGCCGATGCCGGCAGCAACGACCGCCTGATCAACCTCACCGAGCTCAAGCGCAAGAACGCGATCCAGTTGCTGGAATTCGCCGAATCGCTGGGCATCCAGGAAGGCGTCGCCCGTGCCCGCAAGCAGGACGTGGTCTTCAATATCCTCAAGGCGCATGCCCGCTCCGGCGGCGGCATCTGGGCCGAGGGCGTACTGGAAATCCTGCAGGACGGCTTCGGCTTCCTGCGCTCGGCCGACGAGTCCTACCTGGCCGGCCCGGATGACATCTACGTATCGCCCAGCCAGATTCGCCGCTTCAACCTGCGCACCGGCGACTACATCACCGGACGCGTGCGCCACCCGAAGGAAGGCGAGCGCTACTTCGCGCTGCTGAAGGTCGACGACATCAACGGCGATCCGCCGGAAGCATCGAAGAACAAGATGCTGTTCGAGAACCTGACGCCGCTGTTCCCGCGCAAGTCGTTCCATCTCGAGCGCGGCAACGGCTCCACCGAAGACATCACCGGCCGCATTCTGGACCTGGTGGCGCCGATCGGTCGCGGCCAGCGCGGCCTGATCGTGTCGCAGCCCAAGTCCGGTAAGACGATGATGCTGCAGAACATCGCGCAGGCCATCCAGTACAACCATCCAGATGTGCATCTGATCATGCTGTTGATCGATGAACGTCCGGAGGAAGTGACGGAAATCGCCCGCACTGTGCGCGCCGAAGTCATCAGCTCCACCTTCGACGAGCCGGCCGTACGCCACGTGCAGGTTGCCGAAATGGTGATCGAGCGCGCCAAGCGCCTGGTCGAGCACAAGAAGGACGTGGTGATCCTGCTCGACTCCATCACCCGCCTGGCCCGCGCCTACAACACTGTGGTGCCCAGCTCCGGCAAGGTGCTCACTGGTGGTGTCGACGCCAATGCGCTGCAGCGTCCGAAGCGTTTCTTCGGCGCCGCGCGCAACGTGGAAGAAGGCGGCTCGCTGACCATCATCGCCACGGCGCTGACCGACACCGGCAGCAAGATGGACGAGGTGATCTACGAAGAGTTCAAGGGCACCGGCAACATGGAAGTGCACCTGAACCGCCGCATCTCCGAAAAGCGCGTGTACCCGGCCATCGACATCAACCGCTCCGGCACCCGCCGCGAGGATTTGCTGATCGATCCGGACCTGCTGTCGAAAATCTGGATCCTGCGCAAACTGCTGCATCCGATGGACGAGCTGGCGGCGATGGAGTTCATGCTCGACAAAATGAAGAACACCAAGACCAACGACGAGTTCTTCAACTCCATGAAGCGCTGAGGCCTCTCCGCGCTCCCGAGAAAGGCCGGCCTTGCGCCGGCCTTTCTTTTGGCCGCTCAGCACCCGCTGTTTCGACCGTCCACGCAACTGCTAGCATTGCCCGGACCCTTTCCACTGTAGCCCGTATGCGCATATTGCTTGTCGAAGACGATCCGCTGGTTGCTGATGGCATCGTGCGTGGCCTAACCGGCGAGGGCTATGTGGTGGACCACACCGGCGTGGCCGAACCGGTCACCGGCATGATGGAAAGCGCCCATTACGACCTCGCCATCGTCGACCTCGGGCTGCCAGGCGAAGACGGCTTCAGCCTGGTGCGCCGGCTGCGCCGCTCCGGCAAGGCCCTGCCCCTGCTGATCTTGACCGCCCGGGATAGCCTGGACGACCGTGTCGGGACGCTGGACCTGGGCGCCGACGATTACATGGTGAAACCCTTCGCCCTGCCGGAACTGGCCGCCCGCTGCCGCGCGCTGATCCGCCGGGCCAGCGCCGCCACCGCGAACGAGCTGACCGTGGGCCGCCTGCGCATCGACCTGGCCGGACGCCGCGCGCTCAATGCCGCCGGCGAAGCGCTGGAACTCACCCGCCGCGAATGGTCGATCCTCGAATGCCTGGCCCATCACAGCGGCAAGGTGGTGAGCAAAGAACGCCTGACCCAGGCCATCGCGGGCTGGAGCGAGGACATCTCCGGCAACGCCATCGAGGTACACGTGTCGCGCCTGCGCAGCAAGCTGGGCGACTCCGCTTCGATCCGCGGTATCCGCGGGCTTGGCTATCGCCTCGAGGACGGCTGATATCAAGCGGTTCCGCCCCAGCGTACGTCGTCGCCTCCTTGGGTACCTGCTGGCCCCGTTGGCGCTGATGCTGGTGATCGGCATTGCCGTTGACCACCATTCCATCGTCAGTCCGATCTATGCCGCCTTCGATCGCTCGCTATCGCACGCGGCACTGACCATCGCGGCGCAGATTCACCGCCAGCCGGGCGGCCAGTTCGACATCACCGTGCCTGACCACCCGCTGCCGTTGCGCGCGTTGCCGGAAGAGCAGTTCTTCTATCGCGTCAGCAATGAGCAGGGCGCGACCCTGGCCGGCTCAGCCGATCTTCCCGTGGTACCCGCACGCCACCATGACGAATTCACCTACCAGGACGCCGAATACCACGGCATGAACCTGCGCCTGGTGAGCTACCGCCTCACCGAGGCTGGCGAGTCGCTGGTGATCACCGCGGGCGAGACACCGCATCGCCGCGACCGCGCCGTGCACCAGATGGATGTGTCCTTCGGCATCAACGACAGCGTGCAAATGCTGCTGGTGCTCGGCATCGCCCTGCTCGGCATCAGCGTGGCGCTGCGCCCGCTGCAGCGCCTGCGCGAGCAGATCTCGCAACGGCCGGCGCACATTCTGAGTCCACTGCCCACCGAGCAAGTACCGAGCGAGGTACTGCCTTTGGTCGACTCGCTCAACACCCTGCTGGGCACGGTGCGCGAATCCGCTCTGGCGCAGCAGCATTTCCTCGCCAACGCAGCGCATCAGCTACGCACGCCACTCACCGGCCTGAAAGCGCAACTGGAAGTACTCGGGCGCGAAGCCGCTGACACGCCCTTGCAAGCCCGCATCGACCTGCTGCACGGCGGCATCGATCGCCTGGCCCATACCGCGAACCAACTGCTTGCGCTGGCGCGCGCCGAGCCGTCAGCCCACCGCCCCAGCCATTTCCTGCCCATCGAGCTACCCACGCTGGTGGCCGAGGTGATCGGCGCGTCGCTGGACCGCGCGCTGTCGCACGGCATTGACCTGGGCGCGGATTGCCAGCCGACGGAGGTCACCGGCGTGTACTGGGTATTGCACGAGCTGTTGATGAACCTGCTCGACAATGCCTTCCGCCACACCTCACCCGGCGGCCACGTCACCATCCGCTGCGGCATGACGCAGGGCCAGCCGTTCCTCGAGGTCGACGACACCGGCAGCGGTATTCCAGCGGCCGAGCGCGAACGCGTGAAGGAACGCTTTTATCGCGGCAAGGACAGCGGCGGCGACAGTTGCGGCCTTGGATTGTCGATCGTGGAGGAATCCGCCCGCGCCCACGGCGCCAGTTTCAGCATCCTCGACGGCCGCTGCGGCCGCGGCACGCGCATGCGTATCGACTTCCCGGCATCGGATCCCGACGCTCGCCGCTCTTCGTCGGCAGGCTGACGTACGGCACTTTGAAAATGTGCGGAACACCCCCACTGTGGGGTCTGCCCCGTTGAGGAGTCACCCGTGTCCATACCCAGTGCCGTCAAGAGCACGCCCATTGGCGACCGCCAGCAGCTCACTGACTATCTCGCCGCCGGCGAAAAGCCCATCGAAGCCTGGCGCATCGGCACCGAGCACGAGAAATTCGGCTTCCTCAGCGACAACCTGCGCCCACCTACCTTCGATGGCGAGCGCGGCATTCGCGTCTTGCTGGAACGGCTGGCCACACGCTATGGCTGGGATGTGGCACGCGAGGGCGAGAACCCAGTGGCGCTATCGCGCGACAAGGCCTCGATCACGCTGGAGCCTGCCGGTCAGCTGGAGCTCTCCGGTGCACCGCTGGAAACCATCCACCAGACCTGTTGCGAGGTGAACACGCATCTCGAGGAAGTGCGCTCGATCGCCGACGATCTCGGCATCAGTTTCCTCGGCATGGGCTTCCAGCCCAAATGGCGCCGCGACGAAATGCCGTGGATGCCCAAGGGTCGCTACAAGATCATGCGCGAGTACATGCCCAAGGTCGGCTCGCTCGGTCTGGACATGATGACGCGCACCTGCACCGTGCAGGTCAATCTGGATTTCTCCAGTGAAGCGGATATGGTGCGCAAGTTCCGCACCAGCCTGGCGCTGCAGCCCATCGCCACCGCGCTGTTCGCCGACTCGCCGTTTACGGAAGGACGTCCAAACGGCTATCTGTCATACCGCTCCAATGTGTGGACCGATACCGACGGCGACCGTACCGGCATGCTCGACTTCGTGTTCGAAGACGGCTTTGGCTACGAGCGCTATGTCGACTACATCCTCGACGTGCCGATGTACTTCAGCTACCAGGACGGCCGCTACATCGACCTGGCCGGGCAAGACTTCAAGCGCTTCATGAAGGGTGATCTGCCAGCGCTGCCTGGTGTGAAAGCCACCATGAAGGACTGGGCCGATCACCTCACCACTGCCTTCCCCGAAGTACGCCTCAAGCAGTACCTGGAAATGCGCGGCGCCGACGGCGGCCCGTGGAACCGGCTCTGCGCCCTCCCCGCTTTGTGGGTGGGTCTGCTCTATGACGACGAGGCTCTTGCCGCCGCATGGGATCTGGTCAAGGACTTCAACCGCGCCGAACGCCATGCCTTGCGCGACGGCGTGCCGAAGCACGCGCTGAAACTGCCGTTCCGCAACTACAGCGTGCGCGAACTGGCCGCCGAGACGCTGAAGATCGCAGCGCACGGACTCAAGCGCCGCCAGAAACTCAACCGCAACGGTGCGGACGAGAGCATCTTCCTCGAACCGCTGATCGAAATCGTCGAGGCCAACCAGACGCCCGCCGAACGCAAGCTGGAGCTTTTCAACAGCGCGTGGGGCGGCAGCGTCGACCCGGCATTCCACGAGTTCGCCTACTAAGCCCTTCATCCTCTCCCCCGTTCACCGATGGGTGCACGGGGGAGAAGCCCCAGGCGCATTCATCAGCCCTGCGTGCGAATACCCAGCCAGCGGGCCACCAGGGTATCGAGGCTGACCTTGCCCGGTCCGGCGATCAGCAGCCAGAAGAAGATCAGGCTGTACACCACTTCGTCGGCTTCAACATAGTCGTCCAGGCCCATCAGGTTGCTCGAAACAACCAGGGTTACCGCCACCGCCATATTGACGAGCATGGGGATGCACACAAGGCGGGTGAACAACCCCAGCATCAGCAGCAAGCCACCCAGCAGCTCGACCCACGCCGACAGTCCTGCGCTGAACGCCGGAAAGGGAATGCCCCAACCCATAAACCGCTGCGTAAATCCATCAAGGTTATGTACTTTGGAGATACCCGTCTCCAGCCAGAAATAGCCGAACACCAGCCGCATGACCAACGGGCCCAGCCAACGGCCGGTATGAAGCATCTCAAGCAGGCGCGAGGCCTTGGCAGCGATCATCTGTCGCATCGTGGGAGTCCCTTAGAGTCTGGTCAAAGTGCAGTGCCCGCATCATGCGTGCGCCGATCGGCCCCCGCCATGTTCAGGCGTCCACGCTTTCTTGCTATTTGTCCGGTCATGCTTGGCGCTCGAGGAAGACCTCCCATGCCGGACGATCGGGTACAAAAACGGGATGCCTGGGAACAGTCAGCCACCCACCGGCTACGGAGAATGCATACGCCAGGACCGTCCACCGTCGTCTACGGACTGGACTCGGCGAAACCTTTTCCACCTGCCGCATCCGCTTGCGGCCCACACCACCCAGCAGGAGTTATCCATGAAGACCAACAAACTCAACGGCGCCGCGATGGCCATGATGGTCGCCGGTCTGTTCGCCGTCACCACGATGTCCGCCTCGGCTGCCGACAAGACTGCCACGGGCGATACCGCCAGCGTCAAGTGCACGAACTCGTCGTCCTGCAAGGGCCACGGCGCCTGCAAGCAGGCCACCAATGCGTGCAAGGGTCAGAACGCATGCAAGGGCCAGGGCTTCACCATGCAGAAGACCCAGAAGGACTGCGAGGCCGCCCAGGCCGAAGCGAAGAAGTCCGCCTGACGCACGCGGCGGGGCTTGCCGGCTCATGGTGCAAGCCCCGCCCGCTCAAGACCCGTTTGCCATGACTACCCAGACACACTCCCACTCATTGCCTTACCTGGGTTACGGCCTGGGTTTGCGCGTCGATCACTACGAAACGTTGCTCGAACATCCCGGCAACGTCGAGTGGCTGGAGATTGTTTCCGAGAACTACATGATTCCCGGCGGCCGCCCGCTGGTATGGCTGGAGAAATTTCGCGAGCGCTTTCCGTTAGTGATGCACGGCGTGTCGATGTCGATTGGCAGTGCGGATCCGTTGGACGACGGTTATCTCGCGCGACTTGCCGCATTGGCGCGGCGCGTCGAACCGGCCTGGATCTCGGATCATTTGTGCTGGACGGGCGTGCAAGGGATCAATCTGCATGACCTGATGCCATTGCCTTACACCGAAGAAGCGCTGACTCACGTGGTCGATCGTGTACGCCGCGTGCAAGACGTACTGGGGCGGCGCATTCTGCTGGAGAATGTTTCCAGCTATATCAGCTTCGCCGAATCACAACTGACGGAATGGCAATTTCTGGCGGCCGTCGCCGAACGTGCCGATTGCCTGATCCTGCTCGACATCAACAACATCTACGTCAGCGCGCACAACCACGGCTTTTCTCCGCTGGACTATCTCGACGGCATACCTGCATCGCGGGTTCAGCAGTTTCATCTGGCCGGGCATGAGCACGGCGATCGACTGCTCATCGACACGCACGACGCGCCGATCATCGACCCGGTCTGGAATCTTTATGTCGAAGCGGTGCGTCGCTACGGCAAGGTGTCGACCATGATCGAGCGCGACGATCACATTCCGCCGCTGGCCGAATTGCTGGCCGAACTCGACCACGCACGCCTGCTCGCAGCGCCACTTCTCCGGGAAGCGGCATGAGCAACCTGCAGACGCTTCAGCAACGCCTTCTGCAGGCGGTACTCGCCGACAGAGCGCCACGGCTGCGGGATTTGTGCGGCGACAACTCCGCCGATACAACGAGCCGGCTGGCCATCTACCGGAACGGCTATCGCATACGCCTGCGCGATGCGCTGGGTACGGAATATCCGGGGCTTGGCCTCATGGCAGGCCGGCGTTTCGGCCACTTGCTGGAGAGCTATATCGAAACCCACCCCTCCGGGCACTACAACATCCGCTGGCACGGTGCGGGCCTGGCCGCCTTTCTGGAATACGGGTTGCCCTGGCGCGACAAACCCGAGCTGGCCGATATGGCACGCCTGGACTGGGCCATTTCCACCGCGTTCGATGCCACGGACGAGCCGACGCTCAGCGCCACTGCTCTTGTCGATGTGCCTGCCGAGTCGTGGGCAGCGCTGCGTCTGCGCTCGCAGAGCCACCTACAGATCCTCGCCAGTCCGTACAACGTGGATGCCTTCCGCCGCGCGGCCGATGGCAACAAGCAGCGACCTCGCCTGCGCCACTACGACAAGCCACGGTATCTGCTGGTCTGGCGGCAGTTGCTGACCGTGCGTTACCGCCTTGTCGAGGCGGATGAACTATCCGCACTGACTGGTGCGACGCAGCATGAAACGTTCGCCCAGCTCTGCGAGCGCCTGACCGAACACCATGATCCGTCAAACGCGCTGCCACGCATGGCGGCGCTGCTGCGCCAGTGGCTGGATGATGGCCTGATCAGCGGCTGGGAGCTGGCCTAGCCGCATGTAACCCGTGACGTACTTCCGGCGAAATGGAGTCTGAGTGTTACTCGACGGAAGGATCGCCCGTGTACATCGAACACCATCCCGCTCTATCTCACGCCTTATCCCAGGGGTCGCGCCCGATGCCGATCGAGCCTGCGCTCGAATCACTGCTGAGCCAGTCGATGCTGCGCGTGGACGTGATTGCCGAACTGCATCGCTGCGGCTCCTGGTTCCTCGATGAACCCCGCTACCACTGCGGCTTGTTTCATTTGGTGGGCGTCGGACGATGCAAGGTCGAGGGCGCGGTACTCGATCAAGCACTGGAACTGGAGACCGGTGACCTGGTCATCTTCCCGCATGGCGATCCACATCGCCTGAGTGTCGATGGGGAAATGGGCATGAAGCTCACCGACCAAACCAGCCTCATCTGCGGCGAATTGCATTTCCCGGGACATTCGCAGCACCCTCTCGGTCATGCGCTTCCGGCCTGCTTCGCGGTGCGTGCGAAAGAAGCTGATCCTACATTCCGGCAGCTGTCGACGATGATGGTCGACATCGTCAACACAGGGCACGTTGGGCGGCAAGTACTGCTGAACAAGCTCGCCGACACACTGTTCGCGCTTGCCGTTTGCGATTACGCCAATCGTGCCGGCGAACGCCGTGGCCTGTTTGCCGCGCTGGCCGATCCGCGCATCGCCAGGGTCTTGCAGGCCGTGCACGAGAACCCCGGCCACCCCTGGACCATGCAATCGATGGCCTCACTCGCCTGCCTGTCGCGCTCCGCGTTTGCCGAACGCTTCACGCAGTTGATGAAGATCCCCCCGATGCAATACGTCACGCAATGGCGCGTAAGCATCGCCGAACAGTTACTGCGCGATAGGCAGCAATCGGTGGCGGGCATTGCCCAGCAACTCGGCTATAGCAGCGAAGCGGCATTCCGCCGCCTGTTCAAACGGGTCAGCGGAGTTTGTCCGGGCAGGGTTCGTGCGGACGTTTGTGCGGCGTAAAAAAAGGGCCGGCAAAGCCGGCCCTTTTCATCATTCATCAGAGGCGCAACTCACTTCTTCTTTGGCGCTTCTTTCAACCCGCGATCGACCAGCATCGGCTCCACGCTTGGGTCCTTGCCGCGCCAGTCGCGGTACAGTTGGCCCAGTTCCACGGTGTTGCCACGCGAGAGAATCATGTCGCGGAAGCGGTCCCCGTTCTCACGGGTAAGACCACCGTGCTCCTTGAACCACTCGAAGCCGTCGTCGGACAACATCTGCGTCCACAGGTAGGCGTAGTAGCCGGCCGCGTAGCCATTACCCCAGATGTGCTGGAAGTAGCTGGAACGGTAGCGCGGCGGCACGTAGCTGAGGTCGATCTTGTCTTTCTTCAGCGCATCGGCCTCGAACTTGTCGGCGTCCTGCTTGGGCGCGTCGGTGCCGAGGCTGTGCCAATTCATGTCGAGCAGGGCGGCGGCGACCAGCTCGGTCATGTCGTAACCCTTGTTGAAGGTGGCCGCCTTCTTGATCTTGTCCACCAGCGGCTGCGGCATCGCCTCGCCGGTCTGATAGTGCTTGGCGTAGTGGGCGAAGACTTTCGGGTCGGTCGCCCAGTGCTCGTTGAACTGCGACGGAAATTCAACAAAGTCGCGCGCCGTCGAGGTGCCCGAGAGCGTGGGGTACTGCGCGTTGGCGAAGATGCCGTGCAGGCCATGACCGAACTCATGGAACATGGTGGTCACGTCGTCGAACGACAGCAGCGCCGGCTGGCCCGGTGCCGGCTTGGTGAAGTTGGCGACGTTGTAGATCACCGGCTTGGTGCCCAGCAGCTTCGACTGGTCGACGAAGTTGCTCATCCAGGCGCCGCCGTTCTTGTTATCGCGCTTGTAGTAATCGCAATAGAACAACGCCAGCGACGTGCCGTCCTTGTCGAACACTTCGAACACACGCACATCCGGCTGATACACCGGAATGTCCTTGCGCTCCTTGAAGGTCAGCCCGTAGAGCTGGTTGGCCGCGTAGAACACGCCGTTCTGCAGCACGTTATCCAGCTCGAAGTACGGTTTGATCTGCGATTCGTCGAGATCGTACTTGGCCTTCCGCACCTGCTCGGCGTAGTGACTCCAGTCCCAGGCCTCGACCTTGAAACCACCCTTCTGCTGATCGATCACCGCCTGGATGTCCTTAGCCTCGGCCTGCGCACGCGTCGTGGCGGGCTGCACCAGGTTCTGCATGAACTTGATCGCCGCCTCCGGCGTCTTGGCCATCTGGTCTTCCAGCTTCCAAGCGGCGTAGTTCGGGAAACCGACCAGCTTGGCCTGCTCCGCACGCAGCTGCGCGATGCGCTCGATGATGGCGCGGGTGTCGTTGGCATCACCGTGTTCTGCGCGATCCCACGAAGCCTTGAACATCGCTTCGCGCGTGGCGCGATCCGTCAGATTCTGCAGATCCGGCTGCTGCGTGGTGTTCTGCAGCGGCAGCACCCACTTGCCGTCGAGCTTGCGATCCTTGGCGGCCTGCTCGGCAGCGGCGACGTCACCATCGGAAAGGGTGGCCAGCTTGCTCTTGTCGTCCACCACCAGCGCACCGGCCTTGGTCGCGGCCAGCAACTTGTTGGTGAACTGCGTGCTGAGCGTGGACTCTTCCTTGTTGAGATCCTTCAGCTTGGCCTTGTCAGCCTCGGACAGCTTGGCGCCGGCGAGCACAAAATTCTTGTAGACCACGTCCACCAGGCGCAGCGATTCCGGATCGAGCTTCAGCGCATCACGCTGCTCATAGATCGTTTCGACGCGCTTGAACAACTTGTCGTTGAGATAGATGGCATCCTGGTGTGCGGCGAGCTTGGGCGCCTCTTCTTCTTGCACCTTCTGCAGCGCATCGCTGGTGTTGGCGCCGGTGACGGCGTCGAACGAGCGTTGCACGCGGGTCAGCAGCGCACCGGATTTCTCCATCGCCACGTAGGTGTTCTCAAACGTCGGCGCTTCCGAGTTGTTGGCAATCTTCTCGATCTCGACGAGGTGCTGCTTCATGCCCTCTTCGATCGCCGGCTGGTAATCGCTTTCCTTGATCTTGTCGAACGGCGGCGCCTGGAACGGCAGCGTGCTGGCAACGAAGAACGGGTTGGCCGCGCTGGCTTCGGCCGTCGCGGTGGACCCGGCTTTGGCGGTCGATGCCGATGCAGGCTGTTCGCTGGACTTGGCGGCATCGTTGGACGGCTGCGAACAGGCAGCAAGGGCGATCGACGTGGCAATCACGAGTGCGCGGAGACGAGGCATCGGTTTTCCTAGGTGATGACAGCCTTTGACTTTAACCATAGCCGGCAGCTTCTTCCAAGAGCCGGAAGTCAGCTACCGCCGTCGTACCACGACAAATCTTAAGCCGAACGCATGTCGCGCAACTGCCAGCTCGGCCCTATCAGCAGGTTCAAGCGATGGCGCACGATGCGCATCGGCAGGTTGGTGATCAGATCGACGTCGGTATGCAAATCCGCCACACGCGCATTCACCGATGCGTCGAGATCGGTGGCGCCGAGTGCGGGGTCCACTTCGTCCGGCTCGGGCTGCGTGACGCGCCAGCGTTCGAACAGGCCGGGCTGGCGCAGGGCTTCCTGCAAGGTGGCGGCAAAATCATTGGGCCCGGCGCCGTCATAGCTCAGCAACGGATCCGCGCCGCGTGCGTGAGCGAGATCGGCGATGGACAGAAAGTAGTGACTGCGACCAGCCATGGCATGCTCCTTCGCGAAGTTCCTCTATATCAAACTCAATCCACCATCGCGCTGACGTCAAGCTCACTGGCCGCCTGCGCGGGCGTGACACCATGCGGCAGTACGCCAAGGCAAGGGGCCGGCAGCAACTCGCGCAAGGTCGCCAGGTTTTCTTCCGCGGCAAGCATGGCCGGATCCACAAGATTGCCGATCCAGCCGATCAGCTCGCAGCCGTCGGCGACGATCGCCCGCGCGCTGAGCAAGGCATGGCTGAGGCAACCCAACCGCAGGCCGACCACCAGGATCACCGGCAGGCGCCACGCCTTCGCGATATCCGCCGCCGACAGCCCCCGCGCCAACGGCACCAGCCAGCCGCCGACACCCTCCACCACCACTTTGTCATGACTCGCGCTCAAAACATCGAACGCATCGCGCAGCGGCGGCAGCGAGATGGTTACGCCGGCATGGGCTGCCGCAAGATGCGGCGACAATGCCTCGCGCAAAGCGATCGGGTTGATCAGCTCGTAGGGCACGGACACGCTGCTGGCCGCCTGCAGAGCCAGCGCGTCCTCATTACGCAGGCCGTCCGGCGTATCGATGCAGCCGCTCGCCACCGGCTTCATGCCGCAGGCGGCTTCGCCAGCGTTACGGAGAGCATGCAACAGTGCACAGGCGGCGTGCGTCTTGCCGATGCCGGTATCGGTGCCGGCGATAAAGACGGCCTGCATGCTCATGCCATGCCGTACCGGCGACGGAAACGCGCGGCCACCGGGCCGATCAGGAACAACAACGAGTACATGCAGCCCGGCAGCGCCCATAGCCAGCCTGGTGCTTCCAGCGGCATCAACAGAGCCACCAACGCGGAGACCAGGCCGATCACCGCCGGTACGCTCCATATC
The DNA here is from genome assembly GCF_026283965.1 of Dyella subtropica. Classification (GTDB taxonomy): domain Bacteria; phylum Pseudomonadota; class Gammaproteobacteria; order Xanthomonadales; family Rhodanobacteraceae; genus Dyella_D; species Dyella_D subtropica. The sequence goes on from NZ_JAPDPD010000017.1 coordinate 32,971, forward strand.
CACAGACCCAGCTGCGCCTCCCTTGCATCGAAGCCCTCGCGCTCCGCACGGCGTGCCGCATGGTGAAACAACGCCGTCAACGTGCCCGCCATGCAGGCGTAGCAAAGGCCATAGCAGGCAAACAGGATGCGCATGTCCGCGGTGCTCGCCGGGCGAAATTCACTCGGAAAGATGGGGCTGATGCCGTTGAACACGCTGGCGAACACCATGTGCAACGGATAGATGAAGATCAGCGCAAAGAACACCAGCAGCAGCGACAGCCAGCGACTCATCGTGTCGCTCTCAGGACAGCGCTCGCGCCAGCGCACGTGGCCGTGCCAGAAGAAGGTGATCTGGAAGAAGCTGGCGGCGAAGGCGGGGATGCCGCCCAGAGCAATTAGCAATTTGTCGGTGCTGCTGGGAATCACTCCGCCGCCGATCACCAGCAAGGTCAGGGTGAAGGCGAAGGCGCCGTCGACGAACATGTCCAGCCGGCCTGCTTCCACGCCTTCCCGATGCACGATCGCGTTCATCCCAGCGTCCCTGGTCAATGGTGGGCGCATAATACGAGCTTTCCGCCCGGACCCACGCTATGTTCGAAGTCGCCACGCAAACCTATACCAGCAAGCGTGAGCATTACGAGGATTTGTGCGCGCAAGCCCGCGGCATGCTGGCGGACGAACCCAATCTGATCGCCAATGCCGCGAACTTCGCTGCATTGGTCTTCAACAGCCTGCCCGAACTGAACTGGGCCGGCTTCTATCTATACGACGGCAAGGAGCTGGTGGTCGGCCCGTTCCAGGGCAAACCGGCCTGCATACGCATCGCCATCGGACGCGGCGTCTGCGGCACGGCGGCGCAAACGCGCGAGACCCAGCTAGTGGGTGACGTGCACGCCTTCGAAGGCCACATCGCCTGCGATGCGGCGTCCAACTCGGAAATCGTGGTGCCGCTGGTCAAGGCGGACGGCACCCTGCTCGGCGTGTGGGATGTGGACAGCCCGGTGGTGGCGCGCTTCGACGAGGAGGACCGCGCCGGCATGGAAGCGCTGTGCGCTGTTTTCATGGAAGCCGTAAACACCTGATACCAGGCCAGCCACGCTTAGAGCCTGTTCGAAATCTCTGGTTCTATATTGAACTGCTCGCCCTCCGCGCGGGGAGGTAAGCCTTTGGGTCGCGGTTTATTGCTTTGATGTTGGGGGATCGCGACCTGGCCGCTTACGCAGCGGGCGTCGCGAACACAGAACACATCCCTCAGTACCGCTCCATCTTTGCCGCCGTAGAGATTTTGAGCAGGCTCTTACTCGCGCGGCTGGCGCAGAAATGTCACCACTGCCTCACGCGCTTCCTCCACGCCCGTGCCTTCGCTGGAGGAAAACACCTGCACTGACGCCTGCAAACCCTCGACACCGAATTGCTTGCGCATCGCGGCCAGCGCCTGCGCGGCCTGCCCGCGCGAGAGCTTGTCCGCCTTGGTCAGCAGCAAGTGACAGGGCAGATGGGTCTGGAAGCAGAACTCCAGCATCATCCGGTCGAATTCCTTCAGCGGATGGCGGATGTCGGCGATCAGCACTACGCCACGCAAGCTGCGGCGCTGGTGCAGGTAAGCATCGATTTCCTGCTTCCAGTGGTCGCGCAACTCCGGCGGCACCTTGGCGTAGCCGTAGCCGGGCAGGTCGATCAGACGCACCTGCAGCGGCGGCTGGCCATCGCCTTGCGCCAGCGATGGCATCGAGAACGCCACCATCTGTTGCGTGCGGCCGGGTGTTTTGGAGGTGCGCGCCAATCCTCGATGCCCAGTCAGGGCATTCAGGGCACTGGACTTGCCGGCATTGGAGCGGCCAGCGAAGGCCACTTCCGCACCCTGATCGGCAGGCAATTGGTGGATGCGATGAGCGGCCAGCACGAACTGGGCACCCTGAAGGGGATTGGAGGCCATATATAGAGAATCTTCTGGTTTGACCGGCTACGGCGCGGCAGGGATAATTCCAAAGTTTCTGCCAGTTACAGCGCCGCAACGTCGCGCGCCGTGCAGCCATAGCAGTTTTTCTGGAGACAAGTGTATGAGTTTTCGGCCCGCTGGTTCCCGGCCCGCTGTTCTTGGATATGCCGTAGCCTTCGTTTTCGCGCTATCCGCCGGTGTGGTTGCGGCGCAGGACGCCAAGCCCGCCGCCGCGGCCACCGCCCAGCCAGCTGCCGCCACCAGCGCTGAGCACGCCGCTGCTCCCGCTACCGAAGCACCCGCCGGGGCCAAGCTGGGCGATGCCAGCGCCGGTGCCGGCAAGGCCGCCGCCTGTGGCGCCTGCCACGGCATGGACGGCAACTCCAGCGACGCGCAGTATCCCAAGCTGGCCGGCCAGAGCCAGCAGTACATCGCTCACCAGCTCACCAACTTCAAGAGCGGCAAGCGCCAGAACCCGATCATGATGGGCATGGCCGCCCCGCTGTCCGATCAGGACATGCGCGACATCGGCGCCTACTTCGCCACCAAGACCGCCCTGCCGGGCGTGGCCGATGCGGCGCTGGTCGAGCACGGCCAGAAGCTGTACCGCGAAGGCGACAACACCCGCGGCATCCCGGCCTGCATGGCTTGCCACAGCATCGACGGCCGCGGCAACCCGGGCGCCATGTACCCGCAGCTGACCAGCCAGCACGCCCAGTACATCGAGGCCACGCTGAAAGCCATGCACGATGGCACCAGCTGGGGTGACGACGCCCACGCCAAGATCATGCCGGGCATCGCGCAGAAGCTCGACGCCAAGGATATCGCCGCGCTGGCCAGTTATATCGAGGGCCTGCACGCCGCCGAAGGCGCCGCCAGCAAGCCTGCCACGCCCTGATCGATCAACGCCGGCCCCGGGGCCGGCGTTATCGTTTTACGTCACGACTTTCCGAGGTATCTCATGCTGAAACGCCTGCCTTTCCTGTGTACCGCCCTGTTCGCGCTTGCCGCATGCAGCAGCAACAGCGACAACGGCAGCGCCGCTCAGCAGCCCGCTCCGACGCCGGCCGCCAGCGCACCCGCGCAGCCAGCACCGGCTGCTCCGGCCTCGGCCCCTGCACCCGCCGCGGCCAGCACCGCTGCCGCCACTCCAGCTGCTGACAGCGCCAAGCCGGAAGCCGCGCCCGCTGCTGCAACGCCGACCGCGTCCGCCAAGGCCGAGCCGTTCGTGGACGATGGCAAGTGGGTCGAGGGCAAGCACTACTTCCGCATCGAGCCGGCTCAGCCGAAGATGACCGACACCGACAAGATCGAAGTGGTCGAGGTGTTCTCGTACGGCTGCCCGGCCTGCAACCAGTTCCATCCGCTGGTCGACCAGTTCGCCAAGAACATGCCGGCCGGTGCGGTGATCGCCTACCTGCCTGCCTCGTTCATGCCGCAGGAAAACTGGCCGATGCTTCAGCGCGCCTACCTCACGGCGCAGGCACTGGGCGTCGCCGAGAAGGGCAATGACGCGGTCTACGACGCGGTGTGGAAGAGCGGTGAGCTGAGCGCGATGAAGCCCGGCGGCCAGAGCCTGAAGGCCATGTCGGCACTGCCCACCATCGAGGACACCGCCAAGGTCTACGCCAAGTTCGGCGCAGACCCGAAGGAATTCGTCGCTGTGGCCAATTCGTTTGCCATCAACACCAAGGTCAAGCGTGCCGACGAGCTGGTGAAGGCCTACGGTGTCGAAGGCACGCCGACCATTATCGTCGACGGCAAGTATCGCTTTGACGGCGTTAGCGCCGGCGGTTATTCGCAGGCGATCGAGCTTGCCCGCTGGCTCGTGGCGAAAGAAGCCGCCGGCAAGTAAAGCATCCAGGGCGGCACCACCGTCGTTTTCGCGGAGAGATATTCATGTTCAAGCGTTTTGCCCGTCTGCGCGTCGTCGCCCTTGTCGGTGGTCTGTTGCTGACCAGCGCCTGCACGGCGTCCAACTCTTCGGCGCCCGCCCCCTACACCGAGGGCACCGAATACGTGACCCTGCCGGCCCCCGCACAGCGCTACAGCAGTGACGGCAAGGTGGAAGTGGTCGAGGTGTTCTCCTACGGCTGCGTGCATTGCGCACACTTCGCGCCGATCGCCGAGCAAATGCGTAAGCAACTGCCGGCTGGCGTGGTGTTCAAGCTGGTGCCGGCCGCGTTCAACGACGAGTGGCTGCCTTATGCCCGCGCCTTCTATGCGGCGAAGCAGCTAGGTGTAGTGGACCAGACCCACCTGGCCTTGTTCCAGGCCAAGTTCGACGAGCACTACCCGATCTCGACGCTGGATGAACTGGCCGACTTCTACGCCAGCAAGGGCGTGGACCGCGCCAAGTTCCTCAGCATCGCCAGCTCGGACGAAGTAACCGCGCAGATCAAGCGCGACATGACCTTCTTCCAGAAATGGCAGATCGACGGCACGCCGACCATCGTGGTCGACGGCAAGTACCGCAATGAGAAAATCAAAACACTGGACCAGCTCTCCGCCCTCACCCAGTGGCTGGTCAAACGCGAACTCAACGGCAAGTAAGCCCCACCTCGCAGGGCCGTCCCTTCGACGGCCCTGTATTCACGTCCGGCTGGGCATGCTTGCCGATATCGCTGATGCCCCACCCGTGCACCGTGACCCGATGAACCGCGCCGCTCCTCCTAAAGCCGCCGCACCCGAACGTCGCCTGCGACTGCTGAGCTGCAACATCCTTGCGGGCGCCAGCGTGCAGCGCTACAGCGAATACCTCACGCGCAGCATCAACGCGGTGCTGCCCGGCCGCAACAAGCTGGACAATCTCGATCGCCTCGCCGAAGTGCTGCCACAGTTCGACGTGATCGGTCTGCAGGAGGCCGATGCAGGCAGTCTGCGTTCGGGCTTCCTCAACCAGACGCGTTATCTGGCCGAAACATCGGGCATGCCGTTCTGGAGCCACCAGCCGAACCGGCCGATGGCGCGGTTAGCGCATTCCGCCAACGGCCTCATCAGCCGGCTGGAACCGAGCAGCGTACTGGACTATCCCCTGCCCAGCCGCATTCCCGGACGCGGCGCCCTACTGGCGCGCTTCGGCGAAGGCAACGACGCGCTGGCCGTGATGATTGCCCATCTCTCGCTCAGCGCTCCGGCGCGTGCGCGCCAACTCGCCTTCATCGCCGAGGTGCTGCAGGACTATCCGCACGCCGTGCTGATGGGCGATCTGAATACCGACGCGGGCAGCAACGAGATGCGACACCTGTTCGCCCGATCCAACCTTACCCCGCCGCCGCATCCGACACCGACCTTCCCCAGCTGGAAGCCGCGCCGTGCGCTGGACCACATCCTCACCACCGACGCGATCCACTTGGACAAGGTGTGGGCGCTACCGCAGGCGTTCTCCGATCACTTGCCGCTGGCAGCGGAAATTCGCCTGCCCAACCACGTCGCGCCACGCGCGCATAAACTTCGCCGATGAAACCAACCCTGCTGCGTCTCTCCCTGCCCTGGCTGCTGCTCGCCATCGTCGGCCTGCTCACGGCCGTTATCCGCTATGGCGTGATCGAGCCCAGCGACATGGCGCATCTATGCGATGGCGCCGCCACCAACCCGGTCTGGTGCCCATGGCGGCAGGCGGTGGTGCTTGGCTTTCTCAACTACGGCTATGGCTGGGCGGCACTGGTGGTGGCTGCGCTGGCGCTGGCCTGGAAGCATCCCTTTACAGCCTGGCTGGCCGCTGCGGTGGGCCTGTTCGCGCTGCAGATGTACTGCTACGAAGCCGGCGCCTTCGCCGTGCTGGTGGGCTGTCTGCGCCTACTGCGCCTGCAGGCGGGAACGTTGCCAGGCGACGAAGACGGGCAAGGCGATAACGAGGTTCAAACCCAGCCATAACCAAGCCACCGGATTCAATCCGATCTCCTGCACCACTACCACGGCAGCCAGCGCAGGCAGCCAGAACGCGAGAAAGCGTTCTTCCAGCTGCAAGCCTGGCGTATCGCGACAACCATCCAGCCATCCGGCCAGCGCGAAACCGATGCACGGCAGTGCGAACAGCCCCAGCGGGAAGTCGCGGTAACGGCCGTCGAACACCAGCAACAAACCTTCCAACGCCAGTACGAACAGCCATCCAAAACGTAGCCAGCCACCGGGTATCGGTTGACGTGGCGCGCCGACGAGGCGAGCCGCGATCCAGCGTGCCAGCACGATGGCCGTACCCAGTGCGATAAGGCAGGCGCCGATCGACAGCGTCCACTCGAAAGCATTGCGGCAGGCATACAACATCTGCCGGTACTGCCATGCCAGCGCGGTACCGCTCGCAAAGCCCGCCAGTTTCAGTACCGCCCATCCACGCACGCCACGCCAATCGCGCCGCCATAGCCCAGCCAGCGCGAACAGCCACATGCCCACGACACCGGCGACCCAGCCCAGCCACCAGCGCGGCTCTTCCGTCACCGGGCCTTGCATGGCGAACTTCGGCTTGGCGTTGACATCGAAGATGCCCCAGTAACCGCCCACCGTACCTTCCTGCGCGCGCTTCCATGGCTGGTCGAACGCCTCGATCACGTTGTATGGCATCGACACGCTGCCGGCGTACTGCAGGAACTCGCGCATGTAGCGCGCTTCGTTCACCACGCTGGCGCTCGCTGCGCGACGCGGGCGGCCGGCGCTGGGCCAGCCGGTTTCGCCGATCATCACCTCGCGGCCGGGGAAAGCTTTCTTCACCTGCGCATAGACATCGGCCACGTGGCGCACCGCGCGCTCCGGCGGCACTGGCTGGTCTTCCCAGTACGGCAGGATGTGGATGGTGAGGTAGTCCACCGCGTCCACCATCTCGGGATAGCGCAGCCAGAACTCCCACACGTCGGCGTAGCTCACCGGCACCGAGCGCGGCACCGCGTCGCGCACCTGGCGCACATAGCCCGACAATGCCTTCGACGACAGCTCACCGCGCAGCAACACTTCGTTGCCGACGATCACGCCGCGCAGCACTTCCGGATGGGCATTCGCCAAAGCGATGCCCAGCTTCACCTGCTCCGCGTTGGCCACCGGATCGCGACCCAACCAGATGCCCATCAGCACCTTCATGCCGTAGCGACCAGCAATCTCCGGTACCGCACTCAAGCCCTGCCCCTGCGAGTAGGTGCGCACGCAATCGAAGCGTTGCGACAAGGCACGCAGGTCGGCGTCGATGCGCTCGGGGCTGACGAAAGCCTTGAGGTCGTAAGGCGTTTCGCCCGGCTCGCGGAACGGCGCGTAAGACACACAGGCGATGCGCGCCGACGGCGCTTCCGGCAGTGCCACCGGCCGGCCGATCAGCCACCACCACAGTGCGCCCGTGCAAGCAGCAAGCACCAGAACCAGCCACACGAAGGTGCGCGCACGGGACGAAGGCGAGGGCGATGACGACATGCGCTACCTGTGGGGTCTGCGCCAACCGCGGCGCCTGGAAAGCGCGCAAGTCTATCAGGCACCCTGCAAAGCCCGCGCCGTGTCACCAACGTTTTAACGCCCCGCTCAGCGGCGATTTGCCACCCTGCCGTGCGCACCAGACACCGCAGCTGGAGCAGGGCGGGCTCTTACACTGCGAATAGATCGGCTCAAGGAGTTGTCATGCCCCATCACGCTGCGCCACGGCGCCTCACCCGCAAGGTGCTCATTGTTCTGTCCGGCTGGCTGCTCGCCGGAAGCGCCACCATGGCGGCCGAACCCAGCGCCGCCCAGCGCGCGACCTTCAAGCAGGCGTATGCCACCGCCCAGCAAGGTGGCGATAGCTGGCGCCCCCTGGCCAAGGGCCTGACCGACTATCCGCTGTACCCCTATCTGGAAGCCGCCGCGCTCATGCATGACCTGCGCCAGCTCGAGCGCGCGCCGGTGGACGCTTACCTCAAGCGCTATCCCGACCTGATTCCCGCCAGCGATCTGCGCCGCGACTACCTGCTTGAACTGGCGCGCCGCAAGGATTGGGCTGGCTTCCTCTCGCTCTACCAGCCCGGCATGGGCGACGCCCTGAGCTGCAACGCGCTGCAGGCGCAGCTGGCCAACGGTGGCACACTGGATTTCGACCGTGACCTGGCCACGCTGTGGAACAAACCGAGCCTGCCCAGCGCCTGCGACCCGGTGCTCAACACGGCGCACGACCAGGGCCTGCTGACCGGCCCGCGCCTGTGGGCGCGTATCGATCGTGCCGCGGACGCCGCGCAGGGCGGCACTATCGCGTCGCTGGCCGGCTGGCTACCAGCCGATGAAGTGCAAGCCGGACAGCGCTTGGCGATGGCCTTGCGTGACCCGGGCGGTGCCGTGGTGGAAGCCAACAGTTGGCCGGACACGCCGCGCCATCGACAGGCCGCCATGCTCGCCTTGGAGCGTCTGGCGCGGCGCCAGTCGGCTGTCGCCGATACGGCATGGCAGAAACTGCAGAACCGCTTCAACTTCACTCCCGAGCAGCGCGGACGCGTGCTGAACGCCCTGGCCGTCTTTCACGCCACGGATTTCGATGAAAGCGCCCTGCAACGCCTCACCGCCCTACCCGCCAGCGCCCAGACCGATGCGAGTCGTGAATGGCGTGTGCGCGTGGCGCTCTCCCAGCAGGACTGGAAGGCCGCACTCGCGGCCGTCGACGCCATGCCCGCCACCCAGCAACAGGATGGCGAATGGCGCTGGTTCCGCGCCCGCGCCCTGACCGCGCTGAATCGCGACGCCGAAGCACGCAAACTGCTCGCCACGCTGGCGCAGGAGCCGACCTTCTTCGGTTTTCTCGCCGCCGATCGCCTCGATGCGCCTTATGCGATTTGCCCGCTCGCGCTGCCAAGCGACCCGCAGCGCGAGCAGGCGCTGTTGGCCAATCGCGGCCTGCTGCGCGCCTTCGAGCTGTACGCCGTGGACCTGCCGAAACAGGCCCGCCGCGAGTGGACCCAGGCGCTGGATGGCGCCGACCCTGCCACAGTGAAACTGGCCACCGATCTCGCCTACCGCCGCGGCTGGTACGACCGCGCGGTGTTCAACTTCAACAGCGGCGACGCACTGCGCCACTACGAGCAGCGCTTTCCACTGGCCAGCCAGGATGGCGTCGTGCCGCAGGCCAAACAGGCCGGTATCGACCCTTCCTGGGCCTACGCCATCCTGCGCGCGGAAAGCGCGTGGATGAGCGACGCGCGCTCCGGCGCCGATGCGCGCGGCCTGATGCAGCTACTGCCCAGCACCGCCGCCTTGGTCGCCAAACGCAACGGCCTGACCTGGGAGGGTGGCGACTCGCTGTACGACCCGGTCACCAACATCATCCTGGGCACCCGCTACCTGGCCCAGATGGCCGAGCGCTTCAACGGCGCGCCATGGCTGGCCAGTGCCGCCTACAACGCCGGCCCCGGCAGGGTTGATCAGTGGCTGGCTGCGCGCGGCTCGCTGGCGCCGGATCTATTTGTAGCCAGCATCCCGTTCAAGGAAACCCGTGAATACGTGGCACGCGTGATGGCTTTCGCCGTGATCTACGACTGGCGCCTCAACGGCAAGGCCACCACACTGGCCGAACGCATGCCGGCGATCGGCCAGGCGTATAAACTTCCAGATGGCCAGACAGCACGCAGACCGGCGGCATGCCCGGTCGTCACAGCACCCGTAGCACCAGCAGACACCGGCTCTGTCGCCGCGTCAGCCACCAGCATGGAGCCCACCACCACCTCGGGCTCCGCGCGCTAGTCATAAGGTGCGATCGCCATGAAAACGAAGCAACTGGTCATCCTCGGCGGCACCGGTTTCGTCGGCAGCTACCTCGTGCCGCGCCTGGCCGCCGATGGCCATCAAATTGTGCTGCTTTCGCGCAACCGCGAGCGGCGCCGCGAACTGTTCGTGGTTCCCGGCGTGGAGATCCGCAGCGTCGACGTCTACGACGGCAACGCGCTGCGGCGCCAGTTCGAAGGCGCCGATGCGGTGATCCACATGATCGGCATCCTCAACCCGCAAGGGCCTTACACCTTCCAGGAAACCCACGTCGAACTGCCACGGCGCGTCACCGCGGCCTGTCATGCCGCCGGCGTCTCGCGCCTGCATCTGATGAGTTCGTTGAAGGCCGGCCAGGGTCTGTCGCAGTACCTCAAGACGCGCGGCGAAGCGGAAAACATCGTGCGCCAGTCAGGCCTCGACTGGACCATCTACCAATCCAGCGTCATGTTCGGCGCCAACGATGGCCTGGTCAGCCGCTTCGCCAACCTGCTGCACAAAATGCCCGTGTTGCCGCTCGCACGCGCGCCGTCGCGGCTCGCACCGACCTACGTCGGCGATGTCGCCGACGCCATCTCACACTGCGTCGCCGACGACACCTTGAGCCTGGATCGCAGCTTCGAACTGTACGGCCCCGAGGTACTGACCCTGGGCGAGATCGTGCGCAATATCCGCGACACCCTCGGCGTACGCACGCCGATCCTGGAACTACCCGACAGCCTGGGACGACTGCAGGCGCAATTCGCCGAACTGATCCCCGGCAAACCCTTCTCCCGCGACAACTTCCTTTCGCTGCGCACCGACTCCGTCGGCAAGCAAGACGGCTACGCCGCCCTCGGCATCGTCCCGCAGGCACTCACACCGTGGCTGCCGGTATTGCTCAGCGGATCCGTGCGGCAACGACGACTGGACCATGCGCGAGTGACGTTTCGCTCGAGGCATTGAAGCGGGAAGAATCGGCAGGCCGGGGTTCGTTACCGCTCACCTAACGGAGCGCTGCTCTTGCTCTACCGCTTTTGATCTTCAGGGGTCCCCTGTGCAGCGGTGAGGGCTGGACGATCAGGCCCCGCAGGGGGCGCAGGCATGGATGCCTGCGCCTTTTCGACACGACAGGGATGTCGTGTCGAAAAGCCCGGCCAGACCTCACGAACCCGCAGGCGAAGCCGAAGGGCGCGGAACCGGGGTGGCCTCTCTTTTGGTTACTTTTCTCTGGCCAAACAGAGAAAAGTGACCCGGCCTCCGGCAGGAGGACGGAAGCCCGCCGCAGGCGAGCCAGACTGCGACAACACGAACATCGAGCGACAACGCCGCTGGATTCCGACCTACGCCGGAATGACGAAGTAGAAGTGGCGTCGTGAGCGCCAGCCCCTCACCCCAACCCTTCCCCCCGAGGGGAGAGGAAGCAAAGACAAGTGCCCATGGCAGAATCCCCCGCATGCGCATCTACCTCGTCGGCGGCGCCGTCCGCGACAAACTGCTTCATCGCCCCGTCGTCGATCACGACCACGTCGTCGTCAACGCCACGCCCGACCACCTGCTCGCCCTCGGCTATAAACCGGTAGGCAAGGACTTCCCCGTCTTCCTGCACCCGCAGACCGGCGAGGAATATGCCTTGGCGCGCACCGAGCGCAAAACCGGTCGCGGCTATCACGGCTTCGCTTTCCAGGCCGATCCCTCGGTAACACTGGAAGAAGACCTGGCGCGACGCGACCTCACCATCAACGCCATCGCTGAAGACGAACACGGCGCCTTGGTCGACCCATTCAATGGCGTGCGCGATCTCGAACAGCGCGTGCTGCGGCACGTCTCGCCAGCTTTCGTCGAAGACCCGGTACGACTGCTGCGCGTGGCGCGCTTCGCCGCGCGTTTCGCGCCGCTCGGCTTCATGGTCGCCGACGAAACCATGGCGCTGATGCAGCAGATGGTGCGCAACGGCGAAGTGGATCATCTGGTGCCGGAACGCGTGTGGCAGGAAACACGAAAGGCGCTCACCGAGCCGCGCCCCTCTGCCTTCCTGCGTGTGTTGCGCGACAGCGGCGCACTGGCCGTGTTGTTTCCGGAAATCGACGCGCTGTACGGCGTACCGCAACGCGCCGAGTTTCACCCAGAGGTCGACACCGGCATTCATATGGAGATGGTGCTGGACGCGGCTGCGCGCATCGCACCGGGCAACGATCTGGTCGGCTTCTGCGCGCTCACTCACGACCTCGGCAAGGCCCTGACACCAGCCGACGTGCTGCCTCGGCACGTCGGCCACGAGCACGCCGGCGTGGCGCCGCTGCGCCAGCTGGCGGCCCGGCTGCGCGTGCCCACCGAGCATGCCGCGCTGGCTGAACAGGTCTGCCGCGAACATCTCAACGCGCATCGCGCTTTCGAGCTGAAGCCGGCGACGGTGCTGCGCCTGTTGATCGCCCTGGATGCGCTGCGTCGTCCCGAACGGCTGGAAATCTTCCTCGCCGCCTGCGAAGCGGACAAGCGCGGCCGCCTGGGGCATGAGGACGATGCCTATCCTCAGGCCGGCTATCTGCGCGCAGCACGGGCAGCGGCGGCGGACGTCGGAGCGAGCGCCTTCATCGCCCAGGGATTGCAGGGGCCGGACGTGGGCGCGGCCATGGAAAAGGCCCGCACAACGGCCATCGAGGCGGTGAAACGCGTCGCCTCATAGGGCGATCCGTTGTATAAGAGAATGCTGCCTGTCACCGAAGTCGGGCGTTTTCATGAACTTGCGCCCGGAGTCGCCCATGTTTTCCACTGCCCGTTCCACGTCACCACTGCGTCAACGCTTTCGCCCCCTGTGGTGGCTAGGCATCGCTTATGTCGTGCTCGGCGCCCTCACCCGCATCGTCCTGCTAGGCATGTCCGGCGGCGGCGTGCCGCACAACCCGCTGTACTGGCTTTATGCCTTTGGCGTGGGGCTGGGCTACGACCTGATCACTTTCATCTACGTGGCCTGGCCGCTGGTGCTGTTCCTGTGGCTGATGCCGCAGCGCGCCTATGTGTCGCGTACGGGGCAATGGGTGCTCTACGCGCTGGGCGCGGTGTTGCTCTACGGGCTGATGTTCGTGGCGGTATCGGAGCTGGTGTTCTGGAATGAATTCGGCACCCGCTTCAACTTCATCGCCGTGGATTACCTCGTTTACACCACCGAAGTGATCGGCAATATCCGTGAGTCCTATCCGCTTGGCCAATGGCTGAGCCTGCTCGCGCTGGCGGTGCTGGCGGTGCTGGCGATCGGCCGTCGCGGCCTGCGCACGCAGGACAGCGGCAGCCGCTTCCTGCAGCGCGGCAAGGTCGTGCTGACCTGGCTGATGCTGACCGTGCTCACCGCCTTTGCATTCAAGGGCACGCTGAAGGACCGCACCGACAATAACTTCGTCAACGAACTGTCGGGCAACGGCATCTACGAATTCTTCGCCGCCTTCCGCAGCAGCCACCTCGACTACTCGCGCTTCTACACCATGCTGCCGGAGGAACAGGCCTTCCGCGACGTGCGCACGATGCTCAAGACACAAGAGGCCACCTACGTCAGCGACGATCCACGCGATCTCACTCGCGAAATCCGCCACGCCAGGCCGGAGAAGCACCTCAACGTGGTGCTGATCAGCGTGGAAAGCCTCTCTGCCGATTTCATGCAAACCTTCGGCGACACCCGCAACATCACGCCCAACCTCGATGCGCTGGTCGACCAGAGCCTGTTCTTCGACAACCTCTACGCCAACGGCACGCGCACCGTGCGCGGCCTGGAAGCGCTGTCGCTGTCGATTCCGCCGACCCCTGGCGACTCGCTGGTAAAGGCGCACAACAACGAAAACCTGTTCTCGGTAGCCAGCGTGTTCAACGACCGCGGCTACCAGTCGGACTTTGTCTACGGTGGCTACGGCTACTTCGACAACATGAACTACTACTTCAGCCATAACGGCTATCGCACGGTGGATCGCAACGACATCGCCAAGAGCGAGCCGATCCACCACGAGAACGTGTGGGGTGTGGCCGACGAAGATCTGTACACGCTCGCGCTGCGCCAGATGGACAGCATCCACGCGGAAGGCAAGCCGTTCTTCCTGCATGTGATGACCACCTCCAACCACCGCCCGTTCACCGTGCCGGCCGATCGCGTGCCGCAGAAGAACGGCACGCGCGAAGCGGCCGTGGCTTACACCGACTGGTCCATCGCCGACTTCATCAAGCGCGCGCGCAGCAAGCCGTACTTCGACGACACCATCTTCGTCATCACTGCCGACCACTGCGCCTCTAGCGCCGGCCGCACCAGCGTGCCGATCAACCGCTACCACATCCCGCTGTGGATCTATGCGCCCAAGCACATCCAGCCGCAGCGCGTGCATCGCCTGATGGGCCAGCCCGATATCGTGCCAACCCTGTTGGGCCTGATGAACTTCAGCTACCGCAGCCGCTTCTTCGGCTACGACCTGTTCCAGCTCGAACCCGGCCGCGAACGCGCCTTCCCCGCTACCTACGAGAAGCTTGGTTACCTGCACGGCGACATACTTACTGTGCTCGAACCGCAGCGCCGCCTTGAACAGATGCGCCCGGACTTCGAAACCGGCGATGGCACGCCAGTGAAGCCGATCGACCAGCAGCTGGTGGACCAGGCGACGGCCTATTACCAGGTGGCCGCGCACCTGTATAAAAATCAGCAACTGGGGCGGCGCAAAGAGGACAGCACGCCGGTGCGGCCAGCCGCTGCCGCTGGCGAGGCCAGTCCGGCACAGTAGCAATCCTCAGCAACACGAGCGCACCGCTGCTCGTTTATGATGGCGCCGCTGCAACCCCGCAGCGGCAGCCCATCGGGCGGCCAACCATCTCCACGGACAGTTTGGATCGGGCCCACCATGAGCCAGACATGGATGCCGCGTGTTGCGGTATTGATTCCTTGTTTCAATGAAGCCGTCGCCATTCCCATCGTCGTGCGCGACTTTGCCGCCGCGCTGCCGCAGGCGCGCGTCTACGTCTACGACAACAATTCCACTGTCGAAGCGGCGTGAGCCGCCGGCGCCACGAATGACTCAAGAAATGCACCTGGTGGGCGCTACGGCCGCGTAGGAGCCGTGCGCTCCACATCCGTGGGAGGCTTGAGCACTGATCAAAATCCCAATCGCGTCCTCGATGACCAGCAATATCCGCGAAAATCGTTTCTTGGCTATCACCTGTAGGGGTTGAGCCGAGGGGCATGTACAAGTGCCCAGCGAAATCACTAAATATTAGTCGATTCAGTACTTTAAAGGATAAGAATGACGCTGCGACGGGTGCTCTGCGCGAGCGCAAATGCAAGCTTGAGGGATCTGTTCCGAGTAAGAACACTCACCGATGCGTTGAGCCAAGATCAGGACAACTTCCTGTTACTTCGCTTGCTCGCCGCCAGTATGGTCATCTATGGGCATGGTGAGGCGATTAGTGGAGATGGTCGGCCTGACCTGTTCACTTGGCTCGGGTGGGGCATCTATTCGGGCGCCTTGGCAGTTAACGTGTTCTTCGTCATAAGTGGCTTTATGATTAC
This sequence comes from Dyella subtropica, assembly GCF_026283965.1. Lineage (GTDB taxonomy): Bacteria > Pseudomonadota > Gammaproteobacteria > Xanthomonadales > Rhodanobacteraceae > Dyella_D > Dyella_D subtropica. Next base: position 48,104 of record NZ_JAPDPD010000017.1, read on the forward strand.
CGGCAGCTATCTTCGCCGCCGTCATTTGCCCAGCTTTTTATGGGCGCGCCTTCTGAGAATCTACCCCGCCTACGCATTCTGCTTGCTGGGCTCGGCATTTTTGCTCGGGGCAATCTTCACTGAACTCCCGCTCCGCGACTATCTGCGCGACCACCAGGTCATGCACTACGTCACGAAAAATATTGAGCTTGGGATAGGTATCGTCTACAACCTTCCTGGTGTGTTTACCGGGGGTCAGGTACACAGCGCGGTCAACGGGTCGATCTGGACGTTGCCGGCCGAGGTCCGAATGTATTTATGGGTTGCGATCGCCGGGGTGTTAGGAATTCTGGCGCGCAAGTACCTAGCAAACATTTTGATTGTGGCGTTGTTTGCATGGGGCCTGCACAGACCCGCCACTATTCCACTGATTCCGCTGCCGGCCTTCGTCCAGCTCGCGGCCTACTTCGCCTTGGGCGCCTTCTGTTTCGTCAATCGGCAGTGGGTATATGTCGGCTGGCCCATCGCATTGCTGACCGGAGCCTTGGCCTGGCTCTTGCGTGACAGTGGCCTTTACCCATTTGCAATGGCGGCCGCGTTGGCCAGCTTCGTATTCGCGTTTGCTTACAACACACCGTTGTATGCCCTCAACCGTTTCGGGGACTATTCGTATGGTCTATACCTTTGGGGATTCCCCGTTCAACAAGCGGTGGCTCACCAAATCCCCGGCATCTCTTCCTTAGCGAACGCGCTAATCGCCTGGCCACTTGCTCTTCTCCTAGCCGTGTTCTCCTGGCACGTCATCGAAAAGCCGATGCTCTCTCTCAAATCGCTTCCGCGTGAGGTTTATTTGCGGTTGAAGTCTACGATGCAGCGAAGTGGGAAAAGCGTCAGTAGCGTCACCGAAGCCGAGGAAGCTGGGTGACTCCACTACCTCTCTCCCTGCTTTCGCACACAAGGCACCGCATCATTCAACCTAGCGAGACTGGTGTTTAGCGTTGGAGACGCAGGCGCCGATGCGGTCCACCAATCGCCGGATATGGTCAAAGGCAGTCGGGCCCGTCTCTACCCACGCGCCAGCTCGATAATGTCCACGCCTAAAGGCGCCAGGTTTGTGCTCGGACGCTGCAGCCCGGCCCGGAGCCGATAAAAGCTTTCAAACCTCAGAGCCTCGCCCCCTGATCGGCCGCCAGCATCTCGGCCGGCAGCGGCACCACGTCCATACCGCGGGCGAACAGCATGGCCTGGAAGCGCTCGCCCATCTGCTCCGGCAAAGTGAGTCGCTTCACCTGTTGGGCCAGACGATAGCGCGCCGCTTCATCGCTGGCCTCTTCATAGGCACTTTCGAACGCCTGCTGCAAACCGGCGGCGATCAGGAAATGGGCTTGCGGCAGATAGGCCGCCACGCCAAAGCCGGCCTGGTTGCCGGCCTCGGCAAGCGCAGTGAAATCTACTGACGCCGTGAGGTCGTTGAGACCGGGTAGATAGAGCGGATCATTGTGCGCATGGTGGCGGTAGTGCGCCATCAGCGTGCCGTCGGTGCGGTCGGGTTGGTAGAACTCACGGCGCACGTAACCGTAGTCGATGAAGAGCATGATGCCGGCGGTGAGCGAAGCCGCGATGGCCTGCATCCAGTACGGCAGCTGCGGCAGGATCTCCGAACGGTAGCCGTTGGCGAACTCGGTTTCGAGATCGCGCTCAACGTGCCGCACTGCACCGGCGACCAACGCGTCAGCCGGGCGGTCGACGCGCATCAGGCGCCCTTCGCCATCGAGCGCCACATACTCTTCGTACACCTCGCCGTCGCGCATCGCGAAGCGCGTGGTGGGCAGTGCGTCGATCACCTCGTTGGCGAATAGCACGCCGCGCCAATCCTGCTCGGGCGGACGATCCAGCCATTGCACGCGCGCGAACAGCTCGGGCGACAAGGCGGTGGCGAGGCGTTCGCGCTGGCGCTCGCGCAGGTCTGCGCTGGGCTCCAGGATCAGATAGTGGCGAGGTACGCTGCCTTCGGCATGCAGCGCCAGTAGCGCCGCCTCGGCGAAGGCGCCGCTGCCGCCGCCCAGTTCGAGGAAATCAGCATCGTCGCCCAGCATTTCCAGTACGGGCTGCACGGTTCGTGCGACGCAGCGCGCGAACAGTTCGCCCAGTTCCGGTGCCGTAACGAAATCGCCCGCCTCGCCGAACTTGGTCGCACCCGCGCTGTAGTAGCCAAGGCCGGGCGCATAGAGGCAGCGCTCCATGTATTGCGAGAACGGCATGGGGCCGTGCGAAGCGATCTCCTCGCGCAGCCGTTGCAGCAGCCGGTCGGAGTGTTCGCGCTCGTCGGCGCCGGGGACGGGAAGTCGGGAGGAAGTGCTCGGGTTCATCGGCGCAAGGATAGCCGATGCCTAGGTGGGTGCCTGACTCGTGCCGCCAAAAGCCACGGGGCAGCCGCGTTTAGCACTATCGCGAGCCCCCTCACCCCAGCCCTCTCCCCCGTGCACCAATTTGTGCACGGGGGAGATGGAGGAGCGCGGTCAGAACTCCTTCTGCACGCTCAAGTACAAACCGCGACGCGGCCCGAACTGCGGAGCGCCGACACCCACCCCGGTACCGTCACGAAGCTGGTAAGTGCGGTCAAACGCGTTGATCAACGCCAACTGCGTGTGCAGCTTGCCGAAGCCATCGAAGTTGAAGTCGTGCGACACGTTGAGGTTGAGCTGGAAGTAAGCCGGCACATGGCCGCCATTGGGGATGCCGCTGGCCGATTTACGCAAGCCCGTGCCGAACAGGTAGTCCGCGCCCACCTTGGTGGCATCGTCGATGGCATAGCTGACGCCACCGGACGAAGAGTACTTCTGGTCGTGATCGAGATGGATGTAGTGATTAGCGATGTAGTCCAGCTCTTCCGGCCCGAAGTTGTACTGACCAGTGATGATGCGGCGACCCATGGCACGGCTATAGGTCAGGTTGAAGTAGGCCGAGAGTGGCCCGCTGTCGTAATTCGCCGTGAACTCCACGCCGCGCACGCGACCGTCCGCGTAGTTGAAGTTGGAATAGATCAACGCCGAACCGAACTGCCCCTCGTCCTGCAGGCGCTTGACCTTGCGGTAGTAGGCGTCGAGGCCCAGCGTCAACGTCTTGCCGAACTGCTGCGAGATGCCGGCGTCGAAGTAATCCGAGCGCTCCGCCAACGGCGTGGTGTTGGCGCCGCTCGGCAAGGCATTGGTGGTGCCGTCGAACTTGGCGATGTTGCGGCTATCGATCACCTCGGTGGCTGGTGGCGTGAAGTACCGCGCGTAGCCGGCGTGCAGCGTGGTGCTGTCGCTGGCCTGATAGATCAGGCCCAGGCGCGGGCTCAGCTGGCTTTCGGTGCGAAACAGCTGATAGCGGTCGCCACGCAGGCCGTAGTTAACGGTCCACTTCTCACCGATGCTCCACTCGTCCTGCACGTACGCCGACCAGGTGCGCGCGATCAGGCGGCTGCTATCGACGATGTCGATGGGCGTGGTGCTGGCCTGGCTGCCGTCGGCGTTGGCCGGAAATACCAACGAATCGTTGTTGGTATGGCCGTGCTCGAACGAGCCGTACAAGCCATAACGCAGCGTGTGGTTGTCGCCCATCGGTGTGGAGAAATCCGCCTGCAGGGTGCTGGCGCGGTTGTTGCGATGGATATCGGACGCCACGCCTCTGAACATCAGATCGCCGATGTCGTCGGGGGTGAAGCCCACGCTGCTGTAACGCTGACCCAGCGATACCTGGTAGTCGGTGCGGCCGAATTTGCCCTGCAGTGCAAGGACGCCAAAGCGAGTGGTCTCGCGCTGGCGTTCGTTGAGCCTAGCCGAGTCGAACGTGGTCTGATCCAGATAACCGAACTGCGGCGTCTGGCCCGGGTTGTTCGGAATCTGAAAGCGATTGTTGGTGGCGCCGAACAGGAAGCTTATGCGTGTGTCGTTGTCGATCAGATAGGAGACGTCGCCAAATCCCTTCACCTGATTCGTGCGATCGTGAACCGGCTTGCGGCTTGAGGCGGGGTTCTCGATGCCGACATCGCTTTCCAGATAGTTGCCAGTGACGAACCAGCTCCAGCGATCGCTGCTGCCCCATACCGACGCATTGGGATTGATGGTGCCAAACGAGCCGCCGGTGATGCCGGCACTGCCGCCGTTGCCGAGGTCATGCCCGCTCTTGGTGGTGATATCCACCACCGCCGCGGTACGCAGGCCGTACTGTGCCGGCAGCGCACCATCGAGCAGTTTCATATTCTTGATGGTGCGCGCATCGAGGGTCTGACCGAAGCCGGAAATCGATTCGGGGATGATCACGCCATTGATGCGGTACTGCAGGTTCGCGTGATCGCCGCGTACGTGCAGCCCGCCGTACGAGTCCTGCACCACGCCTGGCGCCTGCAGGAGCACCTGGTTCAACGGCGTGGCGTCGCCCAGCGGCAGGGCCTGGATGGCCTTCTGGTCGATCACGTACTGGCTGCTGCCCGTATCGGGAGAGAGCGCATTGCGCGACTGATCCAGCGCCGCCGTCACGTCGATCGCACTCAGCTGCTGCACCTTGTTGCCCGGCTTGTTGCGCGTCGCGCCGTCCGCGGCATCCGACCCAGTGTCGACCTTCGCGGGAGGATTGGCGGCGTCCACGGTTTGCGTGGTGGGTTCTGCGGCGTGAACGGATACGGCGGCCAGTGCGGCAGCAAGACTGAAGGCAAGCAAAGTGGGCTTCATCAGGAGCTCGGGAAAGAGGTGGAGGGGGCGCTGTTTTCGATACGTTATAACATTGCCATTGAATCCACCCCAATACCTGCCCCAGAAGTCACATCCGTTACCGCAATATCCTGCGCAGGCAACGACCCGGGGATCTCCTGCCTCAACGAACGCCGGGTTCGCGATGTCTTCATGAAAGCCATCTAGACTGCCCGCACGCGCAAGGAGCCCCCGCATGACCGAGAGCAGCAGCAAGCAGCTTCCCGCCGTGATCGTCGCGGACGAGCACAGCCGCATCACCAAGGCGATCCTGGATTTCGTCAGCCAGATTCCCGGCAGCAAAGTGGACACCAGCCACGATCCCGAAGCCGAGGCGCGCAAGCTGGCCAATCGCGCCGCGCAACGTGCCGCGCTCACCGCCGGGTCGCTCGCGCTGCCGCCCGGCCCCTTGGGTTGGCTCACCGTGCTGCCCGAGCTCATCGCCATCTGGAAGATCCAGGCACAGATGGTCAGCGACATCGCCGCCGCCTACGGCAAGCACACCGCACTGGGACGCGAACAGATGCTGTGGTGCCTGTTTCGCCACACGGCCGCACAGGCGTTTCGCGACCTGGTGGTACGCATGGGCGATCGCCTGCTGTTTCGGCGCATGTCCTATGCCGTGGCCGAACGTATCGCCAAGCGCATCGGCGTGAAGGTCACCCAGCGCACGGTCGGCAAGGGGCTGTCGCGCTGGCTCCCGGTGGTGGGTGCACTCGGCGTCGGCGCCTATGCCTATTACGACACCGGACAAGTTGCGAGTACGGCGATCGCCATGTTCGGCAGCGACTTCGAGACGGAAGGCGCTGCCGAGCCGGCCACGCCATGGACCCATGCCAAACCCGGTGTCGTGCGACGTACGACGGACAAGGTCACTGACAAGGCCGTCAGCGGTGCAGCGCGTGCCGTCAGCCGCATCGCGCGCAAGACCATCGACCGCAAGCAACCGCCCGAATAGCGCTGCGACCCGCGCTCGCGGGATGACGGCCCGGGCGCTTTGCGGCAAGCTGCGAGCCACGCCGACGCACGCAGGAGCCGCGCATGAACCCACACCAGGAACGTCCGGTCGCGCTGATCACCGGCGCCGGCAAACGGGTGGGGGCCGAGATCGCACGGACGCTGCACGCGGCGGGCTACGACCTTGCCCTGCACTGCCGGCGCTCGGTGACCGAGGCCAGTACGCTGGCTTCTGAACTGGAAGAACGCCGCGCCTGCAGCACGCTGGTACTGCAGGCGGAACTCGCCGACCTCGATGCTCTCCCGGCCTTGATCGACACCACCGTGGCGCAGTTCGGCCGCCTGGACGCCTTGATCAACAACGCCTCCGCGTTCTATCCCACGCCGGTCGGCACGGCCACTTCCGCACAATGGAACGAACTGTTCGCCTCCAACGCGCAGGCACCTTTTTTTCTCGCCCAGGCCGCCGTGCCGGCGCTACGCGACACGCAGGGCGCCATCGTCAACCTGGTCGATATCTATGCGGAACGGCCCCTCGCCGAACATCCGGTGTACTGCATGGCAAAGGCTGCGCTGGCGGCGATGACGCGCTCACTGGCGCTCGATCTCGGCCCGGACATTCGCGTCAACGGCGTAGCACCCGGCGCGGTGATGTGGCCCAGCGACGGCAAGCCCTATGACGATCAACAGGCCATGCTCGCCCGCACGCCGCTGCAACGCGCCGGCTCGCCGCACGATGTTGCCGGTGCGGTGCTGTGGCTGCTACGCGATGCGCCGTTCGTGACCGGGCAGATCATCCGCATCGATGGCGGGCGTTCGTTGTCGGTATAAAAAAGGGCGGCATCGCTGCCGCCCTCGATGGCTTGAATGCTTCGAGCCGCTTACTTCTGCTTGGGCCGAAACGCCTGCTCCAGCACGGCCTGATCGAAACCGCCGCCGACCATGCCTTCTTCCGCGTACTGATACAGCGCCGCCGCGTAGATGCCTTGCAAGCTAGCCTGGATCAGGCCGAGCAAGGTCAGCCCAACGATCACCACCGCGAACGCCGCGACGATGGCAACGGCCGACTGGGTGCTCACCGCACCGAAGATCAACGCGGCCGACACCAGCGCCGCGATGAACATCACCAGGCCGAACACCACGCCGATGCCGGCGTTGCCGATCAGGTTCTCGCCCCAGGTCTGCTTGAGCAGTTCCACGCTGCGCTTCACGGCATCCACCGGGCCAATGTCCTGGCTGGCCAGCACCGGCACCACCAGGAACGTGGCCACCGTCCAGGCCAGACCGAGCATCCCGACCACTAGTCGACCGATAAATCCCAGCCGTTCTTGCAGCGCTCGCAGCACCAGACCCACCGTGGCGGCGATCAGCGCATAGCCGAAGATGCTGACCACACGCGACTTGGCGATGTCGAAACCGGCCGCGAAGCTGGTCGGTTCGCCACGCAGGCGCATCAATGCGGCACCGGCCAGCGCGGTGTTGAAGAAGAAGATCACGAAGTACTGCACCAGATAAAACACGAACAATGCCGCATAGGCACCCACGGAAAGCCCCCGCTCACTGACTCCCGCGTGCTCCGCTCCCATCGCAGCCAAGCCGATCGGGATCAAGAAGCTCGCCGCCACCAACAGGCAGCACAGACCCGACAGCAACGGGAACATCAATAACGACTTGTCGGAACGCAGCACCGCTGCGCTCGCTTTCATCAGATTCCAACTGCGCGCGAATTTGCCCGCCATACCCCTACCTCGTTCCTTGGTGATGAGGTGCGTGTTCTATCACTCGCGCGTGACGGGCGATAGTGGGGAGCCTCACCCGTCTGAACGCTATAAAGGCTCGAGGAAGAGCGGCTCGCTGTCCGCCGGAAAAGCCGCCCATAACGCCGCCATGCGCTTACCGCTCACCGGATGGCGCAACTCCGGCGCGATATCAGCGATAGGACGCAACACGAAGGCGTGCTTCAGTTCCTTGCGCGGAATCTCCAGATGCCCCTCGCCCTGCCGCACCAGGTCGTCGTAGAGCACGATGTCGACGTCGAGCGTGCGATCGGAATAACGCGGCACGTCGCGGCGACGGCCATGGCGGTCCTCCAATGCATGCAGCCATTCATTCAACGCTTCGGGCGAGAGGTCGGTATCCAACCCCACCGCCAGGTTGACGAAATCCGGCCCATCGAAACCCACCGACTTGCTGCGATAAGCGGGCGACACATCCAACGCGCCAAAGCGTGTGCGCAACTCGTCCAAGGCGGCATGCAGATAACGCTGCGGCTCGACATTGGAGCCGAGGCTCAGATAGGCACGCGCCATCAGTCGGGTCGCTGACCGCGTTCGATGCGCACGCCCACGGCCTTGGAACCGCGCACCGCGCCGGGCTTGGAAAGTTTCAGCCGCACCCAGCTCACGCCGAACTCCTCGCGGATGATCGCCGCGCAACGCTCGGCCAATGTCTCCACCAGGCCGAAGCTGGAAGCGCTCACGTAGTCGATCAGGCGCTTGGAGACTTCTTTGTAGTTGAGCGTGTCGGCGATGTCGTCGGTGGCCGCAGGGCGGGTGTTGTCGAACGCCATCTCGATATCGAACGACAGGGTCTGGCGCACGCGCCGCTCCCAGTCGTAGATGCCGATGACAGTGTCGATGCGCAGGTCTTCGATGAAAACGATATCCATGCGATTAGGGTCGGCAAGAAACCGCGCCGATGCAAGCGACATTTGTTGTAGGAGCGCACCCTGTGCGCGAAAGGGGCAGGATGCCCTCGCTGTCGGAACTACTTAGAGCACCTATCGCGCACAGGGTGCGCTCCTAGACGACGGCCGGCAGGCTTTCCAGATCCCAGCGCGGAAACACCTGCACGGTTTCATCCTGATGCTGGCCGCTGGCCAGGCGGATGGCGCCAGCCAAGGCGATCATCGCGCCGTTGTCGGTGCAGAACGCCAACCTCGGGAAATACACGCGGAAGCCTTCCTTCGACCCAGCTTCCGCCAGGTCCTCGCGCAACCGCTTGTTGGCTCCGACGCCGCCGGCTATCACCAGGCGTTTGGCGCCAGTGGCGTGCAATGCGCGACGGCACTTGATGGCGAGCGTGTCGACGATGGCCTCTTCGAAGCCGCGGGCGATGTCGGCACGGGTCTGATCGGTGTGGTCGGACTGCTGCCAGGCCAGCAGCACCTGAGTCTTCAGACCGGAAAAACTGAAATCCAGTCCCGGCCGGTCGGTCATCGGCCGGGAGAAACGAAAGGCACCGGCACGCCCCTGCTGCGCCAGCTCCGCCAGCGCCGGACCGCCGGGATACGGCAGGCCCATCATCTTGGCGGTCTTGTCGAAGGCTTCGCCGGCCGCGTCGTCCAGGGTGTCGCCGAGGATGCGATACCGTCCAATGCCCTTCACCTCGACCAGCATGGAATGGCCGCCGGACACCAGCAGGGCCACAAAGGGCGGCTCCGGCGGGTCTTCCTCCAGCAAGGGCGCCAACAAGTGGCCTTCCATGTGATGCACGCCGATGGCCGGTATGCCCAGCGCCCAGGCCATGGCGCGCGCCGCCGAAGCACCCACCAGCAGCGCCCCGACCAAACCGGGGCCGGCCGTGTAAGCTACGCCACCCAAGTCCTGGGGGGTCAAGCCGGCCTCGGCCAACGCCTCGCGCACCAGCGGCAGCAGTTTGCGTACGTGGTCGCGACTGGCCAGTTCGGGCACCACGCCACCGTAATCGGCATGCAGCTTGATCTGGCTGTAGAGCGTATGTGAAAGCAGGCCACGACCCGGTGCAGCGGGCTCCCAGCGCAGCAGAGCCACGCCGGTTTCGTCGCAGGATGTCTCGATGCCCAGCACGGGCTTTGAAAATTGCTTCGTGTCCACGCTATACTTCGCGGCTCGCCCGATTCGACGGGCAAGTTTACCACTCGGAGTTTCCATGCCCAGCGTAAAAGTTCGCGAGAACGAGCCGTTCGAGCTTGCCCTGCGTCGGTTCAAGCGCACCTGCGAAAAGGCCGGCGTCCTTGCCGAGACCCGCAAGCGCGAGTTCTATGAAAAGCCGACCCAGGAGCGTAAGCGCAAGCGCGCTGCCGCGGTGAAGCGTCACCTGCGTCGTCTCTCGCGCGACGTCTCGCGCAAGACCCGGATGTACTGAGTCCGTCGTCCGCCCTGTGCGGACGGCTGGTCGCAGGCGCTACGGCGCCACGACCCGGGTTGCCCGACAGCTGGCGCGTTAATCCGCCGCCGCTGTCTTATTGACCTTACACTGGCCGGCGTTGCCTTGAGCAACGCCGGCTTTGTGCGTTCCCGAGGATAAGTCATGACTCTCAAGCTGCAGCTCACTGAAGACATGAAGACCGCCATGCGCGGTGGCGACAAACACCGCCTGGGCGTGATCCGCCTGATGCTGGCCGCCGTCAAGCAGCGCGAAGTGGACGAACGGATCGAACTGGACGACACCCAGGTCTTGGCCGTGCTGGAGAAGATGCTCAAGCAGCGCCGCGATTCGATCAGCCAGTACGAGGCCGCCAAGCGCGAGGACCTGGCCGAGGTCGAGCGCGCCGAAATGGTGGTGATCGAAACCTACCTGCCCGCCAAACTCAGCGACGCGGAAATTGACGCCATCATCACGGCCGCCATCGCCGACACCGGCGCCACCTCCGCCCGCGACATGGGCAAAGTGGTTGCCGCCGTGAAGGAAAGGGCTGCCGGCCGCGCCGACATGGCCGTCGTTTCCGGCCGCATCAAGGCGCTTCTGGCCGGCTGAGCGCTCTCAGGCCGCTGCTGCGCGCAGCCAGAGCAGCAGCGCCAACAGCACGACGACCGCAACGCCTATCATCCAGGCGTTGCGGTGCAGCCGCCGGCGCAAGCGTTCCCAATTCGCCAGATCCAGGTAATAGCGCCCCTCACCAGGACAGCGCAGCACGACATGCCCGACCAGCTGGTGCCAGGCCAGGCCCGGCTTCAATCCCAGCTCCTCGGCGGTTCGCGCATCCTCCGCACGGGTAATGCCAGCCTGCTCGAAGCGGCCCACGATGGCGCGCTGCGAGCGCATCAACATCGCTGTCAGCAGCATCGTCCTTCTCCTTCAACCCAGTGGTGCGAGCTTACTGCGCCTCGCGTTACCAGGGCGCCAGTACTCGGTAGGAGCCCACCCTGTGGGCGACCTGGCGGAGACAACACCCATCCACACGCCTCATCGCGCACAGGGTGCGCTCTTACGGGGCGCGCCACTCCATGCGGCGATGTCCGGGAACGCTGCCTTGCGCGTTCGCCAGCGCGGAGGTGCGCTCGCCGGTGACGCCGAAGCCATAGCGCGCATAAAGCGCCTCGGCGCGCGGATTGCTGGTCGCCACGTCCAGCACCATGCGCCGCCGCCCCAGCCGGCCCGCCTCAGACACCAGATGATCGATCAACGCGCGTCCGATACCCTGGCCGCGCAGCTCGGGCGCCACACCCAGGTGCGCCAGGTAATGCATATCGCCAGACGGTGGCGGAATCACCGACTCCACCCGCAAGCCGCGCGCGATAACGCCAGCGGCATGTCGCAGCCCGTAATACCCAAGGATCTGCCGCGCTGCCGCCAGCGTGAACGACCAATGCGTTTCCGCGCCAAAACCAGCCCCTACCGCTACCACTCGGCCGTTGAGTACGCCCACGCGGTGGTTGCGCCAGCCAAACTCACCCGCACCGTCGACAAAGGCATACCGCAGGAAAGCCTGGGCGCCCTCCCGTCCCGGCAACGAAAATACGTAATCGAATGCAGGCGGCCCTGAGCTGTGCATCAACGGCACCGCCCGTTCGACATCCTCCGCCGTGGCCGAACGAAAGCGAACCCGCGCACTTGCCGACATGACTCATCCCTCCCAAGTATCCAGATCAGCATAAAGCGAGTCCCCGCAGCGTGGGCCACCCCCGGTAAACTAAGACACTTATGCGCGGACGCATCCCCGACAGCTTCATCGACGACCTGCTTGCCCGCGTCGACATTGTCGACGTGATCGAGCGGCGTGTGCCGTTGAAGAAAGCCGGGCGCGAATGGACGGCCTGCTGCCCGTTCCACAACGAGCGCACGCCGTCGTTCTACGTCAGTCCCACCAAACAGTTCTTTCATTGCTTCGGCTGCGGCGCGCACGGCAGCGCCATTAAATTCCTGATGGACTACGACCGCCTGGAATTCCCGGACGCCGTGGAAGAATTGGCGCAGTCAGTCGGCCTTAAAGTGCCCCACGAGGGCGGCCGCGACAACGCCCCGCGTGAAGATAAAACCGACCTCTACAGCCTGCTGGACGCAGCGGCACACTGGTACGAAGGTGAGCTGCCGCGTAGCGCCGAGGCGCAGGCGTACTGCAAGAAGCGCGGCCTGGACGCCGAGACCATCGCGCGTTTCCGCATCGGCTGGGCGCCGGCCGGCTACGACGGCGTGATGAAGGCGCTGGGCGCCAATGAACCGCGCCGCATGCAGCTGCTCAACGAAGCCGGCATGGTCGCCAGCAACGAGCGCGGCAGCAAATACGACCGCTTCCGCGAGCGGCTGATGTTTCCGATCCTGGACCGCCGCGGCCGTGTCATCGCGTTCGGCGGAAGGGTATTGAGCTCCGAGCAGTCGCCCAAATACCTCAACTCGCCCGAGACTCCCCTGTTCCACAAGGGCCGCGAACTGTTCGCGCTGTGGCAGGTGAAGCAGGCCAACGCCAGCCTGAGCCGCATCGTGGTGGTCGAGGGCTACATGGATGTGATCGCCATGCATCAGGCCGGCCTGCCCATTGCGGTGGCCACGCTGGGCACGGCCACCACGCCCGAGCACACCGAAGTGCTGTTCCGCGCGGCGCCCGATGTGGTGTTCTGCTTCGACGGCGATCGCGCCGGTCGCGCCGCCGCGTGGAAGGCGCTGGAATCCGCTTTGCCTCGTTTGCGCGACGGGCGCCAGGCTTATTTCCTCTTCCTGCCCGACGGCGAAGATCCGGACACACTGATCCGCAAGGAAGGCAAAAGCGGCTTCGAGCAGCGCCTGAAGAACGCGACACCGCTGTCGGAATACTTCTTCGGCGAGCTCTCGCACGACGTGGACACCGGCAGCCTCGACGGCCGCGCACGCCTGGCCGAGCGCGCCCGCCCACTGATCGCCAAGCTGCCCGACGGCGCCTTCCGCGATCTGATGGCGCAGGAACTGGAGAAGCGCACCGGCGCCCGCGCCGTGCTGGAGCCCGATGCCGCCGCACGACGCCCCGCACAACGCCCGGTCGCCGTGCAACGCAGCCTGGTACGCAGTGCCATCGCCCTGCTGCTGGCCCAACCCGGCATGGCCGAACAGGTGGAGCGCCCCTACCGCTTCCTGCGCCTGGACAAGCCCGGCATCGATCTGCTGGCCGAACTGATCGACATGGCGCGTTCGCGTCCCGGCATCAATCCGGCGATGCTGGTGGAGCACTACGCCGAACGGCCGGAATATCCCGCACTGCAAAAATTGATGGCTGCCACTGTAGTGGGCGAACCTGCCATCCAACGCATCGAGTTCTTCGATGCACTGCAGCGCATGGAGCAGCAAGCGATCACCCAACGGCGCGACATGCTCACTGCCAAGAGCCGCGAAGGCACGCTGGACAGTGCCGAGAAGGCCGAACTGCGCGAACTGTTGGCGGCCCGAGTGCAACCGCCGGTTGCATCGAGCTAATCCCCCCATGCGGTTATCCTTGGTCGCTCCGCCCCCACGGCCCAGCGCACATGAAGTCGCCGGCCTGTGGGATCATCGCCCACTGTTTTCACCGGTGGGCCGGGCACGACAGGCAAGGATGTAGATGGACCTGCTTGAACGATTGATCACGCTGTTTGCCGAGAACGGCTACGCCGCCGTCTTCATCGCACTGATGCTGTGCGGTGCCGGCGCGCCGTTGCCCGAGGACATCACCTTGGTCGCCGGTGGCGTGATCACCGGCCTGGGTTACGGCAACGTGCACGTGATGTTCGCCGTATCCATGGTGGGCGTGCTGCTGGGCGACGCGGGCATGTTTCTGCTGGGCCACCATTACGGCGCTCGCATCCTGCAATGGCGCGTGGTCGCGCGCGTGCTCACCCCCGAGCGCTACGCCAAAGTGCAGGAGAAATTCGAGCGCTACGGCAATCGCATGATGTTCTTCGCCCGCTTCCTGCCCGGCATGCGCACCGCCGTGTACATCACCGCCGGCACCACCCACCGCGTGTCCTTCCTGCGCTTCTTCCTGCTCGATGGTCTCGCCGCACTGATCAGCGTTCCCATCTGGGTATACCTGGGCTACTTCGGCGCCAACAACCACGAATGGCTAGTGATGTGGATACGCCGCGGCCAGAGCAGCCTGTGGGTGCTCGGCGGCATCGTGCTATTGGCATTACTGGTGTTGTGGTGGCGGCACAGGCGGCGCACCGCCCAGTGCGAGGCTTCGGATTCCTGATCTCGCTACACACCCAGACGGTGTTGCTGCGTGACAGTCTCGAAATCGAACTTGAAGCATAAGCGGAGCGCACCGATGAGCGAACAGATCGTTGTACGGCCGGTAGCCAAAGAAGACTTCACTGCCTGGAAGCCGCTATGGGATGGCTACAACGCGTTCTACGGCAGGAAGGAGCAAACCGCGTTGCCGGAAGAGATCACGCAAACCACCTGGGCGCGCTTCTTCGACGACAACGAACCGGTGCATGCACTGGTCGCTGAGAGTAACGGCCAACTGCTTGGCCTCGTGCACTTCCTGTTCCATCGAAGCACTACGCAGATCGGCCTCAGCTGCTACCTGCAAGACCTGTTCACCACGGAAGCCGCCCGTGGCAAGGGCATCGCGCGCGCACTGATCAACGCAGTCTACGAGTCCGCAAAACGCGCCGGCTCTCCTCGGGTCTATTGGCAGACCCACGAAACCAACGCCACGGCGATGCAGCTGTACGACAAGGTGGCGGAGAAGTCAGGCTTCATCGTGTATCGCAAGCTGCTCTGATGCGTTGAGCTGCACGTCCACACCGATAAGGCGCCCAAGCGACACAAGAACGTGCGAGCGCATCGCCGGATGAGCCACTTCCCAAAGCTCCTGCAGGGCCCGTGTTATCTGTCCAGCCATCCCATCGACGCGGAGCGCATCGCGCGCACCAACACGGCCTCCCAAGCATTTCGGGCAACGCACCAGCACTAGCCAGCCAAAAGCGCCGACGCCAAACTATGTCTTCATCGTGTACAAGGACGTGACACATTTCATGCGACGCATCACCGCCGCCTTCTTTCTTTGCGTTCGGCCTACGCTACCGCTCGCTACGCAAATTTCTTCTGCCGACATGCTCGGCACGCCCTTCCTGCAGCTTGATCGGCCCAACATCATGCACGGCTGGATGCTTCCCGATGGCACTGTGCTCGACCAGGGCAACGCGAGAATCGCAGTGTCACTGAAAGATGGCACAACGAAACAGAATCCGCGGCTGTAGCACCGCTGCCATCTCAAGGCAAAGCGCAGAGGCTTTGATCGTCATCAACAGCCGCGCTGCCACTCAAAGAACGTAAAGGAATCACGTATGGGCAAGTCCACCTATTTTGCTTTATCCGCCTGGCTCAGCCTTTTCATCGGCCTGCCGATGCAAGCCACGGCCCGAACCGAGCAAGCCCCGCCCACCCTTGGTCGCGCACTCCAGTCCATGCAGGCCAAGTCCGTACTGCCCGGCTTCTGCGTGGCCGTGGTGGACGCCGGTGGCGTGCGATATGCGCAAGGGTTCGGCTATGCGGATATCGCGCAGAAGCGCCCGTATACGGCCGATACCGTCCAGCCTGTGGCTTCGATCAGCAAAACCCTGATCGCGGTGTCGCTGATGCAGATGGTGGAGAACGGGTCGCTCGCGCTGGACGCGGACGTCGATACCGCATTGCCGTTCGCCGTCAGGAATCCAGGCGCGCCCTCGACTCCGATCACGCTTCGTCAATTGGCGACGCACACATCCAGCATCGTCGATCGCGAACCTTTCTATAGCCAAAGCTATGTCAAAGGCGCCCCCGCTTTCGACATCAAGGCCTCGCTAAAGTCTTACCTCGACCCCAAGGGCGCTAACTACGACAAGGCGAATTTCAGCAAGGCTCGCCCTGGTACCACCTACAAGTACAGCCAGTTCGGATCCGCGTTGGCCGCACTGGCTATAGAGACGAAGGCAGGCACACCCTATCGGCTGTACACGCAAGAGCACATTTTCCGGCCGCTGAACATGGACGCGACGGGTTGGTTCCCAGGCGATGCCCATGGATCGATGGCGACGCTTTATGACAAGAGCAAAGCGGCGATCGCGCCTTACGCTTTCCCGGCCTACCCCGGTAGCGGCCTCTATACCTCCTGCAAGGATCTCGGGAAATTTCTTTCCGCCATGATCCGCGGCTATCAGGGTCAGCCCGGCCTGCTGTCCGCCAGTTCGTTTCGCAGCATGTTCTCGCCGCAATGGTCGAAAGCACAGCGACCCAAAGGCGTACGTCCTGGTGATGGCCTCGATCAAGCCCTGTTCTGGCAGCGATCGGAACGTGGCGAACTCGGCCATACCGGTGGCGACGCCGGCGTCACCGCGCAGATGTCGTTCAATCCGATCAGCGGTGCCGGTCGCATCCTGATCACCAACATCAGCGACGGCGACCGTCAGGACGTGGCTCGCGAATTTGCGAACATCTGGATCACGTTGGGCAAGTACGAGCTGAGTCCGGAATCCTGAGCGCCTGACGCTCGGCAAACCTGCAGACGCTCCATCAGATGGACAAGGCCACGGAAGTCACTGCCTTCTCGGGCGCGATTGATTCCATCGCGTTGCCAATGTATGCGCGTGACCATGTGGAGAAGCGCGAAGGCAGCTAGCCTTCTGGCTTCGATCGTCATTCCAAATCAGAAACACAAAATTCTGGACGATCCCGTGGTGATCCGTGAGGTAACGCAGACGGTTCGTGAGAGCCACTGAAAGCCAACTCACCTGCAACACCCATGAACTGTCTACAGCAAAACGGGAGGCCACATGGGCCTCCCGTCTTGATGGCTTATTGCGCTTTCACACTGACGTCGTCGATCACGAACGAGGTCTGGTTGGTGGCGTTTTCGGTGCCGTAGAAATTGATCTGGATGGTCTGACCGATATAGGCCGACAGATCGACGGTGTGTTCGACGTAGCCGCTGGCGGCGTCGAGGTTGGACCAGGTCTGCAGCGTGACGTACTGGCCCGCCGGGTTGATCACCTGCGCGCTGAGCTTGTCGTACGCGGTGGTGGTTGTGGTTTCGGCGGTGTCGATGTGCATGAAGAAGTCCAGCGTGGCCTTAGTGGCGGTTGCCGGGATGGTGATCTTCTGGCGCACATAGTCCGTATGAGTGGTGCCGTAGCCATCCAGCCAGGCTTTCCAGCTGCCGGTATGGGCCGGTTCGCTGGCGTCGTTGCTGATCACGCCGGTGGTCTGCGTCCACGGCGGGATGCCGCTCTCAAAGCTATTGTTCTGAATCAGCTCGGTACCGCCACCACCCGTACTGTTGGAAACGCTGAAGCTCACCGTGCTGCTGGTGCCCACGTTATTCGCTGGGTCGTAGGCCTTGGCGATCAGGCTGTGCGTGCCATTGGCTAGCTTGGTGGAATCCAGCGACATCTGGTACGGCGCCGCAGTCACGGTGCCGCTCAGCGCGCTGTCAACGTAGAACTCCACCTTGGTGATGCCGGTGGGGTCGGTCGCGTTCGCCGACAGCGTGATGGTGCCGGAGGTGCCGCTTTCCGACGCGCTCACCGTCGGGGTGCCGCCTGTGGTGTTGGAGATGTTGAAGCTCACCGCGCTGCTGGTGCCAACGTTATTCGCCGGGTCATAAGCCTTGGCGATCAGCGTGTGGCTGCCATTGCTCAGCGTGGTGGAGTCCAGCGTGGTCTGGTACGGCGAAGCGGTGAGTGTCGACTTGAGTACGTTGTCGACGTAGAACTCCACCTTGGTGATGCCGGTGGGGTCGGTCGCGTTCGCCGACAGCGTGATGGTGCCGGAGGTGCCGGTTTCCGACGCGCTCACCGTCGGCGTACCGCCTGTGGTGTTGGAGATATTGAAGCTCACCGCGCTGCTGGTGCCGACGTTATTCGCCGGGTCATAAGCCTTGGCGATCAGCGTGTGGCTCCCGTTGCTCAGCGTGGTGGAGTCCAGCGGGGTCTGGTACGGCGAAGCGGTGAGCGTCGACTTGAGTACGTTGTCGACGTAGAACTCCACCTTGGTGATGCCGGTGGGATCAGTGGCGTTGGCCGACAACGTGATGCTGCCGGACGTACCGCTCTCCGACGCACTGACCGACGGCGGGTTGCCGCCACCAGGACCTTCGGTGACCCACACCGGCGCGGACCACAGCTGATTGCCGTCTTCCTGCGTGATCTTGGCGTAATAGAAGTGATCGCCATTGGCCGGGGTGATGGTGGTGGTGGCGGTTTGCGAGGTTTCCGTCACCGTGCCGTTGCTGCCCGGCACGCCTTCGAATACCTGCACGCGTTGCGCGGTGTGGCCTGCGCTGCTGGCGTAGTTCACCGTAAGGGTCAGCGCGCCGCTGTTGTTGAAGCGCTGGCCCATCAGGTTGCCGTTGGCGGTGAGCACGATCTGGCCGGTCTTGTCCTCGGTGGCGAACACGCGGCGCGCGCGCAGTGCATCGAGGAAGCTGCTCAGGCTCAGCGCGGTGCCGTTGGGGATCAGCACACCGGTGCGGTTGGTGTAGCTGGCGCCCCAGTTGGCGCAGTGGTTGTCCTGGTCGGAGGTGGGCGCCACGTGATAGCCGCGTTCGAGCAGGATGTTGTAGGCCGGCTCGTAGCTGGTGCGGCTGGTCTCGGTCTCGGTGGTGTTGCTGGAGAACGCCGAACTGTTGAGCACTTCAGCCAGCGCCATCACTTGATCGCCATCGGCGGTGTAGGCGAGATCGGTACCGCCGACATTGAACTGGCCACTGCTGGCAGGATGATTGAACTGGCCGACCCAGCCGTTGGTGTTCATCAGCGTGTAGAGCGTGCCGTAATCGCTCTTGGCGGTGAAGATGTCGCCAATCAACTGACCCGAACTGTTGTACTCCCACTCGAGCAAGCTGGGCGTGTTGAAGATGTTGAGGTGACCGCCATTGCTGATCACACCCCACTCCAGGCCGTAGACGGCGAGGAAGTTGCTATGCGCACTGTTGAACGTGCTGGCCGCCTGCAACCCTGACTGGTACAGGTTGTGCGCGGTGGCCGGGTTGGCCGAGGGGTTGGTGCCGGTCGAGCCGTCGTACATGTGGTTGTGCTCGGACGTCATCAGGATGTCCAAGCCTTCGTTCAAGGCGTACTGGTAGGCATCCGCCGGGCCGTAGGCACCGCTCTGCGGGTTCTGTGCACCGACACACGTGGAGAGCACACCACCGCCGTCGCTGTGGTTGGTCTGGCTGTGCAGGTTGCCGTAGAAGATGGTGTACGGCAGGCCGCCGACCGGTACCGACTGGTTGAGCACGGCGCCCGTCGTTTTGCTGGTGTGATGCAGTGCGGTGAAGCTAGGCATATGCGGCGCGGCCACGGTGCCGAACTTCACGTCGTACAGTTGCTCTTCGATCGCCTGCGGCGCACGGGTGCGTGCCAGCTGCAGTGCGTTCTGTGCGAGGCCGGTGCCGATGCGTGCGGCCACGTCGTTGTCCACCGCGATGGCGCGCATGCGCACGGTGTAGTAGCCGGCGGCCAGCGATTGGCCGGTACGGTCACGGCCATCCCATGCGATGTTGGCCTGCGCGCGACCCGCATTGATCGCGCCCTGGCCCTGCCAGCTGCGCAATACGGCGCCGCTGCGGTTCAGAACATCGACCTGCCACGCCACCGGCGTGCCCGGTCCGGCGCCCGGATAAGAGAACTGCAAGGTGATAGGACGTGCAGCGGCTGCATTGAACGGCACATGCAGCGCAGCTTCGAATTCCTCGTGATCCGGCATGGTCCCCGCCATAACCGGAGCAAATACGAATACACCCGCAGCCATCAGGCTGCCGGCAACTATCGTCTTCAACTCCATTGATGTATCCCCACTTTAAGTTGTGGACTCCCCGGGGACCATCATGCAGACCGAGTTGACAACGAGATGTCGACGCGCGTCCTTGCGCGTGACAGCGCACACACTTTTGAACACGGTGATCGCGTTGACTCTTTCTTCATCGTCGATGTCGTAGGGGCCGCATCATCGCGGCGCCACCCATCACCGCCCAATGCCTGGAACAACGCAGCCGTGTCGGCGTACCGACGAGCGCGTTTTTGCGCGTGCGATCGGCGCCTGCTGTCTCGTCACTAGCATGTTGAGCATCGCAACCTGACGGATGTCGCCAAGCGCAAGCTATCGCTTCGCGATGTCGAAACTGTGCCATCGGCGCGCTGTGTCGCTGCCAGCGCAGTGGCATCCAGCTGGATCGCATGCAACACATCGGCCATGTTCTGTGCCGCGGTGATCACCGTGCTCCGATACGTTGCGACGCGACGCTGTACCTCATGCAGATCAAGCCATCCATGCCTTTGGACACATGGTGTTGGCCGTTGCACGCCCACTAGGCTCCGCTGGATGAAGACGAAGCCATGGCTTGGCGCGGCCTTCGCGCTGCTTGTTGCCGTCGGCGTGCAGGCGGCCCCTTCCACCGACCCGCTGCACGGCTGGAGCGGCGGTGACAGCGCCAGTCTGGATGCGTGGGTGCATGCCCGGATGGACGGCATCAAGGTGCAGCTCGCGAAGCTGCATGCCGTGCAGGGCCAGCGC
This sequence comes from Dyella subtropica, assembly GCF_026283965.1. Lineage (GTDB taxonomy): Bacteria > Pseudomonadota > Gammaproteobacteria > Xanthomonadales > Rhodanobacteraceae > Dyella_D > Dyella_D subtropica. The sequence continues at coordinate 68,476 of NZ_JAPDPD010000017.1, forward strand.
ACGATCGACAACACGCTGGTGCCTTATGACGAGGCGCTCAATCAGCTCGGCCTGGCCTTTGGGCAGGCGCATATGCTGAACGCCCTGGGCGCCGACAAGGCCCTGCGCGATAAAGGGCAGGAACTGCAGCAAGCCCTCTCGGCGGCTGATACGGATATCACCCTCGACGTCGCCACCTACGATGCATTGCGGGCCCTATCGGAATCGGATGCGGGCAAAGCTGCCGACCCCGCGACCCGCCATTATCTGGATCGCAGCCTGCTCGAGTTCCGGCTGGCTGGCGTCGATCGCGATGCCGCCACCCGCGAACGCATCAGGCAACTGCGCGACCGGATCGCTGCGCTGGAGCTGAGCTTCAGCCGCAACGTGCAGGAGGACAAACGCCTGCTGAGCGTGACTCCGGACCAGCTGGCAGGCATGCCCAGCGACTTTATGGCCCGGCACAAACCGGATGCCAGTGGCCGCATCACCCTCTCCACCGACCAGCCCGATGTCACGCCCATAGCGAAGTTCGCCAGTAACGCGCAGCTACGCAAAGACCTGGCCACGGCGTATCTCAACCGGGGCTGGCCGGCCAACGACAAGGTACTGCGCGAGTTGCTGCAGGCGCGCGAAGAGCTGGCCCATCTGCTGAAGTTCGATACGTACGCCGACCTGGCCATGGCGGATCAGATGATCGGCGGCAAGGCCGAAGCCAAGCAGTTTCTCGATCAACTGCAAGCGGCAGCCGGTCCCGCGGCTGACCGCGAAGCAAGGCTGCTACGCGACTTCGTGCATGGCAAACAAGCGGACACCAGCATCAGCCGCGCCGACTTCAACTACTGGCAGGAACAGTATCGCAAGGCCACGTACGACTTCGATGCGCAGACGGTGCGTCCGTACTTCCCGTTCAACGCCGTGCAGGCAGGCGTGCTCGACACCGCGGCGCGCATCTTCCATGTCAGCTTCCGCCCGGTGAGCGATGCCGTGGTGTGGCACCCTGCCGTGACCGTCTTCGATGTACTGGATGACGAAAGAAAGATCGGCCGCATCTATCTCGACATGCATCCGCGTGACGGCAAGAACCAGGGATGCTCCGCCTGGGCGCTGGTACCGGGCATCGGCGGCCGGCAGATGCCGGAGGGAGTCGTGGTCTGCAATTTTGCCGGCGGCCATCCGGACGACCACGAACTGAACGACCCCGGGTTGATGGACTACAGCGACGTGGTCACGTTCTTCCATGACTTCGGCCTGCAGATGCAGCACATCCTCGGCAGCCAGACGCGGTGGTCCGCGCAATCGGCATTCAACGTCGAGCGCGACTTCATCCAGGCGCCGCCGCAGATGCTGGAGGAGTTCCTACGCATACCCTCCGTGCTGCAAGGCTTCGCCAGGCACTACAAAACCGGCGAAGTGCTACCGCTGGCCACCATCCAGGCCATGAATCGCTCGACGGCCTACGGGCGCGGGTCATGGCTGCAACAACAAATGGTCTCCGCCACCTACGCGTTGCAGATGCACGACCTGCCGGCGCAGGAGATCGATTTCGGCAAGGTCTGGATGGACGACGAGAAGCGCTTCGCGCCGTACGACAGCCTGGCCGACGCGCATCCCTATGCGAGTTTCACCCATCTGACCGGCTATACCTCCAACTACTACACCTATCTGCTGGACAAGGTCATCGCCGTGGACTTCTTCCGGCAGTTTGACACCCGCCATCCCTTCGACAGCCGAGCCGCCATGCGCTACCGGCAAACCGTCATCGCACCCGGCGCAACGAGACCCGCGGCCGAGCTGGTGAAGCACTTCCTTGGCCGCCCACAGGACATGAAGTCGCTGGCGTCCTGGATCAACGAGGAGTTCACCGACCCGCCCTCGACGGCGCAGGAGCAGAAGGTGCCCCGCTCTTAGAGCCAGGCACCCTCTACATTCACTTGGCCTTCGACACCGCCGCGTCATCGCGGTGCCACCAGCCACCACCCAAGGCCTGGAACAACGCAGCCGTGTCGGAGTATCGCCCGGCGCGCGCTTGCGCGAGCGCCATCAGCGCCTGCTGCCTCGTCACCAGTGCGTTGAGCATCGCAACCTGGCTGACATCGCCAAGCGCAAGCTGTCGCTGCGCGACGTCGAAGCTATGCTGCGCAGCGCTGTCGGCGCGCTGCGTCGCTGCCAGCGCAGTGGCATCCAGCTGGATCGCGTGCAACACATCGGCCACGTTCTGTGCCGCGGCGATCACCGTGCTCCGATACGTTGCGATGCTCTGCTGGTAAGCGGCTTCGGCTGCCCGCTGCTTGTGCTTGAGGTTGCCGCCGTCGAATAGCGGCTGTGTTACCGAGCCGCCGATATTCCAGAAGCCGCTGCCGCCGTGGAACAGCTCGCTGGCCTTGGTCGATGCGCTACCGAGCGTGGCATTGATCTGCACGTTGGGCAGTCGATTGGCAATGGCCACGCCGACCTGCGCACTGGCTGCATGCAACTGCGCATCAGCAGCACGCACGTCGGGCCGCTGATTGACCAGCGACGCAGGCAGGCTCACCGGCAATTCCTCCGGCAGCTGCAATCCATCCAGCTCGAACTTCGCATCGATCTGGTCGTCAGGCATGCGTCCCGTCAACGCTGCCAGCAGGTCGCGTTGCTGCGACAGCTGCTTCTGCAAAGGTGGCAATGCGGCGCGGCTCTGTTCCAGTGCCGCCACTTGCGCGGCGACGTCGAGATCCGATGCCTGGCCCAACGCATGTTGTCGCTGGAACGAGTCGACAATGCTCTGCTGGCTGGCGACGATCTGTTCCTGTGCCGCGATCTGTGCGCGCAGCGACGCCTCCTGAATCGCCGCATTGACCACGTTCGAGGTCAGCGTGAGGTAGGTCGCTTCCAGTTCAAAACGCTGCGCATCGGCCTGTGCCATCAGCGACTCCACCTGGCGACGGTTGCCGCCCCACAGGTCGGGCGTGTAGCTGACCGACACCTGCGCGGTAGTGAGGCTGTACATGCTTTCGCCGGAAGCCGCGGGGCTGGCCAGGTCCTTGGCGATCTTCTGCCGCGTCGGATTGAGGCCGGTCGTCACCACTGGAAAGTAGGCGCCGCGCTGGGCGTAGACGTTTTCCCACGCCGCACGCAAGCCGGCCTTTGCCGCGGTGAGGTCGGCGTTGTGCTTGAGCGCGTCGTCGATCAGCGCATTGAGCGCTTCGGAGTGAAACAACGTCCACCACTGGCCCGGGATATCCATGCCCTCGACCAAGCGCTGAGCATTGCCGCCGCCGACCGGCGCCGTATCGGTCGCCGCAGGTAGCGGAGTCGGTGTGTAGCCCTTGGCCTGAGGCGTGTCGGGACGCTTGTAATCGGGGCCGACGACACACCCACCCAACGCGATAGTCATCGCGCAGGCGAGCAGATTCATGGTGATTGCACGCATGGTCAGAGCTCCTTCGCCGGATGCGTTTGGCGATGGCGGCGCTCGACGAATCGTTCGAGCACGTCATAGAAAGCGGGAAGAATGAACAACGTCAGCAGGGTCGCGATCACCAGGCCGCCGACCACCACGGTCGCCAGGCCACGCTGCACGTCAGTGCCGATGCCGGTGGCCAGCGCCGCCGGCAACATACCCACGCTCGCGACCGTCGCTGTCATCAGTACCGGGCGGAAGCGCTCGGTAGCACCGAGCAGTACGGCATCGCGCACACCGTTGCCTTCCCGCCGCATGCGGTTGAAGTTCGCCACCATGATGATGCCGTTCTGCACGGCCACACCGAACAGGGCGATGAAGCCCACCGCCGTGGCGATGTTCAGCGTCTCGCCTTTCACATGCAGCGAGATCAGTCCGCCCAGCGTCGCCAGCGGCACCACGGCCAGCACCAGCAGGGCCTGGCGCAGGCTGCCGAATTCGGCAAACAGCAACACGGCCATCACGGCCAACACCAATCCCATGACCAGCACCAGGCGCGCCTGCGCACGCTGCTGGTTCTCGAACTGACCGGCCCATTCCAGGCGGTACTTCTGAGCGTCGAAATGCACGGTCTTGCCGATCTTGTCCTGCGCCTCGGCCAAGTAGTCGGACAGGGCGCGATCGCGGTTGGTGATGCGGATGGTCAACTGACGATGCCCCTGCTGATGCGCGATGGTGCTTTCGCCGGTCTGCAGGGTGATCTTGGTCACCATGGCCAGCGGCACGCGCGCGCCAGACGGCGCCGTGAGCACCAGCTTGCCCAGCGCCTCGGGATTGGCAGCCACTTGATGCGGCACGCGGGCGGTCACGTTGTACATGCGATCTTCGACGTAGGCCTGGGTAATCGCCGAACCGCCCACGCCGGTCTGGATCAAGGTATTGATGTCCGCCACATTGATGCCGTAGCGCGCGGCGGCGTCGCGATCCACCTTCACCGTCAGCTGCGGAATCGGCGGCTCCTGGAAGATCGAAGCGTCGGCCGTGCCGCGCACGCCGTGCAACGCGTCGACGATTTCGCCGCCGATGCGCCGCAGCTCCTTGAAGTCGTCGCCGTAGATGCGCAGCACCAGCGGACTGTGCGCACCGCCCACCATGTCGTTCTCGCCGTCGATGATCGGCTGGCTGATGCCCACGCTGACGCCCGGGATCTGTTGCAGGCGCGCATTGAGGCGGCGCACGAAGTCGGCCTTGGTCTCGCCCGAAGGCCAGGAGTCGTAGGGCTTGAGGCCCACACCGGATTCAATATGCGACGGCGTCCATGGATCGCTGCCCGTATCGTTGCGGCCGAGCTGGGTGACCACATAGCTCACCTCTTGGAACTCGCCCACCACGCGCCGGTATTCGCTGGCCATCTCGCTCGCCTTCTCCAACGACAAGCCACTCGGCAGCTGCACCTGCACCCACAGCGAACCCTCATCCAGCTCGGGCAGAAACTCGCGACCGATGCTGATGCCCAGCGTCACTACGGCGACCAGTGCCGCAGCAGCGATGCCGTAGGTGATGCGCGGCCGGCCCAGCAATTTCTCCAACAGGTTTCGGTAGCCCGCCTGCAGCCGCTCCAGCGGCTTGTTGTGGAACATCTGGCGCGGCTTGCGCAGCGCCAGCCAGGTCAGCGCCGGCACCAGCGTGATGGCGCACAGCAGCGCGCCCAGCAAGGCATAGCCCACGGTATGCGCCATGGGCGAGAACAGCTTGCCTTCGGCACGTTCGAACGCCAGCAGCGGCGCGTAGGCCGTGATGATGATCAAGGTGGCGAAGAAGATCGGTCGTGCCACTTGCTTGGTCGCCGAGAGCACGTCCGCCTCATGCAGATACGCTTGCGGCCGAGCCTCGCGCTTGCGCAAGATCGCCTCGGTGACCACGATCGCGCCGTCCACGATCACGCCGAAGTCGATCGCACCGAGCGAGAACAGATTCGCCGGCATCTTGGTGAAATGCATCACGATGAACACGGTGACCAGCGCGAACGGAATGGTCACCGCCGCCACCATCGCGCTGCGCGGGCTGCCCAGGAACAGGATCAGCACGATGACGACCAGGCCCACACCCTCGATCACGGTGTGCGAGACCTTGCTCACCGTGGCCTGCACCAACTCGTCGCGGTCGATGAAGGGCACGATGCGCGCATCCATCGGCGCCAGCTGCTTGTTCAATTCATCCACTTTGGCGTGGATGCCCTTGAGCACCTGCGAGGGGTTCTCGTACTTGAGCAGGTCGACGATGCCCTCGATGGTGTCTGGATTGTTGTCCTTGCCCAGGATGCCTTCGCGGATCTGATGGCCGTATTGAAGCTTGCCGAGATCGCGCACGCGGATCGGGTTGCCGTTGTGCTGGGTCACCACGATGTCGCCCATGTCCTTGAGCGTGCGCATCAGGCCTTCGCCGCGGATCACATACGACTGCTCGCCGCGCGTCACGCGACCGCCGCCGGCATTGGTGTTGTTGGCGCTGATGGCGGTGATCACGTCGTTCATGCCCACGCCGAACTGCAACAACTTCTGCGGATCCACTTCGAGCTGGAACTCTTTGGTGAAGCCGCCGAAGTTGTCGACGTTGGCCACGCCGGGCACCTGCTGCAGTGCAGGGATCACCTTCCAGCGCTGGATCTCCGACAGCTCCATCAGGTTTTTGGTGTCGGAGGCCAGTGTGTAACGGTAGATCTCACCAGCCGGCCCGGAGACCGGGTCCAGCGCGGGTGTCACACCCGCTGGCAAGGTCACGCCGGCCAGGCGTTCGGTGACGCGCTGGCGCGACCAGTAATCCTCCGCGCCGTCACGGAAAACCAGGGTGATCAGCGACAGGCCGAACGTGCTGCTCGAACGCATCGACACCAGACCGGGCGTACCGGCCAGCGCGCGCTCCAGCGGTGTGGTGATCTGTTGCTCGATTTCTTCCGCGGCCAAGCCCGGCACTTGAGTGGTGACCTGCGCCGTGACGTCGCTGAGTTCCGGATAGGCCTCCACCGCCAGCTGCGTCCAGGCGTAGTGGCCGTAGATCACCACCAGAATGGTGACGCCGAACACCAGCGTGCGCTTGTGCAGGCACCACTCGATGATCTTATCAATCATTGATCAGCACTCCGCCCGCCACGACCACGCGGTCACCGGACTGCAGGCCCTTGGTGATGCGTCCATCGCCACCTTCGTCCTGGCCCAGCTCGACCGTGCGGCGCGAGAACGCCCACGGCGACACTTCGACGAACACGGTGACGCTGTCGTTGTTCATCAGCAGCGCGGACTGCGGCACCAGCAGCGCCTTCGGCTGTGGCACCTGGAAGGTGGCGGTGGCGAACATGTTGGTCTTGAGCGCGCCGTCGACGTTCGGAATGACGATGCGCGCCTTGACCCGGCGCGAGTCCGCGTCCAGCACGTCGCTTACCGACTGCACCGTGCCGTGGAAGCTGCGGCCAGGCCAGGCCGGCAGTACCACGTCCGCCGGCTGCCCCGGCGCCACCTGATTGGCTTCGTTCTCGGCGACGTTGGCGGTGACCCAGATGTGGCCCAGGTTGGTGATGGTCATCAAAGGCGCGTTCGGATCGTTGGCGAACCCGCCGACCGCCGCGGACAACGCGGTGACGCTGCCGTCGGTGGGCGAAACCACCACCATGCGATGCGCGCCGCCCTTACCCGGCGCGGAGTCTCCCAACGAGGCCAGGCGGGTGGCGGCACGGTCGTACTCGGCCTGTGCCTGCACCATGACGCTTTGCGCCGCTTCCAGGTCCTTCTGCGCTGAGCCACCGGCCTGCTTCACGCCTTCCGCGCGATCCAGCGTCTTCTTGGCCAGGGCCAGTGCATCACTCGCCTTTTGCTTATCGGACATCGCTTGCGCGTAGTCGCCCGAGGCGATCACGGCGAGCACCTGGCCACGAGTCACGCGGTCGCCCAGCCTCACTTTCAGTTCCGCAATGCGTCCGGTCAGTGGCGGCAGGATGTTCGCCGTGTAGGCCGGATCGGCCTCCACCATGGCCGGGGCCGACAACGGATGCGCGAGGTCACGCAGCTCCACCGGCTGCACTTTCAGGCGCGTGCGCAACGGCGACTTCTCAGGCACGCGCAGCACGCCGTGATCGTCCACCACAGCGGGGGCGGCTGTTTGCTGGCCGTCACCGTGCGAGCACGCGCCCAGCAGGACGGGCAGCGCGACAGCGAAGATCAGGCGGGGCGATATTTTTTTTGAGCGGAACAGCATGGGGTTTCCCCTGTTGGCATGAGGCACGTGCAAGCCGGCTGCGATCGCGCGACCACTAGGCAAGCATACGGAGGGGGAAGCGGGCAGCCTGGCTGAGACTGCAAGCGCAACCCGTCCGCGGTCGAACCGTCACCGGCCGCCGCGTCCGGGCGGGGCTCAGGAGAGCGGCGCGGAGACGACGTTCAGTACGAACGGTGTGTCGGGTTTACATCGCTGGTTGTAGGGTCTGGGTCCAAGGTCGGCTCTCTCCTCGTTCGATTTGCTTGCTCAGACAGCCGCTCGCGGGGTGGCGGATTCGCGCACCAGCCGGCCTTGCAGCAGGCCGGCACGTTCCAGCGGCAGGTAGGCCAGCGCCGCCAGGTGCGAGTGAATGCGCTTGAGGTCGCGCAGGATGCGCAGGTAGACATCGCCTCCGCCGCCGCCATCGCGCTGCTCGCGCAGCGCACGGATGTGCCGCTCGGAGGCTTCGCTCTCCAGACGCCACAGCACTTCCTTGCGCGCCACCAATTGTTGTGCCGCGCGCAGATCGCCGCGCATAAACACGGCGAGGCCCAGCCGCAGGCTCTCCATGACCTGCGCATGCATCGCGGCCAGATCCTGGATGTCGTCGGCCGAGAAATCCTGGCCGCGCTCCGCCTTCTTGGCGGCGAACTCCATCAGGTTGTTAGCGGTGATGTCGCCGATGTGTTCGATGTTGATCACGAAGGCGAGTATCTCCTGGCTGCGCTCGCCGTCTTCCTCGTTCAACGCCTCACCACCCAGGTCGGCGAGGTAGCCGCGGATTGCCATACCTAGGCGATCGAGCCAGGGATCCATCTTGCTGGTGGCAGCGGCACGTGCGCGATCGTCTTTGCCGAATACCTCCACCAAGCCTTTCAACATGCCCTCGACCATATCGGCCATGCGCATCGACTCGCGCGCGGCATTGGCCAGCGCCACATTGGCTGAATCCAGCGCGCCCTCGTCGAGATACTGCGGCACGCCCGGATCGTTCGGCTGCGGCGGATCCGGCAGCAAGCGCACCAGCAGCTGCGCCATGCGCTCGACTGGCACGATGAAAAGCAACGCCAGCCCGAGATTGAACGCGGTGTGGAAGTTCACGGCGATGCGCGCTGGCGATGCGCCGAGCGGCACCAGCCAGTGCGCCAGCGGGTGCAGCAATGGCAGGCAGACAATGCATCCGAAAGCGCGCGCCAGCAGATTGCCCAGCGGCAGACGGCGGGCCACCGGCGTATTGGCTTCCAACAATGCCGGCACGGTACTGCCGAGATTGGCGCCAAGCACGAGCGCCAACGCGCCTGCTGCATCTACCACGCCTGCGCTGGCCAGCGACGCGATCAGCAGCACCATGGCGACGCTGGAGTGGAAGAGCCAGGTCACCAGCGCCGCCACCAACATAGCCAGAACCGGTTCGCTAGCTAGGCCCTGCAGCACTGCGCGCAGCGCCTGTGCGTTCTCCATCGACGCCAGCGACACCACCAACAAATGCAGCGACAGCAGCATTAGGCCCAGCCCGATCGCCACACGACCGAGATTCTCGTAGCGCGCATCGTCGCTGCGGCGATGAATCGCAAAACCCAGCAGGATCAGCACAGGCGCTACCACGGAGATGTCGAACGACATCACCTGCACGATCAGCGTGGTACCGACGTTGGCACCCAGCATCACCGCCAGGCCCGGCGCGAGGCCGAGAAAGCCACTGGCAGCGAACGAGGTCGCCATCAGGCCGGTGGCGGTGCTGCTCTGCAACAGCGCGGTGAGGCAGATACCGAAAGCGAAGGCTGCCGGCCGATGCCCCAGGTAACGCCCCAGCCAGCGGCGCAGCGCGCTGCCATAGCCACGCAGCACGCCGCTGGTGACCATATGCGTGCCCCACAGCAGCAGGGCGACGTAGCCGGCAATGTCGAGTAAGGCGAAGGTGCCTTTCATGTGCCGCTCCTAAAAAAGTGTGCCTATGGCGGCCGCCCCTTCTCCCCCGGCTCTATTCACTACGGGGGAGAAGGTGTCGAATCTCAGCTGGCGCGATGTTCCCCTCCCCCTGCTTGCGACGCAAAGCTAGTCCCGTGGGACAGGGGGAGGCCGGGAGGGGGGGGTGAACACTTGCGAAAACCTCTCCCGAAACGCTTTCTCAAGTACTCACCCCTCCCCAGCCCTCCCCTGCGAGCGGGGGAGGGAGCACAGAGCTCGCGTAGCTGAGATTCGACGCCAATCAGAAGACAAGATCACAGCCATCGCCCGTAACGGCGGATATAGAACAGTTTCATCAACTGGACCAGCACCACATAGGTCAACACGGTCAGCGCAAGCCAGCCGTAGAACGCCGTTGGCAGCACCACCATGCCAATCTTCGCGCCAAGGCCCGTGTACGGCACCAGCATGCCGATGATGATGATGGCGGTGGTCAACGCCAGTACCGGCGCCGCCGCCACGCTCTGCAGGAACGGAATGCGTCGCGTGCGGATCATGTGCACGATCAGCGTCTGCGTGAGCAGGCTCTCGATAAACCAGCCCGACTGGAACAGCGGCTGATGCTCGCCCGAGTTCGCGCCGAACACGTACCACAGCAGCAGGAACGTGGTGATGTCGAAGATCGAGCTGACCGGACCGATCCACACCATGAAGCGGCCGATATCGCTGGCATCCCATTTGCGCGGCTTGCGCAGGTATTCGTCGTCCATGCGGTCGAACGGAATCGACAGCTGCGAGATGTCGTACAGCAGGTTCAGCACCAGGATCTGCAGCGGCAGCATCGGCAGGAACGGCAGGAACGCGCTCGCCACCAGCACCGAGAACATGTTGCCGAAGTTGGAGCTGGCGGTCATCTTGATGTACTTGATGATGTTGCCGAAGGTGATGCGCCCTTCGATCACACCCTCTTCCAGCACCATCAAGTTCTTTTCGAGCAGGATGATGTCGGCGGATTCTTTCGCGATATCCGTCGCGGTATCCACCGAGATGCCCACATCCGCTTCACGCAAGGCCGGCGCGTCGTTGATGCCGTCACCGAGGAAGCCCACGGTGTGACCCTGGCGCTGCAGCGACTTCACCACGCGCGCCTTCTGCAGCGGCGACATCTTGGCGAACACGGTGGTGCGCTTGACCAGCTCGTCCAGCTCGGCGTCGTCCAGCGGCTCGATGTGCTTGCCCTGCGCGGAGTGCTCCACATCCAGGCCAACTTCGCGACAGATCTTGCGCGTCACCGCCTCGTTGTCGCCGGTGATGACCTTCACATCCACGCCATGATGGTGGAGCGCGGCAATGGCTGTGGCGGCCGAGTCCTTCGGCGGATCGAGGAAGGCCAGGCAGCCGATCGCGATCAGCCCGCTCTCGTCCGCCACGCCGTAGGCGCGGCCGGCGGGCGGCTGATGCTTGATGGCTACCACCAGCACGCGCAGGCCGTCTTCGTTGAGGCCACGCGTCATCGCCTTGATGTCGGCGCGCTGCGCGTCGGTCATCGGCAGGACCTCGTCGCCGGCCTTGGCGTAGTCGCAGATCGACAGCATTTCCTCGACCGCACCCTTGCACACCAGCAGCTCGTGGCCGTCGCCGTTGCCCAGCACCACCGACATGCGACGGCGCTGGAAGTCGAACGGAATCTCGTCGACGATGCGGTAGTGCGCGGCCGTTTCCTCCTGGTCGCGGTGCGTCAGCACGGCCTTGTCCATCAGGTTCTTCAGGCCCGTCTGGAAGCGGCTGTTGAGATAGCCGTACTCCAGCGCCTCGTCCGATTCCTCGCCGTACAGATCCAGGTGGCGCTCCAGCACGATCTTGTCCAGCGTGAGCGTGCCGGTCTTGTCGGTGCACAGCACGTCCATCGCGCCGAAGTTCTGGATCGCATTGAGGCGCTTCACCACCACCTTGCGCCTGGACATCGCCAGCGCGCCCTTGGCCAGGTTGGCGGTGACGATCAGCGGCAGCATTTCCGGCGTAAGGCCCACCGCGACGGAAAGCGCGAACAAAAAGGCCTGCAGCCAGTCGTGCTTGTCCAGGCCGTTGATCAGGAACACGATCGGCACCATCACCGCCATGAAGCGGATCAGCAGCCAGCTCACGCTGTTCACGCCGCGGTCGAAGCTGGTCTGCACGCGCTGGCCGACGATGGTGCGCGCCAGCGAACCGAGGTAGCTGCGCGAACCGGTCGCCACCACCACCGCGCTGGCCGTGCCGCTGACCACGTTGGTACCCATGTAGCAGACGGTGGGCAAGTCGAGAGGATTGTCCAGCGCGCTTTGCGCGGCTTCCTCGGACACCTGCGCAGGCGTCGGCGCGGCCTTCTCCACTGGCAGCGATTCGCCGGTGAGAATCGCCTGGCTGATGAACAGGTCCTTCGCGCTGAACAGGCGCAGATCGGCAGGCACCATGTCGCCTGCGGCGAGATGCACGATGTCGCCTGCCACCAGCTCGCCCACCGGCACTTCGATGCGCTCGCTGTGGCCGTCGGAAGCGCGGCGCGTGACAGTGGCGGTGTTGCGCACCATCGCCTTGAGATTCTCGGCCGCCTTCGACGAGCGGTATTCCTGCGTGAAGCTCAACAGCACGCTGATGCCCACCATCACCGCGATGATGATCGGCCCGGTCAGGTCGCTGGAATCGGTAAACAACTGCACGCCGGCCAGCACCAGCAGCACGATGATGAACGGGTTCTTGAATGCACGCAGCAACTGCCGCGACCAGTGCGGCGGCTTCTCATGCGACACCTCGTTGAGGCCGTCACGATCGAGGCGCTCGGCGATCTGCTCTTCGTTGAGGCCGGCGGCGCTCGTGTCCAACGCGGCGAACAAGGCCTCGTTGTGGCGGAACGCTTCCATGGCAACAGATACGCGTACGGGCGCGGATGCGCTCTTACCGGCCGTCTTGCCTGCGACGGTCTGGGAGGAATGCTTGATCATGACTCGCTTCCGTGGATTTCGTGGTATCTGGGCGGATCAGCGAGTCGGCGGGCCGTTGCCCGCGCATGACGCCGATGCCCGTGCTACGACCGCATGTGCGGCCCGCGCCAGGGAACTGGCGGGGGCCATCCTTTACGGAAAGCAGCGCGCTTCATCGTTGATATCTTCAACAGTGACTAGATACCAGCTGCAGATGACCGTGCGTTTTCGATGCAGCGTGCTCGTGCCAACGAGCGACCGGGCGGCCACGGGCCGGGTCGGCATTCCAATGCATGTCGATCACGGCCGGCTGAGCTGGCTGAACCAGCGGCTGCGGCACGGTGATCGTCCAGGAACGGCGGGAAACGTCACGGCTACCGCCCCATAGGGAACGGCCTGCAGTGCGCAGACGGATAAAATTGCGAAGGAGCTTCATAGCCCATCTCCTCGTCATGGCGCCCACGGCGCCATCGGAGGTGGGCCGGACTTCCCTAGTCGAGGAAAGCGCCAGCCGACCGCAGGCGGTCGCCGCAGACAATCAGCTTGTTATGCAATGCCGGCACCCGATGCTCGCGGATGTCGACGTTGCGACTAGGGTAAACGTCCATATGCCTTGGTTTGGTCGGACAGGGATGCCACGGGCGCGACGCGCCGGGTGGCGCGCGCATTGTCTTGCTGCACTGCGGGGTTGTCAACCTTCGGAAAGAGAGAATGCGGCCGAAAGTTCATGCGTTCGCCATGAAACCGTTCGCCCGGCCATCGTCGGTGCCATCGGGCGTTGCGGATCGTGGAAGCGTCCCCGCTTTCGCGGTAGTTTGGCGCCCGATTGTCCAGAGGACTGCCGGCACCGCATCTCGATCAAAACGACACGCCACCGCGGAGGAGATAGACCATGCAAGCTCAGGTCACGGTTACTCGCGAGCGACTCGATTTTATCTGGCTGGAACTCACCGCACGCTGCAATCTGGAATGCGTCCATTGTTACGCGGACTCCGGACCCAAGCGACCTCTGTCCGAAGGCATGAACCTCGCCGATTGGTTCGACGCGCTGGATCAAGCTGCTGCGCTTGGCTGCAAGAAGGTGCAGTTCATCGGTGGCGAGCCGACACTCTATCCCGGCTTGCCGGCATTGATCGGACATGCGCGCAAGCTCGGCTACGAGCATGTTTGCGTCTACACCAACGGCACGCATTTCAGCGAAGACCTGAAAGCGGTTTTTCTCCAGCATCGGGTCAACCTGGCGTTTTCCGTTTATGGCTCGACCGGCGCGGTGCACGATCAGGTCACGCGCCGCAACGGCAGTTTCGACAAGACCGATCGCGCCTTGCGCTGGGCGGTCGACGCCGGCCTGCCCGTGCGTGCCAGCATCATCGCAATGAAAGCCAATGCCCACGACGTGCATGAAGCCGAACAGCGGCTGCGCGAAGCCGGCGTCGCCGCCGTACATGTCGATCGCTTGCGCGGACTCGGACGCGGTTCGCATGAGCGTTCGTCGCAACCGCCATTGAAAGAACTCTGCGGGCGTTGCCGCGACGGGAAGGTTTGCGTCAGCTCGGATGGGGAGATCTACCCCTGTGTATTCGCGCGCTTCGCCTCGCTCGGACACGTCAGCCGTGGCGGCTTGAGCGCGGCTTTCGGCGGCCAGGCATTGCGTGATTTCCGCGACGCCTTGATCGAGGCTCATAGCGCCGCGATACCACGCGCGCTCAATGCATCGATGTGCTCGCCCGAACAACCCGCGCCACCGTGTACGCCAGAGCGCGATCCTGGACAATGTGGGCCAGAGATCGATCCCGGACCATGCGGACCTGAAATCCCGGCCCCGGACTGCAGCCCGGAAAAGCCCAGCATTGGCTGCCCACCGGAGCAGACGGCCTACCGCCCCAACCCCTTCATCAGCAAATCGCTCTGAAGGACGCGGGATGAAAAGCGGCTTTCGCGTCTTCGATGCCGACCTGCATACCATCGAGCCGGACGATCTGTGGTCACGCCATCTCGATGAACGGTACAGGACGCTCGCACCCCGCCCGCGGCCTGCCGCGGGCTCGCCGCATCCAACGACGAAAGAGCGGCACGAACACTATCGCAAGGCATCCGCGGCGGGTTACGACCCGCCCTCGCACTTGCAGGCGATGGCTATCGAAGGGATCGATGTTGCCGTGCTGTTCGGCACCCGCGGGCGGCACGTGCAGATGCATGACGACATCGACCCTTCCTTTGCCGACGCCCTGGCGCGTGCGCACAACGACTGGACGCACGACTTCTGCTCCCATGATCCACAGCGGCTCAAGTTCGCTGCGCAAATCGCCTATCACGACGTGGGGCTTGCGGTGAAGGAAGTGAAGCGTGCCGTGGAACAACTCGGCGCCGTCGCCGTGATCGGCAATCCCAACCCGGTCAACGGCCAGCACATCCACGATCCCTATTTCGAACCGCTGTGGCAGGCCATCGAAGACCTCGGCGTACCCGTTTGTTTTCATCCCACCGGCGTATGGACACTGCGCGACGATATCGGGCGCCGTTTTATCGATCACAGCGGCGGACGCTTGATCGCCGACGCCGCGCGCAATCCGCTCGAACTGATGCTCGCTTTCGCGAGCCTGGTCGCTGGCGGCGTTCTCGAACGGCACCCCGGACTCACATGCGCTTTTCTCGAAGGCGGCTGCGGCTGGGTGCCCTGGTGGCTATGGCGCCTGGACGATACGTACGAAAAATTTCCGGAGGACCTGGACGTCCCGTTGGCGCTTCGACCTAGCGACTATTTTCACAGGCAATGCTATGTATCCGCCGATGCCGGCGAGCAATACCTGGCGGAGGTCGTCGCCGCCATCGGCGATACCCGCATCGTCATGGCCACCGATTACCCTCACCGCGACAGCATGTTTCCAGACGCCGTCAGCACCTTTGTCGCGCGCCAGGATCTGTCCATGCAAACAAAATCCCGCATCCTGTGGAATAACGGCGCGCGCTTGTATCGCCGAGCCATGGCAGATGCCCAGCCCGCCCCTGTGGATGCTCTGAGCAAATCGACGCAGCCGTCACCGGTAAACGGCGCGGACCGTGTTTACGACACCGGCTGAAACGACAGCCCCTGTTGCACAACGGGCCCAACCAGCCAATGGTCCACCAGCAAGAAGGCGAACAAGGCCATCAGATACACGATGGAATAGTTGAATACCTTCATCGCAAACAGTTCGTCGGGTGGGTTGAGCAAGCGCACGGCGTAGTAGAGGAAGCCAGCACCCAAAATCGCTGCGCCGCCGAGATAGATCAGGCCGCTGTAGCCGGTCAGCGCAGGCAGCAAAGTCACCAGCACCAGCAGGATCGTGTAGAACAGCACATGCCAGCGCGTGAACACTACGCCGTGGGTCACGGGCAGCATCGGCACCTGCGCGCGCGAGTAATCGTCGCGGCGGAAGATCGCCAGCGCCCAGAAATGCGGCGGCGTCCACACGAAGATGATCAAGCACAGCTGCAACGCGAACGGATGCAGGGCTCCAGTGACCGCTGTCCAGCCGAGCACGGGTGGGATCGCGCCTGCGAGACCGCCGATCACGATGTTCTGCGGTGTCGCACGCTTGAGGTAGGCGGTGTAAATCACGGCGTAGCCGATCAGGCCACCGAAGGTGAGCAGTGCGGTCACCGGGTTCACCAGAAACACCAGCACCAGCATCGAGACCACGCCAAGCACGAGTGCGAAGGTGAGCACTTGGTTCAGCGAGAGATGTCCGGTGGCGAGCGGCCGATGGGCGGTGCGGGCCATCAGCTTGTCGATGCGGTGATCGATCAGGTGATTGAACGCCGCGGCCGAGGCGGACGCCAACCAGATGCCCAGCGTGCCGAACACCAGCGCACGCCACGGCGGTATGCCCGGCACGGCGAGGAACATGCCGATGACGGCGCAGAACACCAGCAGCGCAACGACGCGCGGCTTGGTCAATTCCAGGTATTCGTTGAAACGGCTCATGCGTGTCGTCCCAGGTTCTGGAACATGGCGTCATCCTGCTTGCGTTGCGTACGCGCCAGCGTGGCCAGCAAGACAAACAGCAGCAGCGCGGCGACACCATTGTGCAGCGTGGCCACCGGCAACGGCAGGCCAAAATGAACATTGCTCACGCCCAGCAGCACTTGGCATATCAGCACCACCACGATGGCCACACCGAAGGCGCGCAACCCGCGACGCGAAACCCTATATGCCAGCCACGCGAGATAGCCGAACACCACCAGTGCGCCGATGCGGTGCGCAATCTGGATGGCGCTGCGCGCGGCCATGTCGAGCACGCCACCTTCGTAGTTCACGCCGATGCCTCGCCACAACACGAAGCCTTCCTTGAAGTCGGCCGGCGGCGCCCATTGGCCGAGGCATTGGGGGAAATCAGTGCCGCAGGCGAGCGCGGCGTAGTTGGCGGACGTCCATCCACCCAAAGCGATCTGCGCGATCAGCAGCACTACGCCAATCACTACCAGGCGACGCAGCGCGGCGTAGCTGTCGTCGCGGGCACCCACACCGGCGAAGCGCAGCGCGGCATAAGCCAGTAGGGCGAACGTGGTGATGCCGCCCAATAGGTGTCCCATCACGACGATCGGCTTGAGCAGCAGGGTGACCGTCCACATGCCGAGCATGGCCTGGAAAATGATCACCGCCAGCGCCAGCACGCTGATGCGCCACGCGCCCGGTCGATTCAGACCTGCGGCGGCGATCAGCGGAAGCCCTATCGCGAAGGCAGACAGCACCGACGACCACAGGTGCTCGCCGTGCATGTAAAGGCCCACACCTGCCGCCGCGAAGATCGCGCCAAGTATCACGGCATAGCGTGCCCACGGCCGCCGCCAGCTGGCGATCAGCGCCAACGTCAGCACCAGCACACCAAGCGTGCCGGCGAGGAAGCGATGCACCTGTTCACGCCAGGCCTTGTGTGTTTCGTACGGACGATCCGGGAAGGCTTGGTTGGCCTGGGCGATTTCATGCTGGTGTTCGGGCCAACTGGCCTTGCCGTAGCAGGTCGGCCAGTCCGGGCAGGACAGACCAGCGTTGGACAGGCGCACGAAGGCGCCGAACATCACCACGCCGAAGGCAAACACGGCAGCGAGCAAGGCCAGGCCGCGCAGGATTTTCACGGAGCGGGATGACATCAGCGAATCACCTTCTGCAGGTCCTTGCGCAGACCGGTCGGATCGAAGCCGGCAGGATACAGGGCAAGTGCGGTGCCGTTGGATTCGACCAGCAGCGCGCTCACGCTGTCCGGCGAGGTTGGGCGCCATGCAGCGAGCTTGCCGTCGCTGTCGCTGCCGATCTGCCAGTAATTCTTCATGCCGTCGCTGTCGGCGTCAGCCGGCGGCGTGCCGACGAAGAGCAGGCGCAGGCGCGGTGCGTTGCGATTGAGCGTGATGCGCGCCGCGGCCATCTTGGTCAGCGTGTCCACGCATTGCCTGCCGCAATCCGGCCCCGGCAGCGCGATCAGGGTGAGCTGTGGCTCGGTGGCACGCCATGCCCAGACCTGACCGTCGGCCAATGACACGCGCAGCTTCTCGTCTGCGAAGTTACGCTGCGGCGCGATCGGCTGACCATTGCCCTTGCCGCCCGGCTGCCAGCCGCTGAAGGTCAGTACACCGGCGGCGATGATCGGCGCGGCGAACACGGCCATGATCAGGAGGAGTTTCAGGCGGCTGCTGCGTCGTGCCGCGTTGGCTGGCTTGTTCATGGCTGGTCCGAGGGTTTCGGTTTGCGCTTGCGGTGCAGGATCAAAAACATCACCACCGCCACCACGGCGAAGGTGAACCACTGAAAAGCATAGGCTCGATGTCGCGCGGACGGCATCGATGTGAAATCGGGCGTGTGCTTGCGCACATAGATAGCAGCAGGGTCCGCGTCGAGAGAAAGCACGCGCGGATACAGCGAGATACCGAGATCGCCGGAGACCTGCGCCAGGTCCAGGTAGACCGTGGTCTTGGGCCAATGCGATTGGCGCGCCAGCGCATCGCCGCCCATTTCGAAACCCACACCCGGCGCCGGCAAGTAGAGGCCTTGCAGCTCGCGCTCACCGCCAGGTAGCGGCGGCAGCTGCGGCGTCTGGTCCGTGCCGTTGCCCGGCAGGAAACCCAGGTCGACCAACAGCAAACGGCTTTGCCCATGCAGACGGAAAGGTGCATAGACCTCCACGCCGCCACGCTGGTCATGCTTGGGGTTGTCGAGCAGGTAGACGCGATCAGTCAGGTATTCGCCCCGCACCTGCACGCGCGGATAGGCGTTCACAGGTGGTGCTTCGGCCACCGCGGCAAATTCGCGCACCGGAGCCGTGGCCGATGTGGCATAGCGACGCAGAAGTTCTTCTTTTTCGTCGGCGCGATGCAGCTGCCACACGCCCAAACGCAGGAACAGCAAGGTTCCGGCCAGCGTCAGCAGCACGGCCCACCAGGCAGGACGCCGCAGCAGACTCATGCAGAGCCACCACAAGCGACCGCTATACTGCGGATGTCGTCGTCGTTTGGACCAATCACGTGGAAACCATCTACAAATATGCGCTGGTGATCCTGCTGCTGGTGGTGCTATTCAATCTCGGTCAAGCGCTGTATTTCATGATGACCGACAAGGACGGCAGCAAGCGCACGGTATGGGCGTTGACCCGCCGTATCGGGCTTTCGGTGCTACTCATCCTGATGGTCGTACTCGGCATCTGGATGGGCTGGCTGCACCCGCACGGCGTGGGTCAGTGATTGTACCGTCCCGGTGCCGCCTGCGCTTTGCATGCGACACCTCGTGCGAGGTACCGGTAGGAGCGCACCCTGTACGCGAAAAACCTACGAAGCGATGACCTTGGGTTCGCGCACAGGGTGCGCTCCTACAGAGACAAAAAAGCCCGCCGTGTTTGGCGGGCTTTTTGTTGTGAACGCCAGCGGCGTTCTCAAAGAATGTAGACGAACATGAACAGGCCCAGCCACACCACGTCCACGAAGTGCCAGTACCAGGCCACCGCTTCGAAACCAAAGTGGTGATCCTTGGTGAAGTGACCCTTGGCGCAGCGCAGCCAGATGATCGCCAGCATGATCGTGCCCAACGTCACATGCATGCCGTGGAAGCCGGTGAGCATGAAGAAGGTCGAACCGTAGACGCCGCTCTGCAGGGTCAGGTTGAGCTCCTTGTAGGCCTCGATGTACTCGTGCGCCTGGAAGTACAGGAAGCTGGCGCCCAGCAGCACGGTCAGGCCGAGGAACACCAGGATCTTGCCACGATGGCCAGCCTTCAGCGCATGGTGCGCGATGGTCACGGTGATGCTCGAGCTGAGCAGGATCAGCGTATTCAGTAGCGGCAGGCCCCAGGCCGCCACGGTCTGGAAGTCGCCGCCAACCTTGCCCGGGCCGCCGCCACCGTTAGCGCCCCAGGCCGCGGCGTAGTCGCTCCACAGGAACTGGTGGGTCAGCACGCCATGGCCGTCGCCGCCCAGCCACGGCACCGAGAACATGCGGGCATAGAACAGCGCGCCGAAGAAGGCCGCGAAGAACATCACCTCGGAGAAGATGAACCACATCATGCCCATGCGGAACGAGGTGTCTACCTGGTGGTTGTAGCTACCGGCGAGCGACTCGCGGATCACCGAGCGGAACCAGCCGAAGAACATCAGCAAGATGCCGACGAAACCGACCGTCAGCACGGTCTTGCCAAAGCCGGCCTCACCGGGCTGTGCGTTCAGCCAATGCGCGGCACCGAACACGGTGACGAACATGACGACCGCGGCCACGATCGGCCAATGGCTCTTGGACGGAACGAAATAAGCGCCTTGCTGCTGACCCATGGTGAGATTCCCGTGGATTTTCTCTTGTTACTTCCACCCCGCCGAATTGCGCGGGGAAATGCAAAACCTGACTGCCTTACTTGACCTTCAACATCTGCAGGATCGAGAGCAGGAAGATCGCTGCTGCGATCACGGCCACCACCAGCGCGGTCCGCTTCGCGCTCTTTCGGCGCGCTTCGTTGCTCGAATCCGTGTCTTGCTGAGTCATCTGAACGCAGTTTCCAATCACCTCAGCCGCAAGCGGCCGAGGTGACCTTATCTATCAATCTTCAACGTGACCGTGAGCCAGCTCGTCGTCGTGGATCACCGGCGGCAGCTCGAAGGTGTGGTGCGGTGCCGGCGACGGCACGGTCCATTCCAGACCCTTGGCCCCTTCCCACACGCGGTCGGGGGCCTTCTTCTTGGAGAACCACACCGCGTGGATGATCACGCCGACGTAGATCAGCTGCGAGGCGCCGAACAAGAAGCCGCCGATGGAGCTGATCATGTTGAAGTTGGCGAACGCGACGTTGTAGTCCGGGATACGGCGCGGCATGCCGGCCAGGCCCAGGAAGTGCTGCGGGAAGAACAGCACGTTCACCCAGACCACGCTGTTCCAGAAGTGCACCTTGCCCCAGAACTCGCTGTACATGTGGCCGGTCCACTTGGGCAGCCAATAGTACGACCCGGCGATGATGGCGAAGATCGCGCCGGTCACCAGCACATAGTGGAAGTGGGCCACCACGAAGTAGGAGTCGTGGTACTGGAAGTCCGCCGGAGCCAGCGCCAGCATCAGGCCGGAGAAGCCGCCGATGGTGAACAGGATCACAAAGGCGACCGCGAACAGCATCGGGGTCTCGAAGGTCATCGAGCCGCCCCACATGGTGCTGACCCAGTTGAACACCTTCACGCCCGTGGGCACCGCGATCAGCATCGTCGCGTACATGAAAAAGATCTCGCCGCCCAGCGGCAGGCCCACCGCGAACATGTGGTGCGCCCACACGATGAACGACAGGAAAGCGATCGAGGCAATCGCGTACACCATCGCCTTGTAGCCGAAGATCGGCTTGCGGGCGAAGGTCGGGATGATCTCCGAGACCAGGCCGAAGGCCGGCAGGATCATGATGTAGACCTCGGGATGCCCGAAGAACCAGAAGATGTGCTGGAACAGGACCGGGTCACCGCCACCGGCCGCATTGAAGAAGCTGGTGCCGAAGTACTTGTCGGTGAGCAGCATGGTCACCGCACCGGCCAGCACCGGCATCACCGCGATCAGCAGGAACGCCGTGATCAGCCAGCTCCACACGAACACCGGCATCTTCAGCAGGTCCATGCCCGGGGCGCGCATGTTGAGGATGGTCGCGATGATGTTGATCGCGCCCATGATCGAGCTGATACCCATCAAGTGGACCGCGAACACCACGTAGGCGACCGAATCGCCCTGCAGCGACAGCGGCGGGTACATGGTCCAGCCACCGGCCGGGCCGCCGCCCGGCAGGAACAAGGTGGACAGCAGCAGCGCGAAGGCGAACGGCAGGATCCAGAACGACAGGTTGTTCATGCGCGGCAACGCCATGTCCGGCGCACCGATCATCAGCGGGATCATCCAGTTGCCCAGGCCCACGAAGGCCGGCATCACCGCACCGAAGATCATGACCAGCGCATGCATCGTGGTCATTTCATTGAAGAAGTACGGCTGCACCAGCTGCAGGCCCGGCTTGAACAGCTCGGCGCGGATCACCATGGCGAAGCTGCCGCCGATGAAGAACATCAGCAGCGAGAAGACCAGGTACAGCGTGCCGATGTCCTTGTGGTTCGTGGACATGAACCAGCGCGTGAAGAAATTGCTCGGCGCGCCGTGATGGTCGTCGTGGTGATCGTGGGTGGCTGCGTGGGCCATGGCCTTGCACCTCTACCTAATGCGAAAAACGTGGAACTGCGTGAGCAGCCGGATCAACCCTTGGGGGTCTGTGCGGGAGCAACCTGTGCCGTGGCTGGCGCGGCAGCCGTGGAAGCGGCGGCCGGAGCCGGCGTCGCCGACTGCTGCTTCGAAGCCAGCCACTGCTCGAATTCGGCCTTCGGCACGGCTTTCACCACGATCGGCATGAAGCCATGGTCCTGGCCGCACAGCTCGGCACACTGGCCGCGATACACGCCTGGCTCTTTGATGTTGGTCCAAGCCGCGTTGACGATGCCCGGGATGGCGTCCATCTTCCAGCCCAGCGCCGGCACCCACCAGGAGTGAATGACGTCACCCGCGGTGATCACGAAGCGGATCTTGGTATCGATGGGAACGACCAGCGGCTCGTCCACATTGATCAGATAGGTGTTGTAGCCGTCGACCTTGACCGCATTCGGGTCCAGGCCCGACTTCAGCTGGCGGGTCTCGTCGCTCTCTCGATCGAGCTTGGACATGAAACCGACCTTGTCGATCGCCTTGCCCTGGTAGTCGACGTAGTCGTAGCGCCACTTCCACTGGTAGCCGGTGACCTTGACGGTCATCTGCGCATTGGTGGTGTCGGAGAAGGTCTTCAGACCGCCGGTGGCCAGGTAGGCCAGCACGATCAGGATGATCACCGGGATGGTGGTCCACACGATCTCCAGCGTGGTGTTGTGCGACCACTTCTCGGCCACGGCGCCGCGCGACTTGCGGAAGCGGAACATGGCGATGAACATCGCACCGAACACCAGGATGCCGATGACGACGCAGACACCTAGCGCAACGTTGTTCAGGAAATACGGCACGTTTGAATACGTGGTCACGCCGCGCGGCATGTTCAGCTGTCCGGGTTCGGGGTTCGCCTGAACCACGCTGCCGAACAACGCGAAGGCGGCCAACGCCAACGCTGTGACTGCTCGCTTGATGCCGCCGGGCCTGATGCTGCCAGATGTCATGTCTTGCACCTTTGTTGAACCTACCTGCGCGGCTGGCGGTTGATATCGTCCAGCAACACCATGAGTTTCCTCGACAGCTCGGCGCGTTCCTCATCGGCGAGAAAAACCCCGATTTCCAGCTCGCGCCCATGCGACGTCAGCAGCAGACGACGGTGCCCCGCCCCATCCTTCAACTGCACCCGCACCCAGTAGCACTGGAAACGCGTACAGCGCCGGCCTGGCAGGGATTGCACCTCCAGCGACGACATGTCGAGGGTGATGCGCTCGCTGCGGTCGCCAGCCCGCCAGGCCACGCCCAGGGCGAGAGCCACCGCGGAGGACTCGACCAGGGCGAACAGCGGAGCGAAGACATTCCCCTGCCACGCGCCCAGTCCGGCCGTCGTCAGCGCCAAAGCCGCCAATAACCCGATCAATCGACGCAGGTCGCGTCGGCTGAGTGCGCGATTGGGCTTGAGCCACATCGTCGCGCACGGCAGGCCGGCGTCAGCTGGTCGAAGCACGATCATGGGAACACCGGCGTGCCTGGAACCCGCGAATGATAGGCCGCGCTGACCGAACGGGCAAGAATGTCGCAGGCGCTTGACCTTGCCATGAGCTTGCAATATCCCCACACGGCGCGCGCATACGGATGCGTGTGCTCTTAGCGAGCGCGTACAATCCCGGACTTCCTGCGCTTCCCTACTCTATTGACAGCCTTGTGACCCAGCCCATTCTCAGCCCCGAACTTCCCACCGGCGCCGAGCCGGCCCGTGCGCGCATCACTGCCGCCTGGCTGCGCGACGAGACCGAAGCGGTCAATGACCTGCTCACCCAGGCCACCCTGCCACCGGTCGAACGCGAAAAGGTGATCGACCTCGCCGCTGATCTGGTGACCCGGGTGCGCGTGCGCGCCAAGGATCAGAGCGCCGTCGAGTCCTTCATGCGGCAGTACGACCTTTCCAGCGAGGAAGGCGTGCTGCTGATGTGCGTGGCCGAAGCGCTGCTGCGCATTCCAGATTCGGCCACGGCCGACAAGCTGATCCGCGACAAGCTCGGCGATGCGAACTGGAAGAAGCACCTGGGCCAAAGCGAGTCGCTGTTCGTCAACGCCTCCACCTGGGGCCTGATGCTGACGGGCCATCTGGTCAACCTGGCCGAAGACACGCGCCACGACTTCACCGGCGCCCTCAAGCGCCTGGTCGGCCGCGCCGGCGAACCGGCGATCCGTCTGGCCGTACGCCAGGCCATGCGCATCATGGGTCACCAGTTCGTCATGGGCCGCACCATCGGCGAAGCGCTGGATCGCTGCGCGCAGAAGGAATACGCGATGTATCGCTATTCCTACGACATGCTCGGCGAGTCCGCGCTGACCAGCCAGACGGCCGAGCGCTATCAGCAGGACTATCGCAATGCGATCGCCGCCATCGGTGCGCGCGGCCCGTTCGCGAATCACACCGACGCGCCGTCGATCTCGGTGAAGCTTTCCGCGCTGCATCCGCGCTATGAAGTCGCCAACCGCGAACGCGCACGCCGCGACCTCACCGCGAAGCTGCTGGAACTGTCGCAGCTGGCGATGAAGCACGGCATTGCGCTGTCGGTCGATGCGGAGGAAGCCGATCGCCTCGAGCTGTCGCTGGACATCATGGGCGAGGTGTTCGCACATCCGTCACTGCAAGGCTGGAACGGCCTGGGCATCGTGGTGCAGGCCTACTCCAAGCGCACACCGTTCGTCATCGACTGGCTGATCGAAACCGCGCGCGCGGCCAACCGCCGCTGGTACGTGCGCCTGGTGAAGGGCGCGTACTGGGACGCCGAGGTCAAGCGCGCGCAGGAAAACGGCCTGCCCGGCTACCCGGTGTATACGCGCAAGCCCAATACCGATGTGTCGTACCTGGCTTGCGCGCGCAAGCTGTTCGACGCCGGCATCGAACTGATCTACCCGCAGTTCGCCACGCACAACGCGCACACCATCGCGGCCGTGCATCACGCCGCCAGGGGTCGCACCTACGAATACCAGCGCCTGCACGGCATGGGCACCGATCTGTACGCCGAAGTGATCGGCAAGGATCGCCTCAACGTGCCCTGCCGCGTCTACGCGCCGGTGGGCAGCCATGAAGACCTGTTGCCTTACCTGGTGCGCCGCCTGCTCGAGAACGGCGCCAACACCAGCTTCGTCAACCGCGTGGTGGACGAGAGCGTGCCGGTGCGCGAACTGGTCGCCGACCCGTGCGAAACGGTACGCGCCTTCGCCTCCATCCCCCATCCGCGCATCCCGCTGCCGGTCAATCTCTACGGTGACCACTCTGCGCTTGCGCAGAATGCAAATTTTGTATCCAGGAAGAATTCCATGGGCATCAACTTCGCCAACGACAACGAACTGAAGGCCCTCGCCGAGGCCATTAACACCCAGTCCGGTCCGTGGACCGCGGCACCGCTGGTGCCGGGCGCGAGCAGCACCGGCGCGACCGTGCAGGTGACCAACCCCGCCGACCGCCGCCAGGCCATCGGAAGCTACATCACCGCCGACAGCGCCACGGTGGAGAAGGCGCTGGCCAACGCCGTCGCCGCCCACCACCACTGGGATCGCCTGCCGGCCGCCAGCCGCGCCGCCATCCTGGAGCACGCCGCCGAGCAGCTCGAAGCGCGCCGCGGCGAGTTCATCGCGCTGTGCGTACGTGAAGCCGGCAAGAGCCTGCCCGACGCCATCGCCGAAATCCGCGAAGCGGCTGACTTCCTGCGCTACTACGCCGCCATGGCGCGCCGCTTGTTCGGCCAGCCCGAGCAGTTGCCTGGCCCCACCGGCGAGAGCAACCAGCTCTTCCTCAATGGTCGTGGCGTATTCGTCTGCATCAGCCCGTGGAACTTCCCGCTGGCAATCTTCCTCGGCCAGGTCAGCGCCGCACTCGCCGCCGGCAACGCCGTGATCGCCAAGCCGGCCGAGCAGACCAGCCTGATCGGCTATGCCGCAGTGAAGCTGCTGCAGGAAGCTGGCGTGCCGGCCGACGTGCTGCAATACCTGCCCGGTGACGGCGCCACCGTCGGTGCTGCCTTGACTCGCGATCCGCGCGTGGCTGGTGTGGCCTTCACCGGCTCCACCGAAACCGCCTGGGCGATCAACCGCGCCCTGGCTGCACGCAATGCGCCGATCGCCGCGCTGATCGCCGAGACCGGCGGCCAGAACGCGATGATCGCCGACTCCTCCGCCCTGCCCGAGCAGATCGTCAAGGACGTGATTTCCTCCGCGTTCCAGTCGGCCGGCCAGCGCTGCTCCGCCGCGCGCGTGTTGTTCGTACAGGAAGACATCGCCGACAAGGTCAGCACCATGCTGACCGGCGCGATGGCCGAATTGAAGGTGGGCGACCCGGCCCTGCTCTCCACCGACGTGGGCCCGGTGATCGACGAGGATGCGAAGAAAATCCTGGTCGACCACGCCGCGCGCATGGACAAAGAAGCAAAGAAGATCGGCGAAGTCGCACTCGACCCGGCCATCACCGGCAACGGCACCTTCTTTGCACCGCGCGCCTATGAAATTCCCTCGCTATCCACGCTCACTCGCGAAGTGTTCGGCCCGGTGCTGCACTTGATCCGCTGGAAGGGCAGCGAGCTGGACAAGGTGGTCGACGCGATCAACGCCACCGGCTACGGCCTCACCCTGGGCATCCACAGCCGCATCGACGACACCGTGGAGTTCATCCAGAGCCGCGCACGCGTCGGCAACTGCTACGTCAACCGCAACCAGATCGGTGCCGTGGTCGGCGTGCAGCCGTTCGGCGGCGAAGGCCTCTCCGGCACCGGCCCCAAGGCCGGTGGCCCGCACTATTTGCTGCGTTTTGCTGGCGAGCGCACGCTCACCATCAACACCACGGCGGCGGGTGGTAATGCGTCGTTGCTGACGATCGGCGAGTAAGCGCACGCGAAGAAAGCCCCGCGCGGTTCGCGCGGGGCTTTTTTGTGTCTTCACGGCCAAGCAGCACCGTGCCCTGCAGGGCGACGTGCTTTACCATCGAGAACCGTCACTGCTGCGAGGGATCTGTGCTTACAAGATTTATGCGACTTCGACGCTGGACGCAGGACCGCCTGCAGGAGCGTTTTGGACTCGACCTCACACGCACAGGCTTCTATTCGCCGATCGTTGACCGGGTCGAAGTGAAGCAGCGCACAGCGGCCATCTGGTCGGCCGAGCGCCAGTCCCCGGAGCACATGCCGGGCTTGGATTTCCGCCCCGAACATCAGGCCAGATTGCTGGCCGGAGAGGTGGGCCATGCGATGGCGGCCTGCCAATTCGACCGCAATCCTCCGGCGGCGGGCGCACCGCCGCGCTTCTTCACCGAAAACGGTCAGTTCGGTGATTTGGATGCACGGATGCTTGTCGGGATGCTGGAAGCGTTCCGACCCAAGCGAGTCATTGAGGTGGGCTCAGGCTTCTCGACGATGGTGATGAGCCAGGTCGTAAGCGAGAAGTTTGCCGGTCAAATGCAGGTCACTGCGATCGAGCCGTTTCCGCGCCCCTTCCTTGGCGCACTACCTCACGTGAGGCTAATTCAAAGCAAGGTACAAGACGTCGACCTGCAGGTGTTCGCCGCACTGGAGAGTGGCGACGTGTTGTTTGTCGACTCATCCCACGTGAGCAAGACTGGGTCCGACGTCAATCATCTGTTCTTCGAGGTGCTGCCATTCCTGCGCGCTGGCGTGCTCATTCACGTCCATGATATTTGGCTGCCTATGGAGTACCCGCAAGATTGGGTGCTGACCGAAGGCAGGAGCTGGAACGAGCAGTATCTTCTGCGCGCATTGCTCACGGGGTCCACGATGTACCAGGTCGAGCTCGCTGGGATGTACCTGCATCATTTCTTGCGCCCGGCGCTGGACAAAGCTCTTGGAGCGTCTGCCGCGCGAGTCGGCGCTGGCTCAAGCTTCTGGTTCCGCAAGGTCACTTGAACGTTGCCAGGGACGGCGTGCTGCCGGCCTCGTTTGGCCGAATCGCTCCAACGGTGGGTGCGGCAGCTGTCGCTTAGTGGTCTTCGCGTTATGGGGGAGCGTGTCGCAAGGGCTTACCCCCCAGCGCGAATCACTCACCTCAATACGGCGCATCCACAATCAACGCATGCTCCGCCGCGCACTGCGCCCCAGGCAACGACACATCCGACGCACGCAAAGCATCAAGCTCCTTCCGTGCCGCCGCCATATCTGCCTCGAACGCCGGCTCCGCATGCAACCTCGCCACGATGGCCGAACCATTGATCTGGCCCGCCTGGATCGCGCTGAGGTTGTGGGCACCGCACACCACACGACTATCCGCAAATGAGCGTGCGCGCAGCAGCACTTCATTGGCGCGGTCAGGCGCCAGTTCGGACAGAATCAGACCCACGGTCCAACCCCAGGTGGAATGGCCCGAGGGGTAATCGAAACTACGCGCCAGCTTTTCCTTCGATTGGCATACCGCACCCTCATCGATAAGAAACGGACGCTGGCGATGATTGGCCTTCTTGGCGGGCTCGGTGATGCTCACGCCATCGGCATCGACTTTCTTGAGCATGGCGGTGAGACGCGACAGGCGTGAGGCGTCGAGCGATGCACCCATCGCGCAGCTGAAGTCCCGCAACATGTCCGGCACCTCCAGATTCACGTCGCTGGTCGCCAGCGTCCAGCGTGGCGTGCCTTCCAGCTTGCGAGTAGCTCGAAACACCTGGCGATCCGCCTCGTAACGCGCCGACCCCGGCTGGGGTGCAGGCGCCAGCACCTCGGCCATGTGCAGCGCGATCGGTTCGGCCAGATAGCCCTTGCTCTCGGTGGTCGCAGCCATGGGCGTTTGCGTTTGTGGCGCCGTCGCACAACCCGCAAGCGCGAGTGCGAACACCAGGCTCGACAGCTTGAAGATGGTCCTGCCCATGGGTTCGCCTCGGTATTGGAAAGGGCTATATCAACAGCCGCCCGGAAGTCGCACAAGATGCCAAACGGCAACGGCCCCAATCTTGATCAGAGGGTCCCAGGTTTGTGCATCGCGCAAACGAGTGCGCGGCGTGCGTGCTATAGAGACAGCTTTACTGCCGGCCGTTGCCGGCACCCTGCGCTGGAGCAACAGGAACGATGGCACGCCCCGCCGCCCTGGTCGGCCTCCCTCATGTCGCGACTCACCCGTTGGCCTCGGACGATCCGCGCTACACGGCGGCCGAGTTTCCGTCGAACAAATTGTTGTACCTGATGCAGATGGCGGATGCGCTGGGCGTGGACACCCGGTCGTGGTTCGCCGGATTGGCGCTTTCGCGGACACAGATCGCCGACCCTTCGCTGCGTGTGTCCTACCGCCAGGCCAGTACCTTCGTGCGGCGCGCGCTGCAGGCGCTGAACGTGCCCGACGCCGGCCTGCGCATCGGCCGCGAGGGCACCATCGGCGGCTTCGGCCTGCTCGGCCTCGCCATGATGACATCGCGCACCCTGGGCGAGGCGATGATGGCCGGCGTCGCGCACCACAAAATCTGCGGCTGCCTGCTCGAACTGAATTTCGAGGTGGTCAGCGAGCGCGAAGTGGCCCTGGTCGCATGGCCGCGCTTTGGCGATACCGAATTGCTGCCGTTCTTCTGCGAAGAACTATTCGCCAGCTGCCTGATGATTGCGCGCGAACTGGTCGGCCCCGAGCTGCGGCCGGTGCGCGTCGAATTTGGTTATCCGCGCCCGAGCTATGCCAAGGAGCACGAGAAGCTGTTCGACTGCGAAGTGCGCTTCGGCACCGCGCAGAACCGCCTGCTGATCGATACCCAGTGGCTGGCGCGCCCGCTGCCCGGCCACAACCCGCTGACCGCTCGTCAGGCACTGGCACTGTGCGCGCAGCAAATGACCCCGGATGGCGGCGAGCCGCACCAGGAAATCGTCGCGGCGGTGGAACGCCTGCTTCGCAGTCAATTGCGCGACCAGCCCAAATTGCAGGACGTGGCCCGCACGCTCAACCTCAGCGAACGCTCATTGCGCCGCAAGCTGGCCGAGAGCGGTCGCATCTTCCGCGAAATCCACGACCGTGTCCGCGCCGAGCGCGCCCTGGAATTGCTGCAGGCCGGCGCCCTGAGCGTGGCGGAGATCGGCAGCGAGCTGGGCTTCAGCGATCCGCGTGAATTTCGACGTGCGTTCAAACGCTGGACCGGCATGCCGCCGCAGGCCGCAAGACGGGCGGCGGCGTAAACGCATCGAATCTGGCCGATTTGCCCCCCGGCACTTGGCCGTTTTGCCCTCCCCCATCGCGCCGCATTGCGCAACAGTGGCCTACAGACGGCGCCCGACACGGCGCTTTGATGTTCTCGGTTCCTGGGGAGGTTCACCGAACATGCGCAAGTTAGTACTCACCGTCGCGCTCGGCGCAGCGCTTGCCGGTTGCGGCGGTCACGATCAACCGGTCGCGCAGAGCGAAGCCGACAGTGCCTTCCAGGCCAAGCTGCAACAGCAGTTGCTGGACGCCAAACCCGGCAGCGTCATCGAGATTCCCGCCGGCCACTACGCGCTTAAGCGCGGCCTGAGCCTGCGCGCCGACGGCGTCACCATCCGCGGCGCCGGCAAGGACAAGACCGTGCTGTCGTTCAAGGGCCAGGTAGTAGGGCCGGAAGGCCTGCTGGTGAACGCCAGCGACTTCACCATCGAGAACCTCGCGCTGGAAGACACCAAGGGCGACGCGCTCAAGATCAACCAGGGCAAGAACATCACCATCCGCGGCGTACGCGTGGAATGGACCGGCGGCCCCAAGACCACCAACGGCGCTTACGGCCTGTATCCGGTGAAGACCGAGAACGTGCTGATCGAGGACTCGGTGGTGATTGGCGCCTCCGACGCCGGCATCTACGTGGGCCAGTCGCGCAACATCATCGTGCGCCGCAATCGCGCCGAGCAGAACGTGGCCGGCATCGAGATCGAGAACTCGATCAACGCCGACGTGTACGAGAACACCGCCACCCGCAACACCGGCGGCATCCTGGTGTTCAACATGCCGAACCTGTCGCAGGCGGGCAAGGCAACGCGCGCGTTCAAGAATCAGGTGATCGACAACAACCTCGGCAACTTCGCCGCCAAGGGTGCAGCGGTGGCCAGCGTGCCGGCCGGCTCGGGCGTGGTGGTGAACTCCAACGACCAAGTGGAGATCTTCGACAACGACATCGTCAATCACCAGACGGCGAACGTGATCATCTCCAGCTATTTCTCCACCAACTACTACAACACCAAGGGTGTGGCGGCGGATTACAACCCGTATCCGAAGGGCATCTTCGTCTACGGCAATCGCCTCAAGGGCGGCGGCGACTCGCCCGATGGCGTCGACTTCAAGATGTTGAAGACCGCCGTCTACGGCCTCACCGGCCACTTCCCGGACGTACTGTGGGATGGCTACGCCGACACCAAGACGCTGGTCGATGGCCTGCCGCCGGCCAATGACCGCATCTGCATCCAGGACGTCAGCGGTGTACTGAGTGCGGATGGTCCGAACGGCTACAAGAACCCCAGCACCGATACCAAGCCCTTCGAGTGCACGCTGCCGAAGCTGCCCGCCGTCGTGCTTGAGCCGGCACCAAAAGCATGAGTGCCTGCTCCATGCCTTTGCGTGGCCCGCACCGGGATCTGTTTGCGCGCAGGGCAAGGAAGAACGAGGGCGTGTACGTCCGTACACAACCGAGTGATGACGCCGCCATGCGGGCAAACAGACCCGGCCCGCAGGGTTGCTCCTTTGTGGGCGCCAGGCGGCGACGCGCGGCTTGGTTTGACGGCCAGTCAAACACTGCGCCACGCCCCACCACCTGGCGCCCACAAAGGAGCAACGCGAGCTACGCAAAGGCATGGAGCAGGCACTAATGCGCGTATCGATGTCGATGAAGTTCTGGATGCGCGCATTCGCGCTGACCGCCCTGCTTTGCCTCACCGCCTGCCACCGGGAGATAGACCCGGTGGCTTTCCATCCGGAAGGACGGCCACCGAAGCTCAGCGACTGGCACGTGGTGGAAGTGCGCGACGGCAAGCTCATGCTCAACCAGGGAGTGATGCCGTACGACCTCAACACGCCGCTGTTCACCGATTACGCGCACAAGCTGCGCACGATCTGGATGCCGAAGGGCGTGTCGGTGAAGTACGACCCGACCAACACCTTCGACTTCCCGGTCGGCACGGTGCTAAGCAAAACTTTCTATTACCCGAAAGCCGCTGACGGCAAAACGGGCGATGTCGCGCGCACCTATGACAGCTCGCACGACTTCGCCGGCGAAGGCCTGGATCTTTCGCACGTGCATCTGATCGAAACGCGCGTCCTGGTGCATCGCGCAGATGGCTGGGCGGCAATGCCCTACGTGTGGAACGACGCGCAGACTGAGGCGGACCTTGCGCGCACCGGTGCCGTGTTGCCGCTGACATTGGTCGCTGCCGACAACTCACGCGAAGACTTCAACTACGTCGTGCCCGACGAAAGCCAGTGCGCCAGCTGCCATGCGCAGGACTGGGTGACACGCAAGATTCACCCGATCGGCCCGAAGGCGCGCCATCTCAATCGCGATTATCACTACGCCAGCGGCGACGAAAATCAGCTCGAACATCTGATGAAGGTGGGCTACCTCACCGGCGCGCCGGCACCCGCACAAGCACCACGCAACGCGAACTGGGCGGATGAGCACGCCTCGCTCGACGCACGCGCACGCGCCTATCTCGACATCAACTGCGGGCATTGCCACAACCCGAAGGGCGCGGCCAACACCACTTCGTTGACGCTGGATGCGAGTGCACCGGAAGACCGCCACCTGGGCGTCTGCAAACCACCCGTAGCGGCCGGCCGCGGCACCGGCGATCACATGTTCGACATCGTGCCCGGCAAGCCGGACGACTCGATCCTGTCGTATCGCATGGCTTCGGCCGACCCCGGCGAAATGATGCCGGAGATCGGACGCAGCACGGTGCATCGCGAAGGCGTGGCATTGATCAAGGCATGGATCGCGGCGCAGCCGGGGAGCTGCGTCACGGTGCATTGAGAGGGTGTCGCAAGGGCTTACCCCCTCCCAGCCTCCCCCTGCAAGCAAGGGGAGGAGCTAAAGGCTCGCGACACCCTGCTCCCTCCCTTGCTTGCAGGGGAGGGTTGGGGAGGGGTAGGCCCTTGCGACAACACTCCCCGCTTCATTGCTTCACTGCTTCATCCATCCAACAAAAACGCACGGCAGCCGCCACACCGCGGCTTCACTACCGAGGGGAGAAACCGGTGATGACCATCCGTCCACGTCCGCTGACCATCAGCCTTCGCCAGATACTGGGCGGTACTGCGCTCATGCTCTGCAGCATCCATCCCGCGTTTGCCGACGATCCGTCGCCGCAGGACAACAAGCCCGCAGACCAGGGCAACGCCGACCCGGCCAAGGCCAAGCTACTCGGCAACATCACCGTCACCGCGCAGAGTCGCAGCCAGGAAATGCAGTCGGTGCCGATCCCGCTGCAGATCATCACTTCCAAGCAGGTGGACACGCTGGCAGCGACCGACCTGAGCAAGATGGATATCTTCGTCCCCGGTCTGGTGATCAGCGCCACCCAGCCGACCCAACCGAACTACCAACTGCGCGGCATTTCCACCAGCGACTTCGGCATTGGCACGGAGCCCGCTGTGGGCGTGTATGTGGATGGCGTCTACGCCGCCCGCTCCGGCGGTGCGCTGCTCGCCTTCAATGACATCCAGCGCATCGAGGTGCTAAAGGGTCCACAGGGCACGCTGTTTGGGCGCAACGCGGCGGCCGGCGCGATCTCCATCGTCACCAACGAGCCCAGCGATCGTTTCGAAGCCAAGGGGCGCGTGCGTATCGGCAACTATGGCAAACGCTATGCCGACGCGCTGATCAATCTGCCGATCAACCAGGACATGGCGCTGCGTTTCAGCGTGCTCGACAACCAGAGCGACGGCTGGATCAAGGATGCCGCCACCGGCAAGCGTTATGGCGAAGACAACGACTGGGGTACGCGCGCAGTGTTCCGCTGGAACATCACCTCCGACACCCGCATGTTGCTGTCGTGGGATCACGAGAAGCTCAACCAGCCGCCGCACCCGGCGATCGGCCTGATTCCGCTGTCGAACGACACCAACCAGCGCCCACCGTTTCCCGCAAACCCGGCCACGTATCTCAACCCGCTGCATGCGCCGCTATATAACGATGCCGTCGGCGCACGCGAGTCGCGCACTTTCGATGGCGTCACGCTGTCGCTGGATCATTCTTTCGGCTGGGGCAGCCTGGTCTCCACTACCGCGTGGCGCGGCTTCGATACGTTCAATCGTGGCGATTACGACGGCACCAATCACATCGTCACGTATCTCGATACCACGAACATCGAGCACAACAACAGCTGGTATCAGGAATTCAAATTGTCGGGCAACACCGGCATCGCCGACTGGGTCGGCGGCGTGAGCTACTACCAGGAGCAAGCGCGCCAGACCAGCCAGACCAACCTCTATACCGACAGCCTCGACACGCTGGCGCAAAACGTCATGCACGTGGGCACACCACTCACTGATATCAGCAATGCATTGGCAGGCATGGGCTTGCCGTACACGCTGCTCGGCGATCCCTGGCACGAAGCCATCAGCAATGACGGCAAGTTCAAGGCCTATGCGGCGTTCGGCGACGTGATCTGGCATATCGACGACCGCCTCAACATCACCACTGGCATTCGATACACGCGCGACCAGAAAACCTTCTCCTGGTACAACATGCCGCGCAGCGCGCCACAGTTCGACGCCACTGTGCAGGCACTGAACCAGGCCGGCATCACCGGCATGCTGCCGCCCGACGCGCAGATGGCATTGGCCGCCTTCAGCAACAACATCATCTTCACCGATGCGATCGGCGTGCCGGTGAAGTTCAAGAACACCTGGAACAACCTCAGTCCGCGTGTGGTGGTGGATTACAAGTTCACCCCCGACGTGATGGGCTATGCCTCGGTGACCAAGGGCTACAAGGCCGGTGGCTTCAACAGCGTGCAGGTGGGTTCGCGCTTCGCGCCGGAGAAGGTGATCAACTACGAGGCCGGCGTGAAGAGCGTTTTCCCGGAACAGAACCTGCTGCTCAACACCTCGGTGTACTACTACCGCTACGACAACAAACAGTCGCTCACCCTCGATCCCAACAGCGCCGGCTCCGGCGTGCCGCGCTACCTGGTCAACAGCACCAACCAGGAAGCCAAGGGCCTGGAGTTGGAAGCGCAGTGGCAACCGGTGACCGACCTGCGATTCAATTTCACAGGCGCTTACATCGACGCCACCTACCGTAAGGCCGTCGCGGATTCCGGCGCCAACCTAACCGGGCAGCCCACCGGCGAACCGCGCTTCTCCTACGCCACGGGCGTCTCCTACACCCTACGCAACGTGGTCAACGGTTCGCTGGAATTCGATCTGAGCTACGCCTATCGCGGCCCTGGCCGCTGCAACAACGACTCGCGACTGCAGGGCACCTGCGTGATCAGCCCCAACTTCAAAGTCGGCGAAAGCCAGCAGCGCACCGATGCACGAGTGGACTGGCATTCGGCCGGCGATCGCTGGGGCGTGGCCTTGTATGCAA
The DNA here is from genome assembly GCF_026283965.1 of Dyella subtropica. Taxonomy (GTDB): domain Bacteria; phylum Pseudomonadota; class Gammaproteobacteria; order Xanthomonadales; family Rhodanobacteraceae; genus Dyella_D; species Dyella_D subtropica. Next base: position 104,141 of record NZ_JAPDPD010000017.1, read on the forward strand.
GCAACCTGTTCAATAATCGCTATGTGACGGGCGTGGACAACATCAGCACCACCGTGTTCGGTACGCCCTACGCCAACATCACGCCGCCGCGCATGTGGGGCGTGGAACTCCGCGCCAAATTCTGATGACGATGAACCATACCGACTCGCTGACCAGCCAACTCCTGCGGATGCGCGAAGCCCATGCGCGCGAGCCCATGCCTGCGTGGTCCACTCGCGCGACACGACTGCGCGCGCTGCAGGCCCTGATCAACGAACACCGAAGCGATATCGCCAACGCCATCAACGACGATTTCGGCGGCCGGCCCGCGGAAGAAACCGATTTGCTGGAAGTGTTTCCCAGCCTGTCGACGCTACGCCACACGCTGCGCCACGGCCGTCGCTGGATGAAACCGCGACGCCACCTCCCTGGCCTGCTGTTCCTGCCCGCGCGCAACGAAGTGCGCCCGCAGCCGCTGGGCGTTGTCGGTGTGATCGTGCCCTGGAACTACCCGCTCTACCTCGCCATCGGCCCGATGATCGACGCACTCGCCGCCGGCAACCGCGTGATGGTGAAGATGAGCGAGTTCACGCCGAACTTCTCCGCCCTGTTCGCCAACCTGGTCGAGCGCTATTTCCAACCGGACGAAGTGCATGTGGTGAATGGCGACGCCAGCGTGGCGCAAGCCTTTTCCGCCCTACCGTTCGACCATCTGCTGTTCACCGGATCCACCGCGGTGGGCCGCCACGTGATGCGCTCGGCTTCGGCCAACCTCACGCCGGTGACACTGGAACTGGGCGGCAAGTCGCCTGCGATCCTCGGCCCCGGCGCGCGGTTCGATCACGCCGTGGAGCGCATCCTGGTCGGCAAACTGTTCAACGCCGGCCAGACCTGCATCGCCCCGGACTACGTACTGCTGCCGCGCGCACGTATGCCCGAATTCGTCGCCACCGCACGCAACGTGGCATCGCGTCTATATCCCGCTCTGCAGGACAACGCGCAATACGCCAGCATCGTCTCTGACCTCCAGTACCAGCGCCTCGCCAACTTGCGCGACAACGCCCTTCGCGACGGCGCTCGCGCGGAGCCGCTAGGCGATGTCCGCGATCAACCGACGCGCCGCCGCCTGATGCCCGTGATACTGACCGGCGTCAACGACGACATGACCGTGATGCAGGAAGAAATCTTCGGCCCACTGCTGCCGCTGGTGCCCTACGACACCCTCGACCAGGCCATCGCCTACGTGGCATCGCATCCCCACCCACTGGCCCTGTACTTGTTCGAACAAGACCGCGCCACCATCGACAACGTACTGACCCGCACCCTGGCCGGCGGCGTCACGATCAACGACACCCTCTACCACATCGCCCAACACGGCCTGCCCTTCGGCGGCGTAGGCCCCTCCGGCATGGGCGGCTACCATGGCGAAACCGGCTTCCGCACCTTCTCCCATATGAAACCCGTGTTCCACCAGGCGCGATTCAACGGGGCAGGCCTGCTCAACCCGCCGTACGGCGAACGCTTCAAGCGCATGCTCAGCATCATGCTTAAACGGGGTTGAGCATCGTTTTTGGTTGTCGCGTCAACGGGATCGCATGGGCACAAAAAAACCTCCCCGCTTTTGCGGGGAGGTTTCGTTCTTGCCGAAATCCAATCGCGAAACAGCGATCAGAACTTGTACTGCGCCGAAATACCAAACAAGTTGCCGTAATCGTCGTAGTTGCCGCTCAACACATCGCCGGTCGGGCTGACCGAGCCATTGAGATGCGCGCTGTTGACGAAGATGTGCGCATACGAGGCGTTGATCTCGAAGTGCTCACTGGCCTTGTAGCCGATACCCACCGAAGCGGTCTGGCGGGTCGAATCGGGCACGCGCGGATCGCGGTTGCTGGCGCGGGTCGGCGTGGTATCGATGGCGAGGCCGCCACGCAAGGTGATCTTGTCGTTGAGGTAGTAGTCACCACCCACGGCGATATACCACGTGTTGCGCCAGTTGAACGGCTCAACCGTCTGCGGCTGCGCCGGGTTGTCGTATTTCACAACCAACTGCTTCAGCACATCCCACTTGGTCCAGGACACGTCCATGCCGAGGCCGAACTTCTCTTCCTGGTGCCAGTAGCTGGCGGTGGCGGAGGCCGGCGTGGTCAACGCGGCGGTGCCGCCGGTGTGCTGGAACGGCACGGCGCCGCCCAACAAGGCGCTGACCTGCGGGCTACCCAACAAGGCCTGCACATTGGTCGGAACAATGTAGTTCGCATTGCCCTGGATCGTGTGCGAGATCTTGGAGTGGTAGTTCAGCGCCAGCTTGTCGTTCGGCGTCAGCTTCCAGTAGGCACCGAGCTGCCAGCCGTAGGCCCAGTCGTTGCCCTTGATGCTGGCATAACCGTCCGAACCGGGCGGTACGATGATGCCGATCTGCTGGGCCAGCGCCTGCGCCTGGACCGGGGTGATCGCACCGGCCATGGCGGCCTGCTGCACCACGCCCAGGCCAACGGCGTTGAAGTTGATCGCGCTGGTCAGGGTCGCGTTGGTGCGCTGCGCGATCGCGCTGGCGCCCAGGGCGAACGTGTCCGTGACGTCATACGAGGCCGACAGGGTGGCATCGAACGACTCAAGCTTGGTGTGGATGGCGTTGTAGCGGCCCACCCAGTTCTTGTCGTAGTCGGTCTTGAGGCCGAACGGCACTGAAATGCCGCCGCCGATATGCCAGCGATCGGCCACCTGGGTGGCGAAGAACACCGAGGGAACCGGCAGCGTGGTGCCAGCATCGCCGCCATTGCCGCCACTGATCGGGCGACCCAGGGCGTCATGCGCGGAACCGGTGAATTTGGCGCCAAAGTTGATCGCCGTGAGATCTGCCTGGAAGTAGGTGCCCTTGAGGTCACTCATCGCGGCAGGGTTGTTCACCGCCACCGAGGCGTCGCCACCGGCCGTTGCCGAGCCGGCGTAGCCGCGGCCCATGCTCTTGACGCTGTCTTCTTTCAGCTGGAAGGCACTGGCTTCGGCGCGCTGCGGTGCGGTCAGGGCGCCGACGACGGCCAGGCTCAGCGCGGCGAACGCGAGCGGACGCGCCGCGCGCGAAAAGGAACGGAAAGACTTCTGCATCGGATAGCTCCTGCTTATCGTTGGTCCAACTCGGGTCACAGTAAGGGGCTGACCGGCAAGAAAATTCATACGCGCGTTTGACATCCCCGGCCGGCACTGTGCCGGCTAGGGAAAGGGCTTGCAAGTGCGGTTGCAGCAAACCATGTGGTGGATGGACACCATTGCACGCCGTTCGCCATCGAATGCCGGGAGATCACGTCTTCATGCGTTGACCGCGGCGCCCTGGGCGCGGACTATGGCGGTCTGCCGTATGCGCTGATGCACGTGCGCCTTCTTCACACGCTCCACCAGTCGCCGGGTGTCCTCCATGCATTGTTTTGTCTACATCAGCCTGCGCAAGGCCGGCACCTATCTCTGGCTGGCCCGCCGTGATGATTTCAGTGTGCTGCCTGAATCCCTGGCGCTGATGCTGGGCGACCTTCGTTTCGTGCTTGAAGTGGAGTTGCACCCCGAACGCCGCCTGCCGCAGGAAGACGTCCACATCGTGCTCGAACATTTAGTTACCCAGGGCTGGCACCTGCAATTGCCGCCGTCGGAGACGCTGGCCACGGCCAACCATCCCGCTTACAAGAATGCACCGCACGACAGCCAAGACGGCTGAGCTGCCTCGCCTCCGGCGGTGTTAACACCGGATTACCTTCTGTCGTTCTAACGATTCCTATACTCCGCGCCCATGTCCTATTCGAAAACGCGCCGCCCGCCGCCCTTCCTGCAGGCCCTGCTCTGGTTCGTACCCGGCCTGCTCGCCGTGGCCATCGCCGCGCTGAGCGCGCATCCGCTGTCGCTTATCCCGCTGCTGCTGGCCAATACACTGACCATGGCGGCGGTGTGCCACGCGATCGGCTTCGATCCGGAGCCGCGTTTTGGACGGACGGTGTTACGGCGCGGTGCCGCGCATCTGGTGATGTTCACCGGCTATGTGGTGCTGGTGTTCCTGCTGGTCGCGTGGCCGACGCTGAAACTCAACCAGGAACACAGCCTGAGCGCGGCGCTGATGCTGGCCGCAGCGCTGGTGGTGGCGCTGGCCGCGTTGTGGCGGATGTGGCCGGCGTTTGGCCTGGTCTACGTGTGGGACGACGCTTATCCGCCGCAAAGTGACGGCTCGTGGATCTTCACCGCCACCGCGCGCAGCATCGCTTTCGGGCGCCATCTTTCTCGCGAAGAGCGGTTCTTCACCCACTACCTGCCCGCCGCAATCGCGCTGCTGGTACTCGCCTTCACGGCGATCGTGCTGTCCGGTCTGTACGGCGTGTTGCCGTCGGAACTGCGCGTGACCGCTTTGGTCATTTACGGCGTCGTGCTGCTGCCGCTGGGCTGCCTGGTGATCGCCAATCGCACGCTGCGCGCCCTGCTGTGCGAAGGTCGTCGCCCACTGCGCCAGCCCTCGGCCGGCGTCGAGGAAGCGCGCCCTGTTCCCGCGCCCAAACCCGCACCGCCGGTGTTGAACGAACAGGAGCGCACCGCCGGTACGCCCGAGCAGGCACAGGCCCTGCTCGCCGCCACACGCGACGGCGACATCGAGCGTGCACTGGCCCTGGTTGAAGCCGGCGCCGATCCGAATACGGCCCCACCCTCGAGCGATCGTGACCAGCGCCCCGTGCTGATGCTCGCGGCGCTCTTGCCCGATATGCGCCTGCTGCGCGCGCTGATCGCCAAAGGTGCCGACGTCAATCGCGCCAGTGGTGGATTCACTCCATTGCTGGCCGCCACTCGCGACAGTTGGCACGGCCGCTCCGACGCCGTGATGACCCTGCTCGCCAACGGCGCCAGCGCGCTGGCCGCCGATGCCGAAGGAAACACCGCACTGCACGGTGCGGTGCTCAGTGGCGAACCCATGGTGGCGGCGATGCTGCTGGATGCTGGCGCGCCAGTGAATGCGCTCAACCGCAGCCGCGTGAGTCCGCTCACGGCCGCCTGCCGCGCGGCCAACTGGCCGCTGGTGAAGTTCCTGCTGGAACGCGGCGCCAAACCTACCCCGCCCGATGGCGAACCGGCCCTGGTCGCCGCGGCCGGCATCGCCGACGACGACGTGGAAGGCGTGCGCATGTTGCTCAAGCATCGCGCCGCCGTGAACGCCGTTGACGCACGCCATCGCAGCGCATTGATGGAGGCCGCCGCCGAAGGCCACGAACAGATCGCCCGCGCGCTACGCGGCGCCGGTGCCGACGTGTTGCTGGCCGACCATCGCGGCAGCACCGCACTGATGGAGGCCGCGCGGGCCGGTGCCGTCGGCATCGTGCAGTTGCTGGCCGAAGCGCAGCCCGATGCGCGCGTGCGCGACCGTCACGGCCGCGACGCACTCACGCTGGCCTGCCAGTCGCCGCATGCGCACGCGGAAACCGTGCGTGCGCTGATCGCTCTCGGCGCCGAACCCAAGGCGGTCGGCAGCGATGGCCGCAGCGCGCTCGACCATGCGGCCGCCGCAGGCCGTTGGGATCTGGTCACCCTGCTCGATCCCGAAACGCCACTGCCCACCAATCTGCACTTCGACGAAGTCATCACCGAAGGCGCCGACACACCGGCCCATCTACTCGATGCGCTGCGTTTCGGTCACTGGGCGGTGGTGTCCACCTTTACCCAGCGCGTGAAGGACTGGCCGCAGTCGCAACTGGCCCAGCTCTATCTCGACCTGGCCGGCCCAGGCCTGGGTGGCGCCCGCCGCTGGCTGCTCGATCACGCGCTTTCGCCGGAGGCGCGCTTGCAGCCGCAGCTGGTCGACGACGCCGAAGTCGTTGAAGGCGCGGAACACGCGCTGCCGCCGCTGGGTCGTCGCCTGTTCGACGCACTGCTGCTGCAACTGCCTGCATCCTGCGAAGCCATCGACGATCTGCTCGCCGCTGGCGCCAGCCCAGCCGGTGCCGGCCTGCTGGCCCAGGTGCTATTGCGCCTCGACGACAGCGCTGCGAGCTCCGCCTTGGCCTTGGGCCTGCTGGAGCGTGGCGCCGATCCGTTCGGCACGGATGCGCGCGAGCGCACGCCGGTGCATCTCGCCGCTGCGCAGGGACAGCTGCCTGTACTGCAAGCCCTGCTGGCACGCGGTTGCGATCCGAACACTCGCGACATTCAGAGCCGCACACCGCTGTTCGCCGCTTTGGAGCATGGCGAAAAGGCCTTGCCACTGGTGCGCGTGCTGGTAGCGCATGGCGCCGATGCGGAAGCCACCGATGCCAGCGGTGAGACACCACTGGGCCTGGCGTTCGATCACGACGCGGTCGAGCGCTGGCTCGACTGGGGTGATTGGGTGCGGCCCCGCCGCCCCTTGCGCGCCGACGACCTGCCCGCCGCCGCTGCCGTCGGCGCGATGGCCGCCGTAGAGCGTCTGCTCGAACTCGGTTATGCCGTGAACACCCAGGATCGCCAAGGCGCCAGCGCCCTGCTGCATGCCTGCGGTGCGGGACACCGCGAGATCGCCGCTCGCCTGCTCGACGCCGGCGCCGACACTGCGTTGGCCGCGGCTAACGGCATGACGCCGCTGGCCGCCGCCGTGGGCGCGCGCCGCGACACGCTCGTCAGCCTGCTGCTGGAGCATGGCGTTGCCGCCGATCAACGCCTGCCCGGCGACGCCACCGTATTGATGGTGGCTGCTGCCATGGGCTACCCGGAGATCGTCGAGCAACTGCTGGATGCCGGCGCCGACATCAACGCCGTCGACGCGCGCGGACATAGCGCGCTGCATGCTGCCGCGCAGTTTGGCTTCGAACACAACGACAGCCTGCGCGCGCGTCGTCTGTTCGACGCACTGCTCAAGCGCCAAGCCGACGTCAATCGTGCCGACGCTGAGGGCAAGACGCCGCTGCTGCTGTTGCTCGGCGCACATCTGCGTCCGGGTAGCGACTGCGATGCGACGCATATCGGCGCGTTGGTACCGGTGCTGCTGGATGCCGGCGCGCAGCTGGAGCACGCCGACCAGCGCGGCGTCACCGCCCTGCACGCCTGCGCGATGCACGCCTTGCTGCCACCGGCACGTGTGCTGCTCGCACGTGGCGCCAATCGCTCAGCGATCGATGCCTTCGGCCGCTCAGCGGCAGACGTCGCGCGCCAACTCGGCTTCGTCGATATCGCGCACGAACTGGCCGCGCGCAGCGGCGCCATGCCCAGCGTGCGCCAGACCCTGCGCCAGCCGGCCCAACCCGCCGATTGATGTAGGAGCGCACAGGGTGCGCTCCTACATGGCCTTCGCGGCAACTTTTGCGTTTTGCTGCGATAGGCGCCACCACACTTGCGCCACCGCATCCATGTCGATCTGATCGACGCGGCTGATCTCCGGCAAACCACCCAGCACGGCGACAGGGCTGCCAGACGCACTGCGCGGCACCCAGGTGCAAGGCCAGCGATTGCCGAACAGCACCACCAGCGGGCAACCCACGGCGGCGGCCAGATGCGCCGGACCGGTATCCACCGAGACCATGCTGTGGGCTACTTCCATCAGAGCGCGCAGGTGGCCCAGCGGCAGGCCACCGCGTGGAGAAACCACATGGGGATGATTCGCGGCCGCGCGTATCGTCTCCATGTATCCCGCCTCGGCCGGCGACCCGCACAACACTACCCGCGCCTCCGGCTGCCATTGCAGGATGGCACGCGCCAGCCCCGCCCAGCGCTCCACCGGCCATGACTTTTCGTCGTCATTGGCGGCGCGCACGCCGTTCCAGCGCATGGTGCGTTTGTTCGCCGGCTGCAGCAGCACCAGCGGATGCCCGCCGATGCCTTGCTCGCGTAACCAGACCTGCAGATCCGCCCGCTCGTTCGCGGTGGGGAGGAGCCGTGGCGATAATGGCTGCGCAGCCGGGAGCGTCGGAGTATCAGCGAAGGCCGACGGCGTCTGGTCGGCAAAGCGCAGCAGCCAATCCACCCAATGCTCGCCCTCTTGCATCGGGATGTCCTCGATGAACACGCAGTGCTCCAACGGCACGCGCGCCAGCGCAAGCATGGGACGCACCTTGGTGCGGGTGCGTACATCGGGCTCGCAGATATAGAACGGCGCGGTGCGCATCTGGCGCAGCGCCAGCGCGACACGCAAGCGCTGCGGATTGAACCAGAGCGATCCGCGCTGACTCTGGAAATTCAGCACTTCAGCCACGTCATCATTGCCTTCGTACAGCACACGCGACCAATCGCCGATCGCCACCAGGCGGCAGGGTGCGCCATAGCGCAGGTGCAGCTTGTGCAGCAGCGGCTGCAACATCACCGTGTCGCCGACACGGCCAAAACGAATCACTACCGGAGACTGGACTGCAGACGTAACCATGAACCACACACGCGCACATCGGGACCTGCCCGATCCGGAAGCGGCCCGCCCCCCGGCGGCACGGCTTCCCGGTATCGCCATCATTCCATGGTCAGTGTCGAAATGAGTTACGAATCCGGTGCCATTGGCGCCGCAAGTTCTTAAAACCGACTACGGACTCTCAGCTCTGATCCTGCAAAGGCCCCAGCGAGACCTGCTCGCGCTCCTGCTTGGCGACAGGGTCGTCATCCGCGTCGAACAAATGCATCAGGTCGTCGAGTGCTTCCTTCGAGGTCTGCACCAGACGGGTCTCGTCGTCGTACACCAGGTATTGCGCCTTCAGCAACTTGATGTCGTGCTGGCGGAAGCGCTCGACACGATCCGCCGCCAGCTCGCCGGACAGGCCCAGCGCCTCCAGCGTCTTGCGCGTCATCTTGAGGCTGGAATGGAAGGTCTCGCGTACGGGCTCTTCCACGCCCAGGTCCATCAGACGGAACGCGTGCTGGCGATTGCGCGCACGCGCGATGATTTTGAGGTGCGGATACTGGCGGCGTACCAACCGTGCGATGCGCAGATTCGCCTCCGGGTCGTCCGTGGCCAGCACGAACACCTCGGCCTGGTGCGCCTGCGCGGCGCGCAGCAAGTCCGGCCGCGCTGGATCGCCGAAGAACAGCGAGGTGTTATTGAAACGGCGCACCGTCTCCATCTGCTCCACCGACGACTCCAGCGCCACGAAGGGGATGCGCTGCGCGCGCAGCACGCGGCCGACGATCTGTCCCACGCGGCCGAAGCCCGCAATGATCACGCGCGGCGCATCGGTTTCGATGGTGTCGTACTCACGCGTGGGCTTCTTCGCCTTCACGTCGATCAGCTTGGCGACCAGCGCGACCACCAGCGGCGTCACTGCCATCGACAACGTGATGGCGAGCACGATCAGGCCTTGCAGCGATTCGGCGATCAAGCGCTGCTCCGCCGCCTGCTTCAACACCACGAAGGCGAATTCGCCGCCGCAGGCCAGCAGCACCACCATGCGCAAGGTGTCGGCGTTGTTGAGCGCGCCGACGATGCGCCCCAACGGCCACAGCAGCAGCGCCTTCACCAACAACACAGCGAGCGTCAGGCCGAGCACCAGCAACGGCTGATGCAACAGCAGCGACAGATCCATCGACATGCCGACGCTGACGAAGAACAGCCCGAGCAGCAAGCCTTTGAACGGCTCGATATGCGACTCCAGCTCGTGCCGGTATTCTGAATCGGCCAGCAGCACGCCCGCGAGGAAGGCGCCCAGCGTCGACGACACACCGACCTCTTCCATCAACCAGGCCGTGCCCAGCACCACCAACAACGCGGTGGCCGTGGAGACTTCCTGCGCCTTGGCGCGCGCCACAAAGCGGAACACCGGACGCAACAGATAACGTCCGCCTACCACCACCGCCACGATCGCACCGACGGTTTGCAAGATAGCTCGCGGGTCCAACCCGTGCGGTGAGGCGGTACTGGCCAGTAGCGGTACCGCCGCGATCAGCGGGATGGCCGCGAGATCCTGAAACAACAAGATGGCGAAGGTCTGACGTCCATAAGCCGAACCGGCCTCCTTGCGCTCGGCCAGGATCTGCAAGCCAAACGCGGTGGACGACAGCGCCAGGCTGCCGCCGACCATGACTGCGGCATGGGCGGTGAGACCGAACAGGTAATAGCAAGCCATGCCGATCACCAGGCCGCACGACAGCACCTGCAATACGCCGGCACCGAACACCGAACGCCGCATCACCCATAGACGCTGCGGCGACAGCTCCAGGCCGATCACGAACAGCATCAGCACCACGCCAAACTCGGAGATGGTCGACACGCCGGCCGTATCGCTGACCAGTCCCAGCGCCTGCGGGCCGACCGCCATGCCGGCCAGCAGAAAACCCAGCACCGCGCCCAGGCGGAACCGCTTGGTCAGCGGCACGACGATAACCGTCGCCAGCAGAAACACCAGCGCGGTGTTGAGGAAGGAATGGCTTTCCACGTGCACGCCCGACAGCGAAGGATTGGCCCGATTATTCCACGCTGCTCTTCATTGCGAACGCCACATGCTCAAGAACGGCGCCAACATCAGGGTCGAGACGAGCGCTCTGGCGACATTCAAGCGCGCCACGGAAAACCTTCAAGGCGCTGGCGCAGTATGTCTTCGAGTCGCGCAATCGCTGGTGCCGATTCCTTCTCCGCGCGATGCAAGTTCAAGCCTAGCAGCGGCATCTCAGGAAGCCCCGCCTCTCGCGCGTCCAACCCCCGCACTGTGCCAGGCAAACCCACACGAGTGCGCAGGGCCACGCCAAGTCCCGCCGCCACCGCGGCCCAGATACCCGCGAGGCTCGCGCTGGTGAAGGCGATGCGCCACGGAATGCCGGCGCGATCGAGCGCCGTGGTCGCGGCCGTGCGCATCAGGCAGGGCGCATCCAGCGACACCAGCGGCAAGGGCTCATCACCATCGCGTGACCAGCCAAGCTCGCCAACGCCCGAGCCGATCCAGCACATCGGCACCTCGCCGATGCGTTCGACATGAGGCGTGACGATGCCGGCATCCCACGCCAATGCGAGATCGAGCCGGCCTGTGGTCACCCGATCGAGTAATTCCGAATTGCGTGCAATGCGCGCCTCGATGCGCACCTTGGGATGTGCCCGCGCGAAGCGGCCGAGCACATCCGGCAACAACGATTCGCCGAAATCCTCTTGCAAGCCCAGGCGAATCCAGCCCTCCAGCGCCACACCGTGGATCGCCGCGGCGGCTTCGTCGTTGAGTTCAAGCAGACGGCGCGCATAGGCCAGCATGGTTTCGCCGGCCTCGGTCAGCGCCATGCCGCGCCCGTGCCGCCGTAGGATCTCCGTGCCGGCCTGATCCTCCAGCTTCTTCAGCTGCGCGCTGACGGCCGAAGTCGAGCGCCCCAGACGATCGGCCGCCTTGGCAAAGCTACCCAGCTCGACACCCAGCGAGAAGCTGCGCAGCACATCCAGATCGAAGTTCACCCGTCGCGTCATGACCGTTCCAAATTTGTGGATTGTGAATTCCGCAATTCCTGATTTTCCGGACGACAGTGTCGCGCTACTGTGAGCAACGTCAACCGCACTCATGGAACCCCGATGCCGACCTCCACCAGCCCCGGCCAGCAAGCATTCGGCGACATCGCCCCGAAATTCGCCCAGCTCACCGACGAGGTGTTGTTCGGCGATATCTGGCAACGCCCCGGGCTAGCCCCGCGCGAACGCAGCATCGCCACGGTGGCGGCGCTGATCGCACTGAACCGCACCGAGCAGCTGCCGTTTCACCTCAAGCGCGCCCAGGACAACGGCGTCAGCCGCGACGAACTGGCGGAACTGATCACGCATCTGGCCTTCTATGCCGGCTGGCCGGTGGCAGCCTCCGCCATCACTGCGCTGCGCGCGCTCGATACCGCGAAAGAGTGACCGCCATGCTCGCCATGCAATACAGCTTCGTGCTGCCTGCCGATTACGACATGGCCATCATCCGCCAGCGCATCACCGAGAAAGGCCACCTGCTCGACCACTTCCCCGGGCTGCGCTTCAAGGCCTACCTTAGCGCCGACCGGCGCGGCGCCCGGCTGCCCACCCGGCACAACCTGTATGCGCCGTTCTACCTGTGGAACCACGGCGACGGCATGAACGCCTTTCTCGGCAGCAGCAGCTTTGCCGGCGTCACCCAAGCTTTTGGCTGGCCCGAAGTGAAGCTGTGGTCGGTGTGGCATGCCGATGTTTCCCCCGAAGCCCCCAACGCCATCTGCGCATCGCGCGACATCACCACCATCCCGCCCTACACCGATCTCGACGCACTGCGCCAGCAGGAAAGCGATGCCGCACAGAAAGACATGGCCGTCGGCGCCCTCGCCGCCGTGAGCGCTTACGACCCCACCCACTGGACCCTGGTCCGGTTTCGTCTATGGGGCGAGCTACGCCCCGAACGGATACGCGAAGACCGCCAACTCTACGAAGTCGGCCACGTCTCCATGCCCCAGCAAGCGCAAGCTACCCACACCTCACCCTAGGAACCCCACCCCATGCCACTCGTACGCATCGCCCTGCGCCGCGGCAAACCTGCACCCTACCTAGCCGCCCTGCGCAACGGCATCTACCTCGCCATGCGCGAAACCTTCAACGTCCCCGAAAACGACCGCTTCATCCTCGTCAGCCAACACGACCCCGATGAATTCGACTACGACCCCGGCTACCTCGGCATCGCACGCAGCGACGACCTGGTGATCGTGCAGATTGCCTGCAACAACACACGAACCGTGGAGCAAAAGCAGGCGCTCTATAAGCGCATGGCGGAAGTGCTGGCAGAAGATCCGGGACTGCGGCCAGAAGATTTGTTCATCAACCTGCTGGAGACGGCTAAAGAGAACTGGTCGTTCGGCAATGGGATAGCGCAATACGCGTAAACACCGACGGGCAACGCCATCGCAAGTACTTACCCAGCCCTCCCCTGCGAGTCCCACGGGGACTCCCTTCGGTCGCAGGGAGGAGCAAAGCAAGGCGATACGAAGCGAGCCCGTAACTAGCCCCCTGTGGAGCGGTGAGGGCTGGCATGCAGACGCGACAATCGCGCGAAAACGCCATTGGACCCCGGCCTGCGCCGGGGGTGACGAAGTAGTGGCGGTATCACGAGCACCCGCCCCTCACCCCAACCCTCTCCCCCCTGCTCTTATTTCACTTGGGGGAGAGGGAGTAGAAGCGTGCTTACTCGCCGCGCAACCAGCGGGCCGCGTCTATGGCGTAGTAGGTGAGGATGGCATCGGCACCCGCACGCTTGAATGCCGTGAGTGATTCGAGCACCACAGCACGCTCATCCAGCCACCCATTCTGCGATGCGGCCTTCAACATCGCGTACTCGCCACTCACCTGGTACACAAACGTCGGCACCCCAAACGCATCCTTCACTCGACGCAGCACATCGAGATACGGCATCCCCGGCTTCACCATCACCGCGTCCGCGCCCTCGGTGATATCGAGCTCCACCTCGCGCAACGCTTCGTCGCTATTGCCCACATCCATCTGGTAGGTGTGCTTGTTGCCCTTGCCGAGATTCGCCGCCGAGCCCACCGCATCGCGGAACGGCCCATAGAACGCAGACGCGTACTTCGCCGAGTAAGCAAGAATGCGGGTATGGATATGACCGGCTTCTTCCAACGCATCGCGGATCGCGCCGATGCGGCCATCCATCATGTCGGAAGGCGCCACGAAATCCATGCCAGCCTCGGCCTGCGCCAGCGACATCTTGATCAGCGCCTCAACGGTCGGCTCGTTCATCACGTAGCCTTGCTCGTCGATCAGACCGTCCTGGCCGTGCGTGGTGTACGGGTCCAGCGCCACGTCGCCGATCAGGCCCAGCTCGGGATACTTCGCCTTCAACGCTCGGGTAGCGCGCTGCATCAGTGCATCCGGGTTCCATGCCTCGCGCGCGTCCTCGGTTTTCACCGCGGCGCCCGGCGAGGGGAACAACGCCAGCGCGGGAATACCCAAGCGCACGCATTCGCCGGCCAGCTTCAGCAACTCGTCGATGGAGAGACGATCCACGCCTGGCATCGACGGGACCGGCTCGCGCTGGCCTTCGCCCTCGATCACGAACGCCACCATGATCAGGTCGCTCGGCAGCAAGGTGTGCTCGCGCATCAGCGCGCGGGAGAAGGCATCGCGACGCATGCGGCGCATGCGAATGGCGGGGAAGCTCATGGCGGACTCTCTCGGGACAATATCCGGGCATTTTAGCGCCACCCCAACAGCATGCCGCCGAGGTCAGTCACTTTGCCGCGCTTCGCTGGGTTTCTCCAAGCGCTTTGGCCTGTACCATGGGGTTCCGCCACGCAGAAGCGCACGCCCAAGGCGACGGCGAAACTCTATACCAGGGTCATCGAGGGCGACGGCGCGGTGCTGGACGACGGAGTCCCCGCCCGGCACGCTCGCGTGACCCGTTGCCAGGATTGTTCATGAGATCTACCTCCAGCGCTGCCACGACCCTGCTTGCCGATCTTGGCGGCACCAATGTCCGCTTTGCTCTCGCCGATCCGTCGCTCGCTTCGCCATTGCTGCTGGACAGCGTGAAGCGCTACCGGGTCAGCAATTTTCCTTCCATGGCGGACACCATCCGTCAATATTTCGCCGATACCGGCCTGTCGGCCTCGCGGGCGGTGATTGCCGCTGCCGGCCGCATCGTCGATGGCGAAACCGTGAAGGTCACCAACAATCCGTGGCTGGTCTCGGCGCACGGATTGCAGGCCGAGCTGGGTCTTGAGTCGGTTCGCCTGGTCAACGACTTCGCCGCGCAAGGCATGGCGGTTCCGCTGCTGCGCCACGAGCAACTGACGGCGGTTGGCCCGCAGGCGCTGCCGAAGATCGGCGATCACCATTCGCAAACCTTCGTAGTGATGGGCCCCGGCACAGGCCTCGGCGTCGCCGGCCTGCTGCTGCGTAACGGCCAGTGGACCGTGCTGGAAACCGAGGGCGGCCACGCCGGTTTCGCCGCGCACACCGCCGAAGACGTGGAGATCCTGCATCGCCTCAACGCGCGCTTCGGCCGCGTCTCCAACGAGCGCATGATCTGCGGCAACGGCCTGGTGAACCTCTACCTTGCCCTGGCCGACATCGAAGGCCTGCCGGCGGAGGAATTCACGCCCGAAGACATCACCTCGCGTGCCATCGAGGGCAGCGACAAGCTCTGCGTGCGCACGGTGGAAACGCTGGCCGGCATCTTCGGCAGCGTGGCGGGCGATCTCGTGCTCAGCCTCGGCGGCTGGGACGGCGTATTCCTCACCGGCGGTGTGCTACCCATCCTGCTGCCCTGGCTGCAGCACGGCGGTTTCCGCGAGCGCTTCGAGGCCAAGGGCCGTTTCAAAGACACCATGCAGCAAGTGCCCACCGTCGCCGTGACGCATCCGGAACCGGGTCTGCTCGGTGCTGCGGCATTCGCCGTACTGGAGAGCGGCCACTCGCTGCTGCCGCCCGCCAAAGGCTGAAGCATCCCCGTAGGAGCCCACCCTGTGGGCGAGCCCTGCGTCACGTCCCGCGCGGCTTGGCCCGATGCGTGGGCGTGGCGCTCCACGGATCGTCCGGCCACGGATGGCGTGGGTAACGCCCTTTCAGTTCCTTCTTCACTTCGGGATACGTGCGTTCCCAGAAGCCCTTCAGATCCTGCGTCACCTGGATCGGCCGACCGGCCGGCGATAGCAGGTGCAACGTCACAGGAATACGTCCGCCACCCACGCGCGGCGTGTCGGCCAGGCCGAACAGTTCCTGCAACTTCAATGCAAGCACCGGCGGTTCACCGGCGACGTATTCGATGCGGCGGGTCATGCCGCTGGGCACGGTGAGGCTTTCCGGGGCTTGCGCATCGAGCGTGCGGCGCTGCTCGTAGTCGAAGAGCGCGGCGAGTGCCTGCGATAGCTCTTCCGCACTCAACGCATCCAGTCGGCGTTTGCCATTGAGGTAAGGCCCGAGCCACGACTCCAGCGTGTCGAGCAAGGCATCATCGGCGATATCGGGCAAGCCGAGTTCGGGCATCCACACACGCAACGCCTGCATGCGCGCGCGCAGACGGCGAGCGTTCTCGCTCCAGGGCAACACATCCAAGCCCTTCGCGCGGATCGCAGCCAATAGCGCGGGCAACGCATCTTCCGGCTGCACTGGCACGCTGCGGCGCGACAGCACGATGGCGGCGTAGCGCTGTTCCTCGAAGGCTTCCACCGCGTTCCGTTCGTCATTCCAGCGCAGCACGCGTTCGCGCCGGAACTGCGTGGCGTAGTCGCGCTCCAGCACACGCGGATCGAGCGGCGCGGCTGCGAGGATCAGGCTGTCGCGCGCTTCGAATCGCAAATCCAGCGCGACTAGCCACGGTTCGCCGTGCAGTGCCGTGTTTTCATGCAGGCGCGCACCACGGCCGTTCGCCAGCGTGTAGCGCAACGGATTGTTGTCGTCGCGGCGCGCCACGCGATCGGGAAAGGCATGCAGCAACAGATCGCCCACAGCGTGACTGTCCGGCACGCCGCTGGCCGCCGTGCGGATATCCAGCCGGCGCCGCCAACCCTTGCTGGCTTGTTCAATAGCCGCCAGCGCGCCCGCATCGGCGCCGCCGCGTGCGCCCGCCGTGCGGCGATCGCGCCACGCATGCAGGGCGGTAACGCGTGCGCGAAAATCATCACTGCGCGCCTGTTCGCCACGCAGTGGCGAACGTGCCTCCATCAAAGCAAGCAGATCAGCCACCAGCGCATGCAGTTCGGCGGGTGCGCGCATCGCCGCCGCACCGAGGCGCGGCGTAGCGCCGAGTTCGAGCATGCGACGGCCCAGCATCGTGATGCGTCCACTGGCATCGAGCGCGCCCAGCGTCGCCAGCAACTCGCGCGCCTGCGCCAGCGCGCCGGACGGCGGTGCATCCAGCCATGGCAATCCCGCACTGCTGGTCGCCGTCACGCCCCAGGCCGCCAGTTCCAGCGCCAAACCGGAAAGCTCAGCCTGCGCGATCTCGGCAGTGCGCGCCGGATCGAGCCGTTTGCTTTGCGGCCACAATCGATACGCCGTACCTTCCGCCACACGACCAGCGCGGCCGGTGCGCTGATCGGCCGAAGCCTGCGAGATGGTCACCGTTTCCAGGCGAGTGAAACCGGAGTTGGGATCGAAGCGCGGCTCGCGCGCAAGACCGCTGTCCACCACCGAGCGGATACCCGGCAACGTGACGCTGGATTCGGCGACATTGGTCGCGAGCACGATGCGCCGCATGCCAGGCTCGGCTGGACTCAGCGCGGATTGCTGCTCGGCCAGCGACAGCTCACCATGCAGCTCGACCACTTCCACATCGTCACGCTGCAGCGTCTGCGCCAGTACTGCATCGGCACGCGCAATCTCGCGTCTGCCCGGCAGAAACGCCAACACGTCGCCGTCGTTTTCCTCCAGCGCCTGCCGCGCGATACGCGCCAGATGATGCTCGACGCTTTCCTGCGTGCGTGCCGGCGGATATTCGATGCGCACCGGAAAACTGCGGCCCGGACTGCTGATGCGTGGTGCATCCAGCCACTGTGCAATGCGTTCGCCATCCAGCGTCGCCGACATCACCACGATGCGCAGCTCCGGCCGCAGCGTCGCCTGCACATCCAGCGCCAGCGCCGCGCCAAGATCGCCCGCAAGATGCCGCTCGTGGAATTCGTCGAACAGGATCGCGCCGATACCCGTTAACTCCGGATCGTCCTGAATCAGCCGCGTAAGAATGCCTTCGGTAACCACCTCGACACGGGTCGCCGCACTCACCTTCGACTCGAAGCGAATGCGATAGCCGACCGTCTGCCCAACCTCTTCACCCAGCTGGCGCGACATGAACTGCGCCGCCGCGCGCGCCGCGATGCGGCGTGGTTCCAGCATCAGAATCTTGTTGCCCTCAAGCCATGCCTGACCGAGCAAAGCGAGCGGTACCTGAGTGGTCTTACCAGCGCCGGGAGGTGCCTCGAGCACAAGCCGCATTTGCGCAGCAAGCGAAGCGCAGATGTCAGGCAGGAGTGGCGTTATGGGAAAGGCGGGTGCGGAAACATTCATCGCACCGATGATAACGGGCCCGATTCAGAACAAACGGATTCAGGACCAACGATCGAAACGATGTCACGCCCGCCCTCCTCGATAAAGAGGCCGGGCGCGACATCGAAGTTATTGGATTGGCGTTGTGGCGGCTTTCGATGTTTTGATCGGCGCTGCTGCCGGCATCTCGCGCAGTGGCGCCAGCGACTCGAACTTCTGTTGGTATTCGTCCGTGATCTGCCTGGCCTGCTCACTGCTGGTGATCACCTTCGGTGTGATCAATACGACCAACTCAGTGCGCTTGCGGCTACGCGTGGTGTTGCCAAACAGGCGGCCAAGCACAGGAATTCGATTGAGTCCGGGGATGCCGTCGTCAGTCGTCCCTTCATTCTGTTGGATCAAGCCGCCCAGCAATACCGTCTGGCCACTCTGCACCGCAATCTGCGTACCCATCTCGCGATTGGAGATGGTGTAGTTACCCTGCGAATTGGCCGTAGAGCTGGGAGTGCTGACCTGCTGATCGATGGTCATGTAGACCAAGCCACCCGGATTGACGCGCGGCTGTACCTTGAGAATGACACCCGTGTTGAGATAGGTAACCTGATTCAGCGTGTTGTTGGTGCCACCCGACTGGAGCAGGCTGGTCTGATTGACCGGAATCTGGTCACCCACCTGGATGCTCGCCACCTGGTTATTCAGCACGACCAGCGAGGGGGCAGACAGCGTCTTGGTGTTGCCGTTGGATTCCAGCGCACGCACGGCAACCTGCATATTGCTGTTCATAAAGGAATAGAAGAACGGCTCACCCCTGAAGGTATTGCCGCCTTCACCTAGACCAATTTGGCGATGACGATAGGGTTGCCCGGGCACGATGTTGCCGTTCGCATCCTTCGTGCTCCCCGTCAGGCCTTCGAGGTACCACTGCACACCGAACTGGAACTCGCCGGTGAGCGCGACTTCCAGAATGCGCGTCTCGATCTGCACCTGCAGCGGCGTATTGTCCAGCCGCTTGATGGCCGTCTCGATCTCGGCCCACTGCGAAGGCCGCGCACGTACCAACAACTGGTTGTTGGTGTCCACCGAGCCGATGTGAACACTGCCGTCTTCGGAAACATACTGCTGGCCACCTTGCTCGCCACCCGCATTGCCCTGGCTCGAGCCGAAGGAACCGCCGCCATAGGCGCCACCGCCGAGACCACCGCTCTTGCCGCTGCCGCCGCCGGTGTTGCCGAATCCACTGCCGCTCCCTAGACCCGTATTGCTGCCACCCAAGCCGCCGGCCGTATTACCCAGACCTGTACCGGTGGTGGTGCTACCAAAGCTCCCCGCCGTACTACCCATGCCACTAGCTGAACCACTGGCGTTGTCGGCACTGCCCAGCGTGCCGGAACTTAGACCAGGCCCCACCTTGGCGCCGGCGCTTCCGCCACCGCCGCCGCTGGCGTAGATCTGCCCCAGGTATTGCGCCAGGTCCGATGCCTTGATGTTGCGCACGTCATACACGAACAACTGCGGTTCGTTGCCGCCGCCGCGGTCGATCTTTTCGATCCACTTGCCCACTTCCTGCAGATAGCTGGGCTGGGTACTGATGACCACCAGCGCATTGGTGCGCTCGATGGGAATGAAGCGGAACATGCCCGCCAGCGGCGTATCGCCCTTGGCGCCGAACATGCCATCCAGCTTGGGCATCAGCTCGCCCACGGTGGCGCGCTGCAGGTTGAACACGCCTACGGACATGCCGTGCAGCCAGTCCACGTCGAACGTGCTGACGGTGCGTTGGTAGTTGGCCAGTTCCTGCGGCGTGCCGGAGAGCACGATCAGATTGCGCGACGGGTCCACCAGCAGCACGGAGTCCGCGCGAGCGAACGGCTTGATCAGCTTCTGCATCTCATTGGCCGAGATGTAGCGCAGCGGGAACAGCCGCGCCTGCATGCCGGCCTGCGGCGCAGCGGCGCCCAGGCTGGGCGACAGATTGCCGGCGACGGCGTCCTTGGCTGGCAACACCACGTAGCCGCCATTACGTTTCACCAGCGCATTGCCGGTCCACGAGAGCAAGGTTTCCAGAATCGGGATGGCCTGACTGGAATCCACCGGCTCGGAGGTGGAGAAGGAAATGTTGCCTTGTACGCCCGGCACGATGGTGTAGTTCTGCTTGAGCAAGTCGCCAAGGATGGCCTTCACCACCGCCTGCACCGGCTGGTTCTCGAAATTGAAGGTGACGGCGCCGTCGCCGCTGGCCGGCGTGCGCGGCGTCGCCAGCGCCGAGGGATGAATGAAGGTGCCGCTTCCTGGGTTGATCTGCGGCTCGGCCGCGGCACTCGGCGCCTCGTTGATGCCTGTATTGAGCGGCAGCTGCTGCGGCGCGGGCTTTTCGGTGCCGGCCATCGCTTCGCGCTGCAGCGCGCCGTCATCCTTGGGCTGCGGCATCGTGGCGCAACCGGCCATCCATACGGCCAAGGCGAGAGTGCCAAAGCGACACGTTGGCTTAATGAGGTTGCGGGACATGGGTCAATGAACTCCTTCGGGGGTGCCGGCAGCCTGCTCGGCGCGACGCTTCTGGATGGCGGATCTGAGTTGGCGGAGGCGCTCGGCCTGTGGGCCGCTTTCGTCCTGCTGTGGACGTGGCGCGTTGCTGTCCGCGTTAGGCGGCGGCGCAGCTGCGCTGGCAGGATTGAGAGGCATGCGCGGGGGATTGCTGCTGGCCGGCCCCACGCGCTGCATCGCGCCAGCGGGTACCACGACGGGTCCGGGTATGGCGGCGCCACCCGGATTCGGCGCCTGCGCCTGTGCTTCGTTCTTGGGCATGTCGATCGGCGCGCCGGCGGGCAACTCCAGTTCGGTACGGCCGCTGGAGGATTCGAACACAGCCGAACGCGATTTCAGTTCGACCAGCTTCCAGCTGCCGTCGGGCAAGCTGTCGCCTTCGCGCACACGCACGTCGTTGCCACCGCTGCGGGTATGCAGCAAGGCCATGTGTAGTGCGGGCGTGAGAATGATGCCGGTCAGCTGCATCTCGCCCAGGCTGGCACCGCCCTTGGCCGAACGCATGGCCGGCTTCCGATCGGGGTTGAACACGGGCTGTTGCCACACCGTCGCGAACTGCGCTATCGGGACCGGCACCGGCAGGCTGCTGCTGGCACGCGTATCAGGAAGCGGTGGTGTGGGGCGCGGTGGATTCCAGTGGACGCCGCGGCCGATGCCGCCCAGCAGCAGGACCAGCAGCAAGGCGAGCGCGATCGCCACACCAGCCAGCAGGGGTGTCAGGCGACGCTGCGTAGCGGCGTTCACAAGACATCTCCCGCAGGTGCCGGCGCGAGTCCTGGGGCACCCGGACGCGCCTGGCGCACATAGCCGCTGAGCGTGAACTGCACTTCCAGCGGCGGAGCGCTGGCCTGCTGCGCGGCGACCGGATTGCGATAAATGCTGAGATCGTCGACGAACAGATAGGGCGTGCCCTGCTCCAGGTCGTGCAGCACGGCGGCGAGCGGCTGCATGTCGCAGCGCAAGCTGATGCTCACGGCCACTTTGCGATAGGGCTCGCCGTCCGCGGTGGGTGGATTGGGTACGGGCATTTTCTGGCTGACTTCGCAATTGCCGCCATCAGGATGCGCCGCGACCACGTCGACCACGTGCTGCATCAAACCCGCACCGGCCGCGTTCGGGTCGTCTTCGGAGAGGAAGGCGCTGTTTGCTGCCTGGCCCTGCCCCAGCGCGGCAATACGCTTCTGCAGCTCGGGCTTCTCCGCGATGGCGGAAGCAAACCGGGCCTGCGTATCGCGCAGATCGGCCATCTGCGCGTGGACGTTCAACAGCGGCGACACAAACCACCAGTGCAACAGGAGGAAATAAGCGATCACCAGCGCCAGCAGCAGCAACAGGATAGCCGCGATGCGGGATTCGCGCGGTTTGAGCGCGGCCAGCTTCATGGCTTGCCTCCACTGCTGCTCGGCGGGGCGGGCGCAGCCGCGGCCTTGGCGGCGGCCGGCTTGCGCATTTGCGCCACCATGTAGAAACGCTCCTTGCCGGTCGACGGGTCCGCCTGGATGGTGCCTTGGAAATTGGCGTTGCTGATGACCGTGGAATCTTTCAACGCATCCACCAATCGGGCCGCCTGCGGACTCTGGCCCTGAAAGCTGACCTGTCCCGCATTGTCGATGGTCAGGCGTTCAAGCCAGGCCGTGATGGGCAGCCGCTGGGAGATGTCCTGCAACACGGCCAGCGCGGACACGGTATTTTTCTTGCGCGCGGCGAGGAAGCCCGCGGCGCCGGCGTTGTCCTGCAATTGCTGTCGCAGCGTACCGACCTGCTGCGCCTCGCCACGCATGGTCTCGACCTGCGCCTGCATCTGGGTCAACACGCTCTGGCGGTTATGCAACCACTCGCCCAGCACCAGCGCCAGCAGCATCACGCTGACGGCCATCAGAGCCAGGTTCAGCCGCTGCCGCGGACGCGTGCGTCGCGGCGCCAGTTCGGCAGGCAGCAGGTTGACGCCGAGACGGCCGTTGCCGGTGGCCAGGTCCACCGCATCAACGGCGATGCCGACTTGGCTCAAGCGCGCCAGCAAAGGGTCGAGCGTGACGCGCGGCACCGCCACCAGTTCGGCGGCAAGACGGCCGGCCGGGGCTGGGGTGTCGAGTTCGCGAATGTCATAGCGCACCTGCTCGGCGCGAAACGGCGTTTGCCGGTCCATCTCGAATGCGCCGACCTGCTGCAGCGTGTCACGCGCGGCAGACGGCAACATCAACGGACGCCGCAGCACCGTCGTGGCAGGCAGGCACAAGGCCAAGCGCAGGTCTTCGCGATCCACGCCGCGCAGGCCGTCGGCCAGCGCTACTTGCTGTGCGTCGGCATCGAGACCGTCGCTCCATTGCGCCAGCGCTTCATCGTGACCGGCCCGACGCAGCCGCCAGTCGTCGCCTGCCCGCTCCAGCAGATGCCAGGCGGCACCTCCGCCCAGCAGCGCGCGCCAGCGGGCGGGCAGCAGGAAGGCCAGTTCACCGCCCCACCAGGCAAAGAATCGCGGCAACGGCGACGCGCGCCATGCGCGGCGTACGCGGTCGAGCTGAGGTTGCAGCGAGCTCGTCATGGTCACTCCCCGTCCCCCTCCTGCCAGCGAAGCACAGCATAGGGCTGCCCCCCCGCTATGGCCCCTTGCAACCGCACCGTGGCACGCAAGACTGCGCGGGTGCCATCCGGCAATGTCGCCTCCGAACGAATACTATGCGTCACTCCTTGACTCCCGCCTAGGCCTGCCGGCCCTTGTCCTTGTTGTCTTGCGGCCCACAGCGCATTTGCCTGCTGTGGGGTCATGCCGGGAATCGCCTGCAACGCCAGGGGTGGCGCGAAGGTCGGATCCGGCGCGTTGCGCCCAGACCATAGCGTGACCTGCGAAGCGATCTTGCGATAGATGGCCGGCTCCATGCCCAGCACCATTTGAAGTTCCTCGATGCTGGCGAACGGGGCATGGCGCGGAGCATAGTCCCGTCCGGCCGCCGTGTATGCCGCTGCGAACCGATTCAGGTCGTCGGGACCGCGCCCAAAGGCGCGCCAGTTGACCACTTGCTTGCTCATTTCCATGGCCGCCGCGTCGTTCATGCCGGCCGCGCGGAACAGCCCCTGCAATACATCGGGCGAAGCCGCATTGATGTCGACCTTGCCGCTCTCGTCGATCACCTGGATCTTCAACTTGGCGTCATCGTACTGGAAGGGGTAATCGCGCCCGTCCGGGATCCAGCGTGTTTGCGGCGAAGGATTCTGCAAGGCATAGATGGCGCGCATCAAACCGGCCTCGGCAGCGTAGTGCGCGCGCACCTGGGCGAACTGATAGCGCGCCTGCATACCCTCGGTGCGCGCGAGCATGGCGTAGCTGCCGAGCAGGATCGCCAGCAGCGTGCAGGCCCACAGCACCACCAGCAGCGCCACACCGCGCTGGTACCTGCCGACGCATGGCGACGGGCGGCGTTTCATCGCGCTCCCGGCCGGCGAATGCCCCGCAGCAGATTCATCTGCTGGCCCAGGGCGGCGGTGGGATCGATGCGCAGCGGCGCATCCAGGCGCGGCCACTCGTGCCGGCTGTCCAGCTTCAATTCGACGCGCACGATGCGCGGCAGCAGGCGTTCGTCTTCCCACTTGGCTTGCCAGGTGCCCAGTTGCTCCTGCGTATCCGGGGTGCGGTAGCTGAAGTGACCCTCGCGCACATTGTCGAGCAACACTTCCGGCTCGCCCAAGGGGTGCGGTGGACTGCCGTCCGGCGGCAACAAGGCGAAACTGGCTTCCAGCCGCGAACCGCCCTTGCCGTTGGAGACCAGCTTCCATTCCTGTAGCTGCGGCCCCAGCTTGCCGAGGTAGCCCGGCAGCGGCGCGACGAAGCGCATGGTCTGCGCATCGCCGCTGAAATACAGGTTATCGCCGTTGCTGTCGCGCCCCATGGGCACCGCCTGAATCTGCGCCAATTCCTGCCGCATGAACCGTTGGGTGGAGCGCAACCGATCGAGCTGCTCGATAGCGGCCGTGCCGGAGCGGACGCTCTTGGTTGCCGTGCGCACACCCGAGTAGACACCCAGCAGCAGCAGCGCCAACAGCGCCAGCGCGCCCAGCACTTCGAGCAGGCTGAAGCCCTTGGCTCGTGCTGCCGACGTCATGGCTCCCCCATCGGCGGATGACTGTTGTCCGGTCCGATCAACCGCAAGGTGCTGAAATGCGCCGCGCGCTCGCTCCGGCCCGTGCCCCACAGCACGTCGAGATCGAGTTTAACCATTTGCTGCGGCGTGGCCTGCGGGGGCATGGCTTGCTGCGGCGTGGGCGCCGTATCCGCATCGGCCGGACGCCACGGTGTGACGGTAAGGCGCCAGCGATATTGCGAGTCGAAACGTCCCTCGGTATGCCCCGGACGCAGTGGCGCCCCGACGTCCGCCGTATCCAGCAGACTGCGCGCCCACAGGGCGGCACGACTGTAATCCGCAGCGTTATTGGTAAGGCCGATCGAACCGCCCGCTACTTGCATCAAGGCAGTGAAAGCGATCGCCAGCAACAGAATCGCAGCGATGACTTCGAGCAGGCTGAAGCCGTTGGCACGCGCGCGGCGCCGCATCGAACGCGTCTCGCTCACGACGCCACCACACTCACCGCGCCGGTCAACCACGACACATTCACGTGCCACTGCCGCCGTTCGCGCTGCAGCGTGATGTGACCACCGGTGGAGCTGCCATCCGGGAAGAAGCGGATGCGCCCAGTGGTCGCATTGGGCTGGTCTTCCTTGGCGCTAGTGATGCCCAGCTTCATGCCCTGCGGCAAGCGCACGTCGCGCTGGTCGCTGCCGCGGTAAGTGCCCTTGAGCGTGTCCACGTCGAAGACTTGTTCCTGGCCGCGCACGATCGCCTGCGCCCGCGTGGCGCGCAGCGCGGCGGCCAGCTCGCCGCTGGCGGCGTTGACTCGTGCGCTGGCCAGCCCTTGCGACACCGATACCGAAACGGCTGCCGCGGCGATGCCGATCAGCAGGATGACCGCGAGCATTTCGAGCAGGGTGAAGCCGCGGGCGCGCTGCGGCACTCGGGCAACGCGCGAAGAAGCGCGAGAAGATGGAGCCTCACCGCAAGGGCTCACCCCTCCCCAACCCTCCCCTGCGAGCAGGGGAGAGGGCGTGAGGGGTGGTGAGTGCAGGCGGCGCATGAGCGACCGTTACTGCCAATTGCCCACATCGGCGTTGTAACCCTCGCCGCCGGGCTGGCCGTCCTGACCATAGAAGATCAGGTCGAAGTTGCCATGGTCACCTGGATACTTATAGCCAAACGCATGGCCCCACGGATCCTTCAGTTCGGACTCCTTGGCGTACGGCCCCTGCCAGTTGCGCGCATTGGCCGGCTTGACCAGCAGGTCGTTGAGCTGGGCCGGCGGGGTGCCGTTGTCCAGCGCGTAGTTCTCGATCTTCTGGCTGAGCGTGGTGAGCTGCGCCTTGCCGGCGCCGTACTTGCCCTTATCCACGTTCTTACCGACCTGGGTGACCACCACCGCGCCGATGATGCCGATCAGCACGATCACCGCCAGCATTTCCAGCAGGGTGAAGCCGCGGGTGGCGCGGGTGCCTTTGAATTGCCTGTATTGCATGTTGAAACCTCTTGTCATCGGCAGGATGGAAAGTCTGTGGCAGGCCACGGTGTCACTGAATATTGCTGGTCAAGCTGAGCAGCGGCAGCAGGATCGCGGCCATGATGATGGCCACCAGCACGGTCATCACGATGGTCAGCGCCGGCACCAGCGCCGCGAGCAGGCGGTCGATGGCGCGCTTGCTCTCCAACTCGAAGGTGTCCGCCACTTTCAACAGCATGGTGTCCAGCTGTCCGGCCTCCTCGCCCACTTGCACCATCTGCAGGGCCAGTCGCGGGAAGCGCTGCGATTGAGACAGCGCAAGACTCAGACCCGAACCACCCTTCACTTGTTCCGCCGCCTGGGTCAGGGCTTCGTCCAGCGCGCGATTGGAGGTGACCTGGCGCGCGATGGTGAGCGCCGACAGCAGCGGCACACCGTTCTTGAGCAGGGTGCCAAGCGTGCGGGCGATGCGTGCAGTCTCGACCTTCAGCAATAACGGGCCCACCAGACGCATCTGCAGCAGGCGCGCATGCCAGGCGAGCCGTGCGGCGGGTTCGCGCAACCGGGCGCGCCAGAACAGGAGGCCGCCGACCAGCACCATCAGGATTAGCCACCACCAGGATTGCAGCAGGTTGCCCAACGCCAGCACGACCTGGGTGATCCACGGAATCGGCACCTGCATGTCTTCGAAGATCGGCACAAACTGCGGCACGACGTAGGCCAGCAGCAGCACCAGCGAACCGAGCACGCCCACCAACAGAAAGGCCGGATAGATCAGCGCATTGATGATGCTGCCGCGCAGCTGCTGGCTGCGTTCCAGGTACTCGGCCAGGCGACGCAAGGTGTCTTCCAGCGAGCCGCCCGCCTCGCCCGCGCGCACCAGGCTGATGTAGAGCTTGGGGAAGACGCCGTGCTCTTCGTCCAAGGCCTGCGACAGCGGGGTACCACCGCGCACGCGATCGCGCACGCGCTCGATCAATTTCTTCGCGCGCTCGCCTTCCGGCAGGTCCATCAAAATGCCGAGCGCGCGATCCAGCGGCTGACCCGCACCGAGCAGGGTCGCCAGCTGATGAGTGAACTGCGCCAGTTGGTCGCCGGTGAACGGGCCGCGTTTGAACAAGGCGGCCAGCCCGCTGGCGCTGCCGGCCTCGTTCGCCGGCTTGGCTTCCAGCGGGGTGTGACCCTGGTCCTGCAGGCGGGCGATCACTTCATCGACGCTGGCGGCTTCCATTTCGCCCTGAAGCATCTCGCCGGCGTCGCTGACGGCACGGTAGTGGAATTGGCTCATAAGGCGAGGAGTGAGTGGAGAGGAGTAAGGAGTGAGAGTTGCCAGCGCGCAGCGCTGCGCCAACAAACGGCTGCACGTTCAGTACACGTCGTGTCGGAGCGACTCTCACTTCTCACTCCTCTCCACTCACTCCTAGCCCTCCTGCGTGACACGCAACACCTCCTCGATCGTGGTGATGCCCGCCACGGCCTTGGCGATACCGTCTTCATACATGGTGCGCATGCCTTCAGCACGCGCCAGGCGCTCGATCTCGCCGGCATCGGCGCGCTGCATCACCAGGCGGCGCAGCGGGTCGGTCATCACCAGGAATTCCATGATGGCGCGGCGCCCGCGGTAGCCGGTGGGGTTGGCGGTGCTGCTGCCGGGCTTCCACAGACGGATCGGGCGCTCGTCGGTGTATTTGTGCAGTTCGAACTGCTCGATCACTTCAGGCAGCGCCTCATACGGCGTCGCCGTTTCCGGATCGAGGCGGCGCACCAGGCGCTGAGCCAGGATGCCGTTGACGGTGGAGCCGAGCAGGTAATCCTCCACGCCCATGTCGAGCAGGCGGGTAATGCCGCCGGCCGCGCTGTTGGTATGCAGCGTGGACAACACCAAGTGACCGGTGAGCGCGGATTGGATCGCGATGCGGCAGGTTTCCAGATCGCGCATTTCGCCGATCATGATCACGTCCGGATCCTGGCGCACGATGGAGCGCAGCGCACCGGCAAAATCCAAGCCGATCTGCGGCTTCACCTGGATCTGGTTGATGCCTTCGATCTGGTATTCGACCGGATCCTCGACGGTGATGATCTTCACGTCAGGCGTGTTGATCTGCGACAACGCGGTGTACAGCGTGGTGGTTTTGCCCGAGCCGGTGGGGCCCGTCACCAGCAGAATGCCGTGGGGGCGTTCCAGTACATCCACGAAACGTTGCTGGAAGTTGTCGGTAAAGCCGAGCGAGGCGAAATCGAACACGATCGATTCGCGGTCAAGGATACGCATCACCACCGACTCGCCGAAGCTGGTCGGCACGGTGGAGACGCGCAGATCCAACTCCTTGCCTTGCACGCGCAACTGGATGCGGCCGTCCTGCGGCAGGCGGCGCTCGGCAATGTTGAGCTTGGCCATGATCTTCACGCGCGAAATCACGGCCGCGGTAGAACTGGACGGGGGCGCTTCCACCTCGTGCAGCACGCCGTCAATGCGGTAGCGCACCTTCAGGCGGTTCTCGAACGGCTCGATATGCACGTCCGACGCGCGTTGTTCCACTGCGCGCTGCAGAATCAGGTTCACCAGACGAATCACCGGCG
Organism: Dyella subtropica; assembly: GCF_026283965.1. Lineage (GTDB taxonomy): Bacteria > Pseudomonadota > Gammaproteobacteria > Xanthomonadales > Rhodanobacteraceae > Dyella_D > Dyella_D subtropica. The sequence continues at coordinate 132,666 of NZ_JAPDPD010000017.1, forward strand.
CCTCGGAAGCGAGGTCGCGCAGATGCTCTACGTCGTCTTCCACCGCCGCACTGCCGTCGAGGTTCTCGACGATGGTGCCCATGGCGGAGCGGCCGGAGCCGTAATAGCGCTCGATCAGGTCGTCGATTTCCGAGCGCAGGCCGATATGCAGCGTCACCGGACGGCCGGCGGCCAGTTCCACCGCCTGCAATGGATACGGGTCGGCCGGATCGGCCACCAACAACCCCACGCCATCTTCGCCGTCGCGTACCGGCACCACGTGATGCAGCTTGAGGAAGCGCACCGATAGATCCAACTCGGCGGGCGGCAACTCCGGCGCTTCGCGCGCCGCCAACAAGGGTTTGTGCAGCAATTCGGACCAGGCTTCGGCCAGATCGCGTTCGGAGACCAGGCCAAGGCGCGCCATCAGCGCCGTCAGCGTGCCTTCGGGCGACTCCTCATGCAGGCGCCGCGCACGCAACAGGTCACTGTCTTTCAGGCGCCCGCGTGCAACCAGCAGATCGCAGACCGCGACTTCGCGGCCCTGCCCTGCTATCCCTGCCTCGCCGGTCGCCGGCCTGGCCACTGCCGACATATCCTCACCCCGCACTTCAAAAGTCCGTATTCGCGCCCACGGCACACAAGGCACCGCCTTTGGAGGGCGCGGCAGCCCACATTGGTAGCACATCCGCCGATACGGTTGCGAGACTGGACCACGGATGTAGTGATCCTGGACATCCTGCCAAACGATGCTTTACCAACGTGTGAAGTTGCGCCGACATGGAGGCGCCCACTCAAAGTCTTTCCAGGGCTCCATGCCGTAACGGCGAGGATAATGGCACCCAAGTCGACGCTAGCCATCCATCCCCGCAGGCAAATACGACGCGGTTCGCAAAATCATGGAAGCAGGGCATGTCCTTGGGTCCAGAAGGCGCTCTGGCTTGATCGACCCTCCGCCTCTGAGACAATCACCGCTTTGCTCACTGGCGGGACTATGCAACTGCTCGACATCGGCGCCAACCTCACCCACGAATCGTTCCATCACGACTTCGACGCCGTGATGCAACGGGCGCGCGACCATGGCGTGACCCGCATGATCGTGACCGGCGCCTCCCGTGACGGCAGCACCCATGCGCTGGACCTGGCCCGCCGCCACCCCGGCGAACTCTACGCCACCGCCGGCGTGCACCCGCACCACGCCATCGACTACGACGACGCCACCGACTCCCTGCTGCGCGAACTGGCCAGGCAACCGGAAGTGCGCGCCGTCGGCGAAACCGGCCTCGACTACAACCGCAACTACTCCCCACGCGACGTACAGCTCGCCGTATTCGAACGCCAGCTACAAATCGCCGCGGATGTGCAAAAGCCGCTATTCCTGCACCAGCGCGACGCCCACCCGGATTTCATCGCCCTGCTGCGCCGCTACCGCGACAAAGTGCCAGCCGCCGTCGTGCATTGCTTCACCGACACCGGCGACGCCCTGCGCGACTACCTCGCCCTCGACTGCCACATCGGCATCACCGGCTGGATCTGCGACGAACGCCGCGGCACCCACCTGCGCGAATTGGTGCGCGAAATTCCCGCCAACCGCCTGCTGATCGAAACCGATGCGCCCTATCTGCTGCCACGCACGGTAAAGCCGCAGCCCAGCCATCGGCGCAATGAGCCGATGTATCTGCGGCATATATGCCATGAAGTGGCGCGCGATCGTGGTGAGCCGGTGGAAGTCACGGCGGCGAACAGCACGGCGACGGCGGAAGCGTTTTTCGGGTTGTAAAGCGCCACCACTTCCGTCTGTCTCTTGTGCACATCTCACGTCTATGTGGCGCCCCTTTTCCGACCCATGTGGATATGACCACCTCCAGATGAGCGAGGGTTTGCTTTTGATCTTGGGGGCCCCTGTGGAGCGGTGAGAGCTGGACGATCAGGCCCGCAGGGGCATGGGCACGGATGCCCATGCCTCCCGACAGGACACCAAACGTCGTGTCGAAAAGCCCGGCCAGACCTCACGGACTCGAAGGGCGAAGCCCGTAGAGCGCGGAAGAGGGGTGGTCTTTCTCTTGGTTACTTCTCTTGACTCCGGGCATCCATGCCCTCCGCCCTTCGGGCCAGCTGCGCTGTTCGCCATCGCTCCTGCTCAGGCGTGACCAAACAAAGAGAAGTGACCC